>NZ_VTHK01000119.1 GCF_009765355.1 Amycolatopsis anabasis | reverse complement strand
CTGTCTCGACCGAAACGGACATCATTCTGCGCACCCCGCAAGGTTTGCATAGGACAAAGATCTAGGCCAGTGCTGACACGCCGCCGTAATCGTCGCGCAACCTGACGCGCTCGCGCCGACAGCGGAACTCACCGCCCCAAGCCGTTTGGGGCCGTGCCACCGAACGCCCGATACCGCGCGGGAACCATCGGCGCACTGCAACCACTGCACCCACGAGGAGCCGCGTCTCACGCATTGGTCAGGCGTTCCTGCCGGTAGCGGGCGAGGCGGTACAGCGCCAGGCGATGCAGCAGTTCCGCCCGCGACCCCGGAAAGATTCGGCTTTCGAGATCACGACTCGCGACCTTGACCGTGTCGCTCACGAGGATCGCTGGCACCAAGCCCCGGGTCGTAGATGAGGCGACCAACCGCAGGACGGTGCGCCCGAAGCAGAGGCCAAATCCGGAACCAGGTCATGATCAATTGGACATGGCGGCATGGTCAGGCACCGCCTAGGCCAACGAGCCTTATCCCGGGACTCCGAGGTAGCACCAATTGACAAAACCGAAAACGAATGTGCGGACGTTGTATCCGTGTGACCATCGGTCGATATACGTGTTGGTAATTGGACACCATGCCCTGTCGCCGTTGGTCTCGTAGTCCTGCGCCCAGCAATCATAGGGGTTCCCGGTTCCCCGGATCCGCGCGTTGAGGCGAGGGTATTCTCGAATGTTGACGTTCGTGCCATAGAAGTCGAGATATCCGCCGCAACGCGCGCGAACGTGCGACAGATCCGAAGAGCTGGGCGCTTGCCGTGGCGCAGCCGCCGCTGACGCAAGTGGGGAAGCGGCGGCCGGTGCCGCTGTCAGCGCGAGCCCTGCAAGGGTAGATGCCGCCAGCGCGAACGTGTACGCGTGAGCCTTGCCTCGCATTGCACCTCCAAGGGGTTAACTATTTTACTGCCATCCACCACCCGAATGGGGGTGGACTTGATCAAACCAAGCCATCGCACTCCTGGTGGCAGGATAGATGTGCGATCCTGCGGAATTCTTGTCGTGCGCTTGAAGTCGTTCATGAAAGCCGTGGACCGAGCTCTCAATTCGATCGATCACTACCGTGGCCGACGATCCAGAGTTGGTGCGAGCCTTCGCCGCGAGCGGAAGCGGGTATCGATCGGCAACGCACTGGCTATACACGACGGCTGCCGTTTTCCTGCTGGTGATCCTGATTATCACTTTCGTACTGAGATTGTCGTCCCTCACGATGGCATGAATCCGTTTTTCGCTCGCATCCAGTACCCCGCGTTCTCGCTCGTTCGACATCATCCCTCCGCAACAAACGACAAGTCGTGTTCAGCGCCGTGGTTCATCGGCGAGAGAACGCCGGGAGTGCCGAGCGATTACCCCGCCAGGTGAGGCCGCCATCGGGAAACCTCGTCGCACAGCCGGTACAGTGTCGAGGCAGCGACGGCGGACGTTGTTGTGGCGTCCGAACCCTCTCAGCCACTGAAAAGCGTCATCGACCGGATGCGCGTAGCGCTCGACGACAACCCGGAGATTGCTCCGACTGGAGCGGTGGACAGCACCGGCACGCGGTATCAAACCAAGGAGATGGCTGGAATCCGCACTGCCTCGACCCCACGCGCCGATGCCGGAAACCGGGCTACCGGCCCGAGTAGATCAAGAATAGGCGTTGATCCGTCCTGCGTCGGGTCGATGCCCGAGCGGTTGCTCAGCCGACTGCTCCGCACCATCGAAACACGCCAGCGCGACTATTCGGCGGAAATACCCGTCTGCCGTGCGTTCACGCCCGGCGTGACGTTGACTGACCCGACGGCCTTGTGCTGTGTGGCGATCGGGATCGTGTCGCGAACGGTCCATCGGTAGGCGCGGCGTCGGGCATCCTGGCACAGCTCGGCGACGAGCAGCCGCTCAACCGGCCACACCGCGACAGAGTCACGCAGCTCGGGGGACTGGTTCGCGGCCACAATCCGCGGTAGCAGATCCGACCGGGTGGCCATACCCCGCGCGTAGGCGATCCCGAAGCGCGGCCAGTCGAACACTTCGACCGACGAGCCGAGCACCTGCCGGGCTGCGGCTTCGGCGGCTACGGCCCACTCGACCACCGGCACCACGTCCTGCACGTTCAACGACACCGCGGAGTGCCCCAGATGTGCCAGCCCCAACTCCAGCGGCGGATACGTCTGCCCGTGGAGTTGCGCGGTCAACTCGCTCAGCAAACGCGTGTACTGCGCATCGGTGATGTCCCGGACCCAACCGATCGCGGCCACGGTCAGGCGCAGCCACTCCGGCGAGATCATCACCGGGCCCGTCCACGCCAGCAGGTGCTGATAGGCGGCAACGCGGCCTCGCACCCCGGCCCCGTCGCCGGTAGCCGGGGGCGCTGCGAGCAGCACCAAGCGCGGCTCGTCCCGCTCCCAGCGATGCACCGCAAAGTGATCCCGCACGGCGTGTCAGGGTACTCGACACGCGACCGGGACAAAACGGCCGTAACGGTCACCACGCAGCGAGCCGCACGCATTACCGGGCCGCGCCATTCCGCGTACCGGCTGAGCGCGAAGTTCGTGCCACGCGCAAGAACGGCACCCGAACTGGCATACCGCAGGCGTCTCGGAGCACCGGTTCAGTCGATGAAGTGTTCGCGTGACCGAGCGTCGTGCCCGACGTTTGCGCTCAACGTGGCCTCGCCGTACGATCAGGGCAGTCGTACAGGACGTTCGATCAGGGCATCCGCCCTACGGGAAGGGAACATGGCGACCACTCCAGCGGCGGCGCGCGGACACGAAGTGCGGCAACGGCTGCTGGCCGCGGCGGCCGAACTCATCCCCGAGCGCGGCTGGACAGCGGTGAGCACGCGGATCCTGGCCGAACGCGCGGGCGTAACGCCGAGCGTGGTGCACTACCACTTCCCGTCCATGCCGGTGTTGCTGCGCGAGGCCGTGGTCGGCCTCATGCGACAGATACTGTCCGAAGTGGACACTGTCCTGGACACCGCGGCCACCCCGGCCGATGCGATCGACGCGATGTTCGCGTCGATCGACCAGTACACCGGGGCCGACCCGATGTCGCTGCTGTCCATCGAGGCGTACCTGGCGGCCGGGCGGGACGAGCAGCTGCGCGAGCAGATCGGCGAACTGGTCGACGGATTCCGGCAGCGGTTCAGCCGTTGGCTGGGCGAGCACAGGGTGCCCGCGCCGGATGAGACCGCCGCCGTCCTGACGGCCGCGCTCGACGGCCTGCTCCTGCATCGCGGACTGGGCACCGGCCGGGCATCCGGTCCGGTGAAAGCCGTCCTGCGCAGGCTGGTCAACGAGGCACAGTGAGGGAGGTTCCTCGATGAGAGTAGTGATCTGCGGGGCGGGAATCACCGGGCTGACCCTGGCGAACCGGATATCGACGCTCGGCGGCGACGTCGTGCTGCTGGAGCGGGCACCCGGCCCCCGGTCGCAGGGATACATGATCGACTTCTTCGGGCCGGGCTACGACGCGGTCGAGGCGATGGGCCTGCTCCCCGCGATCGAGGAAGTCGCCTATCACGTCGATGAGGCGAGCCTGCTCGACGAGCACGGTCGCCGGCGGACCCGGGTGCGGCCCACGCAGTTCGCCAGCGGGCCCCTGCTCAACATCATGCGGCCCGACCTCGAGCGCGTACTGCGCGAGGCGCTGCCACCGCGAGTCGAGCTGCGGTTCGGGGCCGGTCCGGTCGCGGTGACCGAACACGGCGGCACGGTCCGGGTCGCGCTCGACGGGGCGACTCTGGAGGCGGATCTGCTCGTCGGCGCCGACGGCATCCACTCGACCGTCCGCCGGCTGGTGTTCGGGGAGGAGTCGCGGTTCTTCCGCTACCTCGGATTTCACACCGCCGCCTTCTCCTTCGACGCCCCGGACATCAACGCCGCGGTCGGGACCCGGGCCTGCCTCACCGACACCGCGGGCAAGCAGATGGGTTTCTACGCCCTGCGCGACGGTCGCGTCGCCTCCTTCGCCCTGCACCGCACGCTGGACCCGGCATTACCCGACGACGCCCGGGCGGCCGTGCGCCAGGTCTATGGCGAGCTGGGCTGGGTGGTGCCCCGCGCGCTCGACCAGTGCCCACCGGCACCGGAGATCTACTACGACCAGGTCGCGCAGATCGAAATGCCCCGCTGGAGCAAGGGACGCGTCGTGCTGCTCGGGGACGCCTGCCACGCGGTCTCCCTGCTCGCCGGTCAAGGCGCCTCGCTGGGCATCGGGGGCGCGTACCTGCTGGCCGACCAGCTGACCCGGGAGCAATCGATCGATCAGGCACTGGCCCGGTACGAAGAGCTTTGGCGTCCGGTGGTGGAAGACAAGCAGAAGATCGGCCGCGCCAGCGCCCGCTGGTTCCTGCCCGAGTCCACACTGCAACTGCGGATACGCCGCGCGGCCCTGCGCCTGGCGCGCCTGCCCTGGATCGATCGCTACGTCGCCGCGACCGTGGCGGGCAAATCCACCACCCTCATCAAGAACCCGAGCCACGCCTGATACCGGCAACGCGGTCAGCGCAGCCGCCGGATCCACGCGCGCCAGAGCACACCGGTCGGCACCACCGTGGCCAGCAGCACGCCGACCACGATGAACAGCGGAGAACCAGTCTGAGCACCGAAGATCATGGACATTAGCCCGGCAGCGAGCGAGGCCAGCACCGCCCCGGCGCCCAGAACCGCGCCGGAAAACCGCACCGGCCGCAACTCGTCAAGCCGATGGTCGAGCGCGGGTTCCTGCTCGGCCAGCTGGTGTTCGATCTCGGCGAGTATGCGTTCTTCCTCGTCTCGCAGTGCCATCGATCACTCTCACCGCCTTCCGCACGGTCACCGCGGCCCGCTGACCGCTCACTGACATCGCACCATGCAAGTGTTGCCTAGTGCAATAAAGCGGGAGCGGGATCGCGTCACCGCGGCGGAGTCGACCTCACCCTCGGTCTTGGGTTATCGGCGGGTCCGGGAGCGGATGCGGTGCACGGCCACGCCTGCCCCGACGAGAACGGCGAACGCGAGCACGGAGGGGACGACTCCGATGGCGCCGATCCAGTCCGCGAGCGCGGATTGCACGGTTCCGGCGGCGTCGACGACGGGGTCGAGGCGGCCCCGCCGCCGTGGAACAGCCGCAACTCGTAGACGCCGTAGTAGCCGACATACAGGCCGACCAGGACGAGCAGCCCGCCACCCACGTCGCCAGCTTGGCCGAATCGAAGTCCCCGTGACCGAGCCCCGCGCGTCAAGCAGCCCAGATCGCTGACCGACGCCAGCACCCCGGTCAGGACACCAACTGCTGCAAGACCTCCGACGACGCGGGCGCACGGACGTTGGCCGGACACGTCGACCCGTCGCTCAGGATGCACATACTGCGGGCCGCCCGCGAACACAACCACGCCAACCTGGACCGAGTGCACCACCCCGCCGGAGGGCTCGACGGTCTACCTCTGGTGCCGCCCATCCTGGGGTGCTGGGGTCAGACCGTCGTTGGCGGAGGTTGGTCTGCGTCCCGGCGCTTCCGATCGGTTACGCCCCAAATCAGCACCCGATGCATCCCGACGCTTCCGCGGTATTCCGTGCAGCCGGGCATCGGCCAGGCCACGTGCTCCAGCTCGAGCAGTGCGCCCCACGCCCGCAGAGTGTTTCCGATCTCGGACTCCGGCAGATCTTCGGCGTAGCCCTCGAGTACGTTGCGTAATGCCGCGAAGTGCCAACGTAGCGGTCGGCATCCAGCCTTAGCGGCGACCTCGTTGAGCGCGCGTCCGATCGCCTGGTCCACGACCCGGCCGAAGTCGTCGTTGCATACCTCGTCCCACCTAGTCAAATCCCGTCCTTCCGGTCGCGGGGTAGAGCAGCGGTACTGCGCCGCGGTGATCGCAACGGTCGGCTCTCGCAGGGTGTGATCGCCCCGGTAGGACACGATTGTCGCCTTCCAGGGCACTAGATACTTCGACCTGAAAAAGTTGCCGCGTGGCGGTCCGCTGGGCGGCGTCTGGTCAGCGGGAGGATGGCCTCGACCCCTTGGGCGAGAAGGGATCGAGGCCATCGTGTTCCGTACTGTAGGCGGTCAGGTATCGCTGTGGGAGGCGACGCTCCCAGCTGAGTTGCTGAGGTTGCCTGCCGAGTTGGCGGCTGTGGATGCGTTGCTGGATGATCCGGCGTTCGTGCCGACCGTGGCCTCAGGAGACGGTTCGAAGTTCGGTGTTTGCTTCCGGCCGAGGATGCGTTTGCGGGCGCTCAGCGTCGTGTCTGCGTGCCGTGGAGCGTCAGGCCGAGCAGGGGCAGCCACACCGCGTCCACGATCTCGACGATCGTCTCGTCCGGCACCGCGCCCGTGCCCAGCAGCATGTCGTGGCGCAGCAGGTCGAAGGGCAGGTTCACCACGCGTTCGGACCGCGGCACCCCGGCAAGCTCGCCGCGCTCGACGGCGCGGTCGACGAGCTGCGCGAAGGGGGGTGTCTCGTCCGCGAGGCGCAGGCGGCTGCGCAGATCACTGAAGTTGGTGCCGGTCTCGCGGAAGTAGTCCGCCAACTGGATACGTATGAGCATCACCGTGCGGGCCCGCTCGGCGTTGACCGCGCGCAGCAGGGTGAGGGCGTCCTGGCGCAGGCTGCCGGTGTCAGGGATCTCGAGCGGACGCCAGCGCCGGGTGAGTGTGGCGATCAGGAGGTCCGCGCGTTGCGGCCAGCGCCGGTAGAGCACCGGTTTGCTGGTCCCGGCGTGCGCCGCGACGGCCTCGAACGTGAAACCGTTGTAACCCCGCTCGACCAGCACCTCCCAGGTGGCATCAATGATCGCGTTCTCCAGGGCGGCGCCCCTGCGCCGGGTGGGAGTGACGGTCCTCGAACAGGCGGGCGTGGCGGCGATCCAGGTGGAGGATCAGGTGAGCCCGAAGCGGTGTGGTCACCTGAGCGGCAAGGAACTGATCGCCGCGGGCGAGATGGCGGGCAAGATCCGCGCCGCCGTCGACGCGCGCCGCGACCCCGACCTGGTGCTCGTCGCGCGGACCGACGCGATCGCCGTCGACGGGATCGACGAGGCGATCAAGCGGGCCCGGACCTACCGGGAAGCCGGGGCGGACGCGTTGTTCATCGAGGCGCCGACGACCGAACCGGACATCGAACGCATCGCCGGTGAGCTGGTCGGCGAACTCCCGCTCGTGTTCAACTGGGTCGACGACGGACGGACCCCGAACCTGAGCTACCGGCGGATCGCCGAACTCGGGTTCGCCGCCGTCCTCTTCCCCGTCACCGCGCTCTTCGCCGCCACCGCCGGTGTCCGGACCGTGCTGTCCGGCCTCGCCGCGGCCGGCACTCCCCCGACCGTCCCGCCCGGAACGTTCGACGAATTCACCGGTCTGCTCGAGCTGCCGGAACTGCGTGCCCGCGAAGACCGGTACGCCTGGCACGAAAGGAACCGACCATGACCAGCGGCGAGCAGGCGACCATCCGGTGTGTGCAGATGCGGGGTGGTACCAGCAAAGGCCTGTACTTCCACGAACGCGACCTTCCCGAGCCCGGGCCGCGGCGGGACCTGCTCCTCAAGCGCTTGATGGGCACACCCGACGTGCTGCAGATCGACGGCCTCGGCGGATCACGCATGATCACCTCGAAAGTGGCCGTCATCGCGCCTTCCGAACGTGACGACGCCGACGTCGACTACACGTTCGCGCAGGTCGATGTCGAGCTCGACCAGGTCGTCCACACCGGCAACTGCGGCAACATCTCCAGCGGTGTCGGCCCGTTCGCGATCGACGAAGGACTCGTGCCCGCGACGGACGGCCTCACCCGGGTCCGCATCCACAACACCAACACCGGCACGCTGCTCGTCGCCGAGGTTCCGGTGGAGAACGGAAAGGCGAAGGTGACCGGCGACTTCGCGCTCCCGGGAGTTCC
>NZ_VTHK01000118.1 GCF_009765355.1 Amycolatopsis anabasis | reverse complement strand
TCGATCATCGAAGAGCCAACAGCAGACAGACGAATCAATGCCATCCCCTCATCCTCCTCGCCGCCGTCGCGGAGACCCCCGGGGAAGGAAGCACGATTCCCCCGGCTTCTGCTCGGTGTACTGGTTCCCCAGCGCCATCAAGACGCGGCACCACTGCGTGGCCGCAACTGAGGACGATGCTTGGCGCACTGTGCCGGACCCGCGTGTGCGGATGGTCCCCCAGGTAGCTCATGCCGGGGTGGTCAGGTAGTCCGGTGGCGGGCTCGATACGCCACCGCGGTGACCAGCACCAGCCAGGCGATGCCGAACGGGATCGCCCGTCCAACGTGACCGAGATCCAGATTTCCCACGAATGCGATGAAAAGCCCGATGGAGATCGGTGCCCACATGACCGCCGTCCTTTCCCTAGTCGTCGTTACCGGTGGCCGCGGCGGGCGCCGCCGCCCCTGGATGTCGTCGTGTGCGGAGGATCGAGGTAGTGCTGGTAGAGCGCGGTCCAGACCTCCAACCGGTCCAGTTGCCGGGTGAGGTCGCGACCGGTGGCGGTGAGTTCGTACCGGATCGAGGGCGGTGGGCGGCTGTCCCAGCTGCCGCAGTGACCGCGGCGGCGGGCCGCCCCCTCCGCGGCGAGGAGACGCAGCGCCGAGGCGATCGTCCGCCGACTGGCCCGCACCTGGCGATGCAGGTCCGCGAGCGTGCGGGGCGCTTCGGTGAGGGCGTCGAGGACCTCGACCACGCAGGGTTGGCTGACCAGCCAGGCCAGCTCTGCTGTGGGGTGGTCGGGCACCGGCCGTAGCTCCCCCTTTCCCGCCGTCGGGATAGTTGGCGCCACACGTTAGGCGCGATGGCGCAACGCGCACGGGCGACGCGGTGATTCTTGACATGACACACACGCCGCACTGCCAGATTTTGATGCTTTCTCGACGGGATTGGACCGGCTGGGTGACCCCGGTGTATTTAGGCTTCCGGGGGTGCCGTCTGTCACCTCGATCCTGAAACGGCTGGTGCTCGGCCGCCCCTTCCGCAGCGACAAACTGGGCGAGACCCTCCTGCCCAAGCGCCTGGCGTTGCCGATCTTCGCCAGCGACCCGCTGTACTCGGTCACCTACGCCACCCAGGAAATCCTGCTCATCCTCACCCTCGGCGGGCTGACCTTCCTGCACCTCGCACCATGGGTCGCGCTCGCCGTCGTGGTCCTGCTGACCGTGGTGGTGCTGTCCTACCGGCAGGTGGTACAGGCCTACCCCAGCGGCGGCGGCTCCTACGAAGTTGCCTCCCGCAACCTCGGCCGCCCCGCCGGACTGGTCGTGGCCGGGGCGCTGCTGGTGGACTACATCCTCACCGTCGCCGTGTCGGTGGCCGCCGGAGTCGACAACATCATCTCCGCGATCCCCGAACTCAACCCCTACCGGGTGGCGATCAACCTCGGCTTCATCGTGTTCCTCACCGCGATGAACCTGCGCGGGGTGCGCGAATCCGGCCGCACCTTCGCGATCCCCACCTACGCCTTCGTCGTCGGCGTGCTGATCATGATCGTGGTCGGACTGGCCCGCACGCTCGGCGGGAACCCGCCGGTGGCCGAAAGCGCCGCCCTGGACATCCACCCCGAACAGACCGGCCTGACCGGATTGGCGCTGGCGTTTCTCGTGCTGCGCGCGTTCTCCTCCGGCTGCACCGCGCTCACCGGAGCGGAAGCGATCTCCAACGGGGTGCCCGCGTTCCGCACACCCAAAGGTCTCAACGCCGCCCGCACCATGCTCGCGATGGGCGCGCTGTCGGTCACCATGTTCACCGGCATCACCGCACTCGCCCTGATCTCGCAGGTGCACTTCGCCGAGAACCCCTGCGATTTGATCGGTTTCCCCGGCAACTGCGAAACCGACGCCCAGCGCACCGTGATCGCCCAGGTCGCCGCCGCGGTCTTCGGCGGCGACCACACCGTGTTCTTCTACTACCTGCAAGCCGCCGCCGCGCTGATCCTGATCTTGGCCGCGAACACCGCGTTCAACGGATTCCCGCTGCTGGGCTCGATCCTGGCCCAGGACCGCTTCCTGCCCCGCCAACTGCACACCCGCGGCGACCGGCTGAACTTCTCCAACGGCATCATCCTGCTCGCCGCGATCGCCGGTCTGCTCATCTACGCCTTCGACGGTTCGGCCACCCGGCTGATCCAGCTCTACATCGTCGGCGTGTTCACCTCCTTCACCCTCTGCCAAGCGGGCATGGTCCGGCACTGGAACCGGGAACTCGCGACCGCGGACACTCCGGCCGAGCGGCGACGCATCCACCGCGCCCGGGTGATCAACGCGTTCGGCGCCTGTTTCACCGGAGTCGTCCTTGTCGTCGTGCTGATCACCAAATTCGCGCACGGCGCCTATCTCGTGGTGATCGCCATCCCGGTCCTTTATGGACTGATGCGGGCCATTCACCGTCACTACGACCGCGTCCGGGAGGAACTGCTGCCCGACGCCGACAGCAGCGTCCCGCCCAGCCGGGTGCACGCCCTCGTGCTGACGTCCACCTTGCACAAGCCGACCCTGCGCGCGATCGCGTTCGCCCGCGCCACCCGCCCGGATACACTGACCGCGATCACCGTCAACGTCGACGACGCCGACACCCACGCCTTGCGGCGGCAATGGGAACAACACCACGTCAAAGCGCCGCTGAAGGTCCTCGAATCCCCGTACCGGGAGATCACCCGGCCACTGGTCCGCTACGTGAAGAACCTGCGGCGGGAAAGCCCGCGCGACGTGGTCTGCGTCTACATCCCCGAATACGTCGTCGGACATTGGTGGGAAAACCTGCTGCACAACCAAAGCGCGCTCCGACTCAAGACCAGGCTGCTGTTCGAACCCGGCGTCATGGTGGTCAGCGTGCCCTGGCAACTCCGCTCCAGCGCCCGCCGCGTTCAGCAACGCCTCATCACCAGTCCCGGCGACGTCCGCCGCGGCATTCCCCAACCACCCCCACCGCAGCGCACCACGAGCGAGTAACCGCGGCCCCGGACCGATGCCCCGTAACCCTCGCGGGCAAGCAGATCCAGTGCGAGCTGTGGCTGACCTGTCGATAGGCATTGGATGTTTGGCCGCATCGACGGCCGCGCTGAGGGCCGTCGCGGTGGCATCGGCCGCACGACGACCACCAGTATTGACCACCGAGGTGCGTCGTGACCACCGGGGTGCGTCGTTGATGGGTAGGCTATTGCGATTGATCGGCGTTTCGCCACCAGGCGAGGGTCGCCGCGATGCTCGCGACGCCGACGAGTACGACCGCGGTGTATCCCGCGATGCCCACCGGCGGCTGATCTGGGCCGCCGATTCCGCTGTAGATTCCGGGTACGGCCCAGGGGAAGAGGTGTCCATAGCCGAGCACGGCGATGATCTGGGCGAGGAAGACGGTGACGAACAGGGTGCCGACGGCGGCGAGGTAGCCCCGGCCGATGCTGGCGGCGAGCGCGAACGAGGTCACCAGGAGCCAGGCCATCACGGCGGTGAGCAGCAGCCGGCCGAGCCCGTGCAGGACGGTGGCAGCGGACCAGCCGGGCAGCCCGAGCAGGAATCCGATGATCAGGCCGAGGCCGAAGGTTTCCAGGGTGAGCAGCGCGCACCAGAGCGCGGTGACCAAGAATTTGGCGCCGACGATCGCGCCGCGCGGAGTGGGCAGGGCGAGCAGGTCCTTGACGGTGCGGTCGCTGAACTCGCGGCCGAAGACCCAGATCGTGAGGATGCCGAACAGCACCAGACCGCCGACGGCGATCGTCTGGGCGAGCAGCGCGAGGTACGCGGGCCAGTCGGCGGTGCCTTGGGTGAGCTGGGCCTTCGTCGCCAGCAGCCCGAGCGACCGGGCCCGTTCCGGGTCCTGCACGGCGAACATGATCAGCCCCATCACCGTAGTCCCGAGGGCGAAGGCGAGCAGGCTCACCCAGGACAGGCGGGAGCGCCGCACCTTGAGCACTTCGACCCACAGCACGGCAAGCATCAGTTTTCCCGTTCGCCGGTGGTGACCATGCGGAGGAAGTAGGCTCCAGGTCCTCGCGCTCGACGACCAGCCGGGTCGGTGGGCAGTTGGCTGCCACGAGCAACGTCGCGACCTCGTCCGGGAACCGGGTCGCCCGCTCGTCGTGCAGTTCGAGCGCGCTGTCATCGCCCGGCCGTGGATCGTATCCGGCTTGCCGCAGCACTCTCACGGCCGCAGGGCAGTCGCGGGTCGACACGCGGAGCCATTGACGCACCTGGCTTCGCAGCTTGCCAGCATCCGATTCGCGAACGAAGTGTCCGTTGTGGATGATGCCGATGCGGGTGGCCAGCCGGGCCACCTCGGCGAGGACATGGCTGGAGAGGAAGATCGTCGTGCCGTGCTCGTCGGCGAGACCGCGGAGCAGGTCCCGGATCTCCACGACACCGACTGGGTCCAGGCTGTTCGCGGGCTCGTCCAGGATCAGCAGTTCCGGCCGGTGCAACAGCGCCTTGGCGAGCCCGAGGCGTTGCGCGTTGCCGAGTGAGAGATCACGTGCGCGTCGCTTCACGTACTCCCGCAAGCCCAGCTGGTCGATGACCTCCTCGACGACCGGGCCATCGGGAAGCGGCTGAACAGCACGGCGGGATACGCGGTACTACTGTGACCGTTCCTGTGATCGACTGGAGCGGGACCATCGGGCGTGCACAGGACTTCGGGTGTCCGTTTAGTCCACTTCGGACACTGGGGAATGGTCAAGGTCGGGGGCGCGGGTGCGCTGGCGCTGTGGTGAAGCGTGATCGTTACCGAGACACCCCGCGCTGGCGGCGGATGGCGTCGGTGGCGGTGTCATTCGGGGGGGTCGGGGTCCCGCGGCGCGGCGGAGCCGGTTGGCGATCGCGAGTCCCAGTCCCTGCTCCACGGGCAGGGACGCGACGATGAGGTCACATCCCCGCTGGTCGAGCTGGCGCAGGAGCCCGTACAGCCCGTGTGCGTAGGCGGTCATCGAGTCGGGGAGGGCCACCACGGCGTGCGCCTTGACCGGAGCGTCGGCGAGGGCGGGCGGAACCAGGACGCCCACCTGGTGGCCGTGCTCCTGCGCGAGTTCGGCCTCGGCGAGGACCTTGTCGGGTTCGACGAGGACGACCCGCGCCCGCGGCGCGTAGTGCGAGGGATGCTGGCCCGGCACCCGGACGCGGCTGGTCGAGCCGTCCGCGAGCGGGTACCCGAGTACGGCTTCGAGGTCTTCGCGGGTGACTCCGCCGGGCCGCAGGATGCTCGGGATCTCGCCGGTGGTGTCGACGATGGTCGATTCGACGCCGACCTCGCAGGGGCCGCCGTCCAGCACGAAGTCGACGGCGTCGCCGAGTTCCGCGCGGACGTGGTCGGCGGTGGTGGGGCTGACCGAGCCGAAGCGGTTGGCCGACGGGGCCGCGACACCACCGTCGAAGGCCGCCAGCAGCGCGAGCGCGACGGGGTGGTCGGGCACGCGCACGGCCACCGTGTCCAGGCCGCCTGTGGCTTCGCGGGGCACCCGGCGGCCGCGCCGCAGGACCAGCGTGAGTGGCCCCGGCCAGAAGTGGTCGGCCAGCAGCCGCGCCGCCGCAGGCACCTGGTCGACCCAGCCGTCCAGGTGCTCCGGGCCACCGAGGTGGACGATCAGCGGGTGGGACGGCGGGCGCCCCTTGACCTGGAAAACGCGCGTGACGGCGGCGGGGTCGGCGGCGTTGGCGCCCAGGCCGTAGACGGTCTCGGTCGGCAGCGCCACCAGCCCTCCGGCGCGCAGCACACCGGCCGCCTTCTCGATGTCACCGGTTCGTGCCGTCACGCTCACATTCCACAATTCTCTCTTCCACCCGCTCCGCAAGGCCGTCCCCGACCTCCAGGAACGCCGGACACCGGGGTTGCAGGGGTTTCACTGTGTGGGGGCGGCGTCCTCGTTCAGGCCGTGGGAGGCGACCAACCGGGCGGTGCCGTCGGCCAGCTGGTAGGACAGACCCGCAACGGCGAGGTGGCCTTCGGCCACCCGCTCGGCCAGGACCCGGGAGCGGTCCAGCAGCAGGTCGACGGTGTGCCGGATGTGCTCGTGAAGGATCTCGTCGGCCGTCTCGCGTCCGGCGGCGCGGGCCGCCAGCACGCTCGGGGTCACCCTCTCCACGACGTCACGGACGAAGCCGGCGGGCGCCCTGCCGCCGTCGGCGGCGTCGCGGGCGGCCGCGATCGCCCCGCACGAGTCATGGCCCAGGACCACGACCAGCGGACAGCCCAGCACGCTCACCCCGTACTCGATACTGCCCAGCACCTCCGCACCGACCACATGCCCGGCCGTGCGGACCACGAACAAATCGCCCAGACCCCGGTCGAAGACGATCTCGGCGGCCAGCCGGGAATCGGAACACCCGAACAGCACCGCGAACGGCGCCTGCCCCGGCGCGACCTGCGCGCGGCGCGCGGCGTCCTGGTTCGGATGCTCGGGGCTGCCCGCGGTGAACCGCCGGTTGCCGGCCAGCAGTGTCTCGAAGGCCTCACGGGCCGTCACTGGATCGTGAACCATGGCAGGGAGCCTACTTGGCGCGAACCGCAGCCGGTGCTGTGGCCAACACCCACCGCAGGACAATCCCCGCTGACCGGGGCCACGGGCGAATCGGGTCCGGACTCGCCGTACCCCCGGGGAATGCGTGGCCAGCGCCAACGGCAGTGCCGGTACACCAGGGGACGGGGCACCGACACCTCCCCATGCCAGCGTTCACTTCGGGCCGAGCGTGACACCACTCGGGCCTTCGTCCCCTGGTCCGGGATTCGCCCCGTGGTGGCAACACTCGGGGCGCCATATCGGGGAGAATGGCGCGGTGAGCACTCCCGGGCCTCCCTCCTCGGGCCCGCTTCTGCCGGTCAAGCCCCGGGTGACGGTCACCGTGGAACACCACGACACCACCACGGTGCTGGCCACAGTCGGCGAACTCGACCACGCCACCACACCCCGACTGGTCGACTCGGTCAACCTGGCCCTGGCCCGGCAGCCGACGGTGCTGATCCTGGACCTGTCCGGGGTGGTGTTCATGACCTCGGCCGGTCTGTCCGCGCTCGTGGCTGTGCGCCGCGGCTGCGGAAAGCACACCCAGCTGCGGCTCGTGGTCACCGACCGCATCCTGCGCACCCTGCACCGCACCGGCCTGGCCGAGGTGTTCACCCTGTATCCCACCCGCACCCACGCCCTCGGCCCGAACGGATCACCCGGGTAACAGGAAATCCGCGCCAGCACGGGCTGGGCCCTCCTCACCCCGCTGGCGGATCCGTCCTCGCCTCGTGCGGACTGACCCGGTAGGGCACCCCACGAATCCCGGCCAACTGGTCGCCGGAAAGTGAGACGATCAGACCAGTGTCCGGGTTTTCGGCGCCGAGGAGGGCGATGTTCCGAAGCACGTGCGGCGCCGCCAGTCGCCGAGCAGGGCGAGCATCACGGTGGCCACCGCGTTCCGCGGATCCGGCTGCGGCTCGGCGGTGATCCCGTCAGCCATCCGCACCCACAACCCGCCCGGCAGCGCGATCCCGTTGCTGCGCCGGTGACGCGGATCAACATCGGCTTCCACCGCGGCGGACAGGCCCGCCTGCAGCACACCCCACTCATGCTCTTCCAGGCCCTTGTCGACCTCACGCACCCGCAACCTGCCCTCGACCTCGATGACCACGTAGGTCACCAGCCGCCCCAAACCAGCACACTCCTTCATCCCGTCCGTTGCATCGACGAAGCGAAGACAGTAGAGGGGCCGACACCGGCTCCAGGATCAACATACGTCCCACGTTCCCCGGATAGGCGCGAAAGTTACGACACCGGGCGCCTCCCGGCACAACCCCGCCAACGCGGGCAACCCCGCACACGGAGGGGCCGTCACGGGCGGGCCGCTGGTTCGCTGACCTGGCCCCGCACCACCACGACGTGCGTGATGATTTGTGGACGGGGTTTGCCACTGAACCATTGACCGACGGAGATCCACACCTTATGACCGTCAGTCCATCCCGGCAAGGGGGGCAAGGGCGCGGTCTCCTCCCTACGCCACTGCACGCCGAACTATCGGGAGAAGGACGGCCGCCACCCCGCGACACCGTGAGCGGGCATGGACCATCGAGCCGGGGTGGACCGAGGGATTCGACCCGAACGGGCTAGCGATCTCCCCAGGGGTACTCGGCACTGAACGCGTTGTGGATGCCCTTTGAGTTTGACCGGTGTCCGGTGCTGAGCGGTCTAGTGGGTGCTTTGTCGGAGTGGGGCGCCCACGGCGTGCAGATGGCGCAGGACC
>NZ_VTHK01000117.1 GCF_009765355.1 Amycolatopsis anabasis | reverse complement strand
AACGACATCACCGGCGAGACCCCGGCCAGCTTCGAACCCAGCCTCGACTACGTCGTCGTGAAAGTGCCGAAGTTCGTCTTCGAGAAGTTCCCCGGCGCGGACCCCACCCTCACCACGACCATGAAATCGGTCGGCGAGGTGATGGCCATCGGCCGGTCCTTCCCGGAAGCACTGCAGAAGGCCCTGCGTTCCCTGGAAGACGCCGAAAGCCCGTTCTCCTGGTCGACGCATGTGTCCACATCGGACAAGGCGGACCTGCTCGCCCGGGCCGCGGTGCCGGGCGAGCGCCGGCTCAACACCGTCCTCGCGGCCATCCGCGCCGGGGCCGGGCTCACCGAACTCGCCGAGGCGACCGGCATCGATCCCTGGTTCCTCGATCAGATCGTCGCCCTCGACGAACTGGCCCGCGAGGTCGCGGCCGCCGACAGCCTGTCCCCCGATCTCCTGCGGGCCGCGAAGCGGTACGGCTTCTCCGACGCGCAGCTCGCCGGAATCCGCGGGCTGTCCGAGGACGAGGTCCGCGCGGCCCGGCACGCCCGCGGCATCCGGCCGGTCTACAAGACCGTCGACACCTGCGCCGCCGAGTTCGCCGCCAACACCCCGTACCACTACTCGTCCTACGACGAGGAAACCGAGGTGGCGCCCCGGAACCGGCCCGCAGTGCTGATCCTGGGCGCGGGCCCGAACCGGATCGGGCAGGGCATCGAGTTCGACTACTCGTGCGTGCACGCCTGCACCGCGCTGAGCGCGGCCGGTTTCGACACGGTCATGGTCAACTGCAACCCGGAGACCGTGTCCACCGACTACGACACCTCCGACCGGCTCTACTTCGAACCGCTCACCACCGAAGACGTCTTGGAGGTCGTGCACGCCGAGGCGCAGGCGGGCCCGGTCGCCGGGGTGCTGGTCCAGCTCGGCGGGCAGACCCCGCTCGGGCTCGCGCAACGCCTGGCCGACGCGGGCGTGCCGATCGCCGGGACGCCCCCGGAAGCCATCCACCTCGCCGAGGAACGCGGCGGCTTCGGCGCGCTGCTCGCCGACGCGGGGTTGCCCGCACCCCGGCACGGCACCGCCTCCTCGTTCGAGGGCGCCAAGCGGATCGCCGACGAGATCGGCTACCCGGTGCTCGTGCGGCCGTCCTACGTGCTCGGCGGCCGGGGCATGGAGATCGCGCACGACGAAGCGGCGCTGCGCGACTACATCGCCCTGGCCACCCGGATCTCCGCCGAACACCCGGTCCTGGTGGACGAGTTCCTGGCCGGCGCCGTGGAGATCGACGTGGACGCGCTCTACGACGGCGAGGAACTCTTCCTCGGCGGCGTGCTGGAGCACATCGAGGAGGCCGGGGTCCACTCCGGGGACTCGGCCTGCACGCTGCCCCCGATCTCGTTGAGCCGCACCGAGATCGCCCGGCTGCGCGCGTCCACCGAGGCGCTCGCGAGCCGGATCGGGGTCCGCGGCCTGATCAACATCCAGTTCGCGCTGGCCCGCGGTGTCCCCTTCGTACTCGAGGTCAACCCGCGAGCCAGCCGGACGGTCCCGTTCGTGGCCAAGGCGACCGCGGTCCCCCTCGCCGCCGCGGCGGCCCGGATCGCCGTGGGCGCGCGGATCGCCGAACTGCGCGCCGAGGGCGTCCTGCCGCCGCTCGGCGACGCTGGCACACCGTCGTTCGTCGCGGTGAAGGAGGCCGTCCTGCCGTGGAACCGCTTCCGGGACGAGCATGGGCTGGGCGTGGACACCCTGCTCGGTCCGGAAATGCGGTCGACCGGCGAGGTGATGGGCATCGACATCGACTTCGGCGGGGCCTTCGCGAAGGCCCAGACCGCGGCGGGGCTCGGCCTGCCGGGCAAGGGCCGGGTGCTGGTCTCGGTCGGCGATCCGCTGGTCCGCGGCGCGCTCGCACCGCTGAAGGCGCTGGCCGACCTCGGTTTCGAACTCCTCGCCGCGCCGGGGTTCGCCGAACTGCTGCGCCGCAACGGTGTCCAGGCCGGGACGTTCGCCGAAAACCCGGGCGCGCAGGCACAGCTGGTGCACGACCGCGACGTGGATCTGGTGGTGAGCATCCCCGCCGGCCCGGTGGGGCAGCTCGCCGGACGGGAGGTCCGGGCCGCCGCGGCGGCCCGGGGTGTGCCCTGCCTGACCACGGTGCCCGGCCTGATCGCCGCGGTACAGGCGGTCCAGGCCGCGGCGGACCGCGACTTCACCGTCCGTCCCCTGCAGGAACTGCACGCATCCGGAATCACTCCAGACCAAGGAGGTGCCACCCCGTGATCATCTGTGGCTTGAAGCTGACTCACGACGGAGCCATCGCGGTGCTGCACGACCGCAAGCTCGTGTTCAGCACCGAAATGGAGAAACTGCGGAACAACCCGCGCTACAGCCAGGTGGCCGATCTGGACATCGTCCCCGAACTGCTCGCCGACTTCGGCTACCGGCTGTCCGATGTGGACCACTGGGTCATCGACGGCTGGGACGGCGCGAAGACCGGCACCGCCGAACTGGCCAACCACGGGAAGCCGGTGGAGATCACGGTCGCCCCGTACCGGGAGAACGACACGGTCACCGATCTGCTCAAGCCCGGCTACCTCGGCGAGTTCGCGATCGGCGACGAGGTCTTCCCGTACACCAGTTACGTCCACCTGTCCGGGCATCTCGCCAGCGCCTACTGCTCCAGCGACTTCGCCGCCCGCGGCGAACCGTCGTTCGTGCTGATCTGGGACGGCGGCACGTTCCCCCGGCTGTACTGGGTCGACCCGGCGAGCGGGGTGCAGAACGCGGGCGAGCTGTTCCCGTTGATCGGCCACACCTACGCGACCGCGGCGCACCACTTCGGCCCGTTCCGCCGCGGCGACGAATCCACCACGGTCGACGACCTGTCGGTGGCCGGGAAGCTGATGGCCTACATCGCCAAGGGATCGCCCCGGCGCGAGGTCCTGGCCGTGCTGGCCCAGGTCTTCGACGAGCACTTCGAGGCCGACACGCCCAAGGTCACCGAGTACCGGCAGACCATCGGCGGCTGGGGCAGCAACTCGGAGCCGTCGCTGCGGTACGTGCACGCCTTCTTCCGCGACGCCGCCGAACGCCTGGCGCCGCTCGGAGTGTCCGATGAGGACGTTCTGGCCTCGGTGCACGCGTTCCTGGAGAACCTTTTGGTCGACCGGGTCACCGCGAAGGTCCGCGAGCTCCGCGGCGAGGGTCCGTTCAACCTGTGCTTCGTCGGCGGTTGCGCGCTGAACATCAAGTGGAACAGCGCCCTGCGCGCCCAGGCGATCTTCCGGTCGGTCTGGGTGCCCCCGTTCCCGAACGACTCCGGTTCCGCGATCGGGGCGGCGTGCGCGCACCTGGCCGCGCAGGGCGGGCTGGTCGGCATCACCTGGCACGCGCGCAGCGGCCCGGCCCTGGTGCCCAGCCCGCGGATCCCGGACGGCTGGACGACGTCCCCGTGCACACCCGCCGAACTCGCCGGGATCCTGCACGAGACCGGTCAGCCGGTCGTCGTGCTCAACGCCCGCGCCGAACTCGGCCCCCGCGCCCTCGGCGGGCGCAGCATCATCGCGCCGGCGACCGACCCGGCGATGAAGGACGAGCTCAACCGGGTGAAAAAGCGCGAGGACTACCGTCCGGTCGCGCCGATCTGCCTGACCGAGTTCGCCCCGGAGATCTTCGATCCCGGCACCCCCGACCCGCACATGCTGTTCGACCACCAGGTGCGGGCGGACTGGGTCGACCGGATCCCGGCCGTCCTGCACCTGGACGGGACCGCCCGCCTGCAGACGGTCAGCACGCTCGACGATCCGGCGCTGGAGACGATCCTGCGCGAGTACTACCGGCTGAGCGGGATCCCGGTGCTGTGCAACACCAGCGCGAACCACAACGGCAGCGGGTTCTTCCCCGATGTCGCCTCCGCGCTCGAATGGGGCCGGGTCGGCCTCGTGTGGAGTGAGGGCACGCTGTACCGCAAGGGGTAAATTGAAAGATCATGAGCAAGCCCGTCCGCCGAGCCACCGCCGCGCGGCTGGAGTATCCGTGGCTGCTCCCGGCGGAGCTGCTGGAGGTCGGTGACGCGGAGGGCCGCCGCCGGCGCAGGGTCCGCAACTGGATCGTCGACACGAGTTGCTTCATCCTCGCCACGGTCTACGGCCTGCTGGCGTCGGAATCGCTGGTGAGCGATCCGACGATCACCCAGCCGCTGGTGATCGCCGACCAGATCGTCGGGGCGCTCGGCTGCGCGGCGCTGTGGCTGCGCCGCCGGTGGCCGGTGACACTCGCCCTGGTCCTGGTGCCGTTCTCCGCGTTCTCTCTGCTCGTGCAGGGCGCCATGCTGGTGGCGCTGTTCACGGTCGCCGTGCACCGGCCGTTCCCGGTCGTCGCCGGGGTCGGCGGGCTGTGCCTGCTCACCACGCCGGTGTACGCCGCCGTGCGGCCGGATCCCACGCTCACCTTCACCGCGGCGGTGCTGCTCGGCACCATGGCCTACGTCGCGGTGACCGGATGGGGCATGTTCGTGCGGTCCCGGCGCCAGCTGATGATCTCGTTCCACGAGCGCGCCCGGCGCGCGGAGACCGAGGCCACCCTGCGGGCGGAACAGGCACAGCGCGCGGAACGCGACCGGATCGCGCGGGAGATCCACGACGTGCTCGCGCACCGGCTGTCCCTGCTCAGCCTTTACGCGGGAGCGCTGGAATTCCGCTCGGACGTGTCGCGCGACGAGATCGCTCGCGCGGCCGGGGTGATCCGGGAGAGCGGCCACCAGGCCCTGCAGGACGTGCGCGAGGTGATCGGCGTGCTGCGCGCCCCGGTCGGCGATCTGGCCGAGGGCGAGGGCACCACCCGGCCCCAGCCGACGCTGGCCCAGCTCCCCCAGCTCGTCGAGGAATCGCGGCAGGCGGGGACGCGGATCGAAGTGCGCACCGAACTCGCCGACCTGGAGGCCGTGCCCGCGAACCAGGGCCGGACCGCCTACCGGATCATCCAGGAAGCTTTGACCAACGCCCGCAAGCACGCCCCGGACGCCGAGGTGACCGTGGCGGTGACCGGATCACCCGGGGACGGCCTGACCGTCGAGGTGCGCAACCGGCTCGCCGCACCCGAGGCCCGGTCGACGAAGATCCCGGGCAGCGGACAGGGCCTCATCGGCTTGACCGAACGGGCCACGCTGGCCGGCGGGCGGCTGGAGCACGGACCGACCGGCTCGGGTGAGTTCCGGTTGGCCGCCTGGCTACCGTGGAGTCCATGACCGAACCCGAGGCCGCGCCCATCCGCCTGCTGCTCGTCGACGACGACCCCCTGGTACGAGCCGGGCTGTCGATGATGTTGGGCGGCACGCCCGACATCACGATCGTCGGGGAAGCTTCCGACGGCTCCGAGGTGGTGCCCCTGGTCGACCGCCTCTCCCCGGACGTGGTGCTGATGGACATCCGGATGCCCACCATGGACGGCCTGGCCGCGGCCGAGATCCTGCGCAAGCGGGCGAAGGCGCCGGAGGTCATCATCCTGACCACGTTCAACACCGACGAGCACGTCCTGCGGGCGCTTCGCGTGGGCGCCGCCGGATTCCTGCTCAAGGACACCCCGCCCGCGGAGATCGTCACCGCGGTCCGGCGCGTGGTCGCCGGCGACCCGATCCTTTCCCCGGCGGTGATCCGGCAGCTCATCGCGCAGGTGGCCGGCCCCGGTCCGGACGACCGGCGGAACGCCGCACGGGAGTTGCTGGACCAGCTCAGCGACCGCGAACGGGATGTCACCCTGGCCGTCGCCCAGGGCCGGTCGAATGCCGAGATCAGCGCCGAGCTGCACCTGAGCATCGCGACGGTGAAGGCGCACGTGTCCCGGATCCTGACCAAACTCGATCTCAACAACCGGGTCCAGATCGCCCTGCTGGCCCGGGACGCGGGCCTGGTTGATGACGCTGAGTAACGCAACTTGCCACGGTTGCCTTCGGCCAACAAACTCCCAACTAATCGAGAATCTTTCAAAGTGACAGAAAAAGTTCGCTCGTCACGCCGTGTCGGGCTTGCCCGCTCGCGCGTTCGCCCTCCTGAACTCCGGGTAACGCATCCGAACCACCGGAGTGGCGTGTCAGTCCGCGTCCGGCAACCGACGAAAGATCTGTCGTGCGGCACTCGCCACGTCCGCGAAATGCTTGCTTTATCGAAGTTTCATTTACTGGTGAGATAACGCGCAGTGGTCGCCGACGGCATTAACGACCCCGCGCCTGCGGCCAACCGGGGCCACTCGATCGAGTGACCCCGAGCCCGTGACCAGGGCCGCAGGCGAGCTGAAGCGGTGTCAATAACTGACGTCTAAGGCCCCGACCTGCCGCCTTGACACACTAGTGTAACTACGCAATCATCAGAGCCGGACGAACTTTAGTCTGCACATTGACTTACTGGGGTGCATATATCTTCTCGATAAATCGCTCGTATACAACCGTGGCAGAAATCCATTCTTCTGCTGAGGGCACGGCGCCAGAGAGCGCTTTCCAGCTACAACCGTTACGGAGTTGACCGATGTCAAATGTGGCCGCTGACTCCCCTGGTCGCGGTGAACACTCCCCGAAGCCCACGCGCAAGTCCCGGACGCCGATCAGCCGCACGGCGCTCACCAAGCGGACCAGCCTCCTCCTCCCGCCGAGCATGCCCATGGACGAGTGGAGCAAGATCGGCCATCAGATCTTCTCCATCTCGGACTCTTCGGCCTGGTGGCTCGGGGACTGGCTGGTGTACGGGCAATCGCAGTACCCGGACCGGTACAAGCGCGCGATCGAGGAGACCTCACTCGACTACCAGACCCTGCGCAACTACGCCTGGGTCGCCCGGCGCTTCGCCATCCAGCGCCGGCGCGACACCCTGAGCTTTCAGCACCACGCGGAACTTGCCAGCCTGCCCGACGCGGAGCAGGACAAATGGCTCGACCGGGCGGCGCGGTTCAGCTGGTCGCGCAGTGAGCTGCGCAAACAGGTCCGGGCAAGCCGCCAGATCGCGCAGCAGAAGGACGACACCCGGGGCGAGGTGCTCAAACTCCGGATGAACGTGCCGGTCGAACGCAAGCAGCGCTGGCAAGACGCGGCCGCGACCGCCGATCAGGATCTGCTCGCGTGGATCATCTCGATCCTGGACAATGCCGCCTCCGCCACGCTCGAGGCGCCGATCGACCAGCTCAGCCTGCGCGTCGCCCAGTGAATCGGGCGGTGTCCCGCTGGCGGGACGGATATTGCGTTTCGTTACCCGCTAAGAGAGGATCGGTCGGCCGTCGTCCATTGGTGTTCGAACTGATGCGCGCAAATTAATCTATCGACGCCTTGCACGAGAACTGAGGTGAGGATCGGGGTGTACTACACACCGCTCGGCCGTACCGCCTTGCAAGTAAGTCGCCTGTGCCTGGGGACGTTGAACTTCGGCGTGCGCACGACGAAGGACGACAGTTTTGCCCTGATGGACGAGGCGTTGGCGCGGGGAATCAATTTCTTCGACACCGCGAATCAGTACGGCTGGCAGGTGTACCGGGGATTAACCGAGGAAATTATCGGTGAATGGTTCGCCACCGGAGGGGAGCGCCGGGACAAGGTGGTGCTGGCGACGAAGGTGTTCAACCCGATGAGCGACTGGCCCAACGACCAGGGGGTGTCGGCGCGGAAGATGGTCGCCTCGAGCGAGGAGACGCTGCGCCGCCTGCGCACCGACTGGATCGACCTGTACCAGATGCACCACGTGGACCGCGCCGCCCCCTGGGAAGAGATCTGGCAAGCCATGGAAATGCTGGTGCAGCAGGGCAAGGTGCGCTACGTCGGCTCCTCCAACTTCGCCGGCTGGCATCTCGTCGCCGCCCAGGAGGCGGCCAACCGCCGCAACTTCCTCGGCATCACCTCCGAACAGTGCATCTACAACCTGATCAGCCGGCACACCGAGGTCGAACTGGTACCGGCCGCGGTCGAATACGGCATCGGGGTGCTGGTCTGGTCGCCGCTGCACGGCGGCCTGCTCGGCGGGGCGCTGCGCAAACTCGAAGAAGGCACGGCCGTGAAAACCGCGCAAGGTAGAGCGATGGTCGCCCTCGACACCCACCGCGACACCATCGCCGAATACGAGAAGCTGTGCGCCCACAACGGGTTGGACCCGGCCGAGGTCGCGCTTTCCTGGACGGTGTCGCGTCCCGGGGTGAACGCGATCGTCATCGGGCCGCGCACCCAGGACCACCTGGAAGGCGCGATCCGCGCGCTCGATCTGCAACTCTCCGAGGATCTGCTGAAGGAACTCGACCGGCTGTTCCCGCCGGTCGGCAAGGGTGGCCCCGCTCCCGAAGCGTGGGCCTGGTGACGAATTCGTCTTCTCACGAGGAGCGTTATGACCGCGTCTGATCGCAGGCTGTTCACTTCGGAGTCGGTGACTGAGGGTCATCCGGAC
>NZ_VTHK01000116.1:7494-10695 GCF_009765355.1 Amycolatopsis anabasis | reverse complement strand
GAGGGTGGGCTGGACCGGTTCATGACCTCCCTGGCCGAGGCCCATACCCACGGCGCGGCCATCGACTGGGACACCTTCTTCGCCGGGACCGGGGCACGCAAGGTGGACCTGCCGACCTATGCCTTCCAACGGCAACGCTACTGGCTGGACGCGGCTGCTCCGGTCGGCGATGCCCGGGGCCTGGGCCTGAGCGCCGCCGAGCATCCGTTGCTGGGCGCGGCCATCGGGCTGCCCGGCTCGGACGGTGTGTTGTTCACCGGTCAGCTCTCCGCGGAAACCCAGCCGTGGCTGGCCGACCACGCGGTGCTGGGCGCCGTGTTGTTCCCGGGCACGGGGTTTGTCGAACTCGCCCTCCAGGCCGCTGAGCAGGTCGGCTGCGACGTGCTGGCGGAGCTGACCCTCGAGGCGCCGCTGGTTCTACCGGACAAAAGTGGAGTTCAGATCCAGGTCGTGGTCGGTGGCGCCGATGACTCCGGCAACCGTTCGCTGAGCGTCTACTCCCGGGCCGATGACCACGCGGATCTGCAGGAGGCGTGGACCCGGCACGCCGCCGGTGTCGTGCGCACCGGGGCCGAGTCGCCGTCGTTCGATCTGACCGCGTGGCCGCCGCCGAACTCCGCGCCGGTGGACACCACCGATCTCTACGACCGGCTGGCGGGTTTCGGGCTCGACTACGGTCCGGTCTTCCAGGGCTTGACGGCGGCATGGCGCGGTGCAGACGAGATCTTCGCCGAGGTCCGGCTCGGTGCGGACGCGGCCGCGGAGGCGGGCTCGTTCGGGGTCCATCCGGCGCTGCTCGACGCGGCGCTGCACGCGATGGGTCTTTCCGGCGATGGGGAGCAGGGCGAGACGCGGCTGCCGTTCGCGTGGACCGGCGTCAAGCTGTTCGCCTCGGGCGCCGCCGAACTCCGGGTGAAGATCGCACCCACGGGTTCGGACGGAGTCTCGCTGGAGATCGCGGACGGCGACGGCACTCCGCTGGCGGCGGTGGATTCCCTGGTGTTGCGGCCGGTGTCGGCCGAGCAGGTCCGGGCCGCGCGGCCGGACGGCACCGACTCGCTGTTCCGGCTGAACTGGGCGGACCTGCCCGGTTCTCCGGCACCCGCGGGCGGGCCGGTGCGGCTGGCCGTGCTCGGCGAGCAGGTCGGTCGCCTCAAGAGCGTGTTCGGCCTGAGCGACGCCGAAGTCACCCAGCACACCGAGCTGGCCGCGCTCACCGAGGTGCCGGACCTGGTGCTCGTCGAATGCGGGTCCGGGGCGACACCCGCCGCCACGCACGCCGCCGTGCGCGAGGCCCTCGCGCTGGTGCGGTCGTGGCTGGCGGACGAGCGGCTGACCGCCGCCCGGCTGGTGTTCGTCACCCGGGGAGCGGTCGCCACCGGTGACGGTGAGGAACTCGGCGACCTCGCGGGCGCGGCGGTGTGGGGACTCGTCCGCTCCGCGCAATCGGAACACCCCGGCCGGTTCGTCCTGCTCGACATCGACGACAACGACGCCTCGTTCCGAAAACTTCCGGTGGCGCTCGCGCAGGACGAGCCGCAACTGGCACTGCGCGGCGGCGCGGTCCGGGTGCCGCGGCTCGGCCGGGTCCCGGTGCCCGCGAACCGGGGGACGGCATTCGATCCGGCGGGCACGGTGCTGATCACCGGCGGCACCGGCACCCTCGGCGGGCTGGTGGCCCGGCACCTCGTCGCCGAGCACGGCGTGCGGCACCTGGTGCTGGCCAGCCGCCGGGGTGCCGCGGCGACGGGTGCCGCCGAACTGGTGGCCGAACTCGGTGAACTCGGCGCCGAGGTCACGGTCGCGGCCTGCGACGCGGCCGACCGGGAGGCCCTGGCCGGTCTCCTGGCGCGGATACCGGCGGAGCACCCGTTGACCGGGGTGGTGCACACCGCGGGATTGCTGGATGACGGTGTGGTCGAGTCGTTGACCCCGGAGCGGCTCGAGGCGGTGCTGCGTCCCAAGGTGGACGCCGCGGTGCACCTGCACGAACTGACCAAGGACCTCGAACTCGGCGCGTTCGTGCTGTTCTCCTCCCTCGCGGGTGTGCTTGGCGCGCCGGGGCAGGGCAACTACGCGGCGGCGAACGCCTTCCTGGACGCGCTCGCCCAGCACCGCCGGGCGCACGGCCTTCCGGCGCTGTCCCTGGCCTGGGGACTGTGGGCGCAGTCCAGCGAGATGACCGGCGACCTCGAAGCCGCCGAGGTCGATCGGATGCGGCGTTCCGGTATGACGGCACTGTCCTCGCGGGAGGGCATCGCGTTGTTCGACGCCGCACTCGGCGCGAACGAGGCCGTGCTCGCCCCGGCGCACATCGACCTCGCGCCGCTGAGGTCGCGGGCCGACGAGATTCCCGCGATGTTGCGGGGCCTGGTCCGCGCGCCTTCGCGGCGCGCGGAGAAGGCCGGGCCGGGCTCGGCGGATGCTTTGCGGCAACGCCTTGCCGGGCTGGCTGAGGTGGCCGAACAGGAGAACGTGCTCGTCGAACTCCTGCAGGCGCAGGTCGCCGGAGTGCTCGGCTTCGACACCGCGAACGCGGTGGATCCGGACCGGGCGTTCAGTGAAATCGGGTTCGATTCGCTGACGGCGTTGGAATTGCGCAACCGGTTGAACGCGGCTACCGGGCTGCGGCTCCCGGCCACCCTGGTGTTCGACTACCCCACGCCGGCGGCCCTTGCGATCCATCTCCGGACGGAACTGGCGCCGGAGGTTTCCGGTGACACGGGTGAGGAGCGGATCCGGCAACTGCTGCTGAACATCCCCCTGACGCGCCTGCGTGACGTGGGAGTGCTGGACACCCTGCTGGAACTCGCCGGTGCCCGGCCGGACTCGTCCGAACCGAAGGAAGAAAAGGACGCGATCGAGACGATGGATGCCGGCAGCCTCATCGACATGGTGCTGCAAAGCCCAGGCCACCAGGAAGTTTCACGAGAAGGGTGGTCCGGCGATGACTGACCTCCAGGACAAGGCCGTCGAAGCACTCCGCCTCTCGGTCAAGGAAACGGAACGTCTTCGCGAGCAGAACCGGAAACTCACCGCGGCGCTGCAGGAACCGATCGCGATCGTCGCGATGGGCTGCCGCTTTCCGGGCGGGGTGTCCTCGCCGGACGAACTCTGGCGCCTGGTAGCCGGTGGTACCGACGCGATTTCGGCTTTCCCGACCGACCGCGGCTGGGCTTCGGCGGACTCCTACCTCCACGA
>NZ_VTHK01000116.1:0-7484 GCF_009765355.1 Amycolatopsis anabasis | reverse complement strand
ATTTCGCCGCGTGAGGCGTTGGCGATGGATCCGCAGCAGCGGTTGTTGCTGGAGACGTCGTGGGAGGTGTTCGAGCGGGCTGGGATTGATCCGGTTTCGTTGCGTGGCAGTGCCACGGGTGTGTTCGCCGGTGTGATGTACCACGATTATGCCGCCCGGCTGAATTCCGTCCCGGACAGCGTTGCGGCCTACCTCGGCAACGGAAATGCCGGAAGCGTCGCCTCGGGCCGGGTTTCTTACCTCTTCGGTTTTGAGGGTCCGGCGGTGACGGTGGATACGGCGTGTTCGTCGTCGTTGGTGGCGTTGCATCTGGCGGTGCAGTCGTTGCGGTCGGGGGAGTGCTCGCTGGCCCTGGCTGGTGGGGTGACCGTGTTGTCGAACCCCGGGGTCTTCGAAGACTTCTCCCGCCAGCGGGGCCTTGCCGCGGACGGCCGGTGCAAATCGTTCGCCGAGTCGGCCGACGGGGCCGGTTTCTCCGAGGGTGTTGGGCTCCTGTTGCTGGAGCGGTTGTCGGATGCTCGGCGGAACGGTCACCAGGTTCTTGGTGTGGTGCGTGGTTCTGCGGTGAATCAGGATGGTGCGTCGAATGGGTTGACCGCGCCGAATGGCCCGTCGCAGCAGCGGGTGATCCGCCAGGCGTTGGCCAACGCGCGGGTTCCGGCGGATCAGGTCGACGTGGTGGAGGCGCACGGGACCGGAACGACTCTTGGCGATCCGATCGAAGCGCAGGCATTGTTGGCTACCTATGGCCAGGATCGTCCTGCGGAGCGGCCGTTGTGGCTGGGTTCGATCAAGTCGAACATCGGTCACACGCAGGCCGCGGCCGGGGTGGCCGGGGTGATCAAGATGGTGCTGGCGATGCGGCACGGGGTGCTGCCGCAGAGCCTGCACATCGATGAGCCCTCGTCGCATGTGGACTGGTCGGCTGGCGCTGTCGAGCTGTTGACCGAGTCGAAGGCGTGGCCGGAGCTGGATCGGCCACGTCGATCGGCGGTGTCGTCATTCGGGATCAGCGGCACCAATGCGCACGTGATCCTGGAGCAGGCGCCGGAGGAGACGGCCGCCGAGGAGACGCCTAGCCGCGAGTTGGACGCGGTGCCATGGGTGATCTCGGCCAAGACCCCGGAGGCGTTGCGGGAGCAAGCCCGGCGACTGGTGTCCTATGTGGATGATGAGCTGCCGGTGGATGTGGGGTTGTCCTTGGCGACGACTCGTGCGGCGCTGGAGCACCGTGCTGTGGTGGTGGGTGCGGACCGGGCCGATTTGGTGCGCGGGCTGGATGCGCTGGTTCAGGGAACTGGTGTGGCCGGGGTGGTCGAGGGTGTTGCGGTCAAGGGCAAGTCGGCGTTCTTGTTCGCGGGTCAGGGTTCGCAGCGTGCGGGGATGGGCCGGGAGCTGTATGAGCAGTATCCGGTGTTCGCCTCAGCGTTCGATGCCGCGTGTGCCGAGCTGGACCGGCATCTGGATCGGCCGGTGCGTGACGTTGTTTTCGCCGGTGGTGAGTTGCTGGATCAGACGGTGTGGACGCAGGCGGGTTTGTTTGCTGTCGAGGTTGCGCTGTTCCGTCTTCTTGAGTCGTGGGGTGTGACTCCTGATTTCGTGGCTGGGCATTCGATCGGCGAACTGGTGGCCGCGCATGTGGCTGGAGTGTTGTCGTTGGCGGATGCGGCCGCGTTGGTGGCGGCGCGCGGCAAGCTGATGCAGGCGTTGCCCTTGGGTGGGGCGATGGTGGCGGTCCAGGCCACCGAGGTCGAGGTGCGGTCGTTGTTGGTGGGTAGGGAGTCGTGGGCGAGTGTTGCGGCGGTGAATGCGCCGGATTCGGTGGTGGTGTCCGGTGATGAGGATGTGGTGCTGGAGGTCGCGGCGCATTGGGAGGGGCTGGGGCGTCAGGTCAAGCGTCTGCGGGTGAGTCATGCGTTCCATTCCCCGCATATGGAGCCCATGCTGGAGGAGTTCCGCCGGGCCATCGAACAGATCGACTTCGGGCGGCCGCGGATCCCGGTTGTGTCCAATGTGTCCGGTGAGCTGGTCGGGGAGTATTCGGCGGATTACTGGGTTCGGCATGTGCGGGAGGCGGTGCGGTTCTGTGACGGGGTGCGTGTGCTGGAGGACCGGGGCGTGGTCCGGTTCGTGGAGATCGGCCCGAGCAGCACGTTGACCGCGATGATCGCCGACTCCCTCACCACGACCGGCGCGGTGCTGGTTCCCGCACTGCGGAAGGACCGAGACGAGACGCTGGCGTTGACCGAAGGCGTTGCCAAGCTCCACGTCCACGGCGCGCCAGTGGACTGGGCCGCGTTCTTCGACGGAACGGGCGCCCGCAGGGTGGACCTGCCGACCTATGCGTTCCAGCGGCAACGCTACTGGCTGGCGCCGGGTGCGACCGGAGACGCCCGGCAGCTGGGCTTGGCGTCGGCGGAACACCCGTTGCTGGGCGCCGCGCTGTCGTTGCCGGATTCCGACGGGGTGGTGCTCACCGGCAGGTTGTCCACGGAGGCCCAGCCCTGGCTGGCCGATCATGCGGTGCTGGGGTCGGTGTTGTTCCCCGGCACCGGGTTCGTGGAGCTGGCCGTGCGCGCCGCTGATCAGGTCGGTTGCGATCTGCTGGACGAGCTGACCCTCGAGGCGCCGCTCGTGCTGCCCGAGCGCGGTCGTGTTCAGGTCCAGGTCAAGCTCGGCGAGCCGGATGAGTCCGGCACGCGGTCGCTCGGGATCTACGCCCGTCCGGAGGAATTGACGGGGCAGCCGTGGACCCAGCACGCGACCGGTGTCGTCTCATCCGGCGGCCGGACGCCGGGATTCGCACTGGCCGAGTGGCCGCCGCGGGACGCGGTCGCGTTGCCGGTGGAGAACCGCTATCCCGACCTGGCCGCCGCGGGGCTGGCGTACGGTCCGGTCTTCCAGGGCTTGGCCGCGGCCTGGCAACGCGGCGACGAGGTGTTCGCCGAGGTCAGCCTGCCCGAGGGCGGGGAAGCTGAGGGGTTCGGCGTGCACCCGGCCTTGCTGGACGCCGCACTGCATGCGCTGGGTTTCACCGGCACCGGAGCCGATGAGACGCGGTTGCCGTTCGCCTGGACCGGCGTCACCCTGTTCGCTTCGGGCGCGACCACGCTCCGGGTGAAGATCGCCCCCACGGCTTCGGGCGGAGTTTCCCTCCAGCTCGCCGACGGCTCCGGCGCCCCGGTCGCCTCGATCGACTCACTCGTCCTGCGACCGGTGTCGGCGGACCGGCTGGCCAATGCGGCCCGGCTCGGCGGTTCCCTTTTCGGCTTGGGTTGGACGGCGGTCCGGCCGCCCGCGCCGGTGCGCGGTTCGGTGCAGCGGTGGGCCGTCGTCGGTGGCGGCCTGGAGCGCGTTGCCGGATACGACGAGGTGGTGATCGACCGCTACCCGGACACGACCTCGCTCGGTGCGGCGATCGAAGGCGGCGCCCAGGCCCCGGATGTGGTGTTGCTGGAGTGCGTCTCCGGCGCGGTGAACCCGGGACTGGCGAGCGATGTGCTGCTGGTCCTCCAAGACTGGCTGGCGGACGGGCGGTTCGCGGATTCGCGGCTGGTGCTCGTCACCCGCGGCGGCGTCGCGGTCGACCCGGACGAGGATGTGCCGGACATCGCGGCGGCCGGGGTGTGGGGCCTCGTCCGGTCGGCGCAAGCGGAGCACCCCGGCGCGTTCGTGCTGCTGGACCTCGACCGCGGCGACGCCTCGTACCGGGCGTTGCCGAGTGCGCTCGCCTCGGACGAGCCGCAGCTCGCGCTGCGCGACGGCGAGCCGCGGGCACCGCGGCTGGAGCGGGTGCAGCCCGGTTCGACGCGATCGCCGGTCTTCGCACCGGAAGGCACGGTGTTGCTCACCGGTGCCACCGGTGGGCTCGGCCGGGTGCTCGCCCGGCACCTGGTGACCGAGCACGGTGTCCGGCACCTGGTGCTGGCGAGTCGCCGGGGCAAGGCGGCCCCCGGTGCCGAGGAGCTGGTGGCCGAACTCGGCGGACTGGGCGCCCGGGCCGCGGTGGAGGCATGCGATTTGGCGAGCCCGGACGAGGTTGCCCGGCTGCTGGCGAACATCCCGGCCGAACATCCGCTGAGCGGGGTGGTGCACGCCGCGGGTGTGCTGGACGACGGGGTGATCGAAGCGCTCGATCCCGGGCGGATGGCCGCGGTGTCCCGGCCCAAGATCGGTGCCGCGTGGAACCTGCACACGCTCACCCGTGATCTCGACCTGGATGCCTTCGTCCTGTTCTCATCGGCCGCGGGTGTGCTGGGTAGCCCGGGGCAGGGCAACTACGCGTGCGCGAACGCGCTCCTGGACGCGCTCGCGCAGCACCGCCGGGCGCAGGGCCTGTCCGCGGTCTCGCTGGCCTGGGGTGCCTGGGCGCGGTCCGGGATGGCCGGAGAACTCGATGATTCCGATCGTGCCCGGATGGCACGGGGCGGGATTCGCCCACTGTCCGAAGAGGACGGACTCGCCCTGTTCGACGCCGCGCTCGGCGCAGGCCGGACCGTGCTGGCGCCCATGGCGCTGGATCTCGGCGCCGTCGTCCGGCAGTCCGGCGGAGCCGTTCCGGCCGCTTTCCGCGGCCTGGTGCGGACACCGGCCCGCCGAGTGGCGCGTTCGACCGGCTCCGGCGGGTCACTGGCCGAACGCCTGGCCGCCATGCCCGGCGAGGAACAAGACCGCACCGTGCGCGCGATCGTCCGCGAGGAGGTCGCGCAGGTACTCGGCCATCCCTCCCCGGACGAGGTCGAGCCGACCAAGGCGTTCCAGGAAATGGGATTCGATTCGCTGACCGCGCTGGAACTGCGCAACCGGCTGAACGAGTCGACCGGCCTGCGGCTGTCCGCCACGCTGATCTTCGACTATCCGACCCCGCTCGCGCTCGCTCAGCACCTGCGGGACGAACTGCTCGGCGTGGACGCCGGGGTCGCTGCCCCGGTCGCCATGGCGCCGGTGGGGGACGACCCGATCGCGATCGTGGGAATGGCGTGCCGTTTTCCCGGCGGCGTCAGCTCGCCCGAACAGCTGTGGGAGCTGGTCTCCGGTGGCGTGGACGCGATTTCCGGGTTCCCGGCCGATCGGGGCTGGGACGTCGAGCGGGTGTACCACCCGGATCCGGAACACCGGGGCACCAGCTACGCCAACGAGGGCGGTTTCCTCTACGACGCGGCGGAATTCGACCCCGCGTTCTTCGGTATCTCCCCGCACGAAGCGCTCGCGATGGACCCCCAGCAGCGCCTGCTGCTGGAAACGACCTGGGAGGTGTTCGAGCGCGCCGGGATCGATCCGGTTTCGCTTCGCGGCAGCGCCACGGGTGTGTTCGCGGGGGTGATGTACCACGACTACGCCGTACGGCCGGGCGAAGTAGCGGAAGGCGCCGAGGCGTACCTCGGCAACGGTAGTGCCGGAAGCGTCGCCTCGGGTCGGGTTTCTTATGTGTTCGGTTTTGAGGGTCCGGCGGTGACGGTGGATACGGCGTGTTCGTCGTCGTTGGTGGCGTTGCACCTGGCGGCGCAGTCGCTGCGGTCTGGTGAGTGTTCGCTCGCGCTGGCCGGTGGGGTGACCGTGATGTCGAACCCGGGGACGTTCATCGACTTCTCCCGGCAGCGCGGCCTGGCGCCGGACGGGCGCTCGAAGTCCTTCGCCGAGGCGGCCGATGGCACCGGCTGGGGCGAGGGTGTTGGCCTGTTGCTGGTGGAGCGGTTGTCGGATGCGCGGCGTAATGGGCATCGGGTTTTGGCTGTGGTGCGTGGTTCTGCGGTGAATCAGGATGGTGCGTCGAATGGGTTGACTGCGCCGAATGGTCCGTCGCAGCAGCGGGTGATTCGGCAGGCGTTGGCGAATGCGCGAGTGTCGTCTGACCAGGTAGATGCGGTTGAGGCGCACGGGACCGGTACGACTCTCGGTGATCCGATCGAGGCGCAGGCGCTTTTGGCGACCTATGGTCAGGATCGGGAGCGGCCGTTGTGGCTGGGTTCGGTGAAGTCGAATATCGGTCATACGCAGGCTGCTGCTGGTGTGGCTGGTGTGATGAAGATGGTGTTGGCGATGCGGCACGGGGTTCTGCCGCAGAGTTTGCATATCGATGAGCCTTCGTCGCATGTGGATTGGTCCGCTGGCGCCGTGGAGTTGCTGACCGAGGCCACTCCGTGGCCGGAAGCGGGTAGGCCGCGTCGGGCTGGGGTGTCGTCGTTCGGGATCAGTGGGACCAATGCGCACGTGATCCTGGAGCAGGCTCCCCCCGAGGAGGCGGCTGTCGAGGAGACGCCTAGCCGCGAGTTGGACGTGGTGCCGTGGGTGTTGTCGGCGAAGAGTGAGTCGGCGGTGCGGGCGCAAGCTCAGCGGTTGGCCGCGCATGTGCGATCCGATGCGGATCTTGCGGCTGTGGATGTGGCGTATTCGCTGGCTTCGACTCGTGCTGCGTTGGGTTGTCGTGCGGCGGTGGTGGCTGGTGATCGGGATGGTTTCCTGCGTGGTTTGGATGCGGTTGCGGGTGGTGAGTCGCCGGTGGCGAGTGCCGAGGGTTCTGGTGACGTGGTGTTTGTGTTCCCGGGGCAGGGTTCGCAGTGGGCTGGGATGGCGTTGGGGTTGTTGGATGTTTCGCCGGTGTTCGCGGAGCGGTTGGGTGAGTGTGCTGCGGCGTTGGAGTCTTTTGTGGATTGGTCGCTGCTGGATGTGTTGCGTGGTGTCCCCGGTGCGCCGTCGTTGGAGCGGGTGGATGTGGTGCAGCCTGCGTTGTGGGCGGTGATGGTGTCGTTGGCTGAGGTGTGGCGTAGCCATGGTGTGCGGCCTGCGGCGGTGGTGGGGCATTCGCAGGGGGAGATCGCTGCCGCGGTGGTGGCGGGTGGGTTGTCGTTGGAGGACGGCGCTCGGGTGGTGGCGTTGCGCAGTCAATCCCTGACTGCCTTGTCCGGTGAGGGTGGGATGGTGTCGGTGGCCGAGCCGGTGGAGAAGGTGCGGGAGCGCATCGGCTCGTGGGGTGCGCGGCTGTCGGTGGCTGCGGTCAACGGTCCGGGTTCCGTGGTGGTCTCTGGTGAGCCTGGCGCCCTGGATGAGTTGATCGCCGCTTGTGAGGCCGATGGGGTCCGGGTTCGGAAGGTGCCGGTGGACTACGCGTCGCATTCGGTGCAGGTGGAGCAGATCCAGGACGAGTTGCTCAAGGTCCTGGAGCCGATTTCTCCGGTGTCGGCCCAGATCCCGTTCTATTCGACGTTGACCGGTGAGTCGATCGATACCGCGACGCTGGATGCGGATTACTGGTACCGCAACCTGCGGCAGACCGTCGAGTTCGAGCAGGCGACTCGCAAACTGTTGGCCGATGGGTATCGGGTGTTCGTGGAGGTCAGTTCGCATCCGGTGGTGACGGTCGGGCTGCAGGAAACAATCGACGACACCGGCACCACCGCTTCCGTGACGGGCACGCTGCGTCGGGATGAGGGTGGGCTGGACCGGTTCATGACCTCCCTGGCCGAGGCCCATACCCACGGCGCGGC
>NZ_VTHK01000115.1 GCF_009765355.1 Amycolatopsis anabasis | reverse complement strand
GTCAGTCATGCGTTCCATTCGCCTCGGATGGATGCGATGTTGGCGGAGTTCGCCGAGGTCGCGGCTTCGGTGGAGTACCGGGCGCCGGGCATTCCGGTTGTGTCCAATGTGTCCGGTCAGTTGGATGGGGAACTGGCCACGCCGGAATATTGGGTGCGGCATGTCCGGGAGGCGGTCCGGTTCGCCGATGGGGTGCGCACCCTGGCCGAGCAGGGCGTCACCAGGTTCCTGGAAATCGGCCCCGACGGCACCCTGACCGGTCTGGCCCAGGAATCCCTGGACGAATCGGTTCTGGTGCCCGCGTTGCGCCGGGACCGCGACGAACCCCGGACGCTGCTCACCGCGCTGGCGCGGTTGCACGCGCACGGGGTCGACATCGACTGGGCCGCCTTCTTCGCGGGCTCCGGCGCGCGCCGGATCGACCTGCCGACCTACGCATTCCAGGGCGACCGGTACTGGCCCGAGCCGCCGGTCGCCACGGCCCTGAACTCGGCGGGCCATCCGTTGCTGGGCGCGGCGATCGCGCTGGCCGAGCCGGACGGTGTGCTGTTCACCTCCCGGCTTTCGCTGCGCACGCACGCCTGGCTCGCCGACCACGCGGTCGCGGGCACGGTCCTGGTCCCGGGCACGGCACTACTCGAGATGGCGATCCGCGCCGGGGACGACGTTTCCTGCGACCGGGTCGACGACCTGATCCTGGAAACGCCGCTGGTGCTCGCCGAAGGGCCGGGAGCCGACGTGCAGGTCGTGGTCGGCGCTCCGGCCGCGGACGGCACGCGTCCGGTGAGCGTGCATTCGCGGCCCGCAGGCGACGGGGGCGACTGGACGCGGCACGCCCAGGGCACCCTTTCGGCGAGCACCGAAACCGGCGGCGCCGAGGAACTGACCGAGTGGCCCCCGGCCGGGGCGACCGCGCTTCCGGCCGAGGGTCTCTACGACCGGCTGGCGGCCACGGGATTCCACTACGGACCCACGTTCCAGGGGCTGCGCGCGGCTTGGCGGCGCGGGGACGAGACGTTCGCCGAAGTGGCCCTCCCGGAAGAGATCACCGCGGACGCCGACCGCTTCGGCCTGCATCCCGCGCTGCTCGATTCCGCCCTGCACGCCCTGGGGCTGACCACCGAGGATCCCGATCGGCAGCGGTTGCCGTTCTCCTGGAGCGGGGTGCGCCTGCACGCCACCGGCGCGGCCGCCGCACGCGTGCGGTTCGCACCGGCCGGGCCGGACGGAATGCGCGTGCTGGTCGCCGACCCCACCGGCCGCCCGGTCGCCGAAGCCGACGCCCTGGTCCTGCGGCCGTTCCACGCCGAGCAACTCCCCGGCACCCGGCACGACTCGCTGTTCCGGGTCACCTGGAACGAGGTTTCTCCGGCGGCCCACCGGCGGCCGGGTGCGGTCGCGCTGCTCGGCGCCGGTGCCGAACTCGCCGAGGCGATCGAACCCGCCGGGGAGGCGTTCGCCCGGTACGACGACCTCGCCGAACTGGACGCCGCGCTCACCGCCGGGGCCCCGGTACCCGAGATCGCGGTCCTGCCCTGCACCGGGGAAACCGGCGACTGGGCGGAGGCGGCCCGCGCGCGGACCGGCCGGACGCTCGCCGCGGTGCGCGACTGGCTGGCCGACGACCGGCTCGCCGGTTCCCGCCTGGTGGTGCTGACTTCGCGTGCGGTGGCCACCGAAACCGGTGAGGAACCCGGTGATCCGGCCCAGGCCGCGGTGTGGGGCCTGGTGCGGTCGGCACAGTCGGAGCATCCCGGCCGGTTCGGGCTGCTCGATCTGGACGGGCACGCCGAATCCCGGCAAGCACTGGCCGCCGCGCTCGCCGGCGACGAACCGCAACTCGCCCTGCGCGCCGGAACGGTCCGGGTGCCACGGCTGGCCCGCGCCGAAGACGCCGACCTGCTCGCGGTTCCGCCGGAGACCGGCGCCTGGCGGCTGGGCATCGAGGACAAGGGCACGCTGGCGAACCTGCGCCTCACGCCGTACCCGGCGGCCGATGAGCCGCTCGCGGCGGAGCAGGTCCGGATCGCCGTGCGGGCGGCCGGCCTGAACTTCCGGGACGTGCTCAACGCACTGGGCATGTATCCCGGCGAAGCGGGCGCGCTCGGCGCCGAGGTCGCCGGGGTCGTCACCGAAGTAGGCCCGGGCGTCACCCGGCTCGCGCCCGGTGACCGGGTGCTGGGGCTGGTGCCCGGCGGCGCCTTCGGCTCGATCGCGGTGACCGATCACCGCATGCTCGCGCCCCTGCCGGAGGACTGGTCGTTCGTGCGGGGCGCCGCCATCCCGATCACCTTCCTCACCGCCTACTACGCCCTGGTCGACCTGGGCGGGCTGCAAACCGGGGAATCGGTGCTCGTGCACGCGGCCGCGGGCGGGGTCGGCATGGCCGCCGTGCAACTGGCGCAGCACCTGGGCGCGCGGGTGTTCGGCACCGCGAGCAGTGGCAAGCAGGGCGTGCTGCGCGAGCGGGGACTCGACGAAGACCACATCGCCTCGTCCCGCTCGCTGGAGTTCGCGGACGAATTCCTGGAAACGACCGGTGGCCGCGGGGTCGACGTCGTGCTGAACTCGCTGGCCGGGGAGTTCGTCGACGCCTCCCTGCGGCTGCTGCCCCGCGGTGGCCGGTTCCTGGAGATGGGCAAGACCGACGTCCGCGACGAGGCGGCGGTTTCGGCCGGACATCCGGGCGTGCGGTACCAGGCTTTCGACCTGATCGAGGCCGGGCCCGACCGGATCCAGCGGATGCTCACCGAACTGCTGGACCTGTTCCGCTCGGGCGCCCTGCACCCGGTGCCCACCACCACCTGGGACATCCGGCGGGCGCCGGAGGCCTTCCGGTTCGTCAGCCAGGCCCGGCACGTGGGCAAGGTCGTGTTCACGCTGCCCCGCGAGCTGGACCCGGACGGCACGGTCCTGATCACCGGCGGTACCGGTGTGCTGGGCCGCTTGGTGGCGCGGCACCTGGTGACCGAGCGCGGCGTGCGGCGGCTGGTGTTGCTGAGCCGTCGCGGGCCGGATGCCGAAGGGGCCGCCGAACTGGAAGCCGAGCTGACCGGCCTGGGTGCGCGGGTGCGGATCGCCGCGTGCGACGTGGCCGACCGCGGCGCGCTGGCGGAGGTGCTCGCGAAGATCCCGGCCGAGCATCCGCTCACCGCGGTGGTCCACACCGCCGGGGTGGTGGCCGATGGTGTGGTGGAATCCCTCACCCCGCACAGCCTCGACGTCGTGTTTCGCCCGAAGGTGGACGCGGCGCTCGCGCTGCACGAGCTCACCGCGGACGCGGATCTGGCCGAGTTCGTCCTGTTCTCCTCGGCTTCCGGCACGCTCGGCGGCGCCGGGCAGGCGAACTACGCGGCCGCCAACGTCTTCCTGGACGCGCTGGCGCGCCACCGGCGGGCGCAGGGGCGGGCGGGCACGTCGCTCGCCTGGGGGCTGTGGGCCGAACGCAGCGGGATCACCGGGCAGCTCGACGACAACGACCTGCGCCGGATCAACCGGCTGGGCGTGCGGGCGCTCTCTTCGCCCGAGGCGCTCGCCCTGCTGGACGCCGCCCCGGCGGCGGCCGACCCGGTGCTGGTGCCGCTGCCGCTGGACACCGCGGCGCTGGCCGACCGGGCCGAGGCGGGGACCGTGCCGTTGCTGCTGCGCGGCTTGGTGCGCGCCCCCGTCCGCCGGTCGGCCGCGTCCGTGTCCGGGCCGGACGAACCGGAATTCGTCGACCGGCTCGCCGGACTGTCCGAATCGGACCGTCGGCACGCGCTGCTGGACCTGGTGTGCGCGAAGGCGGCACTCGTGCTCGGTTACGCCGGTGCGCACGCGATCGAGGTCGAGCGGCCGTTCAAGGACCTGGGTTTCGATTCGCTGACCGCGGTCGAACTGCGCAACGTGCTCAACTCCGCCACCGGGCTGCGGCTGCCGCCGACGCTGGTGTTCGACTACGCCACCCCGGTCGAACTGGCCGGATACCTGCTGACCGAACTCGCGCCCGCGCCCCGCGCCGAAGCCGGGGACCTGGACCGCATCGAAGCGTCGCTGACCGAACTCGCCGCCCGGCCGGAGGATCGGCCCGAAGTCGTCGCGAGGCTGCGGAAGCTGCTGTCCACCTGGGACTCCGAGCAGGCCGAGGACGCCGTCGACGCGCTGCGCACCAAATCGAACGAGGAACTGTTCGACCTGATCGACCGAGACCTGGGGGTGTCCTGACAGCGTGTCTGAAAACTGGGCTGAACCGCATGACTTGAGCCAGGGAACGCGCCCGGCGAAGCCACGCGATCGGGACGGCGGGGCGCCAGAACAGCGGAAAGTGAGGGGGGTTGCCAAGTCAAGCCCCGGCGGCGCGAGCGCGTCCGCGCGTTCTCAGACAGGCACTGACGTGTCGTCGTCGGAGGAGCAGAAGCTTCGCGACTACCTGACCCGGGTGGTCGCCGAGCTGCAGCAGACGCGGCAGCGGTTGCGCGACGCGGAATCCGCCCAGGCCGAGCCGATCGCGATCGTGGGGATCGGGTGCCGGTTCCCCGGCGGGGTGTACTCGCCCGAGCAGCTGTGGGATCTGGTGGCCGGGGGAGTGGACGCGGTTTCCGGGTTCCCGGTGGACCGCGGCTGGGATCTGGCCGGGCTGTACGACCCCGATCCGTCCCGTCCCGGGACGACCTATGCGCGGGAAGGCGCTTTCCTCGACGCGGTCGGTGATTTCGACGCGGAGTTCTTCGGGATCTCACCGCGTGAGGCGCTGGCCATGGACCCGCAGCAGCGGCTGCTGCTGGAGACCTCGTGGGAGGCGATCGAACGCGCCGGGCTCGATCCGCGGTCGTTGCGGGGCAGCCGGACCGGGGTGTTCGCCGGGATCAGCGGTCAGGACTACGCGACCGTGCAGAACCAGGCGACCGAGGAACTCGGCGGCTACCTGGCGATCGGCAAGGCGGCGAGCGTCGCGTCCGGGCGGGTGGCCTACTGCCTCGGCCTGGAGGGGCCCGCGATCACCGTGGACACCGCGTGCTCCGCGTCGCTGGTCGCCCTGCACAACGCGTGCCAGGCGCTGCGGCTGGGCGAATGCTCGCTGGCCCTGGCCGGTGGCGCGACCGTGCTGTCCACCCCCGAGGTGTTCGTGGAGTTCTCCCGCCAGCGCGCGCTCTCGTCCGATGGGCGGTGCAAGGCGTTCGCGGCGAGCGCGGACGGCACCGGCTGGGGCGAGGGCGCCGGGATGGTGCTGCTGGAGAAGCTGTCGGACGCCCGGCGCAACGGGCACCCGGTGCTGGCGGTCGTCCGGGGCAGTGCGGTGAACCAGGACGGCGCGTCGAACGGCCTGACCGCGCCGAACGGGCCTTCGCAACGCCGCGTGGTGCTCGACGCGCTCGCCGCCGCCGGACTGTCCACATCGGACGTCGACGCGGTCGAGGCGCACGGCACCGGCACCGCGCTCGGCGACTCCATCGAGGCGCAGGCGTTGCAGGCCACCTACGGCCGGGACCGGGACGAGCCGTTGTGGCTGGGGTCGATCAAGTCGAACCTCGGCCACACGCAGGCCGCGGCCGGGGTGGCCGGGGTGATCAAGATGGTGCTGGCCATGCGGCACGGCATCCTGCCCCAAACCCTGCACGCGGCGGAACCGCTGCCCCGCATCGACTGGGCGAACGGCGGGCTCGCGTTGCTGACCGAGCGCAGGCCGTGGCCGGAAACCGGGCGGTCGCGCCGGGCCGGGGTGTCCTCGTTCGGGATGAGCGGGACGAACGCGCACGTCGTCCTCGAGCAGGCACCCGTGCCGGAGGAACCGGAACCCGCCCCCGAACCGGTCGCCGGGCCGGTGCCGTGGGTGGTGTCCGCACGCTCCGCGGCCGGGCTGCGCGCGCAGGCGTCCCGGCTGGCCGCGCACGTCCGCTCCCGGTCCGAACTGACCGCGGGCGAGATCGGCAGTGCCCTGGTGACCACCCGGTCGGTGTTCGAACACCGCGCGGTTGTGGTCGGCGCGGAACGGGACGGGCTGCTGGCGGGCCTGGACGCGATCGCCGCCGAGGGGCCGGATTCCGCGGTGGTGCGGGGCGTGTCCGGTGTTCGCGGACGCACCGCCATGGTGTTCTCCGGCGCCGGTGGGCAGTGGAAGGGCATGGGCGCGGGCTTGCTCGAGTCGTCCCCGGTGTTCGCGGAGAGCGTCGCGGCGTGCGCGGAAGCCTTCGCGCCGCATCTGGACTGGTCGCTGACCGACGTGTTGCGCGGCAAGCGCGGTGCCGCGCAGCTGTCCCGGGTGGATGTGGTACAACCCGCCCTGTTCACCATGCTCGTTTCGCTGGCGGCGGTGTGGCGGTCGTACGGGGTGACGCCCTCGGCGGTGATCGGGCATTCGCAGGGTGAGATCGCCGCGGCGCACGTGGCGGGCGCGTTGTCGCTGGAAGACGCCACCCGGCTGATCGCCCTGCGCAGCAAGCTACTCGCCGCGCACCTGGCCGGGCACGGGGCGATGATCTCGGTGCCGCTGCCGGTCGGCGAGGTCCGCGAACTCCTCACCCCGTGGGCGGACCGGCTCGCCGTCGCCGCGATCAACGGGCCCGCCACGGTCACCGTCGCGGGCGACCCCGGAGCAGTCGACGAACTGACCGGGCGCCTCGCCGCGGACGGCGTGCGGGTCGGCCGCATCCAGTCCGACTTCGCGTCCCACTCGCCCCAGATCGAATCGATCCGGGAAGAGCTGCTGGAGGCCATGAGCGATCTGCGCCCGCGCGGATCGTCGATCCTGTTCTGCTCCACGGTCACCGGTGAGCTGCTCGACACCACCGAACTGGACGCCGGGTACTGGTACCGCAACCTGCGGCACACCGTGCGGTTCGACCAGGCCGTGCGCACCCTGCTGGGCCAGGGCTTCGACGCGTTCGTCGAACCCGGGCCGCACCCCATGCTCACCGTCCCGATCGAGGAGATCGGCGACGACGAGGGCGTTCCGGTCGCCGCGGTGAGCACCCTGCGGCTCGGCGAGGGCGACAAGCAGCGGCTGCTGCTCTCGGTGGCCGACGCGCACACCCGCGGTATCGCGGTGGACTGGACCCCGGCCGTGCCCACCGGCTCCCGCGCCGACCTGCCCACCTACGCCTTCCAGCGGCGGCGGTACTGGCCGGAGATCGCCGCCTCGGCCGCGGCCGAGGCGCCCGCGGCGGACGCGGAGTTCTGGGACGCGGTGGAGCGCGGCGAACTGGCGGCTGCCCTGGGCGTCGACGGCTCGGCGCCGCTGGACACCGTGCTGCCCGCGCTCACCTCCTGGCGCCGTCGCTCCGAGCGGTTGTCCACCGCGGATTCCTGGCGGTACCGGGTGACCTGGAAACCGGTCACCGCACGCCCGGCCGCGAGTCTTTCCGGCACCTGGCTGGTCCTCGTGCCGTCCGAGCACACCGGCGACGCACGAGTCGTGGGCTGCCTGCGCGCGCTGACCGAACACGGCGCGCGGGCCGTGCCGGTGGAAGTGTCCGAAGAGGACACCGACCGTTCGGCGCTGGCCGCGCGGATCGCCGAACTGGACGAGCCGCTCGGCGGCGTGCTCTCGCTGTGGGCGCTGGACGAACGGGAACATCCCGGATATCCGGCGCTGACCGTGGGCGTGGCCGGAACGGTCGCGCTGGTGCAGGCACTGGCCGACCTCGGCGCCCCGGCCCCGGTGTGGGCGGTGACCAGCGGCGCGGTGTCGGTGGCGGACGCGGATCCGGTGACCAGCCCGGCGCAGGCCATGGTGTGGGGCATCGGCCGGGTCGCCGGGCTGGAGCAACCCGCCCGCTGGGGCGGGCTGATCGACCTACCGGCCGCCTTCGGCGAACGGCAGCGGGCGCGGTTCGCCGAGGCCCTGTCCGGCGTCGGTGACGAGGACCAGCTCGCGCTGCGCGATTCCGCGTTGCTGGCCTGCCGCCTGGAACCGGCATCCCTCGGCGAGGCGGCCGGGGAGCCGTGGACGCCGCGCGGGACCGTGCTGCTCACCGGCGCGACCGGGGAACTCGGCCCGCTGGTCGCCCGCTGGCTGGCTCGGCAGGGCGCCGAACACCTCGTGCTGGTCAGTCGCCGGGGCGGCGCCGCGGACGGCATGGACGCACTGGCCGCGGAACTCACCGCGCTCGGCGCCCGGGTGACGCTCGCCGCGTGCGACGTCAACGACCGGTCCGCGCTGGCGGACCTGCTCGCCGGGCTCGCCGCCGACGGGCAGGCGATCCGGGCCGTGGTGCACGCCGCCGCGGTGATGCGGCTGGCCGCGCTCGCCGACACCACGCTGGCCGAGTTCGCCCAGGTCGTCTCCGCCAAGGCCCTCGGCGCCCGCCACCTCGACGAGCTGCTGGGCGAAACCGAACTCGACGCGTTCGTGCTGTTCTCCTCGATCGCCGGGATCTGGGGCAGCGGCGACCACGCCGCCTACTCGGCCGCCAACGGGTACCTGGACGCGATCGCCCAGCGCCGCCGTTCCCGCGGGCTGGCCGCGCTCTCGGTGTCCTGGGGGATGTGGAACTCGCCGAGCCTGGCCGACGAGACGCGGTCGCTGGACGGGGTCACCGCCGATCTCGTGCGGCGCCGCGGACTGCCGTTCATGGACCCCGAGATCGCGTTCGCCGGACTCGCCCAGGCGGTGGGGCAGGGCGATACGACCGTCGCCGTCGCCGAGGTCGACTGGGAGCGGTTCGTGCCCATCTTCACCTCGGTCCGGCCGAGCCCGTTGCTGGAGACCGTGCCCGCGGCGGCCCGAATCCTCCGGCAGGGCGCGGATTCCGCGGAACCCACCGGTTCGGATTTCGCGCACCGGTTGGCCGCGATGTCGGCGAGCGACCAGGAACGCACCCTGCTTGAGCTGGTGCGGTCCCGGGCCGCGGCGATCCTGGGGCACGGCTCGGCGGAATCGGTCAAGCCCGGCCAGGCGTTCCGGGAGATCGGCTTCGACTCGCTGACCTCGGTGGAACTGCGCAACCAGCTGATGACCGCCACCGGGGTGCGGCTGCCCGCGACCCTGCTGTTCGACCAGCCGACCCCGGCCGCGGTCGTGGCGTTCCTGCGCGCGGAACTCCTCGGGGCGCGTGCGGAGGCGCCGCGGGAGGTCGTCGTGCGCGCCGACGCGGACGAGCCGGTGGCGATCGTGTCGATGGCGTGCCGGTTCCCCGGCGGGGTGGCCACGCCCGAACAGCTGTGGGAACTGGTGGACGAGGGCCGGGACGCCATTTCCGGGTTCCCGGTCGACCGCGGCTGGGATCTCGCGGGCCTGTTCGATCCGGACCCGGACAGCGCGGGCCACTGCTACGTGCGCGAGGGCGCCTTCCTGCACGACGCGGGCGAGTTCGACGCCGACTTCTTCGGGATCTCGCCGCGCGAGGCGCTGGCCATGGACCCGCAGCAGCGGTTGCTCCTGGAAACCGCGTGGCAGGCGCTGGAGCGGGCCGGGATCGAACCCGGTTCGCTGAAGGGCAGCCGCTCCGGGGTCTACGTCGGGGCCACCTCCACCGGATACGGCGGTGGAGTGCACGCCATCCGCGAGGAGAACGAGGGCTACGTCCTGACCGGGATCACGGCGAGCGTGCTGTCCGGCCGGTTGGCCTACGCGTTCGGGCTGGAGGGTCCGGCGGTGACGGTGGATACGGCGTGTTCTTCGTCGCTGGTGGCGTTGCACCTGGCGGTGCAGGCGCTGCGGGCGGGCGAATGCGAGCTGGCGATGGTCGGCGGGGTCACGGTCATCCCCACCCCGGCGCTGTTCACCGAGTTCTCCCGGCAGCGCGGGCTCGCGATCGACGGCCGGTGCAAGTCGTTCGCCGCGGCCGCGGACGGCACCGGCCTCGGCGAGGGCGTGGGTGTGCTGCTGGTGGAGCGGTTGTCGGATGCTCGGCGCAATGGGCACCAAGTTCTTGCTGTCGTTCGCGGTAGCGCGGTGAATCAGGATGGTGCGTCGAACGGGTTGACCGCGCCGAATGGTCCGTCGCAGCAGCGGGTGATCCGGCAGGCGGTGGCGAGCGCGGGGCTGGAACTGTCTGATGTGGACGCTGTCGAGGCGCACGGGACCGGGACGGTTCTCGGTGACCCGATCGAGGCGCAGGCGTTGCTGGCGACCTATGGCCAGGGTCGCGAGAATCCGTTGTGGCTGGGGTCGATCAAGTCGAACCTCGGGCACACCCAGGCCGCCGCGGGGGTGGCCGGGGTGATCAAGATGGTCTTGGCGATGCGCCAGGAGACGTTGCCGCGCACGTTGCACGTGGACGAGCCGTCGCCGGAGGTGGATTGGTCGGCGGGTGCGGTCGAGTTGCTGACCGAGGCACAGCCGTGGAAGGTGAATGGTCGTCCGCGCCGGGCCGGGGTGTCTTCGTTCGGGATCAGCGGTACCAACGCGCATGTCGTGTTGGAAGAGGCTCCGGCACAAGGTCCGGTGGAGATCATCGGGACCGCGCCGCCGGTGCTGCCGTGGCTGGTGTCGGCCCGGACCGAAACCGCCCTGCGCGACCAGGCGGTGCGCCTGCTGTCCGCGGTGGAAGGCGAGCGGGCGTGGTCCGCCGCGGATGTCGCGTTCTCGCTGGCGACCACGCGCGCGACCTTCGAACATCGTGCGGTGATCGTCGGCGGCGACCGGGACGAACTGATCGACGGCCTGCGCGCACTCGTCCGCGATGAGCCGGACGCGCGCGTGACCCGCGGAGTGGCGGGCGAGGGCCGTCTGGGTTTGCTGTTCTCGGGTCAGGGTTCGCAGCGGTTGGGTATGGGTCGTGGGTTGTA
>NZ_VTHK01000114.1 GCF_009765355.1 Amycolatopsis anabasis | reverse complement strand
AACGCCACCCACGAAATCACCACCGGCCAGCTGATCACCATCGACGGAACCGCGGGCACGGTACGGCTGGAGGAGAACAGCTGACGGCCCACGCCTTTCACCCGATCGGTTCAGCCGAAATCGCGACCATGATGAGCGCTGGTGTTGCGTTGAACGGAGCCCCGGCGACGAAACGAGGAGCTAGAAGCGGAAGCGCACGATCCAGACACTGCGCCGGGCTTGGGCGGGCCAGCGGGTGAAGAGCTTGGTGACCACGCGCGTCGACCAGGGCAGCTGGCTGACCTCCGGGGCTTGCACGCCCGTCTGCTCGTCGACGAACGTCAGACGGGGGGTTCATGCTCTCCACCGCGCTCGGGTCGTCGAAGCCGAAGCCGCGGTGGTGACCGCCGACGCGAAGCCGCGGGCGCGGCTGAACGAGCTCGTCGGGGAGCTCATCACCCACGTACTCAGGGAGAAGTACACATGATCAACCGCGCACGCATTCTGCTGGCCACGGTCGGTGTCCCCGCGGTGGCGATCGCCGCCGCGGCGACGCTGGGGTCGATGTGGAGCTCGCGGCTGCCCGCCGTGGTCGCCATCCGCTGGACGAATGGCACACCCAACAACTCCGCGGCAGTGGACCCATTCCTGAAGTTCACTCTGCTCGTCAGCGCCGGGCTCGCGATGGTCGTGTCAACGATGGCGGTGACCGCGCTGCGACGAGGTAATGGCCTCGCGCGCACCGCGATCGGGTGCCTCGTCGGCGTGGCCACGTTACCGGCCGGCGGCACGATCGGTGTCCTGATCGCCAACCTCGACGTCCGCGACTGGCACGAGGCAACCGGCTCCGCACTGGTCGTGGCGGTGACACCGTTCGTCGCCGTCATCGGCGGGGCGCTCGCCAGTTGCATCGCCGGTGCGACGCCTGCTGCCCAGCCGCTGTCCGGCCCCGCCGACGACGCGCCCGCCATCGGTCTCGGACCCAGCCAGCGCGCGGTGTGGATCGGCAGCACCACCAACCGGTTCCTGCTGTCCAGCGTTCTCGTCAACCAGGTTGGCATGGTCCCCGTGTCTGCGTGGATCTACGCCGTACTCTTCGGTGTCGGGCTCGTGGTCACACTCATCGGCTCCCGGCTCGGCGCGACCGTCGATTCGACGGGCGTCACGATCCGGATCGGCCTGCTCGGATGGCCGCGGCGTCATCTCCCGCTCGACCGAATCGACCACGCGCGGGCCGTGAAGCTCGGCCTGTTCCAGGGCGGAGGATTCGGGTATCGCGTGAACCCGTTCACCGGCATGTCTCTCTACAAACTCCGTAGCGGCCCGGCACTTGCGATCACGATGCGCAAAGGCGGGCTCGTCTACGTGACAGTGGACAGCCCCGAACCAGGCGCTGGCCTGCTGAACGACCTCCTGCGCCGCCAGGCACTGACCGGCCCGCGCCCCGAGGCGTAGCCGCCACCAAGCCGGAACCGTAATGCTCCGCGGAGCCCAGGTGCTCGCTGGAGGTCGGCAATGTTCTGGTGTACCACGGTGCCTGCTCAGTCGATGCTGCGGGTGAATCGGCGATACAGCAACCAGATCAGCGGTAGGTGGTAGAGCATGCCGCCGAGCAGGTAGGGCCACCAGGTCGCGTGTTCGGCGATGAGCCAGTAGGTTTTCGAGGGCCAGAACTGCGGCAGGAGCCAGAACGGGTACTGCCATTCGGGTCCGAGGAAGTACGGGATCAGGGGTAGCCCGGCGAACAGGATGCCGAGTCCGCGGAGGACGGCGATGCCCTGGACCTTGTTCCGGGCGAGCGCGAGGATGAGCAGCCCGGTGATGATCCCGGACAGTCCGCACAGCATGCCGACCGGTACCAGGGGCAGGACCTGATCGGCGGGGAGCAAGCCGCTGGCCGACATCGTGCCGACCACATAACCGGTCGTCACCACGACCACCGTGGCCGCGCGATACCCGAGGTAGGACCCCAAGGAGATCGGGGTGACCCGCAGGACCGCGAACGTGCCCGCGTCGCGTTCGTCGAGCACGAGGAAACTCGCCAGCCCACCGACGATGAGCGCGCTGGTGAGCAGCAGGAAGCCGGTCAGGATGAGTGGGTAGTGCGGTGCGAGGTCCAGGCCGTACCGGTCGTTGACGAGACGTTCGGCTGGTGGGGTGCCGAAGCGGACCATGGCGATCCACACCAGGGGCGCGAACACGATGCCGGCGAGCAGCGGTTCCCGTCGCAGGCCACGCAGATCGTTGCGGCCGAACGAAGTGATGGCGGTGGTCATGTCAGGCACCTCCGACCTTGCCGACCACGTACTTGGCGAACATCCGGCGGGCGAGCAGGCAGAGCAGGCCCGCGAACAACACGGGGTAGAGCACGCCGTAGGCGATCTGCCAGGCGGCCAGATTTTTCTGGCCGAACGCCGCGCCGAGGAACAGCAACGGCCCCTGCGTGGGAATGAGGTAGAACCACGGTGTTTCCCAGATGCCGGAGTAGTGGAAGATCGGGAGATTGAGCACCGCGACCGGGCCGATGGCGGGCAGGAACCAGTCGCTGACCGTCTTGAACGGCATGGCGCTGAGGAACCCGGTCAGCAACAGCAGCACCGTGCCCAGGGCGGCGCCCAGCAGCAACATCGGCAGGTCGTAGTCGAGCCCGTGCGTCGCGGTGGCCACGAATACCGCCAGCACCACCGAAAGGGCGGTCAGGGTGGCCACTTTGGACAGCAGGTACTCGCCGAACCGCAGTGGGGTGGACACCACGGCTTGCAGGGTGCGTTCCCCCTTCTCGAAGAACATGGCACCGGCGATGAAGTAGTAGCCGACGATCGCGAGGTCGCCGAGCATGACGTACGGTTCCGCGGTCGAGCGCAGCTCGGGGGACAGGGGCAGCAGCAGTGCGAGCCACAGCAGCCCGGAGAACACCGCGGCGTGCAGGAGGCGGTAGCGCCACTGCAGCCTGATTTCGAGTCGGAGCACGGCGGTCGCGCGGTTCACGTCAGGCTCCGGCCGGTGGTCTCGACGAACACGTCGTCGAGGGAGGCTTCCTTGCTGTGGATGGTTTCCACCTGTTTCTCGCGCAGCACCGCGAGGAAATCGAGGTCGTCGGCCAGCCCGTCCAGCCCGAAGTCGCGCCCGGCCAGTGCGCCGGTGTGGTCGCGGTATTCGACCCGGACGCTGCGCTGGCTGCGTTCGACCTTGAGTTCCTTGGGCGAGTTCAGGGCGGCGATCTTCCCGTCGACGACGAACGCGACCCGGTCGCAGAGGGCGTCGGCGGTGGCCATGTCGTGCGTGGTCAGGAACACGGTCTTGCCGCGGGCCTTTTCGGCGAGCACGATCTCGCGCACCTTGCGCGCGTTGGTCGGGTCCATGCCCGAGGTCGGCTCGTCGAGGAACAACAACTCCGGGTCGTGCAGCAACGCGCGGACGAACACCAGCCGCATCTGCATGCCCTTGGAGAACTTGGCCACCCGGGTGTCGGCGTCGTCGGCGAGGCCCACCAGGTCGAGCAGCTCGATCGGGTCGCGTGTTGGTCCGTTGTAGAGGGAGCCGAAGAACTCCAGGTTCTCCCGCGCGGTGAGTTTCAGGTAGTTGTTGGGCAGCTCGAACGAAACACCGACGCGCTGGTAATAGTCCGGGCCCCAAGCCGCGGGATCCTTGCCCCAGACCGAAACCTGGCCACCGTGCCCGGTGAGCAGGCCGATGAGGATCTTCTGCGTGGTGGACTTCCCGGCGCCGCTGGGGCCGAGGAAACCGAAGACCTCGCCCGACCGGACCTCGAAATCCATGCCGCGGACCGCCGGTTCGGCGCTGCCCGGATAGCGGAAGGTCAACCCCTCCACGGTGATCATCTCTTACTCGTTCTCCTTTCCTTGGCCGCGCGGCCGGGCGAGCCCGGACGCGACGAGTTCCACGAGCAGGTCCAGGGCCGCGGGGTACACCGCCGGGTCGAGTTGGTCTTCCTGCAACGGGACGACCAGCACGCACTGCAGCGCGCCGTAGACCACGGCGGGATCGGCGTCGATCAGTTCGCCCGCGCGTTGCCGCCGCTCGAGAAACTCGACCATCGGCCGCACGAGCTCATCCCGCGCCTGCTCGATCCGCTCCGGAGGCACCCGGCGGGCGACGGCCGCCAGCTCGTCGGGGTGGGTGAACAGGCGGCGGTAGAGCGGATCCTCACGCTGAACGCGCAGCGCGCCGCGCAGGTACCGGCGGATCACCTCGGCGGTGTCCAGGTCTTCGGCGAACAGCGCGCCCATCACCTGTTCGCGCAGCGCGGGCAACCGCTGGAACATCAGCTCCAGGTACAGCGCTTCCTTCGAGTCGAAGAAGGCGTAGAAGCTGCTCTTCGCGATCCCCGCCGGGCGCACCAGCTCGTCCAGCGACGTCTTGCGCAACCCCTGGCTGGTGAACAACCGCAGCCCGGCCTCCAGCAGCAACCCGGTGACCCGCTCTCGTTCTTCGGCGGTGAAGGCCGGTGGCACGAACCCTCCTGTATCCATATGAACAGATTGATTTTTTGTTCACAGAAGACATTACTCAACGTCAAGCCGGTCGGCAAGAGAGGCAAGGAGGCGGCTTCGTCGGGGCGGGAGGTCAGGGTGGGAGCAAGCCGAGCTGGCGGTAGACCGCTTCGAGGTAACGGCGCAGGTGGGCGGCGTTGATGGTGCCGGGCTGGATCAGCCGGTAGGTCACCGCCCCGACCATCATGTCCATCAGGACATCGAGATCGGTGTCCTCGGCCAGCAAGCCCTCGGCCCGGGCGCGTTCGAGCAGCGCGCGGGCGGCCTCGCGCCGCGGGCGAACGTGGTGTTCCCAGTAGGTTTCCATCAGTTCCGGATGCCGCGTGCTGGAGCCGTAGATCTGGGCGATCAGCGCGCGGAACCGGGGTGCGGCAAGGATTTCGGCCTGCGCCGACAGTGTGCGGGAGATCAATTCGGTGAGTGACAGGCCCCCAAGATCGTCCTGGGCCGTCGGCAGGTCGCCGCGGGCGGACTCGATCGCCTGCGCGAGTAGCGCTTCCTTGGAGTTCCAGCGCCGGTAGACGGTCAGCTTGCCGACACCGGCTCGCTTGGCGACCTGCTCGATGCTGGTTCCCTCCACGCCGCGCTCGAGGAACAGGTCCAGCGCGGCGCGCAGGATCGCCGCGTCCGCTCGGGCATCGCGGGGCCTTCCCCGGCCGCGGCGGCCTGGGGGAGCGCTGGGCTCGGCGGTCATCGGACTCGTCCCGTCCGCAGGGCGTGGTCCAGCCAGCGCGCCAGCCCGCCCGCCTCCGGGGCGCCCCGCCAAGCGAGGTGCGCGTCCGGCCGGACCAGCCATACTTCACCGGGGCGCACGTCAGCGAGCGTGAAGTTGTCGATTCGCTCTCCCAGGCGTTCGCGGGCGAGGGCCAGCGGTGTTTCGACGGTGGCGGAACTCAGCAGCGCCCAGCGGTCGCCGAGTTCGGCGTGCAAACGCGTGGTGTCGCCGTTCGCTCGACGGCAGGGCAGGTCGGGAACTCGGTCGCCCGGGCGCGGGCGCCGGGCGAACCGGGAAGTCGGCTCGGCGAGCGGGCCACGCCGGTAGCTCACCCACAACTGCGCGGCCGCGGCGGTCGCCCATCGCTGTGCGACGGGCCGGTCGAGCAGCGGGGTCACCACCCGCTCGCGCAGGAACCGGGTCACCGGGCCGGTGCCCACCTGGAACCGGGTGTTCGCGCTCGTCCGGCGGAGCACGTTGACCGCCAGCGGGCGGCGTTCGGCCTGGTAGGTGTCCAGCAGTGCCTCGGTTGCCCGATTCTCGGTGACGAGCGCGAGTTTCCAGGCCAGGTTTTCCGCGTCGCCGATCCCGGTGAGCATGCCCTGCCCGCCCAGCGGGCTGTGGATGTGCGCGGCGTCCCCGGCGAGCAGGACACGACCACGCCGGTACCGCTCGGCCAGTCGCCGGTGGATGCGGAACACCGAAGTCCACACCGCGCCGCGGATCCGGAAGTCGGTCACACCGGTCCGCTCCGGAAGCAGCCGGTGGAACCACTCCAGAACCTGATCTTCGCCCAGCTTTTCCGCACCGGCATCGGGGACGTACGCCATCAGCCGCCACACATCGTCCGCACCACCCACCATCCGCATGGGCAACGCGCCGAACACTCCATCGCGGTGCAGCCAGCCATGCGATCCGGACCGGTCCAGCGGCCAGTCGAGGCGCACGTCGGCCAGCAGCCACCGATCGGCGATCGGCGCGCCGGGAAACCCGATCCCGGCCAGCTTGCGCGTGGCACTGTGCGCGCCGTCGCAGCCGACCAGCCAGGAGGCCCGCACGGACTTGCCCGTACCAAGGGCGGCAGTGACACCGGTATCGTCCAGCTCGACGCCGGTCAGGGCGGTGTTCCACTCCACAGCGCCGCCCAGCTCGGCCAGCACTCGCCGCAACTCGGCCTCGATGTCGGCCTGCGACACCAGCAGTGCGGGCCGCGCGGTCCCCAGGCCGACATCGCCGAACCGCAGCGAACTGACCGGCCGCCCGCCCGCGTAGGCGGTGATGGTGAGCGCGGTGACCGCGCGCTCCGGGAGATCACCCAGCGCACCGAGCCGATCGAGCACCTCGACTCCGCGTGCGTGCAGGATGTTCGCTCGCGACGTCGCCGCCGGGCCCGGCGCCTGATCCACCACCCGTACCGGCACTTCCTGCCGCAGCAAGGCACAAGCCAGAGTCAGCCCGGTGGGCCCCGCGCCGACGACCAGAACTTCAGTGGTGTCCATACCCGCCTCATTTTGTTAACGGAACGGAACCGTTAACAAAATAGCGGACCGGGCATTCGAAGTCCATCCTTCTGTGGCATGCTGCTCCTCCGCCAAGCACGGCTTGCGGCCGCACGAACCGGTCCGCTCGGCGCGTGCGGACCGGCGCGGATCAAGATCAGCACGCCGAGCGTCGTGGTCGGCCAGGCGTTGTTCGCGGTCCTCCCTGAAGGATCCCCGCGACCCGGCCCGCCGGTAATCCAGTTCATGCGGCAAGGCCCCAAGCCACCCGCATCAAGGCGCGGGGGATCCTCAGGTGCCGTGGGAGCATTTCAGGCGGGGCCGGCGTCGAACTCGTAGCGGGCGTACAGGCTGAGGTTGCGCATGGTGGGGATGAGCCGGGCGAGGTGGCCGGAGAGCTTCGAGCCGCGCGGCGCCGAGCCGGGTGGTAGCTCGTCCACCAGGGTGGGGGAGAGGGCGCTGACCGCATCGACGCAGCGCAGCGTCGGCCTGGCCGCGGGTTCGGAGGCTCTGCGCGGCGTGGTCGCCAGTGCGTCGGCTTTGTCTTCCAGGCTGAGATCGCCCATGCCCGGTGCGCCTTCGAGCAGGAAGGCGCCGGTGACCGAGGTGGAAAGCCGGTACAGCAAGGACGGATCGGCCGCTGGATCGTCGGCCAGCCCGTGCCGGTGCAGAACGGCCACATAGCGTGCCGTTGTTTCGAGCTTTCCGGTCAGGAACCGCGTACCGGACTGGCTCCCCGTCAGGAGGTCACCGAGTACGGCGTAGTCGCGGGTGGCGAACGCCTTGGACAGCGGTCGCCGCACGATCTGGCGGAACGTGCATCGCATCGACCGATGCAACCGGACCTCGGCCGGATCGGCTCTCACTCTGGCGAGTTGCTCGTCGAGCATGTGCGCCGACTGGCGGGTGAGCACGCTCCCGAAGAGCTCCAACTTGCTCGGCCAGTACAGGTACACGGTGCCCTTGCCAATGCGTGCCTCGCGCGCGACATCGTCCACGGTGGTCCTGCGATACCCGAACCTGACCAGCAGCGCTTCGGCCGCGTCGAGAATGCGCGCCGCCTTCTCGTCTCTCATCACAACGCCAGCTACCTGACCAATCTGGTTCTTCAGTCACTTTCGTACATGCGGCGACGCCAACGCTCCAGTTCCTGATACGTGGGGATCGATCCGCGCAACGAGGTAGGCGCTACCCGCGCGGAGGGTGCGCCCGCAGGGCTGTGTCGTCGATATACACCAGTACGTTTCCGATCACCGGTGGGCACACTTCCTGCTCACACAGGTAGTCGCGGAAGTCCAAAAAGGACACATTCGGGAAAACGCCAAGGATAGCCGTGTGCGGCGGCCGCGGGCGAGCGAGCAGCCGAGCGCTTCCGGTGTCGGAGATCGAACGGTCCGTGTCCACCGAGAGGAACGTAGCCACGCGTTTATCGGGTTCGTGGCGTGAGCGAGTGCGGGGCTCGTGTTCCATGATGGGGCGATGGACGTCAACGAAGTACTGCTGCCCGGGGTCGGGCTGCGCTACGAGTTCACCAACGCGGACGGGGACCGGATCGGAATCATCGCGCGGCGTACCGGCGATTTCGAAATGGTCAGCTACCCCGAAGACGATCCCGACGAAAGCCGGCCTCTGTTCCGGCTGACCCAGGAGGAGGCGGACACGGTCGCCGAGATCCTGGGCGCGCCCCGTATCGCCGAACGATTCGCTGATCTCACCCGCGAGGTGCCCGGGCTGAGCGCGGGCCAGATCGATGTCCCGGCCACTTCGCCCCACGCGGGGCATCCGCTGGGACACATGAGGGCCCGTACTCGGACCGGTGCGTCGATCGTGGCGATCGTGCGCGGTGAGGACGTCCTCGCCTCACCCGGGCCGGCCGAGGTCATTCGAGGTGGGGACGTGCTCGTCGTGATCGGTACGCATGACGGCATCGAGGGCGTCCGCGAGATCATCCGGGGTTGAGCTCGCGTGCATACGCCGCTAGCGCTGCTGCTCGAGCTGGGTGTCATCCTGATGGCGCTCAGCGGGCTGGGCGCGGTTGCCCGGCGGTTCGCGCTGCCACCGATCCCGCTCTACCTGCTGGCTGGGCTCGCTCTCGGCGAGGGCGGCATCGCGCCGGTGCCGGCAGCAGGCGAGTTCGTCCACGCCGGCGCGGCCATCGGCGTCGTGCTGCTCCTGCTCACTCTGGGGTTGGAGTTCTCGACCGCGGAGTTCACCGACAGCCTGCGCCGCCATGTTCCCTCCGCGCTGCTGGACCTGGTGCTCAACGCGGGCCCCGGCGCTCTCGCCGGCTGGCTGCTCGGGCTGAACGGCCTCGGCATTCTCGCGCTCGCCGGCGCAACCTGGATCTCCTCCTCCGGCATCATCGCGCGGCTGCTGAGCGACCTGCGGCGCCTGGGCAACCGCGAAACTCCCGCAGTGCTGTCGGTCCTGGTCATGGAGGACTTCGCGATGGCCGTCTACCTGCCCGTGCTCGCCGTGCTCGCCGCGGGCGGCCTGTGGTGGGAAGCGGGCCTCGGCGTCCTCCTCGCGGTCGGCGCGGTGGCCGCGGCGTTCCTCGCGTCGCACCGGTGGAGCCACCACGTCAACCGATGGCTCGCGCACCCGGACTCCGAACAGCTCATGCTCCGCGTGCTCGGCACGACCCTGGTCGTGGCCGCGCTCGCCGAACTCGTCGACGCCTCCGCGGCGGTGGGCGCCTTCCTCGTCGGACTCACCCTGACCGGTGACGCCGCCGAACGCACCCGCGCAGTCCTGGCCCCGCTGCGCGACCTGTTCGCCGCAGCGTTCTTCGTCTCCATCGGTCTCGCGGTCACCCCCGCCGACCTCATCCCGGTCCTGCCCATCGCCGCGGCACTTGCCGCCACGGGCGCTGTCACGAAGCTGGCCACCGGCTGGTTCGCCGCCCGCCGCGACGGCGCAGGGTGGCGCGGGCGGCTCCGTGCCGGTGCCGCCCTGATCGCCCGGGGCGAGTTCTCCATCGTCATCGTCGGACTCGCCGCAGCCACCGCCCCCGCGCTGGGCCCGCTGGTTACCGCCTACGTGCTTATCCTCGCCGTCATCGGGCCACTGGCCGCCCGATGGCTGGGCCACCGCACACGCACCACGTCGTAGCCCATCGGCCGGACACGGATCGACAGCAGCCGTCTGGAGCGTGTCAAGATTCGACACTCAATCGTCCGGCCGCGCTCGACCGGTCGCAATCGGCACTACCCTGCCTGCCGACCACCCCGGCGAGGAGGAACAACGCACGATTTCTGACCAGGTGGCGGCTCTGATCAGTGTCCGCTGTGTGGTTGAGGTTCTCGATGCCCTCACATCCGGCCCGGGGACGTACGCGAGTCTGCGTCAGCAGACAAGGGCTCGAACGACGACCCTCACCGTGGCGCTGAGGGCTTTGGCCGCGTCCGGGATGGTCCGCCGACCGCGCGCCTGCGGCTCCTGGGACGAGCACGACCCGCCCGATACCTGCTACGAGCCCACCGACCAAGGCCGGCATCTCGCGCGCCACCTGCACCGGCTGGACGCGTGGATCGAGTTGTTCGAAGAAGATCTCTCCCAGGCTGACAGCGGATCGTGCCGGCACCACTGACCCGGGGTCAGGCGAGGTCAGCGAATTGAGCGGTGTGTGTCGTGCTGGCGCCAGGCTCGGCCGCCATTGGCAGCCGCAGGGTAGGGGGTAGGGCGGCATAAATCCGGCCTCAACACGATCTGTGGTGACGATCACTCTGGCGGAACCGCAGGTGGCAGGGTGTAACCGGGCCGTGACCGACCTGGGACGGGAAGCCCGTTTGCCCCCGGATCACCTTTGCGGCATCTTTACGGGCTGGAGCGCCGGGAAGTCTGGTCGGCACGCCTGCCTCGAACGGGGTAGGCGGATGACGTGGACGGGGGACCTGGCGTGGTTCTGGTGCTGGCGTTCGGCATCGTGCTGCTGGTCAGCGTGTCGTTGTCCGGGGTCGCGGCCCGCACTGTCCTGTCCACCGCGTTGCTGTTCCTGCTGGCCGG
>NZ_VTHK01000113.1 GCF_009765355.1 Amycolatopsis anabasis | reverse complement strand
GGTCCTGCGCCATCTGCACGCCGTGGGCGCCCCACTCCGACAAAGCACCCACTAGACCGTCCGGTGGTGGGCACTGGTCCCGCGGCAAAGGGCTAAGGACTTCCCTGGGCCGACTGTTCTCGGCCGTGCCCGGGTACAGCCTGCTCCTGCTTCGCGTTGGTTGTTCGCATAGCGCGCTGGCTGATCAGCGTGCTTCGCGGGAAGCGTGTTCGGCGTGGGCTCGGTTGAGCAGGGCCGTCAGCGTGTCCTGTTCGCGGATTCTCGCTTGGTATTTTGGTGGCAGTTTGTTGATTTGATTTTCCAGGGCCAGTAGCCGGTTGAAGATGTGCTCGCGGATCGCGGGATCGGTCTCGACGTCAAGGTAGGCGATCGCGTGGCGTTTAGCCGCGGAAGCGGCGTTCTGGGTCTTGCCTTTGGGGCTGACCAGTGAGGCGATGACAGCGATGAGCAGGACACCGAGGATGATGCTGAGCGACAGGCCGGTGCTGATCTCGATGACCTTGACCGATTGGCCGTCGTTGATGAAGGGCACGTTGTTCTCGTGCAGCGCGTGCAGAATGAGTTTCGCCCCGATGAAGCCCAGGATGGCCGCGAGGCCGTAGGTGAGGTAAACGAGGCGATCCAGCAGTCCGTCGACGAGGAAGTAGAGCTGGCGCAGACCGAGCAGGGAGAACACCGTGGCCGTGAACACGAGGTACACGTTCTGGGTCAGGCCGAAAATGGCGGGGACGGAGTCCAGGGCGAACAGCAGATCGGTCCCGCCGATGGCCACCATGACCAGCAGCATCGGGGTCATGACGCGCCTGCCGTCGCGCTCGGTGAAGAGTTTGTCGCCGTCGTAGCTGGCCGTGGTGTGGAACAGTCGTTTGGCGAGGCGGACCGGGAGGTTGTCCGCGGAGTGGTTCTCGGACGCTTCGGGCTTGATCAGGTTGCCGGCGGTGAGGAGCAGGATCAGGCCGAAGAGGTAGAACACCCAGGCGAACGAGCTGATGAGGGTGGCGCCCAGAAGGATGAATCCGGTCCGGGCGATCATCGAGACAACGATGCCGAAGAGCAGCACCTTCTGCTGGTCGGCGCGGGGGACCTTGAAGCTGGTCATGATGACGAGGAATACGAAGAGGTTGTCTACCGACAACGCCTTTTCTGTCACGTAACCGGCGAAGTACTCGGTGCCCATTGTGGCGCCGCCGAACATCCACACACCGATACCGAAAACAACCGCGATACCCACGTAGACGGCTGACCAGAGTCCGGCTTCCCGGAGCGTGGGCAGATGCGCCCTGCGCACGTGAGCGAAGAAGTCGAACAGAAGCAGGCCGACGATCCCGACGACCGTCAGGACCCAGGTCAGGGCAGGTACATCCATTCGCACGCTCCCGTGTTCACGCCTCGTGAAATCCTTACCGCGTTCATGGTCGCAGTCGCCGGGGCATGTGGATGGTCCAGACAGCGTCTCGACCGAGTGGGGTCCCGTGCCGCTCAGGGTGCTGCCCGGTTGTGACGAGAAGATATTTGTCTTTTACGCGTTCGTCGGTGACCGCTGGTGTGGGGTTTGGGGAGGGATGCGCACGGCGATTTCCCCGCCCAGTTCCGTTCCTTCGGCCAGGCCGAGATGGTCGCCGCTCCAGAATCGGCCGGCGTCGTACCAGTTCGGCCGGCGCCCGCGGGGCAGCAGTCCCATGGCGTCGTAGGTGATGGCGACGATCTCCGCGCAGTAGGCGGTTTCCAGGTCGATATCGTCCTGGTCCGGTTTCTTCCTGCGCGGCAACCTGCCGCTCAGCCACCGGAATGCCAGTCGCGCTGTCGAGGGGAACGGGGTGCCGCCCAGTCGTGCGATGGTGCGCAGGGCGGCGTCCTCCATCGCGGGGGTGATCGGGCTGTCGAGTTGACGGAGCCAGACCTGCTGGTGGTACTTCGTGTTCCAGAGGACCACGGCCCTGCGCAGGTCGTGCAGCTGCGCGCCGCGCTGGTGGGTGCCCGACCACAGGTCCGGCAGGGACCGGCCCAGCTCGGCGTGCCACATGAGCGCGGGTAGGTCTTCGATCACCACGGACATGCCGACGTGGTTGACCGGGCTGTTGGTGGTGACCCGGATGGCCCGGTCGGTCGCGGTGTGGCCGCGGAACAACCACACGTCGCCGGTGCGCGTCGCGTTGACGGCATCGTCGAGATCGAGCTGCGTGCCCGGCATGGCTCTAGCATAGGAAGATGCGCTGGTGGAAGGTAGTGGGACTGGCTGGGATCGTCGGCGTCGCCGCGACCGGAGTGGTGATCGCGCGCGAGGAACGGCTGCGCCGCGCCTACACCCCGGACGAGATCCGCGAACGGCTGCACACCCGCCTCGCGGAGGCACCGCCCCAGTCCGCCCGGCCTCCCGCCGCGGACGCGAACGGCGGTTCCGCGGCACGACCGAACACTCCGGAATAACGCGACAGCCCGGCGCCACACACCGTTCACGAGGATACGCGGGGGGCAGCACACCTTTTCGGGAATCGCGTCCAGGGTGCCGCTCGGGCAGCGGCCACCGTTACCGGCGATCGATCCGCGCGAGTTTATGAACGATTCGCTGCGCAATTTGACGCTGCTGGGTGAGCGTAGGAGCCTCGACGAGACGCTCGCGCTGATCGCGACGGTCAACCGGGTCGGCAAGCACCACATGCCGGTTCGCACATCACTCCCGCCGGACGACGCTCGTGCCCTGGAAGCCGTGCTGGCGTGCAACAGTGAGATCCGCTCGCGCCAAGCTGGGGTAAATCCTGTTCATCGAGCAACTGCTCATCCGCTGGCTGTGCGAGGCGACCGGCCAGACCTGGACCTGCTGACCGGAACAAGTGTGAGCCTCGCGGGGCGGCGTGATCGTCGTCGGCGCACGCGATCCACGCGGGTCCGGCGAATTGTCCTCGCCGGTCAGTGCGAGAATCGATGTGCCGTGTCGCGCGCCCACTGTGCTGTGGTGCGAGCGCTCTCGGCCAGGTGCCGGTGCTCTTCCTCGTTCTCTGGATCCTGAGTGGCGAGCCGATCACCACGGGCGGCGATGAGGTCTTGCACCTCGGATAGCTCGCGGGCCGCCGCGATCAGTTGTGTCCGTAGCCGCTCGGCCGCGGCCGCCAGCGCGGGCATCGATCCGCCGTCGTCATGCGAGGACTCCCAATCCCGCAGCGGTTCGATGACCTCGCGATCGACCTGCTGCTGCTCTCGGTCGGGTGCCTGCTCCGTGCGGCGCAACGCCGCTCCGCTGCGGTCCAGCCGCGCCATGCTGGCTTCCATCGCCGCGCGGGCCCGCGCGATGGCCTCCCGCCCCCCCGCTCCTGCGGAGTAGGGACCGGGAGACCGAGCTGGTCGCGCTGGTCCAGCCGCTGTTCCCACTCGGCGAGCCCCTGCTCGCGCTCACCAGCCAGGCGTTCCCGTCCGTCTGCCGCCTGCTCGCGTTCGTCAGCCGCCTGCTCGCGCTGATCGGCGGCACGTTCCCGCTCGTTCCGGGCGCTCTCCACAGCCTCGGCCGCTGGCGCGCTGCGGGCAGTCCTGCCCGTTTCGCCGTGCATATCAGCAAGTGTGTGCCGAGACGAAGCGATCCGCACACCCCGGAGCTTCCCGCCACACCCGTGCCCTCCCAAGCCCTCGGCGGTCGGCAGATCGCGAGGTCGAGCGTCTGCGTGCCCACCTGCTCCCGCCCGGGAGGCGACAACACGACGACCCACCAATTCTTAGTCCGGAAAAGTCGCAGGCGGTGCAGCGCTTGGCGCTCACAATCGACGACCTGCTGCCGCCCGACAGTCCCTTCCGGTGCGGGCCCGAGCCCGCTGGTGCGCGGAGGGCTAGGGTTGTTGGTGAGTGGTCGGGTGCTGTTGCGATGCGTCTTGGCTGGGGTCGTGACCCCGCCGCTGCCGGGAGGCTTTGGGTAGTCCTCTGCGTTGGGAAGGCGGTGGCGGACGGTGGCGAAGTCCGAAGACGTCGCGTCGTCGTTGCCCGAATTGGTGTCGGCGGTGCTCGCGGCGTTGCGGGACGGCAATGACGCGGTGCGCCCGGTCGTGCGCGTCTGCCGGGCCTGTGCGGCGTTGTTGCCGGTGGATGGGGCGTCGATCTCGGTGATGCTCGGCCCGCAGCACCGGGCGAGTCTGTATGCCAGTGACGCGGTCGTGGAGCGTATGGAATCGGTGCAGTTCAGTTTGGGTGAGGGGCCGTGTTTCGAGGCGTTCGAGACCGGGCAGCCGGTACTGGTGCCCGATTTGGCTCGGGACGTGCCCCTCGCGTGGCCGATGTACGCGGCGCAGATCGGTACCGAGCAGGTCGGTGCGATCTTCGCGTTCCCGTTGCGGCGAGGTGCGGCGCGGTTCGGTTCGCTGAATATGTATCGCCGTCGCCCGGGATGGTTGTCGGAGGCGGAGCTGGCCACGGCGTTGCAGATCGCCGACATCGCGACCAGTGCGCTGCTGGCGGCCTCGGCCACCGGTCCCGACGGGGAGATCAGTGAGGCGTGGCTGACCACGCTCACCCGGGATCGGGCCGTGGTGCATCAGGCCACCGGGGTGTTGATCGCCGAATTCAGGATTCCGCCCGAGCACGCGCTGGCCCGGTTACGCGGCCACGCGTTCGCCACCGGCCGCCTGCTGGACGAAGTCGCGGCCGACGTGGTGGCCGGGCGTCTCCCGCTGGGGGCGATCGACACATGAAACCTGCCAGGACGACCTGGACGTCGGCGAGGGTCCCCCGTGGTGGAGGGCCGCTACCGTTTGTCACGGAGATGGGATAGCCATGAGTGATCAACTTGCGAGCGTTGCTCGTGACCAGCAGCTGCTGCTCGCGTTCGTGGAGCTGGCCGACACCCTGGTCGATGACTACGACGTGGTCGATGTCCTGTATCGGCTGGCTGGTTACTGCGTCACGCCGCTCGGCGCGGCCGCGGCGGGCCTGCTGCTGTCCGACCAGCACGGCGGCCTGCAGGTGATCGCCGCGTCCAACGAGCGCACCCGGCTGCTGGAGCTGCTGCAACTGCAGGCCGATGAGGGACCCTGCCTGGAGGCCTACCGCAGCGGTGAATCGGTGCACGTCGACGACCTCGCCGGGGCGGTCGAGCGCTGGCCGACGTTCGCACCGGCAGCGCTGGCTGAAGGCTTCCACTCGGTGCAGGCGATGCCGTTGCGGCTGCGGCGGCAGGTCATCGGCGCGCTGAACATGTTCGGCCACACCGCGGGTCCGCTCGGATCGCACAACCTCGCTGTCGCGCGTGCCCTGGCCGACACCGCCACCATCGGGATCCTCCAGGAACGCGCCATCCGCCGGCACGAGGTGCTCACCGAGCAACTCCAGAGCGCACTCAACAGCCGCGTCGTCATCGAACAGGCGAAAGGCGTCATCTCCCACGCCGGACGCATCCCGATGGACCAAGCCTTCGAACAGCTGCGTTCCTATTGTCGCGACCGCAACCTGCGCCTGAGCCGAGTCGCCGAGGACGTCGCGCAGTCCCGGCTCACTCCCGACACCGTTCTCGCCGACCCTGATACGCGGAGTCCGGCAAAACCCTAACCGCCGCTGGGGCGGATCCTCGTCTCGCTGACCGTCGCCACCCCGTGACCGACTGTCACCGTCGCCGGGTGACCTGCTACCCCGCTGGCGGTGAACGGCGGCCGCGGCACGGCGTATCGTCGTCCCGAGAACAGCAACGTGGTAGCTGTCGCTCGTGCCCCCGGCGGCACTTCCGATGGGTCAAACGCACCGGAAGGAACCGTCCGTGGACAGGCCAGCACTCCTCACCGAGGAAAACACCGCGACGTTCGCGCAAGGTCTCGTCCAGCGGTTGTTCCTGGTGGGGCTGAACCTGCACAGAGCCCATGCGCTGACCGATCACGAACCGGCGAGCCAATGCATCGATGAAGCCGCAGCCGGGGTCGACTGGGCCATCAACGAAATCCGCCGCGAAATCCACAACCGTGAACATCGACCACAACCACAGCGAGCCCGCAATGCGGCCTGGTAACCCGACCATGGGTCGGCTGGGGTGAGTTGATCGTGGTGTCGCCTGTGGAACGGATCGTCCCGTGCGCGGCTCGCAGGCCAACCAGTTCCGGAATCTGCCCCCGCGCGGTGGCACCGAAATCGCCGATCGCTTCGTCATATCCCCCGCGCGGCCGGGAAACCGAGAAAAAGCGCACAGACCACGTTGGTGATCATCACGAGGTCGCTTCTGTTGTCACCGGTCGGCTTGGGGATGCTGCTGGGGAATCGCGGGCCTACGATCCGGGAGAAGGCACGGGCCGCGCCGGGCTGGGAACCTCCATACTGGTTGGCGAACGGGGCGGTGCACTGTTGTTGTTCATGCCCGCTAGGTAACGCACTACGCCGTTGGTGCGGGATCGGTGGCAGCGACCGGGACGCGACGGATTCCCACCGGGGAAGGTGTCCAATATGGATAGAATCCGGATCGCGAGAGTGCTGGACTCCTGGTGGGTGAGTGTCGCGCCTTCGTGCAGGATCTCTCGCACGAGCTTGACTCGCCGGTCGTAGCGGGGAACGAACTCGATGATGTCGGCCATTTTTCGTCCTTGGGTGATTTGTGGTGAGCTTCGAAACGGACGCGGCCGCACCGGTCCTCGCGCACGGGAAGAATGAGAGATCTGGCGGGAATCCCGTTTCAGTCGCCCGGACGACCGTCCTGGCTGAGGGGCTACCGGGCGCCGCGTGTGAGGGGCTTCCGGTTGACGTATCTCATCATGGTGGAACCTCCGGAGTCGCTGTCCGCATTCGCCCGAGCGGGACGAGGATTCAGCATCAGGGTGATGCGCCTCGACTCGCCAGCGCCGCCGGGGTCCGGAGCGATACGTCCACCATACGCTCGACGGTGGCGACTGGGAAATTTGTGGATGCGGCCCGCTCACCGTCGCCACGGTTGCCGGCGAGCACGCGCCACCATCGCCGAGGACGGGGCAGACGGAGTCGCGCACGGCCCTGGTTCGGCCGACGACAGGTCAAACCTCGCCCGCGTGGTCCTTCGCCGCGGGCGAGGCTTCCATTTCCCCAAGGTACTCGCGGATCGTCTGCGCTTGCTCCGCTGCCCCGCACTCGCTGAACTTCCGCACCGCGGTCAGGAATGCCTCGCGCGCCTCCAGAGCGCGGCCGAGTTCGTGGTAGGCGACGCCAAGTGCTTGATAGGCCATGCCTTCCGCGTTGGGAGCGGCGGCACCGCGCACGGTCTCGATCGCGGTGAGTGCCGACTCCGCCGCTTGATCGAGGTTGCCCATGCAAGTGTAGTCGTCCGCGATGTCCACCTGAACGATCCCCGCTCGCTGCCGGTCGCTGAGGGCTTGGTAGAGCGTCAGCGCTTTCCGCTTCGCCGCGAGCGCGTCCTCCCAGCGGCCCAAATTCGAGTAGAGGACACCTTGTACGTGCAGGCTGTGCGCTATCCCCTCGCGGTCCTTCAGTTTTCGGTTGATCCTGAGCGCCCTGGTGGCCTGCCCGATGGCGGCGTCGTAACGGCCGAGGTCGGCGAGAACGCTCGCGATGGCATCGCAAGCTTTCGCCTGGACGAGCCTTGTCCCCAAAACGACGCTCGTCCGCCGTGCGCTTTCGAGAATTCTCATCGCGTCATCCAGGCGGCCGAGGTGTTGCATCGCCGTCCCGATGTGCGTCCTGAACTCGCACTCGACGTACGGGTCGCCCGCACGGGCCGCCGCGAGCGCGCCGAACTGGCTGGTGGCCAGGAAATCTTCGGAATAGTCACCGCGTGAGAAGAACGGGTACAACGCCCAGGCGAGTCGCAGGGTCGTTCGGTGTTCGCGGAACTCTGTCGCGGTGAGGGTGGTGACCACCAGAATGCGGCGTCGGCGTGCCATCCAGGCCATCGCTCCCGCCGCGTCGGTGAACCGTGCGGAACGCTCTTTCCGCGGACTACCCGAGTTGAGGTGCGTGGCCGCCGCCTCCGCGGCGGTCGCGTAGTACTCGAACAACCGGCGGATGGCCGGTCCCCGGCTTTCCGCCGGTTCATCGGCCAGCACTCTTTCGCGAGAATAGTCGCGCACGAGATCGTGAAAGGTGAACCAACCCGGCTCGACGTCTTCGAGCAGATGCGCTCGCCGGAGCTGCCGCAACAATCTACGAGCCCGCGTCGGCGACACGTCGGCAAGCGCCGCGGTGCTCTCGACTTCGATATCGTCGCCGGGGTGCATCGCCAGCAACCGGAAGAGTCGTTGTTCGTCCGGCGGGAGCGCACGGTAGGACAGGGCGAACGCGGCACGTACGGGCTGGCTGTCGCCATCGTCGAGGACGTCGAGACTGGCCTCCCCGAGCTCGGAAACCCAGTCGACAGCCGGGTCTTCGTCCCGCAGGGCCGCCATTATCCGCAAGGCGAGCGGCAGGTTTCCGCACAGCTCGGCCAAGGTGGGGTCCTCGACCAGTTCGGTCGCCGCTGACCGGTCGAGCGTGCCGAGTTCGAGATGGTGCGCGTCGCGCAGGCCCGACAGGCGATGGCGGCTGGTGATCGCGACGCGATGGGTGTCCGCGCCGGGGAGAAGCGGTTTCACCTGGCCGGAGGAAGCCGCGTTGTCGAGGACAATCAGCATGCGGTCCCGATGTGCCAGCAGCGAACGGAACAAGGCCGACCGGTTTTGCTCTTCCCGCGGAACGTCCGCGACGCCGAGCGCGCGCAGGCAATGCTCCAGGGCCTGGCCCGCGGTGAGGCAGCGGGATTCGTCGTAACCGTGGAGGTCTACGAACAGCACTCCGCCGGGAAACTCGCCGCCGTCGAACGCGGCGTGTGCGGCGTGGAGGACGAGTTCCGTCTTGCCGATGCCCGCCAGGCCCGACGCGATCACGCTCGGGCCGGGGTGCTGCCAGGCCTCGCGGAGTTGGGCGAGTTCAGCATCGCGACCGACGAAGATCGTTGTGGCGGGAGGAAGTCCGGACAGTGCCTGGAACGTGGCGGGTGCGGCGTTGACCACGACCCGGCCGATGCGGCCCGCTTGCACCAACTTGCCGAGGTTGTCCCCGATGAAAGCGTTGTAGCTGTCGCCCGTCACCCCCGGTACATCGCCAGCCACGCCGGAACGTTGCTCGACGGGCGAGCAGGTTGATGACACCCCAGCGGGCGCCTGGTCAGGTGAAGAACCGGAACAACTCCTCGCGCCCGATCTCGGAGAACCGGACGCGGGGGCTCGAGTTCCTGGTCGGCGAACGCCTCTGCCATGCCTACGTCGAGCTGTCCGGCGATCATCCCGGTGGCCTGGTGGCTGCGGGCTGGCCAGGTGCGCCACCGAACCGTTCGACTGCCAGCGGGGGCGAATAGCGGCCACCAGCGGTGACTGCCCGGATCGTCGAGTTCGGGGACCAGCATCGGGCCCCGGTCCTTAAGGCTTCCATCGAGGGTCCCTCACCCATGGTGACCTGCAGCTCCGCCAGCCGCGCGCCCAGCACGTCGGTCGCATACATCTTCCCGGCAGCTGGTGGTCATCCGCCACGGTGAGTCCGGTCCTGGTGAGGCCGAGCCGGGGCACCGTGGTTTCGCAGACCATCGGCGCCGTGACCGGTAAGTCCCGGTCGCCCGCGTAGGCCGCCACCCACGCCCACACCTCGCGCGCCGGTCAGCGTCGGCCACTGCAACCGCCTGGCTTTCCTGAGCTGCGCGGGGCCCGCAGCGGATCATCGGGGCGGCGGCCACGTCCGTCAGCGGTCGGCGGCACGCAGCGGCGCGCCGACCGCGTGCAGGTGTTGGAGCACGTATGCGTAGGAGCGCAGCAGCCCACATTGGCTGTAGTCGATGCCCCGCCGCGCGCAGAACTCCCGCACGATCACCTGGGCACGGCGCAGGTTCGGCCGGGGCATGCTGGGGAAGAGGTGGTGCTCGATCTGGTAGTTCAACCCGCCCAGCGCGAAGTCCAGCCACGGTCCGCCCCGCACATTGCGGGAGGTGAGCACCTGTTTGCGCAGGAAGTCCAGCGTGTGCCCGGCCCGCACCGTGGGCATGCCCTTGTGATTCGGGGCGAACGAACACCCCATGTAGACACCCCACAAACCCTGGTGCACCGCGATGAACGCCAGCCCGGCCCCCGGCGAGAGCACCAGGAACACCGCGGTCAGATAGGCACCGAGATGCGCGATCAGCAGCGCCGCCTCCAGCCATGGTGCCCTCATCTCCCGGCGCCACACCGAACGCACGCTCGACACGTGCAGGCTCAGCCCTTCCAGCAACAGAAGCGGGAAGAACAGGAACGCCTGATACTTCGCCATCCAGCGCAGCACCCCGCGCTTACCGCCGCCCTGGCCCGTGGTGAAGGCCAGCACGGCGATATCGACATCGGGATCGAGCTCCTCGTGGTTCGGGTTGGCGTGGTGGCGATTGTGCTGGCCAACCCACCAGCCGTAGCTGAGCCCGACCAGACCGCCGTGGAACAACCCGGTCACGTCATTCGCCCGCCGGGTACGGAAGATCTGCCGGTGGCCGGCATCGTGACCGATGAAGGCCAGCTGGGTGGACACCACCGCGAAGAACGCGGCGAGAAACAGCTGCCACCACGAATCGCCCAGATAGGCGAAGGCCACCCAGCCCCCGGCGAACGTGAGAACGGTGAACGCGATCTTCGTGACGTAGTAGCCACGCCGCCGCGCAAGCAGTCCTGCCTTCCGAATGCTTCGGGACAACTCGGCGTAGTCGCTGCCCCGCTGGATACCGATCAAGGTGGAGACCTCCTGGTCGCACGGGAACGCATGCGCCGGGGTCTCGAGCCACAGGACCCTCACGGCAAAGCCGTGAGATCTTCTTCCAGCATGCGCCTCCCGTCACCAGTCGGCAACCGCGGCGTGGGCTAGTCGACCGGATGGTCGCCGGGGGATCCGCCGAGGTGTGAAGCGGTGTCGTGGGGGTGCCG
>NZ_VTHK01000112.1 GCF_009765355.1 Amycolatopsis anabasis | reverse complement strand
GGCGGCCAAGGCGGGCAAGAAGATCGACGGCCCCGACGTCAACGCCCCCAAGGGCGACATCACCCCCTCCGGAACCCACTCGCCGGATGAGCCCGGCGGCGGGACCACCCCGTCCGGCGCCAAGAACGACACCCCCGGAACGTCCGGAAAGGACTCCCCGGAAGGCTCGAACCGGCCGAAGGATCCCGGCGACAGCAAGACGCCGGAGACCCAGCGCCGGTGCGAGAACGACCCGATCGACGTCGTGACCGGGGAGATGGTGCTCGGGCAGACCGATCTCGAGCTGCCCGGCGTGCTCCCGCTCGTGCTGACCCGCACGCATGTCTCCTCCTACCGCGCGGGCCGCCTGTTCGGCCCCTCGTGGGCGTCCACAGTGGACCAACGGCTCGAGTTCGACGAACAGGGCGTGGTCTACGTCGCCGACGACGGCATGCTCCTGGTCTACCCCGAACCGCCGGTTCGCGGCGCGGTGCTGCCCGAGGTCGGCCCCCGGTGGCCGCTGTCGCGGACGGAGAGCGGATTCGCCATCCGGCGCCGGGAAACCGGGGAAACACTGCACTTCCCGGCGGTCGCCGCGAACGTGCGCCCGCTGGCCGCGATCACCGACCGCAACGGCAACCGGATCGACTTCGACCGCGACCCGGCCGGGACGCTCACCGCGATCCGGCACTCCGGCGGCTACCACGTCGAGGTCGGCTCCGAGCAGGGGCGCGTCACCGAGCTGCGGCTGCGCGGCGCGGACGGCCCGGACGTCACCGTCACCCGGTACCGCTACCAGAACGACCGGCTGACCGAGGTGCTCAACTCGTCGAACCGGCCGATGAAGTTCGACTACGACCTCGCCGGGCGCATCGTCGGGTGGACCGACCGCAACGGGGAGTGGTACCGCTACCTCTACGACGCCCAGGGCCGCTGCGTCGCCAACCAGGGCTCGGGCGGCTTCCTCAACGGCACCTTCAGCTACGACACCGAGAACCTGATCACCCGGTTCACCGACGCGCTCGGCAACACCACGACGTTCCGGCTCAACGCGGCCCGCCGGGTCGTGGCCGAAACCGATCCGCTGGGACACACCACCACCCAGGAATGGGACGCCGAGGACCGGCTGATCTCCCGGACCGATCCGCTCGGGCACACCACCCGGTTCGCCTACGACGCGGACGGCAACCTGCTCACCACGACCCGGCCCGACGGCACTCAGTTGCTGGCCGAATACAACGAATTCGGCCAGCCGACGGTGTGCGTGGGCCCGGACGGCGCGGTGCTGCGGCAGGAATTCGACGAACGCGGCAACCTCACCGCGGTCACCGATCCCGCCGGGGCGGTCACCCGGTACCGCTACGACGACCGCGGCCACCGGGTCGCGGTCGTCGACCCGCTCGGCAACGAGCGGCGCATCGAGACGAACGGCGCGGGCATCCCGATCGCGATCACCGACGCGCTGGGCGCCACCACCCGTTACACCTGCGACCAGTTCGGCCGCGTCGCCGCGATCACCGATCCGATGGGCGGCGTCACCCGGTTCACCTGGACCGTGGAAGGCCGGTTGCTCTCCCGCACCAAGCCGGACGGCAGCGTCGAGCGGTGGCACTACGACCCCGAGGGCAACCAGGTCGAACACGTCGACGCCCTGGGCCAGGCGGTCCGGGTGGAGACCACGCACTTCAACCTGCCCACGGCCGAGACCGGCCCGGACGGCGCCCGGCTCGAATTCGGCTACGACGAGACGCTGCGCCTGGTGTCGGTGACCAACGCGCAGGGCCTGGTCTGGCGGTACGACTACGACGCGGCCGGGAACCTGGTGCGGGAGACCGATTTCAACGGCCGCCAGGTCACCTACGCCTACGACGCGGCGAACCGCCTCATCGAGCGGACCAACGGCGCCGGGCAGACCACCCGGTTCGTCCGCGCCCCGATGGGGCACATCGTGGAACGCCGGTGCGGGGACGCCGTCACCACGTTCGGCTACGACCCCGCCGGACGCCTGGTCCGGGCGCGCAACGCCGACGCCGAACTGGTGTACCAGCGGGACGCGCTGGGCCAGGTGCTCGCCGAAACCGTCAACGGGCGGACCGTTTCCTCCGCCTACGACGCGCTGGGGCGCCGCACCCGGCGGCGCACGCCCACCGGGGCTCAGAGCCACTGGGACTTCGACCCGAACGGCAGGCCGACGAACCTGCACACCGGCGGCCGCACGATGTCGTTCGGCTACGACCCCGCCGGTCGCGAGGTCGAACGGCTGCTGGACACCGGGACCATGGTGGCGCAGGCGTGGGACGCGAACCACCGGCTGGTCGCGCAGACGCTCAGCGTGGTCGGCGGCGGGGCGGCGGCCCGGCAGGCGCGGCAACTCCAGCAGCGCCACTACCACTACCGCCCGGACGGCCACCTGACCGCGATCGAGGACCAGCTCGCCGGGGTCCGCCATTTCGACCTGGACCCGGCCGGCCGCGTGATCGGGGTCGAAGGCGCCGGCTGGCAGGAGCGCTACGCCTACGACGCCGCGGGCAACGTCAGCCACGCCGACCGGACGCGGGATCCGGAAGGCGGCGGGGCGCGCGAGTACACCGGCACTCTCGTCCAGCGCGCGGGTGACCTGCACTACCGGCACGACGCCCAGGGCCGGGTGGTGCTGCGGCAGCGGAAACGGCTCTCCCGCAAACCGGACACCTGGCACTACGCGTGGGACGCGGACGACCGGCTGGTCGGTGTGTCCACTCCGGACGGTTCCCGGTGGCGTTACCGGTACGACCCGCTCGGGCGGCGGATCGCCAAGCAACTCCTCGCCGCGGACGGCTCGATCGCCGAGCAGGTGGACTTCGTGTGGGACGGCACCGTGCTCGCCGAGCAGATCCACTCGAACGGCCACACCACCACCTGGGAATTCGACCCGGCGAGCTACCGGCCGCTCACCCAGCTGGAACGGGCCTCGGCGGGCCCCCAGCAATGGGTGGACCAGCAGTTCTACGCCATCGTGACCGATCTGGTCGGCACGCCCAGCGAACTCGTCGACGCGCGCGGCGAACTGGCCTGGCGGCAGGAGACCACGCTCTGGGGCGAAGCGCTGGGCAAGCTCGCGCACCGGGCCTACACCCCGCTGCGCTTCCCCGGGCAGTACCACGATCCGGAAACCGGCCTCAACTACAACTACCACCGCTACTACGATCCGGCCGCCGGGCGGTACGGCAGCGCCGATCCGCTGGGCCTGGGCGGTGGCCCGTCCCCGCACGCCTACGTGCACAACCCCACCGGCTGGACCGACGCGCTCGGCCTGACCGAATCGAGTGACCTCGAATGGGTCGACGCGAACGACGTCAACTTCTCCCAGCGAACGGTTTCGCCGAACGACTACGCGGAGGCGATGCGCAACGGTGATTGGGACTGGGAAAGGTCACCGCTGCGGGTCATGGAGGTGGACGGCCAGCTGGTGAGCTACGACAACCGGCGGCTGGACGCCGCGCGGGAAGTGGGCGCCCGGGTCGCGGTCCAGCGGGTCGATCCCAACGCCCCGCATCCCGACTCCACGACCGGGCGAACCTGGGCGGAGTCGTTCCAGCGACGTTTCCGGAGCGGCCGGAACCGCGGTCCCAACGGCGAACCCGTACCCGACAATGGGCTCTACGAACGGCCGACCGTCGAATGCGGCGGCGGTGGCCGACGGCGGAGAAGGAGATGAGTTCCGTGGCGGCATCGCTTCTGGCGCGGTTGTGGCAGGACCTGCGACTGCCCATCGAAGACGCGCTGTACACCGCGGACGGGTGGGGCTACGACGTCGAACCGAACCCCGAGGCCCCGGGCGGGCTCGAGTTCGGGGAACGGTTCGACCTGGCCGAACTGCTGCGCGAAGACGAGGACTGGATGTCCGAGATCGACCCGATGCGCGAGGTCGAACTTCCCGGCGGCGCCGGTTACCTGTGCGGCGGGGAGGGCTCCCACGGTTCGGAGGGGTTCTTCGGCCGGCTCGACGCGGACCGGAAACCGGTGTGGATCGTGTTCCTCGCCGACGGGAACCCGTTCCTGGACATCGCCGTCCACGGTGACACGGCGACCTTCACGTCGACCTCAGGGATCGCCATCACTCTCGACCTCGACCACCCGGTGCCAGAGAACCACCCAGACGAGTCGTGAGTGGTTCCTTTGCGCACACCCGGATCAGCCCTGCGGGTACACCGCGTGGACGACGAGTGTCCCGTCGGCCTGGAGTTCCAGCACGGGCACCCGCCTGCCGACGACGTCCCCGCTCGTCGAGTCGATCATGAAAGTGCCCCCGGCGCCGGGAATCGCGGTGTTCGGCGCGTTCGCGAGGTAGAGCTGGTCGCGGACGCCGCCGGGGGTGGGCAGCACGTCCGACTGCCCGGTCGCCCGGTGGATGGCGGTCGCGGCCGCCAGCATCGAATCGTGCGTCATGATCGCCCAGCCGTCGGCGATGTCGGCGGGGTCGAACCCCTCCCGGACGAACGCGTCCGCGAACCGCTGGTACTGCGGTTGATCGGGGTTGAACCGGGGATCGCCCAGGGAAAGCGGATCCGCCAGGGCCGAGAAGATGACCGACACCTTGGCGTCGCTCTCCGTCGGCGGCGGGAGAACGGATTTCAGCGAGGTCGCGTCCGAGCCGCTGACCACGGTGATCGTGCGGCCGCGTTCGCACTGGCGTTGCCGCAGGTGCGTGATGAAACTCGGCAGCAGGCTCGCCCGCCCCGCGTAGAACACCAGATCCGGCGGGCTGACCCCGCACAGACCGGTGGCGATGGTCTGGAACTGGTTCCGGATTCCCTGTGAGCCGGGCGCTCCGTTGTACGGGTAGATGCGCTGCCCACCGGCGTCCCAGTAGTTCTTGAGCACGGTCTTGAAGTCGTTGGTCAGCGACGCGGCGTAGAGGTCGATCGGGTTGTTGTCGCCGACCAGCATCGCCGTGCGCAGTTCCGGCCGGCCGGACAGGTATCTGCCGATCGCGGCGAATTCGTCCGCGACGTCGATGTTGACCTTGGTGAACCCCTCGATCCGGCCGTGGCCGAGACCGGCCGCGGTGCTGTTGAGGTTGTCGGCGGCGACCGTGGCCGCCACGATCGGGATCCCGTTGCGGGCCAGTTCCGCGGCGCCGTCCGCGGTCGCCTGGATGCTCACGCTCAGGCCGATCACGGCGACCAGGTGCTCCGGCCCGTCCTTCATGGCCTTGAGCTTGTCGACCACCATCGGCCAGGCCAGTTCCTGATCGCCCTCGTTGGCGAGCACCAGGCGGATCTTCGGATTGGCGTCACCGGCGTTGGCGGCGCGTTGCGCGAGGTAAGCGCCCTCGAGCTGGGCGCGAACCCGGTCCGGGTTGATGCTGTTCATCGTTTTCGGGGTCAGTGGGCCGAGGAAGGCGACGGTCACCGCGGGTTTGCCGTCCTGCCGCCGGTTCTCCGCCAGGATCTTGCCCTCGATCGCCTCGAGGGCGGGATCGAAGACGAAGGAGCCGTCGGTGACGCCGACGCATTCCCCATTCTGTTTCTCGACCCCGGCGCCGCATTCTTCCGGCCCGCGATTCACCACGTAGACCGCCGTTCCCACGGCGAGGCCGATGATCACCACCGCGCCGATCAGCAGGTACCCGAGGCGTCTCCGGCGGGCGCCCGGTTTCTCCGGCGGATCGAACGGGTTCGCTTCCTGCTCGCGCATTACGCGGACTCCTCGCTTCGGGGCAGCCAGTCGCGAGTGCGAGAAGCAAGGGTAGCGAAGCACCGGCCCCGGCGGGGCGGAATCCGCTAACCGGTCGGCGGCGCGGCGCGCAGTTGTGGCGGGGCGACCGTGACCGCCGGCGGAGCGCCGGGGAACGCGCGGACCTCCAGGCCCTGGTGGTAGGCATCCATGAAAGTCCGCCAGATGTCGCCGGGCACCGTCTGCCCGGTCACCCGGGCATTGGCGGCGTCGCGCAGGCGGCGTTCCTCGTCGGCGCCCACCCAGACCGCGGTGGCCACCTGCGGGGTGTAGCCGACCATCCAGGCCGCGGCGTTGTCGCCGGTGCCGGGAAAGCGGTGCGAACCGGCCTTCGCCGCGGCCGGGCGGCCATCGGACAGTTCCTTTCCACCGGGCACCGGGCGCAGTGATTCGGTGACCCGGTCGGCGATTTCCGGGCCGAACGCGGGCACGCGATCGGGTTCCGGCGCCCATTCCACGTCACCGCGTTCATTGACCACTTTGGACACGAAACGCGGGGTGGTGCGCACCCCGCCGTCGGCGAACGTGGCGTAAGCGGAGAGGAGGTCCAGCGTCCGCACCGGGTAGCGGCCGACCGCGATACCCGGGCCGATCGTGACCCCGTCGGCGTCCCGCAGCGTCGGTTTGCCGTCCCGGTCGATCGGGATCCCCGCTTCGTGCGCGGCGTCGCTGACCTTCCGCGCCCCGAAGCGCCGGGTCATCTCCACGAACGGGGTGTCGGCGCCCACCTGGGTCGCCTCCCGCACCGAGCAGAAATCGGTGCGGGCGCAGTCGGTCTCGTTCTTGAAGGTCTCCCCGCCGAACTCGGCCTTCTCCGGTGCGGGGAAGGTCGCGTCGAGCCCGGACCGCTGCAGCAGCCCGGCGACGGTCACGAACGGGTGGAACGCCGAACCGGGCGGATGCGGGGTCGCGGCGTAGTCGCGCACGCCCCACCGCCCGCCCTGGTAGGCCAGCACCCGGCCGGTGCCGGGTTCGAGGGAGACCAGCGCCGCCCGGAAGTGGTCCGGCTGCCCGGTCAGCCGGTCGCGCAGGGCCTGCTCGCTCAGCTGCTGGGCCCGCCGATCGATCGTGGTGACGATCCGCATACCGCCGCGGCGGAGCCGGTCGAGGGTGAAACCGTGCCCCTCGAGTTCGGCGAGCACCTGGCGTTTGAGGTGGAAGTCGGTGTAGCTGCCACGCCCGGCCCGGGTTTCCGCCGGGGTGAGGACGGATTTGCCGGGGTAGGTCATCCCCGCGCGTTCGGCGGGCGACACGTACCCGCGCGAGGTCAGCTTGTTCACCACGTAGTCCCAGCGCTTTTCCGCGTGCTCGTCGCCGGACGCGGCCGGATCGTGCACCGAGGGCGCCTGGATCATCCCGGCCAGGAACGCGGCCTCGCTCCAGGTGAGGTCCGGGCCGAGCGGTTTGCCGAAGTAGGCGTTCATCGCCGCGGCCGGGCCGTGCGTGTTGCGGCCGAAGGAGATGATGTTGACGTAGCTTTCGAAGATCTGTTCCTTGCTCTGCTGCTGGGTGATCTTCGCGGCGAGCACGAGTTCCTTGAACTTCCGTTCGTAGCTGCCCTCGTCGTTCCCGGTGGACTTCTTGATGTACTGCTGCGTGATCCCGGATCCGCCGCCGACCCCGGTGACCAGCGCCCGCGCGATGCCCATCGGGTCGAACCCCTGGTTGCTCCAGAAGCTGGGGTCCTCGACCGCGATGATCGCGTCCCGGAGCTTCCGCGGAACGTCGGCGTAGCGCACGAAACTGCGATCGCCGTCCTCGGGCACGATCTTCGACAGCTCGGTGCCGTCGGAGTACTGCAGGATCACCGTTTTGTCCTGTTCGGCGAGCACCTCCTGCGGGCTGCGCACCTCCCAGATGAGGTAGCCGACCGCGAACGCGCTCACCGGCAGCAGGACACCCAGCGCGAGGAGGACGTAACAGGTCCGCCGGATCCGCCGCCAGACCTTCTTCTGCCGCGCGGACCTCCGGCGCGCCTGCCGGATCGTCCCGGCGCCCTCGCCTTCCCGCTCGTCTTCCGCCACAACACCGACCTCCCGGACACCTCGTCCCCTGCCCACCCCCTCAATGCGGCGACCGGCCTCATCGGTTGCAACTAAATCGAGACCTCCCCGTGACCTGGGTCACTTCGTTACCCTGAGCAGTCATGAGCGACGCGTTGCCGGAAAGCGATGCCGCATTGGCGGCGTTCGGATACGAGCTCGGCATCTTGAAGCGGATCCGCCGGTCCGGCTGGTGGCAGGCCGGGATCCGCGATCCGGAGTCGGTCGGCGAGCACAGCCTTCGAGCCGCGCAGCTTGCCGGGCTGCTCGCGGCCGAGGAAGGCGCCGATCCGGCAAGAGCGGCCTACCTCGCCATCTGGCACGACAGCCAGGAGACCCGTACGGGCGATCTCCCACACACCGTCCGGCCGTATCTGACCAAGCCTGATCCTCGGGCGATCACTGAGGATCAAACCGCCAATCTGTCTCCGGCGGCGCGGGACTCCGTACGCGAGGCAATCGACGAATACGAAAACGCCTCAACGATCGAAGCTCGCTGTGCGAAGGACGCGGACAAGCTCGAGATGCTGCTCCAAGCTGTCGAGTACCGAGAGCAGGGGGTTCAGCGGGTCGAAGGGTGGATCGAATCGGCTCGCAAGGGCCTGACGACCGACACCGCACACAGGGTTGCCGAAGCGGCGGTCACCATGTCCCCGCTCGCCTGGCGGGAGCGCTAGGCACCGAACGTGTAACTCGCATACCCGAACGTGTAACTCGCGTGCCTGGCTGTGTAACTCGCGGCGGGGTCAGCTGAGGAAGGCGCGGAGCAGGGAGGCGGTGCCTTCGATGTGTTCGGCCATCGCCCGGCGCGCGGCTTCCGGGTCACCGGCGAGGATGGCGTCCACGATCGCCTCGTGCTGGGCGTTCGAATGCTCCAGATTCGGCTCCAGCAAAGGGATTTCGTCCAGGAACTGGTTGATCCGCGTCCGCACGTCGGCCATCGCGGTGGTCAGCGAGCCGGAGGCGGTGACCTCGGCGATGGCCAGGTGCAGCCGCGAGTCCTTGCGCCGGTAGTCGGCCAGGTCGGAGGTCGACGCCTCGGACAGCGTGCCGGTGAGGTGGCGGCGTTCGGCGGGGGTCAGCGAGCGCGCCGCCGCCATCTCCGCCGCGCCGGTCTCCAGCACGTGCCGCAGGCACAGGACGTCTTCCAGCCCGGTCGCGGTCGGCCGCGGGCCGCCCGCGGACTGCGGCGAGGGCAGCGTCTGGTTCACGAACGTGCCCCCGTACCGGCCGCGCCGGGACTCCACGTACCCCGCGTCGGCGAGCGCCCGGATCGCCTCCCGCAGGGTCACCCGGCTGACGCCGAGCCGTTCGGCCAGCTCACGCTCCGAGGGCAGCTTCTCCCCCGCGCCCACCACGCCGAGCCGGATCGACTGGAGCAGCCGTTCGACCGTCTCCTCGAACGCGTTCCCCGCCCGCACCGGCCGGAACAGCGCATCGCCCGCGGTCGCCCCGGTAACGGCCGCTCCGGCCTCGGGTTCGACGCTCACGATGCCTCCTCACAGCGACCAACGCTCACCGTGAGTCTACGGGCGTCAACACTCGATCACGTTCACCGCGAGCCCGCCGCGCGCGGTCTCCTTGTACTTGACCTTCATATCCGCGCCGGTCTCCCGCATGGTCTTGATGGCCTTGTCCAGGGTGACCACATGGCTCCCGTCGCCGCGCAGCGCCATCCGGGCGGCGTGGATCGCCTTCGACGCGCCGACCGCGTTGCGCTCGATGCACGGGATCTGCACCAGCCCGCCGACCGGATCGCAGGTCAGCCCCAGGTGGTGCTCGACGCCGATCTCGGCGGCGTTCTCCACCTGCTCGGGTGATCCGCCCCGCACCTCGGTGAGCCCGGCCGCCGCCATCGCGCACGCGGAACCGACCTCGCCCTGGCAGCCGACCTCGGCGCCGGAGATCGACCCGGTCTGCTTGAGCACCGAGCCGATCGCGCCCGCGGTCAGCAGGAACGTGACCACGCCGTCGTCCGAAGCGCCCTCGACGAACCGGCGGTAGTAGTGCAGCACCGCGGGGATGATCCCGGCGGCGCCGTTGGTCGGCGCGGTCACCACGCGCCCGCCGGAGGCGTTCTCCTCGTTCACCGCGAGCGCGTACAGGCTCACCCAGTCCATCGCGTACAGCGGATCGCCGACGCCGTCCTCGGCGCACAGCTTGTCGTGCAACGCCTTGGCCCGCCGCGGCACCTTGAGCCCGCCGGGCAGCACGCCGTCGTGCTCGCAGCCGTTGCGCACGCATTCGGCCATCACGTGCCAGATGTCCAGCAGCCCCGCCCGGACCTCCTCGCGGGTGCGCCAGGACAGCTCGTTGCGCAGCATGATCTCGCTGATCGGCAACCCGGTCGCGGCGCAGTGCCCGAGCAGATCCGCGCCGGTGCGGAACGGGTACGGCACCGGCGTCGCGTCCTCGGTGATCACCGGTTCGTCCACATAGGACTCATCGCGGACGAACCCGCCGCCGACCGAGTAGTACGTGCGTTCACGCAGGACCGCACCCTGGGCGTCGTAGGCCGCGAAGGTCATGCCGTTCGGATGCGCGGGCAGCGATTTCCGCCGGTGCATCACCAGATCGGTGTCCTCGTCGAACGCGATCTCGCGGGCGCCGCGCAGGTTCAGCCGCCCGGATTCCCGGATCGCCGCCACCCGGACCGGCACGCTGCCGGTGTCGACCGATTCGGGCCGTTCGCCGGACAGGCCGAGCAGCACGGCCTTGTCGCTGCCGTGCCCGTGCCCGGTCGCGCCGAGCGAACCGAACAGCTCGGCCCGCACCCTGGTGGTTTCGGCGAGCACACCGTCCGCGGCCAGCCCGTCGACGAACGTCCGCGCGGCGCGCATCGGGCCGACCGTATGCGAACTGGACGGCCCGATGCCGATCGAGAACAGGTCGAAGACGCTGATCGCCATCTCGGCCTACCTTCTCGCCAGGAGTGCGCTGGCTTCCTGGGCGGCGGGCCCGGCTTCGGCCAGGTGTGCCAGGTTCCCCGGCAGTTCCTCGCCCCGGTGCCGCTTGGTCTGCGCGTACAGCCGACCGGCGCGGTAGGACGAGCGCACGAGCGGCCCGGCCATCACCCCGGCGAAGCCCATCGCTTCGGCGGCCTTCGAATGCTCGACGAACTCCTCGGGTTT
>NZ_VTHK01000111.1 GCF_009765355.1 Amycolatopsis anabasis | reverse complement strand
CGGCTGGTCACCACCGCAGGCGTGATCCCGACTTGCCCTGCGGCAACGCATTGGTTCCCGGGGTGGGCGAACTTGCCGCGTGACTGCGCCCGGCGTGGGATGCGCGCTCCGGTCCCGGCGATGCGACGGGGCACTAGGATTCTGGGGCGCGCTACGGGAGGTGTTCCCACAGGCCAGAGAGCAGCGCTGTTGTTTCCACAAGATCGCCAACGTACTCGACGCGCTACCGAAGTCCGCGCATCCCGGTGCGATGGAGGCCCTGGCCGAGATCTGGAACGCCAAGGACCGCCGGCATGCACTCGCCGCCGCGGTGGCGTTCGCAGCCGCTCCTCTTCGAATTGGGCAAGCTCCTGCGCGAGGCCCAGGCGGGCGGCTTCGCCGACGACCAGAGGATGGTGGTGTGCGACGAGCCCTGCCAGCCGGGGTGCCGCGCCCATCCGGCGTAAGTAGCGCGCCGTCCAGCGGCGCGAAGCCGATCTCCACCAGCGCGGGTGCGTAACGGATGTCGTGCAGGTAGGCCGCGGCGATCAGGAGGCCCCCATCCGGTTCGACGACCCGCCAGAGCCGGGCCGCTCTGGCCGCAAGTGCCCGCACGCGTCGCCATCGGTGCGGAAGGGATTCGGCGAGGTGGTCATGTGCGATGGTGCGCGCCCAGGTCAGCACAACACCAATCCCAGCCTCATCGGCTGCACCGAGGAGGCCGTGCTCGGCACCGGGTTCCGCCAGCAGGCAAGACGCGGTACCTGATTTGCGCTGGCGAGGATATCCCCCTCGAGGGCTTTCCTGGCCGGTCCGCATCTCCTAGCGCACACCCTGAGCATCAAAGGCCGGAAACACACGGCCGCCGTGCGTCGTTCCGAAGAACTCGGGCGCAGCGGCCACACCGTGCGGGCGCTGAGGAAGTACCTCAACACCGCACCCGCAGGAATGCCAGCTATTTCCTGAGGTGGGCCAGGAAACGCCTGAACGTCGCCGTGCGGAACACGAGAACGGGACGCGTCTTCTCGGCCGCCCCGGCCTGCTTGGTGTCCCGTATCCTGACCAGTCCTGGTTCGGTGCCGACTTCCACGCAGGCGTTCTCTTCGTAGTGGCTGTAGCTGCTGGTACGCCAGCTGATCATGATGACCGCCCTCCCTCGGTGGCTCAACGGATCGCTGCCGGGGACCAGGGCGCCGAGTAACCATATTATTCGCCCTCGACCAAAGATTCGTTGCGATTCCGCAAACTCTCGCGGTACAAAGGTCGAACCTTTACGGACGGTTTAGTGCCGTTCAGCGGTATCGCGGCGACATCACTGTTCAGTACCCTACCCCCGGCTCGCCCCCGAACCGGCAGCCGCACATGTCAACACCGATTCCAGAAGAGGCAGACGCTCGCGATGCCGCGCTTGTGGACACCGGACATGACCCGGCACTTCGCCGAACTCGCGGCGGTGTTCGAACCCAGCGATCCCCGCCCGTTCGGGCTTTATCCTGTGGCCGAGCCCCACGAACCGGTCGGGAAACTGCTGCTGGGCTACTGGCTGACCTACCCGCACGAATGGTCGACCGAGGACGGCGGCGATCCGCACACACCCCTTCCTCCCGATGCAGGGCACACTGGGCGTCCCCGAGAAAGCGAACTCGTCCCAAAGGAGCCCCGGTCGCCAGGCCCGAGCATTTTGTGGGTGCTGCGGCCGAGTTCTCGGAGAGCCTCTGCCGCAGAACAGGCAGCGCGGCAAGGCTTGGACTGACCGGCGAGGTCCACAAAGGACGAACCGCATCCGGGCGGGATTCGGCGTTCCCGCCGCGCCTCAGAGGGCGGTGAGGATGTCGCCTACCCGGTCCTTCGCGTCGCCGAAGAGCATCGCGGAGTTGTCCCGGAAGAACAGCGGGTTCTGCACTCCGGCGTACCCCGACGCCATGGAGCGCTTGAACACGACCACGTTGGCCGCCTCCCAGACGGTGAGCACGGGCATTCCGGCGATCGGGCTGCCGGGGTCCTCCGTGGCGGCGGGATTCACCGTGTCGTTGGCGCCGATGACCAGGACGACGTCGGTCTCGGCGAAGTCGTCGTTGATCTCGTCCATCTCGAGCACGATGTCGTAGGGCACTTTGGCCTCGGCGAGCAGCACGTTCATGTGGCCGGGCAGGCGGCCCGCGACCGGGTGGATGCCGAAGCGGACCTCGACTCCCTTCTCGCGCAGCTTGCGGGTCAGCTCGGCCACGCCGTACTGGGCCTGGGCGACGGCCATGCCGTAGCCGGGCGTGATGATCACCCGGGAGGCGTTCGAGAGCAGTTCGGCGACACCGTCCGCGGTGACCTCCCGGTGTTCGCCGTAATCCTTGTCCCCGCTCGGGCCGGCCTCGATACCGAACCCGCCGGCGATCACCGAGATGAACGAACGGTTCATCGCCTTGCACATGATGTAGGACAGGTACGCACCGGAGGAGCCGACGAGCGCGCCGGTGATGATCAGCAGGTCGTTCTCCAGGAGGAACCCCGACGCGGCCGCGGCCCAGCCGGAGTAGGAGTTCAGCATCGACACGACCACCGGCATGTCCCCGCCACCGATGGAAGCGACCAGGTGCCAGCCCAGGGCGAGGGCGACGATCGTGACCGCGATCAGCAGCCACAGCCGCGGGTCGATCACGAACCAGACGGTGAGCGCGACGAACACGACCAGCGCGCCCAGATTGAGCAGGTTCTTGCCGGGCAACGTCAACGGCGCGGACTTGATCTTCGCGGACAGCTTGAGGTTGGCCACGATCGAGCCGGTGAAGGTGACCGCACCGATGAACACCCCGATGAACACCTCGGCGTGGTGGATGCCCAGGGTGCCGAGCGAGTCCAGATGCCGCGCTTCGGCGCCCCCGGGCTCGTGTTCGACCAGCAGGAAACCGTTCCAGCCGACCAGCACCGCGGCGAGACCGACGAACGAATGCAGCAACGCGATCAGCTCGGGCATCCCGGTCATCTGCACCACCCGGGCCCGCCACAGCCCGATGAGCGCACCGACCAGCATCGCCGCGACCAGCAGGCCGAACGCGGCCCCCGTGATGCCCTGATCCAGGGTCAGCGCGATCGTCGCGACCAGCGCGACCGCCATCCCGGCGATACCGAAGGAGTTGCCCGCTCGCGCCGTCTCGTGCCGGGACAGCCCGGCCAACGCCAGGATGAACAGCAGTGCGGCGACGATGTAGGCCGCCTGGCTCGCGGTGTGCACGGTCATCTCAGGGCCTCTCAGGTGCCGAGTCAAGGGACAACGCGTCGGACAGCGGTTCAGCTGCGGGTGAACATGGCGAGCATCCGGCGTGTCACCGCGAAGCCACCGAAGACGTTGATGGAGGCGAGCAGCGTCGCCACCACGGCGAGGACGACGACCGTGGTGGCGTTGCTGACCAGGTTCAGCACGGCGCCGACCACGATGATCCCGGAGATCGCGTTCGTCACCGACATCAGCGGCGTGTGCAGCGCGTGGTGCACGTGCCCGATCACGTAGTAGCCGATCACGATCGCCAGCGCGAACACCGTCAGATGCGGCAGCAGTGCCGCCGGGGCCAGCGCCGCCAGCCCCAGGAACACCGCGGCGGCGACCAGTACCAGGGTCAAGCGGCGGCCTGCCGACATCGGCTTGGTGACCGGCTTTTCGACCGTGGGCGCGGAGGCGGCGGGCGCCGGGGCCGCCGAGACCCGCACCGGCGGGGGCGGCCACGTCGACTCGCCGTCCTTGACGACCGTCATCGAGCGGATCACCACATCGTCGAAGTCGACCACCAGCCGGCCGTCCTTCTCCGGGGTCATCAGCCGCATCAGGTTCACCAGGTTGGTGCCGTACAGCTGCGACGCCTGCGCCGGCAGTCGGCCCGCCAGGTCGGTGTAGCCGAGGATGGTGACCCCGTTGCCGGTGACGACCTTCTCCCCCGCCACCGTGCCCTCGACGTTGCCGCCGTTGGCGGCGGCCATGTCCACGATGACCGAGCCCGGCTTCATCGACGCGACCATCTCCGCGGTGATGATCCGGGGCGCCGGTTTCCCCGGGATCAGCGCGGTGGTGACGATGATGTCGACTTCCCGGCACTGCGCGGCGTACAGCTGCGCCTCGCGCGCCTTGTAGCCATCGCCCATCTCCTTGGCGTACCCGGTGGCCGAGACCTCGGCCTCCGGCGACTCGATGGACAGGTACTCGCCGCCCAGGCTCTTGACCTGGTCGGCCACCTCCGGCCGCGGATCCGTCGCCCGCACGACCGCGCCCAGCGAGCCCGCCGCGCCGATCGCGGCCAGCCCGGCCACCCCAGCACCGACGACCAGCACCTTCGCCGGGGCCACCTTGCCCGCCGCGGTCACCTGACCGGTGAAGAACCGGCCGAAGGTGTGGGCCGCCTCCACGACCGCCCGGTAACCGGCGATGTTGGCCATGGACGAGAGCACGTCCAGCGACTGCGCCCGCGAGATCCGCGGCACCGCGTCCATCGCCAGCGCGGTGATGGGGCGCCGCGCAAGGTCCTCGACCAGCTCGGGCTTCAGCGCCGGGGACAGCAGGCTGATCAGCGTCGCGCCCGGCTTCACCGCCGCCAGCTGCTCGGCCGACGGGGCGTTCACCCCGAACACGATGTCCGCGTCCGGCACGGCTCCGATCTTGGCGCCCGCCTCGGCGTACGCCTCGTCGAAGAACCCCGACGCCAGCCCGGCGCCCGGCTCGACAACGACGTCGTACCCCAGAGCCCGGAGTTTGCCCACCGTCGCCGGGGTGGCGGCCACCCGGGTCTCCCCCGGCCGGGCTTCCTTGAGGACTCCGATCACCATTCCGGCTTCTTGCGAGGTCGTGGCGTCGGGCATCGAGGAACCTCCAGTTACTAAGCAGTAGCTTAGCGTGGCACGATATCTCCGTTCCTCGGCGAAGCGTAAGAGGAAGTGGACGATGTGGCGCTGTTAGCCGTGTCACGGGCCGCCATGACGCCGCCGCGACCCGGGAGCCGGCAAGACACCCGGGCCGCGGGCTGTCAGGCGTCCAGTGCGATCGGCTCCAGGTCAGCGAGCCTGGGCACGATCGGCGCGCACACCCCGGTGATCCACTCGGCCGGCCGGTCCCCGGGCGGCATCACGATCACCGTGTCGATCCCGAGCCGCGCGTACTCGGCCATCTGATCGACGAAATCCGCATCCGGCTGTCGCTGGTTGTAGATCACCGTCTTCTCGATCTCGCCGTAGTCGCGCCCGACCTGCTCGCAGTGCCCGCGCAGCACGGAAAGCTTGTGCGCCAACTCCTCCGCGGTTCCGGCGAACAGGTTGCACGCGTCGGCGTACTGAGCGACCAGCCGCAACGTCTTGCGCTCGCCGCCGCCGGCCACCATGATCTCCGGCCGCGGCTCGGACACCGGGCGCGGCGAGCACAGCGTCTCCGCCAACCGGAAGTGCTTCCCCTCGAACGGACCGTCGTTGCCCGGATCCCACATCTGCAGGCACACCCGCAGCGCTTCCGCCAACCGCTCGAACCGCTCGGCCAAAGGCGGGAACGGCACCCCGAGACCGTGGTGCTCGCGCTCGAACCAGGCCGCGCCGATGCCGAGCGTCGCCCGGCCCTCGGACAGTACGTCCAAAGTGGTCACAATCTTGGCCAGCAGCCCGGGATACCGGTAGGTCACCCCGGTGACCAGCAACCCGAGCCGGATCGCCGACGTGTGCGCGGCGAGGTAGCCCAGCGTGGTGTAACCCTCCAGCATCGGCTGCGTGGCCTCACCACGCGGCGGGATCTGGAAGAAGTGGTCCATCAGCGACAGCCGTGCCGCGCCCGCGCCCTCCGCGGCCTCCGCCACCCGCGCCAGTTCCGGCGCGATCGCGGCCGGACCGCCCGGCATGTCGAAGTTCGGCACATGGATACCCAGACGCACACTCGCTCCTCGATGTCGTGCTCTGTAATCGTTTCCCACAACGTAGGAGCTGGAGCGCGCACCAGGTCAAGTGTCGAGCGTCGTCGCTCTCAATCAGTGATTGAAACAGGTCTTGAATCGGCGGTGGCGCTGTGGTCTGCTGGGCCGATGGCGAAGCGTGCGGCGACGGAGCCGGTGGTCACCGGTTTGACCAGGCAGCGGCTGCTGGAAGTGGCCGAGCGGCTGCTCCTGGACGCGGGCTACGACAACGTCTCGGTGCGTGCCATCAACGCCGCGGCGGGTGCCAATCCGGCCGCCGTGCACTACCACTTCGGATCCAAGGACGCGCTCGTCACGACGCTGCTGGAGGAGCGCTTGGCGCCCGTCTGGCAGGAGGAACTGCACCGGCTCGAACAGCGCGGGCGGGGTGGCTGGGTCCCGAGCGTGGCCGAACTGGCCGACGTGGTGCTGACGCCGTTGGCGGAACTGGCCGCCGATCCGGTCGGGAGGCTGCGGCTGCACCTGCTCGCCCGCGTCGTGCTGTCCGGAAAGCGGCTCGAGTGGACGTCGCGCTGGTTCAGCCTCGCGCCGTGGATCGACCTGCTCCGCCTGGCCCGCCCCGACCTGAGCGAGCAACAGGCGGCGCATCGCTGGGCACTGGCGTTCCAATTGCTCCTGCTCCACTTCGGCAGCCCGTTCGGCGGCGCGGAGCACCGCCCGGGCGTGCCGGTCGGCTCGCTGCACGCGTTCGTGGTGGCGGGATTGGACGCACCGTGACCGCGCCGGACGTATTCGCGCCCGCCCGGCTCGGCCCGGTGCGCCTGCGCAACCGCGTCATCAAGGCGGCCACGTTCGAGGGCCGCACCCCGGAAGCCCTGGTGACCGACGAGCTGATCGACTACCACCTGCGCCCCGCCCGCGGTGGCGTGGGCATGACGACCGTCGCCTACTGCGCGGTCTCCCCGGAAGGCCGCACCGACCGGCACCAGATCTGGATGCGGCCCGAGGCCGTACCTGGTCTGCGCAGGCTCACCGACGCCGTGCACGCCGAGGGCTGCGCCGTCAGCGCCCAGCTCGGGCACGCCGGCCCGGTGGCCAACGCCGCCTCCACCCGGCTGCCCGCACTCGCCCCGACCCGGATGCCGAGCCCGCTGAGCCTGCGCATGATCAAGGCCGCGACCGCCGAGGACCTTCGGCGCATCGTGCGCGCGCACGCCGACGCGGCGCGGATCGCCGTCGAGTCCGGGTTCGATGCCGTGGAAATCCACTTCGGACACAACTACCTCGCCAGCGCGTTCCTCAGTCCGCTGCTGAACCGGCGCCGGGACCGCTACGGCGGCAGTCTCGCCAACCGTGCCCGGCTCGCGCGTGACATCGCCCGCGCGGTGCGCGACGCCGTGGGCGGAAAGGTCGCCGTGCTCGCCAAGCTCAACATGGACGACGGCGTGCCGGGCGGGTTCTGGCTCGACGAGAGCATCCAGGTCGCGCGGTGGCTCGAGGCGGATGGCACCGTTGACGCGCTCGAGCTGACCGCGGGCAGCTCCCTGCTCAACCCCATGTACCTGTTCACCGGCGACGCGCCGGTCCGCGAGTTCGCCGCCGCGTTCCCCCAGCCGCTGCGGGCGGGTATCCGGCTGGCCGGGCGCCGGTTCCTGCGCGACTACCCGTACCGGGAGGCCTACCTGCTCGACCGCGCGCGGCAGTTCCAGGCCGAGTTGCGGCTTCCGCTGGTATTGCTCGGCGGCATCGCGAACCGGCAGACCATGGACCTCGCGATGGCCGAAGGCTTCGCGTTCGTCGCGCTCGCCCGCGCGCTGCTGCGGGAACCCGGCCTGCTGCGCCGATTGCGCGCCGACCCGGGCGCGCGTTCGCTGTGCGTGCACTGCAACAAGTGCATGCCCACCATCTACCGCGGCACCCGCTGCGTGCTCACCGCCGAGGGGAGTTGAGGATGCCCACCACCGTCGTCACCGGCAGCGCCTCCGGGATCGGCGCCGCCACCCACGCGGCGCTGCGCGAGGCGGGACACGAGATCGTCGGCGTCGACCTGCGCGACGCCGATATCGCCGCCGACCTGAGCACGGCCGAGGGCAGGCAGCACGCGGTGGACGCCGTACTCGACCGGTGTTCCACCGGGCTCGACGGGCTTGTCACCTGCGCAGGTCTCGGACCGCACGTCGACGACCCCGGACGCATCGTCGCGGTGAACTACCTCGGCGCCGTCGCCCTGCTCGATGGTCTGTTCCCGGCACTGCGCGCGGGCGGCGCACCGGCCGCGGTCGCCGTGTCTTCGGTGGCCTCGACGCACCTGACGTGGGAGACGAACCCCATCGCGTCCGCAGTAGAGAGCGGCGACTTCTCCGGCGTCGCGGCGGCGGTGGAGTCCGCGGGCGAGTACCGCGGCCAGTTCGCCTACGCCGCGGCGAAGAACGCGCTCACGGTCGCGGTACGGCGGCGCGCGGTGGAATGGGGCGCCGCCGGGGTACGGCTCAACGCCGTCGCACCCGGCGCCGTGGACACACCTCTGCTCCGGGCGGGCGAGGACGACCCGCGGTACGGCGAGAGCATCCGCGGTTTCACCGCCCCTCTCGGCCGGCGCGGCCGCCCGCACGAGATCGCCTCGTTCATCGCCTACCTGCTGGGACCCCATGCGGGTTTCCTGCACGGCGCGCAGTTCGTGATCGACGGTGGCGCGGACGCGGCCCTGCGGCCCCAAGCCTTCTGAGCCGCGGTGCCCCTGACCGAGGATGCCGTTTCTGGTGTGGCGGCTCAGATCTGCCGAGTTCCCTTCCCCGGGAACAGGAACAGCGGTGCGCGCGGATCAGCCAGCGCGGCGTCGACGGCATCCAGCACGTCCTCGGGGGACATCCCGCGGCGTCTGCGGGGGCTTCGCCTACGGCGTGCGCGCGCAACGGTGGTGGCCTCCGCTCGCGATGGCTCCTCCGCCGCCCTCGATCGCCGCGGTTTTCCTTCTTCCACGTTTACGAACTGGCCGTGTGCCCCGGCCTCCGTCGCTGCCGTCGTGGCGGGTCGCATCCCGACATTCGGTGTGCAGTCTTCGGGGCTGTGGTTCAGGTGTGGAATCGGGTGGTTTCGTCGAGTGCGGCGCGTGGCGTCGTGATGGCGTTCGCTGGTGCGGAGTCGTCGGGGTAGCCGAAGGAGATGCCGAGCAGGATTTTCCTGTCCTGTACGCCCAGTTCGGCGCGGATGGTGTCGGCGTAGAAGCTCAGGAGTCCTTGCGGGCAGCTGGCTACGCCGTGGGCGGTCATGGCCAGCATGAGCGTCTGCGCGTAGATACCCACGTCGGCTGCCATGCGCACCTCCGCGTTGGGTGCGGTGAACAGCAACGCGACGTGCGGGGCGCCGTAGAAGCGCAGGCTCTCGGCGTGGTAGGCCTCGCGTGCGGCGTGGTCCTCGCGGTGGATTCCCACGGCCGCGTAGAGCCGTTCGCCCGCCTGCTGGCGTCGCCGCTGGTAGATGCCGCGGTAGAGGTCTTCGCTGTAGGGGAAGTCCAGGGAGAGGTCCCTTCGCGCGTGGGCGGCCACGAGTGCCTCTCCGAGGCGTTCTCGGGCGGCACCGCTGACCACCTCGACGTGCCAGGGTTGGGTGTTGGAGTTGGACGGCGCCGCACCAGCCAGGGAGAAAACGGCCCGCAGTGTCTGCTCGGGCACCGGGTCGGGGCGAAACGCACGGGTGGCCCGGCGCCCCCGGATCAGGCGCTCGGCGTACTCGGGCAGGCATTCGGTGACCATGGTCCTCATTTCCTCGGATCGCGCTGAGGTAAACGTAACCGTTTACCTAGTGGTGGAGCGTAACAGACAGGCGTGACAGAGGTAAACGGTGGCGTATACTCAAGGGATGGTCGAGCGGAACGTGACTCCCCGTCGCGGACGCGGGGGACGCGAACGCATCCTCGCCGCGGCCACGGCGTTGTTCGAGGCGCAGGGGATCAACGCCACGGGTATGGAGGAGGTGGCGGCGAGGGCCCCGGTCTCGAAGCGCACTCTCTACATCCACTTCCCCACCAAGGACGAGCTGGTGGTGGCCTACCTGCGACACCTCGCCGAAGCCGGGCTCACGATCGAGAGCGCGCTCGACCGGCAGGACCTCACTCCCCGGGAGCGGCTGCTCGAGTTGTTCACCGTGTCCGGCAACGGCACCGGGCCTATCCGGGGTTGCCCGTTCGTCGATGCCGCCGCCGAGTTCCCCGACCCGGACAGCCCGGCGCACGCCTACACCCGCGAGCAGAAGCGGCGCTTCACCCGGCGCGTCGTCGAGTTGGTGAGCGAACTCGGCGCGGCAGATCCGGACCTCCTCGGCGAACAACTCGCGATCCTCGCGGACGGAGCCGCCAGCAGGGCGATGGTGCTCAACGACCCCGCGTGCGGCCGCCACGCCCGAGCGGCCGCGGAAGCCCTGCTCGACGCCGCCACCGCCTGACCCGGGGAAAACCCGGTGGGCTGGCCGGCCGATTACCGGCGTGTGCTGTCGTCATCGGCATTCCGCCGCCGGAAGCGGTGGAACGGAGACCTCCAATCCGACGAAATAACGTCCAGGGATCGCTGATTCCGTCACCTTGGAGTCGGATGATGTGCGAATCCTCGAGCGAAGGCGAACTGGCCGACTTCCTGCCCCGCAGGCGGCAGGCACTGCGCCCGGAACAGGTAAGCAGGCGCGCACCCGCCCGTCGCCGGAGGTACTGGCCGCACTGGGAACGGCCTTACAGCTCACCGCCGCGGAGCGCGCGCACCTGGCCCGGCTGGCCGGACAGATTCCGCCCAGCACAGGCGCCGACCGCACGCGGGCACGAACAAAGTCGGCAGTCCAGCTCCAACTTGCCCAGTTCGGGTGCACCACGCGGAACCCAGATATGACCGGATGAACCGGTGGCGCTCCGTCTACCTGCCCAAACCGACCCACAATTCGGCGTGCTTGGTGCAGTAATACCTGCCTCACCCGGCCTGCGCTGCGACCGGCCGGCCGGCGGTTCGGGTTTTCTGCCGCCAGGTGCCCGGAGTCTGGCCCTCGTGTTTGGCGAAGGTGCGGCTGAGTGCCTGGCCGGTGCGGTATCCGATGTGTGCGGCGATTTCCTGCAGGCTCATATCGGTGTCGCGCAGCAGTGTCTTGGCGCGGAACAGCCGCCATGTGGTGAGGTAGCCGAGCGGGGTCTCACCGGTTTTCGCGCGGAAAGCGGCGGCGAATGCGGATCGGGACATGCCCGCGATGTGGGCGAGCTCGCCGACCGTCCACGGGTGCGCCAGATTGGCGTGCATCGTGTTGATGGCCGGAGCCAGCAGCGGATCCCGCAGCGCTGCGAGCCATCCGACCGAACCGGCCGGTCCGGCCGTACACGCGCGCAGCGCCTGGACGAACAGCACGTCGGACAGCCGCGCGCTGATGAACCCGGAACCCAGGGCGCCCTCGGCCGCTTCCTGTGCGATGAGGTCGAAGGTGGCACGCAACTGGCGGCCCGCGCGCTCGTCGAGGTCGATCCGGAACAACGGGGGCAGCAACGCGAACAGCGCGTCGGCGGCGACCGCGTCGAAGGTGAAGCGGCTGGAGAGAATCTCGGTGGACTCGCCGGCGCCCTGAGCGGGATTCTCGAAGTCCTCGCAGTCCACCAGCGCGCGACCGGGGCGGTCCTGCAGTTCGAAGGTCACCCCGTCGCGCACCAGGAAGCAGTCGTTCGTCCGCAGCCGCAGCGGTTCGGCGAGCCCCGCACCGGTGAGCCAGCACGAGCCGCGCGCGATGAGCAGCAGGCGGGCGACATGCCGCGCGGGGAAGGCGATCCCCCACGGCGCCCGCGGGGTCATCCGCTTGAACTGGGACTGCTCGATGTTCATCGTCAGCAGCAGGTCGTCGACCGCGCGCACGGTAGCTCCTGGACGATCGGGTACAGATCCTGGATTCCATCCTACTGCTCGTCCAGCTCTGCGTGGGCAGAATCGGGCTCATGGCGATCACCTCAGCAGCACCGGACCGACCGGCCGATGCGAAAACGACGCCCTGGACGAGCATCCGGTTGCGCGAACTGACTCTGCCCAACCGCGTGTGGCTCTCGCCGATGTGTCAGTACTCCGCCGATGAATACGGTGCTCCCACCGAATGGCATCTGGCCCACTACGGGGCCAGGGCGGCCGGCGGAGTCGGGATGGTGATGGTGGAGTGCACCGCTGTCGCGCCGGACATGCGCACTACCGCGCGCGATCTGGGGCTGTGGAGCGAGCACCAGGTCGGGGCGCACCGGCGGCTGGCCGGGCTGATCAGCTCGGTCGGTTCGGTGCCCGCGGTGCAGCTGGGCATCGCGGGGCGGAAGAGCTCACACGGAGTCCCGTGGGATAACACCGGAACCCGCCACCCCGTTGCACCCGCCGCGGGCGGATGGCAGCCGCTCGCGCCGTCGCCGCTGCCCTTCTCCGGGCTCGCCACACCCCGGTCGATGACCGCGGACGACATCGATCGGGTGCTCGGTGACCTGGAGCGCGCCGCCCGCAATGCGCACCGCGCCGGCTACCAGGCACTCGGGCTGCAGGCCTCGAACGGCTACCTGTTCCACCAGTTCCTCTCCCCACTGGCCAACCAGCGCACCGACGCGTGGGGCGGTGACCTGGAAGGCCGGCTGCGCTTCCCACTTGCCGTCGTCTCCGCACTGCGCGCCGGGTGGCCCGCGGAGAAACCCCTGCTGATCCGCGCGCCCGTCAGCGATCTGCTCGACGGCGGTGTCACCGCAGACGACGCCGAGATCCTCGTCGCCCGCATGGCCCAGCTCGGCGTCGACCTCCTCGACATCAACTCCGGCGCCCTCGTCCCCGAAGCACCCCGCCCCACCGAGCCCCTGGAGAACGCCCGGTTCGCACACCGGTTTCGCAGACTCGGCGTGCCGACCGCCACCTCCGGATCGGTCACCGAGGCACACCAGCTCCATCGGGCCATCCCCGAATCCGTGGACGCCCTGTTCATCGGCAGGGCCATGCTCCGCGATCCCTATTGGGCACTCCGTGCCCGCGGCGGACGGCCCACGGAGGTCTGGCCGAAGCAGTACCACCGCGCGTTCTGAGTCGCTCCAACACGGGCGGCGGCCAACCAGAACGACGGATTTCGGCGGCAGAAAGGCGCGCCCTGCCCGAGGTAGCGGCAGAATTGTCGAGGTAGAAGTCCGGGGTGTCGTCCAGGTGCGCGAGGATGCGCGGGATCAACCAGACCATATCGTTCATCTGCTCACTCAGCAGGCGCTTCTGGGCGGCGACGTCGCGGTGGTCGACGTCGAAGTCGGCCGAGGGGAAGGAGAACATGGCCATCGTCCGGGTGGCGTCCTGGATGGGTCGCAGGAGGGCTGAGCGCCCGGACTCCCGGTGCTGGT
>NZ_VTHK01000110.1 GCF_009765355.1 Amycolatopsis anabasis | reverse complement strand
GGTGCGGCCCGCGCGATACGGCGCGTCCACGAGCTTGGCCACCACACCTTCGATTCCGATCGTGCTCATCTCCGGCCGCATCCAGGCCAGTGCGGCCTGCCGGTCGGTCGTGCTCGGCGCCAGCTGCAGCGGCGGCTCGATCCCAGTGAACAGCTGCTCCAGCTGTTCCCGCCGCACGCGATACGGCTCCACTCGCAGGTCGAACTCGGCCTCGGCGAGCAGGTCGAACACCACGAAGTAGACGCTGATCCCGGCGGCCGCGCGAGCCCGCGGCGCCGACGTCAGCGCCCCGAAGTCCAGCCGGCCGTCGCGCAGCGCCACGATCTCCCCGTCGAGCACCACATCGCCCACCTGCGACGCCGCCTCCACGATCTCCGGGAACCGGTCGGCCAGGTCATTGTTCCGGCGCGACTGCAACACGCCGACGGGCATGAAAAGGGCCGAACGCCAGCCATCGAATTTGGGCTCCATGGCCCAGGTACGTCCCGGCCCGGAGACCGGCACAACCCGCGCCGACCGTGCCAGGAGCAACGGCACCGGCGGCCGCAGCGCGGTCACAACCCAACCGCCACACCGGGAACCGACCCGCACGTCAATGCCAGTTCGCGTGTCACCGCCTGCGGGAATCGGCGAACCCGGGCGATTCCGTCCCATTTCATTTCCCAGGCCCGCACCGTGCCTGCTGGAGGCTGAGGACGCAGCACCGCCAGCATCGGCTCCACGGGGACGGGCAAGGTGATCATGCATCGACGGTAAGTTGATCTGGCACGTTGCCGCTGGCCTAGCAACTCACCTGGGTGACCCCAGATGGGAATGTGCGGGTTCGCCCGGTTACCGCTGGTCAAAGACCGCTCCGCGTCACCTGGGGCGAAGTCCGCGACTGCCACCGTCCCCAGGATCTGGTCTTCACCGCCGAGGAGGTGCTCGATCGGACCGCCGAACTCGGTGACCTCCTCGCCGATCTGGCCACCACCAGCGCCGCGTTACCGGCCCGTAGCCCGTAACGCTCCGCCCATGATCCAACGCCCCGCAGCGAAATCGGTTTCACAGCCCCCGCGCAGCCAGAGGATCGGTATCGCGAGGTTGGGCGGCCGGTGGGTGTTGGACGTCACCGCGGACCGCAGTGCCGATATTTGGGCAACTGTCGGTGCGCCAAGGCAAGATTCAATGGTTGGGCTCGGCGGGAACGGAGGTTCACGGGGATGGTTGAACGAAGCGCGGATCCGCAGCGAGCCGCCGACCGCATCCTCGAGGTCGCAGCAGCGTGCAACGTCACGCTGGACGAAGCCATCACGCTGGTGAAAACCGTCGCTGGCCAAGCGAGCCTCGCCATCACCCGAGACGCCAACCGCGACCGGGTCAGGGTCGCTCACGAGGCCGCGATGCACGTGTGCATCGGCGGAGTCGGCGCCCCGGTCGACGCAGTTGTCAAAGCGATGGAGAGCCGCCTGGCGCAGTCACGGTAACTCGGCGAGAAACCGAAGCGACCGTTAGTCACGTTCCGCTGTTGTGTTGAGCGGTCAACCAGTCTGACGGCGGGTCTCACCGAGGTCAGTCGCACGGCGAGATCTTCGGTCTCCGCACGCCACACCCAGCGCCTGTCCGTCATCGTCGGTTGCCATCCAGGCGCAGCCGGTCCAGATCGAGGCGCGCACCTTGCACTCGAATTCGAGGCGACTTAGGCCGGCGTCCTGCCACTGGTCAGATCCTCGCGCAGCGAGCCACTTGGTTCGGTACTCCCGTAGCGCCACGATCGTGTTCACGTCCGCGGCGGTCGTGCCCTGCGGATGATCACAAGCGTCCTCCTGGGCGCGTGGCCCGGATGATGTCGAGCGCCTTGTCATCGCCTTGCTCGTAGATCACGACATTTCGATCGTCGGGCAGCAGGTCCCGCATGACGCGGGTGATCCGGGAGTTGCTCGCGATAGTGCTGGTCTTGACCAGCAGCTTCACTCCCGCTGTCATCTCCAGTTGCGCCGCCTCCTCAGACGTGGGAGCACGGGCAATCCACTCGTCGATCCGGGAGGCATCGGCGTGTCCAGCCTTCTCGAGGATCTGGCGGGTCCCGCCGGGGACATCGTGGTCGACATCAAGGCCGAGTTCTTTCGCGAGGTCGAGCGGGTAGTAGCCGATCTGGATGCTCCAGGGCTCGTTGTCCACGCGGTACTCAACTATGCGTTGGACGACCTTCGCTCTCGTCGGCACTCCGAGCCGCTCGGCGATGTCCTCTGGTGCCACCTTCACCCGCTTCGTGAACCGCTTGCCGGGCTTTCGGCCCGCCGCCTCGGCATTCGCCTCGAAGCGATCCCAGGCTGTCTGCATGCTCCAAGGACGAAGCAGGTTGCTCGCGAAATGCGGCAGTACCTGCTGGTTGGGCACGTACACGCCGAGGCCCTGATGGGTCACGACCCGTCCTTCGGCGCGCAGCTGACCGATCGCCTTCAGCACGGTCGCTTCCGACACACCCCACTCGTCCAGCAGCTCCCGGGTGGACGGGAGTTTCGCCCCTGGGACCAGTCGTCCGGAGGCGATCTGTTCGCGAATGTGGTCGGTGATCTGCTGCACAGCGGTACGGGGGTCGGTCCTTCGGACAGGTGGCATGTCTCCACCGTAACGGTCTTCTGTACTTCACTGCAGAACTAGGTCGCGAAGGTGTTGACCATGTTTGGTGCGCGTCCTACTGTACTTCACTACAGAAGTACAGAAGTTGGTCGAGTTGTGTGCCCGGCTGACCTGGAGCGCAAAGGGGGACCGATGTCTCGCGAGACAGCCACCATTCCGACCCGCAACCTGCTCAGCGGCGAGTTGCCCATCACCACACATCCCACGTTGACCGGGCTCGCCAGGCCCGTTCCCAGCCCCGTGCATATCGCCTGGAAGGGAGACCAGGCGTGACATACCGCTTCCGCTCGGGACTCCTCAAAGCCGGCTTGGTCATGCTGCTGCTGGTGATCCGGTCGGCGTATGCGCTGGCCTGGCTTCTCGCGCTGCTCGCGGTCGGCCTGATCCAACTACGCAACTGGCTCGGCCGCGTCGCCGAGGACGTGCTCGACCAGCTCGACGGCGAACTCCCTTCCGAGCCCGATACGTCCGCGCCGGTGGTCGTAGAAGCCGTCGTGATCCGTACCGGCAACCCCGACCTTGGGAGCCCAACTCGATGAGTTCGACTGAGGTTCTGCTCGGCGTGCTGCTGCTGGCCGCGATGGCCGTGATCGGAGCGCAACAGCTCAGACTCCGCAGGGGCCGGCCCGACCAGATGCGGGATGAAGACGAGGACACGCCGTATTGGGTTGTCATCGTCATGACGATCCTCCTGCTCCCGCTGGCGGCGGCCGCCTTCACACTCTCCTTCCAGATGATCTGGCCGGTCATGATCGTGGCCGGATGGTCGGTCAGCGTGGCCTGGCTCGGGCCCGTCCTGGTGGACATCGCCGCAGCCGCAGGCGCGTTCATGCAGCTGGCAATCCGCAACTCCACAGTGCAGAGGTCCGGCCGCCTTCTCCTCCTCGCTTCCACCGCGCTCTCGATCGTTGGCAACCTCGCCGGACACTCCATCGAGAAACCCGATCACGCCGACCAACTCCCTCCCGAGCTGCGCGGTGCGTTCCTGCCCGCGAAATGGAGCTGGGTCGTCGAAGCCATGAGCATCGCCGCCCCGGTGTTCGTCGCCGGTCTCGTCCATGCCTTCGGACACGTTCTCGTCGGGTACATGGCGAGCCGGAACCACACTCCGCGGAACACCGAGGAACACACCTCGGTCATTTCCGAGGAACACCCGCTGCCTGTGCCAGCGGCGGAGGAACAACATGCCGGTGACACCGCCCCTGCGGAACATTCTTCCTCTACTGGTAACGGCTGCGTTCCTGTTGTTCCTCAAGCCCGGGTGGAACACGGCAACGGGCGCAAGGAACAGACTGCTGGCCCCGCAAGCGAGAGCACCACGTCGGCTAGCCGCCGCGGGACCCCGATCCCGACATCGGAGCCGAGTCAGCGGCCTGACCCGGCGTCGGGTGCGGCTGTCGCCGTGCCGCCTTCTGCCGCGGGCGATCAGGCCGGACATCAGCGTGCGCCTAAACCCTCCGAGAGCACGCCAGCCGGAGATACTGCGAAACCCGGGTATGAGCTGGTCAAACCCGGGCCCGGCAGGCGGGTGAGGGAGCTTACCGACGATGAGGCCGCGCAACTCGCCGATGAGTTCGGCGACATCTTGGCCAAGGCCGAAGCGCTGGATCGGCAACACCGGAGGGACCACGGGCGCCCCGTCCCGATCCGACGCCTGCGTTCCACCTTCGGCGGAGGCACCGAACGCGTCCAGCGATTGCGGTGGCTTCTCAACCACCGCCAGGTTGCCCAGGTGATCGAACTGCACCCCCGCATTCCGCAATCCCCTGAGGTACGGGACACCGGCCTTTCTACCAACTGGCGGAACCCGGCCTCCCGTCGCGAGGGGAATACCGCGACCGAGGAACAACCCGGCAATACCGACGTTCCGCAGGTACGCGACGGCGAAGTACACGCCGAGCAGGTCGGAACCGAGGGCGCGGACCCCGAGGAACAAAATCCGCACGCAGTTGGCGAAGAATGATCGTTTCCCCTTGCGACGGAACACACAGGTACATACCGTACTTCTATATAGAAGTACATATGTGCAGAAGAGGAACAACGTTGTTCCTTGCCGAGGGCGGAACACACCGCCTCAACCCCGGAACAACCCTTGCCCAACTCCATCCGAGGGAGAGGAACAAACCCGATGCCCGACACCCACGGCGCCGTGGAACTTGGCGAGATCAGGCTCGACAGCTCCACCGCTCTGCGCCGCTACGTGGATCTGGCACGCGATCTTCACAAGGACCTCTACTTCGAGCTGGAATTCGCTAGTTCGGAACTGCGTGTAGCACTGCAAGGCATTCCCCCGGCCCTCACCGCGCGTGGGGTGCCTGCGTCGGTTAACAGCAAGCTGCGCGCCAAGCAAGTCGCCGATGCGTTCCGGCGGGCCGCCGAAGCAGACAAGCACGCAGCGGCGATGCTCGCGAAGGCGTGGGTGCTGTTCATCCGCAACTTCGCGCCTGAGCTTGAGGAAGCGAAGCGGAAGACCGCCCGGCCGCTGTTCAAGATCGACGGGTAACCCTGGCTGACCACGAAGAACTCGAAGAACCGTATGCGGGAAGGAGTGTTCGGTGGCGCGGAGGCGCGATGAGACGGTCGCGGCTGCGGCGAGGGAACGGGTGACCAAGCACCACGTTTCCCGGATCGCGATGCTGGCCGGGCCGTGGGCGGGCATGGTCCCCGTTTTCTTTGCGGGTGTGGGGAGCCACGCGCTGTGGGGCGGGAGTTCTGAACTCCCGTGGATGTCGGCCGCGGCATCGGTAATCGTCCTGCTGTTCACCTGGCTGGCGGTGCGGACCTCCCGAGGCTGGGACCGCAGCGCCATCGCGGTGGGACATGCGGCGGTAACCACGGTCCTGATCGGCGGGTGGATCACCATGGCGATGATCACTGGGGTCTGGGAGTGGACTGGTGCCTGGACTCCAGGCGTTCTGCGGTGGTTGATCCCCACAGCGGTAGTCGTTCCGCTCGTGGTCGGCCTGTTGACGAAGTCGTGGCAGATCGGGACAGGCTTCGCGGTGCTGCTGTGCGTCGGGACCTACTGCTTCACGATCGTCCGGTTCGTGCACCCGACGATCGACCTGTGGCTGATCCTGGCCGTCCTGGTAGGCCTGAGCTGGAACATCCGCCTCGCGGCCAAGGGCGACGGGGATTCCGCAGCGGGCCCCGGCAAACTCGGCAGGCAGCTCATGGCCTCGCTGGGTATGGCGGGCTCGGATCTTCGGGTTCAGCGGCATGACGAGAACCGGGTGACCGCCGCCTTGGAGCTGGCTCCCGGGGAGCAGACCGCTGCCGACGCCCAAGGCGTGCGGGAGAAACTGGCCGGCGCGGTGGGAATCCCGACGCACCGCGTGACGATGGTCCCCGACGACGAGGACCCGAACCGCGTCGAGACTACGCTCATGCTCCGCGACGTGCTGAAACACCCGATCCCGTGGCCCGGCCCGTCGCGCCCGGGCGGCACCGTCTTCGAGCCGTACATCATGGGCGTCTGCAGTGACGGAACGGCGTCCGAGAAGTACGTCGCGATGGTAGAAGGCACTGAGCAGGAACTGGAGATCGGCACCACTGGGTCGGGCAAGACCATGAACGGCCTGGTCGAGGTTGCCGAAGCGATCAGCCGACGGGAGTCGGCCACCATCGTGATCGACTTCGTCAAAGGCATCATGAACTTCGGTTGCCTGGCCGCCGGTCTGTACAAGTTCATCGTCGACCGCCCAACGGCCGAGCGATTCTTCAGGGAACTGCCACGTGCCATCAAACGCCGCGGCAACTACCTGGGATCTCGTGGGTACACCGAATGGCGCCCTGGCTGCGGGCTGACATTCCTCACCGTCCGGGTCGAAGAGGCCTCGTTCCTAGTGGACTTCGCCAACATCGACCAGGTCGCCAAAGCCGCCCGGCAGGTCGGCATCCGGCTCATCTGGTCAACCCAGCGGCCCATCCACACCGAGATGAGCACCGTCCTGCGCGCGATGCTCACCACCACCACCTGCTACGGCGTCGGAGACGACTTCGACACCGGCGTCCTGCCCGAGGACGTCGAGGCCGCGGGCGCCGACCCGTTCAAATGGAAGAACACCCGACGCGGCTACCACTACCTCATCCAAGGAGGCATGGACGTCCCGCTCCGCAAGAAAGCCATGCCCCGCCGCGGGTTCCGACCCTATTCCGAGGCCGAAGCCGCCCGGGAAGGACTGACCGGGAAAGTCCTCACCCTCGACCAGCACGCTCGTTCCTGCAACCCCGATCCGCTCGACGACGTCACCGTGGACTCCTTCGGGGCCTGGTTCCGTAACCTGCCCGCGCCGCTCGAGGTCGTCCGGGCGCAGCAAGTCCAGTTCGGCTGGCTCGCCGACGACACCACCGACAGGATCCCAGCACCGCAACAGGTCCCTCCGCCGCGCGAACCGGACGATCCTGCCGGGAGCGGTGAGCAGTTCGGCGAGAGCTACGAGGAAGCCGTGGAACAGGATGGAGCCGCCGGCGGCACCGAGGTCGAGGACCCAGCCCCCGAGGTGAAGACCGACATGGAAACCCCGCTGCCCGACAGCCCCGCCGACATCCAGTTCGGCTCACCTGGAGACGGCCCCGAGTGCTCTACCGAGGAAGTCCGGAAGATGGTGGCCGACAGGATCGCCGAGTTGGAGCAGTCCGGCCGGGAGACGGTCCGCCCCCGCGACTTTGCCAGCCTGTACAACCGGCCAAAGTCGAAGAGGATTCGCTCGCACGGCTGGTTCTCCAAGGAACTCAGGAAGCTGGAAAAGGCAGGCCGCCTGCGCTATGACGCGCAGCAGGGCGCCTACGTCATCCAACCTGCGGAGGAACTCGCCAAAGCCTAGGGTTTGCGCAGGTCAGAGGGCGTATCGGACGGGTTTCGCCCGCCCGTCCGATACCCCTTCTGGGCAGGCTCCATACTCTTTGCCAAACCGGTCCAAACCGGACACCAAACCCCGCCTCTAAACCGGGGGTTTGACCCCTCCTCCCTACGGGAGGAGAAGCGCGACCGCCATACCCCCGATGCGATCCACGCGCCGGCCTCTGCGGGCACGCGCGCGCCCGCGCCCGCCGAACGACACGACCAACACCGTCCAACCGAGACAGGTCACCCGGATCGACGACCCTCATTCCACCCCGTTGAACCCGTTCAGGATGGACGAAATCCGTTCCGTCGGACAGATTCTGCGCCGCAGGGGGGCACGTCGCGCGAGAGCCGCGCTGAGGGCTTCATTCCTGATCATGGGATGTGCTCCCCCGATCCGTGCCATTTCTGCTCGCATTTCAGCGAGATCGCGCCTTACCCCTTGATCCGGCTCCAACTTCCTAAGTACTGTACTTCACTACAGAAGTAGGGAGGTGATGCAATGAGTGGACTACCCGAACCGAAGCCAGCCAAGGCTGCGGAGATTCGTGGCCTGCTGGCCTACATCGCTCTGGTGGCCCGGCGAACAGCGCCATCGGACGAGCCGCGCTGGCGCCGCGTCGCCCGGCTGCGCAGCGCGATCAGGACGCTGAAGGCGGAGGTCGAGCGAGAAAGCCCGGCCGCGGTCACCGAAGCGCTGGACGCGAACGTGCCCGTTTCCGACCTCGCCGCCCAATGGCGGCTCAGCGAGGGGCGGATCTACCAGATCGCACGAACGATGCGCGCCGGTGCCCGGGCAGACCGTCCGGCTGCGCCAGCCCCTTCCGAAACCGATTGATCCACCACCACCCGGAGGTTCCATTGCCCCTCACGCGCACGCCCGAACTTCAGGCCCGCAACCTGAGCAAGCTCGCCCGGCAGTTCGTCACCGACATCACGGAGTTTCTGCTCTCGTCCCGCAAGCTGACCGTGCAGGAGAATCTCGAAGTCGGCCTGCTGTACGAGAACGTCGCGCTGTTCTACCAGGCGCTGGGCGAGATCTATCCCCAGGCGCGCGAGCACTTCGAGCACCTGGCAGGCGCCAACTACAACGCGGCCGCCCAGCACTACCGCGATGCCTACCTCGACGACACCACCGTCGCCGAGCGGAGGGCGGCCTGATGCTTGGTGAACACCTGAGCAAGCTGCGCCTGTGCATCCAGGCCTTACGCGACGCGGAGACGGGCAGCTCCCCGTTTCCACCCGCGTCGCGCAAGGCCGTGCTCGAGGACATGCTGCGAGTCGTCGACCTGGCGGAGGACGAACTGCTCCTGCTCCAAGGCGATCCGCCTGAGCTGGCCTCGCTTACCTTCGACCAGCTCGCCGAGACCTTGACGGCAACGGGCTGGGTGGAACGGGAGGAATCGATCTACCAGCCCTACGGCATCGCCGACGGTCGGCGCGGCATCAAGAAGGCCTGGACGCTGGATGGCCACACGATCACCGCCGCCGCGTTGGAAGGACACGCCTTACGCGTGACCTTCGACGGCGATCCGGTGCTCAACCGCGGCGACCTCACCGCCGCGATCGAGTGCAGCCTCCCTCCGCTCTACGGCCTCGACACGATCGCTGATCTCGTCCAAACGCAACTCGACCCGCGCCGCCAGGACTCGGCGGATCACCTCGCCGCACAACTTCGCCGTCATGCCGTTGCCCTCGGGCAGCGGACGGCTCCCGCCTGAAGACCCACCGAATCCACGGTGGCCGAACCCGCCATGCCAGTCACCGCTCCGGGGGAAGGAACCAGAACACCCATGACACCGATATGGCCGCCGAAGCTGCGGCCCGGCGACACCGTGAAGGGATCCGAGTGCTACGGCGCGATCACGAGTGTTCGACGGGTTCGTATCCAGTGGATCGCCACCACGACCAGCGGCGAGCAACTCGCGTTCCGGCCCTGGGACCGGCCGAGGCTGGCCAACAGGTGATCGCGCCAGGTCCCGCACCAAACGCCCGAGCGACCACCAGGAGAAGCACGTCATGATCCCGAGAACAGACCTCACCGCCACCCAAGCCGCTGCGGTCTTCACCGCGAATGACCAGCTCGGCGACACCTACCGCGAGGCCCTTGGCAGACACACCAACCCAGCTGTGCGCGCCGAACTGCTGCGCCACCTCGCCTCCGCCCAGCGACGCGCGGCGGAGGTCTACCAGGCCGTGTTCGGCACCGAGGCCCACGACCAGCAAGCCGCACAAGACTTGTGGAAGTCGGGCCAGCTTCTTCGCCTCGTTGCCGACGCCGAGCAGACCTGCGCCGGCGCCACCTCGCGCGCGTTAACGGCCTGTGCAGAGCTGGAAGCCGCGGCCGGAGCGTCCCTCGACCACCTCGCCGACCCTGAATCGGCCAATCCCGACACCCGAGCGGACGCCTACCACGATCTCGCGGTCGCCGCGACGCAGGTCGTTTCCAAAGGCGCCGCCGACACGCTCATGGAACTGGCCGCCACCTACCCCCGGATCGCCAGCCCGGGCGGAGGGCACGACGAACCCTTGCCCGAACCCGCCGTGGGGATCGCCTTCCGCAGGCCTCCCGAACCACCAGCCGCGCATCGCGAGTCCGAAACGACCGGCCGACAGGAGAATTCACAGTGAACAGGTCACCAGCGAGCACCACCCCGGGAAGGACGCCGAGCACCGCTCTCGGCAACCTCGCCGACGCCGCGGAAAACGTGCTCGATCGCATCGACGACGTCGTACCGCTCGCCGAAACGCTCGACCGGATCGCACTACACACCCGTCTCCGCGCCGTTCGCAAGATACACACCCGCTTCGCCCGCGCCCGCGTCCAAGCCCGCAAACAGATCAAGACCCTGCCGTATTACGCCATTGCCGTGCGGCCGGAGGTCCTGCGTGCGTGGGCAGCCGCGGCCGAGGGCCTGGCACACACCCACCGCCTCGTCCAGCCCGATGCCGAACTCGGTCCGGACGGCTTCACCTACCCCGAGGGATTCCTCAACGAATCCCGGCTCCTGAGGGCGATAGCGGAAGTCGAGCAGGTGCGCGCCGAATGGGAGCCCGGCAAGGACCTCCGCGACAGAGCCACAGCCGCCCCCGAGATCGAGTCGATCGCGGCCGCACTGCTCGACGATCTCTGCTCCCCGTTCCTCAGTCACCCCGAGACTCGCGCGCGTTTCGAGCAGTTGCGGATCTGCCTGCGGCCCGTCCTCGGCGGCGCCGTCGGCGTCCTGCCCCTGCTGACCTGACCAAATCCCCGGAACGAGCAGGACAAGCCGTCGGAACGAAAGGGGCGCACCGCAGAGCATGAACGATGTGAAGGCGACACCGCCGTCGACGGAGGGCCATTTCCGACGCCTCCGCCAGCTTCGCGGCAGCGCTCCGATCACCCGCGACCTCTACGAACTCGTCGACGACCCGGTCGTGATCGCCTTCCACCTTGCGGCCATGTTCCACGACCCCGACGACCACGCCCCGCTCACCCTCGACGCGCTTCGGGCGCGCTGGAAAGTCGGCCTGCCCAAAGCCCGCGACGCGCGCAAGTTTCTCATCAACAACGGCTACTGGGCCGAGGTCCGCACCTACGGCACCCGCGGCGAGCGCTACACCGTCACCGTCACCTGGGAAGCACCGCTGACCCTCGACGACCTGTGCCAGCTCGCGGTCGAGTACCGACCGAAAACCCTGATCCGCTGCGGCGGGCAGAAGTACCTGACCACCGCCGATCATCGCCTCACCGTCGCCCCCGACAAGGCTGTGGATAACTTCACTCGGACCCGAGCGACAGAAAACTCACGGTCGGCTCGACCAGGACGTTCACCTTCCGACCGTCAGAATTCTCACGGTCGGCAAAACCCGACCGACGGTGAGGAAACTGCTGGTCGGGCCGACCAGCGGACCGCCGGAGAAGATGCAGGTCAGCCCGACCGTAAGAAAACTAAAGGCAATGATCATGGTTTCTCTTCTCTAAAAGAGAGAAAACATCATGATCCCCAGCTGGCTGAGTTCTGGTCGCTCGTCAGCGTCGCTGGCTGCGTTGACCAACCCGGACGGCGGTCGGTGCGGAACCGGATCCAGGTCGCCCTCGCCGGACCCTGGACCCCGACGACCCTCGCCGCGTGGGTCAACGCCGGTGTGAAGACCGCCGAGGCCAGGCCCGGCGCATTGTCCAACGTGGGCGGTTACGTCATCAGCATGCTCGCCGCGATACCGGCGGCACCACCCGACGGCATCAAGCCCGGCCCCCCGGCGTGGTGCGGAGACTGCGGCCGCGACCGCGGCGACGACCTGGCGAAATTCAACGTCCGCTTCCGCATCCTCGTCGACCCCGATACGGGCAGCCGGACCGAGTGTCCGAAGTGCCATCCCAACAGCGTCACGGCACAGCGGGTGCCGCATGAAGCGGAACACCACCCGAAGCCAGCAGTCCCAGGACTCGCGAATCGACGGAAGGACCGACATGGCGCGTAAGCGTTCCGCCGACAGCGGACGTGCACCGTCGCGAAAGGCCAAGGCCCGGAAGACCGCCGCGAAACGGCGCCCTTCGCGGAAGAACAGCAAGGGGCTTTCCGGTTTCCTCGTGCGGCTGTGGACTGCGGTCGCCCACAACGTCGGCGTGCTCGTACGCACCGGACGCAACGACGTCACCTCCAGCAATCGCCGCGACGGCTTCGCGCTCGCGCTGCTGGCCGGTGCCGTACTCACCGCGGTCAGCACCTGGTTCCGCAGCGGCGGCCAGTTCGGAAACGGTCTCGACGAGATCACCCACTACCTCGTTGGCCTCGCCGCCCTGGTGCTGCCCGCAGGGCTCTCTGTCCTCGGCATCGTGCTCATGCGCACCTCATCCTCTGAACCGGACGAGGAGCGAACGCCCAGGATCGTGGTCGGCTCGGCACTGGCTGGGCTGGCCTTGCTCGGCCTGCTTCACATCACGCGAGGACTTCCCCAGGACACCGACCAGCTAAAGACCGGCGCGGGCATCCTCGGCGCTCTGGCGGGAGGACCGCTGGCCTCCGGCCTGACACCGTGGATCGCCACCCCGATCCTGCTCGGCGTCCTGGCCGGAGGCACGCTACTGACCGGGATCCCGCTTCGCCCCATCCGCGATCGGCTCCGCAAACGCAGTGCGTCCGGCCGCCAGCCCATCCGGGCCGAGGCGGACGACAGGGCTCCATCCGACGAAGAGGCGGACGTACGAGCCGACGCCGAGCACGAACAGGTGCTCGCCCCGCAAGCAGCGGCTACGGAAGCGGGCGCCAGGCCGCATCTTGACCCCCCGCAGCGCGATCGTCTGCCGGACGGGCGCACCACGTCGATCCCCGCGGATCCCGAAGAGTCGGTGTTTCGACGCAGCGACACCGCCGACTACCGGCTACCTCCCACGTCACTGCTTCCCCGCGGGCCGAAACCGAAGAATGTGGACAGGACGAAGGCACCCCACGCTTCGAGGATCAACGACGTGTTCACCGAGTTCAACGTGGACGCCCGGGTCACCGGCTGCACCTGGGGCCCGACGGCCATTCGGTACGAGGTGACGCTCGGCCGCGGGGTGAAGGTCGAGAAGGTCACCGCGCTGACCAAGAACATCGCCCTCGCGGTGGCCACCGACAATGTGCGGCTGCTGGCGCCGATCCCCGGCAAGTCCGCCATCGGAATCGAGGTTCCGAGCCCGCACCGCGATCTGGTGATGCTGGGCGATGTACTCCGCGCGAAGATCGTGCTGGTCGACCCTCACCCGATGGTGATCGGGCTGGGCAAGGACATCGAGGGCCATTTCGTCACCGCGAACCT
>NZ_VTHK01000011.1:239388-239748 GCF_009765355.1 Amycolatopsis anabasis | reverse complement strand
GGCCATGATCCACATCCTCACTCACACGAGGAGCCTCCATCAGACCCGGGGCGGTTCACTGCGCCAGCTGGCTAGCTGACTGGTCGGCATCCTCCATGGCTGCCGGGGAATCCCACCGGATCAAGCCCAACACAACCCGATTCGTCGACCAAGGGGCGCCTTAGAGGTCCTAACAGATTGAGTTGGTTTTGAGTCGGCGCCAGCAGATGATGCTGCATCCGATGCTGAGGAAGGCTTCGTGGATGTCGTCGCGGCGTTCCCAGCGGATGCGCAGGCGGCGGAACCAGTGCAGGAGTGCGAAGGCTTGCTCGACGACCCATCGGTAGATGCCAAGTCCGGAGCCGTGCTCTGTGCCCCGGT
>NZ_VTHK01000011.1:0-239378 GCF_009765355.1 Amycolatopsis anabasis | reverse complement strand
ATGTGTCGTGGTCGTAGGCGCGGTCGGCGTAGACCCGCTCGGGCCGCCGGCGAGGTCGCCCGCGGCGGCCGCGGATGGGCGGGATGGCCTCGATCAGCGGCATCAATGGGTGACGTCGTGGCGGTTGCCGCCGGTCAGGGCCACCGCCAGCGGGATACCGCTGCCGTCGGTGATCACGTGGTGTTTGGAGCCGGTCCGTGCTCGATCGACCGGGCCGGCACCGGTTTTGGGCCGCCCTTCACCGCCCGGACATGGGAACCATCCACCGCCGCCCGTGACCAGTCGATCAGCCCGGCGGCGTTGAGCTTGGCCAGCAGCAGCTCGTGCAGGCGTTGCCACACTCCGGCTTCGGTCCAGTCCCGCAGGCGCCGCCAGCAGGTCATGCCCGAGCCGTATCCCATCTCCTGCGGCAGAAACTCCCACGGGATGCCCGTGTACAACACGAACAAGATCCCGCACAACGCCTTCCGGTCGTCCACACGCTTGCGGCCCGGATGGCGGAAACGGCGCTCGACCTTGGGCAGCAAGGACTCGATCAGCTCCCACAGCCCGTCCTCGACTTCCCACGGCCTGCGCTGGGCCACCAAACCTCCCGCCAGATGATCAACAACCGGCACGATCAAACCACAGACCAAGATCATTCTGTTAGGAACCCTTATGGCCCGCCGGAGGAGAGACCCGATGACCGAGACGACAGAGCAGGCACCGGTAATGGTTCCGGTGGATGCGGTGGACGAGCAGTTGGCCGCGCAGCTGGTGGACAAGGCTCGTGCGGAAGGGCTGAGCCTGACCGGGCCGGACGGGCTGCTGGGCAAGCTGACGAAGATGGTGCTGGAGAACGCCCTGGAGGGCGAGATCACCGAGCACCTCGGCTACGAACCGCACGAGCGGGCCGGTCGCCCGGACGGCAATGCCCGTAACGGCAGTCGCGCCAAGACAGTGATCACCGATGTGGGTCCGGTGGAGATCAGTGTGCCGCGGGATCGGGACTCCAGCTTCGAGCCGAAGATCGTGCGCAAGCGCCAGCGTCGGCTGTCCGGGGTGGATGACATGGTGATCCCGTTGTCCGCTAAGGGCTTGATCACTGGTGAGGGTGCGCCGTGAAAGCACTGTTGTATCGCGAGGAGGTGGAAGACCTTCTCCTGTGGGTCGTCGCAGCGGCCTGTTGAAGTTGAGGGCAGCCCGAACCGGGAGGTGTCGGTAAGGGTGGCAAGCGGCCCTGACAAAACCGGGACGTGCCAGAACTGCCAGATGGTGCGGGTCCGGCGAACGAGTCGAAGAGGTATACGCGAGGAACTGGTGTGTTACGTTTCCTTAAGTGGTCACCGGCTGAAACCTGGCGGATGGCCGGTTGCGATGCGTACCCGTTCTCTGATGAGTCGGGGAACTCCTGGGCGGGGAGTTTCACCTTCGCAGGGAGGCCGTGGTGAAGGTCTGCGGCGTAGTCACGGCGGTATCGCGGGAACAAAGTCAGATGCCTCCTTCGGTAAGCGATCAGCAGTGAACACGGGAACTGTCCGGCGGTGGTTCCCGGCTCGTGAGCATCCAGTTCGCGTGTCGGGATAGGCACACTGTCTGCTGAACACGCCGGGCGGGGCGGAGCCGTCGTAGTACTCGGAGGCCGGGAGAGCCGGTCACGTGGGGAAGGACGGCAGCGGTTTCGAGAAGAAGGGATGCTGCAATGCCGAAAGACGCGTCGCTGAATAGCGGCGCTCTGGAACGTGCCGAAGTCGGGGCGTTCCGTCGGGTATCGGAGATGCAGGCCAAGCTTCATCGTTGGCTGTGATCCGTTCTTCCGAAACCGCCGGTGGCGGGGGATGGCAGGGGCCAGGGCAGATGCCTTGGTCACAACTGAATTGTCCGATGGTCGGTGTGATCCCGGCCCCTCATGATGCATGGAGGAAAAGCGACATCCCCATGGCCGCGACTGGTTATCAAGGCTGTGGAAGCAGGGATGTAACGGGGATAACCGGCGACCTCGACGTCCGGGACGCCCCTAGCAGGCTGCCTATGGTCAGGAGACGAACGCACGCCCGAACTGTCGTTAGCAGCATCGGACCCACGCGAGGTAGCGGGTTCGGCCCGGAAGGGCATGGTCCATCGGGGCGGACAGGTCCAACGGTGTCCGCCCGTGCATCCGCCATGGTGGCCCGGCAGACAGTGCGGACCTACGGGCAGCGTCAAACGGACGATTCGGAACGGAGTAACCCCGTGCAGGCTCTCATCGGGTTCGGTGAGCAGGCGACCAGGCCGCATGCCGGTATGGGGAAGGATTGCCCGAGAAGCGAACGCGTGGGGTAACGCCCACGATAGGCCGACGCGGGCACGGTCATGTGGAAGGAAAGGGGTGTGAGTAGTGGGAAGAAACGGAAACGACGGCCCGCCCGATGACGGGCGGTCGATCGGAGACTGGGCATCGGTTCCCTGGCGGAAGCTGGAGACCACGGTGTACCGCCTGCAAAAGCGCATCTTCCGAGCCTCGTGTCGTGGCGATGTGGCGGCAGTTCGTAGTTTGCAACGCCTGTTGATGAAATCGGAAGCCGCTCGCTGTCTGGCGGTGCGCCGGGTGACGCAGGACAACCAGGGCAAGCACACGGCCGGGATCGACGGGGTCGCCTCCGTCTCGCCCGACCAGCGCTGGCTGATGGTAGACCGCCTGCGACATCCGGAGACGATCAAACCACGACCCGTGCGACGGGTCTGGATTCCCAAGCCTGGCAAGACGGAGAAGCGCCCGCTGGGTATTCCCGTCATGTTGGACCGGGCGCTTCAAGCGTTGGCGAAGCTAGCGCTGGAGCCCGAGTGGGAAGCCAGGTTTGAGCCGAACAGCTATGGTTTCCGTCCGGCCCGTTCCGCGCATGACGCGATTGCGGCGATCTTCGACGCGACCTGCAAGAAGGACAAGTACGTCCTGGACGCAGACATCGCCGGATGTTTCGACAACATCGCGCATGAACCACTCCTGGCCAAACTCGCCACGTTCCCCCGGCTGCGGCATCTGATCAAGGGATGGCTCACTGCCGGGGTCATGGAGGGCAAGGCCTTGGAGGCCACCTGGCGGGGCAGCCCGCAAGGTGGCGTCATTTCCCCGCTGCTGGCGCTGATCGCCCTGCACGGTCTGGAAACGGCGATCACCTCCTCGTTCGGCAGCCGCGACCGACCCCAGGTCGTGACCTATGCCGACGACTTCGTGGTCCTGCATCCTACTCGTGCCGGGATCGAGAAGACCCAGCGTATCGCGGAGGACTGGTTGAGCGGGATCGGGTTGCGTCTGAAAGCGAGCAAGACCCGGATCGCTCACACCCGGCTCGCCCTTGACGGGCCAGCCGGTTTCGAGTTCCTGGGTTTCCACATCCGTCGCTACGTGACCACCGAGTATCGGCCGGGTAGCGACGGGCGGAAACAGCCCGTGATCAAGACGCTCATCAAACCCAGCAAAGACGCCGTCAAGCGGCACCATCGAGTTATGCGGAACATCATCCGAGCACGCAAGACAGCGCCGCACGAGGCGCTGATCAGCGCGCTCAACCCGGTCATCCGGGGTTGGTCGATGTATTACCGCACGGTGGTCGCCAAGAAGGTCTTCGCCTCCTGCGACTATCGGTTGTTCTCGACGCTGCTGCACTGGGCTGGCCGCCGTCACCCGAAGAAGAGCGCGGGCTGGGTGTTCGCGAAGTACTGGCGACGACGCGACGAAGGCCGTCTGGAGTTCGCTACTCCGGACGGTCCGCGGCTCGCTGTCCACGCGGACATTCCCATCAAGCGCCACGTGAAGGTACGCGGTCATGCCAGCCCTTACGACGGGAAATTGGTCTACTGGGCCAGCAGGCTGCGCGACCACCCGTTGACCACGAGCAGGATCGCGATCCTGCTCCGCCGCCAGCGCGGGAAGTGCGCACACTGCCGACTGCTGTTCACCGATGCAGACACCATCACCGTCAAACAGTTCGTCCCTCCTCAATGGAACGGGCTGACCGATCTGACAAGGATGCGTGCGCTGCATCAGCATTGCCGCGACAACATCAGCGACCAGGCCAAAGACACTTATCGAGCCGAGGTTGCCGAGGTGTTCACGACAAGAACCGCATGATCGAGGAGCCGGATGAAGCTAAAGTTTCACGTCCGGTTCTGTAGGCGAGCCGCCCCCGCGAGGGGGCGGCTTAGCCAGCGCGTCGGCCGATCCTGGCCGACGGTTCGATGACCTGTTCAACCTCGTGCACGACCCGACAACCCTGCGTGTTGCATGGGAGCGGGTCGCGTCGAATACCGGGGCACGAACTGCCGGTTCGGATGGCCTCACCGTCGGCCGGATCGAGCGGGAGATTGGTGTCCCGGAGTTTCTGGGCGGTATTCGCCGAGCGGTCAAAGATGGTTCGTTTCGGCCGCAGCCGGTGCGGGAACGGTTGATTCCCAAGCCGGGTGGGTCGGGGAAAGTCCGCAGGTTGGGCATTCCTACCGTCACTGATCGTGTGGTGCAGGCCGCTTTGAAACTGGTCCTGGAACCCATTTTCGAGGCTGATTTTCATCCGGTCTCGTTCGGGTTCCGACCCAAGCGGCGAGCACACGACGCGATCGCCGACATCCACCTGTTTGGTAGCCGCGGCTACCAATGGGTGCTGGATGCCGACACACGAACGTCAACGCGGCCGCCTCCACACCGCCGAAACCCTGGACACTCTCGGCACCCTGCTACACGACACTGGCGACATCACACGGGCACTCGACTGCTGGCGCGAAGCCCTGCGCATCTTCGATGACTACGGCGGTCACCGCGCCGACGGCCTTCGACACCGTCTGCACACGCTCGAAGCCACCGCTGAAAACGATCGCCCATGACATGGCCATTCCTGGTGTGGAACCAGGTCCAGCACCCTCGCCGACACACCCATGATCATTCCTGGCCCGTTGGTGGAGCGAAGGCTGCACCGAGGTCGCTGATTTCGCGGTTGTCCTGAGAACCGTACGGCTGCTTCGGCACGGTCTATTCGCGGTCTCGCGATGTCCACACAGGACGCTGATGCAGGTCAGGCATGGTTCGGTGAATCCCCTCAAATCCGTCCAGCGTGCGTTCGAGTCGCACCGGGGGCACTGGCTCTGACCAGTCAAATCAGCCCCTCACCAGGGAAACCCGGTGAGGGGCTGATCGCGGGCAGCGGAACCTGGATGGTGCAGGGGCGGCACGATTCACCCACCCGAGCGGGGGCGAGCGCTCCTGCCTGTGGTGAGGGCGGCGGTGCGGGTGGCGATCACGAGTCGCAGTTCGGTGTGTTCGCCACAGTCGCGTCGCGCGGCGATCAGCGCGTTCAGCCCAGCCGAGGAGAAGAGGCCGCACTCGGTGAGGTCCACGATCAGCACCGGCGGCCGCTCGCGCATGGCCAGGCCGATCGACTCGGCGAGCTGCGGAGCGGTCGCCAGGTCGATCTCGCCGTGGACACTCAGCACGACGGCCGGGCCGTGGCGGTCCACGGTCACCGTCACCGGTGTGGCCACCGGGTTCGTTCCGGGCTGATCGCCGTCGCTCGTTCGCTCCACAGCTCCCTCGTCTTCTTTCCGCTCACCATCGTGCCCGCCCCTTCAGCGCGCCACCTCAACCGCCCTCATGGCGTACCGGCATCACCCACCATTGCCGCCCCTTCCGTATCTAGGCACCTAATGGGTGTGCTTGTGACCTGTAGTTGGTCCCTGTGATCGATAGGTGGTCCGCTCGGTCCCGATCGCGCGCTACGCGGCACGAGAGTGCGTGTGGGCTCAGCAGGTCAGAGCGAGCAGTTCGTCGATCACCGGCGCTGGACCGCCATAGGTGAGGTGCGCGAGGCTGCCATCGGTGCGATCACCTGGCTCCAGGCGTACAGCCTGTCCCCGTCGAGGCCGCACGCCGTCGCCACTCGCTGGCAACGAGCCTCGACACCTTCCTGTCCGGCGCCGGCTACCACGTAGTCGACGACGTCGAAGCATGGATCGCCTGTGCACGCCTTCGGGTCGATCGCGACCAGACCGCGCGACGGGCCGCCGTCCAGGACGTTGCCGAGGTGCGGATCGCCGTGCAGCAACACGGGGCTGGCCTGAGTGTCCAGCAATGTCTCGCAGCGCCGTATCGTCCGCTGCCACGTGTCCCGGTCGATCCGTGCGCCGATGGCCGGTTCGGACAGCCGCCGACCGATCCGGGCGAAGGCCTCCTCACACCGGCCGCGCCGCCGTCAGCACAGGGCGCTGGCTGCTTGCACGTCGGTGAGTGTTTGCCGTGCGAGTTCACCGAACTCCTCGTTGTTGGTCGTGTCGCACCAGCGCGCATAGGCGACCTTCCAGGCGAGCGCGCCCAGTTCGGCGGCCACGCGCGCGGTCAGGTCGGGAATGCCGCGGCGTTTGAGCGCGTCGATCATCGACGCGGTGAGGTCAAGTCCCTTCAACGCCTCGCGCTCCCGCAATTCCGGGTTGGCGACGATCACTGCCGACCTCCGGGCACCGAACTCGCGATGGTCGGCGGTGAAGGCTTCCCTCCCGATCACGTCCAGAGCATGGGCCACAGCTTCGAGCGGACCGGCCCCGGCCGGCGCCGCGGCGATCCCGTCGACGAGCAACCCGGCCATCGTGCCCCCACCGAAGAGCACCTCCCGCTTGTCCGGGAAATGACGGAAGAAGGTGCTCTTGGTGAGTCCGGCGCGTTCGGCGATCTGGATCACCGTCGTGTTCTCGTAGCCCCGTTCCTCGAACAACTCCAGGGCAGCGGCCACGAGTCGCTGTGATGCGTTGGGTTGCCAGCGGGCCATGGGAACAGCCTACGGCACTTGGTCCCGTCACTGGTGTATGGTGACGGGACTAAGTCTCATCACTGTGTTGTTGGAGGTTCCCATGAGCCGAGCTGTCAGCTACGAGACGTTCGGAGGTCCCGAAGTACTGTGATCGTTTTCCTCCACGGAGTACCACAGACAGCCGCGATCTGGCGCAAGGTGCGGGCCGAGATCGGCGCCGATTCGGTGGCGCTGACCCTGCCGGGGTTCGACGGCTCACGCCCGGACGGGTTCACCTCAACCAAGGACGAGTACGTCGACTGGGTCGCCGGCCAACTCGACCGGTACGACACCGTCGATCTGGTCGGCCACGACTGGGGCGCCGGACTGGTGTACCGACTGGCGATGACCCGGCCACTGCGCTCATGGGTCGCCGACGTCGGCAGCTTCCTGCACCCCGGCTACGTCTGGCACTCCCTCGCGCGGACCTGGCGGACGCCCGGCGACGGCGAGACGGCGATCGCGGGCATGGTCGCCACGGGCCCCCAGGCCTTCGCCGACTCCGCCGCCCAGTGGGGCCTGTCGAAGGAGGACGCGCGGGAAATGGCCAACAGCTTCACCGAGACCATGGGCGCCTCGATCCTGTCGCTGTACCGGTCGGTCACCTCGACCGCGCACGCCGACTGGGGCCCGCTCACCCCGACCGACGCGCCCGGCCTGGTCCTGCACCCGGTCGACGACGAGTTCTCCGACGAGACCAAAGCGCGCGAGGTGGCCGCCGCGTTGGGCGCGCGGTTCCAGCTGATCGAAGGCGCAGGCCACTTCTGGCCGTACCAGGCTCCGGAGCAGGCCGCCGAGATCCTCCTCAAGTTCTGGGCATCGCTGCGATAGGACAATCCTGACTGGACAATTGAGACGACACTGTTTCCCTGGTCCCACCTTTGGTCGGCCTCTGCCGCGGCAAAGGACGCGACGTCGCGAGCCATCCGCATCACCTGCTCCTGGAACAGCGGGACGCCAAGGGTACGTTCCAAAACCCTGACCAGCAGCGGATGCGGGTGTGCCCACTTTTCTTCGCCGCTGCGACGGCGACACCCGCCGCACCCCGATAAAGGGCGATCCCCGCGGCACGCCGCCACGGCTGAGGAAATGCCACCGACTTGAGACCGATCCGGGTGACATCGCTTCGGTGCCCGTTTGGGAATTCGCGGTGGTGTGCGACCGTGCGGGCGCAACCGGTCTGGCCAGTCTCGCGCCTTTCGCTTGCGTCGCCGAAGACAGACGACGAAGGAGGCGGGTTGTGGCGCGCCTGGTGACCTATGTGGTCGTGCTGGCCGACGGGCGGTTGCTGTGCGCGAGGTCGACGAGGGCCTGGGGTGCAGACCGGGCTGAGCACCTCGCGGACCGCTGAGCAGATCACGCCGTGATCCGCGCCGCGCACTACCAGGCCCATCCCGCATAGCCGGCGCGGCCCGCGGAGCTAAACCAGCCGGGCTGTGGTGGGCGTTGTCGTCGGCGTACGCGCGGATGTGTCCAGCCACGTACGGCTGAATGTGCCCGCGGGCGAGCCTCCACAAGGCGGGGTTGCGCGCCAACGTCGGTCATCGACGCGCGTTATGCGGCTCCTTGTCGAGGGCGTTCGAGAACCGTCGGATGCGGGCTGCTGGATGTCGGGCGGGGTGGTGAGGTGGGCGTGGACGTCAACCAGCGAGTGCTCAGGCGTCATGCTCTGCCGTCGCCTTGGCCGGTGCCAGGCGGTGCCCGCGGCGCCACACCGCGCGGGTGTTCAGTGTCGAGGAGAGCTGTGTGGTCGGGTCACCGTCGACGAGTACCAGGTCCGCCGCGGCGCCGGGCTCGATCCGTCCGCGGTCGGTCAGGCCGAAGCGGTCGGCGGTGCGCCGTGTCGCCGCGGTGAGCGCCTCGACCGGGCTCAGCCCGCCGGCTTCGAGCAGGCGCAGTTCGTCGTGCAGGCTGGCGCCGTGCGCGAGGCCCGGGGCGCCGAGGTGGGCGGCGTCGGTACCGGCCAGGACCTCGACGCCGGCGGCGTGCAGCAGCCCGACCGAGCGCAGGGCGTTGGGCAGGTGGGCGTTCCAGGCGAACTCCCGCCCCAGGTTGTCGCGCCACGCCGCGTCCAGGCGGGATGCCACCCGCAGGTCGGCGCTCAGGCGTGGGCCGGCGCCGTCGGCGGCGCCGGAGGCGGTGACGGCCAGGGTGGTGATGACGAACATGCCCTGGTCGCGCAGCCGGAGGATCAGATCGTCGCTGATGACCTCGTCATAGTGCAGATGGGTCACACCGTCCGCGCCCGCCTCGACCGCCACCCGGGTAGCCGTGGCACTGAGGGTGTGGACCAGGGCCATCACCCCGCGCTGGTGAGCCGCCTCGACAGCCGCGGCCACGACCTCGGGCGGCACCACCGGCAGCGACGTGCCGAACGCGGCGCCATCCTCGACCATGATCTTGATGTAGTCCGCGCCCTCGGACAGGCGCCCCGCGACGAAAGCAGACGCCTCGCTCGGGACGGTGGCGGTGGGCCACACCGGGTCGCCCAGGCCGCGCCGCAGTTGGTGGGGATGTCCGTCGGGGTGGGCGAGGCCCCACGAGGCGGTGCGGACGTCGGCCAGATCGAACTCGGTCCGCACTTTCTGCCGTACCGGGTCCATCACCTCCGGCACCGACATCATGTCCAGCTCGGTGGTCACGCCGAAGCGCAGAGCCGTGCGCAGACCGTCTTCGTCTGTGTGGGTGTGGGCGTCGATCAGTCCCGGCAGCAGGGTCCCGCCCCCGCCGCCGATCTCCTCCACCCCCTCGGGGACCTCGTGGCCGACCTCGGCGATCGTCCCGTCCTCGACCACGACCACCGAGGCATCGGCTACGTGTGTCCCGGTGAAGACCCGTGTGTTCGTCACCGCGAACCGGCGCATCGTTCCTCCCAGTGGACTGTATCGCGCAGTACAGAAAGGTATGCCTGACTGTATCAGCGAGTACAGAGTCTCTGTATTGTGGGGTACAGAACACGGAGGAGGGGCATGGGACACCTACCGACCACCGCGCGGGGGCGCGCGACCCGAAAGCGCATCCTCGATTCGGCGGCAGACCTGATCCAGCAGCGCGGCGTCGCGGCGGTGACGCTGGACGATGTCGAACGCGCCGCGGGGGTCGGCCGCAGCCAGCTCTACCACTACTTCGACGACCGGGACGATCTCATCCGCTCCGTGGTTCATTCCACTGTGGACACGGTGTTGGCCGCGCAGGAACCTCTGCTCCTGGCAGTCGACTCGCTCGCCGGGATCGACCGCTGGTTCGACGCGATCGTGGCCAACGGGACACGCCAGGACGCGGTGGGCGGCTGCGCGATCGGCTCGCTGGCCGCCCAGCTCGGCGGCCAGGACGACCTCACCCGACAAGCGTTCGTGGACGCCTTCGCTCGCTGGGAAGCACCCCTCATCGCGGGCCTGCGCCGGATGCAGGAGTCGGGCGAACTGCGCCCGGACGCGGACGTGACGGAGCTGGCCGACCTCACCATGGCCGCCATCCAGGGCGGCCTCCTGCTTGCCCAGATCCGCCGCACACCAGACCAGCTCCGCCTCGCCCTGCGCGGCGCACGGGCGGCGCTGCAGGACGCGCTCACCCCCAGCCCTGAACACACTCCCCGGGTCTGAGCGTCGGCACCGACCCCGCCCAGGCCTCCTCGACGATCCGGGGCACGTCTCCGCGGAGCAGCCCCCGCCCACCCGGCCAGGTCTGTGCCCGAGGGCCGGAACCGGAGCGGCATCCGGTCGGCCTGGTTCAACCGCCGCCACACGCTGCGCTCAGCGGTGTGGCATGCGGACGGCGACGATCCGGTGTGGCGGCACGGTGACGATGTCGTCCTCATGCGGGGCGAGGTGTATCCCGTCGGCGGTGACCGCGGTCAAGGGCGCGGTGAGGTCGATGATGCGGGTGTGGGGGAAGCGCCCGGTTTCCACGGTGGCCAGGACGGGCCGGTCGTGGCGGAGGGGGTGGTCGGCCAGGCGCGCCAACCCGTCCAGCGTGCCCAGTTCCTGCGGCATCGTGGTGCTGTCGAGGGGGATCACGCCCGGTGGGGGCGGCGGTTCGTCCGGGATCCACGCGAACGCGCCGAGTGACCAGCTCCGGGCGAGTTCGCGCGGTGTGATGGGTTTGTCGCCGTCCATGCTTCGGTGCGGTATGCCGGGCAGCGCGGTGCGGCGTAGGTCTCGGCGTCGCTGCGCAACTTCCGGCGACGGGGTCTGGCTCGGGTCATCATCGGCGTCGCCGTCCAGGTAGAACGCGACCGTCCGCGCCAACTCCCGCGCTGCCTCCGCGCACGCCGGGGTGTCGAGTTCCGGGGCGACGTCGTCGGCGATGTGGACGTGGTGTCCGGTCTGGGCCGCGGCCGTGACCGCGTGCCGGGCCGCGGCGCCGGGCACGCGCAGCACCGCGGCCGGGACCGCGGTGCGTTTTTCCGTGCGCGGATCCATCGGCCAGGGCCGAGGGCCGGGAAGGCGGTGCAAGCGGGAGGGGTCGGCACTGAACCGGAGCAGGTGGGGGTACTGGATCAAGTAGGCGATCTCGGCGTCGCGTTCCTGAAGCGGCGGCCAGGGGGTGATCAGCAACAGCCGTTCCTGGTCGTCCCGGGCGGCGAGTTCGGTGTCCCGCAAGGAGCTGTCGAGCCTGTCTGCCCAGTGCGTGACGGTCGTGGCGCGCAGGTGAGCGAATTCCGCGGCGGCCCAGTCGGCGGGGGAGCGGTACCCCGTGCCCGTCGTGGTGGCCGGGTCCGGCAGCAGCGACACGTCCCGCACGGGCCGGTTCCGGTAGCGGTGTTCGACCGCGGTGAGCATGGCCGCGCGGGTCGCTTCCTCATCCGCTCCGGCGGCGACCGCTTGCTCCCACGCGGTCGAGGCGAGCATCCAGACGTTGTACGGCAGAACGACACCGTCGGCTGCGATCGCGGAGATCCGCCGCGACTGTTCGGCGATCTCACGGTCCTGGTCCAGCCGGGTGCGGGCGTGCGCGGCATACGCCGCGATCCCCGCCGCTCCGGCCACTTCCACACCCGTGGCCAGCGCCCGCTCCGCCTGCTCGGCCAATTCCTGCCACACCCGGCTGGCGGTGGTGCGCAGCTGTGCCGCGTCCAAACCAGACAGCTGGTCGACCGCGTCGCGCCAGGCCGCGTCACGGGAGAACGGGCTGTTCGCGCGCCAATGGGACAGAGCCAGCCAGGTCATGGTGGGCGCGGCGGCCGCGAGCCCGGCCACCCAGCGGCGGGCGCGCACCACATACAGCACGACCCGGTAATAGGCCGCCGCGGCCGCGGGCAATTCGTCCACGAGCAGCCGGCCGCACCGTTGACACACGTCCTCCAGATCCAGCAGCGCAACCTGGTCGCCGTGCTCGATCTCCGCGGCGAACGAGCACCGCGCCCACTTCTGGGCGGCCAGCACATGCCATTTCACACCGCGGCCGCTGCGGGCGACCGGAATCCGCGCCGACTCCAGCGGCCCCAGCGGCAACCCGGTCTCCACAATCTCAGCGCGACCCGGGCGGGACTCAGGGCCGCGTATCGACCAGCCACCCCACTGCGCCGCTCGCGTCATCATCCCAGGCCCTTTCCCAAGGTTCGCCGAACAACGCGCCAGCCTAGGTGGCGGAACGCCTCCACACGACCGAGCCCCCAGCGCAGACCAGGATCACAACCGTGTTCAAGGACCTGCGCCGGGCGCTGTGCACAGCACTGGTGGCTACGGCGGCCGCGACCGCCTGCACGGCAACCCGACGCACCGCACGGGGCGGCGACGCCGGCCACGGTCACCAGTTCCGCCCCGCTACCGCGCAACGGCGCGCCGAAGGTCACGAACCCGCTGCCCGCTTCGGTGTTCGAGAAGCATCCGTGCGACGGATCGCTGACCCCGGCGCAGTTGACGGAACTGCTGGGGGAGGTGCCGCCCGCGAGGAAAACGGACAACGCCGCGGGGCCCGGTTGCGGCTGGACGAAGAGTTCCCCCCACGCGATCGTCGACCTGGCCTACCTGACCGGGGTGACCGACGGCCTGACCCAGATGTACGAGGTTCACGGAAATGGTGCTGACCAACCTCAGGGCCGGTACCTGAGCAACCCTTCGGTTCACGCCCGCCCTTTCCTCATCAGACTTGGCCTTGAACCCTGGATTGGGGGAGCGGCGGGGCGAGGTGTGGCGTTCTCGTGGCCCGGTTCTGTCGGTGTGGCCTGCCACGATCGGTTCCATGAGAGAGGTGTTGACGGGGAAGGTCATTCTGGTTGCGGGGGCGACGCGTGGTGCGGGTCGTGCGATCGCGGTGGAGTTGGGTGCTGCCGGGGCGACGGTGTATGTGACCGGGCGCAGCACGCGGGAGCAGCGTTCGGAGATGGGCCGCGCGGAGACGATCGAGGAGACCGCCGCGCTGGTGACCGCGGCCGGGGGTGTGGGGATCGCGGTCGCGGTTGATCATCTGGTGTCAGGGCAGGTGCGGGCACTGGTGGATCGGATCGACGACGAACAGGGTCGGCTGGACGTCCTGGTGTCGTAGCCGTGGGCGTACCGTCGTGGACATCGGGTTCGCCAACACGAGACGCCGTCACCACCGACGAATCATGCCTCATCTCGACTGGCGCTACCTCACCACCAACGACACGGGCCACGTGGCGTCGCCCACCGCTGGACGAGGTGTTCATCCGAGCCGGAGGTGGGTGTGCTCGGCGACTGCAGGTTCGCCGAGCACACCCACCGGGTCCAGGCGACGCGGCGACCGGACATCCCGGGGGCTGGTCGTCCACGCCCGTGGACGCCGGGGGCCGGTTGCCGCGTCGCCTGGGGGCCGCCGACTGCCGCAGCGACCGGCAGGGCGGCCTGTCCTTACTTCTTGGCCGCCAGGTCGACGGTGATGGGGTTGTCCTTGCCGGTGACCAGGCCGTTGATGATTTCGGTGTCGATCCCGCAGTCGGCGAACTTGGGGATTTGGTATTTTCCGGTCAGCCTGCCGCCCGCGGTCGGGTTGAAGCTTCCTTCGGACTTGAGTGCGATCCGCACCGGTGCCGTCGTCTTGCAATTCTGCATCGGGATACCGATACCGAAGTGGCCGACCTCGACAATCTGAATTCCGAAATCTCCGGCGACGTTCACGGCACCGGCCTGGAAGGTTCCGGCGAGGTCCGACGCCTGGGTGATCTTGATTTTGGCGTGCGTGGGGAGGAAACCGAACAGGGTGAAGTCCGTGCGGGCTTCCGGCAGTGTGATCTTCGCCCCGAGCTTGCCCGACTGCAGGTCGACCTCTACGTCGGTCTGGCCGGGGCCCAGCGGGAGTTTCGCATCCAAGCCCGCGAGATGGGTTTCGCCGACGGTGTCGTAGGCGATTTTCATCGGGGCGGCGTAGCTCGGGCTCGCTGTCATGATCAAAGCGCAGCAAGCGGTGGCGAAACCGAGGGCAACACTCTTTGTCCGGATGGTTCGTGTGCGCACGACAAAGCACTCCTATCGCTTTCAGAAACTGTCCGATACCCGAGGTACGGTACTGTTTCCAGAACAGCGCGTGCAAGCATGTTCGAGGGATAACGCGGAAATGTGCATCCTGGTTCGAGGTGCCGCCCGGAACAACCATGAAAGGGTGATAACTTCCGGAGATGATAAGGTGACGCGGTGGTTGCCGGGCCGGAGAAGACAGGCGGCGGACCCCGTCACCGTGCCGGTCGGCGCCTGCCCAGCGGCCGGCACGGGCTGAGCCGGGAGGACGTCGCCTCCTCGCAGCGCGAGCGCATCGTGCACGCCCTGTTCGCGGCGGTCGCCGAGAAGGGCTACCCCTCGACCACCATCGGCGACGTGGTCGAGCGCGCCGAAATCTCCCGCCGCACCTTCTACGAGCACTTCACCGGCAAGGAGGCGTGCTTCCTCGCCGCCTTCGACGGCGCCGTCGCGCAGGTGGGCGCCGAGATGAACACCGTCCTGGACACCCTGCCCAAGGATGACTGGCTCGAACGCGTCCGGCAGTCCTGGCGCGCGTTCCTGGGCGCCCTGGCCGGCAACCCGGCGGTCGCCTGGTCGCTCTACATCGAAACCTTCTCCGCCGGCCCCGCGGTCATTCAACGCACCACGGCCATCAACGCCGGATTCGCCGAGATCTTCCGCCGGCTCCACCGCCGGGCCCGTCGGCAGGACCCCGCCATCCAGAACCTCCCCCCGGAGGTTTTCGACCTCTACATCGGCGGCACCGCCGAACGTATCCGCGACTGCCTGCACACCCGGGGCGCCCAAGCGCTACCCGAGCTCGAGGATCTCTTCGTCGACACCATGAGCATCCTCTTCGGCAAACCACACCGCTGAGCACGGTGCCACGGCGCTCAAGACGTTCTACGGGGCTGACATCCCGGGTGACCGCGGCACTGAACAAGATCGCCGCCGAGAGATGCTCGGACGGCAACGCGGCGGGCTTGTCCCGCCGGCAGGGATACCCGGCGCTCGTTGGATTGCTGACCGGTGGTATCCGACACCATCGTTGTGTCGCCTGCCAGTGAGACAGAGCCGTGTGAAGGGACCACCACGTTGTCAGTCGTGGGCCCACCGGCAACAGGTGATCCACCGCGAGAACATGTTCCAGACCCGCCTTGCGGACCGGTCATGGCGACGGCGATCGAACGTCCGGAGATGCCGATTACAGGCGTTTCGGTGTCATGGCCTGGCCGAACGGTCGACTGACCAACTGGTCTCTGTCCGTGAGGTGCGGACGGAGACCCTGGTTCATATCCCCCTGCGGCGGGCCGCAGGCTTGGGTGGCTCACTTCTCGAGTGCTGCACGTTGCGCCGGGCTCAGCCGGTCCGGTCTCGGGGTGAGGATGTAGGTCTCTGGCCCGACGGGCCGTAGGGCGAGGGGATCGGCGATGCTTGGTCGACGTTGGATCGTTTCCAGCGCGTCGGTGGTGCGGTCTCGGGGCCAGCCGAGTGCGGTGGCCAGCGTGTCGAGGGTGAGCGGTCGACCGGCGTGAACGAGGGCGGCGAGCACGGTCAACGCGTCGTACACCGCGGTCTCGGTGAGGGTGCTGCCGCTCATCTGCTCGCTGAGCCGGCTGAAGAATTGGCCCATCCTGCCGAGTCGGGCGCCGGCGGTCGTGTCGGTGCCGAAGATTTCGCTGCCCCACTGGGCGGCGGTCGCGATTTCGCCGTGTGCGCCGGTGTCGGCCTGCCACGCCCGGAGCCAGACGTCGTCGTCGATGAGGTACCGCTCGCGGCGCCCGCCGGGATCCGGTTGGCGCACCACCAGTTCCATGGCTTCGAGGTGGGCGATGGACTTGGAGACCGACGCTGGGCTGACCTGGAGCCGGCGCACTAGGTCGGCCGCGGTCAGGCCGCTGGCGTCTGCGGTGAGCAGGCAGGCGAACACCCGGGCGGTCATCCGGGGTAGCCCGGTCGCGGCGAGCAGCGTTGCGAACTGGTCCACGAAGCCGCGCGCTGCCTCGGTCGGCTGCCCGTCGGTCGCCGGTTCGGCGGGCCGGGCCGGTTTGCGTCGGTGGGCACGGTGGCCGGCGACCTGCTGCGCGTGGTCGGCCAGGTAATCACCGGGCGCGCTGTTGCGTGCGACCTCGCGGCTGATCGTGGACGTTGGCCGGCCGAGGCGTCGGCCGATCTCGGCGTACCCGAGCCCGTCGGCCAGCCAGACCTCGATCCGTCGGCGGTCCTCATGGGTCAGCCTGCCTCCTGGCACCGGCACACCTCCTTTGCGTTCAGCCACAGTACATTGCAACGGCCCGGGCAGGGTAATTGCGTTCATTCACAATCATGTTGCAACGATTGGCTTTTCCTAAGTGTTTTTACGTGCTCATCTCATTGACGACTTCTGAAACGCAACGTAGCTTTTGCTCATCCGGAAAGAGAGGAAGCGGACGATGCAGGTAATGGCCGTGTCAACCGTCTCGGACGACGGCAAGTTCTGGGATGGCCTGAAGAAGGCACACGCGAAGCTCCCCAAGGGCGCCAAGTGGACGCTGGCGGTCGCGAGCACGGACGGGGCCAAGGCGGTGAACATCCTCGCCCACGACTCCATCGGCGGGGTCCGGGAGCTCTTCGAGGCACACGCCGGCGCCTACGCCACGACGGAGTACTTCGAAGCCGACGCCGCGAACGCGGTCGGTCTCCCGCGATGACAATCGACGTGCCGCGGATTCAAGCCCGGGTCGCCGAACTCCTGGCGGAGTACGGTATCCCGAGCGCCGCGATCGGCGTGCTCCACGGCGGCGAGCTCGCCGAGCTTGCGGTCGGCGTCAGGAACGTGGAAACGCGGGAACCCGCGACCTCGGACACCGTCTACCAGTGCGGCTCCATGACCAAAACGTGGACCGCGCTGGCCTTCATGCAGCTCGTCGACGAGGGGAAAGTCGATCTGGACGAGCCGGTGCGGACCTACCTGCCCGGCTTCACGGTGGCCGATCCCGAGACCAGCGCCCAGGTCACCCCTCGCCACCTGCTGAACCACACCAACGGCATCGAGGAAGCCTACGGCGATCCCGGCGAAGACGACGACGTCTACGAGCGCATGGTCGACAACATCGCCGACGCGCCCCAGGTCTTCCCGCTGGGCCACACCCACGGTTACAGCGCGGCGCTGGGTTACGCGATTCTCGCGCGGATCCTGGAAGTACTCGACGGCAAACGCTGGGACGACCTCATGCGGGAGCGTCTCTTCGCCCCCATGGGCCTGACCAGCACGAACAGCCGGCGGGAGCAGGTGGACGAAACCCGGGCCGCGACCGGGCACCTGCTCCGCTCCCTGGACGAGGGCCCCATCGTCACACCGATCGACCATCTGCCGCGAGCCTTCGGCCCCGGCGGCAACATCACCTCGACGACTCGCGAGGTGCTCGCCATGGCACACGTCCTGCTCAACGAAGGCACGGCGCCAAACGGACAGCGCATCATCTCGGCCACCAGCATCCGGGAGATGACGCGTTCGCGGGTGCCCGTACCGGATCCGTACCTGTTCGGGCCGGAATGGGCACTCGGCCTCATCGTGTGTGACTGGCACGGCCAAACCGCCTACGCGACCGACGGCAGCACGATCGGTCAGAACGCCCGGCTCCGGCTCGTGCCGGACTCCAACACCGCCATCGCGATGCTGACCAACGGCGGACCGCGGGAAAGCTTCTACCGCAAGGTGTTCAACGAGATCCTGACCGACCTCGGCACGGTCACCATCCCGGACCTACCCGCACCGGACCCGGCGCTGAACCTCGACCTGTCCAGGTATGAGGGCGTCTACGAGCGCCCCGGCGCCCGGTACGAGGTATCAGCCGAAGACGGAAAGCTGTCCCTGACCTTGGTCCTCGACCCGATGCAGGCAGAGTTCCTCCAGAAACCAGACCGCATCAGATACGAGCTGCTCCCAATAAGCGAGGCACATTTCCTGATGCCGTCGACGGATCCGGTGGAGGACGCCCAGACGGTCGCGATCTACGACTTCACCAACGGCACTGCCCGATACCTCCACACCAACTGCCGCGTGAACCCACGATCAGAGTGACCGTGTAAACAACCACGCGGAATTTCGTAAACGTCTTCGGAGAACGTCCTGTTTGGGGACGTCCAGTGAGCACCCTGGCGAACTTCGCGGCTGAGGAGAGCTTCGGTGGCCCCGGGGCTGCTCGTCGTGGCGGAACAACGTCGTACATCGGCGAATACTTCGTTGGCCAGGTCCAGCGCTGAGAGCATGAGTCAGTGTCTGACCTCTCTCAGGGTACGGAGCCGTTCTCTTAGAGCCGGAGCGTGGTGATCGCTGAACTTGTCGTAAATGGCCAGGGCATCACGCCAGCAGCCGAGTGCGCCTCCGATATCGCCCAGATGGCGCAGCGAGGTGCCGAGTGTTTCCAAGATGACGGCGGTCTCGGGCGGGTAGCGTTGATGGGATTCGATGGCGAGGGCTTGTTCGCACAGTGCCACCGCCTCCCGATGTTGCTCCATGCCCTGCCTGGCTTTGGCTATCTGGTGCAGGCTGGTGGCCTCGCCCCCGTGGTCGCCGAGCTGCTGGCGCAGGGGCAGGGCTCGTTCGGCGTGCCGGAGGGCCAGCTCGTATTTCCCCATCCCGGTGTACGCGGTGCTGAGGTTGCCTTCGATAACGCTTTCCAGACGCCCGTTCTGCGCTCCGGTGCTCAGTGGTAACGCTGCCCGCAGACATTCCCGCGCCCGGGTGTACCGCTTCTGGTCGAGATACAGCACGCCGTGATCGTTGAGCGCGTTCGCTTCGAGCCATGGGTTGCCGAGTGCACGAGCCAGGTGTAGGGCCTCCAGGTACATCTCCGTGGCGTCTCGCCATCGGCCGTTCGCCCGGTAGACCGCGCCCAGGTTCAGCAGGGCGTGGGTTTCCACGATGCGGTCACCGCCGCGGCGGGCCGCGTCCAGCCCCCGCTGATGGTTGTCGAGCAGGGTGTCCCAGTCCCGCCGCCAGAACAGCGTGATGCCGGTGGTGTGGGAGAGGAGGGCCGTGAACTGGTGCAGATTCTGCTGATCGGCTGATCTGGTCGCGGCGACCAGGTTGACGGATTCGGTGTCGAGCCATGCCCATGCCCGCTCGGGACCGGTGAAGGTGATCTCGGGAGTGGTGCGAGTCGCGGCGTTCAGTGCGGGATTCCAGGATGCGTGTGCGGGATGCAGGACCTGGTAGGCAGTGATGGCGTGCCAGGCGTACCACCGCAGTACGCGGTTCCGAGTGTGGTTCCGCTCCGCGGCGGGGTCGCCCCGGGCACGTTCGACGGCGTAGTCGTGTAGGAGGTCGTGAAAGCGGTAACGGGCTCGCCCGGCCGGTTCGATCAGGTGCGCCTCGGCGAGCGTGTCGAGCTGCCGCCGCGTGAGGCCGAGGTCTTGGTCCGCGATCGCGGCTGCGACGTGCAGGCCGATTTCGGGTCCGGGGTGCAGGCTCAGGCGCCGGAGCAGGCGTGCCTGTTCGGGGGAGAGGCGACGGTAGGACCAGTCGAACACCCTCCGCACCGCCGCTTTCTCGTCGCGGCCCCAGCTCAGCGCGTCCAGCCGGTACCGGTCGTTCGCCAGGTCAGCGACGACGTCGGCGACCGTGGCGTGCGGGCCGGTGGCACGGGTTGCGGCGATCCGCAATGCCAGCGGTAACCGGGCGCAGAGCCGGATCAGGTCGGCCACCGCACCGGGTTCGGCCGCCGCGCGTACCGGTCCGATGATGCCGCGCACCAGTTCGTCCGCTTCGGACGCGGTGAGCAGGTCGAGGGTGAGGCGGTGCGCGCCTTCGGTGACCACCAGGCCGGTGAGGCTGTCCCGGCTGGTCACCAGTACCGCGCAGCCCGGGGTTCCGGGCAGCAGCGGGCGGACCTGGTCGGCGCCTTCGGCGTTGTCCAGCACCATCAGCAGCCGCCGCCCGGCCAGCAACGACCGGAGCAGCGCGGCCCGCGCCTCCACATCGTTCGGTATCGCGCCCGCGGGTACCTCGAGCCCGCGCAGGAAGCTTTCCAGCACTTCGCTCACGTTGGCCGGGGTTCCGGGCCCGTACCCGCGCAGGTTGAAGTACAGGGTGCCGTCGGGGAACCGGTCCCGCACCCGATGCCCCCACCACACCGCCAGCGTGGTCTTGCCGATCCCCGCTGCGCCGTCCACCGCCGAGATCACCACCGCGCTCGAACCACCGCTCTCATCGTGGGCGGGCAGGAGCGCGTCCAGAGCGGTCACGTACTCGGCGCGACCGGTGAAATCCCGGATCGCCAACGGCAACTGTCGCGGAGGCGACCCAGCCCGTCCAGGGTCACCATGGCCTGCGCCGGTCAACGAGACGTGCTGGATCGACCCGGCCTGCACCACCGAACCGGTCACCCCATCACCGGCCTCATTATGGACACCGGTCTTGCCGTTCATGAGGTTCAGTCTGTCGGCTCACGGCCTAAGCTCCGCGTGTTCCGGACGAACACCACCTGCACGGAGCATCTATTCATGCCCATATGGAGGCAGCGAGCTGGGTGAAATTCCGACTCTGCAATTCTCGGCCTAAGGTCCACTCGAAGGAGCGTTGTGTCGCACCTGTGGAACAGGGACGGTGGTAGTCATGACGCGCGCGTGGCATTGGCGTCGTTCATGTCTCTTCCTCTCAACGGTGTCCGGGAAATCTCTCGCCAATACCGACCGACCCGGCACTGGAAAGGAATCGCGGTCGCTCGTTCGGCGCTGTTCGTCTCCGGATCGGTCTTCTACGCTGGTCCGCTGGGGAGGCGGGGCCGATGACGTCGTCGGATATCCGGTTTTCCGTGCTGGGACCGCTCACCGCCTGGCGGACCGGCCGGAAAATCGAACTGGGCTGGGCCAGGCAGCAGGCAGTACTCGCGGTGCTGGTGCTGGAACTGAACCGGCCGGTTCCGGTGCACAAGATCGTCGACGGGGTATGGGGCGACCGCGGTCCGCGCGATGCCCGCAACGCCGTGCAGACCTATGTCAGCCGTCTCCGCCGGGTGCTGCGGGCCGATGCCGCACCGGCGGAACCACCGCTGGTCTTCACCAAAGCCGGTTATCTGCTGCGCGGCGATCCGGCGGATCTCGACCTCGTTGCCTTCGAACGACACCTCGACGCGGCCCGCGAGCGGTACCGCACCGGTGATCTGCCGGGCGCGGCAGATCAGGTCGACGCCGCCCTCGCGCTCTGGCGCGGGGAACCGTTCGGCGGACTGGACGGCCCGCTGCTGGAGGCCGAACGGCAACGGTTGCAGGAGCGGCACCTCGGTGCGCTCGAGCTCCGGGCCACCATCAATCTGGATCGGGGTCGGACCGCGGAGAGCATCGCCGAGCTCACCCGGCTGGTGACTGGTCACCCGCTGCAGGAAAGGCTCCGGGCGCTGCTCATGCTCGCCCTCTGCCGGTGCGGGCGCCAGGCCGCCGCCCTGGACGTCTTCCAGGACGGGCGCCGCCGCCTCGCCGACGAGCTGGGCATCGACCCCGGGGAGGAGCTGCGGCGACTGCATGAGCGGATCCTGCGCGGGGACCCCGCGCTGGCCACGCCCGCGCCACCGGGCCGCAACACGCTGCCCGGTGATGTCCAGGATTTCACCGGCCGCGAAGCCGAACTGCGCCGGTTGCTCGCGGCCGCCGGGACGGGGCCGGCAACGGCGGCGGTGGTGGAGGCGATCGACGGCAGCGCCGGGGTCGGCAAGACGGCACTGGCCGTGCACGTGGCCCACCGGCTGATCGAGCGCTATCCCGACGCGCAGCTGTTCATCAACCTGCACGGCCACACCGCCGGCCACCGGCCCACCGAGCCACTGGCCGCGCTGGACACCCTGCTGCGGGCACTTGGCGTTCCCGGCGAGCGGATACCCGGCGAACTGGCTGCCCGCGCCGGACTGTGGCGGGCGGAACTGGCCGATCGCGCGGCGCTGGTGGTGCTGGACAACGCCGCCGACGCCGACCAGGTGCGGCCGCTGCTGCCGGGCACGGCCCGCTGCCTGACGCTGATCACCAGTCGCCGCCGGATGGTCGACCTCGACGCCCACACGCTGTCCCTGGACGTGCTCCCGCGGACCGACGCGGTCGAGCTGTTCACCCGCATCGTGGACGACGACCGCCTCGCCGTAGACCCGGACAGCGTCGACGAAGCGGTGCGGCTGTGTGGCCGCCTGCCGCTGGCTCTGCGGATCGCCGCCGCACGGTTACGCACCCGCCCGGCGTGGTCCCTGCGTTACCTGACCGACCGGCTCCGCCGGGGACAGCGGCGGCTGGCCGAGCTGTCCGCCGGGGATCGCAGTGTGGCCGCCGCGTTCTCGCTGTCCTACCGGCAGCTGACCGGCGAGCAGCAACGCCTGTTCCGGCTACTCGGCCTGCATCCGGGCCCGGACCTGGACGCCCACGCCGCGGCGGCGCTGGGCGACGACGATCTCGACGCCACCGAACGGCTTCTCGAGGCGCTGGTCGATGTGCATGTCCTGCAACAGCCGATGCCGGGGCGCTACCGGTTCCACGATCTCCTGCGGCACTACGCCCGCGCCACGGTCCAGGACCACGAACCGGAGGCCGAACGGCAGGCCGCGATCACCCGCCTGCTGGACTACTACCTCCGCACCACCGCGAAGGCCGTGCACACCCTCGCCCCCCACGAGCGGGATCGCCGGGGCGAACTGCCCGCTCCGGGCCGGGAATTGTGCGATTACGACCAGGCCCTGGCCTGGCTGGACACCGAACGGCCCAATCTGCTGGCCGCCGCCGGCCAAGCCCACGCCGACCGGCTTTCCCGGCTCCTCGGACCCTATCTCCACCTGCGCAATCACCTCGCGGACGCGCTCACCCTCGACACCCATGCCCTGACCGCCGCCCGCGACACCGGCGACCGGATCGACGAAGGACGGGCGCTGCGCCGGCTCGGCCACGACTACTACCGGCTCGATCGGTACGAGCGGGCACTTGCCTGTCACCAGCAGGCGATGGTGCTCTTCCGGGCGGCCGGTGAACACGGCCACGAAGGCGATGCGTTACGCGATCTCGGTGTCATGCATGGGCTTTTCGGGCGTTACCGGGAGGCGATCTCGGCCAACCGGCAGGCCCTCGCGATCGCCCGCGACATCGGCGACCGGGCCGGTGAGAGCGACGCGCTGGCCCACCTCGGCGTCGCCTGCGAACGCCTGGGGCAGTACCACGAAGCCCTTGCGCACCACCACCAGGCCCTGGCGATCGCCCGCGAAATCGGGCACCGCGCCGGGGAATGCTTTGCCCGGTGCGAACTCGGCGTCGTCCACAATCGACTGGGGGACTATCCCGCCGCCCTCGAACAGCACCGCCGGGCCCTGGACCTGGCCCGCCAGATCGGCCACCGGGCACACGAAGGCTATGCCCGCTGCCGCCTCGGCGAGGTGCACCGGCACCTCGGCCACTACCGGAATGCTCTTTCCCACCACCGTGAAGCCCTGGCCATCGCCCGCGAAATCGGGCATCGCGCCGGGGAAGGCTATGCGTTGTGCGGGCTGGGCCTGGTCTGCGAACGGCTCGGCCGTTACCAGGACGCCCTTGCCCACCACCGTGAAGCCCTGGCCATCGCCCGGGAGGTCGGCAACCGTGCCGACGAAAGCTATGCGTTGTGCGGGCTGGGCCTGGTCTGCGAACGGCTCGGCCGTTACGAAGACGCCCTTGCCCATCACCGGCAGGCCCTGGCGCTGGCCCGCGAAATCGGCCATCGCGCGCGAGAGGTCGACGCGTTGCGCGGCCTCGGGATGGTCCGCGAACGGCTGGGGCAGCACGGTGACGCCCGCGTCCTGCACGACCAGGCCCGGGCACTCGCCCGGGAAATCGGTTACCACACTGGGAAGGGCGCTGCCCTGAACGACGCATAACGGACGTTGAGCGTCGTGAACGACGCGTTGCGGACGGTGAACGTCCCGAAAGTGTCATTCAGGGCAGTGGTGCCCCGGCGAGGAAACGGTCCAGGACATTGCGGGTGATGGTGGAGACCACGTCGTCCACCAGCACCGCGGCGGGCCAGGCAATGGAACCGGCGGAGAACACCTCGCCGCCGCTGCCGGTTCGGAAGCTGACGATCTCGGCGCCGCCTTCGCCGGGATTGCGGCCGCGGGCCAGCAACCGGGTTCCGGGCGGGGTGTGGCGGCCGGTCTTGTCGGTCTCGTGCGCGGACGCCCCGCCGGGGCACCGTTCGTGCAGGCTCCGGACGCCGAACAGGTCGCCGGCGGCCAGGCCGGTATCGGTGAACGCCCAATGATCCGGATCGCATACTTCGTACGGCGCGCCGGTCATCGCGCCCGCGCTGGTGAACACCACACCGAGCAGCCCTGAGGTGGGCCGGAAGCTGCGGTGTATCCGGCTCTCGTGCGCCCCGGCAGCCTGGGTGCGGAACCGCAACGCGGTGTTCGCCTCGGTGAACTCGACCTCGCAGTCGACGCCGTTGCCGCCCAGGTAGGCGAGTTTGCCGCCGCGTTCGTGCACCCAGGAATGCACCGCGGAATACATCTGCCGGGACCAGTACTCCGGATGCGAGTTCAGCACCAACACCCGGTAGTCGTCCAGGTTCAGCGTGCCGTCATGCAGATGGGCATCGGCGTACAGGTCGTGCCGGTAGCCGGAGCGCTCCAGCCAGCTGATCAGCCGCCATTCGGCCGCCGCGAGATGGCAGGGCTGGCGGCCCCGGATCGGGTCCTCCGGACGGTCGCCCGGATCAATCTGGTTCAGCGGCTCCGGCCGGTCGAAGGACAGCGGCGGGTATGCCTCGTCCGGGTGCTCGTGTTCGCTGAAACCCGACTCCTGGTATCGGCGCATTTCCCGGCGGGGCACCAGAACCGGCGCGTCCGGCAGGCCGGCGGCGTTGACGTAGTTGCTCCGGCCGCCGAAATTGTTGTAGGCGTTCCAGGTGTTGGTGGAGGCGAGCACCGCGATCGGCGAACCGGGTCGGCCGGGCGCGACTACCCAGGGGAAGGAGAAACGCGCCCCGGATTCGCCTTCGGCCCGGAAGAAGTACAGCCCGCCGCGTCCGGGCGCGGACAGGTACTGGCGATGCGCGGGATCGGTGTAGCCCTGCTCGTTGAAGCGCACGCCGTCACCGGTGTAGTCGCCGTCCGGGGTCACCTGCACGGTGGCGCGGGGCGCGTGCTCGTCGAACCAGCCGATCAGCCGTTCCGGTTCGGCCTCCGCGCCATGACGCCACAAGCTCAGCCGGTACGGCTCCGGGCTGTGCACCCGGAATTCTCCCCGGTCCCCGGCCCGGACCCACTTCGGCCATACATAGCCCAGAATCCGGTCGGACAGCAGCCGGAACTGGTGCGGCCGCCCAGAACCCAGCCAGGCGTCGGCATGCTTGGCCCCGTACCCGTCCCTGGCCAGGGTGACCCGGTAATCGCCGGGCGGCAGGTCGACGTGAATCGCGCCGCTCGCGGTCGACCGCGTCCACCAGTGCCGGCGCCCGTCGGTGATCTCCACTGCCACTTGCGGCAGGGCGAGATAACGTTCGTCACTGACGTACCCGATCAGGCTCATCCGCCGCTCCTCTGGTCGGTGGTGACCGGCAACGGGTCACCCGCGCGGTCCGGCAACCGGAAGATCGCGAACGTGCTGAGCACGCAGGCTCCGATCACGTACAGACAGACGCCCCACGCCGCGCCGCCCGCAGCCGCCACCAGCGCGGTGCAGATCGCCGGCGCGAATCCACCGGCGAGCACCGCGGTGAACTGGTAGCCCAGGCCGATCCCGGTCGCCCTGGCCGTGGTGTCGAACAGCTCGGACAGGATCGTCTGAGACAGCGCGGACATCGCGATCACGCAGCCGGAGAAGCCGAGCACCATGGCCAGGCAGACCAACACCGGATCACCGGTGTCGAACAGCCAGAACACCGGGAAAATGGCCAGTGCCAGCCCGAGGCAGCCGCCGAGGAACACCGGCCGCCGCCCGATCCGGTCGGACAGCAGGCCCCAGGCCGGCGCGATCACCACCTCCACCCCGGCGGCCACCATCGTGGCGGTGTACGCCATCGTCGCGGAGAACCCCCGGCCGTGCAGGTACGCGGTGCCATAGGTGGTCACCACATAACCGCCGATGCTGTTGGCGAAGCCGAACATGATGCCGAAGACCAGGCTGCGCGGCCGCCGCAGCACGGCCAGCAGCGGCCAGCGGGCCCGTTTCGCCCGTCGGCCCCGGACCCGCTCGAATTCCGGCGTCTCCAGGACCCTCGACCGGATCAGCAGGCCGGCCACCAGCAGGAGCCCGCTGAGCATGAATGGCACCCGCCAGCCCCAGGAAAGGAACTGCTCGTCCGGCAAGGTGGAAAAGGCGTCCATCAACCCGGCGGAAACGAACAACGCGACCCCCGCCCCGGAAAGCAGCAACGAACCGTACAACCCGCGCCGGTGCGGCGGCGCGTGCTCGACCGCAAGCGAAGTCGCCCCGCCCATCTCACCGCCGGTGGAAAGCCCCTGAACCAGGCGCAGCACCACCAGCAGAATCGGCGCCCACAGCCCGATCTGCCGGTACCCGGGCAGCACTCCGATCAGCATCGTGGCCACCCCCATCAGCACAATGGTTATGATCAGCGCCGTTTTCCGGCCCACCCGATCCGCGATATGACCGAACACGATTCCGCCGACCGGCCGTAAAACGAACCCGACCGCGAACGTGGCGAACGACGCCAATTCAGCCGCGACCGGATCACCGGCGGGAAAGAACACCTTCGGGAAAACCACACTCGCAGCCAGGCCAAAAAGATAATAGTCGTAGTATTCGAGCAATGTCCCCACCGCGGCCGCCAGCACGGCCCGTCTCCGCGCGGCCTGCCGAGTCGCCGAAACGCAGTGGTCCGCCACCTCGGCACCTTTCTAAAAATGGCTACCCTATTCCGGGTTCACACCACCGGCCCGCTTCCGGCTGGGGGGACTCCCCAGCCCACCCAGCCGGAAGCCAGTTTCCCACTCCAGGGCGCGCCCCAGTTTGCGGCTGACGGTCTGCGCAGTCCTGTCACACCGCCTTAGTGGCTGGTCAGCGGCGGGAAACGGGCACAGGCGAGACGAACCATCGAACAAGCGGCATGAAATGCCTGTATCTTGTAACCCGCAGCCCGGCCCTACCGGGACCGGGGCGGCACGAGGGATGACGCACTGGAGGCCGATCATCAACACGTTCTCCATCACATTCGGTGACCGCTGGCCGGGCACCGAGCCTTACTGATCAACACGCCGAAACACCGTTCGCGTTGCGGGTCCCCTTGGCGGGTGTCCCCAACAGGAGCCCTCGAGCCCTGACGCGAAGACCGGCGCCGTGTGGGTTGATCCGGGAAGGGGATGGAAGCGATCGGGCATGGCCGCAGTCCCTTCCGGAATCCGTGCAGCACGAACCCCCGGGCCTGGCCAGGGGAGGAGGGCCCGGGAGTTGTGCCCGTGGCGGCCCCCTCCCTGCGAGGGGACCGCCACGGGGCTGGGCGGGCGATCGCAGCTCAGTTCCGCTCCAGCGGAGGGTAGCCTGTCGAAGGCGCGAACTGGCGACCAGCGCGGCCACACAATCGTGTCGGAATCGGCGCCCCGGCCCAGCACCCGATTCCCTCTCCCAGGCTAATTCCGCGGAGAACTGGCTCGAGGTAGGGGAGCGTAGGAGAAGATTGGATTTCCCGGGAGATCGTCCTCCCGTTCGTTGTGCGGTTCACCACGGATCCGTGAACCCCCGGAGAGAGGAGTCTTCGATCCGCGTCGGATTCTTCTCGCCGTCACCGAAAGCCGCTTCTTCGTGGCGAGATCGGGTGGTGTCGTTCGGGATCGCGCTGGTCGTGGCGACGGCCGCGCCGGTCCCCGCGGCGGACGCCGTGGTGGAGGCCACGGTGGACCAGTCTTTCCAGCAGCAGAGTCGTGCGGCGGCATTGGCGGACTCGGTCTCGGGCGCGCATGACGGCTATGTGGGGCAAGCGGGACCGGCAGCGCAAGCGGTGCTGGCCCAGTACCGGATCCCCGCGTCGGTCACGGTGGGACAGTCGGCGCTCGAGTCGAACTGGGGGCGTAGCAAGCTCAGCGTCGACGACCACAACTATTTCGGATTCAAGTGCACCGACCCGAACACCCCCGGACCGATCGCGACCGGTTGCCACCAATACGAGACGACCGAATGCGATCCGCAATGCCACCCCGTGGTCGCGCATTTCCGCGTGTACGCGTCGATGACGGATTCCTTCCGCGACTACGGCAGGCTCCTGACCACCAGCACTCTCTACGCACCGGCGCTCGCGTTCACCGGGGACCCCGACCGGTTCATCGTCGAAGTGGGCAAGCACTACGCGACCGACCCCGGATACGCGGGCAAGGTCACGGCCTTGATGCGCAACGGAAATCTCTACCGCTACAACACCCCGGACGCGCCCGCCGCACCTCCCTTCCGCGGCGCGGACGTAATCGCCGCCGACGACGGCGCGGTGTCGGCTTTCGCCAGGGCACCGTCGGGGGAGATCGTCACGGCCGGACAATCCCAGGCCGGCGGCGGTTGGTCGGGCTGGTCGAGCCTCGGTGGCAGCCTCGCGGGCGAACCCACTGCCGTCCGGGACCTCGCAGGCAAGGTGTCGGTGTTCGCCCGCGGAACGAACAACGAGATGTGGACATCGGGACAGTCGCAACCCGGCGGCGCCTGGTCCGGCTGGTCGAGTCTCGGCGGTGCGCTGGCCGGTGACCCAGCGGTGGTGCGCGACTCAACTGGCGCGATCAAGCTGTTCGCGGTCGGTGCCGACGGTCAACTGAGCACCGCCGGCCAAGCCGAGCCCCAGGGCGCCTGGAGCGGCTGGACCAAACTCGGCGGCAACCTCGTGGGCACGCCCGCGGTATGGGCCGCCGCCCACGGAGGCCTGTCCGTCTACGCTCGCGGTGCGGACGGCCAGGTGCACACCACGTCTCAGGCCAAACCCGAGGGCGAATGGGCCGGATGGACCGCCCTGGGTGGCGCTTTCGCCCACGACCCCTCCGTGGCGGTCGGCGTGAACGGCGCCGTATGCCTCTACGCGGTAGGAAGCGACCACCACGCTTACCTGACCTCCCAGCAACCCTCCGGCGGCCCGTGGACCGGCTGGTCCAGCTTCGGCGGTGACTTGACCGGGACACCGACGGCGGTCACCGCCGGCAACGGAGCTCTGACGGTTTTCGCGACCGGGGTCGACCAGCAGGCCCACACCACGGCGCAAACCCAACCAGGCGGCCCCTGGTCCGCCTGGAGCGGCCTCGGCGGCAACCTCGCCGGTTCGGTGTCGGTATCGGCTGCGGGAAGTGCGCTTGTCCTCTACGCCCTGGCCGCCGATCACCACCTGTACACCGCCGCGCAAGCCTGGCCGGGTGATACCTGGACCGGATGGACCCGCCTCACCAGCTGAACGCGGCCAAGCGTGGCCGGAGGCGGGCGGGCCGATTGCAACAACTTCTCGATCAAACCGCCGTTTGGGTTTATCTTTCCGTGCTGATCTGGGTAATGGTGTTCTCGATGGTGGGGAAGGCTGGCGAACCGGCCTGGCCGCTCGAGGTGGAAGAGCGGTCCCGGCAGCCCTGGATGGGTGATTGTTCTGGAGCGATGAAGATTCACGGTCGAGTTCCGCTCGGCGCGGCGGGAGTACGGTGGGGATATGGTCCCAGTGCGTTTGCACGGTGTGGCGGTGATGTCGCCGGATGCGGCCCCCGTGATGTTGCTCAGAGAAACCGTGGATTCCCGGCGATGGCTGCCCATCGTCATCGGTGTGCCTGAAGCCGAAGTGCTGGTCGCCCTTTTGGAGAAGGTCGAACCGGCACGGCCGAGCACGGTGGACTTGGTCGGCCTGGTGATCGACAAATTGGGGCACGCGGTCAGCCGAGTGGAGGTGACCGATCTGCGGGAGGGCATTTTCGTCGCTGACCTGGTCGTGGACGACCGTCTGAGGATCAGCGCGCGGCCGAGCGACGCGATCGCGATCGCCCTTCGCACCGGCGTGCCGGTGGAGGTCGACAACGGGGTGCTCGACGAAGCTTCGGTGGACCTTGAGGTTTCCGACGATTCGGAAATCGAAGGCTCCTCCCTGACCTTCCAGGACCAGGAACACACGGTCGAGGAATTCCGCGCCTTCCTCGACGAGGCGTCGCCCGAAGACTTCCGCGGCCCTCCCGGCTGACGCCGAGGTGGCATCGTGGTCGAGCCTGGCTTGGGGTGATTGATCGCGGCGATTCGGGGTACCCACGGGCCACCAGGAGTGAAGGAGGAGCCGTGTCGACCACCGAAATGGGTCAGGTGACCGGGACCAAGGACAAGAACTACAACATCATCTGGTTCGCCGAGGCCTGTCTGAGCAACGCGTTGCGGCTGGAGAGCTACATTCAGGACGCCGAGCGGGACGGCGACCGTGAGCTGGCGGGTTTCTTCCGGCGTGCGCAGAACGAAAGCCGTAAGGGCGCGGAACAGGCCAAGGAACTGCTGAAGCAGCGGCTCGACTAGTTGAACCAGTCAGGTGCTGGCCTGCGGTGCCTTACCGCCCTGGAGTAGCCGCGTCGCGCGTTCCAGCGCAGGCAGGAAGTCTTCGAAAAGCACGGTGCTTTCGTCGAAGCTCACCAGGCGCAAGGAATGATCGAACAGCGGGATGTCGATGTTGTTCCGAGACGGCTCGGCTTCCGGTTGAGTTTCGGCGTGTGCGGCACCAGCGCCCACTAGCAGCGACGCCAGGACGGCCGCCGCGCCGGTCAGTATCCTGGTCATATCTCCCTCTCGGCGTCCCCGCCGTCGGACTGGACACCCGAATCGGATGAATCCCAAGGAGTCCAAACGTACTTCTGATTTCCTCAGCCCGGCGTAGAGCGTAGCGTGGGTTTCAGCCGTGGTTCCACCACCAGGCTATGTTGGGATAGGGTATCTGCGGGTCAAGGTTGTGCAGGTAGCGCATGGGTTCGCTGGCGGTGGGGCGGAGTTTGTCGTACCGGCGCAGAAACAGCGAAGAGATTCGGTCGCGCACCACGACGGTTTCGGCGACGGCATCTTCCAGTGATATTTGCGGTTGTGGCGCAGCCCCTTCTTCGCTCTCCTTGCGGTAGGAGTAGATGTCGTTGTCGAGGGCGATGACGATGTCGGCGCTTTCCAGGAAGGCTTGGGCCGCGGGGCCAAGCCTGCGAGCACATCTCGATGACCGGCCAGGTGGTGTAGGCGCCCACGTCATCGATCCGGACCGCCAGGTAGTGGTCCTCGTTCAGCGGGGCTGCCGCGCGGCGAGCGGACTGTTTGCGCATGGTGCCGAGGACCTGCCCCACCACTTCCGCAGCGTGCATGATGTCGGAATTCGGGGAAAAGTGCCTATCGTCGATGACGAAGTACCAGACGCCGAAGAAGGGGGCGCCGCCGACTACGGGCGACCCCGTTGGCACTCAGGCGAATCGTCCTTGGCATCGGGCGGTGTTTCCGTGAGCCGCGCTTGGACCTGCTCGACTTCGCGGGTGCGGTTCTGGTCGTCGTACAGCGCGAGGGCCTGTTTCCAGAGCTGCCGCGCCGTGCGGTTCTGGCCGAGAGCGGCGTGGGTCCGGGCAAGGCGGTCGAGGGTGTCGGCTTCGGCGTAGCTGTGCCCGAGGTCGCGATGGATGCGGAGCGCCTGCCGGAAGTGATCGAGGGCTCGAAGGTGCTCGCCTTCGCCCTGGGCCAACTGGCCCAGGGAGGACAGGGCATCGGCCTCGCCGTCGCGGTCGGAGTGCCGGCGGAACAGGGTGAGGGCGAGGTCGGCATGGATCCGACCTTGCTCGTATTCACCGGTATCGGTGGAGTATTTCCCGACCTGGTTGTGTGCTTGAGCCTCCCACACCGGATTGCCGAGGGTCTGGAACAACGGAAGGGCGCGCGTGGCCTGGTCCAGCGCTCGGCGGTTGTCCCCGCGGCATTCCCACGCGTACGCGAGGACCAGGAGGGTGTGGGCCTGAGCTTCGACATCTCCCACCCGCCCGGCCAGTGCCATCGCCCGTTCGAGATTGTCCACCGCCTGATCGTGTTGATCGGCACGAATGAAGGCGATGCCGAGGTTGCGGTGGGCGAGGATCTGGGCGGCGGGATCGTCGAGGCACTCGGTGGCCGCCAGCCCCGCACGCCAGGCGCGGAGCTGGTGGTGCGAGTAACCCTGCCGGCGATGGAAGGTGTCCAACGTCCAGGCGATTCGCCAGACCGCGTCGTGCCAGCCGTGGTGAATCGCCAGCCGTTGGGCGGCAAGGACGTTGGCGTGCTCCGCGGCCAGCCACGCCAGCGCCGCGGTCTCGTCCCGTGGATGCAGGGGCTGGCAGCCGGTACCGGGTTCGCCGAGTTCGATTCGCATGCGGTGCGGGTGGAGAAGCCGTTCGGCCGCGTGGGCGGTGTGCAGGTAGAAGTCGGCCAACCGCCGCGCGGCGGCTTGCCGGGTGTCCTCGTCTCCGCTCCGGGCTGCCTGTTCGCCGGCGTAGAGGCGCAGCAGATCGTGCATGCGATAACGCCCGGGTACGTCTTCCTGGACGAGGTGAGCGGTGCGGAGTTCGCGCAGCACGAGCGGGACGTCGGGGGCGGGCAGGCCGCTGAGCGAGGCGACCGCGGCGCGGCTGACATCGGGGCCGTAGGCGTGTGCGAGCAGGGTGAACACCTCGGCGGCCCGGGGCGAGAGGTTCCGGTAGGAGGCGGCGAACACCGCCCGCATGCTGCCGGTGAGGCCGCCGGTGTCCAGTGCGTCCAGGCGGCTTGCGGTATCGCGAAGTTCCTCCGCGACGACCGCGAGGGGAAACGCGGGCCGGGCGGCGGCGCGGGCGGCCGCGATGCTCAGGGCGAGCGGGATTCCCTCGCACAGCTCGATCAGTTCGGTGACGACCTGAGGTTCGGCCGCGGTCCGATCGTGCCCGAGGTGGCCGGTGAGCAACTCGCGGGACTCCACCTCGTCGAGTCCGTCCAGGATCAGGGGATGCGCGCCGTGGGTGGCCGCGAGGTCACCGAGTTCTCGGCGGCTGGTCACCAGGACGGTGCAGGTGGGGCTACCGGGGAGCAGGGGAAGGATCTGGCCGGTGTCGTGGGCGTTGTCCAGCACGATCAGCAGGCTCCTGGTCGCGACCAGGCTGCGGTACAGCCCGGCTTGGGCGTGCGGGGTCGCCGGAATCGAGCCGGGCTCGGCGCCGAGCGCGTCCAGGAATCCGCGGAGGGCCGCTTCCGGGGGCAGTGGTTCCCCGGCCGGATCGAAACCGCGCAGATCGACGTAGAGCTGCCCGTCGGGGAAGCGATCGAGGTTGCGGTGTGCCCAGTGCAGGGCCAGCCAGGTCTTGCCGATCCCGCCGGGCCCGCCGATGGCCGAGATCGCCACCGTGCCCGCCGCCGCCTGCGCGATCTTGTCGAGTTCCGCGAGTGCACCGGCCCTGGCGACGAAGGTCGCCGGCGGCGCCGGTAGCTGACGCGGCACCACGACCGGCGGGGCCGGGGCCGGCGGGGCGAGCGCGGAATCGGCGGTGAGGATGCGCCGGTGCGTTTCCCGCAGCAGGGGACCGGGGTCGGCGCCGAGCTCTTCGGCGAGCAGGCGCCGCACCTGCTGGTAGTGCGCCAGCGCGTCGCGCTGGCGGCCGCTGCGGTACAGGGCAAGCAGGTACTGGCTTGCCAGCCGCTCGTTGAAGGGATGCCGGGACACCTGCGTGGCCAGTTCCCCGAGTATTTCCGCGTGCCGCCCCGCACGCAGCTTGAGGTCGACGAGGTCGATCTCGGCAGTGTGCCGCGCCTGCTCCACCCGCGCCCGCAGGCTGTTCACCCAGGGAGTGTCCAGTCCGGCGAAGGCCTCCCCGCGCCACAGTCCCAGCGCCCGTTCCAGCAGGACCTGGGCGCGCGGGTCCTCGGCCGTCCGTGCCTGCGCCAGGTACCGCTGGAACAGGTGCAGATCCACGGTGTCCGGGTCGAGTCGCAGCACGTAGCCCCCGGCCTGCTTGCCGATGTTGACGCCGTCGGCAGCGGACAGGGCCCGGCGCAAGCGGGACACGTAACTGTAGAGCGTGTCGCGGCCGCGCGCCGGAGGCCGATCGGCCCAAACCCGTTCCAGCAGCTCGTCCGCCGGAACACTCGTGTTCGCATCGGCCAGCAGCGCCACCAGCACGCACCGTTGACGGGCATGGCCGAGTTCGACGAACTCGCCGTCGACACGGGCTTCGACCTCACCCAGAAGTTGGAACTCCACCCGCCGGATATAGCCGGTTTGACTTGCGGATTCAAGGTCAATCGCAAGGTTCGTTGCATACCGGAGTTCTTATCGTCGCCCCCCATACCGCGGCGCCGGCCGCCGGAAGGGGCGCGACCGCGGCGAATCGCGCGAAAGAAGGTGTGATGCCACGACGTCAAATGACCCGGCTCAGACGCCGGACGCCGAAGAAGATCTGGATCTGGGCGGGATTCGCCGGTGGGCTGACCGTGGGAGCGGTGGGGGCGGCGGTGATCACCGGCGGTGGTGACGACCGGCCGCCCGCGCTCGCGACCGGTCAGACCACGCTGCCGGCGGAGTTCAAGGAACTGCTCGATCAGTACCTGGCCGAACAGGGATACCACCCGGCCGCGCAAGAGGCCGCGCCGCCGACCGTCCCGGAGACGCCGCCGACCGTTCCGGAGGCCGCACCGGTCAGCGAAGCCCCGCCGGTTCCACCCGCGCCGCCCGCTCCGGCTCAGGCGCCCCTCGCTTGGCTCCTCCCCGCCCGGGAGCGCGCGGTCGCCTCGGTCGCGTTCCCGTCCGAAACGAGTTCCGGACCGGTCGATGCGCCGTTCGCGGCGGTCCCGAGCGCGGTGGACGTGCGAGTTCCGCCGGTTTCAGCCGCGCTGGGGGTGCGGGTGGAACCGGTGGCGAACCAGGCGGAAGTGGAAACCGGCCCACCGCTCGCGAGCGCCGAAGCCCTGACCACGACGGCGGAGACCGCACCGGCTGCCGCGGCCACCATGGCGGCGCCCGAGCCGGTTGCCGTTGAGCCGGAGCCCTCCGCGCCCGGACGCGAGCGGGAACCAGCGATCGGCTATCCCGGTCCGGCGGTGGTGGGGGAGTACCAGCTCGCCGAACCAATGATGGCGCAGCGGAAGAAGCCGGAGCCAGACAAGGAAAGAGCGGAAGAACGGTCGCCTTCGAGGGAGAAGGCGGGCACGCACGAGAAGCCCGCGGCGATCGCGCCGAGCACGCAGGAGGAACCGATGGATGTGTCGCATGAGGAGGTGACCACGGTCAATGGCTTCCAAGGCAACGGCTTCTGAGACACCACTCGACGAAGCGCGGCGGCGGTTGCGCGCGGCGGGTATGCGAGTGCCGGCCCTGGCGGTGGCGACGGCAGTGGCCTTCGGCGGGGTTTCCTCCGTCGTCGAGGCGGTCGCGATCGCCGATCCGACACCGCCCCCTTCGGCGTCGGGCGAGGACCCCGGTGGTGGGAAGGCCCGCGAATTCTGGCGGTGGTACCAGGAGCAGCGGCTCAAGCACGCCGTTCGGTTCGACGAGTTCCTGAACCGCAAAGGTCTGCAGGGGATCAAGGGACTCGCCGAGAAGTGGACGGGCAACCCGACCGCCTCCTGGATGGTCCGCTACGGCTGGGCGCTCGAAGGCCTGCCCCAGCTGAAGAAGGACTGGGACACGGTGAAAGGCAAGTTCAAGCGCAAGAAGGGGGGAGACGGAAAGGATCCCGACGATCCCGGGCAGCAGGTTCGCCCCTCGAAAGGGCCGAAAGACCCCGGATCCACCGGGGCGCAGGCCACTCCGACGAACCCGCCCGCCACCGGGAAGAAAACCACCACGGGCAAGGGCACGCCGACCCCGAAGCGGGGGGTCACACCACCCGGGAAGACCACGATCAAGGTGCCGGTCGGCAAGCGTGCTGGTTCCAGGACCGGAGCTGCGGAGCTCATCGGCGAACTGCTCGGCCAGGCATACCAAGGACATGTCGATGCCGAACACCGGAAGCTGCTGGAGAAAGCGCTGCGCGATCCGGCACTGCGCCAGCGGATCATCAACGACTACCACCAGATCAAGGACGACAACCCGCTCGAGACACTCGGTCGCGGCTTCGACACCTCCAAGGGATTCACCCAGGGCGCCACGAGGGACATCGCGCCCAAGCTGATCGAATTCCAGAAGAAGCTCGATGCCAGGCTGAAGGCCGTGCAGGAGGCCGCGAACAGGTCCAGTTCCGATCCGCTGTACCGGCAGGCCCGGCGGGATTGCGGCGGTTACGAGACCTGCGTGGCGGACCGGGTCCAGAAGCTGCGCGCCAAGGCACGGCAGGCCAAATTGGACAAAGCTCGCGACGCCTTGATCGCCGGCAAGAAGTCCGTTTCGACGCCGACCGGCAAGCACACCACCAGAACCGCCGGCAAACCGATGTCGAAGAGCGACCGGGCCAAGTTGGACCGGGCTCGTGACGCGCTCATCGCGGACAAGAAGTCGGTCTCCACTCCGAAGGGCAAGCACGCCGCCAAGCCCAAGAACGCCCAGTACAAGGCGGCGCTGAAGAAGCAGAGCCTCCCGGCCTGACCCGGCCGAGAAGCACCGGCGTGGACGGGCGCCCGACTGGTGGCGCCCGTCCACGACGATCGTCGGCGGCGTTGCCCGGCCGACGCAGCGTCCTGCCGCTGGGTGGAACAGTCCGGGACCGATGCAGTTGACGAGGGCAGGTTTTCGTGTCCGCTTGGCCCTTCTCTCAATTCTCCGGCTTGGCCGGTCCCATCCACCTGTATCAATGTCTTTCGGCGAAGTCAGAAGTAATGCGCCTATGCCCGCGGCGGTTCCTCACCGGCCGCGGTCAGCGCCGCGTCCCGCAATGCCGCACGCAACCGTCCCACCTCCAGTGGGGACAGCACCGCGTACTCGCCCGCCGAAGCCACGACAACTCGTTCTCCCCAAACCACTACCGAAACCGGTCGCTTTCGACCATCCAGATCCCGGCCTGCGATGGACCACTCCCCATTCGCCATCCGACGATCCGCCCTTCTGCCCACGTCTCGTGCATCTGCTCGTGAACATACATACCCGCTGCTCCCGCGCAGGCAAATACGCAATACCGCGAACGAAGGTTTCCCAACGGGCGCGGACGGAGGAAGGGACGAGAACCCAACACGAAGAAATGACAACTTGCAGCGATCATGCCAAGATCTTTTCCAGTTTGGTACGGCCGTCTAGGTTCGCCAGGTCGAACACCTCATCACGGCGAGTGGTCTCGGGCCCGATGCGCCTCCACGCACGAGTGATACGTCGGTTGAGCGGCAACCGGCGCCGAAACACCCCTCCGGGTGACGACCGCGGGTGAGGTGCCGCGCCTGGCGGCCCGAGAAGTGAGCATCGTCGTCGAACGGGGCTTGACCGCGACCGGCTCCGCCGACCATTTCCAGCGGCGGCGTATTTCACGCGGGAGAACATCCTCCCAAAGTAAGTTTCCCGATAGTCCACGAACTTGCTGCGGACGGTATCGGTCTGCGCCATCTCAACGTGAAGGCGGTGTTCGCGAACTCGTTTACCCTGCCCAGACCGGTCGGCATGGTCCGCGCCCTGGACATCGCCGGACTTCCCTTGGAAGGCAGGCGTCAGGGGTGATGACGATGCCTGGAATAGGCACAGCGTCGACGGAGCAGGTGGGGGAGAGACGGAGCGGATGGGCTGACCGCGGTCAGGCTCGTGCCAGACGCGCCTTCTAACGAGAGTTTCCGTTGTTCTTAGAATGGCCGCGTGGAGGACATCGAGGCGATCGCCGTTCTGCAGGATCCCGTCCGGCGGCGGCTGTATGACTACGTGGCCGCCCAGGACCATGAGGTGAGCCGGAATGAGGCGGCTGAGGGCGCTGGGATCCAGCGCACGCTCGCTGCCTTCCATCTCGACAAGCTCGTGGACGCGGGGCTGCTGGAGACCGAAAGCAGGCGTCTGAGCGGGCGTTCGGGCCCGGGTGCCGGGCGGCCGGCCAAGCTCTACCGCCGGTCCGGTGCCGAGCACCAGTTCTCGGTCCCGGCGCGCGACTACCGCGTCGCCGCCGACCTGCTGGCCGAGGTGGTGGAGGTCGCTCGGCTGGACACCGAGTTGCAGGCCGCCGCCCGGCGGGAGGGGCGGGCCGCTCGCGCCGCCGCCGGGCCGGTCGAAGGTCTCGCCGCGGCGAAGGCCCTGCTGGCCGCTCGCGGCTACGAGCCTCGCATGGACGCCGACGGGGGTGTCCTGCGCATGGCCAACTGTCCCTTCCATGTCCTCTCCGAGCGGCATCCGGCGTTGGTGTGCGGCATGAACCTGGCGCTGCTGGAAGGGCTTGTGGAGGGCGCCGAAGGGCTGCGGGCCCGCATGGACCCGCGCCCGGGGCTGTGCTGCGTCGTTGTCGAACGTTCTAAAAATAATGGTGATTGACATAGAGAGGTCGCGATGGTGAGGTGAGGGCATGACGGGATATCACCTCGCCCAGCTCAACGTGGGCACCTTGAAATTCCCCCTTGATGACGTCCGCATGCACGGCTTCACGTCCATGCTCGACACGCTGAACGAGGTCGCCGACAACGCGCCCGGCTTCGTCTGGCGGCTGGTGGAGGACGGGGGCAACGACGCCACCGGGATCCGAACGTCGCTGGGCGACGAGGTCCTGGTGAACATGTCGGTCTGGGAGAGCCGAGACGCCTTGTGGGACTATGTCTATCGCAGCGGTCACCTGGACGTGCTGCGCCGTCGTGCGGAGTGGTTCCAGTTGCCGAAGGCGCCGTTCCAGGTGATGTGGTGGATCCCCGCCGGGCACATCCCCACCGTCGAGGAGGCCGTCGAGCGTCTGGAACTGCTACGCGAGCAGGGCCCCTCGTCCATTGCCTTCGGTTTCAGGGACGCCTACCTGCCTGAGGAAGCCGCCTCGGCGCGGTGGCGGCCGGCGGCGGCCGCAGTCAAAACGTAGGCAGATCACCGGCCGGGCGCCGCCATCGCCATGTACGACGTCCGGGGCAGGGGTTCCGGCTCCGAGTCGTGGTCTTCGCAGTGAGGTGCACTACGAGCGGCTGGGCAACTCCACCGTGACGAGGTGCCGTGCGCCGCCGGTCTTTGCTGATCTAGTGGCCGGCATCCTCAGATCTTTGCCGTACCCCGCTGTCGCTTGTAAGGAGTTCCACGGTGGTTCCGTGCGTTGTTTGCCGGAATAGGGTGGTTATCCCGTATTCGCGCGGAACCGACTGGGGTTCAGTTCATTCGTCATGACGGCGCTTCCGGTCGATCGTGTCTCTTGAGATGGGCGCCCGGTTGTGGGCGTGGTCACTGTGACGTCCGGTGGCTGCGCCTTGTTTGTCATGTTGTTCCGGAAATTGGATGTGTTGTCCCGCCGGCGTGACATGCAACGTGGAATCTTTCCGGAATTCCGGAAAGTAAGGGTCGTCCTGTGCTGCGCACACATTTGTATGGGACGTGTATGCGGTCGTTTGACCATCGCGCCATGATGTCTCGCCAATCCAGCGGAGATGGGAATGATGACCGGCTTTGCCGTCTTTTGAAACAGATTGCCGGGAAATGTCACGTTCCCGGGGCGCAGCTGACGTTGCACCGGTCCGGAGAAACGACGACGGTGGTGACCGGGGAGCGAGTCGCCGGGGCGCCGGTGCGTCCGGGCACGCCGTTCCCGCTCGGCTCGGTGAGCAAGTGCTTCACCGCGACGGTGGCCATGCAACTCGTCGCCGACGGCGACCTCGCGCTCGACGCGCCCCTTTCGGAGTATCTGCCCGAACTGGCGGCTTCCCGCGCTCGCGCGCCACGAGAGGTGACCCTGCGCCAGGTGCTCAGCCACACCGGCGGCCTCGTCTCCGACCACGAACCCGAAGACGAGGGCGCGGGTGTCCCGCACCGGTACGCGCTGGCCGTTCGCGATCTCGGTGACGTGGGCGTGCCCGGGGATTCCTTTTCCTACTCCAACACCGGTTACGTGCTCGTGGGCCATCTCGTCGAGCGGATCGCCGGGCTGGACTGGTGGGATGCGGTGGATTCCTTCGTGAACGGTCCGCTCGGGCTCGCCGTCGCGCGCCTCGGCGACCCCGTTGTCGCGCGGCGGATGGCGGTGCCGCATGTGGTCACCGGTGGCGTGGCCCGGGAGGTCGAACCGTTGCTGCCGGCGGGGTGGGCGCCGGCGGGCGGGCTTGTCGGGACGAGTGCGGATCTGGTCGCGTTCGCCCTGGCCCATCTCGATGGCGACCTGGTGCCCGACGACCTCGCCGCGCTCATGCGGCGCCCGGTGGAGGCCGAACCGTTCGGCATCGCCGACGGCTGGGGCCTGGGCTGGGGCGTGTACGAGGGGCCGGGCGGCCGCTGGGCCGGGCACGACGGCACGCTGGCCGGGACGACCTGTTCGTTGCGCTTCCACCCGGAAACGCGGACCGCGCTCGCCCTGGTGACCAACGCCTCGACCGGGCTCGACCTGTGGGCCGAAATCGTCGCGGAGTTGGAGGTGGGCACCTACGAGCCCGCCGCCGTCGAACCTGCCCCGGGGGCCGACCTCGACGAGTTCGCCGGTGACTACCGAAACGACACGACCTGCTTCTCGGTCCGCGCGCGCGGGACCGGCGGGCTCCAGCTCGAGGACGGGACCGGTTTCGCCGCCGTGCTGATGCCCGGGCGCGAGGACGTGTTCGGCGTTCGGCCCGACGGCGATCTCGGAGCGGCACCGCATATCGGCCGGTTCCTCCGCGATTCCGAGGGCCGGGTCAGCGCGATCCAGTTCAGCGGCCGGATAGCGCGGCGGAACGAGCGGGCGGCGAGATAGGACGCGCGAATCATGCGGAAGATCTACTTCGAACTCGAGGACGTGGTCCGGATCGACCGGCTCAAGACCCTGGGCCCGGAGACCGAGTCGATCTTCGCCCTGGACGCCTACCTGTACGGCCGCGGGCGGGCGATCACCGACTGGCGGCGGCGGGTCCGCGGCCAGCTCGGCGAGCTGAACCAGCCGATCTCCGCGCTGGCCGGAGTGCTGCGCCCGGTGCCGGAACTGTTGTGGCTGCTGGACGAACGGCTCGAACCGGACCCCGGCCGCCTCGCCGCCACCGGTCTCACCGCCGATCAGTTGGCCGGATTGGTCCAGCGGTTCGGCGAGGCCGTGGTGGCACCGTACTGGACCAGGGTCCTGGCACATCTCGACGGCGAGGAACGGGCGCGGGCCCGCGGCGCGGCGGGGACCGGGCTGGAATCGTTCCTGCGCAGCCTGCACAGCCGGATCCGGTGGAACTGGCCGATCCTGGAGGTGCGCGGCGGGGAATCCGGTGAGTTCCGGCTCGACCGGCAGGGACTGCTCATCGTCCCGTCGGCCTTCCTGCTCGAGCAGCCCGCTCTGCTCATCGAGCGCGTGCGGTCCCGCGGCCGCCCCGCGTTGATCGTCTCCGCGGCACCGAGCCCGGAGGTCCCGGGTGGCCTCTGGACCGGTGTGGACACCGGCGACGAAGCGTTGTGCGCGCTCGTCGGCCGCACCCGGGCGAAAGTGCTCCAGTCCCTTCGCGACGGCTGCACGACCGGGGAACTCGCCCGCAGGCTCGGAATCTCCGCCGCCGCGGTCAGCCAGCACACCGGTGTGCTGCGTGACGCGGGCCTCATCACCACCCTGCGCTCCCGAAATACCGTTCTGCACAACCTGACCGCATTGGGCGAACAACTCACCCTGGGCCGCATGCTCGTCTCGAACTGAGGGCTTTCCGGGGTGTTTTCGCGGTGGCTTAAGTTCGTTGACGAGTTTCCTGGGTGAGTCCAGCATGTTAATCACCGTCAAGGTACTGGGGATGACTGGGAGGATGCTGTGTCGAACCCGTTCGAAAATCCAGACGGGGATTATCTGGTGCTGGTGAACGCCGAGTTCCAGCACTCGCTGTGGCCCGCTTTCGCGGAGGTGCCGGACGGCTGGGAAGTGGCGTACGGCAAGGCGGATCGTGCCGCCTGCCTGGAGTACGTGACCGCCAACTGGACTGATCTCCGCCCGAAGAGCCTGATCGAACGCATGGCGAATCCGTAATCGTAATACCGTTTCAAGTCTTTGTTCTCCGCCGGTTGGGTTTCTCTTTACCGTGCCGGTTTCCCGAGATGCGGATACGGCATTTCGGTGACTGATTCTCGCTGCCCGCATTCGCTCTGAGGAGGTGTGGAGTGCGGCATCCCGAACCGTCGTTCGCGGCGGTGTTCGAAACACAGGTGGTCCGTGCGCCCGACGCTACGGCCCTGGTCCACGAGGACCTTTCCCTTTCCTACGCCGAGTTGAACGCGCGGGCGAACCGGCTGGCCCGGGCGCTGGTCCGGCGCGGCGCAGGTCCCGAACGGTTCGTCGCACTCGTGCTGCCGCACGGCCCGGACTTCGTCGTGGGCCTGCTCGCGGTGCTCAAGGCGGGGGCGGCGTACCTGCCGGTGGACACCGCCTACCCGGCCGAACGCATCGCCTACCTGTTCGCCGACGCCCGCCCGGCCTACGCGTTGTGCCTGCGGGACACCGAATCCGCCATCCCCGCCGGGGTGGACGTCCCGCGCCTGGTGCTCGACACCCCCGAGCTGGCCACCGAACTGGGCGAGCACCCCGAGACGAACCTGACCGACGCGGACCGGCTCGGCCCGGTGTCCACGGCCAACGCGGCCTACCTGATCTACACCTCGGGATCGACCGGGCGTCCCAAGGGCGTGGTGGTCACCCATTCCGGCGCCGCGATCTTCGGGCGCATGGACGAGCGGTTCGGCCTCGACGCGAACAGCCGGGCCCTGCAGTTCGCCTCGCTCGGCTTCGACGCGGCGGTCTGGGAGATCTTCGCGCCGTTCTCGGTCGGCGGCACCCTGGTGACCGCCCCGGCCGAACGGCTCGTCCCGGGTGAACCGCTGGCCACCCTGCTCACCGAGCAGCGGGTGACCCACGGAACGATCCCACCGGCCGCGCTCGCCGCGGTGCCGACCGAAACGCTGCCCGCCGGGATGTCGGTCATGGTCGCCGGTGAAGCGTCCACACCGGACCTCGTCGAACGCTGGTCGCGCGGCCGGACCATGGTCAACGGCTACGGCCCGACCGAGGCCACGGTGTGCGTGAGCGTGAGCCGCCCGCTCTCCGGTTCGAGCACACCGCCGCTGGGCGCCCCGCTCAGCGGAACCGGAATCCACGTCCTGGACGAGCGGCTGCGCCCGGTGCCGCCGGGATCGGCCGGGGAGTTGTACATCACCGGGATCGGCCTGGCCCGCGGTTACCTGAACCGGTCCGCGCTCACCGCCGAGCGGTTCGTCGCCGACCCCTTCGGCGCGCCCGGCGCCCGGATGTACCGCACCGGCGACCTGGTCCGGGTGCGGCAGGATGGCGAGCTGGAGTTCGCCGGCCGGGTGGACGACCAGGTGAAGATCCGCGGCTTCCGGATCGAGCTCGGCGAGATCGAGACCGTGCTGGCCGGTCATCCGGGCGTCGCGCAGGCCGTGGTGTCGGTCCGCGAGGACCAGGGTGAGAAGCAGCTCGTGGCCTATTTCGTCCCGGCCGGAAGCGCCCCGGAACGGGACGCGCTGCGCGAGCACCTGCTCGCCACCCTGCCCGAGTACATGATGCCCGCCGCGTTCGTCCCGCTCGCCGAACTCCCGCTCACCCCGCACGGCAAGGTCGACCGCGCCGCCCTGCCCGCGCCACCGAAGTCCACAGTGGACAAACACGTCGCCGGTCCGCGCACCCCGACCGAGCGGCGCCTCGCCGAGATCTGGCAGGACGTGCTCGGCGTCGACCGGATCGGGCCGGCAGACCACTTCTTCGCTTCCGGCGGCGACTCCCTCCGCGCGCTGCGCACCCTGCGGGAAGCCATGCGCGCCTTCGACGTGCAACTGTCCCCGCGGGTCCTGTTCGACGCGCCCACCCTCGCCGGCCTCGCCGCGGCCATCGACGGGCTGCGCGGCACCGCGGCCACCGAGATCCGGCGGGTGCCCCGGGACGGCGATCTGCCGCTGTCCCCGGCCCAGGACCGCCTGTGGTTCCTCCAGGAATTCGAGCCGGACAGCTACGAGTACAACGTCAACGGGGCCCTGCGGTTCACCGGTGCACTCGACCACGCGGCGCTGCGGCGCGCCCTGGACGCGCTGGTGGCCCGGCACGAATCCCTGCGCACCACGTTCGACTCGGCCGACGGCCGCGGACGCCAGCGGATCCATCCGCCGGCGCCGGTCGACCTGCGCACCATCGACGTGCGCGACCGCGCCGGCGACGGGGACCGGCTGATCCACGCCGAACTGGTGCGCCCGTTCGATCTGCGGCAAGGCCCGGTGTTCCGCACGCTGCTGGTGCGCCGCGCCGACACCGAGCACGTGCTCGTCTTCGCCCTGCACCACATCGTCACCGACGGCGCGTCGATGCGGATCCTGGCCGGGGAGCTGGCCGAGCTGTACCGCGCCGAGATCCGCGGGGACGCGGCGAACCTGCCCGAGCTGGCGGTGGGGTTCGCCGATTTCGCGGCCTGGCAGCGGGACGAATGGACGGACGAGGCGCTCGGCGAGCACCTGGCGTACTGGCGGGACCGGCTCGAGGGGTTGCCCGCGCTGGACTTCCCGCTCGACCATCCCCGCCCGCCGGTCCGCACGTACGCGGGTGTGCGGCACGAGTTCACCGTGCCGGCCGAGCTGACCGCCCGGCTGCGGGGGCTGGCCTCCCGCGCCGACGTGACCCTGTTCATGGCGCTCACCGCGGCGACCCAGGCGCTGCTGAGCCGGTACACCGGGCAGCAGGACCTCGCGGTCGGCACGGTCACCGCCGGGCGCAACCGCCCCGAGGCGGAACCGCTGATCGGCTTCTTCATCAACACCCTCGTGCTGCGCGCCCAGGCCGACCCGGCGCTGCCGTTCGACGCCTTTCTGGCCCAGGTCAAGGACACCGCGCTGGAGGCGTTCGCCCACCAGGACGTGCCGTTCGACCGGCTGGTGGACGCGGTGGGCCCGGAGCGGGACCCGGCCCGGACCCCGCTTTTCCAGGCGGTCGTGGTGGTCCAGGACGAGTGGGCGTCCACAATGGACCTCGGTGAGGTGCGGATCGAGAACGCCGAACTGCCCGAGGTCTCCGCGATCACCGACCTGGTCTTCGAATTCGCCGAGCAGGACGGCGGGCTGCGGGGTTCGCTCAGCTATCCCACCGCCCTGTTCCAACCGGAGACGATGGCGCGGCTGGCCGCGAACCTGGTGGCGCTGCTGGATTCGGCCACCCGCACACCCGAACTGCCGCTGTCCCGGCTCCCGGTGCTGGCCGCACCGGAGCGGCGGAAGCTGCTGGTGGCGAACAACGACACCGCCGGGGAGCAGCCGCTCGACGCGCCGCTGCACGAGCAGTTCGCCCGGCACGCCCGCCGCGCGCCGGACTCGGTCGCCGCGATCCACGACGGCGAACGGCTCGGCTACGGTGAGCTCGACCGCCGGTCCAACCGGCTCGCGCACCACCTGATCGCGCGCGGCGTCCGGCCGGGGGACGTGGTCGGCGTCGTCGCCGAGCGGGGCCTGGACCTGCCGGTCGAACTGCTCGGCGTGCTCAAGGCGGGCGCGGCGTACCTGCCGCTCGACCCCGCCGAACCCCGCGAACGTGCTGAGTTCATGCTGCGCGAGGCCGGTGCCGTGCTGCTCCTGGCGCACCGGCGCCACGTCGGCGACTTCGCCGGGGGACCGGCGCCCCTGCTCGTGCTCGACGACGAGCGCGCGGCGGTCGAAGCGCGGCCGGGCCACGCGCCGGGCATCGCGGTGTCCGCCGAGGACGTGGCCTGCGTGCTGTTCACCTCCGGCTCCACCGGCACTCCCAAGGGCGTGCTCTCGCCGCACCGCGCGACCGTGCACGCCCTGTGCGGCACCGGTTTCTTCGAACTGGGCCCGGAGGAGGTGATCCTGCAGTGCATGGGCGTCTCCTGGGACGGGCTGTCCCTGGAACTGTGGTCGGCCCTGTTGCACGGGGCGGCGCTGGTGTTCTACCCGGGCCGTTCGATCGACGCCGACGTGCTGGCCGCCGAGGTGCGGCGGCACGGGGTGACCACGATGTGCCTGGCCGCCGGGCTGTTCAGCGCGCTGGCCGAAAGCCACCTCGAGGTGTTCGGTGAGGTGCGCCAGGTGCTCTTCGGCGGGGATGTCGCCGGGATGGCGCAGATCCGCCGGGTCGCCCGCACCTTCCCGGAGCTGCGCCTGATCAACGGTTACGGGCCGGTGGAGACCATGATCGTCGGCGCGTGCCACCGGGTCCGCGCCGAGGACGTCACCGAAGAGCGGACCCTGGTGCCGATCGGGCCGCCGCTGCGGAACACCCGGATGTACGTGCTGGATGCCGCGCTGAACCCGGTGCCGACCGGGGTCGCCGGTGAGCTGTACATCGGCGGTGCCGGGGTGACCCACGGCTACCTGCGTGCCGAACTCTCCGCCGAGCGGTTCGTCGCCGATCCGTTCGGGCCGCCGGGATCGCGGGTCTACCGCACCGGCGACCTCGCCCGCTGGACCGCCGAAGGCCTGCTGGAGTTCCTGGGCCGGGCGGACAACCAGGTCAAGGTCCGCGGGTTCCGGATCGAACCCGGTGAAGTGGAAGCGGCGCTCGCCGCGGACGAGCGGGTGCGCCGGGCCGCCGTCGTGGTGCGCGAAGACGCGCCGGGTGTGAAGCGCCTGACCGCCTACGTCGTACCCGCCGGGGACGCTCGGCTCGCTCCGCCGGAGCTGCGCGCGCTCGCCGCCGCGCGGCTGCCGGACTACCTGGTCCCCGCGGATTTCGTCCTGCTCGACGAGATTCCGTTGACCCGCAACGGAAAGCTCGATCGGGCCGCGCTTCCGGCGCCGACCGGCCGCGGCGCGCTGGACACCGAGTACACCGAGCCGCGCCCCGGCGCCGAACGCGAGCTGGCCCGGATCTGGGCCGAGGTGCTCGGCCTGACCTCGGTGGGCAGCACGGACAACTTCTTCACCCTCGGCGGCGATTCGATCCTGAGCCTGCAGGTGGTCTCCCGGGCCCGCGAGGCCGGTCTCACGCTCAGCTCGAAGCTGCTGTTCGAACACCAGACCATCGCCGAACTCGCGGCGGCGATGACGGACGCGCCCCGCGCGCACGCCGACCAGGGCCCGGTCTCCGGTCCGGTGCCGCTGACTCCGATCCAGCGGTGGTTCTTCGACCGGCATCCCGACCATCCCGAGCACTTCAACCAGTGGCTGCGGGTCACGTTGAGCGCCGACGCCGACGAGGACTGCCTGCGGCGGGCGCTGAACGCGCTCGTCGGCCACCACGACGCGCTGCGCCTGCGGTACACCGAGGACGGCCAGGAAATCCAGGCCGAGACCGGCCCGCCGATGTTCGTCCGGTACCGGCTGTCCGAAGTGGACGAGAGCGCGCGGGACGCGGAGGTGACCGAGCGGATCGCCGCGCTGCAGCGGTCGATCGATCTGGCGAGGCCCCCGCTGCTGCGCGCCGCCCTGTTCGATCCCGGCTCGCCGGACCGGCGCGAGCTGGTGCTCACCATCCACCACCTGGCCGTGGACGCGGTGTCCTGGCAGATCCTGCTCGCCGATCTGGTCACCGCCTACGAGCAGCTGGTGCGCGGCGAACCGGTGCGGCTTCCGGACCGGACCACCTCGTTCCAGGCCTGGGCGAACGGTCTGGTCGCGGCCGCCGAAGCGGGCGCGTTCGACGGCGAACTGGAATTCTGGCAGCGAGCCGCGGACGTGCGCCCGCTGCCGCTCGACCTGGGCGGGAACGGCTCCGCGGGGCCGGTCTCCGCCGAGCAGAAGGTCACCGTGGAACTCGGCCGCGAGGACACCGACGCGTTGCTGCACGAGGTGCCCGCGGTCTACCGGACCCGGATCAACGACGTCCTGCTCGCCGCGCTGGCCGAGGTCGTCGCCGGGTGGACCGGGTCCGATCGGGTGCTGATCGACGTCGAAGGGCACGGCCGCGAGCACGCTTGGCAGCGCGAGCCGATGGATCCGTCCCGGACGGTCGGCTGGTTCACGTCGCTGTCCCCGGTTCTGCTCACCGTGCCGGATTCCGGCGACCGCGGTGCGCTGCTGAAGTCGGTCAAGGAACAGGTGCGCGCGGTGCCCGGTGGCGGCATCGGCCACGGCGCCCTGCGCCACCTCGCCGGGGCCGCGCTGCCCGGCGAACCCCAGATCGGCTTCAACTACCTGGGCCAGTGGGACTCGGTCACCGACGGCGGCACGCTCTACGACTCCGGCACGCTCGCCCTCGGGCTGGACCAGCATCCGGGACACGAGCGGGCGCACCTGCTCGACGTGCTCGCCGGTGTCCACTCCGGACGGTTGGCACTGACCTGTTCCTACTCGGCCGAGCACCACCACGCCGAAACCATGACGGACTTCGCGCGCAAGGTGCTCGACGCGCTCACCGCGATCATCCGGCACTGCCGCGCCCCGGAGGCCGGTGGCCGCACCCCGTCGGACTTCCCGCTGGCCCGCCTCGACCAGGACGCGGTGGACCGGATCGCGGGCGACGGGCGCGATGTCGAGGACATCTACCCGCTGACCCCGATGCAGAGCGGACTGCTGTTCCACAGCCTCGCCGAACCCGAGGACGACCTCTACCTGGCGCAGGTGAGTTTCGCGCTCGACGGCGTACCGGATCCGGAGCTCCTCGGCGCGGCCTGGCGCCGGGTGGTTTCCCGGCTGGGGATCCTGCGCACCTCGCTGCGCTGGCGCGGGGTGCCGGAGCCGTTGCAGGTGGTGCACCGCGCCGCCGACGTTCCGGTCACCTACCTGGACTGGACGGCCGAGCCGGAGCGGGAGCTGCGCGAGTTCCTGGCGCGTGATCGCGGAATCCCGTTGGCGCTCACCGAGCCGCCGCTGCTGCGGATCGCGATCGCGCGGCTGTCCGCGACCAGCGTGCACGTCGTGTTCACCTTCCACCACGTGCTGCTCGACGGCTGGAGCGTGCAGCAGGTGCTGGCCGACCTGTTCGCCGCGCACGCCGAACTGTCCGGCCGCCCGGCCACGCTCCGGACGCGGCGGCCGTTCGCGGACTACGTCGGCTGGCTCGCCGCTCAGGAAGCACGCACCGGCGCGGCCGCCGAGGAGTACTGGCGCGGTGTGCTCGCCGACCTGCCGGAACCGGCCGGGCTGCCCTACGACCGCGCCCCGGGCGAGGCCCACCGCGCCCGCGGCACCGAACAGGCGCGCACCCGGCTTTCCGAATCGGCGAGCCGGAAACTGCACACGTTCGCCAGGGCGCACCGGCTGACGCTCAACGTGATCGTGCAGGGCGCCTGGGCGTTGCTGCTGGCACGGCACTCCGGCGCCGAGCGGGTCTGCTTCGGCGCCACGGTGTCCGGCCGCGAAGCGGATCTGCCCGGTGTCGACGAGATTCCCGGGCTGTTCATCAACACCGTGCCGGTAGCGGCCACAGTGGACGGTCGCGAACCGGTGCTGGACTGGTTGCGGGACCTGCAGCGGCGGCAGGTGGACGCGCGGCGGTTCGAACACGTCTCGCTCGCCCAGCTGCGGAACTGGAGTGGCCGGGAACCCGGCGCGGAGCTGTTCGACAGCCTGGTGGTGTTCGAGAACTACCCGGTGCGCTACGCGGCCGCCGAGGACCACGGGCTCGAAATCCGGGAGGTGCGGGGCGCGGACGCCACCAACTACCCGCTGAACCTCGTCTTCTACGGCGCCGAGCGGCTTTCCTTCACCCTCGCCTACGACGAACGCTGCTTCGACCGCGCCACGGTCGACCGGCTCGCCCGGCAGCTGAGCGCCCTGCTCGAAGGCATCGCGGCGGCCCCGGACGGCACCCTGGCCGGGCTGTCCCTGCTGACCGAAGCCGACCGGAGCCTGCTCGAATCCTGGAACGACACCGCGCTGGCCTACCCCGCCGAGCGGTGCGTGCACGAACTGTTCGAGGAACAGGCCGACCGGACCCCGGACGCGGTCGCGCTGATCTGCGCAGGCCGCCGGATGACCTACGCGGAACTGGACGAGCGGGCGAACCGGCTCGCGCACCGCCTGCTCGGGCTGGGGGTGCGACCGGACGACGTGGTCGCGGTGTTCGCGCACCGCAACCTCGACATGGTGGTCGCGATGCTCGCCACGCTCAAGGCGGGCGCGGCCTACGCGATGGTGGATCCGCAGTTCCCCGACGAACGGATCGCCCTGATCCTGGGCGAAACCGCGGCCGGTGTGGTGCTGACCGAGCAGGACCTGCTCGCCCGCCTGCCGGCGAACGCGGGCGTCGCGGTCTGCCTCGACCGCGACACCGAGGTCGCCGCCCAGCCCGCCGACCGGCCGGCGGGCGGCGCCTCGGCCGCCAACCTCGCGTGCGTCATGTTCACCTCCGGCTCCACCGGGCGTCCCAAGGGAGTGCAGTCGCCGCACCGCGCGATGGTGCGCACCTTCTTCGGCCCGGACTACTTCGAGTTCGGCCCGGACGAGGTGTTCCTGCAGTACTCGCCGGTGTCCTGGGACGCGGCCGCGCTCGAACTGTGGGGCGCGCTGCTGCACGGCGGCACGAGTGTGCTGTGCCCGGCGCACGCCCTGGACCTCGACCTGGTGGTCTCGCTCGTCCTGGAGCACGAGGTGAGCGCGCTGTGGCTGTCGGCGAGCCTGTTCAACGTGCTCGTCGAGGAACACCCGCGGGTGTTCGAGGTGGTGCGCCAGGTGGCGACCGGCGGTGAGGCCGCCTCGCCCGAGCACGTTCGCCGGGCCCGCGCGCGGTTCCCCGGAGTCCGGCTCGCGCACTGCTGCGGCCCGGTGGAGAGCATGGTGTTCGCGACCTCCTACCTGGTGCCCGAACACGACGACCGTCCGCTCATTCCGGTCGGCGCGCCGCTGCCCAACACCCGGTGCCACGTCCTCGACGGTGACCTGAATCCGGTGCCGCCCGGGGTGCCGGGGGAGTGGTACATCGGCGGCGACGGGCTGGCGCGCAACTATCTCGGGCGGGCCGATCTGACCGCGGAACGGTTCGTGGCCGACCCGTTCGGACCGCCGGGCGCCCGGATGTACCGGACCGGCGACCTGGCCCGCTGGCGGCCGGACGGGCAGCTGGAGATCCTCGGCCGGGTCGACGACCAGGTGAAGATCCGGGGCCACCGCGTCGAACCCGGCGAGATCGAGTCGGTGCTCGTCACGCATCCGGACGTGACGCGGGCGGCGATCGCGGTCCGCGAGGACCGGCCGGGCGCCCGGCGGCTCGTGGCGTATCTCGTCGGCTCCGGCGATCCGGCCCGGGTACGGGAGTTCCTCGCCGACCGGTTGCCCGAGTACCTGGTGCCCGCCGCCTTCGTGACGCTGCCGGAACTGCCGCTGACACCCACCGGGAAGGTCGACCGCGCGGCCCTGCCCGCCCCGGCCGGACGGCCCGCGGTGGACACCGAGTACGCGGCGCCGGGCACCCCGACCGAGGAACGGCTGGCCGAGCTGTGGGGCGAGGTGCTCGGCGTGGAGCGGGTCGGTGTGCGGGACGACTTCTTCGCCCTCGGCGGGGATTCGATCCTGTCGATCCGGCTGGTTTCCGGTATCCGGGCGGGATTCGAGGTGAATCTCTCACCCCGGGTGATCTTCGACGCGCCGACCGTCGCCGCGCTCGCGGAGGTGGTGGAGGAGGCGGTGCTCGCCGACATCGAGCGCGCACTGGCAGCAGCGGAACAGGTCGCGGGCGGCGGCTGAGGAGAAGGGGGAGAACGTGGTGGAGAAGGACCGGATCGAGGTCGCCGGGCAGGCGGTCGACGTGCTCGTCGATTCCTCGCCGTGGGACGGGAAACGGCCCCAGCTGTGGCCGTCGGTGGGCATGTACCCGTGCTACGACGAACTGCTCTACGACTTCATGTCGATGGACGAGGTGCGCAACGAGGCGTACCGCGACGCGCTGGAACTCGTCGTGCCCGGACGGTCCGTCCTGGACATCGGCACCGGCCGCGACCTCAACTGGGCGCTGGAATCGGTCGGTTTCGGCGCGGACTCGGTGACCGCGGTCGAGGGCATGCCGGAAACCTACGAACTCGCGGCCGAACAGGCCGCCGAGAACGGCTGGCTGGACGACATCACCCTGCTGCGTGGCTGGTCCTCGGAGATCAGCCTGCCCCGGCCGGTCGAGGTGTGCGTGTCCGAGATCATCGGCGACATCGGTGGCGCCGAGGGCGCCGCCGCGATCCTCGCCGACGCCCGGCGGCGGCTGACCACCCCGGACGCGGTGTTCGTCCCGCACCGGTGCGTGACCTATGCCGCGGCCACCTGTTTCGCCGACATCTTCCCGGGTGGCGCCGGATTCTTCGCCGAGTCGCTGAACCTGCTGGGCCAGGCGTTCCGGGTCCACGGAGGCCCGTTCGACGTGCTGCTCGGCGTCGCCAACGTCGGGCCGGAGGCCCTGGTGTCCGATCACGCACCGGTCGAGGACCTGGAGTTCAACGGTGACCTGAGGACCGAGGGGGAGGGCTCGGCCACGCTCACCGTCGCGCGCCGCGGCCGGGTGGACGGCCTGCTGCTGTGGATCCGGCTGTGGTGCCTGCCCGATCGCGCGCCGATCGACTCGCTGACCATGCGCACCAACTGGATGCCGGTCTACCTGCCGCTGTTCGACGAGCCGCATCCGGTGGACGTGGGAGACACCCTGCGGCTGGCCGTCCGGCACAAACCCGGCGACGACGGCGTGCATCCCGACTATTCGGTGGCCGCGAGCCTGCGCACCGCCCACGGACCTGCCTTCGGCGAGTTCCGGACCGAGTACCGGCCCACGGCGTTTCGCGGGCGCCCGATCTACCAGCAGCTCTTTCCCGTCTCGTAAGCCCTGTAAGGAGTGGACACAGTGGACACCTCGTCGCGTGCGGACCGGATCGCGGCGCTCCCGGCACATCTTCGGGAGCGCCTGGCGGGGCGGCTGTCCGGCCGAGCGGAGTCCCGGGAGCGGATCGCCCGGGCCGAGCGGACCGGCCCGCTGCCGCTGTCCTTCGCGCAACAGCGCCTGTGGTTCCTCAACGAGCTCGAACCCGGGGGAGTCGAGTACAACAGCGGGTTCGCGGTGCGGCTGACCGGCGACCTCGACCGCGCCGCGCTGGTGACCGCGCTGCGCGGCCTGGTGCGGCGGCACGAGGCGCTGCGCACCACGTTCGACACCGAGGACGGCGCGGGGGTGCAGATCGTGCACCCGCCCTACGACCTCGAGCTGCCGGTGGCCGACTTGTCGCATGTGGACGCGGCGAGCCGATCGTCCGAACTGGACCGGGTGCTCACCGAGTTCAACCAGCCGTTCGACCTGCGCCGATCGCCGCTGTTCCGGGCGCGGCTGGTCCGGTTCGCCGCCGGCGACCACCTGCTCGTCCTCGGTTTCCACCACATCGTGATCGACGGCTGGTCGCTGGACGTGCTGTGCGACGAACTGGGCCGGGACTACGCCGCCGCCCTGCGCGGTGCGCCTTCGCGGGTTCCCGAACCCGAGGTGCAGTACCCGGATTACGCGGTCTGGCAACGGAACCGGCTCTCCGGCGCGGCCCTGGACGACCAGGTCGAATACTGGAAGGGGCAACTCGCCGGGATCACCCCGCTGGACCTGCCCACCGACCGCCCGCGCCCGCCGGTGCGCACCCAGGCGGGCGCGCTGCACGAGTTCACCGTGCCCGCCGAGGTCACCGAACGGCTCACCGCGCTCGGCCGGGAGCACGGGACCACCCTGTTCATGATCCTGCTGGCCGCGTGCCAGGTGCTGTTCTCCCGCTACTCCGGCCAGGACGACATCGCGCTCGGCACGGTGACCGCGGCCCGCAACCGTCCCGAGCTGAGCGGGACGGTCGGGTTCTTCACCAACACCGTGGTGGTGCGCTCGCACCTCGACGGGGACCGGGCCTTCACCGACCTCCTCGCCGAGGTCAAGGCGACCGTGCTGGACGCGCTCGCGCACGACGAGGTCCCGTTCGACCGGCTGGTCGAGGCGCTGCAACCGGAACGCGATCCCAGCCGCACCCCGCTGTTCCAGGCGCTGGTCGCCTACCGGAGCGCGGGCGGGCATCCGCTGGAACTGCCCGGCCTGCGGGTCGAGGAGCACAGCCTGCCCCGGACCGCGGCTACTTTCGACGTCAGCCTCGAGTTCCAGGACCGCGACGGCGTGCTGATCGGCGCGCTGGAGTACAACACCGACCTGTTCGACGCCGCGACGATCGAGCGGATGACCGGGCACCTGCTGGTGCTGCTCGGCGGGATCGCCGAACGGCCCGCCCGGCCCCTGGCCGAGCTGCCGTGGCTCACCGAAACCGAACGTCAGCGCCTGCTGCACGACTGGAACGACACCACCCGGTCCTATCCGGAACCCGAGCGCATCCACGACCTCTTCGAGCGGCGGGTCCGGGAAACCCCGGGCGCCATCGCCGTGGTGTACCAGGACCAGAGTCTCACCTTCGCCGAACTGGACCGCCGGGCGAACCAGCTCGCGCACGAGCTGGCCGACCGCGGGGTCGGCCCGGACGTGCTGGTCGGCTTGTGCGTGGAGCGCGGCCTCGACATGGTGACCGGCCTGCTCGGGGTGCTGAAGGCGGGCGGCGCCTACGTGCCGCTCGACCCCGGCTATCCGGCAGATCGTCTCGAGTTCATGCTCACCGACTCGGCCGCCAAGGTACTGCTGACCCAACGGTCCTCAGTGGACAAACTTCCGGCCCACAACGCCGACGTGATCTGCCTGGACGAGGCCTGGCCGGGGCTCTCGGCCCACCCCGGCACGCCACCGGCGACCGCGACCGGGCCGGAGGATCTGGCCTACGTCATCTACACCTCCGGCTCCTCGGGCACGCCGAAGGGGGTGATGATCGAGCACCGCCAGCTCGGCTACATCGCGGCCGCCTGGGACCTGCGGTACCGGCTGGCGGAGAAGAAACTCCGGTTCGTCTCGGTCACCACCCTCGCCGTCGACCTGTTCTTCTCCGATCTGCTGCGGTCCGCCTTCTTCGGCGGCACGCTGATCATCGCCGCGCCGGAGGTGGTCACCGACCCGCCGGCGCTGATCGCCGAGATCGAGCGCACCGGCGGCACCGGCATCGAACTGGTGCCGACCCTGGCGAACGCACTCGCCGCCGAACTCGCCGAACGCGGTAACCGGCTGCCGGATCTGGCGCTGGTGTCGGTCGGCTCGGAGGGCTGGCGGGCCGAGGACTGCGCGCGACTGCTCGACCGGCTCGGCCCCGGCAGCCTGGTGGTCAACGCCTACGGCTCGACCGAGGTCACCGTGGACTCCACCATCTTCGCGGTGTCCGAAGTGGACCTCGATGACCTGCCGCGGACGCCGTTCGTGCCGATCGGACGGCCGCTGCCGAACACCCGGGTGTACGTGGTCGACGGCGCGCTCCGGCCGGTCCCGGTCGGGGTCGCGGGCGAACTCCTCATCGGCGGCGGTGGGGTCGGCCGCGGCTACTGGAACCGCCCCGAACTGACCACCCAGCGGTTTCTCCCCGATCCCTTCGTCCCGGGTGGGCGCCTGTACCGCACCGGCGACCGGGTGCGGCTGCTCCCGGACGGCAACCTGGAGTTCCTCGGCCGGGTCGACGACCAGGTGAAGATCCGGGGCTTCCGGATCGAACCCGGCGAGGTCGAGGCCGTGCTCGCCGCCCACCCGGACCTGGCCGACGCCGCGGTGGTCGCCCGGGACGACGACCTCGGTCGGCCGCGGCTGGTCGGGTATGTCGTGCCCGGCGCGGCACGCCCGGCGACCGCCGAGCTGCGGGAGTTCCTGGAGGCCCGGCTCCCGGACTACATGGTGCCCGCGGCCTTCGTGACCCTGGACGAACTGCCGCTGACCCCGAACGGCAAGGTCGACCGCCGCAACCTGCCCGATCCGGACGCCCAGCCGGACACCGGAGCCGCCTACGTCGCGCCGCGCACGCCAATCGAGGAGGAACTGGCGCGGATCTGGGCCGAGGTGCTGCGCGTCGAACGGGTCGGCGTCGAGGACAACTTCTTCGAACTGGGCGGGGATTCGATCCTGAGCATCCAGGTCGTGTCCCGGGCCCGCCGCGCGGGGTGGAAACTGGTGGCCAAGGACCTCTTCGTCCACCAGACTATCGCCGGGCTGGCCACCGCGGTCCGCTCGGTGAAGCGACCGGCCAAGGCCGCCGCGACGCCCGAACCCGCCCCGGTGACCGGGTCCGCGCCGCTCACCCCGGTGCAGAAGTGGTTCTTCGAAACGCATACCGCCGTGCCGCACCACTACACCATGTCGGTGTCGCTGCACCTCGAAGACGACGTGGACGTGGCTGCCCTGCACGCCGCGGTCACCGCGCTCGCCGAACACCACGACGCCTTGCGCACCCGGTTCCGCAAGGTCGGCGGCGAACTGCGCCAGGACATCGCACCGGCCGGGATCGCCGAAGTGTTCTCCCGCCACGATCTGTCCGCTGTGGACGGTTCGGCGCGGCGCGCCGAACTGGAGAAGGCCGCGCTCGCGGCGCAGTCCGGGATGAACCTGGGCGCCGGCAAGCTGTTCCGGGCGGTGCTGTTCACCCTCGGCGACGGGGAACCGGACCGGCTGTTCCTCGTGGTCCACCACCTCGTGGTCGACGGGGTGTCCTGGCGGATCCTGCTGGAGGACCTGGAGACCGCCTACCACCAGGCACGCACCGGCCGCCCGGTCGACCTGGGCGCGAAGAGCACCGCCTTCACCGACTGGGCGGCGAAACTCGCGGAGTACGTCGCCGGTGGCGGGCTGGATGCCGAACTGGACTACTGGTCCGCCGTCTTCACCGAACCCGCGCCCGCGGTGCCGGTGGACGGCGACGGCCCGAACACCGCCGGATCGGGCACCGAGATCACCGTCCGGCTCGGCGCCGAAGAGACCGACGCGCTGCTGCACCGCGTACCGGGCGTGTACCGGACCCAGGTCAACGACGTGCTGATCAGCGCCATGGGTTCGGTGCTCGCGCGGTGGACCGGCGCGCGCCGGGTGCTGCTCGGCATGGAGGGCCACGGACGCGAGGAGATCCTGGACGACGTCGACCTCTCCCGCACGGTCGGCTGGTTCACCACCCACTTCCCGTGCGCACTGGACCTGCCCGAGGGCGGCTGGGGCGAGGTGATCCGCTCGGTCAAGGAGCAACTGCGCGCCCTGCCCGGCCGCGGCCTCGGCTACGACGCCCTGCGGTATCTCGGCAAGGAAGGTACCCGGGCCCGCGAGATGCACGCGGATCCCTTGCCGCGGATCAGTTTCAACTACCACGGGCAGTGGGACGCGTCGGCCGCCTCGGCCGGGCTCTACCGCCGCGCGACCTTCGGCGACCTCGGCCGGGATCTGGGCGCCGAAGAGGACCGCCCGTACCTGATCGACGTGGTGGGCATCGCCGATGGCGGCGAACTGGTCTTCACCTGGTTCTTCTCGGAGAACGTGTTCACCTCGGACACCGTGCGCGGCCTTGCCGGGCAACTGCTCGACGCGCTGCGCGAGATCGTGGCCCACTGCACGGGTGCCGAGGCCGGCGGCGCCACCCCGTCCGACTTCCCACTGTCCGAAGTAGACCAACACGCGCTGGACACCGCGCTGGGCGGCGGCCGGGGCCTGGAGGACCTGTACCCGCTCACCCCCATGCAGCAGGGCATGCTCTTCCACAGCCTGGTCGACGGCGAGCAGGACGCGTACTTCGACCAGCTCACCCTCGCGATCGACGGCGTGACCGATCCGGAGGCGCTGGCCACGGCCTGGCGTCGGGTGGTGGCGCGCACGCCGATCCTGCGCACCGCGTTCGTCTGGCAGGGGGTGCCGCAGCCCCTGCAGGCGGTGCATCGCGCGGTCGAGGTTCCGGTGGCGCGGCACGACTGGCGGCGGCTTTCGGAGGCCGCCCGCCAGATCGAACTGCGCCGCCTGCTCGATGCCGATCGCGCGGCCGGGCTCGACCTCGCCCAGGCCCCGCTGCTGCGGCTGGCGATCATCCGGATCTCCGACACCGAGGTCTGGCTGGTCCGCACCTCGCACCACATCCTGCTCGACGGCTGGAGCAACGCGCAGGTGCTGAACGAGGTGTTCGACGAATACGCGGCGATCCGGGACGGAGTGGCGAGCACGCCGCCCGCGCGGCGGCCCTTCGCCGACTACCTGGCGTGGCTGGGCGAGCAGGATCCGGCCGAGGCCGAACGGCACTGGCGGCGCGTGCTCGCCGGGTTCGACACGCCCACCCCGTTGCCGTTCGACCGCGCGCCGCGGGAGGCGCACACCACGCGCACCGGCGGGACCGTCCGGATCGAACTGTCCGAACGGGACACCGAACGGCTGTACGACCTGGCCCGGCGGAACCGGTTGACGCTCAACGCGGTGGTCCAGGGCGCGTGGGCGCGGCTGCTCGCCGCGTATTCCGGGGAATCGGATGTGCTGTTCGGGGCCACCGTCTCCGGGCGGCCCGCCGATCTGCCCGGGGTGGACGACATCACCGGCATCTTCATCAACACCATCCCGGTGCGGGTGGCCGTGGACGGTGAGCGGGACCTGGGGAGCTGGCTGGCCGACTTGCAGGCCGCGCAGGTCGAATCCCGGCAGTTCGAGCACGTCGCGCTGAACCGGCTGCGGGGCTGGAGCGAGCTGCCCGCCGGGACGAGCCTGTTCGACAGCCTGGTGGTGTTCGAGAACTTCCCGTTCGACGGCGACCGCGCCCCGCACGGGCTGGCGGTGACGCCGGTGGCGGCCCTGGACGACACCACCTACCCGCTCACCCTGAGCGCGTACCCGTTGCGGCGCTTCGCCTTCGACCTGGCCTACGACCGCGAGCTGTTCGACGAGGACACCGTCCGGCGGATGGCCGGGCAGTTCGAGGCGCTGCTCGCCGGTTTCCCGGACGATCCCGCGCGGCGGCTGGACGCGGTGCCGATGACGACCGCCGCGGACCGGCGGCTCCTGGGGTCCTGGCGGGGCGAGCCGTCCCCGTTCCCGCCCGCGCGCTGCGTGCACGAACTCTTCGCCGACCACGTCTCCGCCGCGCCCGGGGACACCGCGCTGGTGTGCGGTGCGGAAACCCTGACCTACGCCGAACTCGACGCCCGCGCGAACCGGCTCGCACACCTGCTGGCCGAACGCGGCGTGCGTCCCGGGGCGCTCGCCGCGATCTGCCTGCCGCGCGGGATCGACGTGGTGGTCGCCTTCCTCGCGGTCCTCAAGGCCGGGGGCGCCTACGTCCCGCTCGATCCCGGATATCCGGCCGAACGGCTGGAATTCATGGTGGCCGACGCCGCGCCCGCGGTGGTGATCACCGAAACCGGCCTCGCTGAGCGGTTCACCGGGGACACGATCCGGGTGGACGCCGCCGACCTCGGCCGGTGGCCGTCCACCCCGCCGGAAACCGGGGTCCGGCCCGGGGATCTGGCCTACGTCATCTACACCTCGGGCTCGACCGGAAAGCCCAAGGGGGTCATGGTCGAGCACCGCAACCTGTATGCGGTGGCGATGGGCTGGGACCACGCCTACCGGTTGGCGGCGCGCAAGCCGCGGCACTTCTCGGTGGCCAGCGTCTCCTTCGACGTCTTCCACGGCGACCTGCTGCGCGCGCTGTGCTTCGGCGGCACGCTGATCGTCTGCCCGGCCGACATCGTCGCCGATCCGCCGCGGCTGCTGGACGAACTGGACCGCACCGGGGCCACCGCGCTGGAACTCGTGCCGACCCTGGCCAACGCGGTGCTGGACGAGATTTCGCGCCGGGGCAGCGGGTTCGAACGGCTCGAACTGTTGTCCATCGGGTCCGAGGCCTGGCGTGCGCGGGACTGCCTGCGGTTGCGGTCGGTGCTCGCGCCGGACGCGATCCTGGTCAACTCCTACGGCGTCACCGAGGCGGCCATCGACTCGTGCCTGTTCCGGCCGACACCGGAAACCTTGGCGGGCCGGGCGTTGGTGCCGATCGGGCGGCCGCTGGCCGGGGTGCGCGTGCACGTTCTCGACGCCGCGCTGAATCCCGTTCCGGCAGGCGTGCCCGGGGAACTGTTCCTCGGCGGCGACACCGTCGCCCGGGGTTACCTCAACCGGCCGGAACTCACCGAGCAGCGGTTCGTGACTGCCCACGGTGAACGGCTTTATCGCACCGGGGACCGGGTCCGGTTCCTGGGCGATGGCACCCTGGACTTCCTGGGCCGAGCCGACGACCAGGTGAAGATCCGCGGCCACCGCGTCGAACTCGGCGAGGTCGAGGCGGCGCTCACCCGGCATCCGGGGATCCGGGACGCGGCCGTGACCGCACGCGGCGACGGCGGCCCCCGCCGCCTGGTGGCCTACTTCGTGCCCGCGGACGAAACGGCGCCCACCGCGACCGAACTGCGCGACTTCCTCGGGCGATCGCTGGCGGACTACCTGATCCCGGCGATCTTCACCGAACTCGACGCGCTTCCGTTGACGCCCAACGGAAAGGTCGACCGCCGGGCGCTGCCCGCGCCGGAGGGACACCCGGTCACCGGCGCCGAGCACGTACCGCCGCGCACCGGCGCCGAACGAGAGTTGGCCGAGATCTGGGCCGAGGTGCTCGGGATCGAACGGATCGGCGTGCACGACGACTTCTTCGAACTGGGCGGCGATTCGGTGCTGTCCATCCAGGTCATCTCCCGGATGCGGGCGCGCCTGGGCGCGGACCTCTCCCCGCGCGCCCTGTTCAGCCGTCGCACCATCGCCCGGCTCGCGGCGAGCCTCCCGGCGGAGCGCGGCGCGGACGCGGCCATTCCCGCGGCGCCCCGCGGCGGTGACCTGCCGCTGTCCTTCGCGCAGCAGCGGCTGTGGTTCCTGGACGAGTTCTCCTCGGGCAGTCCCGAATACAACACCTGCGCGGGGCTGCGGCTGACCGGCACGCTCGACCTCGAGGTGCTCCAGGACGCGGTGCGCGCCCTGGTCGCCCGGCACGAGTCGCTGCGCACGACGTTCCACGCGGTGGACGGGCACGGGGTGCAGCGGGTGCACGAGACCGCCGAGGTGCCGGTGCGCGTGACCGAGCTGTCCGGCGCGCCGGAGGACGAGGTGCGCGCCGTCCTCGCCCAGGAGGTGCGCACCCCGTTCGATCTCGGCACCGGCCCGCTGATCCGGGTGCTGCTCGTCCGGCGCGCGGAGACCGAGCACCTGCTGGTGCTGAGCCTGCACCACATCATCACCGACGGCTGGTCGATGGGTGTGCTCACCGAAGACCTCGCGACGCTGTACGCCGCCGGGATCCGCGGCGAGGCCGCCGACCTCCCTCCACTGCCGATCTCCTACGCCGACTTCGCGGTGTGGCAGCGCGACCGCGATCCGGGCGGCGAGCACCTCGGCTACTGGCAGGAGCGCCTGGCCGGGCTGGAGCCGCTGGAACTGCCCACCGACCGGCCGCGTCCGCCGGTGAAGACCTCGGCGGGCGCGGTGCACCCCTTCACCGTGCCCGCCGAGTTGGTCACCCGGCTCAAGGAGGTCGGCCGGTCCGCCGACGCGACCCTGTTCATGACCCTGCTCGCGGCGACGCAACTGCTGTTCGCCCGGTACTCCGGGCAGCGGGACATCGCGGTGGGCACGGTGACCTCCGGGCGGGACCGGGTCGAACTGGAGCGGCTGGCCGGGTTCTTCGTCAACACCCTGGTGTTGCGGTCCACAGTGGACACATCGGCGGGGTTCGCGGAACTGCTGGCGGGTGTGCGGGACACCGCGGTCGAGGCCTTCGCCCACGCGGATGTGCCGTTCGAGCGCCTGGTGGAACTCCTGCAGCCGGTCCGCGATCCCAGCCGGACCCCGCTGGTGCAGGCGCTGGTCGTCTTGCAGAACACGCCGGACACCCGGGTGCCGCTGGACGAGCTGACCATCGAGGAGTTCGCGCTGCCCACCGCGCTGGCGATCTTCGACCTCTCGGTGGAGTTCACCGAACGCGAGGGCGCCCTGCTCGGCGCCATCGAATACAACACGGACCTGTTCGACGCACGGACCGTCGCGCGGATGGCCGAGCACCTGCTGGTGCTGTTCGACGCGCTCACCGCCGATCCGCGGCGGCCGCTGGCCGAGGTGCCGATGGTCACCGAGGCCGAGCGTCGCGCGCTGACCGGCGCGTGGAACGACACCGGCGCCGCGACCGGCGCGGACCGCCGCGTGCACGAACTGGTCGCCGAGGCGGCCGCGGAGACTCCCGGGAAGATCGCCGTTTCCTGCGACGGCACCGGGATCGGCTACCGCGAACTCGACACTCGCGCCAACCGGCTGGCGCACCTGCTGATCGAGCGGGGCGTCGGCCCGGACGTGCCGGTCGGGGTCGCCCTGGAACGCGGCCTCGACCTCGTGGTCGCCCTGCTGGCGGTGCTCAAGGCGGGCGGCGGATACGTTCCGCTCGACCCGGCGTATCCGGCCGACCGGCTCGGCTTCATGCTGGCCGACTCCGGCGCGCCGGTGGTGCTCACCCGGTCGGAGCTGCGTGACCGGCTGCCGGAGACCGGCGCCGAGCTGCTGTGCCTGGACGCCGAGGCGGACGAACTCGCCCGGCGGTCCCCGGCCGCGCCCGAGGTTTCGGTGCGGCCGGAACACCTGGCCTATGTCATCTACACCTCGGGGTCGACCGGGAAGCCCAAGGGCGTCGGAGTCGAACACCGGAACGTGGCGAACCTGCTGCTGGCCACCCGGGCGGACTTCGGCTTCGGCCCGGACGACGTGTGGACGATGTTCCACTCCTACGCCTTCGACTTCTCGGTGTGGGAACTGTGGGGCGCGTTGAGTTCCGGCGGCCGTGTGGTGATCGTGCCCCGGGAGACCGCCCGCCGCCCCGAAGCGCTGTGGCGGCTGCTCGGCGACGAGGGCGTCACCGTGCTGAACCAGATCCCGTCCGGTTTCCGCGGCCTGGTGCTGCTCGCCGCCGAAGCCGGGCTCCCGGCGCCGGAAGCGCTGCGGCTGGTGATCTTCGGCGGTGAGGCGCTGGAGCCCGGGCACCTGCGCACCTGGTTCGAGCGGTACGGCGAAGGCGTGCGGCTGGTGAACATGTACGGGATCACCGAGACCACCGTGCACGTCACGCGCCAGGAACTGGATCGCGCGTCGATCGAGGCCGAGGGCCGGGTGTGCCTGGGCCGCCCGCTGCCCGGGTACCGCGCCTACCTGCTCGACGCCGACCGCCAGCTGGTGCCGGTCGGGGTCGCCGGTGAGCTGTACATCGGCGGCGCCGGGGTGGCCCGGGGTTACCTCAACCGGCCGGAGCTGACCGGGCAGCGCTTCACCGACAGCCCGTTCGAGGCGGGGGACCGGTTGTACCGCACCGGCGACCTGGCCCGATACCTGCCCGACGGCCGGCTCGAATACCTGGGACGCGCCGACGACCAGGTGAAGATCCGGGGTTTCCGGATCGAGCTCGGCGAGGTGGAGGCCGCGCTGTCCCGGCACCCGGAGGTGGCCGAGACCGCGGTGCTCGCGGTCCGCGACGCCGGGGGCGCGCGGCTGGTCGCCTACCTGGTGCCCCGGACCGGGGCGAACCCGGATTCGGCCGCGCTGCGCGGATTCCTCTCCGGCGCGCTGCCCGACTACATGGTGCCCGCGGCGTTCGTGACGCTGGAGAGGTTCCCGCTCACCCCGAGCGGGAAGGTCGACCGGCGTGCCCTGTCCGCCCCGCCGGAACCCGAGCGGACGGCCCCGGAACGCCAGGCGCCCGGCAACGTGGTCGAGGCGGCGGTGGCGCAGGTCTGGGCGCAGGTGCTCGGGGTGGCCGAAGTCGGGGTGCACGACAACTTCTTCGAACTGGGCGGCGATTCGATCCTGTCCATCCAGGTGGTCTCCCGGCTGCGCCGGGCCGGGCACCATGTGTCCACAAAGGACATCTTCACGCACCAGACGGTGGCCGAACTCGCGACCCGGGTCCGCGCGGCGGGCGACGCGGGGGAGCAGGGCCGCGAGTCCGGGCCGCTCACCCCGGTGCAGCACTGGTTCTTCGCCGAACACCCGGTCGCCCCGGATCACTTCACCATGTCGCTGCTGCTGGAACTGGCCGAAGGCGTGCGACCGGAAACGGTTCGGACCGCGCTGGACGCGGTCGTCACCCAGCACGACGCCCTGCGGAGCCGCTTCGACGGGGACGGGTGGCAACGCGTCGTGCCCGAGGCCCCGGCCGGATTCGAAGTGGTGCCATCCACTGTGGACATCGAGGAGCGGGCGCGGTCGGCGCAGTCCGGGCTCAGCCTGGCGCACGGGCCGCTGGTCCGCGCGGTGTTCGTCGAACCCGGTGCGGGGCCCGCGCGGCTGCTGCTCGTGGCGCACCACGCCGTGGTGGACGGGGTGTCCTGGCGAATCCTGCTGGAAGACCTGGACATCGCCTACCGGCAGGCCGCCGGGGGCCTCCCGATCGACCTCGGGGTGAAGACCACCGCGTACACCACCTGGGCCGCCCGGCTCGCCGCGCACGTCGCGAGCGGAGCGCTGGACGAGGAGATCGGGCACTGGCTCACCGTCGGTGAACTCGCCGGGAAGGCCGCGCTGCCGGTGGACCGGGACGGGGAGAACACGGTCGGTTCGGCGCGCTCGGTGTCGGTGCGGCTGTCCGCCGGGGAGACCTCGGTGCTGTTGCGCAAGGTCCCGGGCCGGTTCCGCACCCAGATCAACGACGTGCTGCTCGCCGCGCTCGCCCGGCCGCTCGCCGCCTGGACCGGACGGGACACCGTGGTGGTGGACCTCGAGGGCCATGGCCGGGAGGACGTCTTCGACGACGTGGACACCTCCCGCACGGTCGGCTGGTTCACCACGATCTACCCGGTCGCGCTGCGGGTGGGCGGGGACAGCCGCGACTGGCGCGCGCTGGCCCGTTCGGTGCGGGCGGATCTGCGCGCGGTGCCCGGCAAGGGACTCGGCTACGGCGCGCTGCGCTACCTGACACCGCCGGACGCACCCGGCCGCGTGCTGACCGGGCAGGCGACCGCGCAGCTGAGTTTCAACTACCTCGGTCAGTGGGACGGCGTGCTCGACGACGAGGGCATCTTCCGCGCGCAACTGCCCGCGGTCGGCGACGACCAGGCGCCGGCGCAGGCGCGGACCCACCTGATCGACGTCGTGGGCGGCGTCGGAGGCGGCGAACTGGAACTCACCTGGATCTATTCGGACCGGGTGCATGAGGAGGCGACCGTCCGGCGGCTGGCCGAGGAGGTCGCCGAGGCCCTGCGCGAGATCGTCCGCGAGGCGGACTCCCGGCGCTGATCCAAGTCACGAGAAGAGAAATGGGGTAACAGCGTGGAAAGAATCGTCCTGACCGAGACCGAGTCCGCGGAGATCGCCAGCCTCGCCGAGGAGGTGCTGACGAGCCTCGAAGACTGGGACCCGCTGCGTTTCGTCGACGAGGCGACCACGATCGCCGCGCGCTTGCCGTTGCGGTTGCGGCAGTTCCTGGTGAACGCGCGGGGCGCCGAGGCCGACGTGATCGTGGTGTCCGGGCTGCCGGTCGACCCCGATCTGGTGCCCACGCCCACCGGCTGGGACATGGCCGCCAAGACCGGGGCCGGGCGCCGCGAGGAACTCGTGCTCCTGCTGTGCGGTTCGGTGCTCGGCGACCCGTTCTGCTGGGCCACCCAGCAGGACGGCCGGGTGGTGCACGACGTGTGCCCGGCGCCGGGGATGGAGGAATCGCTGACCAGCGCCAGCAGCAAGGCGGCGTTGTCGCTGCACACCGAGGACGTGCACCACCCCTGCCGCGGCGACTACGTCTCGCTGTTCTGCCTGCGCAACCCGGACGCGGTGGGCACGACCATCGTGCGGATCGGCGCGCTCGACCTGCCGGAGGACACCCGCGAGGTGCTCGCGCAGGACCGGTTCCGGTTCTACCCGGACGATTCGCACACCGGCGCGGTGCTCAACGACCTGGTGAACTCCGACCGCCTGGCCGGGCGCGAGTTCCATGCGGGCCCGGTGCTCTTCGGCCCGAAGGAGCGGCCGTACCTGCGGTTCGACATCGACTTCATGTCCGGTGTGGACGGTACCGCGGACGAGGCGATCCGGGTGGCGCAGGAGCGGATCGGCGCCGCGGTGGAGCGGGTCGTGCTCGAACCGGGCGACGCGGTGTTCGTCGACAACTACCGCGTGGTGCACGGGCGCGAGCCGTTCTCCCCGCGTTACGACGGCAAGGACCGCTGGCTCAAGCGGCTCAACCTGATCCGCGACATCCGGCGGCTGTACGCGATGAGCGACGTGCGGTCCCGGGTGATCGCGTAGCGAGCGGGAGAGGAGGACGGCGGCCGTGTCCGGTTTGGTGACCAATGCGGTGGAGGGCGCGGCGCGTCCCCTCTCCCGCAACCGCGATTTCCACCTGCTGTGGGCCGGGCAGACCGGTTCCGAGCTGAGCAGCCAGATGTTCGTGCTCACCTACCCGCTGCTTGTGATGAGCCTGTCCGGGTCCCCGCTCGCGGTGAGCCTGGTCGGTTTCGTGCTGGCGGCGGCGCAGATGACCGCCGGGCTGCCCGCCGGGGTGCTCGCCGACCGCTGGGACCGCAAGCGGATCCTGGTGCTCGGCAGCGGGGCGCGCGCGATCGCGTTCGCGACCCTGGGCGTCGCGGTGTGGCTGGGTTTCGGGTCGATCTGGCACGTGGTGCTGGTGGCTCTGGTGGAAGGGATCGCGCTCGCGGCCGTCTTCCCGGCCGAGGAAGCGGCGCTGCCCCAGGTCGTGCCCGCCGGGCAGCTGCCCGACGCGATCGCGCTGAACGCCGCGCGCGGTTCGATCGGGCAGGTCGGCGGCAACGGCCTCGGCGGGCTCCTGTTCGGGATCGCCCGCGCGCTCCCGTTCCTCGGCAACGCGCTGGTCCAGGCGCTGTCGTTCCTCGCGCTGCTGTTCGTCCGGATACCCGCGCGGACCGCACCGGCGCGGCCCCGCGAGCACACGGTCGGCCGGTTCTGGCCGGACCTCGCCGCGGGCCTGCGCTGGATCGGCCGCCAGCCGGTCATCCGGTTGATCACCACCTGCGCGGTACTGCTGAACCTGGCGTTCGGCGCGCTGTACATCGTGTTCATCCTGCTCGCGCAGCAGCGCGGCGTCCCGGCCGGTCAGATCGGGCTGATGAGCGCGATGTTCGGCGGCGGCGGGGTGCTCGGCGCCCTGGTGTCCGGGCGGCTGCACCGCGCCCTGCATCCCCGGGTGTCGATCGCCGGGGTGTTCTGGGCGGCGACCGCGCTCACCCCGCTGCTCGCGTTCACCACCAACGTGTTCCTCGGCGGCCTGCTCCTCGGCACGGTGGCGTTCCTCGCGCCGCTGGCGAACACCACGATCGTGACCTACCAGTTGCTGCTGACCCCGGACGAACTGCGCGGCCGCCTTTCCGGGGCGATGGGCGTGTTCGACGGCGTCGGCGGCGCGCTCGGCCCGGCGCTGGGCGGCCTGCTCCTGGAATTCGCCGGTGGACGGGGCGCGCTGTTCTGCTGCGCCGCCCTGCTGCTGGCGCCCGCCCTGCTGACCGCGTTCAGCCCGACCCTGCGCCGTTTTTCGGGCGCCGCTACCGAATGAGGATGGAGACCATGACCCAGGCACCGGCGATCGCGGCGGTGGACCTCACCAACCCGCACACGTTCGTCGATTCCGACCTCACCGAGTTCTGGCGGCACCTGCGCGCCGAGACGCCGGTCTACCGGCATCCGGAAACCGAACGCGGTCCCGCGTTCTGGGTGCTGTCCAAGCACGCCGACTTCCTCGCGGTCTGCCGGGACACCAAGCGCTTCAGCTCGGAGCGGGGCAACGTGCTGGACACCTTGCTGCTGGGCGCCGACACCGCCGGCGGGAAGATGCTGGTGGTTTCCGATCCACCGCACCACGCGAAACTCCGCAAACTCCTGCTCAAGACGTTCACCCCGCGTGCGCTGCAGGTGATCGTGGACCGGTTGCGCGTCGTCACCGACGAACTCGTCGCCGAGGCGGTGGCGAAGGGCGAATGCGACATCGCCGCGGATGTCGCCGCGCACGTCCCGCTGGCCACCATCTGCGACCTGCTCGACGTGCCGCGGCAGGACCGCGCGGAGATCCTGCGGCTGACCAAGTCCACGATCAGCTCGGAAAATCCCGACCACACCGCGATGGACGGTTGGATGGCCAAGAACGACCTGCTGCTGTACTTCGCCGACCTGGCGGAACAGCGCCGCGACACCCCGCACGCGGACGTGGTCAGCCTGCTGGCCACCGCGGAGGTCGACGGCGCGCCACTGCCGTCGAACGAGGTCGTGCTCAACTGCTACAACCTGATCCTGGGCGGAGACGAAACGACCCGGCTGGCCATGGTCGGCGCGGTCCAGGCCTTCCTCGACCACCCCGCCCAGTGGGAACGCCTCCGCCGCGGCGAGGTCGAACTGGACACCGCGGTGGAGGAGATCCTGCGCTGGACCAGTCCCGCCATGCACTTCGGCCGCACCGCGAAACAGGACCTCGAGCTGAACGGGCAACCGATCAAGGCGGGGGAGATCGTCACCGTGTGGAGCGTCTCGGCCAACCGCGACGAGGAGATCTTCGACGCACCGGACGTTTTCGACCTGGGGCGCACCCCGAACAACCATGTGACCTTCGGCTACGGGCCGCACTTCTGCATCGGCGCCTACCTGGCCCGGGTCGAGGTGAAGGCCCTGCTCGAAGGCCTGCTCGCCCACGTCGGCGCGATCGACCCCCGCGGTCCCAGCCGCCGGATCTACTCCACCTGCCTCGTCGGCCTCAGCAGCCTCCCGGTCACCCTACGGCAAACGGCGGCTCACGGATGAGGGCGCAGACTTGACCGCCGCCTCGACCCGGTTGGCCGTGATCACGTCGTGGCCGGGGGAGCGGCGGATGATCAGGTAGAGCAGCAGGCCGAAGGGGGACAGCAGGATGGTGCAGGCCAGTAGCGGTCCCATGATCAGGGGGTGGATTCCCCGGTGCCGGGAGTCGAAGTACATCCAGCGTCCGAGGAACAGGTCGAACGAGATCAGGTGTGCCCAGAAGGTCGCCGCGCCGTAGTCGGTGCCGGCGAAGGCGCGCAGGGTTTCCAGGTCCGGACTGCTCAGCACGGACCAGAGTTCGCCGAGGCGGGGGAGGGTGAGGGTGCAGTAGACGATCAACGGCAGGGTCGTCACCCAGGGACTGCGCATCACCCGGCGGGTGAGGTGCCAGGTCGGGGTGAGGATGATCAGCGCCCAGAGCGGGGCCGCTAGGTAGAAGGTGATGTTGAACAGGGTGGTCGTGCTCATCGTGTGGTGACCGTGCCTTTCCTTGGTGTGTCAAGGGTTTCCCTGGCCTGGCGTAGTGCGGCAGTGACTGCGGCGAGCACCGCCGCGAGCAGTGCGGCGGCGGCGCCGAGGGTGAGCGGGTCCGGGTGGACGAGGGACTGGCCGCGCAGCGCCTGCCAGGTGACCAGTGCGATGAGGCCGAGGTAGCCCGCGGCGGCGATTCGCACCAGCCGTCCGCGCAGCGGCTCGTCGGCCAGCCGGGGCCACCGGGTCGCCGCCGCGCTGAGCGCGATCACCAGCAGCGGCAGGACTTGGAGCGCGTGCAGGCCGATGAAGTGCGGGATGCGCAGGTCGCCGCCCACCGTGCTCCAGCCGAGGATCGGGATGCCGGGGCCGCCGTCGGGCTGGCCCACCGTGTGCGCTCCGACCACGCCTGGTCCGCCCACCGCGCGCTGCCGGGGGTTCGATCCGGTCATCAGGACGCCCAGCGCCATGCCCAGCCCGCACAGCGCGGCCCCGGCCCGGATCGCGGACGTCACCGCGCGGTCCCCGCGGTGCCCGGCGAGCAGCGGGGGAACGAGCAGGAGGTGACCGATCAGCAGACCGATCGCGCTCGCCGTCATCACGTCGAACAGCGCGCTGTCGAGCGGGGTGTCGACGTTGAAGTGGCTGCGTTCGCCGCGCGCGATCTGCACCACGACCACGGCCATCTCGACCACGCCCGCCACGGTGAACACCGCGCCGCCCCACCACGCCGTTCGCCGCCATCGGCGCAGGTGGTGGTACATCCAGGACCAGGTGATCGCGTAGAGCGTGAAGGAGATGCAGAACTTCACCGACTTCGCCCAGATCGGCTCGCCGATCAGTTCCCGTCCGTCCAGCAGCAGACCGCCGAGGGACACCGCCCCGAGTCCGGTCATCGCGGCCGCGAATCCCATCAGCGGCCGGTGCCAGGTGAACGCTTCCCGCACCAGAGCCTTGCGCATGCTGTGCCTCCCAGAACCGAGTGGATAGCTTGGCTATCTGTTATGGGAAGCTAAGCTATCCATGCTGAGAGGAAGCACAGGAAAGGCGACCGCCGCATGCGCATGGCCGAGTTGAGCCGGGAGTCCGGGGTCCCGGTCGCGACCATCAAGTACTACCTGCGCGAGGGTTTGCTGCCGCCGGGCGAGCGGACCGGCCCGAACCAGGCCCGCTACGGCCGGGAGCACGTGCGCAGGCTGGGGCTGGTGCGCGCGCTGCTGGACGTGGCGGGCATGTCGATCGCGGACACCCGCGAGGTGGTCGCCGCGATCGACGAGCCGGAGACCGGGATGCACCACGTGCTCGGTTCCGCGCAGAAGCGGTTGACCCCGAGGCTCGTACCGGTGGATGAGGAGTCCCGGGCCTGGGCGGTGGAGCTGATCGAGACGGTCGCGGCGGAACGCGGCTGGCGTCTCGAACCGGAAGGCCCGGTGGTGGAGTCGCTGGTGGCCGGGCTGTGCGCGCTGCGCGACCTCGGGCTGACCGGCCCGGTCGAACGGCTCGGCCTGTACGCGGAGCTCGCCGACCGGGTCGCCGAGGTGGACTTCTCCTCGTTCACCGAACTGTCCACAGTGGAATCCATGGTGGAACTGGCGGTGGTCGGCACCGTGCTCACCGATAGCGTCACCGCGGCGCTGCGCCGGATCGCGCAGAAGAACGCGTCCGCCCGCTTCTTCGGCACGACACCGGACGAAAAGCCCTGAAACCCTGGAGGGCGAAGGGCGAGTGTCGCCTGATGGCTTGGGGCGCACCCGCCAGGAGTTGGCGGGTGCGCCCGTCGGTTATCCCTCGGAGGTGTTGAGTTGGGGTCCGGGGGAGGTTTCCTGGTTCATGTCCGAGTGGTTGGTGCCGGGACCGGCGGGCACGCTCACGCAGTCGGGCGGGGCTCCCTTGACCAGGAGCATGCCCAGGGTGAGCCTGCTGGCCGGGTTTCCCTCCGCGGTGACCACCACGGTGTCACCGGGTGGGACGTTCTTGGTCTGGAATACGATTTCCCCGTTCTGGGTCTGGGCTTGTGCCGTCATGCGACCGGTGGGCTTGTCCACGGGGAGTTCGCCGATGTCGGTGCAGCCGGGCTTGATCGGGACCACCACCGCCGGCACGCCTTGTTCGCGCAGTTCCTGGTTGGCGCCGTCGATCCCGGACGCATCGCGCAGTCTGACGGTCACCTCGCCGTTGGCGTCCTTGGTCACCGCGTATGCCGGGCTGCCACCGCCGAGCAGCACCGCACCGGCGGTGGCGGTGCCGACCAGTCCGAGCACGCCCGCGGCGATCCACAGGGGACGTCGCGAGGCGCGCGGCGCCGCGGACTCCTCGGGTTGCTTGGCCGCGTTCAGTGTCGGCCGGTATTCGGTGAGCAGATCGGTGAGCAGCCGATCCTCGAATTTACCCATCTCCCTGACTCCGTTCGTGATTGGCGATCTTGCGCAACCGGGCGCGCGCCCGCATCAGGCGCATCCGGATCGAGCCGGGCGACGCGCCGAGCGCGTGCGCGGCCTCTGCGGGCTTCAGACCCGCGATGTCCACCAGTTCCACGATTTCCCGGTCGAGTGAGGGAAGCGTGGCCAACTCGGCGACCAGTTCCCGGCCGGCGCGTTCGGCGTCGATCCGGTCGGCCAGTTCCGCCATCTCGTCGGACTCGAGCGGTCGCCGGCCCGCGAGCCGGAGCACCTTGTCCTGGTGGTGGCGGTACGCCTCGCAGTGCCTGGCATACACCCGCCGCGCGATCCCGAACACCCAGGAACGCACGGTGCCCTTGGCCGGATCGAAGGTGCCGAAGGACGTGATCACGTGGACGAACGTGTCCGAGGTGAGGTCCGCGACCGCCTGCGGGTCGGCGGTGCGCCGCGCGAAGAACGCGGTCACCGCGGCCACCTGCGACCGGTACAGCTTTTCGAATTCAGCCACCGGGCCGTGACTCACCGGCGGTTCTGGTGGTGGTAACGACTGGGCCGCCACCTCATCGGTGCATCTCGTTGTCTGGTTCACACCCTCTAGTTGCGCACCGATCGTGATTCCGTCACGGCCGGCCCCCAGTGGGAGGTCGGGCACGTCGCGAGGCTGTCTCGTCATGGGTTGGGTGCGGTTGTCCAGACGGCTGTGCAGGGACCGCCTCCAGTCTGCCAATGGGGTCGGACCCGGCGGGCAGCCCATCAAGCCCAGATCGGTGGATACCCGCCGTGTTCTTTCTCCTGGTCAGCTGGTGTTTCCCGCCGCTACCAGCGGAAAGGCAACCCGCTAGTCCTTCTCGTGCCCGGGTGCGTCGGCGATGATTCGGAGACGGGCCGCCACCACGCAGGCGGCTGGAGGCGGTGAAACGGCTGTGCGTCGCACCACCGGCGGCTTTGAAGCTGGGGAGTATAACTGTTTTGAATTCCGTTCATATTCGGCGTCTTGGTCCGGGCGGCCGCGTGACACCGGCTTTTGGAGCTATCGCACGCAGGGCGGTAAGCGGAATGGTGGCGGCGATTCTGTTGCCGGGAGCGGTCGGCTGCGCGAACGGATCGGCGCCCGCTGAACCGGTTGGACCCGTCCAGCCGCTCAGTGCGGCGGAACAGGAGTTGCTTGCCCGGGGCGAGGAGCGCCTGGTCCGCCACTGTATGAGCCGGCAAGGTTTCGTTTATCACGAAGTCGCCCCTTTGCCCGCCGAAAACGGCGAAGAGCACCGTGTTTTTCCCTACGTCGTCGATGATGTGTCCTGGGCACGCAAGTACGGGTACGGTGCTGTCCGGAGTGCCCAGCCGGGGGGACAACCACCTGTGCCGGGTCCCAACGAAGCCTACGTCAACAGCCTGCCCCCGGAACGGCAACGCGTGTACACGGTTACCTTGCAGGGGCAAGGCGGGCAACTGTCGGTACCGTTGCCGCACGGGGCACGGATCAGTGCCAGCGATCGCGGCTGCCTGGCCGAAGCCCGCCGCTCCCTCTATGGCGACCTGCCCCGATGGTTCCGTGCGAAGAACATCGCCCAACGGGTGGCCAAATTCGTCCAGGACGAGGTCCGAGCCGACGCTCGGTACCAGCAGGCGGTCCGCGACTGGGCGGCGTGCATCCGACGTTCCGGACGTGACGTGGCCGATCCCAAGCAACTCCACAAGGAGTTGGCGCACCGTACCCGCCAACTGGACAAGGTGGCAGCGAAATCCCTGGAGGTGGAGACCGCCGTCGCCGAGGCTACCTGCGCCACTTCGATCGGGATGACCGCGATCGTCGGTGAGCTGGAGCGCGAACATGAACCGGCCGTGCGGGCTACCTACCAACGCGAGTTGACCGACTTCGCAACGCTGAACCAAGCGGCTTTGCCCAGGGCACAAGAGCTACTGACCCACCCGTGAACGTGCCGACCGGCAATGGTCGGCCCGATAGAGAATGATTTGACGAAAGGAACGAACCGCGATTATGCGCAGAATGTTGACCGCCGCACTCGGCGTGGCCGCTACCGCAACCCTGCTTTCCGGCGGGATCGCCTCGGCCGATCCGGCAAAGGGGAGTCAGTCGAACTGTGAGCAAGGTTGGTTTTGCGCCTACGACGGCGACGAGCTAACCGGATTCTCAATTTACTGGACCGTTGGCCGGGACGATCCGGATTGGCACAGCGACAATATCGGTGACAAGGCCGAGTCGTTCCACAACAACGCACCGTGGGGCGGATCTACTTGGGTAGTGCTCTACCAGAACACCGGGCATTCGGGTTCGCGCGAGTGCCTCCAGCCAGGTGAGATCTTTGACCCGGCCGCATGGTACTGGGCGGAAAACGAAGTCTCCTCACACCTGTGGACCACACAGGCGGGGGCAGCCCAACGCTGCTCCGGGTGAGCCGGACGAGGTCACATCCGGCTCACTTCGCGGCTGGACACTCGGCCGCGCGCTGGGTGTGCTGTCCCGAGACGTTGGTGACAGGGTGTCACGGGATTAGATGATCTCGCCAGGGGTGCGGGCCTCCGGGTTCGGTGTGGATCAGCGCATCCGACGCCGAACCGGGAGGTCCTCCTTGGACCGCTCCTACTAGGTGTCCCACTAGTATTCCGGACCTGGTGAATGGTCGGTGAAATGGTCCAGGGACCGGTCCTGGCGCACGGTTGGATACTGGCTGCCATGCGTGGTTGGCCGAGACGGCATCGAACAGGGCTAACCCGGTCGTTATCGCCTCCGCGCTGCTGAAGAGTGCACATACGTGCTGGTCAGGAAAGATTCCGCTAGGCTTGCCGATGGCCTGGGAGTTGTTGTCGTGCATTGTCGGGTGTAATCGTGATCTTTGATTGATCATCATCGGGATGAATCGATCTTCGTTTGCGAAGTCGCCCTGCTGAACTTGTGCGGCAGTGCGTCCTGAATCCTCCACTCCGGTGGGATCGGCGGACACCTCCAGTGGATCTTTCGGCGGTAGCGATGTGCACGGGGAGGTTGCGGCATGGAAGTCGGGGTTTCTCAGCGTGGGTTGGCTACCTTTCCTCCTTCCAGTGGTATGCAATGTGCGGCGATCGGTCGTATTCGTTCCTTCTTGGATTCGCGAACCCCGTCCACGCCGTGCCTGGTCGTCGACTTGCGCAGTATTCGTGAACGGTACCTGGAGCTGACCGCGGCAATACCCGACGCACAGCTATTCTACGCAGTCAAGGCGAATCCTGCCTGCGAAATCCTGCGTCTGCTCGTCGAACTCGGTGCGAAATTCGATGTGGCCAGCATGCGTGAGATCGAGCTCTGCTTGGCCGAGGGGGCGGCACCGGGTGATCTGTCCTACGGCAACACGATCAAGAAGAGCGCCGACATCGCGGCCGCGTACGCGCTGGGCGTGCGGCAATTCACCACGGACAGCCTCGCTGATCTCACGAACATCGCCGAGCGGGCACCGGGTTCGTCGGTGTTCTGCCGGATCATGCTGGCCGACACGGGTTCGGTTACGCCGTTCGGACGCAAGTTCGGCTGCGTTCCGGAGATGGCCGCCGATTTGCTGGGGCGCGCGGCGGGGCTGGGGCTGGCGCCCGCCGGAGTGTCCTTCCACGTCGGATCGCAGCAGCTGAATCCGGCCGCGTGGGAAGCGGGCATAGCGGCGGCCGCCGGCATTGCCGCCAAGCTCGCGAAACGTGGGATCGGCCTGCCGCTGGTGAACGTCGGCGGTGGCTTTCCCGGTCGTTACACGCGGCTCCCCCCACCGGTTTCCGCCTACGCGGCGGCGCTGCGCGCCGCGCTGGCGCGACACTTCGGTGATGCGGGTTCGCCCATGCCGGGCGTGGTGCTCGAGCCTGGACGTTTCCTGGTGGCTGACGCCGGTTTGCTGCGCAGTGAGGTGGTGCTGGTGTCCCGCAAGTCCGATCGGGACGAGCATCGCTGGGTGTATGTGGATGTCGGCCGCTACAACGGCCTCGCGGAGACCGAGAACGAGTACATCACCTACCTGCTCAGCACTCCCGGGCGGGCCGGCGACACCGGTCCGGTGATTCTGGCGGGCCCGACCTGCGACGGCGATGACGTGCTGTACCAGCGCAGCGTTTACCACCTGCCGGTCGGGCTGCGGGCCGGCGACCACATCGACTTCCTGGGGACCGGTGCCTACACCGCCAGCTACTCCTCCATCGCGTTCAACGGGTTCGCGCCACTGCCGACCCACTGCATCTGATCCCATCAGACGCCGTTTTCTGGGGGATCCGCCCATTTGACGGAGCGGAAGGAATTCTCAGATGGCCGGAGCACCGAGCCCGACACACCACATCGGGGATTTCACCGGGCAACACGTCATCGCGGAACTGGAGGGCATCGACGCCGCATTGCTGGACGACGAGGCACTGCTGCACGACATCCTGGCGACCGCGCTGGCCGAGGCCGGCGCCACGGTGCTGGAACTGACCTCCCGGCGGTTCGCGCCGCAGGGCGTCACCCTCCTCGCCCTGCTGTCCGAATCGCATGCTTCCCTGCACACCTATCCCGAGGTCGGTTCGGCCTTCGTCGACGTGTTCACCTGCGGAAGCCAGGCCAAGCCCGAGTTGGCGGTGCGCAGGCTGGTGGAAGCGCTGCGCACCCCGGTGCTGCACATGAGAACCATCCACCGCGGCAAGACCGCGAAAGAACTGACCGCGAAACGGGGAATCGAGGGAAATTTGACCACCGCCGACCATTCCGCCCGCGTCAGCGAACCGCTGGGACAAGGGCTCACCCGTGTCTGGGACCTGCGGAAGGTTCGCTGGGAAGGGGATACCGCGTTCCAGCACCTGGTGATCGCCGATACGGCGCAGGGGGTCTCGCTGTTCTGCGACAACGACCGGCAAAGCACCGAGTTCAGCCAACTCGTCTACCACGAGGCGCTGCTCGTGCCCGCGCTGCTCCTCGCCGACCAGGTACGCACGGTGCTGGTGATCGGCTCCAGCGAGGGGGTCGCCTGCCAGATCGCGGTGGCAGCGGGCGCGAACCAGGTTGATCACGTGGACATCGACCGCGACGCGGTCAAGCTGTGCGCGGAGCACCTGCCCTACGGTTATACGCCCCGGGAACTGGCCGGCGCCGAACGCGGTGACGGCCCGATCCGGGTGCACTACGGCGACGGCTGGCAGTTCGTGGCCGACGCGCGAGCGCGCCGCGACCGCTACGACATCGTGCTCGTGGACCTGCCGGACGAGCGGATCAGCGAAGACGCGCAGCACAATCGGTTGTACGGTACCGACTTTCTCCGCATGTGCCGATCCGTTCTGAACCCCGGTGGAGTCGTGGCGACGCAGGCGGGGTGCCCGACCCTGTGGCGCAACCAGACGCTGCTCACCTCCTGGCGACGGTTCACCGAGACGTTCGCGACGACCGCCTACTTCGGTTCCGACGAACACGAGTGGGCGTACCTGTTCGGCCGGGTCGACGAGGTGGCCGACTCGACCGCGCTCATGGTCGAACGGCTGGCCGGCTGCCCGTACCGCCCGGTATCGATCGACGCCGAAACGCTGGTCGGTTCCTCGGTCCCGCCCTACCACGTGCGGCACCAGCGGCCCGTCCCCTCGGACGAACGCTCTTCCTGATCGGTCCGCGGTGACCGAGAGAGGCGAACAGCCATGACGGAACAGCGAGCCGCGGGGGCGAAGACAGGCGCTTGCGAGGTGACGGCGAAGCCCCTCGTGGCGTTCACGACCTGCGCCTACCTCAAGGAACCCTACGGCCACCCGAGCATCGACTCCTTCGACGAGCTGACCGAGCTGGTCTATGCCGAGGCGGAAGGAAGTCCCGGTTTCATCGCCCGGGCCGACTACGTCGACGACAACGTGGAGGCGAGCGACTTCGATCGCGACTGGGGCGTCTGGGGACCGCTGGCCACCCCGCGTTTCTACGCCGGCGGCACCACCGCCACGACCTACAGCGCGGCACAGACGCTCTCCCTCTGGCGCGATCTGGAAAGTGTGCGGAGGTTCGTCTATTCCGGACTCCACCTGCACGCGCTGAAGAACCGCCACACCTGGTTCCGGAAGTCGAATGTGCCCACGTACGCCATCTGGTGGGTTTCCGCGGGCACGATTCCCACCTGGACGGAGGCCGGTCAGCGGATCGAACTGCTCGCCGACCTGGGGCCCACGCCGACGGCGTTCGATCTGCGCGCGGCCTTCGACGCCGAAGGCGCCCCGGTCGAACCGCGTTCCGAGCGCTTGAGCCGCAACGGCGAGGACCGGTCATGAAGCCCGGCGTCGCGGAAGCGTCGTTGTCGACGCAGCTCGACGAGTTGCCGCAACAGGAGCTCAGCCTGGGAACCGATATCGACGCCGCGCACCGCGTCCTGCTCGATCCGTGCTGCCCGCCGGCTGAGAAGAAGGCGGAGCTGCTGCGCTGGATCGAACGCTGCCAGCCCTGCTTGTTCGGCCGATTGGCGGCCAAGGGCACGGCCGCCGCAGGCAGGGGAGAAGGCGGCGGCTCGGCGAAGGGCTTGACCCTCGACATCGCGTGGCTCGACGAATCCGATCTCGCCCGCGGGGCCGACCACGTCCGGTCCACGATCCAGCGCGAACGCCGAGTCTGGAAAGACCGGGCCGAACAGGGCTTGACGAGCGCGTTCCTGATCGTGTTCAACAGCCCCCGGCTGGCACGCGCACGGCCGAGCACCCGGCTGATCGGGGTATGTCGGCGACTCGCCGAGCTCTACCTGATCGAGTTCGGGCGCATCGAACCCGACGTGGTCTACCTCGAGGCACTGCCGCTGCGGGCGGCGAACGGCGAGCTGCGCCTGTTCAAGTCGAGCGTGCAGTTGTTCTACCCGGGGGCGCACCTCATGCGGAACCACGACCGGCGCATCCCCGGTGGCCTGGTCTTCTCCATGAACGCGCCGGGGCATTACGCGCGATCACTCGTCAGCCGCGGTCTCGTCCCGAACTTCGACCAAGCGGTGAAGTTCGTTTCCCGGAACGCACTTCGCACGATCGGCAACGGTGGGATCGGCCATCCGCACAAGCTGGGCAGCAGCTGGCACCACGCTCAACCGGGCGGCACCCGGCCCGAACCGCCGCACTGCCCGCCCACCGCCGCGGCCCGGGCGGCGACGCCGGAACGCTTCTCCGCGACATACCAGATCGACGTGCTGATTCAAGCCGACGTGCTCACCGACCCCGAACCCCGCCTCGACCGGCACCGCCGCGAAGACGTCTGGCCCTCCTTGCACCTCGAGTACATCCGCGCCCAGCCCGTACCGCCGCAGGACCCGGACTACGGCTGGTTCGACGGAATGCCCGTGGACGACTGCGCCAAGCATTTCAACCCCTGGGTCCCGGTCAAGGCCGTCAACCACCCGGATTTCAACTACTGAACCGCACTCGGGAGATCGGATGCTCATCAGGGATGTCAGCGACCAGCAACTCGTTCCCGCCTACGGGATCCAGTTCCAGCAGATCTACCCGCACGCCGGTGAAGACGCCGCGGATTGGGGCGTCGGGCGGTGTGTGGTGGAACCATCGCGCCAGACGGAACCGCATTCCCACGTCGAGCACGAGATGTTCGTCATCGTGGAAGGGGCCGGAGTCATCACGATCGACGACGAGGAGCAGGAGGTCGGCCGCGGGCAGGCCGTGCTGATCCCGGCCGGCGCGCGGCACACGTTCGCCAACCGCAGCACGCATGACCGCCTGGTGTTCCTGAACGTCTACTGGCCGCCCTCGCTGGGCCCGGTCGACTTGTGATCGGCGAAGAGACGGCCCGGCCCGTCATCGTCTCGGGATCACCCCCCACACCGAACGGTGACCTGCATCTCGGGCACCTCTCCGGTCCCTACAGCGGCGCGGACATCCTGGCCCGGGGGTGCCGGTTACTCGGGCGCGAGGCGACCTACCTGATCGGTTCGGACTACCACCAGAGCTACGTGCCGGAGAAGGCGCGGCAGGCAGGCGTCGATGCCACGGCATTGGCCAAGGAGTTCGACGACGAGATACAGGGACTGTTCCGGGCGATCGGGTTCAGCAACCCGAGTTACCTGCGGCCGTACGAGTCCGATCTCTACCTGCCGATGGTGCGGGGCTTCTTTCGCGAACTCGCCGCCAACGGGCACATCGAACGGCGTGACCAACAGTTCCTGTTCTGCCCGACGTGCCCGAGATACCTGGTCGACGCGTACGTCACCGGCACCTGTCCCCACTGCGGCAACGACGACTGCGACGGGAACCTGTGCGAGGTCTGCGCCCGGCCCAACCATTGCGTGGACCTGGTCGCCCCGCGCTGCAACCACTGCGGTTCGGCGCCCGAAGTCCGTACGCACCACCGGCTGGTCTTCCCCCTGGCCCGATACGCCGACCGGCTGGCGAGCTTCCACGCGGACGCGGTACTGGCACCCCAGTTGGAGGCACTGTGCCGGGACATGCTCGAACGCGGACTGCCGGACGTCCCCATCAGCCACCCCGCGGACTGGGGCATCGCGGTGCCGGTGGAAGCCTGCGCGGACCAACGGCTCAACGTCTGGGCGGAAATGGTTCCGGGGTACTTCGCCCAGCTCGCCGAGGCGTTGCGCGCCGGAGGAAAGGATCCGCGATCCTGGCGCGAAGTCTGGAACGCCGCGGACGTCGTGCAGTTCTTCGGCTGGGACAACGGATTCTTCCACGCCTTGTTGTTCCCGGCCTTGATGATGGCCTACGACGACACGCTCCGCTTGCCGCGGGCGCTGCTGACCAACGAGTTCTACCGCCTGGACGACAGCAAGTTCTCCACCAGCCGCCGGCACGCGATCTGGGGTGGTGCGCTGCTGTCGGTGGTGCCCGCCGACAGCGTCCGGTTCGCGCTCGCCCACGACCGTCCCCAGTTCGAGGCGACCTCGTTCACCTTCCAGCGCTTCCGCGCGCTCGTCGAAGGCGAGCTCGCCGCCGTCTGGGGGAGTTGGCTGGACGATGTGTTCAACCGCCTGGCCTCCGCCCGCTCAGGGATGGTCCCCGCGTTGGCGGGCGCCACCCGGTCGCAGATCGCGTTCGTCGCCGACATCCGGAGACTCGCCGAGGACTGCCTTTCGGCGTACTCGATCGCACACTTCTCACCTCGCCAAGCGGCGCGGGGTCTCTGCGAATTGGTCTGGCGGGCCCGGGACTTCGCCGCCGGCCAGTCCCGGCAGCGGGCGCGAGGCCCCGCGGCGCCCGAAGCCGCCACCGCGCTCGCGGCGGAGGCCACCGCGGTCAAGCACCTCGCCCAGCTTTCCTATCCGATCATGCCCGAGTTCTCCCGGCGGCTGTGGGCAGCCCTCGGCTACCGCGGTGAACCGCGCTGGGACGGCGGTACCCCGGTGCCCGCGGGACAGCGGATCGCCGCACCGGGGAACCCGTTCTTCCAGGCGCTGCCGGCGGACCTGGAAACCGCGACGGTCCGCCCGTGACGACGGCGATCGTGGTGGGCGCCGGGGTCTTCGGCCTGTCCATTGCCCGCGAGTTCGCGCTCCGCGGCTGGAGCGTCCGGGTCATCGACGAACGCGGACCGGGACAGACTGGTCCCTCGGCCGCCGAGTCGCGCGTCCTGCGCTTCGCACACGGGACGGACGAGTGGTACACCGCGTCCGCGCTGCGGGCGCTCGACGGCTGGCGGGAACTGGCGGCCGAGACCGGGCGGGAATTCTTCGTCGACTGCGGGGTTCTGCTCATCGAGCCGGAGAATGCCGCCGGCACGTGGGAGTTGGACAGCCGGGCGGTGCTCGAACGACTCGGCATCCCGGTCGAGCGGCTCACCTCGCGGGAGATCGCCTCGCGTTTCCCCGCCTTCGCGCTGAACGGTGTCGGCTTCGCGGTGTACGAGCCGACCGCGGGGGTGCTCCGCGCCCGGGACGCCGTCCTGGCGCTGGCCGCGTCGGCCATCGCGGCCGGGGCCGAACTGATCCGCGGCACGGCGGTTCCGGACCGGGATCGAGTCGTGGTCGACGGTGTCCCCGGTACCGCGGACCTCATCGTCTGGGCGCCCGGGCCGAGGCTTCCCGCCCTCTTCCCCGGCATGACCTCGGCACGACGCGTCCGGCAGGACAGCTTCTACGTCGCCGCACCGGCGGCCGCCGAGCCCGGACCGGCCTGGCTAGACACCGGCCGGGGCATGTACGGCGTGCCGGCCCTGAGCAGTGCGGGCACCAAGGTCGTCCCCGATGTGGAACTGGAGCCCGACGCTCCCGGCCGCGGTGACGCGGACGTGCGCGGCTACCTGGACGCACGTTTCCCCGGGCTCCGGGACGCCCCGGTGCTGCGCCGCGAACCCTGCTTCTACACCGCCATGCCGGACGGTCATTTCCTGCTGGGGCCGCACCCCCGCATGACCCGGACATGGCTCGTCGGAGGCGACTGCGGGCACGGGTTCAAACACGGCCCGGCCTGGGGCCACTACGTCTGCGATGTCGTGGAGGGCCGTAGCGCCCCGCCCGCGCGGTTCGCGCTTCGGTGAACACGGAGTACGCGGAGCCATCGACGAGGGAAGGAGGGCCATGGAGCGAGAACCTCGCCCGACGCCACCGACCGCGGGCGCACACGGCCTGCGCCTCCGCGCCGGGCGGTTCGCACCGGGGACCGAGTTCGACATCGCGAACCGCACCTGGTCGATTCGCGGCACCGTCATCTGCACCGACCCGGTGGAGACGTGGTTGGAGTGCTATCTCGCCGCCGCGACGGAGCACATCTGGCTTGCGGTCGAAGCCCGGGACGGCGCGGACCACTGCACGCTGTGGCACCGCACCGTCGTCCCCGGCAACCGCGGTCTCGTCCCGCCGGTCCCCGCGGGAGCCGACTTCCGCGAAGTGGAGCGGGGGAGCGCGGAGTTCTCGGCCAGCGGGTCGTTCGGTCTATTCGAGATCCCGCGGTCGGGGAGCCTGGACTACCTCGAGTTCCTCGGCGCGGATGGGGTGCGGACCGCGTTCGAGCGGTTCGCGCCCGCGTTGCCGTGGCTGGTCGGCTCCGAGGCGGGTGGCCGGTGAACGGCCGCGGAAAGCAGTTCACCGCACTGGTCGTCGCTTCCTTCGGGTGGGGAAGCGCCGGGACCTTCACCAAGTACGCCTTGGACTCCTGGGGGCCGATGACCCTCATCGCGGTCGAGCTGATCGCCGCGAACATCGTGCTCTGGCTGGTACTGCTCATCCGGGGATACGGTCGCCGTCCACCGCTGGCGCGCCTCATCGTGCTGGGCGCTTTGGAACCCGGGATCTCCTATGCCTTGATCACCATCGGCCTGACCCGTACCTCGGCCGCCAATACCGCGGTGCTCACCGGCACCGAGACGTGCATGGTCGTGCTGCTGGCAGCCGTGTTCCTGAAGGAACGGATCGGGCCGCGCGCGCTGGCCGGCACCGCGCTCGCCGTGGCCGGGGTGATCTCGCTGCACGGCTTCCACGGCATCGCGGAAATCAATCTGGGCGACCTGCTCGTCCTGGCCGGTACCTTGAGCGCCGCGGTCCACGTACTGGTGACGCGGGACCTGGCCAGGGACCTCGACACCGTGACCATGACCGCGCACCAGTTCCTCGCCGGCTTGCTGCTCATCCTGCCGTTCTCCGCGTACCGCTGGAGCACCGGCGAGGAAACCATCGATTTCTCGATCCCTTGGCACTCCTGGGTCGTCGCCGTCCTGATCGGCGTCTGCGGCTACGGTGGCAGCTTCCTGCTCTACAACTACGCGCTCGCGTCGGTTCCCGCCGGGCTGTCCGCCATCATCACCAACCTCATCCCGGTGTTCGGATTGTGCACCGCGGTTCTCGTCCTCAGCGAAACCCTCGCCCTGCACGCGATCCTCGGAGCGGTCCTGGTGCTCGCTTCGATCGCGATCTTTCCCAGGGAGGACGACTTCGCGACCGCCAGCCCCGTGGACCGTCCTCCGCCGAACCGCGCGAAACACGGCGAAGGCCATGGCAGGCGCTGATCGTCTCGACACACAGGGCCTCCGGAGTCGGGATCGGCGTCCTAGCCGCCTTCACCAAAGAAGGCATGGTGAAGGCGGCCTTCCCGAGTGCTCACCGGTCAGGGCCGGGTCGCCAGCGTGGCGATCTCCCGATCCGACAGCGCCCGGTCGAACAGGCGGACGTCGTCGACCGCACCGCGCAGGTGGTCGACCTGGTCGCCGCCGTACTGCGCGCGGCCGATCACGGTCGGGCCGGACGAGGAGTCGGCGACGCAGGCGCTGCGCGTGTCCACCTTGCGGCCGTCGACGTAGAGCGACACCGTGCCCGCTTTGGCGTCCCGCACGCCGGTGAGGTGGTACCAGCGTCCCGGCTCGGGCTTGTCCGGCGACAGCGCCCGCAGGCCGATGAAGCTCATCGCCCACCGTTGGTCCTGGCCGGAGTACTGCAGGAAGAACGCGCTGTCGCGCACCGAGTCCTGGCTGACGACGGTCTGGAACGCATTGTCGGCCACGTCCAGTTTCGCCCACGCCGACGCGGTGTAGCTGCTGCCGGTGTTCACCAGCGGCGCGCCGGTGTCGGCCTGGCCGTTGCCGGAGAACGCCACCGCACCGCCTTGCACACCGGTGGTCCAGGCGGCATTGGTGAGCTTCGCGTCGGCGTCCCCGACCGCGTCGGCGGCGGTACCGCCGCCGCCCTCGTCGAACCGGTAGGCGTGCACACCGTCGAGCCCCGGCGTGCCCGGGCCGGGGTCGGGCGTGCCCGGCCCGCTGCCGTCGGCTTTGCGGATGATTTCCTCGTTGATGGCCTTGACCTGGGCGAAATCCATCTTCGCCAGGTGCCGGTCGTAGGTGAGGAAGCCGTTCACCTCGTGCTCGACATCGGTGATCTGCGTGTAGATCGCGCCGCTGATGCCGCAGCGCTGCGCGGCCGTCAGCACGTCGCGCTGGTTGGCGACGTAGGCGCGAGTAAGGGCGACCTTGTCCGGCAGCAGTTCGCCGTAGCCGTGGCCCTCGCCGAACCACATGTGCCCCTCGATCTCCAGGCCGTAACCGCCGTGCTCGCCGTCGATGGCGGTGCGGCGCGCGTCCGGCGTAGGCATGGCCGGACCGTGGTACTGGTGCCAGTCGAGCACGTCGCCCTTGCCGGAGTCACCGAGTGAGGCACAGCAGTTCACCCCGCTGTGCGCGTTCACCAGCCGGGTCGGGTCCTGCCGCTTGACGTCGTCGGCGATGCGGCCGGTGGCCTCCCGCGACCACTCGCCCCAGCCTTCGTTGAACGGCACCCAGCCGACGATCGAGGTCCAGTTCTTCTTCTGCTCCACCAGTTCGTGCAACTCGGCCTCGAACGGACCCCACGCCTCGGGCGGCGGGCGCTCGTTGCTGGTCTTCATCGATGGCATGTCCTGCCACACCATCAGGCCGAGCCGGTCGGCGTGGTAGTACCAGCGGTCCGGTTCGGTCTTGATGTGCTTGCGCACGGTGTTGAAGCCCAGCTTCTTGTGCTGCTCGAGGTCGAACGCGAGCGCGGCGTCGGTCGGTGCGGTGTAGATGCCGTCCGGCCAGTACCCCTGGTCCAAAGTGGACATCAGAAAGGTGATCTTACCGTTGAGCGTCAGCCGCAGTTTGCCGTCGGCGCCCTTCGCCTGGCCGATCTCGCGCATGCCGAAGTAGGAGCTGATCCGGTCCACCGGGAAGAGACCGTCGCGCAGCACGACTTCGAGGTCGTACAGGTGCGGCGAGTCCGGCGACCACAGCTTGGCGTGCGGCACCGGCACCGTGATCGGCCGGTTGACCGGCCCGCGGGTCCGGCTGACCACCCGGTCGCCGTCCCGGACGACGACCTCGGCGGTGAGCGGTCGGTCGCCCGCGGCCCGCACGGTCAGGCCGAGCGTGGACGTGTCGACATCGGGCACCATGCCCAGCTCGGTGACATGGCCGCGCGACACCGGCTCCATCCACACCGTTTGCCAGATTCCCGACGCGCCCTCGTAGAAGATGCCCCGGTCGGGAACCCGGCGCTGCTTGCCGACCGGTTGCCAGGTGGCGTCGGTGCGGTCGGTGACGCCGACGACGATTTCCTGCTGCCCCAGCGGCGTCAGCGCGTCGGTGATGTCAGCGGAGAACGCGCCGTAGCCACCGGAGTGCTCGGCGACCTTGCGCCCGTTGACGTAGACCACCGCCGAGTGGTCGACGGCGCCGAAGTTCAGCTTGATCCGCGGTGCCACGCCGAACCGCCAGCGCAGGGGAACGGTCACCATGCGGCGATACCACATGTGGTCGGAGTGCCGGCCGACACCGGACAGGGCCGACTCGGCCGGATAGGGCACGAGGATCCGCTCCGGCAACGTGCGGCCGAAGGGCGGGGCCTCTCCCGCGGTGGCCCCGGCGAACTCCCACAGGCCGTTGAGGTTGCGCCATTCCTTGCGCACCAGTTGCGGGCGGGGGTATTCGGGCAACGCGTTGTCCGGGGAGACCTGGTGGGTCCACGGGGTCGGCAGCCGTGGCTCCTTCGGCGCCCACTCGGCGGCGCTCGCCGACGCCGGGACGCCGGTCACGAGCAGCAGCAACGCGATCGCCACCGAGACCACGGCGAGCAGGGGGCGGAGGTTTTCGCGCCGGGATCTTCGCAGTCGGGACGGTCGACCTCTTGACATCGTTGTCAACACCTCTCGGAGGGCGGCAGCGACGTTCTCGGTCGCTGACGCGGAGGAGTGCGGCCGCCCGGCACGCTGGGCGGCCGCCGATCAGTGTTTATTTCACGCAGGAAGTCAACATTTGTCAACGTACCCCACCACAAGTACTCAGATTGCAACAAGTCGATCGATCCAACTCGGCCGGCTCCTCGCCCAGGACATCGTTACCGCTCAAGCACTTCCGGGTTGAGCGGGGTGCGGGGACGTTCGCCTGCGATACCGGCGAAGAGGTTCTCCACCGCGAGCAGGCCCATGGCGACGCGGGTGCCCACGGTGGCGCTGCCGAGGTGCGGCAGCAGCGTGACGGAGTCCAGATCGAGCAGCGCCGCTTCGACCTGAGGCTCGCGCTCGTAGACGTCCAGGCCCGCGGCGAAGATCTCGCCCGCGTGCAGCGCCTCCGCCAGTGCGGCCTCGTCGACGATGGGGCCGCGTGCGGTGTTGACCAGCACCGCGGTGTGCTTCATCTTGCGGAAGGTCCCGGCGTTGAACAGGTGGCGGGTCTCCGGGGTGAGCGGTGCGTGCACGGACACCACGTCGGACTGGGCGAGCAGGTCGTCCAGCGACAGGTACTCCGCGCCCAGTCGCTGCTCCGCCTCGGCGGGCAGGCGGACAGCGTCGGAGTAGACGATGCGCATGCCGAACCCGGTGGCGCGGCGGGCGGCGGCCTGGCCGATGCGGCCGCAGCCCACGATGCCGAATGTCTTGCCGTACAGGTCGTGGCCGAGCATCATCCGCGGATCCCAGACCCACGGGGTGCGGGCGCGCAGGAAGCGGTCGCCCTCGGCGACGCGGCGGATGCTCGCGAGCACCAGTGCCCAGGCCAGGTCGGCGGTGGCTTCGGTGAGCACATCGGGGGTGTTGGTGACGAGCACTCCGCGGCGGGTGCACTCAGGCACGTCGATGTTGTCGAAGCCGACGGCGTGGTTTGCCACGATCTTCAGGCGCGGACCGGCGGCGTCGAGCAGTTCGGCGTCGACCTTCTCGGTGAGCAGGGTGAGCAGGCCGTCCTTGTCCTTGGCGCGGCGCAGCAGGTCATCGCGGGGCATCGCCTCCGGGGAGCGCTCCCAGAGGTCGAGTTCGCAGCGTCCCTCCAGCGCCCGCATCGCCTCGGGGACCAGCTCGCGGGTGAGCAGAACCTGGGGCAGATCAGCCACGGGATACCTCGCTCACCAGCGTCTCGAACGCCGACAGAGCAGCGCGGATGTTCTCGGTGGAGTTGGCGTAGGAGAACCGGAGATAGCCCTCTCCGTACTCGCCGAAGGCGGTGCCCGGCAGTGCGGCCACACCCGCCCGCTCCAGCAGCAGGTCGGACACCTTCTGTGCGGGCAGTCCCAGCTCGGTGATGTTGGCGAAGGAGTAGAACGCCCCGCCCGGCCGCAGCGCGGAGACGCCGGGGACAGCGTTGAGTCCGTCGGTGATGACTTCGCTGCGCTCGGCGAAGGTGGCCCGCATGCGCTCCACCTCGTCCCAAGGACCCTCCAGTGCGGCGATGGCGGCATGCTGGCTGAACGCCGACGTGCAGGACACCGAGTTGATCACCAGCCTGCTGATGGGTTCGACCAGCGCCTCCGGGAAGACGCCGAAGCCCAGCCGCCAGCCGGTCATGGCGAAGGTCTTGGACCACCCGTCCAGCAAGATCGTCCGCTCCGCCATGCCGGGCACGTCCAGCACGCTCTCGTGCACGCCGTCGTACCGCAACGCCCAGTACACCTCGTCGGAGAGCACGGTCAGATCGCGCTCGATGGCCAGTTCGGCGATGGCTTGCACCTGGTCCTTGGTCAGCGCGGAGCCGCACGGGTTGTGTGGCGAGTTGAGGATCAGCAGCTTCGTCCGATCCGTCACCAGGGAGGCCAGTTCGTCGGGGTCGACGGTGAAGCCGTTGGCTTCCCGCAGCGGGATGGGCACCGCGGTGGCGCCCGCGAACCGCGCGATCGATCCGTACATGGGGAAGCCGGGATCGGGGTAGATCACCTCGTCGCCCTCCTCGCACAGCGCGAGAATGGTGAAGAACATGATGGGTTTCGCGCCGGGTGTGATGACGACCTGGCCCGGCGAGGTGGTCATCCGGCCGGTCCGGCCCAGAAATCCCGCGATCGACTCACGTAACTCCGGAATGCCGGGAGCGGGAACGTAATGCGTGTGGCCTTTGCTCACCGCCTCCTGGGCGGCGGCCACGATATGGGCTGGGGTATCGAAATCCGGCTCGCCGATCTCCAGATGGATGATCTTCCTTCCGGTCTTCTCCAAGGCCTTCGCCTTGGCCAAAACCTCGAAGGCGGATTCGGTTCCGAGACGTCGCATTCGACTGGCAAGCTGCACTGCGCTCCCTTTCAGCTCCACGGCGGGTCAAAGTTTCGCCAAACTGACGGAATTGCCCAACCCACTGAACGGGTGACCTCTTTAACACTTTAACGTCGCACCCATATGACTGCTTTATGCCCCGGTCCGCGTCGCAGGCCCCGGGATGCCGCGCAGAAAGCCTTCGGGCCGCCGCTGCAACAGCACCGCTGAGGTCCGTGGTGTCGCAGGTCGGGAGTGGAGCGATCTACCGCATGGCCGCGCCCGGAGCGAAGGGGTCCCTGACTTCGGGTCCTATCCGCACTCCAGATCTTGTGCGCCCAGCCGAGGTGCTTGACCGCGCCGTGGCCGTACCTCTCCGCGCACTGCTCGGGGCTGGCATCGATATCGCCAAGCGTGGCCGGAGGCGTGCGGGCGGGCGGCCATGGTCACCGCTTCCGGAAAGGTCCCTCGTGTTCCGGATGGGGGCGGCGAAACACGAGGGACTGCTCCCCACTTCTTCAGCTCGTGCCCTGCACACGAGCCCTTGCGAGGGGTGGCCGCTGGTAATCGACGAGAAGGCAACGGCCACCCACACTCCCGACTCTAAGTCGATCAACGCCAGGGCCACACGCCCGCTACCCGAACGAGAAGCCGCGCCGCACTTCCACCGGGAACCTCGTCACCCGATCCGCGACGCGGCTTGCCGGGGTTCTCCCAGCGAGCGTCCGACGCCGGGTCAGCCGGGGCAAGGCGCGAAAGGTCCATCCCGGTGCGGCCACCTGATCGAATGGGATGGAAGTTCCCGAATTCAGGGTGATTGCCATGACGTTCTTGTGGTTACCCGCGGGTACGGCATTCGCCTGTTCGGGGGCATACCTGGGTGCTCGGTTCCCTTTTCTGGTCCACTTTTTCTGGCGGGTATCCGGTATTCCGTCGAGTAGTGGATTGTTCAGCGGTGTGGTGAGGAGATCGACATGGCAACGAGGAACGGCCGTCCACTTGCCCGGGTGGCCGGCGTATGCGTCGTCGCGCTGGCCACCTTGATGGCCGGTGTGATGCCGGCGTCTGCTTCCGGCGGGGTGCTGGACCGCGCAGACTACATCATGAACCAGCCCTACCGTCAGTTCGCGGAGATCGCCGCGGGGCGTGAGGCTCCCTTCGACTGGACCTCCGATGGCTGCTCGTACATGCCCGATACGGGTGGTTGGAAGAACTACTTCAAGCTGGTCTGCGCGCAACACGACTTTGGCTACCGCAACTACGGTGGTCGCGGTCAACTCAAGCTTGACCCGGACGACGACCGGCGCGAATGGATCGACGACAGGTTCCGGGAGGAACTGAAACGGGCCTGTGACAGCGACGGCGCGCAAGGTGAATTGTCAGCATGCCAAGGCGTCGCCGATGCCATGTACGCGGCAACCCGCTTGGCCGGAGGGCTCTTCTTCTAGCCGCTTCTGCCATCCCTCGATGGTCGAACGCGGGCTCTCGGAAAACCAAGGTCGGAGAGTAGTGATGACCCCGAATCCGCGAAAACCTGTTGAGCCGGCGTCCTCTGGATCGCCCCGGCGAGAGAGAAATAACCGGTACGCCAACACGTTCAACCTGCCCGGTATCAGCGTCCAGTTCGACGTACCCAAGATGGGCATCCCCCGGCCCGTCAAGAAAACCGCTGTGGTCGCGGCCAAGAAGGCGCAGGCGCTGATACCGCCGCCGAAACAGGTGGCTTTCTACGTGGGGTTGGGTGCGCTCGCCGCGCTGGATGTGATCGCCTGGCCGGTAGCCGTGGTGGTCGGCACCGGTACGGCACTCGCCCGCCGGTCCGGTGGTTCGGGCACCCCGGAACCGGCGGACACGAATTCCGCGGACATCCAAGAAGCGCGGGATGACAAGAAAACCGAACGCACGGAGACTCACGCACACGACAGCACCGGCCGCTAGATGTGTTGCCGCGCAGTCGACCGAGTAGACCGCGAACGGTGACCGTGTTCCGGAATTTCGCCGGAATTAGTTCAAAACCAGTCAGGAGAATGAAAAATGAGAAAGAAACTGTGGTTGAGAAGATCGGTGACCGTCGTTGTCGGGATGTTGGTCGCGATTGCGACGGCGGCGCCAGTCAACGCTCAGGCCGCCACTGAGCGCCATGGGTGGGCGGCAGTGGAGAACAATGCTCGTCACCTCGACAGCGTCACCGTCATGCACAAGTACAGCAACGACTACAAGAACACGCTCACGTGGAATAACGTTTCCTCCGGCACGAAGACTTCCGCCGACCTGCGCGTCGACTACCGCACGGGGGTCTTCACCACCGGTAAGGACTGGTGGTATCTGATCGCGGTAGACGATGAGGGGCGCACCTACATCAGCTACCCGCACAATTTTCAATGGCTGCTGGACAAGATCGAGGGCGCGGTGCTGGACTGGGCAAAAAAAGTGGTAAACACCTACAAGCAACCCAAGACGGGTAACTACAAGGAACGACGCAAAGAAGCCGTGAAGGACATGCTGGCCGGATTCGCTGTGCTGCTGCTCAACAGCGAAAGCACCGCCGGTTGGAAGCAGCACATCCTCAGGTCGGAGGACGACCGGAAGACCACCACGCTCACCATCCGCGGTTTGCCGGGCAGCGGCGAGCAAGCCAACGCCCTGAAGATCAGCTCTCCTTCAGGAACTTCGGAGACCAACATCCGGCTCTTCACCAGGTAACCACCCACAACAGGACACTGGCGGCGTGGATCCGGCCGCCACCACCAGGGCGGCTCACCTCGGCCAAGACCGTCACCCTCGACGAGATCCGGAAGGCGAGGACGGCGCTCACCGCGATCGGCGGTGAGATTGTGTCCGACCCGGGGTCACTGGCCATCGAAACCTCCGCGAAACATCGGTCGTGCTAGGCAGGGCACGGCGAAGGGAGCCGGAGGATGCGCCTGTTGATTGCCGAGGACGAGCGGTTCCTGGCGGAGTTGCTGGCCAAGGGGCTGCGCCGGGAGGGGGCCGCGGTCGACATCGCCCACACCGGGGACGCCGCGCTGGAGAAGCTGGGCGTGCACGACTACGACGTGCTCGTCCTGGATCGTGACCTGCCGGGAGTGCACGGCGACGATGTCTGCCGCGCACTGGTCAGGCGGGGCGTGCGTACCCGGATCCTGATGCTGACCGCGGCGGCGGGGCTGCGGGACCGCGTCGCGGGTCTGCACCTCGGTGCCGACGACTACCTGGGCAAGCCGTTCGAGTACGACGAGTTGTCGGCCAGGGTGCACGCCCTTGGCCGGCGGGCGCAGCCTCGCCGGCCGCCGGTGCTGGAGTACCGGGGTGTTGTCGTGGACACCGCGCGCCGGGCAGCCGCCCGGGAGGGGCGTCCACTGCCGTTGACCGGTAAGGAACTCGCCGTCCTGACGGTACTGGTCGAGGCGCGTGGTGCGGTGGTGAGTGCGGAGGAACTGCTCGAGCGCGTGTGGGACGAACACGCCGATCCGTTCACCAGCGCGGTGCGGGTGTGCCTGAGCAAACTGCGGGCCAAGTTGGGCGAGCCACCGTTGATCGAGACCGTGCCGCGCGCGGGATACCGGATCTGACGTGGGCCGCCGAGGGATACCGCGGAGTTCGGTGCGGGTCCGGCTGGCCGCCTTGTACGGTGGGCTCTTCCTGGCCTCCGGCGCGGTCTTGCTGGGGTTGGTCTACCTGCTCGTCCGGAACACCCTGACCCCGCGGTCGATCATCGAGGGGATACCCGAACCGAAGCCTCCGTGGACCGGCGAGCTGCCCGCTCCACCGGCCCCGCCGCCGCCCGCGGTCTCGGAAGGCGCGCTGCCCGGCCTCGCGCGGAGTGCGCGGGACACCGCACTGAACAACCTGCTGTTCTCCTCGGCGCTGGCCCTGGTAGTGCTGGTGCTGCTCTCCGTCCTCTGCGGTTGGTGGGTGGCCGGCCGGATCCTGCGACGGTTGCACCGGATCACCGCGACCGCGCGGCAGCTGTCCGGGCACGACCTGGACCGACGGGTGCGCATCACCGGGCCTGACGACGAGCTGAAGGAACTCGCCGACACCTTCGACGAGATGCTGTCGCGTTTGGACGGCGCGTTCGAGGCGCAGCGCCGGTTCGCCGCCAACGCCGCCCACGAGCTGCGCACCCCGCTCGCGATCGAGCGCACGGCGATCCAGGTCGGGCTGGACGACCCGGCGCCGGACGAGCTCCGGCAGGTCCGGGAGCAACTGCTGGAGACCAACCGGCGAAGCCAACGACTCATCGACGGGTTGCTCGTGCTGGCGCGGAGCGACGGTGGCCTGACCACTCGGGAACCGGCCGACCTGGCCGCGATCGTCACGAAGGTCGTCGATGACCACCGGGCGGATGCCCTCGCGGGTGGCATCGCCGTCCGCGTGGACGCCCTGCCGGCACGGGTGTCCGGCGACGTCGGCCTGCTCGAGCAGTTGGTGGGCAATCTCGTGCGGAACGCGATCCAGTACAACCATCCGGGAGGACACGTACGGGTCCGGACGATCACTCCGCCCGGTCTGGAGGTGAGCAACACCGGGCCGGTGATCGCGGCCGCGGAGGTGGACCGGTTGTTCGAGCCGTTCCGCCGAGGTGGGCCGGATCGAGTCGGTTCGGCCGACGGCACCGGCCTCGGGCTGTCCATCGTGCGAGCGATCGCCAACGCCCACGGCGGAGCGGTCACCGCCACGCCCGACCCGGCCGGTGGATTGACCGTCCGGATCACCCTCCCGGACGGATGACCTCGACAGCCGTCTGCAGAAAGGCGGCGGCGGGATCGGGTGGTCCCTCCGGCCTGGTCGGGAAACCCGTGTAGCACAACGCGATGCGGTCCAGACCGTCCGAGGTGGACAGCACTGTGTTGCGGTAGCCGTGGGTGTAGCCGCCGTGTCCCCACAGAACGTCACCACGCGGGTGAGCGAACCGCTGCAGTCCCAGCCCGTAGTCACGCGGATCCGGCCCGCCCGGCACCAGCGGCGGCGCTCCCGAGGATGTCTTCATCGCCGCCAGCAACTCCGCCGGAAGCAGCCTGCCCCCGAGCAAAGCCGAGAAGAACCGGCTCAGATCGGACAACGTCGACACGATCCCGCCGCCGGCCCAGCCCTGCTCGCATCGATCGCTGACATCCACCCACTCGTCCTCCCGGTCGTTGAAATGCGCGTAACCACGCAGACCCCGCGGCCCGAGCCGTGGCCCGCCGGGTAGCTCGGTACCGCGCAGACGCAGCGGAACGAGGAGCCGCCGGCGCAGTTCTCCGGCGTACGCCCGCCCGGTGACCCGCTCCAGCAGCAACCCGAGGACGAGGTAGTTGGTGGTGCTGTAGTCGAAACGCTGGCCCGGTTCGAACCTCGGTCCGCTTCGCACCGCCAGGGCGATCAGGTCGCGGGGTGCGATCGGCGCCCCCATGGCGCGGAGGAACTCGCGGTAGGAGGAGTTGCCCGGCCGCAGCGTGGGGAAGAGCAGGGCGGCGAAATCGGCCAGTCCGCTCGTCATGCCGAGCAGGTGCCGGACCGTCAACCGATCGTCGCCGGGCACGACGCCCGGCAGGTGCTGCCGGATCGGGTCCTCCAGCCGGAGCCGTCCTTCCGCCACGAGCTGCAGCACCACGGTGGCCGTGAACGCCTTGGTCACGCTGCCGATCCGGTACGGATAGTCCACACCGGGACGCGCGCGCGACGGTCGTTCGCGATCCGCGTACCCGGCCGCGCCCCGCCAGCACACGTCGGCACCGGCCACGGTTGCGATCGCGGCCACCGACCGCACCGCGGGATCGTCACGATCACCGACCAGGCCCGCCAGCGCGGAATCGAGCCGCTCATCCCGGCTGCCGTCCGGGCGCCGGTCGGCACGCGCGGCCGGGGCCGCGATGCCCGCCGTCAGGGCGACGGCGCCCGCTCCGGCCAGGCCCATCCGCAGCGCACCCCGCCGGGACACCGAATACCGTCTCGAATGCTGATGCATCAGCCACCCCTTTCCGCACGAGAACGTCGTCGCACCAGCAAAGACCAAGGGATGTTTCCCCGATGTTTCGGTCAGCGGCAGGCGGACACCGGTTGCTGGTACGGCCACGAGCGCCTGAGCACCGCCGAACCCGCGGTGCGCCCGGTGTGTCCAGCGGTGGTCGAGCAGGCCGGATTCGTGGTCGAGCACCAGGAGCGGCTCCAGGCGGGCATCGTGGAGCGGGTCGCCGCGCGCAAACCGGAGGCGTAGCGCCTCGCCGCGTTACTTCTGGTTGGTGGACAAGGGAATCACCGTCCGCTTCACGTCGGCTGCTGGTGGCGGGCAGCAGGTGCAGCCGTCGGCCTCGTCGGAGGGCGGGATCGTGGCGGCGGCCACCCGTTCCGGTGCCGCCGTTCCCGGCAATGGGCGGAGCCGACCCGCGCGGATGCCGTTGCCGATCACGAAGACTTCGGCGAGTTCGTGGATGAACACCACGGTGGCCAGGCCGAGGATGCCGAGGGCGGCGAGGGGGACGAGGGTGAGCACGATCGCCGCGGACAGGCCGATGTTCTGCAGCATGATCACCCGCGCGCGGCGGGCATGTGCGAGTGCTTGGGGCAGGTGGCGCAGGTCGGTGCCCATGAGGGCGACGTCGGCGGTTTCGATCGCGACGTCGGTGCCCATGGCGCCCATCGCGATGCCGACGTCGGCGGTGGCCAGGGCGGGGGCGTCGTTGACGCCATCGCCGACCATGGCGACCCCGCGGCGTTGGCCGAGTTGGGTGACCAGGCGGGCTTTGTCCTCGGGGTGGAGTTCGGCGTGCACGTCGGCGGGGTCGAGTCCGGCTTGGGTGGCGAGGGCGGTGGCGGTGCGGGTGTTGTCTCCGGTGAGCATGGCGACCCGCAGGCCCATGGCGTGGAGCGCGGCCACGGTGTCGGGGGCTTCGGGGCGGAGTTCGTCGCGGATGCCGACCAGGCCGAGGACGGACCGGTCGTGTTCGATGATCGCGACGGTGGTGCCGTTCTCCTGCAGCCGCGCTACTTCGGCCGCGAGTGGTCCGGGGTCGATCCAGCCGGGTTTGCCCAGCCGGGCCGGTTTGTCGTCGACCACGCCTTCCAGCCCGGCGCCGGTCACGGTGATCACGTTGCGGGCGGGCACGGGGTTGGGTGCGGCGGCGAGGATGGCGGCGGCGAGGGGGTGTTCGCTGCGGGCTTCGAGCGCGGCGGCCACCGTCAGCACCCGTTCGGCCGGGGTGTCGTCCGCGGGGATGATCTCGGTGACGGCGGGGGAGTTGCGGGTGAGGGTGCCGGTCTTGTCGAGCGCGACGGTGTGCACCGAGCCGAGTGTTTCGAGGGCGGCGCCGCCTTTGACCAGGACGCCGAGGCGGCTGGCCGCGCCGACCGCGGCGATCACGGTGACCGGCACGGAGATGGCCAGGGCGCAGGGGGCGGCGGCGACCAGGACGACCAGGGCCCGCTCGATCCAGGTGGCCGGGTCGCCGAGTAGCGCGCCGAGCCCGCCGATGAGCACGGCGAGGATCATGATGGCGGGGACCAGCGGGCGGGAGATGCGGTCGGCGATGCGCTGGCGGGCGCCTTTGCGGTGCTGGGCGTCCTCGACGATGCGCACGACCTTGGCCAGCGAGTTGCCGGCCACGGTGGCGGTGGTTTCGATGGTGAGGACGCCGGTGCCGTTGATCGATCCGGCGAACACCGCGTCACCGGGGCCGATCTCGACCGGCATGGACTCGCCGGTGATGGCTGAGGTGTCCACACTGGACTGTCCTGCTCGGACGGTTCCGTCGCTGGCGACGCGTTCCCCGGCGCGCACCAGCATCACCTCGCCCACCCGGAGTTCGCTGGGTGCGATCGTGGCTTCGCGGCCGTCGCGCAGCACGGTGACCCGGTCGGGCACCAGGGCGAGCAGGGCGCGCAGGCCGCGGCGGGTGCGGGCCAGCGAGTAGTCTTCCAGGGCTTCACTGATGGAGAACAGGAACGCGAGCATCGCGGCTTCGGCGAACTGGCCCAGGATCAGCGCGCCGATCAGGGCGATGGTCATCAGGGTGCCGACCCCGATCCGGCGCCGCAGAAGCGCGCGCAGGGTGCCGGGCACGAACGTGTAGCCGCCGGTGGCGGCGGCCAACAGGTGCAGCACCGTCTCGGTGGTCCCGGAGCCGAGCCACCCGGCGAGGAAGCCCGCGGCCAGCAGAACCCCGGCGAGGGCGGCGAGCTGGATCTCGCGGACCTGCCACAACCGTTGCGGCGCCTCGGATTCGGTGTGCCCGTCGTGGGCGCAGCATTCGGCGCTCATACCGGATCCACCTCCGCGTGCGTTTCGGTCAGGTCTCCGGTGATCGCGGTCAACGCGTGGTGCCCGGCGGGGGAGAGCCGGTACATCACCAGCTTGCCGTCCCGGCGGGAGGTGACCAGCCCGGCCGAGCGCAGCTGTCGCAGGTGGTGCGAGACCAGGGCTTGGGAGGAGCCGACGATCCACGCTAGGTCGCAGACGCAGAGTTCGTCGCCGACGTGCAGGGCGTGCGCGACCCGCAGCCGGGTCGGATCGCCCAGCGCCCGCAGCCGCTCCGCGCGCCGCGCGATCGCCTCCACGTCGGGCAGCGCGGTGCGCAGGGACTCGGCGTGGTCGAAGTCGATACACAGCAGCTCGCACCGGTCGTCACTCATAGCCTCAATCTAACGCGCGTTGATATGTTTGAACAGGTATGTGAGGTCATGATCCGGAGGTGCCCTGATGGCCGTGCTCGCGCTGGTGCTGTACCTGGTGTATTTGTTCGCGGCGTTCGGGTTGCGGAGCTGGCTGCAGTGGCGCCGCACCGGCTCCACCGGCATTCGCCGCCTGGGCGGCCGGGTCGGGTCACTGGAATGGTCCGGCGGGGCGCTGTTCCTGCTCGCCCTCGCGCTGGGGCTGGCCGGGCCGGTGCTGCAACTCGTGGGCGTCCTGGCACCGGTCGCCATGCTGAACCACACCGTCGTGCAAGGAGCCGGGGCGGCGCTGGCGGTGGCCGGGATCGCCGGAACCCTGGCCGCGCAGCAGGCGATGGGCGCCTCTTGGCGGGTCGGGGTCGACCGGGCGGAGACCACCGAGCTGGTCACCGGCGGGCTGTTCGCCCGGGTGCGCAACCCGATCTTCACCGCGATGATCACCGCCGCCCTCGGGCTGACCCTGCTGGCCCCCAACCCGGTGGCTCTGATCGGTCTGGTCGCACTCGTGACCGCGGTGGAGATCCAGGTCCGCGCGGTCGAGGAACCGTACCTGCGCCGCCATCACGGCGACGCCTACCAGCGCTACGCCTCCCGCGCGGGGCGGTTCCTGCCCGGCCTCGGCCTGCTCCCGCCCACCTGACCCAGCGGTGCGCCGCGGCCGGAAAGGTCACAGGGCGGTACCGATGCCTGCGGCGGACGGGTGAGCCGCCGCCGTACGGACACCCCAACCCTTGTATTCGCCACACCTCAGACCTAACTTTGGCACGCCAAAACCGTCGAGCTGGTCAAAACAGCCGGCTGGGAAGGGTGATGCTGATGGCCTCGGCAACGCGGCGCACATTTCTGGTGGGTGGTGCGGTGCTGGGCGCCGCGGGCACCGCCCTGGGCGCGCGCGGCGTGCTGGCGGCTTCCGCCGAGCCTGCCGATCACCCGCACGGCGGGCACGGTGGCGGGGTGAGCGGCCCGACCTTTCGCCAAGGCAGCACGGTCGACCACCGGGCGAACGGATTCCATCCCAGCGAAATCCTGCGCGACTTCGACTACGGCCGGGTCTCCACCACGCCCGAGGGCCGGACGGTGCGCGAATGGGACATCTTCGCCAGCGACGAGGAAATCGAGGTCGCGCCCGGTGTCCGGTTCCCGGCCTGGACCTTCGACAGCCGCGTCCCCGGCCCCACCCTGCGCTGCCGGCAAGGTGATCTGCTGCGGGTGCGGTTCACCAACGGATCCGCCCACCCGCACACCATGCACTTCCACGGCATCCACCCGGCCGCCATGGACGGCGTCCCCGGCACCGGGGCCGGGATCATCGAACCCGGCCGCAGCACGGTCTACGAATTCGACGCCGAACCGTTCGGGCTGCACCTCTACCACTGCCACGTCGGGCCACTGGCCGAACACATCGCCCGCGGCATGTACGGCACCTTCATCATCGACCCGCCCCAGCCGCGCGCCCCGGCGGACGAACTGGTCATGGTGATGCACGGCTACAACACCACCTTCGACGCCGAAGGAAACCAGCTCTACGCGGTCAACGGCATCCCCTTCCACTTCATGCACGAACCGATCCGGGTCCGCCGCGGCGAGCTGGTCCGGATCTACCTGGTCAACATCCTGGAATACGACCCGATCAACAGCTTCCACCTGCACGGCAACTTCTTCGACTACTACCCGACGGGCACCCGACTGGAACCCGCCGACTACACCGACACCGTCGTCCAGGCCCAGGGCCAGCGCGGCATCTGCGAACTGCGCTTCCCCCACCCCGGCCGGTTCATGTTCCACGCGCACAAGAGCGAGTTCGCCGAACTCGGCTGGATGGGCGCGTTCGAGGTGACCGCATGACCAGCAGTCCGGCCACCCGGCTGCGGGCGTGGGTGCCCGCGGCCGCGGCCCTCGCCCTCATCGGGATCGCCCTGGCCGCGCTCGCCGTACTCGGCGGCCGCACCCTGCCCGAACGGACCGGCCCGCCGATCGAGCAACTCGCCGTGGAACGCACCGACCTGGCCCCGGGCTCGATCGAACTCGTCCTGCGCAACACCGGCCCCGATCCGGTGCGGGTCGCGCAGGTGTTCGTCAACGACGCCTACGTCGACCTCACCGGCGCGACCGACCCCATCGGCCCCCGGGCGGCCGACACGCTGCGCCTGGACTACCCCTGGCAGGACGGGCAGCCGTACGTGGTCTCGATCCTCACCTCGACCGGCGTGGTGATCGAACACGACATCCCCGCCGCGGTCGCCACCCCGCGCGCCGATGGCGGCTTCTTCGCCGTGATGGCACTGCTGGGCACCTACGTCGGGATCATCCCCGTGGTGCTGGGCATGCTGTTCCTGCCGGTGCTGCGCCGGATCGGCCATCGGGGCATCCGCATCCTGCTCGCGATCACCGCGGGACTTCTGGTGTTCCTCGGCATCGACGCCACCCTCGAGGGCATCGAACTCGGCGAGCGCTCCGGCGGCGCGTTCGGCGGCCCGGCACTGGTCGTGCTCGGCGCCATCCTGGCCTTCCTCGCGCTGACCGCGGCCGACCGCTGGCTCAACCGCGGCCGGGACAACGATCACCGCCCCACCGGCCCGCGGCTGGCGTTCATGATCGCGATCGGTATCGGCCTGCACAACCTCGGCGAAGGCCTCGCCATCGGCGCCGCCTACGCCATCGGCGAACTCGCCCTGGGCGCCGCACTGGTCGTCGGGTTCACCATCCAGAACACCACCGAAGGCCTCGCCGTCGTCGCACCCCTGACCGAACGACGACCCCCGGTGCTCCACCTCCTCGGCCTCGGCATCCTCGCCGGCGCACCCGCCATCCTCGGCGCCCTCGTCGGCGCCACCGTCAACAACGCCGAACTCTCCGCCTTCCTGCTCGGCCTCGGCGTCGGCGCGATCGCCCAAGTCATCCGCCAAATCGCCCCCGCTCTCCGCAACCGCGAAGGCCGAGCACTCGACCCGGCCACCCTCGGCGGCACCGCCGCCGGACTGATCGCGATGTACCTCACCGGACTCCTCATCACCGCATGACACCGACGCCCGCCCGTCCCGGGCGGGCACACGTCATGTCATGCCGAGTTACGTGCCCAGCGACTCAGACGGCCGCGTTGTCAGTCCCGCCGGTGCGCCGTGTCCGTGCCGTGTCAGCGCCGTGTTCGCGGACCGGACGATCGTCTCCGGCATGGAGACCACGCGGAAACCCATGTCCACCACAGGAAGTGCTCGACCGAGCCGAATCGTTGAGCGGTTGCTGGCCGACCGCCACTCCCTGCCGCTGTCCATCGCGCTGCACCTCGTCCCGGGTGTCCTGATCGTCGCCGTCTACCTGCTCATCACCGAACCGCTGGTCAAGTCCATCGGCTACCCGCCGTTCCTGGGCTGGGCGATCGCCATGCTCCTGGCTCTCGTGCCGTTCGAACTCGGCCTGCTGCTGTGGCTGGGCCGACGGCGCAACGGCCGGTTCTCGCTGCGTGGCGTAGTGCACTACCAGGACAAGCCGCTCCCGCGCGGGAAACTCGTCGCCCTCGTCATCCCCCTGATCGTGTGGTTCCTGGTGGTGTCGACCGCGTTGACACCACTGGATGACTTCTTCTACGAGCTGTTGTTCCGGTGGGTCCCGTTCGAGGGCGCGGGCGGTGGCGTCACCGACGTCCTTGCCGGATACCCGAAGTCGGTCATGGTCATCGCGCTGGGGGCGTGCATTCCGCTGACCGGGCTGTCCTTCCCGATCATCGAGGAACTCTACTTCCGCGGCTTTCTGATGGCCCGCCTGTCCCGGCTGGGCCGGTGGTCGCCGGTGGTCAGCACGGTGCTGTTCTCGCTGTACCACCTGTGGTCGCCGTGGGTGTTCCTGTCCAGGCTGATCTTCTTTTTCCCGGGTCCCTGGTTCGTCTGGCAGAAGAAGGACCTGCGGGTGTCGATCGGGATGCACGCCGGCACGACCTTTCTCCTGCAGACCCTCGGCACCATCGCCCTCCTGCTGAACCTCATGCCGTGAGGCTCGGACCGGGCGGGGGAGCGCCCTCCACAATTTCGGGGTGGTGCTCGCCGCTTGCTGGGCACGGCCCACTACTCTGTGATACTGTGTAGTGGTACTTGGTGCCACAGAGTACCGGGAGGATCGAAGAGGGCCCACGATGGACGACCTGACGGAAATGCTGAAGGGCACGCTTGAGGGTTGCGTGCTGCAAATCATCGGCAGCGAGGAGACCTACGGGTACGCCATCACGCGTCGGCTGAACGAACTCGGCTTCGTCGACGTCGTCGAGGGGACGGTTTACACCATCCTGCTGCGACTGGAGAAGAACAGGCTCGTCCAAGTAACGAAACGACCGTCCGGGCAGGGTCCGCCGCGCAAGTTCTATGCGCTCAACGACGCGGGGCGCAAAGAACTCGCGACGTTCTGGGCGAAATGGGAATACATCACATCACGGATCGACAAACTCAAGGAGGGCGGGAGATGAACTTCTGGGAGACCATTACCGGCAGCGATCTCACCAGGGAATTCAAGGCGTTCGAAGCCCGGGTCGAGACATTGCCGGCCGACTACCGGGCGGCGTGGGAAAAGATCAATGGTCATCTTTCGCCCTATTCGGACTTCACCGGTCGAAACCTGATGCCGATACTCGACGGGGCTCTGGGGTTGCTCGAAGAGACAGCGGCCGATGGGCAGAGCCTTCGCGAGGTGCTGGGTGACGACATCGCGGGCTTCTGCGCGGCGCTGGCCGGCGGCGAAGGAGCCCGGAGCTATCGCGACCGGTGGCGCGAGCAGTTGAACAGGAACGTCGCGAGGAAATTGGCCCGGTTAGGAGGCTGACATGGGCATCCAACACATCATCGAGGGCAAGAAGCAGTGGCGGGCGCATATGGCGCGGGTCAAGGCGCTCCCGCCGGACTACCAGATCGTTTACAAGGAGATTCAACGGTACATCTTCAAGGTCGGACCGATCGACCTGCTTGACGGGCCCCTGCTCTCAGGAATCATCGATTTCTTCGAAGAGGGCGTCGCGGCCGGAAAGGGAGTCCTGGAACTCATCGGCAACGACGTCGCGGCCTTCTGCGACGACCTGCTCAAGGACTCGCGCACCTACGCGGACATCTATCAGGAATCCATCAGCGGAAAACCCGGCACGGCCGAGAAGTAAGCGGTGGCCGGTTCTTGGCCTGGTGATCGGGTGGCCGAGGTCGCGGTAGCGAGCGACCGACTCGGCGATCTGGTGCGCCGAAGATAAATCCGGCGACGTCGGTGATCATCCCCGCGATAATGGCCGACGTGGAGGAGGTCGAGGTCGTCGTCGCCCATCACGAGCGCGCGACCCTGCGCGTCGGCGACGTGTTCCTGAAGGTCGACGCTGATCAGGCGCGCACCGACGTCGAGGTCGACGCGATGGCCAGGGCGCCGATCCCGACTCCGGGGGTCCTGTGGCGGAAGCCGCCCGTGCTCGCGCTCGCCGCCCTCCCCGGGACGGCGCTCGGCCGCCTCGGCGAGCCGTCGACCGCGTCGTCTGCGGCGTGGGCCGCGGCGGGCGCCGCCGCACGGAAGCTGCACGACGCGCCGCTGCCGCCATGGCCCGGTCGCGGCCCCGACGAGATCGCCTCGCTCCTCGACGGCGAATGCGAGTGGCTCGTCACCAACGGCGTCCTTCCCACCGACGTGGTCACGCGCAACCGCCGGGTCGCCGAGGCCGCGCTCCGGCCGTGGACACCGGTGTTCACGCACGGCGACCTGCAGGTCACCCACGTGTTCGTCGACGGTGACGAGATCACCGGCGTGATCGACTGGTCCGAGGCGAGCCAGGGCGATGCCCTGTTCGACCTCGCCACCTTGACGCTGGGACACCAGGAGCACCTTGACGATGTCGTCGCCGGCTACGGCACCGACGTCGACCTCGACGTGATCCGCGCGTGGTGGTCGTTGCGAAGCTTGCTGGCGGTCCGCTGGCTGGCCGAGCACGGCTTCGACCCGTCGTCGCCGGGCTGCGAGATCGACGTGCTGAGATCGCGGCTGTGAGGCCGCACGAGCCCGACGGCTACGAGTGCCGTTCTGCCGCGTCGAGTGGGTCATCCCCTGGCGGTCGGATCGTGGAGGTCGAGCGCCGGCATCGCCACTGCGCCTTGGGCCCAGGTGTTGCGGAATCCCGGCTGGACCGCGAGGTCGACCAACTCGATCCGGGCTCCGATGCTGTCGAGACGGTGGTAGGTAAAGGAGCGACCGTAAGGGCAGGAGTCGAACTCGATCGGTGCGCCTCGAGCCACCAGGCGCTGTTTGTCCGTCATGACGTCCTCGGACCAGTAGCCGATGTGGTCGAATCGGGAACCGTCGGTCGCATCCCACGGACTGCCGGCCGGGCCCTGGATCACCTCGAAGAACGGTGGCCCCTCGACGGAGAACACGATGCGGTAGTCCCAGTCCCCGAGGGTGCCCGCGCGGACCGGACTCCAGGTCATGCCCAGAGTGCGGGTGAGGTCCCCGGTCGCCTGTCCGATGTCCTGAACTACGAAGCACAGGTGGTAGAAGGTGTTCACCCGTCCTGTCTACCGCGCTCGGGGCTCATGCCGTTCAGCGAGGTGGTCAGATGCTGGATCGCCGCCTCGATGTCCGCCGCCCGATCGCCCCCCCGGTCCGCTCGAGGTACCGCTGCCCGAACGTGTATTCGGTGTCCGCCATGACCCCTCGCACCCTGGCCAGTGGTTCGGGGAGCCCCTGCCGCTCGTAATACCGGATGGCCCGCGTCCCGGCCGCCCGGGCCTCCTCGACGTTCTTGCGCAGATTCGCTTCGGTCAGATAACTCAACGCTTGCGCGTACAGAGCCTGCTTTCCCTCGGGACCGTTCCCGACCTTTCGGCTCCGCCGGTCCACTGGTCGCTGGGACGGCCAGCCCGGTTCGCGAGCTGACCGCCCCAGCATGTATCGGGGTGCGTCAGGCGATGGTTTGGACGCGGAAGGTGGAAATTCGGGCCGTGCCACAACTGAGGTTGAAGTTGTAGGTGCCCACGGCCGGCAGAATGGCGCTGGAGACTTGCCGCCCGTCCGCGCAGTTCACGAACACCTGGATGGCGCCGGAGGTCACCTGGCAGGTGAAGGTGACGACGGTGAACGGCACCCGGCTGAAGTACCGGCAGTCGAAGACGGCGTTGATGCTCGCGTCACCGTTCTTGAGCTGCTTGCTCACGGTCTGCACCGGTGTGGAGTTGGCGGACCAGTCCCGGGCTACCGTCGCGACCTCGTTGGCCGGGGCGGCAGCGCCCGCGGTTGCGGCAGATGCGGCTACTGGCGCGAGGAAGAGGGCGGCGAACCCCAACGCCAGGATGAGCAGCGGCTTCATCGCTTTCGAGGCAAGGGATTCGGGTCCGATAAGTGGTCGACGCATAGTGCTTCTCCTCAACTGATTCGGTAAGGGGTTTTCTGACTGCGGCGAAATCATCCCGGGTGGCCGACGGGGACAGCTACGTGATTCCGCATGAATCTCGCCCGGCAGCGGGAAGATCAATTTGTCAATTCTCGCGACTCAGCGGGAACTCAGCGGGGATAAGTAGCCTCCGCGGTCTTGCCATGGGGATGGCGGGAGCGAGAGGGGAACGGAAAATGGAAGGCCTTTTCAAGTTGTTGTGGGACCGGGTCGGCAGCAACGCGCGGCGCGCCGTCGATGTCTACGTCAGCCAGCTCCCCGATTTCCGGTCGGTGGCCGAGGACGCGCGTGGCCGGGCCTCGATGCTGGACTTCGCGGTGCTGCTGCGCCGCCGGGAAGCCGAGCTCGCCTCCGATGGCGCTCCCTTCACCGACCAGGATTTGGCGGTACTGACGGCTTTTGGCGAGGAACGCGGCGCGCAGGGCGTTTCGGTGGATTCCCGGCGGCGCGTTCTCGATCTGCACGACGTGCTCACCCTGCGGGAGGTCCACGAAGCGGCCGGCTTGAACGAGGTCGACCACGTGACGGCGATGATCGGCTGGCTTTCCGTCAACGGCCTGACCGGGCAAGGCGCCTACACCCGGGGTTTCCTGAAGGGGCAGGAACGCTCGCTACCCCTGGTCAAACGGGTCCAGGACCTTGCCGGGACCTTGCTCGCGGACCGCTCGGTAGTGCCCGAGCTCGCGAAGAGCCTCAACCTGGGTCTCGCCGACCGGTATGTGGTCACGGCCGTGCGGGTCTCCGGGGTCCCGTTGCCGACGAGCCAGCGGCGGGAGGAGATCGTCGGCGCGTTGCTCAAGCGTTTTCCCGTGCCGATGACGTGGCGCGAACCCGAGGAACTGGTGGCGCTGCTTCCCCGCGGTGACACCGAAGCGTCGGAGGAACGCGCGATCTGCCTCGTCCGGGAATTCGCACAGCTGACCGGACGGCCGTGCGCGACCGGTGCCGCCACCGGGCGGGTTCGCGCGCTGGGTGACACGGTCGCGCTGGCACGCAGGATCAGCCAGGTGGCGCCCGTCGAGGCCGTGCCGCGGCGGCTGCACACCATGGCCGATGTCTTCGTCGAACTCGGTGTCGCGCAGTTGCCGCAGGTCGACGACTGGTTGCGCGGCCTCGCGCAGCGGCTGGCCGGCGGCCCCGATCTGCTGGCCACGCTGGACGCCTACTACCAGTACGACATGAACCGGTTGAACACCGCCGGGGCGCTGCACATCCACCCGAGAACGCTCGACTACCGCCTCCGGCGGGTCCGGGAACTCGCCGGAATGGAACCCGGTTCGCTGCAAGGCGTGCGCGTTCTCAGCGCCGTGGTCGCCCGCGTGCTCGCCGGACGCTGGAGCTGACCGAACACGCGCGGTTCACGCGGGGAAGGCCGATCGCGCGGAGTAGCCGAAGTCGACGGTCAGCGCCGTGCCATGGATGCCGGTGGCGCGCGGGGAGGCGAGGAACAGCGCGTGCTCGGCGATGTGTTCGGGCTGATGCACGGGGTATCCGGCGTCGGTGAAGTCGGCGCGATCGAGGTCGCCGCGGCTCATCGGCGTGTCGACGACGGACGGGCAGACGGCGTTGACGCGCACCTGACCGGCCGTTTCCACCGAGAGCGCCCGCGCCAGCTGGACCACCGCGGCCTTCGACGCGCAGTACGGGACCATCCCGGGGGCGGCGACGAGGGCCGAATCGCTCGCGACCAGCACCGCGGCGCCGTGGGGCGCGGAGCGCAGCGCGGGGAGGGCGTGTTTCAGCGTCAGGTAGGTGCCGGTGACGTTCACGGCGAAGACACGTTGCCAGTCGGCGAGGGAGGTTTGCTCCAGCCGGTTGCCGACCGGGCCGGAGACCCCGGCGCAGGTGACGACGATGTCGATGCGACCGAGGCGTTGGAGTGCCGAGCCGACGGCCGAGCGTATCGATGGCTCGTCGGTGACGTCCGTGGTGATCGCCAGTGCCGGGAGGTCGCGTCGGCGGAGGGCGTCCGCCTGTTCCCGGGCGCCTTCGCCGTCCCGATCCAGCAGCACGGGCGTCGCACCCTGCTTCGCCGCCAGGTTGGCGACCGCGGCGCCGATGCCGCTCGCGGCGCCGGTGACGAGGACGACGGCGCCGCCGAGATCCGCGGGAGTATCGACCGGGGTGAACGACTCGCCCATCTGTCTCCTCGTCGTCGTGGTGCATCCGGATTTCCAGCACCGTAAGGGGGCTCGGCGCCGTGCACCTAGGACACCCGCGCACAGGACTTGTCCACGGCGGATCCCGCCGAATAGGGAAAACGAGAAAGAGCGCCGAGACCGCGTTCTCGATGGAGGAGAAATGGTGCGGGCGAGGAGATTCCTTTCCCTGCCCCCTTCAACATATAGCGGACTGGGGGACTTGCGGCAAGGCCCGGGTCGTGCCGCAGAATTCGTCGGCCGAAAGTCAGTACCTGCGGAAATGGGGAGTTGCGAAGTGCGTGTGTTGATGACGACGTGGGGATCGCGCGGGGACGTCGAACCGTTGGCAGGGCTCGCGGTGGCGTTGCGGGAACTCGGCGCCCAGGCGCGGGTGTGCGCGCCACCGGACGAGGATTTCGCGGCGTTGCTGGGGCGCGCCGATGTGCCGCTGGTGCCGCTCGGCCCGACGGTGCGCTCGGTGGTCGCCAACCCGAAGCCACCGACGGCGGAAGACGCGTTCCGGCTCGCGCCCGAACTGGTCGCCGCGCGGTTCGCCACGCTCACGGCGGTGGCCGAGGGGTGTGACGTGCTGCTGGCGACCGGCCTGCTGCCGGCCGGTGCCCGGGACGTGGCCGAGAAGCTGGGCATCCGCTACGTGTTCGCGTGCTTCCAGAGCTTCGGACTGCCGTCGCGGCACCGCCCTCCACTGGGGCGGCCGGGCTTGTCCCAGCAGGGCGAGACCGACAACCGGGTGCTGTGGGAGCGGGACGCCCAGGCGGTGAACGCCTTGTACGGCAAGGCGGTCAACCGCCATCGGGCGGCGATCGGCCTGCCGCCGGTGGACAACGTCCGCGACTACGTCTTCACCGGCCGGCCGTGGCTGGCGGCGGACGCGACGCTGTGCCCGCCGGAGGACATCACGGATCTCGACGTCGTGCGGACCGGGGCGTGGATCCTGCCCGACGACCGCCCGCTCCCGGACGAGCTGGAGGCGTTCCTGGACGCCGGTGAACCACCGGTGTACGTGGGCTTCGGCAGCATGGCCGCGCACGCCCCGAAGGCCATCGCCCGGGTGGCCATCGAGGCGGTCCGCGCGCGGGGCCGCCGGGTCGTCCTCGGCCGCGGCTGGGCCGAACTGGTCCCGATCGACGACGCCGACGACTGCTTCGTCGTCGGCGAGGTCAACCAGCAGGCCCTGTTCCGCCGGGTGGCCGCCGTCGTGCACCACGGCGGCGCGGGCACCACGACGACCGCCGCGCGAGCGGGCGCGCCCCAGGTGGTGGTGCCCCAGATCGCGGACCAGCCGTGCTGGGCCGCCCGCGTGGCCGAGCTGGGCATCGGCGTGGCACATCAGGGCTCGACGCCGACCTTCGACTCCCTGTCCGCCGCGCTCACCACGGCCCTGAGCCCCGAGACCCGGGCGCGCGCCAGGGCCGTGGCCGGCACGATCCGCACCGACGGGGCGACGGTGGCCGCGAAGCTGCTCCTCGAAACGGCCAATCCGGAATCGGCTTCGGGTGCCTTCGTGGCGTAGTGCCGCCGGAAGCCAGAACCCGCGGAACAGGTGGGGCCGGTGCGGTACCGCACCGGCCACCGCCGTTACGCGAGGCGCGCCTGCAGGCCGTCGAGGATTCGCTCGAGCCCGTAGGCGAACTTGTCCTCCCGCACCCCAGCGGCGGATCCGCGGGCCCTGGCCTCGGCGTACAGCTGCCGCAGCCGCGGGTACTCCTGGGACGCCTCCTCGGCGATGGGAAGGATGCTCCGCAGGTGCTCCTCCTCGTCCTCGCCGGTGCGGGAGAGCCGGTTCACCGTCGCCGCCTCCGTCGACGCGATGCCCATGACGTAGACGGAGACGGTGGTCCAGGCCAGGTCCGCCTCCGCCAGCGAGAACCCGCCCGCCACGAACAAGGCGAGCACCTGGTCGGACACGCGCATCATCTTCGGTCCGAGGTAACTGAGCCCGACCGCGTCGATCACCGAGGCGAACCACGGGTGCCGCAGGAACGTCGACCGCAGGCTGTGGGCGATCCCGGCCACGGCGTCGCGCCAGGCCGCGGGGTCGTCGATCTCCGGCACCTCGATCTCGCCGTAGACCTCGTCGATCACCAGCTCGATCAGCTCGTCCTTGTTGGTCACGTGCCAGTAGACGGCGGTGGCGACGGCGCCGAGCTCGGTGCCGAGCTTGCGCATGCTGAGGCCGTCGACGCCTTCGGCGTCGAGTAGCCGGAGAGCCCCGGCGACGATCTGCTCGCGGGTCAGGGACGGCTGGTCGCGCCTGCGCCGTCGCGGCCGGGTCCACACAGAGGAGCCCTCTGCCTGCATAGCGTCCTCCTCGGAAGTCATGCACAGCGTACAGGACAGCTGCACGGTGTTCTGCTAACTTGAACACCGTGCAGCTAACTGCACACTGTTCAGTAGAGGAGATTCGCATGACCTTCGACATGGATCATTGGCAGCCTCGGCTCGACGAGCTGCGCGAGGCCAACCACGTTCCGGGCGCGGGGCTCGCCGTGCTCGTCGACGGCGCGGTGCACGAGCTGGCCAGTGGCGTGCTGCACCGCGGCACGGGCGTGCCGGTGACGACGGATTCGGTGTTCCAGCTCGGATCCGTCGCCAAGATCTACACCTCGACACAGGTGATGCAGCTCGTCGACGAAGGCCTGCTCGACCTCGACGCGCCGATCAAGGACGTGCTGCCGGACTTCGCGGTCGCCGACCCCGAGGTGACCAAGACGGTCACGGCCCGCCAGCTGCTCAGCCACACCAGCGGCATCAGCGGCGACTTCTACTACGACTCGGGGCGCGGCGACGACTGCCTGGCCCGCTATCTGGAGGCGGTGGAGCGGGTGGGCCAGGACTGCCCGCCCGGCCTGATGGTCTCCTACAGCCCGACCGGGTACATGATCCTCGGCCGCCTCATCGAGGTGCTCACCGGCCAGATCTGGGACGTCGCGCTGCGGGAGCGGCTGCTCGAGCCGCTCGGCGCCAAGCACACCGTGACGCTGCCGGAGGACGCGCTGCGGTTCAACGCCGCGATGAGCCACCTCGGCGAACCCGGGCGGATGCCGGACCCGGCGCCGGCCTGGAACCCGATGCCGCGCGCCAGCGGGCCCAACGGTTTCGTCGTCGCCAGCGCCGGTGACGTGGTCAAGCTCGCCCGGCTGCACCTCAACGGGGGCACGGCCGCCGACGGCACCAGGGTGCTGAGCGCGGAGAGCGTGGCCGCGATGCAGCGGCGGCAGATGGACGTGCCGGACAAGTGGACGGTCAGCGCCGACGGGTGGGGTCTGGGCTGGACGCTGTACGACTGGCACGGCGTGGCCGGGTACGGCCACGACGGCTCGGCCATCGGGCAGTACGCCTACCTGCGCGTCGTCCCCTCGGCCGGAGTCGCCGTCGCGCTGGTCACCAACGGGGGTGGCGCGCACCCGCTCTACGCCGCCCTGTTCCGCGAACTGCTCGGCGAACTGGCCGGGGTGCGGATGCCGGAACCCTTCGGCCCGGCCGCCCGGCCGCCGGTCGTCGACATGACCCCGCTGCTGGGCACCTACCGGCGCGAGGGCGTGGTCATCACGGTCACCCCCGGGCACCTGCGCTACGAGTTCGTCGACACCTTCAAGGACCTGCCGCCGCTCGAGGCCGAGCTGGTCCCGGTCTCCGGCACCGTCTTCGCCGCGTCCGCTCCCGGATTCAGCGAGGACTGGATGCCCGTCATCTTCACCACCCTCCCGGACGGGGCCGGATGCTGCTACGTCGGCATGCGCGCCGCCCCCAAGGTCGCCTGATCCCTCGAGCTGACGACTACCGCGGCGGGGAGGCCGTCGCGTCCCAGGTGCCGGGGGTGATTCCGGTTTCGCGGAGGACGACCTTGCGGATCTTGCCGTTTTCGGTCATCGGCAAGGTTTCGGCGAAACGGATGTAGCGGGGGAGCGCGAAGCGGGCGAGCCGAGGTCGCAGGAACGCGATCAGGTCCTCCGGCGGGAGGGCCGAGCCGGGTCGCGGCACGATGCACGCCATCACCTCGTCCTCGGCCATCTCGGACGGGACCGCGTAAACGGCGACCTGTGCGACGGCCGGGTGCTGGGCGATGGCCTGCTCGACCTCGAACGAGGAGATGTTCTCGCCGCGGCGGCGGATGGCGTCCTTGATGCGGTCGAGGAAGCGGTACCAGCCGTCCGCGTCGCGCACCACGCGGTCGCCGGTGTGGAACCACAGGTTGCGCCAGGCTTCGACGGTCTTCTCGGGCATGGCGAAGTAACCGGTGGCGAACGAGAACGGTTCGGTGTGGCGCAGGATCAGCTCCCCCGGGGTCCCGTCGGGGACCGGCTGGTCCTGCTCGTCCACGACCCGCGCGTCGAAGCCGGGCAGCACCTTGCCCAGGTACCCCGGCCGCTGGCGCCCCGCGGGGGCGCTGATGGTCATATTGGTTTCGGTCGAGCCGTAGCCCTCGAGCAAGGTGATTCCGAAACGCTCGCGGAAAGGGATGTGCAGGTTCGCGGGGGTGGCGGGGGAGAGCGCGATCCTGATCCGGTGCGCGCGGTCGTGCTCGCCCGGCTCGCGCCGGTACAGGATGTTGATCATCGCGCCGAGCAGGTAGGTCACCGTCGCCCCGGTGGCGGTGGCTTCGGTCCAGAAGCGGGATGCGGAGAACCGCGCGCCGAGCACGAAGGTCGCGCCGTTGATCAGCGCTTGGACGAACGCGGTGAGCGCGTTCATGTGGAACAGCGGCAGCACGGTGAACAGCACGTCGTCCTCGCCGATCGTCAGGTGATCCCCGACGATGACGCCGTACCAGTAGAGCTGGGCGTGCGGGCAGCAGACTCCCTTGGGCAGTCCGGTCGTGCCGGAGGTGTAGAGGATGACCGCGGTGTCCCCGGGCCGCACGTCCGCCGCCGGGACGGGGTCGCCGGCCGCGGGGATCGGGCGCACCGGGTACGGCCGCCGCGGCTGCCGCGCCCCCTCGCTACCGGGGAAGAGCCACACCTGCTCCAGGGTGCCGGGTGCGTCGACGTGGTCGAGCACGTCGAGCAGTTCCGGTTCGAGCACCAGCACCCGGGCGCCGGAGTTGGCCAGGCCGTGGCGCAGCCCGTCCCCGCGCACCGCCACGTTGAGCGGCACCACGATGACGCCGAGCCAGGCGCAGCCGAGCATGAGATCGAGCAGCTCGAGCCGGTTCCCGGACAGGGTGGCGACCCGGTCGCCGCGCCGGAGCCCGGCGGCGGTGAGCATCCCGGCGGTGCGGGCCGCCGCGTCGCGCACCTCGCGGTAGCTGAGCACCACGTCACCGACGCGCACCAGCGGCTTGTCGCCGTACCGCTCGGCCTGGCGCTCCAGCAGGGCGGGCAGCGTCTGCCGCGCGAAAGGCAGTGGGAGGACCGCCTGCCCCGCGGCCGGATCCGGGACGTAGGCGACCGGCTCGGGTGAGCTGGTGTCCGGTGTGGAGGTCAGGCGCACCTCGTCACCCGGCTCGACCTGAGCGCCCGCGGGGAACGAGGCCACCACGATCGGGCCCAGTTCGGTGCGGACCGAGGCCAGCGTCCGCTCACCGGTAGTCGTGAGTTCTTCGATCACACCGTGTCGCGCCGGGGCGGCGGTGAGGTCGTCGCGGTGACACCGGGGGCAGGCGTCGCGGCGGGGGAAGTGCACCGCACCGCAGGACCGGCAGCGGGACAGGTGGATTCCGGTCATGGCACTCGCTCCAGGATCGCGAGATTGGCGCAGGCGCCGTAGCGGTAGAGCACCATTCCGTACCCGGTGACCGCGGCGAACCGGGCGCGCTCGACCTGGCGGCGATCGGCGCGGCCGCGAAGCTGGGTGACGGCTTCGACCAGTCCGTGCAGCCCGGCCGCCGCCCCGGCCTGCCCCGCCGACAGCTGCCCGCCGGAGGTGTTGAGCGGCAACCGCCCGGCGCCGATCCGCTCCGCCAGCAGCCGCCGCGGGTCGCCGTCCGGAACGAACCCGAGATCGGCGAGCTGGATCAGCACCATGACCGGGTAGTCGTCGTACACCGACCACACGTCCACCTCCGCCGGGCCGATCCCGGCGACCGACCACAGCTCGGGTGCGATCTGGGCGAGTCCCGTGCTCAGGCCGTCCCCGGTCTGGTCGTCGTGGTTGATCACGCCGCCGACGCCGAGCACCTCGGCCGCGGCGCCGTCGCGGAGCCGGTCCCGGGTGGTGACGACGATCGCGTCGGCGCCGGTGACCGGTGGCACGCAGTCGAAGCGGTGCAGCGGGGGCGCGACCGCGGGTGCGGCGAGGTACTCCTCGAGGGACAGCGGCGTTCGGTACACCGCCCCGGGATTGAGCGCGGCCCACGCGCGTTGCGCGATCGGGATGTGCGCGTAGTCCGCGCGGCCCAGGCCGTGCCGGGCCATGTGCCGTTGGGTGAGCATGGCGAACAGGGGATTGGGGCCGGGCATCGGCAGCGGGGTGAGGTGGTCGCGGGTGGCGGTGTTGTATTCGGCCACCAGCGCGGCGAAGGCGTCGCCGGTCATCCGGTCTCCCGCGGCCACCACGACGACCTCGGCGTCACCGGCCCGCACCGCGCGCACGGCGTGCTGGAGCATGTTGAGCGCGCTGGCGCCGCCGTTGGTGTCCTCCATGATCCACCGCAGCCGCAACCCCATCCGCCAGGCGAGATCCACCGCGTGATCCGGGCGCAGCGTGAAGCTGCTGACCGCGAACCCGTCGACAGCACCGAGTTCGAGCCCGGCATCGGCTACCGCGCGCCGCACCGCGTCGACGAGCACCGCCGGAGTCGTCCGCGACGCGGCCGGGTGCCGGGTGTACGGCGACTCGGCGGCTCCGGCCACCACCACAGCATCTCGCGGGGCCATGAGCGCGAGTATTTCATGACGATCTACTCATCTTCGGCTCATCGTGCTGCCATCCGGTCCGGCGAAGCTAGCGGGCATGACGACCTCACACCGTGCCTCGTTCCTGCTCGTGACCACCGGCGTCCTCGGCGTGCTGCTCGGGGCGTGCTCGGGCGGCGCGGACCCCGCGCCCGCCGCACCCGCGCCGCTACCGGCCGCCGCCCCGCGGACCGCACCCGGCCTCCCGCCGTCGGCCGGTCAGCCGATGAGTTCGCCGCAGCCCGTGTCCTTCCCGCACAGCGAGCTGGATGCCGACGACCAGTTCGGCGACGGCGCCCGCGTGCTGATCGAGGAAACCGAGTTGCCGGTGACCGGCCACGTCGCCGTCTACGACCAAGCGGGGACCGTGCTCGGCTCCGCGCCGGTGCGGCCGGGCGCGCACCGCGGTGCCGCGGTCACGCTCGAACCCGCGCTGCGGAAGGGCACCCACTCCTTGCGTGCCGTGCTGACCGTCGACGACGGCGACGGGAAGTACGACCCCGCCCACGACGCGCCGGTGCGCGACGACGGCACCGACAACGACCTCGAAGACGACCAATTCCTTTACACCGTGGGCTGATCACCGCGTTGAGCGGTGCTTCCCGGTTCGCCGCACCAGATCTTGGGCCGCGTCCGGCCAGTGCGGGAAGTCGAAGGAGAAACCCGCGCCGAGGAGCCGGCCGGGCGTGACCCTTCGGCTTTTCAGCAGCAGTTCGGTGTCGGAGCGCAGGACGAAAGCGCCGAGTTCGGCCATCCACTTGGTCGCCGGCAGTCCAATCGGGACGCCCCGCGCGGCGCGGAGTGTGCGCATGAATTCGCGGTGCGGCAGGGGATCGGGTGCGGCGAGGTTGATCGGTCCGTGCAGATCGTCCCGCTCCAGCAGGAATTCGACCGCCCGGACCATGTCCTGGTCGTGGATCCAGGAGACGTACTGGGCGCCGCCGGCGACCGGGCCGCCGAGGCCGAGCCGAACCATCTGGAGCAGGACGTCGAAGATCCCGCCGCGATCGGGGCTCATCACCATGGCTGTCCTGAGCGCGACCTTGCGCGTGTGCGGCGTGGCGGCCTGCTGCTGGGCCTGTTCCCACGCTTTGGCGATGTCGACGCTGAAGGCCCAGTAAGCGGGAACCTCGGTTTCCGCGCCGCCGAGGACGCCGGTCGCCTCGTCGTTGGGTGCGTCGAAGCGGTGCGCGTAGATCGTGGCGGTGCTCATCTGCAGCCACACCTTCGGCGGGCTCGCGGCACGCTCGATCGCCGCCCCCACGGCGCGGGTGGACTCCACCCGCGAGTTCATCATCTCCCGCAGGTTTGCCGAGGTGTAGCGGCAACTCACGCTGCGGCCCGCCAGGTTGATCACCGCGTCGCAGCCGTCGAGTTCGGCGACCCACGCCCCCGCGGTGCGGCCGTCCCAGCGGACGCGACGGACCCCCGCCCCCAGCCCGAGGTCGTCTCGGCGGCTCAGCACCACCACGTCATGACCGGCCTCGGCCAGCGCCCGGCTCAGGAATCCGCCGATGTGCCCGGTGCCCCCGGGTAGCACGACCTTCATGAACGCCCCCCGTCATCCACGCCCTGTTCGGCGAATCGACCGTAGCACCGGCGCGGGTTCGCAATACGGCCCGCGCGGCTGAAGGTGAGCGACGTCGCGGAGCGCGGGATAATCGCCGCGGACGAAGGGGGATCAGGGATGACGGGTACGGCCGGGGCTCGGCGGGCGGGGGTGCGTCTGTCGGTTTTGGACACCTCGCCGATCGTGGAAGGCGCCACCGCACGACAGGCGCTCCACCGGACGGTCGACCTCGCGAGGCTGGCCGAGGGGCTGGGCTTCCACCGGTATTGGGTGCCCGAGCACCACAGCATGCGCGGGGTGGCCAGTTCCGCCCCCGCGGTGCTGATCGGCCACCTGGCGAACGCGACCCGGCGGCTGCGCGTCGGCGCCGGCGGGGTGCTGCTGCCCAACCACGCGCCGATCGTGATCGCCGAGCAGTTCGGCACGCTGGAAGCATTCCACCCGGGACGGATCGACCTCGGACTCGGCCGCGCTCCGGGCGGGCCTCCCGCGGCCGTCGACGCCGTCCGCGGCGAACCCGAGCGCACCGCGAAGCCCTTCGCCGGGCAACTCGGCGAGCTGCTGGGCTACTTCGCGCCGGCCGAGGACGCGCGGGTGACGGCGATCCCCGCCATCGGCAACGCGCCGCCGATCTGGCTGCTCGGCTCCTCGCCCGCCAGCGCCCAGCTGGCCGGGGAACGCGGCCTTCCCTACGCCTTCGCGCACCATCTCCGCCCGGCCAATGCGGTGGAGGCCGTGCGCGCCTACCACGCGGCATTCCGGCCCTCGGTCCACGCCGCGGCGCCGGTGCTGCTGGTCAGCGTGTCCGTCATCGCCGCGGACACCGACGAGCGCGCCGAGTGGCTGGCCGGTTCCACCCGGCTGAAGGTCCTCAGCCGGGTGCGGGGCAACCGGATTCGCCTGCCGAGCCCGGAGGACGCCGCGGCCTATCCGTATACCGACGACGACCGCGCCGAAATCGCCGCACGTTCCGGCAGCGTCCTCACCGGCTCCCCGGAGACCGTGGCCAAGAACCTGCAAACCGTGCTCGACGACACCGGCGCCGGTGAGCTGATGGTGACCACCCCGGTCTACCACCACGCCGACCGGCGCCGGTCCTACGAACTCGTCGCCGGGATCGCCGACCGGCTGCGGCCACCCGGGAAAGACTGAGCCACGATCAGCACGTCAGAAGTTGATGTACCGCTCCAGCCGCAAGGGTCGCGACCGGCCTGCCACGTGGACGTCGGCCGAGAGGTTGAACATCCCCCAGGCCGAGGTCCGCAGCCCGAAGTTCGTTGCCCGGTCGGTGACCTCGCGGTCCAGTTCGCGATCGTCGTCTCCCACGAGGAAGACGTGGATGCTGTGGTACCGGTAGCTTCCCCGGTCCGAGGCGCCGGCCTCGAAGGAAGCGCCCTGCGCCACGCGACTGGCGACGATGTCGGCGAGCCCGCGGAGCGACCCGCGGAACCGGAACGCCAGCACCGCGACGAGCACCGGCCAGACCAGGCTTTGGAACAGCGGTATCCAGTCGCGCACCGGCGGGGACCGTAGCGGTAGCCGGTGAAATCAGGATGAAACGCCGAGGTCGGTGAGCTTGCGCCGCAGCAGTTCCCGCTCGCGCTGGTTGCCGCACAGCCGCACGGCGTGCTCCAGTTCGGTGCGCGCCTCGCCGGTGCGGCCCAGGCGGGTGAGCAGTTCCCCGCGAACGCTGGGCAGCAGGTGCGAGTTCGCCAGCGCCTCGGCTGCCACCAGTTCGTCCACGATCGGCAGCGCGGCCGCGGGCCCCTGGGCCATGGAGACCGCCACCGCCCGGTTGAGGTCGACGACCGGCGACGGCGCGAGCCGGCCCAGCGCCTCGTAGAGGAGCACGACGCGCTCCCAGTTCGTCGCGTCGACCGACGGGGCGATGGCGTGGCATTCGGCGATCGCCGCCTGCAAGCCGTAGGCGCCCAAGCCCCGGCCGACCCGTTCCGCGTGCGCCAGGGCGGCCCGTCCCCGGCGGATCGCGGCGCGGTCCCAGCGGCGGCGGTCCTGGTGCTCCAGCAGCACCGGCTCGCCGTCCGGCCCGGTGCGGGCGGGAAAGCGCGCCGCGGTCAGCTCGAGCAGCGCCAGCAGGCCGTAGACCTCGGGCTCGTCCGGCACCAGCCGGGTCAGCACCCGCGCCAGGCGCACCGCCTCGCGCGCGAGGTCGAGCCGGATCAGAGCGTCCCCGGAGCTGGCCGAGGACCCTTCGGTGAAGATCAGGTAGACCACGTTGAGCACCGAGCCGAGGCGTTCGCTCCGCTCCGCTGCGGGCGGCACCGCGAACGGCACCCGGGCCGCGGCAAGGGTTTTCTTCGCCCGGGTGATCCGGGCCTGCACGGTGGCGGTCGGGACGAGGAACGCCTTGGCGATCTCGTCGCTGGTGAGCCCGCCGACGACCCGCAGGGTGAGCGCCACCCTCGCCTCCCGCGACAGCACGGGGTGGCAGGAGATGAACATCAGCGCGAGCACGTCGTCGTCGATCTGGTCCGGATCCCACAGCACGTCCCCGCCGTCCCGGGCCGGATCGGCGGGCGCGCTCCCCGCGGCGACGCCGCCCTCGCCCAGGTGGTGGGCGAGGGCGGCATACCTTTCGTCGAGGGCGGAGCGCCGGCGGAACGCGTCGATCGCACGGCGACGGCCGACGGTGAGCAACCACCCCGCGGGGTTGCGGGGCACGCCGTCACGCGGCCAGCTCACCAGCGCTTCGGCCAGCGCCTCCTGGGCGAGGTCCTCGGCGAGCGTGAAGTCGCCGGTGTACCGGGCCAGCGCGCCGACGATCCGCGCGGACTCGATCCGCCAGACCGCCGCGACCGCGTCACGACCGCCCGCGTCTGCCATCGCGTCCGGGCTTCAGAGCTGGCCGGTCGCTTCGCGCCACGCCCGCTCCTTCTGGATCCACTCGTTGTCCTGCGGGAACTCGTCGATGCTGGCGACCCGGCGGATCTCGCACTTGGTGCCCGGACCGGCCATCGGCGCCCGCTTCGCCCACGCCACGGCCTCTTCCTTGGAGGAGACGTCCAGGATCCAGTAGCCGCCGAACAGCTCCTTGGTCTCGCCGTACGGTCCGTCGGTGACCACCGGCGGCTGGGACGAGTAGTCGACGACCACACCCTCGGCGGCGTCGTCCAGCCCCTCGGCGGCGACCAGGACGCCCGCCTGGATCATCTCGTCGTTGAACCGCCCCATCGACTCGAGGATCTCGTTGAAGTCGACGTTCTGGAACGCCTCGTACGACTCGTCGGTGGCCCGCATGATCAGCATGTACTTCATGGTTGTCTCCCTATGGTGTCCGGGGCCCGCGTCGACCCTCTCACCCCTGGGTCGAACGGGGAATGTCGCGGATCGACACGCTCGCCGATCTTTTTCCGGGAGACTCCGCGCGCACCCGGGATGTCCAGGTCGGCCGGCGAGCGGCCGACCTGGACGCCGGGGTCAGACGAGGTCGTACCGGTCGAGGTTCATGACCTTGTTCCAGGCGGACACGAAGTCGCGCACGAACTTCTCCCGCGAGTCGTCGCTCGCGTAAACCTCGGCGATGGCCCGCAGCTCGGAGTTCGAGCCGAAGAGGAGGTCGACGCGGCTGCCGGTCCACTTGACCTCGCCGGTGGCGCGGTCGCGGCCCTCGAAGGTCTCCGCGGTCGCGCCGTTTTCCGACGTGGCCTTCCACTCCGTGCCCATGTCGAGCAGGTTCACGAAGAAGTCGTTGGTCAGCGATCCGGGCGACGAGGTGAACACGCCCAGCGGGGTCTGCCGGTAGTTCGCGCCCAGGACACGCAGGCCGCCCACCAGGACGGTCATCTCGGGCGCGCTGAGGTTCAGCAGGTTCGCGCGGTCGACCAGCAGGTACTCGGACGGCAGCCGGTGGCCCTTGCCGCGGTAGTTGCGGAACCCGTCGGCGACCGGCTCCAGCGGGGCGAAGGACTCGACGTCGGTCTGCTCCTGCGACGCGTCCCCGCGCCCCGGGGTGAAGGGCACCTGGACGTCGATGCCGGCGTTCTTCGCGGCCTGCTCGACGGCGGCACATCCGCCGAGCACGATGAGGTCGGCGATCGAGACCTTCTTCCCGCCGGTCTGGGCGTTGTTGAAGGACTCCTGGATCCCCTCCAGGGTGCGCAGCACGGTCGCCAGCGTGTCGGGGTCGTTGACCTCCCAGCCCCGCTGCGGCTCGAGGCGGATCCGCGCGCCGTTCGCGCCGCCGCGCTTGTCGCTGCCGCGGAACGTCGAGGCCGACGCCCACGCGGTGGACACGAGCTGGGAAACCGACAGCCCCGAGTCGAGGATCTGGCTCTTGAGGGCGGCGACGTCCGCGGGCCCGACGAGCTCGTGGTCCACGGCGGGGATCGGGTCCTGCCAGATCAGCGTCTCCTGCGGGACCAGCGGCCCGAGGTAGCGCTGGATCGGGCCCATGTCGCGGTGGGTCAGCTTGAACCAGGCCCGGGCGAACGCGTCCGCGAGCTGGTCCGGGTTCTCCAGGAAGCGCCGCGAAATCGGCTCGTAGATCGGGTCGAACCGGAGCGAGAGGTCCGTGGTCAGCATCGTCGGGGGACGCGTCAGCTCGCCGGTCTCCGGGTCGGGCACCGTGTTGGCCCCGGCGCCGTCCTTCGGCTGCCACTGGTGGGCCCCGGCGGGGCTCTTGGTCAGCTCCCACTCGTAGCCGAACAGGGTCTCGAAGAAGCTGTTGTCCCACTTCGTCGGGGTGGGCGTCCAGGTGACCTCGAGGCCGCTGGTGATCGCGTCCCGGCCCTTGCCGGTGCCGAACGAGTTCTTCCAGCCCAGGCCCTGCTCCTCCAGCGGGGCGGCCTCGGGCTCGGGGCCGACGTGCTTGTCGGCGTCGGCCGCGCCGTGGGCCTTGCCGAAGGTGTGGCCGCCCGCGATCAGCGCGACGGTCTCCTCGTCGTTCATCGCCATGCGCCGGAACGTCTCGCGGATGTCGCGGGCCGCGGCGAGCGGATCCGGGTTGCCGTTGGGGCCTTCGGGGTTGACGTAGATGAGGCCCATCTGGACGGCGGCCAGCGGGTCCTCCAGGTCCCGGTCACCGGAGTAGCGCTCGTCGCCGAGCCAGGTGCGCTCGGGACCCCAGTAGACGTCCTCGTCGGGCTCCCAGACGTCCGCCCGGCCGCCGGCGAAGCCGAAGGTCTTGAGGCCCATGGTTTCCAGGGCGCGGTTGCCCGCGAAGATCATCAGGTCGGCCCACGAGATCTTGCGGCCGTACTTCTTCTTCACCGGCCAGAGCAGCCGGCGCGCCTTGTCCAGGCTCACGTTGTCCGGCCAGCTGTTCAACGGCGCGAAGCGCTGCATCCCGGCGCCCGCGCCCCCGCGGCCGTCGTTGATGCGGTACGTGCCCGCGCTGTGCCACGCCATCCGGATGAACAGCCCGCCGTAGTGGCCGAAGTCGGCGGGCCACCAGTCCTGCGAGGTGGTCAGCACCTCGTCGACGTCCCGCGCCAGGGCGTCGAGGTCCAGGGTCAGGAACTCCTTGGCGTAGTCGAAGTCCTCGCCCATGGGGTTGGCCACGGCCGGGTGCTTCCGGAGGATCTTCAGGTTGAGCTGGTTCGGCCACCAGTCTTGGTTGCTCCCACCCTCGGTCGGGTGGTTGAAGCGTCCGACTGAGACCGGGCACCCGCCTGCGCTCTCCTTGTTCATCTCGCCGACGACGGCGTCAGGGGTGTCAGACACGGGAATCCTTCCGGGATAAGAGCGTTCGCTCAGGAACTGATTGCAATGGAGCAGCCGGGGCACAGGCCCCAGTAGATGACCTCGGCCTCGTCGATCACGAAACCGTGGTCGTCGGACGCGGTCAAGCAAGGCGCGGTGCCCACGGCGCAGTCGACATCGGCGATTGCGCCGCACGACCGGCACACGACGTGGTGGTGGTTGTCCCCGACCCGCGCCTCGTAGCGCGCCACCGAGCCCGGCGGCTCGATGCGCCGCAGCAGACCCGCCGCGGTCAGCGCGCGCAGCACGTCGTAGACGGCCTGGTGGGACACCCCGCCGAGATCCGCGCGCACGACACCGAGGATCGAGTCGGTGTCGGCGTGCGGGTGATCGTGCACCGCGGACAGCACCGCCACCCGGGGCCGCGTCACGCGCAGCGCGACCCCGCGCAGCATGCGCTCGAAGTCCGCGGTCGTGGGCACGCGCCGAAGTGTGGCCCAGTTTCTGGAACCAATCAAGTTGCCTGGGCGAGGGAGATGTGCTCAGACCGCCGCGATGTGCAGCAGCAGTGACCCCGCGGCCAGCACGAAGGGCACGGCGGGGAACGGGAGGTGCGCGTAGCAGCGAGCGCGGACGACGGTGAAGATCGCGCCGGCGAAGTAGGCGACCAGCCCGGCCGCGGCGGCGAGGCCGAGCGGCGGCACGGCGAAGCCGAGGAGCAGCCCGGCGGCTCCGGCCGCCTTCAGCAGGCCGAGCGAGAGCAGCCAGGAGTGCGGGATGCCGTACTTGGTCATGTTGTCCACGACCCAGCCGACGCGGGCGAGGTCCATCGCCGCCGCCACGGCGTTGCCCGCGGCGGTGACGATGGTGACGACGAGGTAAGCGGTGAACATCGGGCCTACTCGGGAACGGGGTGGATGGTGGTCATCGCGCCAGGGCGAGGGCGAGCGAGGCGACGGCCAGGCCGAAGTAGACCCCGGGGAAGGCGATGTTGTAGAAGACGCGAGCGCGCAGGTGGGCGATGAGGGCGCCGGCGAAGAACAGGACGAGCCCGATCGCGGCGGCGATGCCGAGGGGCCGAACGCCCACCAGCCCGAGGAGGAGCCCGATGGCCCCGGCGGCCTTGAGCGCGGCGAGCGGCGGGATCCAGGACCGCGGGAGGCCCACCTCGGCCGAATTGGCGAGGACGAACTTGGCCCGGGCGAGATCCGCGACGGCGATCCCGGCGTTGAGCGCGATCGTGATGGTCGTGACGACTACATAAGCGATGAACATGGGGGTGTGCTTTCGTTCAGCCGAACATGCGGTAGGTGCCGACGAGCTCGAGCGGTTGCGGTGCCGGGCGAGCCGCTGCTTCCAGCCTGGCCTCGGTCCGTCTTCGCGTCCAATACCTGCGGCTATAACCTGGCGGCATGGATATCGACACCCGGCTGCTGCGGTACTTCGCCGCCGTGGCCGAGGAAGGGAACCTCACCCGCGCCGCGGAACGGCTGTTCGTGTCCCAACCCGCGCTGACCAAGCAGATCAAGCAGCTGGAGACCAAACTCGGGGTGCGGCTGTTCACGCGGTCCCGCGCCGGTATGGCGCTCACCGAACCGGGCCAGACCCTGGCCGAGCGGGCGCCGACCCTGCTGGCCGACTGGGACCGCCTGCTGCGGGAGACCAAGGGCGCGGCCAGCCGGGCGGCCCGCGTGCTGCGGGTCGGGTTCCTCGCCAGTGCCGCCAACGAGGCCACCCAGCAGATCATCACGGAATTCACCCGCCTCCGGCCGGGCTGGCGGGTCGACATGCGCCAGGCCTCGTGGTCGAACCCGACCGCCGGACTCGCCGACGGGGACGTCGACGCCGCCCTGCTGCGGCTGCCCTTCCCCGGTCAGGAAATCCTGCGCGTGGAGGTGCTGCTGACCGAACCCCGCTGGGTCGCGCTCCCCACCGGGCACCCGCTCGCCACCCGGGACGAGATCGCCTTCCACGAGCTGTGGGACGAGCCGTTCGTGGCGACCCCACCCGAAACGGGCCGGTGGCGCGACTACTGGCTGGCCACCGACGAACGCGACGGCCGTCCCCCGCGCATCGGCGCCGTCACCGAGCAGCCCGACGCCTGGCTCAGCGCCATCGCCAACGGCTACGGCATCGCCCTCGCCCCGGAATCCGCCGCCCGCTTCTATGCCCGCCCCGGCGTCACCTACCGGCCGGTCATCGGCGTCAGCCCCAGCCAGGTCGGCGTCGCCTGGGCGCCCGCCGGCGACACCAACCCCGTCATCCAGGACTTCGTCCGGTGCTGCCTGGACAACAAACCGAACTGAACGAGGAGCGGGCATTCCACGGGCGCCACGCGTGCGGGAATACTATCGGCATACCAGGTGTTTGAGCGTTCAACTACATGAAGGAGTGGAACGTGAGCTACGAATTCCTGGGCACGCGGCGGGAGCCGACCTTCGGCCTGGACACCTTCGGCGATGTGGAGAACGGCGCGAACGGGCAGCCGGTGAGCCAGGCGGAGGCCATTCGCCAGGTGGTGGCCGAGGGCGTGCTGGCGGATCGGGTGGGGGTGGACTACCTCGGCGTCGGCGAGCACCACCGCGCGGAGATGGCGGTGTCCTCGCCGGACGTCGTGCTGGCCGCGATCGCGGGGCAGACCGAGCGGATCCGCCTCGGCACCGCGGTGACGGTGCTCAGCTCGGACGACCCGGTGCGGGTGTACGAGCGGTTCGCCACGCTGGACGCCATTTCCCGGGGCCGCGCCGAGGTCACGCTCGGGCGCGGCTCGTTCACCGAGTCGTTCCCGCTGTTCGGCTACTCGCTGGCCGACTACGACGTGCTGTTCACCGAGAAGCTGGACCTGTTCACGCACCTGCGGGAGGAGAAGCCGGTCACCTGGACCGGCACCGTGCGACCTCCGCTGGACGGCGCACAGGCCTTCCCGCTCACCGAATCGGGCAGCCTGCCCGCATGGGTGGGCGTCGGCGGCACCCCGCAGTCGGTGGTCCGGGCGGCCGCGTACGGCCTGCCGCTGGTGCTGGCCGTGATCGGCGGGTCCCCGGAGCGATTCGCGCCGCTGGCCGAGCTGTACCGGCGCGCCCTGCGGGAGGCGGGCCACGAGGAGTTGCCGATCTCCATGCACAGTCCGGGGCACGTCGCCGAAACCGACGAACTCGCGGCGGCCCAGCACTTCCCGCACCACCAGGCCGCATTCGCCAAGATCGGCGCGGAGCGCGGGTGGGCGCCGATGACCCGCGCCGACTACGACGCCATGGCCGGGCCGCGCGGCGCGCTGTTCGTCGGTTCGCCGGAGACCGTCGCGCGCAAGATCGCCTGGTCGGTGCGCACCCTCGGCCTGTCCCGGTTCCAGCTCAAGTACGGCGCCGGCGCGCTACCGCACGAGCAGCGGCTCGAATCGATCCGGCGGTACGGCGAACAGGTCATCCCCCGGGTCAGGGAACTGCTGGCCGACGACTGAAAGGCGGCAGGCGCGTCAGCCGTTCAGGGCCGGGAACCCGGTCCGCCAGGTCGGATGGCCGGGACGCCAGCCGCGGGAACGGGCCAGGGAGTTGACCGCTCCGCGTTCCCAGCCCTGCCGCCCGGCCGCCGGTTCGGGTGCGGGCACGCCGAGTGCCGTTGCCAGTTCCGGCAGCCATTCGCGCGCCCGCGCGGGCTCGTCGTCCACGACGTTGACCGGTCCGCCCGGCCAGTGCAGCGCGTCGGCCGCGGCCCGCGCCGCGTCCTCGACGTGGACGAAGGAACTCACCGCGTCGTTGGCCTCGATGCTGCCCAGGAACTTCGCGGCCGGGTCACCGGCCAGGGCCGCGGCGACGGCGCCGCCGGGCGCGTACCAGGTGTGCCCGGGCCGTACAGGACACCGAAGCGCAGCAGCACGGCGGTGTCCACTTCGGACGCTGTTTCCTCCAGCGCCCGGATGCCGTGCACCATCCGGGCCCGCGGCCCCGCCGCCCCGTCGTCGAGGGGTACCGACTCGTCGGCCGGGGTGTCCCCGGGAGCGTATGCCCAGCAGATGGACTGGGTGACGATCCGGCGCACCCCGGCCGCCTTGGCCGCGGCCAGCGAGCTGCTTTCCGAGTACGCGGGCGAGGCGGCGGTGCTCGGCGGCGGGACCGTGCTGCTGCCGATGATGCACCGCGCCGAGATCACCGCGCGGCACGTGGTGGATCTGCGCGGGCTCGGCCTGGACACCGTCACCGAGCACGCCGGTCACGTCGAAATCGGCGCGATGGCCACCTACCGCGACCTGCTCGCCTCGCCGGTGCTGGCGCGCAGGGCGCCGCTGCTGCCGAGGATGGCCGCCGGGGTCACCGGTGGCGATCAGGTGCGCAATCTCGGCACGATCGGCGGGTCGGCGTGTTTCGCGAACCCGTCCTCGGATGTGCCCGCCGTGCTGGTCGCGCTCGGCGTGACGCTGCGAGTGCACGGCACCTCGGGGTACCGCGACGTCGCCGCCGCGGATTTCTTCCGCGGCGCCTTCACCACCGATCTCGCGGACGGCGAGTTCCTCGCCTCGCTGCTGGTGCCGCACCGGCCCGGCCGGAACGGTTACCACAAGCTGAAACTCTGCGAAGGCAGCTGGCCGATCGTCACCGCGGTGGCCACCATCCATCCCCCTGGAGCGACGTCCTCGCCGACGCGGCGTACCGCCGCGCGGTGGCCGGAGTGGTCGCCCGCCGTGCCGTCACCGACCTGATCGAAGGAACGAACCGATGAACACCCCGGACCAGGCACCGCCCGCGCGCACGATCACCTTGCGGGTCAACGGAATCGAGCACACTGTCGGCATCGAGGACCGGGAGTTGCTGGTCGACGTGATCCGGCGGAGGCTGACGCTGACCGGAACCCACGCCGGTTGCTACAACGGCGACTGCCCGGTGACCATGAACGGCGGGATCGTCAAGGCCTGCCTGGTCCTGGCGGCCAGTGCGGACGGTGCGGAGATCACCACGATCGAGGGCTTCTCCGGCGGCGCGGGACTCGACCCGATTCAGGAGGCGTTCTGGGCCGAGGACGGATTCCAGTGCGATTTCTGCCTGCCCGGCCAGCTGTTCGCCACCCGGAACCTGCTCGACAGCGATCCCGAACCGGATGAGCGCGCGATCCGCGGCGCGCTGAGCGGGAACATCTGCCGGTGCACCGGATACGTCACCGTGGTCCGGGCCGTCCAGGAGGCGCCGCGACGGTCAACCGTCCTGAGCCAGCGCACCCTGTCCTTCGCGTTGCTAGGATGCTAGCATCGGCTCGTGGGTGATGAGGAAGTCAAGCAGTTCAACGTGTACCTGCCGATCGGACTGATCAAACAGGTCAAGCACCACGCCATCGAGGAGGGCCTGTCGCTCTCGGCGCTGGTCGCCGACGCGCTGCGCGCCTACCTCGACGACGCCCACGGGCAACGACCGCAACCGCCTGGGAAGGAAACCTGATATGACCACCGGAGGGATCGAGGCCGTGTTCCTGGAGACCCACAACTGGGGCAAGGCGGCGAAGTTCTTCCAAGCGCTGGGCTTCGAGCTGGAGTTCGCGACCGACCACAACTCCGGTCAGCTCCGCAACGGTGATGGTCCGTACGTGTTCATCGCCGAGGTCCCCGAGGACCGCGAGCCCGGAATGCGGATCGCGCTCAAGGTGGCCGACGCGGACGCGTTCCGCGCCGATCCCGCCGTCGACGTGGTCACGCCGTTCGAGGAAACCCATTACGGGACCAGGGAAATGACTGTCCGCGATCCCGACGGGCGGCTCTGGAGCCTGCAAGCTCCCGGCAAGAACTGAAGGGGAAATTGTGGCAGACGAGCGAATCGCGACACCGGACGACACCGCGGTGCGGGTCGCCCTCTGGCGGGCGATGCATGTCCAGGTCGACCCGCCGCCGCACGTGCTCGAGGACGAGATCGGCCTGCGGCTGGCGGCTCCCGGCGCGGGCTGGCGCGACCGCCCGGACATGGATCCGCACGCCACCAGCGGGTACCGGGGCGCCATCGTGTCCCGGGCTCGGTTCATCGAGGACCTGGTCGCCGAGCAGGCCGGCCGCGGCGTCACCCAGTACGTCATCTTGGGGGCTGGCCTGGACACCTTTGCCCAACGCAGGCCGGAGATCGCCGCCAACCTCCGGGTCTTCGAGGTCGAGCAGCCCGGACCGCAGGCCTGGAAGCGCCAACGCCTGATCGAACTCGGTTACGGCATCCCGGACTGGCTGCGACTGGTGCCCGTCGACTTCGAGGCGAGCGAGTCCTGGTGGGAGCGGTTGTCCGCCGCCGGTTTCGATTCCGATCGCCCCGCGGTCATCGTTTCCACCGGCGTCACCATGTACCTCACCAAGGACGCGACCGCGGCCACCCTGCGCCAGATCGCCGGGCTCGCCCCCGGCTCGACGCTCGCCATGACGTTCCTGCTGCCGATCGAACTCGTCGACGACGTCGATCGTCCCGGACGCCAGGCGGCCGATGACGGTGCGCGCGCGTCCGGAACGCCGTTCATCAGCCTCTACACCCCGCAGGAGATGCTGGCACTGGCCCGCGAAGCCGGTTTCCGGGACGCCCAGCACGTATCGGGAACCCAGCTCGCCGAGCGCTACTTCGCCGAGCGGACCGACGGCCTCCGCCCGTCGACCGGAGAGGATCTCCTGCTGGCCACCACCTGACGGCGCGAGCGGCCGTTTCCGCGCGGCACCGGCCCGCGGCAGTGCGGAACCGCCGCTGTGCCCGAACTCGCACCGGGCGTCACCGCCGACGAGGTCCGAGCGGTCACCGAACCGGAACCACTCGTCCCGTCCTGCCCGGGTCAGGTTCGGGTTCCCCGTTCGTCGCACGGCAGCCGGCCGGGCCCGTAGACAGCGGTGAAGTCCTCGGTGAGGTCGGTGGCGGTGTTCGCCATTTCCGTGGCGTCGATCCGGATGGCCCCCGCGAACGGTTCGTCGACGTCGTTGATCACCAGCAGCGAACCGATGGACAACGCGGCCGTGGCGGCCACGGCGATCACGTGGAACACGTTGCGGCTGGTGGGAATCGAGTAGGCGCCAACAGGAACGCGACCTGCTCGCGCGCGGAATCGACGCCGGTGAGATCTCGCCAAGACTCGGCCCCGACGCCGCGATCGACGCCCTGTTCGGCCCGATCGTCTATTGCGCCCTGATGGGGTCGAGCATCCCCCGCGGCCTGGTGGACACCCTCTTCGAAGACCTGCTCAGGCCCCGCTCCGGCTGACGGCGCGGGGCATCACCGCGGATTCGCTTATCCGGCAGGAAGTTCCGCTCGGGCGGTCACCGGTACGGGTGGTGGCGGACGGGACCCGCGCGAAGGTCGGGGCCGGGTCGCGGCGGTCGCTTGTGGACGACGATGGGGGTGCCGGAATCCCGGCCGGGCTGGGTGCGGTCGTGGGCGGCGCGTTGTTCGGGGTCGCGCAGCAGCCGGTAGGCGGCCAGGACCGCGGCCAGCCGGTCGGGATCGGGCCGGTGCGCGTCGGGGTGCAGCGCGCGGACGAGGCGCCGGTAGGCGGCGGTGATCTCGGCCTGCGGGGCGTCGCGGTCCACGCCGAGCACGGCGTACGGGTCCGGAGGCGGGGTCCGAGTCATCGCGCCGACTTTCCGAACGCGGGTCATTCCTCGTCGGCGGTCACCGGGATGACGCGGTGCTGCTCGGCGACATCGGCCGGATCGGCCTCGAGCGCCGCGGACTGGCGCAGCTGATCGGCCAGCGCGAGTTCGTCGAGGCCGGTGTCGTCGTCGGGCAGCGCGGGGCGTTGCTGGTCGGCCACGTCCGCCGCGGGCTTGATGTCGTCGGGCATCACGGGTCCTCCTGAACCGTCGAGCTGGCGGGTGGTGAGCAGTCGGCACAGGTCGTCGCGGGCGGGGGCGAGCAGCCGGGGCCCGGTGATCAGGCAGCCGTGCACGGCGTGCAGATCGGCGAGGAGTTCGCCGAGCACCTGTGCTTCCCGGCGCCCCGCCAGGGCCGCGGGGGCCTGGCGCGACACGGCGCGCACGAACTCGGCCAGCGCGTCGGCGACCCGCATGGCGCCGTCCACACCCGCGTGCAGTTCGGGCAACTCCGGTGGGCGGGTGGCCAGGATGTGCTCGGCATCGAGCAGCAGGCGCGAGGCCCGCTCCAGCAGCCCGCCCAGGGGCTCGCTCTCCGGCCGCACCTCCCGTGCTCACCTCCTCCTCATGCGCCGCACTGGCTGGTGGGTTCCCTGTGGAGTTGATTTGAATCGGCCTCGCCGCCGATGACCGGGGTCAGGACGGGCGAGGCCGACGTGTTCGCGGGGATGGTCAGGCGTTGATCTGCTTGGCCTCACCGCCCCCGGTGATCGCGATCTTGCGGGGTTTGGCCTGCTCGGCCACCGGAATCCGCAGCGTGAGCACACCGGCGTCGTAGCTGGCCCGGATGCTGTCCGCGTCCAGGGTGTCGCCCAGGAACAGCTGGCGGGAGAACACCCCGCGGGGTCGCTCGGCCGCGGTCACCTCGACGTCCTCGCCGAACTCGGCCTTGCGTTCGGCCCGGACGGTCAGCACGTTGCGCTCCACGTCCAGATCGATCGAGTCGGCCGGGACACCGGGCAGATCGAACGCCACCACGTACTCGTCACCGGAGCGGTAGGCGTCCATCGGCATCACCGCCGGCCGCGAGGTCGTGCCGGTGGCACCGAAGAACTGCTGAGTCAGCCGATCCAGCTCCCGGAACGGGTCGGTCCGCATCAACATCACAACTGCCTCCTTCCACCTGCCGCCACGTGGTGTGGCGGACCCTCAATGCTGCCTTCATAGTTGCCAACGACCGGCTCAAGTTTTCTGTTCCCGCAACCACACGTTTGGCGGAAGGGGTGGCGTGCCCGGCGAGTGCCCCGTCCTCCGACGGCGAGGCCCCTGCCACGAACCGTCCGTGGCAGGGGCCGAGCCGCTGGAAAGGAATAGCCCATCGTGGTTGTCGACGATCGTTCGCGTGCATCACCTGCCTTTCCGCACCTCGCGCATGCTCGGGCGAGCGGGCCGCGGAGGGGAACGCTGCCGCACCGACTGTCGCCGCGCGGGAAGCGCGCTCTCGCCGATCGGCCGGACGCCGGGATGGATTCCGGCGGGCGCGGGACTCCCGTGCGGGCGCGGCGCGACCCGCGGCGGGTGCCCATCGCCCGGCGGGGAGGCGGGGAAGTTGGCGGCCACGATCGCGTCGAACTCCGCGCGCAGCCAGGCCGGATCCTGGCAGACCAACTCGGCGAAGGTCTGCGTCGCCACCGTGTCTCGCATGGTCTCCGGCATCGCGGATCACTCCCCGGCATCACCGCTCGTTCGCCCGTACCAGGTCATTCACCGTTACGGTTTTTATATAGCGCCGACTGGAGATTGTGTCAAGCAAGGGTGCCAGATAACGTGGAGTGGAGATCACTGTCTCGACGATGTGCGGGGAAGGGTGTGCGGGTTGGCCGATCTGGGCAAGCTCGACGATGCGGACTACCCGGCGTTCACCACCGGGCAGGCCGCGCAGATGCTGGGCGTGCAGGTGGCGTTCCTGCGCAGCCTCGACACCGCCGGGGTGGTGCGCCCCGAACGGTCCGAGGGCGGGCACCGGCGCTACTCCCGCCGCCAGCTCGAACTCGCCGCCCGGCTCCGGGAACAGTTCGACCAGGGGCACACCCTCGCCGCCGCGGCGCGCATCGTCGGCCTGGAAGACCGGCTCGCCGCCGCGGAAGACGAGATCAGTACCCTGCGTGATCGGCTCGCCGATGCCGAAACCCGCAGTCCTCCGCCCGGCTAGGACTCGATCCGCTTCTCCAGCCGGACGGTCACGATGTCGCCGGCCTCCTTGCCGATCGCCTTGCGGACGCTGGCTTTGACGGGGAGTTTGTGCGTGCCGTCGCCCAGCGCCATGAACGAACTCTCGAACGGATGGCCGTCGATTCTGCCCCGGACCTTGACCAGCCCCCGCGTTCCGAAGAATTCGACCGATTCCGGCCAGATGAGGTAGGTCCAGCCGCCCTTTTCGGGGCTCTTGCGCAGCGTCGCGGTGAATTCCTTGTTCATCGTTGCCACTCCTTCGTTTTCTTCGCCGTCTCAGCGCCACACGCCGACGATGACGGCGATGATCAGCAGTTTGCTCAGCCAGTCGCCCGCGTGCAGGACGGCCAGCCGCCACGGGACCTTCTCGTGGATGACCGAGCCGGTGAGGAGCACGACCGGAAATCCGATCCAGAGCGCGAATCCGAGCGTCGCCGCCCCCGCCCAGCCGGCGATTCCGGTCTTGGCGATCACCCCGGCGAGGACGGCGGCGATGACGAGATGCTTGACGAGTTCGACCGGCATCAGCCACATCGGCGGCCGTGCCGCGGCCGCCTCGCGGGCGGCGGGGCTGAGCCGCTGGTAATGACCGCCGAGAATCGCGTAGTAGACGAAAGCCGCCGCGAACGCGGCCACCGCGGCGACGCCGACCGCCAGGTAGTTGAGATCGAGCATGAGAACCTCCCGGGTCCGTGCACGCCCTCGATCCGGGTGGTCCAGCCGGTCGGCCGGGCGCGTTCGGTGCTACATCGATCCCGCGTCGCCGAATTCGACACGTCTGAGAGTGGCGTGGGTCACAGACGCCGGGGTTGCTGTACCACTCCCGGCGCGCCCCGCGCCACCGTGACACACCGGCTCGGCGGGCCGGGGTCACGTGGTGAACGCCATCTGTGGAGCTGGATCGTTCCCGGTAGGCTTTTGGTTCGCGGTACGCCGCACTTTCCGATCCCGTCGAGCACGCAGGAGGACCCCGGTGACCGAACAGGCTGCCGAGGCCGGCGCAGTCGCCACCGAGCCGCAGCGCCGGGTGCTCGTCGCCGAAGACGAAGCGCTGATCCGGCTCGATCTCGTGGAGATGCTCCGCGAGGAGGGCTACCAGGTGGTCGGCGAGGCCGGCGACGGGGAAGAGGCCATCAAACTGGCCAATGACCTGAAACCGGATCTGGTGATCCTCGACGTCAAGATGCCCAAGCTGGACGGCATCGAGGCGGCCTCCAAGATCACCGGCGACCGGGTCGCCCCGGTCGTCATCCTCACCGCCTTCAGCCAGCGCGATCTGGTCGAGCGCGCGCGGGACGCGGGGACGATGGCCTACCTGGTCAAACCGTTCGCGAAGCGGGACCTGGTGCCCGCCATCGAACTCGCGGTCAGCCGGTTCGCCGAGCTGCAAGCCCTGGAATCCGAGGTCGCCGGGCTCACCGACCGGCTGGAAACCCGCAAGGCCATCGACCGCGCCAAGGGTCTCCTGATGACCCAGCAGGGCCTCACCGAGCCCGAGGCGTTCCGCTGGATCCAGCGCACCGCGATGGATCGCCGTACCACGATGAAGGCCGTCGCAGAAGCGGTCGTGGAAAGTATCGGCCAAAAGTAGCACTCTCCTCGCCTTGCCGGCGAGCACACGTTCACTCACCGTGATCACCCGATGGTCGCTACTGACGATCGGGTGGGAATCTTTGGGTAACTCTCGTGACCACCGTCACGATGTGGAAACAAGAACACGAGTGAACCTGTGCAACTCCCCGTTGGACGGCTACGTTCAGCGGCCAAGTCAGGTCCCTGGCAGGGACTGCCGCTTTTCAAGCGGCTCGTCGGCATTTGGAGGAACGAGTGTCAAGAGCACGACTCACGCGAGCTTTCGTGCTGGCCGCGGCGGCGTCGATCGCCCTCGGTGCATGTGCAGCGCGTGACGACGGTGGTTCCGGGAACAACAACTCGGGCAACCAGTCCCAGGCGGCGGCCCCGGAACAGGCGGCCAACGCCGCGGACCCGGCCGGCGACGGCAAGGCCAAGTGCGCGCCGGTTTCGATCGCGTACGCCGGCACCATCAACGGCGACAACGCCGCGCTCGGCCAGAACATCCTGAACGGGGTGCGGGTCGCCGTCGAGCGGCACAACAACGCCAACAAGGAATGCCAGGTCGGGCTGAAGGAATTCGAAACCGAGGGTGCGGCCGACAAGGCGCCCGGCACGGTGACCCAGATCGCGAACACGAAGGAAATCATCGGCGTGGTCGGCCTCCCGTTCTCGGGTGAGTCCAAGGCTGCCGGCAACATCTTCAACTCCGCGGGCCTGGTCAGCGTGACCCCGTCGGCGACCGGCCCGGCGCTGAGCACCAACGGTTGGAAGACGTTCTTCCGCGGCCTCGGCAACGACAACACCCAGGGACCGGCCGCCGCCAAGTTCATCACCGGCGAGCTCAAGGCCACCAAGGTGTGCGTGGTCGAGGACGACTCCGAGTACGGCGTCGGCCTGGCCAACGCCATCAAGCAGGCGCTCGGGGACAAAGCCACCTGCCAGGAGAAGGTCAAGTCCAAGCAGATCGACTTCGCCGCCGTGGTGAACAAGATCAAGAGCGAGAACCCGCAGGCCATCTTCTACTCCGGCTACTACCGCGAGGCCGCGCCGTTCGCGCAGCAGCTCGCCAACGCCGGTGTCGAGGCCAAGTTCGTCGCGCCGGACGGCGTGAAGGACGACGAGTTCGTCAAGGGCGCCGGGGACGCGGCGGCCAAGGCCTACTTCACCTGCCCGTGCGTGCCGGCCGACCAGTTCAAGGAGTTCAACGAGGGCTACAAGGCGATCTCCGGCGGCAAGGAGCCGGGCACCTATTCGCCCGAGGGCTACGACCTCGCGACGATCCTGCTCAAGGGCATCGACGCCGGAAAGGTCGACCGCGCCGGTCTGCTCGACTTCGTCAAGAACTACGACGGCCAGGGCCTGACCAAGCACTTCAAGTGGGACGACAAGGGCGAGTTGGCCAAGACCACGGTGTGGACCTACAAGGTCGAAAACGGGAAAATCGTCCGCAACACCGAGATCAAGGACAACTGACTTCGGTCCGATTCTTGGTTAGCCGGGGCGCGCGTTCGGCGGCTTGATCCCGCCGGATGGGCGCCCCGGCTCCACATGGAGAACGAGTGTGTTCATTCACCACGAGTTACCTGCGCTGTTCGCACAAGACGACAGCTGGATCAAGTTCGACGTCGGCGCCCTCGGTGACCAGTTCTGGAACAACACCGTCGAAGGCCTGTCCCAGGGCAGCATCTACGCCCTGGTGGCACTCGGATACACCCTGGTCTACGGCGTTCTGAAACTCATCAACTTCGCGCATTCGGAAGTATTCGTCTACGGCGCCTACGCCACCTGGTTCACATTCTTCGGGCTCGGCTTCCGGCCGGGTGCCACGCCCGAGCTCCCCCTGATCGAACTCATCGGTTTCCTGGCGCTGGCGCTGATAGCCGCGATGGCGATCTCGGGCGGCACCGCGGTCGCCCTGGAACGGATCGCCTACCGCCCACTGCGCAACCGCGGCGCCCCGAGGCTGGTCTTCCTGATCACCGCGATCGGCGCGTCGTTCGTGCTCCAGCAGCTCATCTTCATCTGGCGCGGCGGCAACGCCGAACAGGCGATCCGCTTGCTCAAGCCGCAGGAGGTCTTCGAGATCTTCGGCGCGAGCGTCACCAACATCACGATCGTCATCGTGATCGCCTCGGTGCTGCTGTGGTTCATCGCCGACTACTTCGTCAACCGCACCCGGCTGGGCCGCGGAATCCGGGCGGTCGCCCAGGATCCGGACACCGCGACGCTGATGGGCGTCAACAAGGAACGCGTCATCATGCTGACGTTCCTCGTCGGCGGGCTGCTGGCCGGTGCGGCGGCGCTGTTCTACATGATGAAGTTCCCGCAGGGCGCCTGGTACCAGGGCGGTTTCATCCTGGGCATCAAGGCGTTCACCGCGGCCGTGCTCGGCGGCATCGGCAACCTGCGCGGCGCGCTGCTCGGCGGCCTGCTGCTCGGGCTCGTGGAGAACTACGGCCAGTCGCTGTTCGGCGGCGAATGGCGCGACGTGGTGGCTTTCGTGCTGCTCGTGCTCATTCTCATGTTCCGTCCGACCGGCATCCTCGGTGAATCTCTAGGGAAGGCAAGGGCATGACGACCGCGGTCAAATCCCGCCGTTCCCTCGGGGAATGGTGGAACAACCTCAACCGGCCCCAGCAGTGGGCGATCCTGATCCCCGCGGTCGTCCTGATCTACCTGCTGCCGGTGCTCAATCCGCCGATCATCTCGACCGAACCGGGTTACGACTTCCCGATCGCCATGTTCGAGGTGGCCCGGTACGCGCTGATCGCGATCGGGCTGAACGTGGTGGTCGGCCAGGCGGGCCTGCTCGACCTCGGCTACGTCGGGTTCTTCGCGATCGGCGCCTACGTCGCGGCGCTGTTCACCAGTCCCGACTCGTCGCTGGCCAAGCTGCCCTTCCTCGCGGTGATCCCGATCGCCATGGGCATCACCATGATCTTCGGGATCATCCTGGGCACGCCGACCCTGCGGCTGCGCGGCGACTACCTCGCCATCGTGACGCTGGGCTTCGGCGAGATCGTCCGCCTGCTGGCCGACAACGTCGACCCGTTGCGCGGCAACCAGGGTTTCCAGGAGGTCGGCCAGCCGCCGGGGACCAACGCCGACGGCAGCCCGCTGTTCAACAACACCGACGGCACACCGTGGTACTGGCTGTGCGTCACGGTCATCATCGTGGTCCTGCTCCTGGTCGGGAACCTGGAGCGGAGCCGGGTCGGCCGGGCCTGGGTCGCGATCCGCGACGACGAGGACGCGGCCGAGATCATGGGTGTGGCCACGTTCAAGTTCAAGATCTGGGCGTTCGTCATCGGCGCGGCGATCGGCGGGCTCTCCGGTTCGCTCTACGCCGGGCAGTTGGGCTTCGTGAACAACCAGAAGTTCGACGTGGTCACCTCGATGCTGTTCCTGGCCGCGGTCATCCTCGGCGGTTCGGGGAACAAGGTCGGCGTGCTGCTCGGTGCGTTCGTGGTGGCCTACGTGCCGCTGCGGTTCCTGGTGATCGCCGAGTACAAGTACCTGATCTTCGGCGTCGCCCTGATCATTCTGATGATCTTCCGGCCGCAGGGCCTGCTCGGCGCCCGCCAGCGCTTGCTCGCCTTCGGCAGGCAGGCGTATCAACGGCTTATCGGCAAGGGTGAACAGATCAGCAGCGACGCGGCGCTCGTCGTGGAGAAGAACGGGGGAGGCAAAGCATGACGACCGATCCCGGGAACGGCGGGCCGGAGGTGCCCGCGGAAGGCGGCCTGGTCGCCGAGGTCGAGCGGATGACCGCGGAGGAGCGCGCCCAGCACTTCGCCGAGGTGGCCGAGGTCGTCGCGCCGGATCGCGAGATCCAGGTCGACGTCGGCCAGACGCTGCTGGAACTGCGGGAGCTGACCGTCCGGTTCGGTGGCCTGGTCGCGCTCGACGCGGTCTCGTTCGAGATCCGCCGCGGCGAGATCCTCGGCCTGATCGGGCCGAACGGCGCCGGGAAGACCACCTGCTTCAACGCGATGACCGGGGTGTACCGGCCGAGTGCGGGTGAGGTGCTGCTGGAGGACAAACCGCTGGGCAAGTCCGCCAAGCACCGCATCACCCAGCTCGGCATCGCCCGGACGTTCCAGAACATCCGGCTCTTCGCCGAGATGACCGCGCTGGAGAACGTCGTGGTGGGCACCGACGCGCGGCACAAGACGAGCGTGCTCGGCGCGCTCGTCCGGTCGCCGCGCCACCACCGGGAGGAGAAGGAGGCGATCGAGCGGGCGATGGCCCTGCTCGAATTCGTCGGCATCGCCGACCGGGCGGCGGACAAGGCGAAGAACCTGCCCTACGGGTACCAGCGGCGCCTGGAGATCGCGCGGGCGCTGGCCACCGAGCCGAAGCTGCTCTGCCTCGACGAACCCGCCGCCGGGTTCAACCCCCAGGAGAAGGAAGACCTGATGGGGCTGATCCGGCGGATCCGCGACGACGGCTACACCGTCCTGCTGATCGAACACGACATGAAACTCGTCATGGGCGTGACCGATCGCATCGTGGTGCTCGAGTTCGGGAAGAAGATCGCTGAAGGACTGCCGGCCGAGATCAGGGAGAACCCCGCTGTGATCGCCGCCTACCTGGGAGTGCCTGACGATGACGTTGCTTGAACTGTCCGGAGTGTCCGTCCACTATGGACGGATCAAGGCGGTGTCCGAGCTGTCCATCAGCGTCGAAGAGGGTGAGATCGTCACCCTCATCGGGGCGAACGGGGCCGGCAAGTCCACCACCATGCGGGCGATTTCCGGGATCCGGCCGGTTTCCGCCGGGCGGATCCGGTTCGCGGGCGAGGACATCACCAGGCTGCGGGCGGATCTGCGGGTGGTGCGCGGGATCTCGCAGGCGCCGGAAGGCCGGGGGATCTTCCCGGGCATGACGGTCCTGGAGAACCTGGACATGGGCGCCTACGCGCGCAAGGACCGCAAGAACCTCACCGCCGATCTGGACCGGGTGTTCGAGCTGTTCCCGCGGCTCAACGAGCGCAAGACCCAGGCCGGGGGCACGCTGTCCGGCGGGGAGCAGCAGATGCTCGCCATCGGCCGCGCGCTGATGGCGAAGCCGAAACTGCTGCTGCTGGACGAACCGTCGATGGGGCTCGCCCCGCAGTTCATCCAGCAGATCTTCCGGATCATCACGGAGATCAACGAGCAGGGCACGACCGTGCTGCTGGTGGAGCAGAACGCGCAGCAGGCGCTGTCCCGGGCGCACCGGGCCTACGTGCTGGAGACCGGGCAGATCACCAAGTCCGGCCGCGGCAAGGAACTGCTCGCCGACGCCAGCATCAAGGAGGCCTACCTCGGCGTCGGCTGACCGGGTACTGGGGGTCGTGAGGGTTTGGGCCGGTTAGAACCGGCCGGAACGCTCACGACCCCTACTCGCCCGGCGGCCGGTCCCGGACCACGCAGGTGAGGCGGGCCGTGCAGCTGCGCCGGCCGCGGTCGTCGCGGATCTCGATGTCGACGGTGACCGTGCCCCGGCCGACGTGCACCGGCGTGGCGATCCCGGTGACCAGCCCCTCCCGCACCGCGCGGTGATGGGTGCAGGACAGTTCGAGTCCCATCGCCATCCGGTCGGCGCCGGCGTTGAGGGCGGCCAGGATCGAGCCCAGCGCCTCGGCGAGCGCCGCGTTCGCGCCCCCGTGCAGCAGCCCGTACGGCTGCAGATTGCCCGCGACCGGGATCGTGCCGACCACCCGCTCCGCGCTGACCTCGGTCAGCTTCAGGCCGATCTTGTCGTTGAGCTGCTGGTCTGCGACGGCAGGGTCGATCCCCGCGAACTCCTCGAGATCCTTCTCGGACAACTGCTCGGGCAAAACGTGCTTCCTTTCCGGCGCGACACCCCCACATGCGCGGACGCTCACGAAAGAGTGTCGGGGTATCACCCTAGACTCGCCCCCGTGAGCCCCAGCGAGAACACCTCAGTTGCGAAAGACACAGCCCAGCGGCCGCGGCTGCTGCTGATCGACGGCCACTCGATGGCCTACCGGGCGTTCTTCGCCGTACCGGCCGATCGCTTCCGCACCTCGACCGGCCAGGTCACCAACGCGGTGTTCGGCTTCACCTCCATGCTGATCAACCTGCTGCGCGACGAGGAGCCGACCCACCTGGCCGTGGCGTTCGACCTGTCCCGCAAGACCTTCCGCTCGGAGACCTACGCCGAGTACAAGGCCACCCGGTCGGCGACCCCGGATGATTTCAAGGGGCAGGTCGCGCTCGTCCAGGACGTTCTGCGGGTGCTGGGCATCCCGGTGCTGACCAAGGAGAACTACGAGGCCGACGACATCATCGCCACGCTGACCACCCAGGCGGACGCGAACGGTTACCAGATCCTCATCTGCACCGGCGACCGCGACGCGCTGCAGCTGGTCAACGAGTCGGTGACGGTGCTCTACCCGAAGAAGGGCGTGTCGGACCTGGTCCGCTTCGATCCGGCCGCGGTCGAGGAGAAGTACGGCCTGACCCCGGTCCAGTACCCGGACTTCGCCGCGCTGCGGGGCGACCCGTCGGACAACCTGCCGGGCATTCCGGGGGTGGGGGAGAAGACCGCCGCCAAGTGGATCAAGCAGTTCGGCACGCTCGGCGACCTCATCGACCGGGTGGACGAGGTCAAGGGCAAGGTCGGTGACGCGCTGCGCGCCCACCTCGACGCGGTCATGCTCAACCGGCAGCTGACCTCGCTGGTCAAGGACGTGCCGCTGGAGCACACCCCGGCCGATCTGGAGCTGAAGCCGTGGGACCGCGACGCGGTGCACCGGCTCTTCGACGAGCTCGAGTTCCGGGTGCTGCGCGATCGGCTGTTCGCCACCCTGTCCAGCGCCGAACCCGAAGCCGAGGCGGGGATCGAGGCGCGCGGCGAGGCGCTGGCCCCGGGTGCGGTGGCCGGCTGGCTGGCCGAGCACGCGCCGCCGGGGAAGACGGTCGGCCTGTCCTTCCGCACGACCGGCGTGTCGGTCCGCGCCGACGTCCTCGCGATCACGCTCGCCGCGGCCGACGGCGAGGGCGCCTACCTGGATCTGACCAAGCTGGACGAGGCGGACGACAAGGCGCTCACCGCGTGGCTGGCGGACGCGAACGTGCCCAAGGTCGGGCACTCGCTGAAGGTCCCGCTGCACGCGCTGCTCGCCCGGGGCTGGCGGCTGGGCGGGCTCGCGATGGACACCGAGCTCGCGGCCTACCTGGTGCGGCCGGGGCAGCGGTCGTTCGAACTGGAAGACCTGGTGCTGCGGTACGTGCAGCGCGAGCTGCGGACCGACGGCGACGACGGCGACGGTCAGCTGTCCCTGCTCGACGGCGACGGCGCGGCCGAGGAAGCCGATCGCAAACTGGTCCAGGCCGAACTCGTCCGGGCCCGCGCGGTCGCGGAACTGGCCGGGGCGTTGCAGGGCGAGCTGGGCAAGATCGGCGCGGCCACCCTGCTCGACGAGCTGGAACTGCCGCTGCTCACGGTCATCACCGACGTCGAGGCCGCCGGCATCGCGGTCGACGTCGACCAGCTCACCGAACTCGAGGCGCACTACGGCGGCCGGGTGAAGCACGCGGCGGAGAACGCGTACGGGGTGATCGGCAAGCAGATCAACCTGGGCTCGCCCAAGCAGCTGCAGGTGGTGCTGTTCGACGAGCTGGCCATGCCGAAGACCAAGCGCACCAAGACCGGGTACACCACCGACGCCGAGGCGTTGCAGACCCTGTACGAGAAGACCGAGCACCCGTTCCTGGCGCACCTGCTCGAGCACCGGGACGCCACCCGGTTGAAGTCCACTGTGGAGGGTCTGATCAAGTCGGTCGCCGACGACGGCCGGATCCACACCACGCTGTACCAGACCATCGCGGCCACCGGACGCTTGTCGTCGACCGAGCCGAACCTGCAGAACATCCCGATCCGCACCGACGAGGGCCGCCGGATCCGGGACGCGTTCGTGGTCGGCGCGGGCTACGCCGAACTGCTGACCGCGGACTACAGCCAGATCGAGATGCGGATCATGGCGCACCTGTCCGAGGACGCGGCGCTGATCGAGGCGTTCCAGTCGGGCTTCGACTTCCACGCGGCGACCGCGGCCCGGGTGTTCTCGGTCGAGCCGTCCGAGGTGACCGGCCCGCAGCGCGCCAAGATCAAGGCGATGAACTACGGGCTCGCCTACGGCCTGTCCGCGTACGGCCTTTCCCAGCAGTTGCGGATCTCCACCGAGGAGGCTCGCGAGCTGATGGACGACTACTTCGAACGGTTCGGCGGGGTGCGCGACTACCTGCACAACGTCGTCGGCGAGGCGGCCAAGGTCGGCTACACCGAGACGATCTTCGGCCGTCGCCGTTATCTGCCCGATCTGAACAGCGACAACCGGCAGCGCCGCGAGATGGCCGAGCGCATGGCGTTGAACGCGCCGATCCAGGGCAGCGCGGCGGACATCATCAAGGTCGCGATGCTCAACGTGCACCGCGGGCTGTCCGAGGCGAAGCTGCGCAGCCGGGTGCTGCTCCAGGTGCACGACGAACTGGTGCTGGAAGTCTCCGAGGGCGAGCGTGACGAGGTGGAAGCCTTGGTGCGCAAGGAAATGGGTGCGGCCTACGAACTCGCCGTGCCGCTGGAGGTGTCGGTCGGCTTCGGTCGCTCCTGGAACGACGCCGCGCACTAGGCACGCTGCGAGAGGTGGCGGCGCCCGGCGGTGGCTAGCGTCGCTGTGGGATGCCCGGGCGGGTAGTCCCCACAGCGGGAGGACAGATGGCCACCACGCCGCTCACCCAGTCGCCCACGCCGTCGGCGTTCGGCGGCGGCCCCTACCCGTCCCGGCGAGCGCGGCTGATCGCGCTGTCCGTGCTCGCCGGTTTCGCGCTCACCGTGCTCTGGTCGGCCCGGTTCGTGGACCGGGTGATCGGGGACAACGTGGCGAACACGCTCCTCGGCCACGACGCCAGGGAAACCCCCATCAGCGGGGCGTGGGCGGGCGCCCTGTTCGCCTTCGTGACCGGGCTGGCGGGGAGTTTCACCGCGTGCAACGTCGCGGCGTTCGGCGCGGTCGCGCCGCTCGTCGGCGAGCAGGCGCCCGGCCGCCGGCGGCTCGGGCAGACGCTCAAACCGGTGGGCTGGATCGCGGTCGGCACGCTGGCGGTCTCCGCGGCGTACGGCGTGCTGGTCGCGCTGGTCGGCACCCGGATGCCGCAGTTCGCCACGACGCCGGGCGGCGGCGGGCTGTCCCCGCGCGGCATCCAGTCCATGGTGGTGTTCGGGGTGATCGGGCTGGCGTTCCTCGCGCTGGGCCTGATCTCCACGGGTGTCCTGCGCACTCCCGCGACCTTCCGGCGGCACCCGAACGCCCCGCTGGTCCTGCTCGGCGCGCTCATCGGCGGGTTCCTGATCGGCCGCCCGTACCCGCTGTTCCGGATCATGTTCCGGGACGCGGCGGAAAGCCACAACGTGTTCTACGGCGCGGGGGCGTTCCTCCTGCAGTCGGCGGGCAACATCGCGCTCATGGTGGTGCTCTTCCTGCTGCTCACCTATGTCGCCGGGGACCGGTTGCGGCGCTGGTTCGCCCGCGGGCCCGCGCGGGTCGCGACGGTCACCGGCAGCGCGCTCCTGGTGGGCGGGACGTTCACCTTGTTCTACTGGGTGCTGCGGTCACTCGGCCGCGCGGGAATCATCTGGTACCCGGCGATCGGCTGGTAACGGTCCACAGTGGACCAAGGGTTGGCCCGCGCGCAGGGCGGCGATTCGCGGGGCCCGGCTCTTGGGCGAGTCGAGGCTGCTCATCCGGGCGTCACCGAGTTGGTCGCGCACGTAGTTCCGGGTGGCGGACACGGCTTTCCGCAGCGCCGGGGTTGGTGTGACGAATGCCTGGTAGACGATCTCTTCGGTGTCCGGGTCGTATTCCCACAGGCCGACGACGCGGCCGCGATCGACGATGATCGAGCACGGGGGATCGGACTCGTCGCCGAGGGTGCGGCCGGGTTTGGCCGCCGGGGACTGCCGGGCCGCGTCACCCGGATCGAGCAGACGGCCCGGATCCCGGTGCAGCAGGTGGATTCCGTCGATCCAGGCGACCAGCGCGTAGCAGGCCGCGCGGGGCACGGTGAACTTCTCGAACGCGGCGACCTGATCGGGCGGCAGCAGCAGTTCGGTGCCCTCGATCGGGCGCAGGTCCAGCGGTTCGACCGCCTGCTTCGCCGCGGCCGCGGTCAGCCCGGAGAACCACCGGAAGTGTTTCAGCGACGCCGGACCGGCCCAGCCGAAGTACCGCCGGGCGAGCTCGGCGTGCGCGGCACCGCGGTCCGGTTCGGCGTCCGTCAGCGGCGAAGGCGACCACGGCACGTACCCGAACCGCTGCTGGTCCAACCGCCCGTTCACCGGGACCCGGCGGATCCTGCCCCGCGCCTGCAACAGGCCGAGCGCCAGCGGCAGGGTGGTGGTCAGGCCGCGCTTCTTGCCCGCCTCGCCCAGGTTGCGCACGGCCTCGCCGACGGCGCGCTTGATGCCGGCGGGGTCCAGCGGCTCCCCGGCGGAGTCCAGCGCCGCGACGATCCGGTCACTCAACCGGTCGATTTCCTCGCGCGTCACGCCCAGGTGCTTGGCGGCGGCCGCGATCTCGCCGTCCGGCGCGCCCGAGCCCGCGGCGAGACCGAGCGCGAAGTCCTGCCTGGGCACGACATAGGTGCAGCCGCGGGCCGAGGGCAGCTCGTGCACCTCCAGATTCGCCACCGCCTTGTCGACCGCCTCCCGGTCGAGCCCGGCGCGGGCGAAGAGTCCGAGGTAGGGCCCGCAGCCGCCGACCGACCGGGCCCATCCGGTGCGGGCCAGCACGTCGTGCGGGGAGGCGCCGTCCAGGGAGCCGTCGAGACCCTGCCGGTGGGCCCACCACGCCCGCAACTTCTCGAGGGAGACCGCAGTCGTCATGGCACCATTATATCCACAGCGGATATAACCAGGCCGAGGTGACCGACCCGGCACGTCGTCCAAGAGCCTGTCTTCGGTCCCCTTTGTGGGTGGGTCGTGAGTGTTCGGGCCGGTTGTTTTTCGACCCAGCAGGCTCCAAAACAGGGTCTAAGGTCGCCTCATGAGGACGGACGTGGCGGCGCTGACCCGGCTGCGGGGTGCGAAGGACTGGATCGACGCCCACTACGCCGACCCCGTCGACGTCACCGAACTCGCCGCGGTCGCCGGGTGGTCGCGCGCGCATTTCCTCCGCCTGTTCGCCGCGGCCTACGGCGAGACGCCGGGCGCCTACCTCACCCGGCGGCGGATCGAACGCGCGCAGGACCTGCTGCGGTCGGCGAACCTGACGGTCACCGAGATCTGCCTGCTCGTCGGGTTCACCAGCCTGGGCACGTTCAGCCGCCGGTTCACCGAACTCGTGGGCAGCTCGCCGACGGAGTACCGGGCCGAGGCGCGCTCGGCCGGCGCACCGCCGGTGCCCGGGTGCTACCTGATGATGTGGACCCGGCCGGGACCGAAGACCAGACTTTCGGATAAGCCCGCGGACGGGGACCGCGGATAGCGTTCTCGGTGGAACCCGACCGAGGAGGATTCATGATCGATGCGATGTCGCATTCCTGCATCTACGTGCTGAACCACGATTCGGCGAAGGCGTTCTACACCGAGAAGCTCGGTTTCCAGGTGCGCGCGGACGAACTGATGGGGGACCGGTTCCGCTGGCTCACCGTGGGCCCCGCCGAGCAGCCGGACCTGGAGATCATCCTGATGGAGCCCGGGCCGCCGCAGCACGATCCGGAGACGGAGAAGCAACTGCGCGAACTGATCGCCAAGGGGGCGATCGGCCCGGGCGCACTGTCCACAGGCGACTGCCGCAAGGCGTACGAGGTGCTGTCCGCCCGGGGCGTGACCTTCCTGCAAGAACCGGCCGAGCGGCCCTACGGGATCGAGGCGGTCTTCCGCGACGATTCGGGCAACTGGTTCAGCCTGACCGAGCGCCGCGCGTTCGACCCGAACAAGGAATGGTGCTTCGAACCCAACCCGAGCTGATCGCATGTCCCCGTTGTGACCAGTGTGTTTCCGGTTCGAAAACCGATTCGCGGCACGCGGCGGCGGTGCCGTGAGCGCGGTAGCGTCGCCCGTATGACGGCCAGGAGAGCGTTGATCCTGGGGGGAACCGGCATGGTGGACGAGGTCGCGCGGATGCTGATCGGGGAGGGCTGGCGGGTGGTGCTGCCGAGCCGCCGCCCCAACCCGATCGCGCGCGCCGGAGGCAGACCGGCGCTTCGCGCGTCGCGGCCACGGGGGCATCGCCCGAACGGGAAACCGGGCGGGTCCGGGGACGCGATCTGGGTGGAGGCCCAGTGGGAACGCCCGCGGGAACTGGCCCGGCGGGCCGAGCACGCGCTGGGCGGACCGGCCGAACTGCTGGTGGCGTGGGTGCACGAGTCCTACCGCCGGTCCGTGCTCGGCGCGGTCGAGCGCCTGCTGACCGCGGAGGCGCCGATCGTCGAGGTCCGGGACGGCATCGGCATCGGCACCTCGGACCAGGCGGATCCGCTCCTGGTGGAGCACCCGACCCAGCAGGTGTTCCTGGGCAGCCGGTCGGGATGGGACGGCGCCCGGGTCCTCACCCACGCCGAGATCACCGAAGGCGTGCTCGACGCCGTGCGCCGCGCGCTGGAGGGGCGGCCGACCTCGGTGCACCAGATCGGCCAGCCCCGGCCACTCGTGCGCTAGCTTTCGCCGCCCAGCACCGGGTTCGCGGCCACGCCCCGGATCAGCAGCATCACCGAGTTCCGGACCTCGGCCCGGGAGCGCTGCGGCTGGAACACCTGCCAGTCCAGCGCGACCACCAGCAGGGTGCCGAACAGCCCGGCGGCCGCGGTCGGGATCCGCACCCCGGCGGGCAGCCGCCCGGCCTCGTCGATGCGCTGCAACTGCTCCTTGACGATCGTGATGATCTCCTCGCGCAGCAGCGTCAGCGTCTCGTGCCACTGGCCGGGCGTCCGCCACATCTCGCTGACCAGGAGCTGGGAAAAGCCCCGGTAGTCCCGGATGAACACCAGCGCGGCGTCCACTTGCGACTCGAGCGCGACGACCGGATCGGGGTCCGCGGCGGCGGCGCGGAGCCGCTCGGCGAGCTGGCCGACGCCGTAGCGCAGCAGCGCGTCGACCAGCGCGTCCTTGCTGCCGAAGTTGTAGTACACCGTGCCCTTCGCGACCCCGGCCTCGGCCGCGATCTCGTCCACGGTGAGGCCGACGAGTCCCCGGCTGGTGGCCAGTTTCAGGGTGGCGTCGAACAACTTCTGCTTGGTGGCCTCCGCCCGTGCGCTCATAGCGCGAGTTCCGGTTTCAGGTGCTTGACCGTCCACACGCGACGCTTGTACGCGGCGAAGGTGGACACCGCGATCCCGCCGACCAGGTACGCGACCAGGACCCCGACGTCGCCGAGGATCTTCAGTTCGGCGCCGGTGTAGAGCAGGTGCCGGAACCCGTCGATCGCGTAGCTCATCGGCAGCGCGACGTGCAACGGGTACAGCGCGTCGGGGATCGTCTGCCACGGGAACGTGCCGCCCGCGCTCACCAGTTGCAGCACGAGCAGGACCAGGCCGAGGAACTTGCCCACCGCGCCGAACAACGCGTTCAGGGCGTGCACGATCGCGGTGAACGAAAGCGAGACCAGGAACGCGAACCCGATCGCGCCGAGCGGATGGGCGACGTGGATGCCCACCAGCCAGGTCACCGCGCCGAACAGCACGATCACCTGCGCGAGGCCGAGCACGGCCGAGGACAGCCAGCCGCCGAGGGCCACCCCCAGGGGCGAGGCGCCCGCGGTGAGCGCCCGGGTGGACAGCGGGCGCAGCAGCAGGAACAGCACGAACGCGCCGATCCAGGTGGCGAGCGCGATGAAGAACGGCGCGAGTCCCTGGCCGTAGGTGCCCGCCGAGGCCTCGCCGACCGCGTGCACCGCCACCGGATCGGCGATCGTGTTCGCGGTGGCCGCCCGGGTCGGGTCGTCCGGATTCGGGATCTGCTTCAGCCCGGACTGCAGGCCGTCGCGCAGCTGGTTCGCGCCGTTCGCCAGATCGGTGGTGCCGCCCAGGGCGGTCTTCTCGCCCTCGTTGAGCTTGGCGGCGCCCCCGTTGAGCTGGTTCGCGCCGTCGGCGGCCTTCGCGATGCCGCCGGTCAGCGTCGGCGCCGATCCGGCGAGCTGCGCGGCGCCGTCGGCGACCTGCCGGGACCCGTCGGCCAGCTTGGCGAGCTGGGCGTTCGCGTCCTGGACCTTGGCGTTGGCGTTGTCGATCGGGGCGCGGAGCTGGCCGAGGACGCCGAGCACCCGCTGGACCTGCTGCTCGTCGAAGCCGTCCTGCCGCAGGCGCTGGGCCAGCTGGTTGTTGGTGTTGTCGAGGCTGTTCTGCAGATCGGTCGAACCACCCGCGAGCAGCGCGCCGACCTCGGCGACCCGGGCGTTGCCCGCGGCCACCTGGCTCGCGCCGTCGGCGAGCTGCCGGGACTTCGCGGGGAGCTGGGCGGTGCTGTCGCGCAGGGTGTTCAGCCCGGCGGAGAGCTGGACGCTGCCGGTGGCGAGTTGCTGGGCGCCGTCGGCGAGCTGCTGCTGACCGGACTTGAGCTGGTTCGCCCCGTCCGCGAGCTTGCCCGCCCCGTTGGTCGCCTCGGAGATCTTCCCGTAGATGGTGGACAGCCCGACCAGGAACCGGTCGGCGGCTTCGCTGCCGACCTTCTCCGCGATGGTCTTCCGCACCTGCTCGGCGACCTGCTTGGCGATCGTGCCGGCCAGGTAGTTGTTGGCGTCGTTCGTGGTGAGCGTGACGGTCGCCTGCTGCGGTTCGAAGTTCCCGCTGGACAGCAGCGCCTTGGAGAAGTCGCGCGGGATGCCGATGGCGAAGGAGTACTTGTCGTTGCGGACCCCGTCCCGGGCTTCCTGCTCGGACACCTCGTGCCACTGGAAGGTGCCGGAGGAGACCAGTTCGTCGGTCACCTCGCGGCCGACGTTGCGGTGCTGGCCGTTCGCATCGGCACCGGTGTCGCTGGTGACCACCGCGGCGGGCAGTTTGTTCAGGCGGCCGTACGGGTCGTAGTTGGCGTACAGGTAGAACGACGCGTACAGGAGCGGGACCAGGATCAGCGCGGCCATCGCGAGCTTGGGCAGGGTGCCCGCGGTCAGCCGCCGCAGCTCGTTGACGGCGATCCGGATGCTGCTCATGCGTTCTCTCCAGACGGGGTGGTGGCTTCGAGGCAGAGCCGCGGCTCGGGCTGGTCGTGTTCGCCGACGCGCGCGGGCGGCTGGGGCAGCGCGCCGATCGGCGTGGTCGCGGTCAGGACGACGACGGCGAGGCCGCGCTCGGCGTGTTCGTGGGCGAGCATCGACCAGGTTTCGAGTTCGCTGGTGTGCCGGTCGGGGGTGTCCAGGACGAGCATCCGGACGCCCTTCCGCGTCGCGGCCAGCTCGGTGAGCAGACGGGTGCGCAGCGCACCGGCGAGGTTCTCGAACCGCGTGCCGGCGTAGCCTCCGACGTCGTGCTCGGTCAGCCAGCGCTTGACGGCGTCGGCGCCCGCGGGCCGCTGGGCCAGGGCGAGCTCTTCGCCGACGACCACGCGCAGCGTCAGCGCGCCGTCGGGCTCGCTGACCCCGGGAGCGTCGACCACCGCGACCTTTTCCCGCAACTTCGCGTCGTCGTGGACGCCGTCGACGGTCACCGTGCCGGTGGTCGGTTTGATCCGGCCGGCGAGCGCCAGGCCGAAGGCGGTGATCCCGATACCCGGCTCGCCGTGCAGGATCGCCAGATGGCCCTCGCCGAGGGCGAGCGACGTCGGCGGTAACAGCGTGCCGTGCGGCCCTTGGACGGAAACGCGATCGGCTCGTACCTGCACAGGCTACTCCTTTTGAACTGACTGGTCAGTCTAAAAGTAAGTCCTGAGCTGGGGGAGCGGCAAGCCGGGCGAGTGTGATCTCACCCTCCCGAGTGATCACGTCCGGACCGCGGTCGCCGGTCTTCAGTCAGCGCAGTGCGGTAGCCGGGCGTACCTCCCACATCGTCCAGAGTGGACGGTAGCCCTGCCGGTGCCAGAACACCGAGGCCAGCGGGCTGGGCGGGTTGTAGTAGAGGTACGTGCCGCGTGCTCCCTCCCGGTGGAATTCGGCGTGGACGACCGACATCAGCGCGCGGCCGACCCCGCCGCCCCGGCATTCCGGGCTGGTCACCACGTTGTTGACGTAGCCCCACCGGCCGAGCGGCAGGAGTTCGGCCGCCGCCGAGTCGGCGGTGGCCTCGATCCAGCCGCATTCGGCCAGCCCGATCGGCGTTCCGGCCCGTTCGGCCAGCCAGACCGGAGCACCGGAGTCCAGCCTGCGCCGCAATCCGGGCGCCAGCAAATCGGCGGTGTTGGCCGGGGCGGCGCTGCCGACCAGGCCGGTGTAGTCGAAAGTGGACACCGTCAGTCTCAGCGCGGCGTCGAAGTCGGCGGCCCGGGCCCGGCGGATCCGGACCGCCGCGGCGGGCGGCTCGGGGTCCGGCTCGGGCGGTCCGGTGCGGACGGCGAGCGCCGAGATCGGTGCGAGCCCGTGATCGAGGAAGGCCCGGATCGCCTCGGCGTCCCGGCTGGGCCAGTTCACCAGGCAGGCCGAGTTCGCGCCGGGCCGCTCGCCGTCCATCCGGCTCCGCCAGGCGCGCAGCAGCGCGTCCATCCCCGCGGTCCCGGTGTCGCCGGGGAAGGGGAACAGCTGCCACACCTCGGCCGCCGACGACAGCAGTTCCGGCGAATCCGCGGGATATGCCTGGTGCCGCAGCACCGCGGCGACCCGGGTGCCGTCGGCGGTCGCGGCCTCCAGGAGGTCGCCGTCCGGCGGACCGGCGGCCTCGGGCAGCAGCCGGTCGAGCGCCGCGAACCGGGCGCGCTGCGCGGCCACCAGTGATTCCTGCACGTGATTCCTCGTTACCGCAAAGCCGTCGCCGGTCCGATCGACCAGATCGTCCAGAGTGGACGATAGCCCTGCCGGTGCCAGAACACCGGGGACAGCGGGTTGATCGGGTTGTAGAACAAGAACGTACCGCGGGTGCCGGGGCCGTTCAGTTCCCGGTGGGCCACCGCCATCAGCGTCCGGCCCACCCCGTTCCCGCGGGCCGCCGGGGCCACCGAGACCGTGCGCACGAAACCCCAGCGCCCGTCCGGGAGGCGGCCGGTGAGCGTGCTGCCCTCGACCGTGGACACCGGACGGCAGGCCGCCATTCCGACCGTCAGGCCGCCGCGTTCGGCGAGCCACACCCGGCCCCGGCTCAGGTTGCCGCGGATGCCGGGTGCCAGCTTCTCGGCCGCGTCGGCGGGCACGCTGGCCCGGCCGAGCAGCGCCGCGTACCGCAGTTCGGCCAGCTCCAGATCGACGAGTTCCTCGAGATCGGCCGCGCTCGCCTCGCGCACGGTGAGATCGGCGCGGGGCGGGGCGTCGGCCGGGTCCGGGCCGCGCACGGCGAGCGCGCTTTCCGGCACCAGGCCGTGGTTCAGCAGCACCCGGACCGCTTCGGCGTCCCGGCTCGGCCACGCCAGCACGCAGGCGGACTCCGCGCCCGGCCGATCGCGGCGGAGCCGGGCGCGCCACGCGGTCAGCAGCGCGTCCAGCCCGCGCCCGCCGGTGTCACCGAGCACCGGGGTGAGCTCCCAGGTCTCCGGCGGGGACCACATCGCCTCGGCGGACCGGTGCGCCCGGCGGTAGAGCACCCCGAAGACTTCCCGCCCGTCTGCGGTCCGGGCGGTGAGCCGGTCGCCGGACGGCGGTTCGCGGGCGGGCGGGAGGAGCGGATCGAGGGCGGCGAAGCGGGTCGACTGCGCGCGCACCGGATCCATTACCCGTCCAGGTGGCAGCGGAAGATCGCGGTGCCGGGGAAGAGCTTGCCGCGCAGCGGGCTCCACTGGCCCCAGACCCGGGTGTGGCCCTCGGGCCATTCCGGCTCGATCAGATCGTCCAGCCGGAAGCCCGCGCCGGTGAGCGCCCGCACATAGTCGCCGAGGGTCCGGTGGTACTCGACATAGGTCGCGGCGCCTTCGCCGTCGGTCTCCACGTACGGCGTGCGGTCGAAGTAGGGCTGGGTCGCGGTGAGCCCGGCGGGGCCGGGATCGTCGGGGAAGATCCAGCGCATCGGATGGGTCACCGCGAAGACCCACCGGCCGCCGGGCCGCAGCACCCGGGCGAGTTCGGCGAACACCGCGTCGATCGAACGCACGAACGGGATCGCGCCGAAGGCCGAGCAGGCGAGGTCCGCGCTGCCGGTGGCCAGCGGTAGCCGTTCGGCGGTCGCCTGCAGCAGCGGGACGTCGAGCCCGGTCCGGGCGTTGCCCGCCCGCGCGTGCCGCAGCATCCCGTCCGACAGGTCCAGCCCGATCGGCCGGGCGCCCGCGCCCGCGAGCCACCGGGAGCAGGCCGCCTGGCCGCAGCCGACCTCGAGCACGCGCTTGCCGCGCACGTCGCCGAGCAGGGCCTCCTCGGCCTCGCGCAGCCCCTCCGGGCACCAGACGAAATCGGCGTCGCCGAGGAACTCGCCGTGGGTGGCCTGGTAGTCGTCGGCGTCCGCGTCCCACCAGGCCAGATTGGCGGCGGTCGCCTCGCCCTCGGTGACGTCGCGGTAGGCGATGCCGGCGGTGCCGAGCAACTGGTTCGCTCGTGCGTGGCGGTCTTCCGGGGGCGCGGCGCCGCCCGTGGGCGATGGCTGGGACACGCGAGTATTGTCGCCCAGGCCGGTGTCGTATAGACGACCCGGTACGGAGTGCGGACCCTGATTGTGCCGCCTGCGGGCAGCCGCGTAGGATACCTGTTAGCGCAGTGGGTTCGCGCTACCTTCCACTCAGCGACAGTTGCTGGGAACCGGGTCGCGCACCAGTTTGGCGGGGATGCTTGCGGCCGTTCCTTCGTGGACGATTGCTTGGTTCGCTGCCGCACGCCCCACCGCGCACGCAAACTGCAAACCCACTATTCCCAAGCCGTTACCGGAGCTACCCGCCTAATGACCACCGACACCACCACCGCCCCGACGTCCGCCGCGCAGACCCAGCAGGTCGCGGTCAACGACATCGGGTCGGAGGAAGACTTCCTCGCCGCCATCGACAAGACGATCAAGTACTTCAACGATGGCGACATCGTCGAGGGCACCATCGTCAAGGTCGATCGCGATGAAGTGCTGCTCGACATCGGGTACAAGACTGAGGGTGTCATCCCCTCGCGTGAGCTCTCCATCAAGCACGATGTCGACCCGGCTGAGGTTGTCACCGTCGGCGATGAGGTCGAAGCCCTCGTTCTCCAGAAGGAGGACAAGGAAGGCCGCCTGATCCTGTCCAAGAAGCGCGCGCAGTACGAGCGCGCCTGGGGCACGATCGAGGAGCTCAAGGAGAAGGACGAGCCCGTCAAGGGCACCGTCATCGAGGTCGTCAAGGGCGGCCTGATCCTGGACATCGGCCTGCGCGGCTTCCTGCCCGCGTCGCTGGTCGAGATGCGCCGGGTGCGCGACCTGCAGCCGTACGTCGGCCGCGAGCTCGAGGCGAAGATCATCGAGCTGGACAAGAACCGCAACAACGTGGTCCTGTCCCGGCGGGCCTACCTGGAGCAGACCCAGTCCGAGGTGCGCAGCGAGTTCCTCAACGCGCTCGCCAAGGGCCAGGTCCGCAAGGGCGTCGTCTCCTCGATCGTCAACTTCGGCGCGTTCGTGGACCTCGGCGGCGTCGACGGTCTGGTGCACGTCTCCGAGCTGTCCTGGAAGCACATCGACCACCCGAGCGAGGTCGTTGAGGTCGGCCAGGAGGTCACGGTCGAGGTGCTGGACGTGGACATGGACCGCGAGCGCGTGTCCCTGTCGCTGAAGGCCACCCAGGAAGACCCGTGGCGCCAGTTCGCCCGCACCCACGCGATCGGCCAGATCGTGCCGGGCAAGGTCACCAAGCTCGTCCCGTTCGGCGCGTTCGTCCGCGTCGAGGAGGGCATCGAGGGCCTGGTGCACATCTCCGAGCTGGCCGAGCGCCACGTGGAGATCCCGGAGCAGGTCGTCCAGGTCAACGGCGACGTGATGGTCAAGGTCATCGACATCGACCTGGAGCGCCGCCGGATCTCGCTGTCCCTCAAGCAGGCCAACGAGGGCGTGTCCCCGGACGCCGAGTTCGACCCGACCCAGTACGGCATGGCCGCCGAGTACGACGAGCAGGGCAACTACATCTACCCGGAGGGCTTCGACCCGGACACCCAGGAGTGGCAGGAGGGCTTCGACAAGCAGCGTGAGGAGTGGGAGCGGCAGTACGCCGAGGCCCACCAGCGCTACGAGGCCCACATGAAGCAGGTCGCCAAGGCGGCGGAGGCCGACGCGGCGGCCGCGGCCGAGGGTGCGACCGGCGGCGAAGGCGGTGGCGACCAGAGCTACACCTCCGCCCCGTCCGACTCCGCTTCGAAGAGCAGCGGTGGCACCCTCGCCAGCGACGAGCAGCTCGCCGCCCTCCGCGAGAAGCTGTCCGGCGGCGCGTGATCCACGCCCGCTAGCCAGTACCCCAACGGCGGCCCCGGTTCCCACGAACCGGGGCCGCCGTTTTCGTGCGCGCGTTTCCCCGTTCCGGCAGGCGAAATCCACGTTCGGGCAAGTGAGTTGCACGTTCGGGACAGCGAAATCAACACTCGGGCAAGCGAGTCGCACGTTCAGGCACGGGGGTGGCGTGTCCGGATGGCGGGACTGTCCGTCCGTTCGTTGACATCATCCGATCGTGGGCTGAAAACTCCGTGGCATGAAGCGCGGCGCTGACCTGGTGCACCGGCTGCATGTCGATCTCCGGCAGCAGGCGAGCGCGATCTGTCCGGCTTCCCGATAGCCGCCCCGAGCAACCCTGCCTTCTTCCCGGGAGAAATCCGTGTCGATTTCCACCACGGGCGTCCTGGCACGTCCGAGTCCGGCCACCGGCGAACCCCCATCCGCCTTACCACGTAAGCGAATCCGGCGGCGCATCGACCTGCGCCGGTGGATCAGCCCGGTGGCACTCGTCCTGCTGTGGCAGCTCGCCAGCGGCACCGGGCTCCTGCCGCCGGAGAAACTGAGCTCGCCGTGGACGGTGCTCCAAGCCGGGATCGAGGTGGCGCGCGACGGCGAACTCGGCGTCGCGTTCTCCGTCTCGCCGAGCCGGGTCGGCGCCGGGTTCCTCATCGGCGCGGCCGCCGGGCTGCTGCTCGGGATCGTCGCCGGCCTGTCCCGGTGGGGCGAGGTGCTGGTCGACCCGCCCGTGCAGATGCTGCGCACACTGCCGTTCCTCGGCCTGATCCCGCTGTTCATCCTGTGGTTCGGCATCGGCGAGGAACCCAAGATCGCCCTGGTGGCACTCGGCGTCGCGTTTCCCCTGTACCTGAACACGCATTCGGGCATTCGCCACGTCGACGACCAGCTGATCGAAGCCACCCGCGCACTCGGGTTCACCCGCGCCGAACGCCTGTGGCACGTCGTCCTGCCCGGTGCGTTGCCGCAGACCCTGGTCGGCCTCCGGCAATCGCTCGGGATGGCGTGGCTGGCGCTGATCGTGGGGGAGACCGTCAACGCCGACGCCGGACTCGGCTACCTGATCAACAACGCCCGCGAGTTCCTGCGCACGGACGTGATCGTCGTCGGGCTCGTGGTCTACGCGATCCTCGGGCTCGTCACCGATGCCCTGGTACGCCTGATCGAACGGAGGGCCCTGCGGTGGCGGGCGCGGTGACCGAACCGGCGGTCGAGGTCCGCGGCCTGACCAAGCGGTTCGGCGACCGCGCCGTTCTGTCCGAATTGGACCTCGGCATCGAGCGCGGCGAGTTCGTCGCGCTGCTCGGCCGCAGCGGCTCCGGGAAGTCCACCCTGTTGCGGGTGCTCGCCGGGCTGGACGCCGAGATCGAAGGCCGGGCCGCGGTGCGCGGCACGGTGTCGGTCGCCTTCCAGCAGCCGCGGCTGCTGCCCTGGCGCAAGGTCTGGCGCAACGTGGTGCTCGGCCTGCACCGACCGGACGCGAACCGCGACCTGGCGATCCGGGCGCTGGAGGAGGTCCGGCTCGCCGCCCACGCCGACAAGTGGCCGGGCACCCTGTCCGGCGGCGAGGCGCAGCGGCTGTCGCTGGCCCGGGCGCTGGTGCGCGAACCGGACCTGCTGCTGCTCGACGAGCCGTTCGGCGCCCTGGACGCGCTGACCAGGCTCGCGATGCACCGGCTGGTCGAAGACCTCTGGCAGCGCCACCGCCCGGCCGTCCTGCTGGTGACCCATGACGTCGACGAAGCCCTGCTGCTCGCGGACCGGGTGCTGGTGCTCGGCGAGGGCCACATCGTCGCCGAACACGTCCTCGCCCACCCCCGGCCCCGGCGGCTCGCCGACCACGTCGACGTCCGCACGAAGGTGCTGGCCGATCTGGGAGTGACCGATCATGCGACTGCGTAACCTGCTCGCCGCGGCGACCGTGGCGCTCGCGGTGACCGGCTGCGGCACGTCGACCGGATCGGGCGGCGATCCGGTGCCCGCCCCGGTGAGCCCGGCGGAGCTGGCCAAGGTCACCCTGAAGGTCGGCGACCAGAAGGGCGGGGTGAAATCGCTGCTCACCGCGGCGGGCCTGCTGAAGGACGTGCCGTACCAGATCGAATGGTCGACCTTCACCTCGGGCCCGCCGCTGCTCGAGGCCGCGTCCGCGGGCGCCATCGATCTCGGCCGGGTCGGCAACACGCCGCCGATCTTCGCCGCCGCGGCGAACGCGAAGATCGCGGTGATCAGCCCGGCGAAGGCCCCGGTGGCGGACGACGCGATCCTGGTGCCCGCCGATTCGCCGCTCAAGCAGGTGAGCGAGCTGCGCGGGAAGACCATCGGGGTCGCCAAGGGCAGCTCGGCGCACGGTCAGATCCTCTACACCCTGCGCGCGAACGGACTGTCCACAAAGGACGTGAAGCTGTCCTTCCTGCAGCCGTCGGAGGCGTACGCGGCCTTCAACCAGCACCAGATCGACGCGTGGGCGGTCTGGGATCCCTACACCGCGCAGGCCCAGTTGGAGTCGCGGGCCCGTGTGCTCGCCGACGGCAGGGACACCACGAACGGGTACGTCTTCCAGGTCGCTTCGAAGGCCGCCCTCGCCGACGCCGGGCGGAACTCGGCGATCCGGGACTACGTCACCCGGGTCGCGCACGCCCAGCGCTGGGCGGAAACGCATCGCGCGGAATGGGCGCGGGTGTGGGCGGCCGAGACCGGGCTCAAACCCGAGGTCGCCCAGGCCGCCACCCAACGCGGGGTCGAACTGCCGGTGCCGTTCGACGACCAGGTGGTGAAGTCCGAACAGGAGTTGGCCGACGCGTTCGGCGAAGACAAGACGCTGCCCGGCAAGGTCGACTTCGCGAAGTTCGTCGACCGCCGGTTCGTCCCCGATCTCGATGCCGCGAGGAGCAACTGATGAGCGTGAAACTGCACTGGTTCCTGCCGACCTCCGGTGACGGGCGGACGATCGTGGAGCGCTTCCACGCCAACCGGTCCCAGGGCCCGGCCGCGCAGCGCGATCCGGACATCGAATACCTCGCGCAGATCGCCCGCGCCGCCGAGCAACTCGGGTTCGAAGGCGCGCTGACCCCCACCGGCACGTGGTGCGAGGATGCCTGGCTCAGCACGGCCGCCCTGATCCGCGAGACCCGGCGGCTCAAGTTCCTCGTCGCGTTCCGGCCGGGCGTGCTCTCGCCGACGCTGGCCGCGCAGATGGCGGGCACCTACCAGCGGATCTCCGGCGGGCGCCTGCTGCTCAACATCGTCACCGGCGGGGACGCGGTCGAGCAGCGCCGGTTCGGCGACTGGCACGATCACGACCAGCGGTACGCGCGCACCGATGAGTTCCTCACCATCGTGCGCGGGATCTGGTCCGGGAAGCCGTTCGACTTCGAAGGCGAGCACCTGCGCGTGGCCGGGGCGACTAACCTGGCCTCGCCGGATCCGTTGCCGCCGCTGTACTTCGGCGGCTCGTCGCCCGCCGCCCTCCCGGTCGCCGCGCGGCACGCCGACGTCTACCTCACCTGGGGCGAACCGCCCGCGCAGGTCGCCGAGAAGATCGGCAAGGTGCGCGAACTCGCCGCGGCGGCCGGGCGGAAGATCCGGTTCGGCATCCGGCTGCACACCATTTCCCGGGACACCTCCGCCGAGGCCTGGACCGAGGCGCAGAAGCTGCTGGACGCGCTGAGCCCGGAACAGGTGGAGAAGGCGCAGCGGCAACTGGCGGCGAGCGAATCCGTCGGGCAGCAGCGGATGGTCGCGTTGCACGGCGGTGGTCTGGACCGGGGTGTGCGCGGGTTGGAAATCCATCCCGGGTTGTGGGCCGGGGTCGGCCTGGTCCGCGGCGGCGCGGGCACCTCACTTGTCGGCAGCCACGCGGAGGTGGCCGAGCTGATCGAGGAGTACCACGCGATCGGCGTCGAGGAGTTCGTGCTCTCCGGTTATCCGCATCTGGAGGAGGCGTACTGGTTCGGCGAGGGCGTCCGCCCGGAACTCGCCCGGCGCGGCCTGCTCGACGGCGTGCCGGTGCTGCGGCAGGGCGCGCATCCGGAACGCAACGTCGCCGCGTTGTGAACCGTTCCTGACCTATTCGGCCCGCGGGCCGTGCGGCACCGTGTGATCGCGGTACCCGAATTCCCGGCCGCACGACGAAATCACCCGGGTGGCCGGGTTGTTCGGCGTCCCGGCGGTGTGGCTGTTCGCGCTGACGCGGGTGGCGATCCGGACGAAGGCGGCGAGCGGCCGAGAGCGGCTGTCCTCCGGCCAGGCGATCAGCACCGCGGTCGGTTCGGCGTCGAGCACGGGAACGCCGACCAGATCGTGCCGCAGGTGATCGAGCATCGATTCGGGGAGCACGGCGATCACCCGCCCGAGCGCGATGAGCTGCATCAGCTGACCGGCGTCCCGGATGTCCGGACCGGTGGCGGCGGTGGTCCGGCTCGGCCGGTAGGGCATCGGCTCACCGTCCAGATCGGACAGTCGAAGGGCCGCGCGGCCGGCGAACCGGTGCCGGCGCGGGAGCACGGCGATCTGCCGTTCGCGCAGGAGTTCTTCCTGATCGAACCCGGTCAGGTCGCGGTCGGTGCCGGGGACCAGCGCGAGGTCGGCTCGGCCGTCCCGCAGCGCCGCCACCTGTTCACCGGCGCCGCAGACGAGCACCTCCACCGGCACCGCGTCCGGATCGGACTCGTAGGCGGCGAGGATCTCCGGCAGCAGGTCGCCGTCGATTCCCGGCTTCAGCGCCAGCACCAGCCGCCGACCGGCCTGCCCGGCGCGGCGGGCCCGGCGCGCGGCCGCGGCGACGGTGTCCAGCGCCTTGGTCCCCTCGTGCAGCAGCACCGCACCGGCCTCGGTGAGCTCGACCCGGCGGCTGCTGCGCCGCAGCAGTTCCACCCCGAGCCGGCGTTCGAGCTGCTTGATCGCTCGCGACAGCGGCGGCTGCGCTATTCCCAGCCGTTCGGCGGCGCGTCCGAAATGCAGTTCTTCGGCCACCGCGACGAAGTACGCCAGCTCCCGGGTTTCCAGCCGATCCATGTCATTACGGTATCGGTCGCGACCGGCGCCGGGCAGCCGGACAGGCCGGGGCCGCTGGTGATCGTTCGGGCACGCCCCGCGTAGTGGCCGAAAAGTGATCCGGCGGCGGACCACTTGCGGGCGGGTTGAATTTTTCTTGAGCGGTGTTGAATCCGCTGATGGGAAGTGCGCGGGGGAGTCCCGGCGGTCGGCGGCACGGCGAACGGGATGTGCGGAATGGGCTGTTCGGACGCTGCCGGGGTTTTGCGGAATCCGATAACTTCTCCGCAGGCCCACTCGAGGCCGTGAAAAACATGGGGAGGTTTTGTGAGAAGTTCACGTAATGGAGTGCGAAGACCCGGTCTGTGGACGGCCGCGGTCGCCGTGCTCGCGTCGGCATTCCTGGCGCTTTCCGGCACCGCGAATGCCAGTCCCGGTAACGAAGCCAAGCCCGATTCCGATGCGTTCCGGGTAGCTTCGAGTACCGGAAAGGGGGCCAGTGCCCAATCGGTAGCCGGATCGCCGGACTTCTACCAGATTCGGGACAACGGACAGCTTTGGCGCTACGCGCACACGGGTTCAGGATTCACCGGGCACTCCCTCGGGGGCGGCTGGGAGAACACCTCCAACGTCGCCCTCGTGGCCGACCGCGCCTTCGTGGAAACGAAGGGGAATGTGCTTCGCCTGTGGGTGGTCGACAAGACGAGCGGGGGGTACCAGCTCCGGTTCGACCGGGACGGGGGTTACGGCTGGGAGAACGCCCGGTTGATCACTGGTGTCGGTGACGCCACTGGTGACGGGTGGGTCGACTTCGTGGTGGTCACCGCCAGTGGCGAGCTCAACCTGTGGCGTTACGATCCCAACGCGACGACGTTCGTCTTCGATCGCACCTTGGGGTACGGCTGGCAGAACGCCAAGCAGATCGCGGGGACCGACGACTCAAGCGTATTCGTGGAAACCGATTATGCGGGGAACCTCCACGCCTGGGGCATTCCGCCGACGGGTTATGCCGAAGGCGGGGTTGTCATGGGGGGTTGGGGTAATGTCCGGCTGCTCGGCCCGGGTGGCGTGGGTCCGTCCTTCGTGTCGGTGCGCTACGACGGCCAGCTGGTCCAATGGGAATGGAACGAAACCGAGGGGTTCCATCCGACTTATCAGGACGGCGGCTGGGGTAACGCCCGGGTGCTCGGCTGACAATCGGAACTGCTGACCGGGTGTGCGGGGGCGGAATGGTCCCCGCACACCTTTTCCGTTGAATCGTTGAATTGAGTTGAATTGCCTGGTAGCGCGCGGGGGCTGCCCGGTGTGACGTTCGAAACTGTCCGCGCTCCGGTTGTGAAAATGGGCTGAGGTTCTCCCCGGAATCCGCTAGATTTCCGGCAGGCCCAACAGGGCCGGATAAATCTGGGAGGTTTGGTGAGAAGTTCACGTAATGGAGCGCGGAGACGCGGCTTTTGGACGGCCGTCACTTCCGTGCTCGCGGTGGCATTGCTGTCGCTTACCGGCACCGCCAATGCCGCAGCCGGTTCCGCGGCGGGCGTGGTCGATCGCGCTCTCGACGCCGGAAAGGGCGTGAGCACGAGGTCCATCGACGGTCAGCCGGGCTTCCTGCAGATTCGTTACGACGGCTCGCTGTGGTTCTACGAGCACACGGAGTCCGGGTTCGTCGGGCACCCCCTCGGCGGGGGCTGGGAAAGCACCTCCCAGGTGGCGCTCATCTCGGGTGGCGGCGGATTCCTCGAAGTGAAGAACGGTGTTCTCCGCATCTGGCTGATCGACGTCCAGAACGGGTACTCCCTGCACTTCGGCGGCGACATCATGGGCGGTTGGGACAACGCCAAGCTGATCGCGGGCGTGGGCGAGGTCAACGGGGACAACCTGGTCGACTTCGTCGAGGTCACCACCGGCGGCCAGCTCGAGCTCTGGCTGGGCGACGAGACCGCTGGTTTCAAGCACGGCCGGACGCTCGGCTACGGCTGGCAGAACGCCAAGCAGATCGCCGGCACCAACGACTACGCCCAGTTCGTCGAGACCGACGCGCAGGGGCAGCTGTCGATCTGGGGAATCCCGCCCGAGGGTTACGTCCAGGGTGGCGTGCTCATGGGCGGCTGGGACAACGTCCGGTTGCTGGGGCCCGGCGGGGTCGCCGACTCGTTCGTGTCGGTGCGCCACGACGGCACCCTCGTCCAGTGGAAGTGGGTGGAGAACGACAACTACCACCCCGGGATCCAGGACGGGGGCTGGGGTAACACCCGCCTGCTCGGCTGATTCGCGCATTCCTCGACGGGCGTGCGGGAGCCAGGTGCTCCCGCACGCCCGTCGCTATCCCAGTGACCTGGAAAGCGCGAGCGCGGCGGTGCGGACCGCGGGCGCGATCCGGTCGACGCGCATCCGGTTGCTCCAGCCGGACAGGGAAATGGCCGCGACCGCCCGGCCGCCCCGGTCGAGCACCGGGCTCGCCGCGCAGATCACCCCGGTGCGCGATTCCTCGCGTTCGTAGGCGACCCCTTCCGCCCGCACCTTGGTCAGCTGGCGCCGGAGCAGTCCGGGCGCGGTGATCGTGCGCGGGCCGATCCTGGGCAACCCGGCCGCCAGCACCTTGTCCAGCACCGAATCGGGGGAGAAGGCGAGGATCGCCTTGCCGACGCCGGTGGCGTGCGCGGGGAAGCGGCCGCCGATCCGGGACGGCAGATTGGGTGCGTCCGCCCCGCGCAGGATGTCCAGGTACACCACCTCGGTGCCCTCCAGTACGGCCAGGTGCACCGTGTTGCGGGTGGCTTCCCGCAGATCGGCCAGATGCGGGCGGGCGGAGTCGACCAGGCCGCGCTGCCGGGTGGCGAGCTGGCCGATTTCGAAGAGCTTCAGTCCGAGCCGGACCGAGGTGCGTTCCCGTTCCAGCAGCCCGTGCGCGACCAGGTGGCCGACCAGCCGGTGCACGCTCGATTTCGGCAACGTGGTCCGGCGGGCGAGTTCGGAGACGCCCAGCGCGTCGTCCCCCGGCCGGAAGGCGGTCAGCAACGCGGTCAGACGGGCGGCGGTCGCCCCGTCGTCGTTCCGCTCAGCGGCACACATGGCTGGATTGTGCCCCATGCCGGGGTCCACCGTGGAGGGGACTCGACACGGGAGACCAGTATGGGGCAGCAGAAGGCGGTGGCCGCGATCGTCGGCCCCGGGAACATCGGCACCGACCTGCTCGCGAAGTTGCGCCGCAGCCAGGTGGTGGACGTGCGGTACATGGTCGGCGTGGACCCGGCCTCCGACGGGCTCGCCCGGGCGGCCGAACTCGGGCTGGAGGCGTCCGCGGAGGGCGTGGACTGGCTGCTCACCCGGGACGTCCGGCCCGACCTGGTGTTCGAGGCGACCTCGGCCAAGGCGCATCTGGCCAACGCCCCGCGGTACGCGGAGGCGAACATCCAGGCGATCGACCTCACCCCGGCGGCGATCGGCCCGTTCACCTGTCCGGCGGTGAACCTTCCGTCCTATGTGGACGCGCCGAACGTCAACATGATCACCTGCGGCGGGCAGGCGACGATCCCGATCGTGCACGCGGTGTCCCGGGTGACGCCGGTGCCCTACGCGGAGATCGTCGCGTCGGTGTCGTCCCGTTCGGCCGGTCCGGGGACCCGGGCGAACATCGACGAGTTCACCGAGACCACCGCGCGCGGGATCGAGGAGGTCGGCGGCGCGGCGCGCGGCAAGGCGATCATCATCATCAACCCGGTCGAGCCGCCGATGATCATGCGGGACACCGTGTTCTGCGCGATCGATCCGGACGCCGACCGCGATGCGATCACCGAGTCGATCCACCGCATGGTCGCCGACGTCCAGGTGTATGTGCCGGGCTACACGCTCAAGGCCGAACCGCAGTACGACGAGCCGCGCCCGGGGTGGAACGGGAAGGCGCGGGTCGCGGTGTTCCTGGAAGTCGCGGGCAACGGCGACTATCTGCCGACCTACGCGGGAAACCTGGACATCATGACGGCCGCCGCGGCGCGGGTCGGCGAGTTGCTCGGCGAGCGGATCGTGAGTGGGAAGAAGGTGTCGGCGTGAGCACTTGGGACGACGTCGAGCGCGAGGTCCGGATCGTCGACACCACCCTGCGCGACGGCAGCCACGCGATGGCCCACCAGTTCACCGAGGAGAACGTCCGCGACACCGTGCGCGCACTGGACAGCGCGGGCGTGTCCCTGATCGAGGTGACCCACGGCGACGGCCTCGGTGGGTCGACGTTCAACTACGGGTTCTCCCTGGTCGACGAGCGCAAGCTGATCGCCGCCGCGGTCGACGAGGCGAAACGCGCGAAGATCGCCGTGCTGCTGCTGCCCGGTCTCGGCACGGTCACCGACCTCAAGGCCGCCGCCGACCTCGGCGTCGGCGCGGTGCGGATCGCGACGCACTGCACCGAGGCGGACGTGTCGATCCAGCATTTCAGCGCGGCGCGCGAACTCGGCCTGGAGACCGTGGGTTTCCTGATGCTGTCGCATATGTCCACACCGGACGCGCTGGCGAAACAGGGCCGGATCATGGTCGACGCGGGCTGCCAGTGCGTCTACGTGGTCGATTCGGCGGGCGCGCTGATCCTGGAGGAGGCCGCCGACCGGATCGCCGCACTCGTCGCCGAGTTCGGCGATCAGGCGCAGGTCGGCTACCACGGGCACCAGAACCTGAGCTTCGGCGTGGCGAACTCGGTGCTCGGGTACCGCGCGGGCGCCCGCCAGATCGACGGTTCCCTCGTCGCGCTCGGGGCGGGGGCGGGCAATTCGCCGACCGAGGTGCTCGCCGCGACCTTCGAACGCCTCGGGATCACCACCGGTGTGGACAAGGACGTCCTGATGGACGCCGCGGAGAACGTGGTGAAGCCGTACATCACCCGGCTGCCGGTGATGGACCGGTCCTCGATCGTGCAGGGGTTCGCCGGGGTGTACTCCAGCTTCCTGCTGCACGCCGAGCGCGCCGCCGAACGCTACGGCGTCCCCGCGCACGAGATCCTCTACCGGGTGGGCGCGCGGAAATACGTCGGCGGCCAGGAAGACATGATCATCGACATCGCGCTGCAACTGGCCGCGGAGCGAGATCAGGAATGAGTCTCCGCCCGGCTGAGCAGGCGGACGCAGTGCGCGATCAGCTGCTCGCGGCTGACTTCCAGGGTTCCGTTGAGGTAGGCGATGAACAGGTTCGCGAGCGCGCCGACCAGCCCGATCGCGGTCATCTCGCGGTCCAGTTCGCTGGTCCGGGTGGGCAACTGCTCGCGAACGAGCGCGGCGAACGCGGGCAGCAGCGAAACCCCGCGCGCGGACAGCGTCGGATCGGTGGTCGGGGCGAGCAGCAGCACCCGACCCTTGCGCGGATCGTCCAGCATCAGCTCCACGAACGCGGTCACCGCGGCCTCGGCGCGCACCTCGGGGTCGCGGCTGCTGTCCGGCACCGCGTCCACCAGCGCCTGGTGCGCCTGCGCGGCGACGCCCTCGTAGACCGCGAGCACGAGTTCCTCGCGGTCGGCGAAGCTCTCGTAGAAGTACCGCTCGGTGAGCTTCGCGTGGCGGCACACCGCGCGCACGCTCACCGCCGGGATGCCCTCGTTGCCGAGCAGGTCCAGCCCGGCCGCGAGCAACTGCTCACGGCGCGCCGCCTTGCGATCGGTCAGCGTGGTCCCACCCCAGGTCCGGCTTCCGGTCGGCATCCGATCTCTCCTTGGTTGACTGCGCCCGTTGTCAACCCTAGTCTGACAACGGGTGTAGTCACTTCGTTCTCAGCGAGGAGAGTCCGGGACATGACGCAGCTGGATGAACGTGGAACGCGGCAGCGGGCGGAACCGGAGCCGCTCGGTCCCGACTCGCTGACCTGGAAGTACTTCGGCGACTGGCGCGGCCTGCTGATCGCGCTGTGGGCCGGGTCCATGCAGAACATGCACCCCGAGCTGGGGGCGGGCGTCGAGGAGCATTCGCAGTTCTTCAAGGAGCGCTGGCAGCGGCTGTTCCGCTCGCTGTACCCGATCGGCGGCGTGGTCTACGACGGTCCGCGCGCCCATCAGACGGCACTGCGGGTCCGCGGCTACCACGACACCATCAAAGGCGTGGACAAGAAGGGGCGCAGGTACCACGCCCTCAACCCGGACACCTACTACTGGGCGCATTCCACGTTCTTCGTGAGCACGATCCTGATCGCCGACCACTTCATGGGCGGGATCGGCGAGGCCGAGAAGCGGAAGCTGTTCGACGAGCACATCCAGTGGTACCGGATGTACGACATGAGCATGCGCCCGGTGCCGAAGTCCTGGGAGGAGTTCCAGGAGTACTGGCACCACATGTGCACCGAGGTGCTCGAGGACAACAAGGCGACCCGGGACGTGCTGGACATCGGCGAGATCGCCAAGCCGAACTGGTTGCCGTGGCTGCCGGAATTCGTCTGGAAGTTGGTACGCGGCACGGTGGCCCGGAACTTCGTCTGGCTCACGGTCGGCCTGTACGACCAGGCGATCCGGGACCGGCTCGGGTTCACCTGGACGGCGCGGGACGCGCGGCGGCACCGCCGGGTCGGGCGGCTCATCAACCTGGTGTTCAAGCTGGTGCCGCACGACCGCCGCTACCACCCCCGGGCACGGGCGGGCTGGCGACGAGTCCGCGGCGAGGTCGCGGCGGACGCCCCGCTGGTCGAAACCCCGCGGCGCAACCTGCCCCCGCTGGACGAGCGGGACTCACCGACGCACTATTCACCCGAGGTCTAAGGAGCGGTCTATGAAACTGGGCTACCACATCGGCTATTGGTCGGCCGGGCCGCCGGACGGCGCGCTCGACGCCATCGTGGCCGCCGAGCAGCTCGGTTTCGATTCGGTCTGGACCGCCGAGGGGTACGGCTCGGACGCGTTCACCCCGCTCGCCTGGTGGGGCGCCGCGACCTCGCGGATCAAGCTCGGCACGAACATCGTGCAGATGTCGGCGCGCACCCCGACCGCCACCGCGATGAGCGCGCTCACCTTGGACCACCTCTCCGGCGGCCGGTTCGTCCTCGGCCTGGGCGCGTCCGGCCCCCAGGTGGTCGAGGGCTGGTACGGGCAGTCCTATCCGCGGCCGCTGGCCCGGACCCGCGAATACGTCGAGATCGTGCGGAAGGTCGTCGCCCGCGAGGCGCCGGTGACCCTGGACGGCGAGTTCTTCCAGTTGCCGCTGCGGGGCGGCACCGGGCTCGGCAAACCGCTGAAGTCCACCGTGCACCCGCTGCGCACGGAGATCCCGATCTACCTCGCCGCCGAGGGGCCGAAGAACGTGGCCCTGTCCGCGGAGATCTGCGACGGCTGGCTGCCGCTGTTCTTCTCCCCGAAGAGCGACGCCTTCTACCGGGCCGCCCTGGACGAGGGCTTCGCGCGCCCCGGCGCCCGCCGGACCCGGGACGATTTCGAAGTCGCCGCCTCGGCGCCGGTGATCGTGCACGACGACGTCGAGACGGCGGCCGATCTGATCCGCCCGTCGCTCGCGCTCTACATCGGCGGGATGGGGGCGAAGAGCGTCAACTTCCACCACGACGTGTTCGCCCGGATGGGATATGAGGACGTGGCGGACAAGGTGCAGGAGCTTTACCTGGCCGGGCACAAGGCGGACGCGACCGCGGCCATCCCCACCTCGCTGGTCGAGGACATCGCGCTCATCGGCCCCGCCGCGAAGATCCGCGACGAACTGGCCGCGTGGGAGGAAACCGTGGTCACCACGTTGCTGCTGCGCGGCGACGCCGCCACCCTCCGCGCCGTCACCGAAGCGATCTCGTAACCGCGCCAACCCCAATGCCGCTTTCGGTGCGTGGCGCGCACCGAAAGCCCCATCTGATACCCGCCAACTCCCGTAACGGGGAACTCGGGCTACCGAAACGGGGAACACACGCGACCAGAACGGGGAACTCGCGGCGGGCCCTTGGCGTGGTGAAGCGGATCACGTAGTGTTCCTCCAACATTGAATGTGAATGTGGTTCATATTCGTGGGGAGGTGGGCAGTGCCGGTCACGCGGAGGCAGGTGCTGGCGGGTGCGGCGAGCGTTCCGCTGGCGGCCGGGCTGCTCGCGCCGTCCGCCGCGGCCGCGCAGGGGGCGGACGAGTACCTGGTCGGCTGCGGCATCGCGGACGTGACCGGTCCCGCGGCCGAGAACGGCATGATGGGCTACTCCATGCCGCAGCAGCAGACCGCGGGCATCCACCTGCGCACCCGGGCGCGGGCCTACCTCGTGGCGGCCGGTGTGAAGCGGATCGTGTTCGTCAACGCCGATCTCGGCGCGATCTTCCAGTCCGTGCACCAGGGTGTGCTCGCGCGGCTGGCCGGGGAGTTCGGCTCGCTCTACACCGAGCAGAACGTGCTGCTCAACGCGACGCACACGCATTCGGCGTGCGGGGGCGACTCGCACTACGCGGCCTACGACCTCTCGATTCTCGGGTTCCAGGAGCAGGTCTACGAGGCCGTGGTGTCCGGGATCGTCGAGGCGATCACCGCCGCGCACCGGAACCTGAAACCCGGCCGGATCACGATCGGCCGCACCGAGCTGACCGACGCCAGCGTGAACCGGTCCCGGACCGCGTTCGAGCTGAACCCGCCGGAGGACAAGGCGCACTTCCCGCTGTCGATCGATCCGGCGGTGACCGTCCTGCGGTTCTCCCAGGGCGGGCGGGACGTCGGCGCGATCACCTGGTTCGCCACGCACGGCACCTCGATGACCAACACCAACCACCTGATCAGCGGGGACAACAAGGGGTACGCCGCCTACGCCTGGGAGCACGACCACGCCGGGGTGCGGTACCTGGACGGGCCGCCCGGATTCGTGGCCGCCTTCCCGCAGACCAACTCCGGGGACATGTCCCCGAACCTGAACCTCAAACCCGGTTCGGGGCCGACCGAGGACGAGTTCGAGAACACCCGGATCATCGGCGAGCGCCAGTTCCACGCGGCCAGGCGCGCCTACGATTCGGCCACCGAGGCGATCACCGGCGGCGTCGACCACCGGATGTCCTATGTGGACATGTCGAAGGTGGCCGTGGACGGGAAGTACACCCCGGACCACAGGCCGCACACCACGTGCACCGCGGCGATCGGGGCGTCCATGCTGGCCGGGAGCACCGAGGACGGGCCGGGCATCCCGATCCCCGAGGGCATCAAGAACCCGTTCATCGACTGGCTCGGCGGGATCGACGCGCCGATCCCGCGTGCCCTGGCCGACGCCCAGGCGCCCAAACTCGTCGCGGTCCCGTTCGGCGCGATGAAGCCGTACCCGTGGGCGCCGGAGGTGCTGCCGCTGCAGATCGTCCGAATCGGACAGTTGTATCTGGTCGCCGGGCCGGCGGAGTACACCATCGTGGCCGGGCTCCGGATCCGCCGCACGGTCGCCGCGGAGCTGGGTGTGCCGCTGGAGAACGTGCTGATGCAGGGGTATGCCAACGCCTACAGCCAGTACGTCACCACGCCGGAGGAGTACGACTCGCAGCAGTACGAGGGTGCGTCCACCCTGTTCGGCCGGTACACCCTGCCCGCCTACCAGCAGGAGTTCGCCCGGCTCGCCGCCGCGATGCGCGCCGGGAGACCGGTCGAGCGCGGACCGGCGCCCCGCGACCTCACCGGCAAGCTGATCAACTTCCAGCCCGGGGTCGTGTTCGACAGCGCGCCGCTGTTCAAGGCGTTCGGGGACGTCCTGACCGAGGCGCAGGGGAGCTACCGGCGCGGCGAGCGGGTGTCGGTCGAATTCGTGACCGGGCACCCGAAGAACAACCTCCGCCGCGGGCAGACGTTCCTCGAGGTGCAACGCCTGGTCGACGGCGCCTGGGTGCGCCATGCCGACGATGGCGACTGGGCCACCAAGTTCCACTGGACGCGCACGTTCGTCGCCGAATCGAAGGCGACCATCACCTGGGACATCCCGGCGAACACGCCGGTCGGGAAGTACCGGATCGTGCACCACGGCGACTGGAAGAACGGCTGGAACGGCGCCATCACGGCGTTCCGCGGCACGTCCCGGGCCTTTGTCGTGTCCTAGGGGAACCCGGTGACGCCCGCGCAGGGGGCGGGCGTCACCTCGCTGCGGGTGCTGGCGTTCAACCTCTGCCAACTGCCCCGCGGTCTGCACCCGGGCGCCAAACGGGCGCGTGCCGAAGCCGCGGAGGCGACCATCCGGCGGGTCGATCCCGATGTGCTGCTGCTGGCCGAGGCGTTCAGCGCGCAGGCCGCGGACCTGCTGGCCCGGCTCGCGGACCGGTGGCCGCACCGGACTCCGCTGGTCGGCCGGGCGCCGGTCGGGTCCACCGCGAACCGCCGGATCACCTGGTTCGCGGTGAGCGGGGGAGCCGCCGTGCTGAGCAGGCACCCGATGACCGAACGGCATCAGGTGGTCTTCGCCAGTTCCTACTGGCGCACCACCGACTTCCTGGCCAACAAGGGCGCCGCGCTGGTCCGCCTGCTGGTGCGCGATCGTCCGATCTGGATGCTGGGCACCCACCTGCAGGCCGACGAGGGGCCGGGCACGCGGCGCAAGGCGCACCGGGTACGGCTGGCGCAGCTGGCCGAGGTGCGCGGTCTGATCACCCGGCACGTCCCGGCGACCGAGCCCGTGGTGGTCGGCGGCGACCTGAACATCGAACACCGGGCCGGGCGGTCCCGGCCCGACGGCCTGGGCCGCGGTCAGCTCGAGCAGGCCGAGGCGGTGCTGGGTGCCGCCCTGGCCACCGTTCCCGCCGGGGAGTTCACCTTCGACGCGCGGACGAATCCGCTGGCCGCGAAGTCCGTCGGCGACTCGTATCGGGACAGCCTGGACTACCTCGGTACCCTGCGCGGCGGAAACCGTCCACGCGTCGAGGTCGGCCCGGTGCGGCTGGTGCGTTACGACGGTGACACGATTCCCTCCGACCACTACCCGGTGGTGGCGGAGATCGAATACTAGGGTGGCTCGCACCCCCGAGGAGGATCATGGCCGCGCTGGCAGCGAGGACGAGGCTCGGCTACTCACTCGGATCGTTCGTCACGGGCGCCTTCGGCACGGTCCCCGGGCTGCTGTTGCTGCCCTACCTGACCGACACCATGGCGGTGCCCGGAGCGGTCGCGGGGATCATCGTGCTGGTGCCCAAGGCGTGGGACGTCCTGTTCAACCCGTTCGCCGGGACGCTGTCGGACGCCGATCTGGCCCGGCGGGGGAGCAGGCGGCGGTTCCTGCTCTTCGGCGGCATCGGGGTGGCCATCCTGTTCGCGGCGATGTTCGCGGGGCCGGACCTCGGCGCCGTGCCGGTGGACGCCGGGTACGTCGTACTGGCGTTCTTCTTGTGCGCCACCGCGTTCGCGTTCTTCCAGGTGCCGTTCAACGCGCTGCCCGCCGAACTCACCGACTCGTACGACGAGCGGACGAAGCTGACCAGCTGGCGCATCGGCGTGCTGGCGATCGCGATCCTGGTTTCCGGCGCGGGCGCACCGGCGATTACCGACGGCATCGGTGGGGCGGCCGGTTACCGCGTCATGGGGGTGGTCATCGGGCTGATCATCCTCGGCGGCGCCCTCGGCGTCTTTTTCGGAATCCGTGGTGCGCCGGTCGGCGCGGTGCGGCCGGAGACGGTCGGCTGGCGCGAACTGGTGAGCACGATCCGCGCCTGGCGGCCGTTCCGCTGGTTGCTCGGGGTCTACTTCATCCAGGCACTCGGCATCGCCACGCTCCTGGCCGGAGTGAGCTACGCGGCGCGGCACGTGCTCGGTGATCCGAGCCTGCAGAAGTTCCTGTTCGCCGGGTTCGTCGGCCCGGCGCTGCTGATGATGCCGGTGTGGCCGCGCATCGGCACACGGTGGGGCAAGCTCTTCGGTTTCCGCGCCGCGTCGATCGCGTTCGCGGTGGCGCTGGTGGGCCTACTCGGAGCACGGGTCTTTCCGATCTGGGTGTCGTTCTGCCTGGTCGCGCTCGCCGGGGTCGGGTACGCGGGTATCCAGGTGTTCCCGCTGGCAATCCTGCCCGATCTGATCAGCGCCGAGGAGGAACGCACCGGAGGCACCCGGGCCGGGGTCGCGGCCGGGGTGTGGACCGCGTCGGAGACCCTCGGCCTCGCGCTCGGCCCGGGCCTGTTCGGGCTGGTGCTCACGGCGGGCGGTTATGTGTCCAGTGTGGACGGTTTGGCGACGCAGCCGTCCAGCGCGGTGACCGCGATCCTGCTCGGCTTCACCTTGCTCCCGGCGGTCCTGGTGGTGTGCGGGATTCCCTTGCTGCGCAAGAGCGTGCTCGAGGTCCGCGCGTGACCGAGCGGGAACCGGTGCGCACCCTCCACGTCGTCACGCACCCGGAGGCGACCCACCACGTCGACCGGGTGGTGGGCGGATGGCACGACTCGCGGCTCACCCCGGCCGGTGCGCGTGCGGCGGCCGCCATCGCCGAGTCGCTCCGGAGCCGGGTGCCCGAGGACGCGGACGTGGAGCTGTTCTCGTCGGATCTGCGACGCACGCTGCAGACGGCCACCGTGGTGGGCGACCTGTTCGGCGTGCGGCCGGTCGTGGACCGGCGACTGCGCGAGAAGTCCTACGGCGAGGCCGAGGGCAGGCCGCAGGAGTGGCTGGACCAGCGGTTCGTCCCGCCTCCGCCGGTGGGGGATCGGATGCGGCACCACGAAGGGGTGCCGGGCGCCGAGACCAAGGCGGCGTTCGCGCAGCGCGTCTACGCGGCCCTGGACGCGATCCTGGAACGTCCCCGCGCGCACCAGATCATCGTGACGCACGGCGGCGCCCTCACGTTCGTGGTGGCGTCGTGGATCGGGATGCCGATCGATTCGGTCGGCTATGTCAACTTCCGGGTCGCTTCGGGGAGCATCACGGTGCTCCGCGAGGACGGCTACTTCCGCAACCGCGAGGTCGCCAGCCTCGGCGACACCAGCCACCTCGCCGAGTTGAGTGTATAACGTCCTATACGGCTCGGCTCAGGAGCGCCCGGGTCAGGCCCGCTCGAAGCCGTAAGCCCGCTCAACCTTGGCGACTTCGATGTGGTAGTCGGCGTACCACCGCTCCTTGCCGAGCCGCTGCGCCTCGAGGTGCTCGGGGTGTCGCTGCCACGCCGTGATCGACTGCGCGTCGCGGTAGTACAGCACGGTGAGTTCCCGGCCATCGGCTCCGGTCTGCGACTCCCGGCCCAGATATCCGGGCTGCGCGCGGCCCAGTTCGGCCATCCGCTCGTCCATGGCCGCGTAGCCGTCCAGGTCCTTCTCGTTCAGGGCGCTGCTGATGATCACCGCGTAGTACGGCGGCTCGGGTCTGGTGAAGGGCACCAGCGGATCTTAGGAAGCCCGAATTGCCTTCACCAACAGCATTTTCCGCGCCGGACGGGTCAGCGCTTCTTGCGGGAGTCGCGCTCGAGGAGGCGTTCGCCGAGGTGGACCGACCGCTCGCCCAGCTCTTCGCTCCAGCGCGCCAGGGAGTCGCCGACCCGGGTGAACGTCCGCTGCACGGTCCGGCTCGCGCGGGTACTGCCCCGGTCGGCCAGTTCCGCGAGGCGGTCCCCGGTAGCCTCCGCGAGGTACGCCAGGCGGTCGCCGAGTTCCTCGGCGCGGTTGGCGGTCTGCCCGGCCTGGCGTGCGATCCAGTCGTCGGCGTCCCGCCGCAGGGCCCGCGCGGCGACCCGGGATTCCCGTTTCGTGGTCGACACCAGGTGTTTGAGAGCCGTCGGCACGTCCATCGATACCACCCTTTGAGTGCACAAGTGTTCACTCAATATAGCCGGGCCCGTGCGCGGTGATCAAGGATGCGAGAGTCGCGGCAGGACAAGAACCCGCCGAGAACCGGGATCCGATCGAAGTAATCGATTACTTGAAACCGGCGGTAGCCGGTGTTACGTTCCCGAAACGAGCCGCTCACCCGTTAGGTGGACCCCGCATGGCGCGCAATCGACTGCTGTTCTCGGCCCCGTTCGTCGGGGCCGCGCTGGTGCTGGCACTGGTGATCGGGCTGGTCGTCGGCAAGGCCACGTCCAGCTCCGGCCCGGGCGGGAACGCCGGCCCGGGCAAGGCGTCCGGCCTGCGGGTCGACGTGATCGTCAAGGCCACCGACTCCTCGTTCTGGCAGAGCATGTTCGCCGGGGCGCAGAAGGCGGGGGAGGACCTCGGGGTCGAGGTGGGCCGGTTCGGCCCGACCTCGGAGACCGACGTCAACGAGCAGGTTCAACTGGTGGAGAACTCGATCTCGCGCGGGGTCAACGCGATCGTGCTCGCGGCGAACTCGGAAACCGCGCTGAACAAGGCGATCGACCGCGCCCGGGACGCCGGGATCAAGGTGATCACCGTGGACGGCACGGTCACCACGAAGACCGAGGCGTTCATCGGCACCAACAACCTGCGCGCCGGTGAGCAGGCCGGGCAGCGGCTGTGCAAGCTCATCGGGGAGCAGGGAAAGACGAGTGGCCGGGTGCTCCTGGAGAACGCGGTCGCCGGGGTCCAGGCACTCGGCGACCGCGCCCGGGGCTTCCGCGAAGGGCTGGCGGCGAACTGCCCGCAGATCACCGTGTGGGAGGAACGCTTCAACAACAACGACATCGCCACCGCCGCCAACCAGACCAACGACGCGCTCGGCGCGGTGCCGGACCTGGTGGGCGTGTTCGCCGCGAACAACATGTCCGGCAACGGCGTCGCCCGCGCGGTCAAGGACACCGGTCGCACCGCGAACCTGCCGGTGGTCGCGTTCGACTCCGACCCGCAGGAGAACGCCGCCCTGGCCGACGGATCGATCGACGCGCTGGTGGTGCAGAACCCGTACTTCTTCGGCTACCAGGGCGTCACCGAGGCGATCGCGGTGTCCACCGGCGCGAAGGTGCCGCTCAGCCTGGACCCCGGCGCGGTCGTCGCCGACCAGGCGAACATGAACGACCCGGCGGTGAAGGACCTGCTGAACCCGCCGACCGCGCAGGCCAGCAAATGACACCCGTGATCCGGCTTTCCGGGCTGCGCAAGGCTTTCGGCGGGAACGTGGCGCTCGACGACGTGTCGCTGGACCTGCGGCGCGGGGAGGTGCACTGCCTCGCCGGGGAGAACGGCGCCGGGAAGTCCACGCTGATCCGGATCCTCACCGGAGCACTCAAGCGCGACGCCGGGGACTACTTCGTCGACGACCGGGAGATGGCGGCCGCGCTGACCCCGGCCGCCACGCGCGCCGCCGGAATCGGTGCGGTGTACCAGGAACTGAGCCTGCTGCCGGATCTGTCGGTCGCGGAGAACCTGCTGATGGGCCGCCTGCCGAACCGCGGCGGCGTGGTCGACCGGCGGGGGCTGCGGGACCAGGCCCGCGCGCGGCTGTCCAAAGTAGACCTCGAAGGGCTCGATCCGGGCACCCCGGTCGCCGAGCTGCCCGCCGCGACGCGGCAGCTGGTGGAGATCGCCAAGGTGCTCGGCGACGACCCCCGCGTGATCATCTTCGACGAGCCGACCACCGCGCTGTCCGGTGACGAGGCGGAATCCCTGCTGCGCCGCATCGCCCGGCTGCGCGACGAAGGCGTGGCGATCCTGTACGTCAGCCACCGGCTGGAGGAGATGTTCGAGATCGGCGACCGGGTCACCGTGCTGCGCGACGGCGTGGTCACCCGCACCGCCGCGATGTCCGAGCTGAGCGAGGACACGCTGATCGCGGCGATGGTCGGCCGGGACGTCGAGGACCTCTACCCGGAAACGCCCGCCCGGACCGAGAACGGGAACGCGCTGCTGCGGGTGCGCGGGCTGCGGCCACCGGGCAGCCCGCACGCGGTGGACCTCGACGTGCGCGCGGGCGAGATCGTCGGCATCGCCGGACTGCTCGGCGCGGGCCGCAGCGAGCTGCTGCGGGCGATCTTCGGCGCCGATCCGCCGGAATCCGGGACCGTCGAGGTGGCCGGGAAACCGGTGCCGACCGGGCGTCCCCGCGAGGCCGTGCGCGCCGGAATCGGCCTGCTCAGCGAGGACCGCAAGGAACTGGGCCTGCTGCCCGAGCTCACCATCCGGGAGAACGCGTCGGTGGCGAGCCTGCGCGGGATCGCGTCGCGCGGCCTGCTCTCCCGCCGCCGCGAGGCGCAGCGGGTGGATTCGGTGCTGGACGGGATGCGCCTGCGCGCGGGTTCCTACGACCAGCCGGTGTCCACTTTGTCCGGCGGGAACCAGCAGAAGGTGCTGATCGCGCGCTGGCTGGTGTCCCGGGTGCGGGTGCTGTTGTTCGACGAGCCGACCAAGGGCGTCGACGTCGGCGCGAAGGCCGAGCTGTACGCGCTGATCGGCGATCTGGCCGCCCAGGGCTTCGCGATCGTCGTGGTGTCCTCCTACCTGCCCGAACTGCTCGGGCTGGTCGACCGGATCGTCGTGCTGAAGTCCGGACGGGTCGTCGGCGAGGTGCCCGCGGCCGAGGCCACCGAAGAAGGACTGCTCACGCTGGCAAGTACCGGGAGACTCAATGGCGCTGCCTAAACTGATCGTCCGCGAGCGCGACATCGGGGACCGGCCGTCGCGGATCATCGGCTGGAGCGACGCCGTCGGCCGCGAAGGTGGCGGGCTGGTCGTCCTGGTGATCCTGTTCGGCGCGCTGGCGCTGGCCAGCGACAGCTTCCTCACCGGCGGCAACATGGCCAACCTGTCCCGGCAGTGGGCGGTGTACGGCATCATCGCGATCGGCGAGCTGCTGGTCATCCTGACCAAGGGCATCGATCTCTCGGTCGGCTCGGTGGTCGGGCTGACCGGCGCGGTCGCGGCCCAGCTGCTGGTCCTGGGCTTCCCGATCCCGCTCGCAGTGCTGTGCGCGGTGCTGGTCGGCGGGGTCGTCGGGGTGATCAACGGGATCCTGGTGGCGTACGCGAAACTGCCGCCGTTCATCGTCACGCTGGGGATGATGGGCGCCGCGCGCGGGGTGGTCCTGGTGATCACCAACGCGAACACCATCCAGCCGCTGCCGGAGGGGTTCTCCTCGATCGCCAACGAATCGCTGCTCGGCATCCCGAACCTGCTCTGGATCACCGTGATCGTCATCATCGCGATCGGTTTCCTGTTGCGCCGCACGGTTTTCGGGCGGTATGTGTACGCGGCGGGTTCGAACGCGGAATCGGCTCGCCTGTCCGGCGTCCCGGTACCGCGGGTCCTGGTCACCGTCTACGCGATGTCCGGGCTGCTCGCCGGGCTCGGCGGGGTGCTGCTGGCGTCGCGGCTGGACGCCGGGGTGCCGACGATGGGGGAGACCTACGAACTGGACGCGATCGCGGCCTGCGTGATCGGCGGGGCGAGCCTGTTCGGCGCGAAGGGCAGCGCGCTGGGCGCGGCCACCGGCGCGCTGATCACCTCGACCTTGAACAACGGCGGCAACCTGCTCGGCATCAACTCGTTCTACCTGCGGATCGCGATCGGCGTGCTGATCCTGCTGGCGGTGTCGTTCGACCAGCTGCAGGGGCGGCTCTTCGCCCGCGGGGAGCAGACCCAGGCCGGGACGTCCGGGAACTCGCCACCGGGTGAGCCTTGACCTCCAGTTAGCTGGAGGTCGCAGGATGGCCATGCCCCTGGTGGGGGTGGCCGACCCCTCTGGGGGTGGGGTCGCCCGCCCCTCGACCGGATTACGCAGCCTGCCGGGTCCGCGGTGCGGTGTTAGCGTCGTCATTGCTCCATTCGCGTGATTCGGGAGGCGCGACCATGACCAGCGCACACGTCCAGCACACCGGGCACGACCACGTCCACGGCCAGGACTGCGGGCACGTCGCGGTGCCGCACAACGGGCACGTCGACTACGTGCACGACGGGCACCTGCACCGCGAGCACGACGGGCACTACGACGAGTGCGAGCCCGCCGGGCACCAGGCCCACGAAGGGCACGAGCACACCCACGGCCCGGGCTGCGGGCATGTGGCCGTCCCGCACGGCGACCACACCGACTACCTGCACGACGGCCACCGCCACGCCGAACACGGCGACCATTACGACGAGCACTGACCGTTCCGCCCGGTACGCTTGCTCTCCGTGCAGATCACGCGCGCGCAGCGGAACGCGGTGGCGGAACGGATCACCCAGCTCGAGCGGTCGTTCTACGGCCGCGGCCCGAGCAACGTCAAGGTGTCGGTGAGCCAGGACGATCCGGTGAGCCTGGTCGTCCTGTCGATCGACAGCCTGACCGCCGCGGACAGCGTGCTGAGCGAGCGCGGCTACCGCGAAGCGGTGATCCGGCACCACGAAGCCCTGCACGAGGCCACCCGCGCGGACTTCATCGGCGCGGTCGAGGAGGTCGTCGAGGCGCGCGTGCACGCGTACCTGGCCCAGGTGCATCCGACCACCGGGCACGCCGTCCGGGTGTTCATCTTCGCCGATCTCGGCGATTCGCTGGAGCTGGACGATCTTGGCACCGGATGATCGATTCCGTTGTGCCCCGAGGTCCGTTAGCATCGGTGTCGTTGACAATTCCACAAGGTTGATTCGGGTTTCCGGGCAACGGATTCGGTGATCGCCGCCGGGTTCGCGGCCGGGCCGCCCGAGCGAGATGACCCGCCGGTGGGGTGGTGGCGAGGGCCTGTGCGCCCGCGTCCGGCCACATCGCGGGTTCAAGCGGAGGAGCTTGTCTCGTGACGACACCATTGAGCACATCCCGGCACTGGGCCGAACTGTGCCCGCGCGGCGCCGACTTCGAACGGACGCCGTCCGGTCCACGCGCCCGGCCCGACGCCCTGCGGCGGACCGTGTCCGCCCTCGCCGCCCGGCCCGACTTGTGGTCGGAGCACGTGCGGTTCGATCTCACCGAACGATATTTCACCCGGTTGCACCACGACGAGCTGTTCGAGGTGTGGCTGATCTGCTGGGAACTGGGCCAGGACACCCTGCTGCACGACCACGGCGGAAGCGTCGGCGCGTTCGCGGTCGCCGAAGGCAGCCTGGTCGAGGACCACGGCGATCGGCGCGGTACCCAGCTCCGCACCCGGGTGCACCGCGCGGGTGCGAGCGTGGCGTTCGGCGTGGACTACCTGCACAACCTGGTGAACATCGCCACCGAACCGGCGGTCACCGTGCACGCCTATTCGCGGCCGCTGCGGACGATGAACTTCTACTGCTGGGTGCCATCAGGGCCGCGGTATCTCCGGGAGATCCCGTGCGATTCACCGGAGCCGGACACCGGAGACCTCGAGCTGGTCGCCGCGCGGACCCGGGCGGCGCACCTATGAGCGACGTGATCACGCGGCGCCTGGCCGAGGCGCGTCGCCGGGTCACGCGGTACTCGCCGGAGGAAGCGGCCCGGGCCGTGGAAGACGGCGCGCTGCTGATCGACCTGCGACCGCTGGAGTACCGCCTGCGCAACGGCGAGATCCCGGGTGCGGTGTCGGTGTCCCGGCACGTGCTGGAGTGGCGGCTCGACGTCAGCAGCGAATGGCGGCTGAAGGAACTGGCGGCGGGGGACCTCGACCGCGAGATCATTCTGATCTGCAACGAGGGCTACACCTCCAGCCTCGCCGCCGACCAGGTCATGGGCCTGCTCGGCCTGCGGGACGTGAAGGACGTCGTCGGCGGCTTCGCGGCCTGGCAGGCGGCGGGCCTGCCGACCGTCCCCCGCCTGATCCGCGCCGCACCACCGGACTAGGGCTCGACTACGGCCCGGAAGTGCGCGCACTTCCGGGCCGTAGGCGGGTCGTCAGTGGCCGTGAACGTGGTGGACGTCCCACACCGGGAACGGGTCCTCGGCGGTGGGTTCGCCGTTGGCGAGGAGGCACCGGTCCAGGGCGGTGAGCAGGGCGGCCTTGTCCAGTTCGGTGCCGATGAACACCAGTTCCTGGCTCGCCCGCCCGGCGGCGCCCTGCGGTTCGAACCGCACGACCGACCCCGCCTGCGACCACAGCCCGAGTACTCCGGGCCGGGACGCCAGCGTGAAGAAACCCTTGGAACGCAACACCTTCCCGTAGCTCCCGGAGTCGAGTTCCGCGGTGACGAACTCCCACAACCGTTCCGGGTGGAAGGGCCGGTCGGCGCGGAACACCACGCTGGAGATCCCGTACTCCTCGGTCTCGGGCACGTGGTCGCCGTTGAGTTCGGCGACCCAGCCCGGCGCCTGCCGCGCCCGCTCCACGTCGTACCGCCCGGTGCCCAGGACCCGGCGGCCCGGCACCCGCCCGTGCCGGGACCGGACGACGTCCGCCACCGGGTTGAGCCGGTGCAGCACGGCCGCCAGCCGGTCCAGTTCCGGTTCCGGCACGAGGTCGCATTTGTTGAGCAGCAGCACATCCGCGAACTCGATCTGTTCGATCAGCAGATCGCTCACGGTCCGGGAGTCCCCGTCGTACTGGTCCAGGTCCCGTTCGGCCAGCAGGTCCCCGGAGTCCAGTTCCCGGGCGAAGTTCACCGCGTCCACCACGGTGACCATGGTGTCCAGCCGGGCGCCGTCGAGCAGGGTCGCGCCGTCGTCCCGGGCGAACGAGAAGGTCGCCGCGACCGGCATCGGCTCGGAGATCCCGCTCGACTCGATGAGCAGGTAGTCGAACCGGCCGTCCCGGCACAGCCGGTCCACCTCTTCGAGCAGATCGTCCCGCAGGGTGCAGCAGATGCACCCGTTGGTCATCTCCACCAGCCGCTCCTCGGTCCGGACCAGGGCGGCGTCGATGTTGACCTCGCTCATGTCGTTCACGATGACCGCGACCCGCAGCCCCTCCCGGTTGGCCAGGAGGTGGTTGAGCAACGTCGTCTTCCCGGCCCCGAGGAAACCGGACAGCACGGTGACCGGTACCGGCGCGGTCACCGCGGCTCAAACCGGTGGAAGTGGCGGATGAGCTTGCGCGGCACCAGTTTCCGCTTGCCGTCGACGGTGATCGGGACCAGATCGGGCGCCGCCGCCTTCCACTGCGCGCGGCGTGCGCGGGTGTTCGCGCGGGACATCTTGCGCTTGGGGACGGCCATTACCGCGCACCTCCGGACTTGCGCTGCCCGTAGCGCCGGTGGAACTTCTCCACCTGGCCCGCGGTGTCCATGATCCGCCGGTTGCCGGTCCAAAACGGGTGCGACCACGCGCTGACGTCCACCAGCACCAGGGGATAGGTGTGCCCGTCGGACCATTCGATCGTGCGGTCCGAGGTGATGGTGGACCGGGTGAGGAAGGCGTCCCCGGTGGCGGAATCCTTGAAGACCACCGGGTGGTAGTCGGGGTGGATGTTCGGTTTCACGCGTTGTTTTCCTTTCCGTGCGTGCTGTTCGCGTCGTAGGCGTCGTCGGCGACTTCGGTGTCCTCGCACGGTTCTTCGTGCCAGTCGCCGAACGGATCGGGGTAGTGGCGCCAGGCCTCGGGCCCCGCGGCCAGCTCCTCGTCGGTGAGCAGGGTGCCGCGCAGGGCGGCCTCGATCTCCTCGGGGGTGGCCTGATCGGTGACCACGACGAGTTCCTGGGCGCGGTCGCCGAACACCGGGTCCCAGCGCAGCGAGGCCAGCGTGCGGCGCTCGGGGGAGACCTCGTCCCAGGCGGGCCCGCCGGGCGAGTCGAGCCACGGCCCGGCGTGGCCGATGCCGAGGCCGCCACCCGCGGATTCCACCCAGAACGCCACGTCCGGCTGGCTGGCGACCCAGGCGCGGCCGCGGGTCCGCACCACGCCTTCGAGCAGGACGTCGATGGCGTCGTGCAGCCGTTCGGGGTGGAACGGGCGCCGTGCGGTGAACGGCAGCAGCGCGATCCCGCAGTCGGCGTGCAGCGGCGGCTCGCCGCGCAGCAGCGGGCCGTGCGGATCGGTGATCTCGCCGCGGCGGGCGTCCGGCGGCACCGCGGCCGCCAGCTTCTCGGCGTCCACAGTGGACAGAGAGAGGCGGGGCGCGCCCGGGGCGACCCGGTCGAGCACCGCGGCGGCCTTCGCGGCGCTCCACGCGTCGGTCGCCGCGCCCGCGAGGACCAGCACGTCGGCGAACTCGGCCTGGGACAGCGCGACCTGGGCGACCGTGCGCTCGTCGTCCGGGCTGGCCCGCAGGCCGCGGTCGGCGAGGGTGTCGTCGCCGGTCACGTCGGCGAGCCAGTGCGCGCGGTCGAGGACCGTGACCACCGCGTCCAGGTCCACGTCGGTGCTCACCGGGCGGTCGCCGACCAGGACGTTGCGCAGCGCCCAGCTCACCGGTTCCGGCTCCATGGCCTCGTCCAGCCGGACGACGATCCGCTGGACCTCGGGCATGCGGGCGAGCTTGCGCAGCAGGGGGAGCAGGTCCTCGCGCAGGGTGCAGGACACGCATCCGTGCGCCAGTTCCAGAGCGGTGAGCTGGTCACGCGGGCCGAGCTGGATCCGCCGGCGGACCACGCCGGAGGTGATGTGGCGCAGGTCGTGGTGCACCACGGCGGTGCCCGGGCGGGCGGTGCGCAGCAGGTCGGCGAGCCGCGCGCTCGGTCCGGGCGCGAGGCCGCTGATCAGGGTGAGGGGCACGCGCGGGTTGTCGGTCAAGGCAGCTCCAGACGGGGGCTGATCGGGGGCGGGGACGTCTGTGTACAGTAAATGAAAACGAGTATCAATACCAATTCAGGAGGTCGCGTGTCCGCCGTGTGCCAGGTCACCGGTCGCAAACCGGGTTACGGCAAGCAGGTGTCGCATTCGCACAAACGCACGTCTCGCCGCTGGGAGCCCAACCTGCAGACCCGCCGGTACTGGGTGCCCAGCGAGGGGCGCTGGGTCCGGCTCCGGGTGTCGGTCAAGGGCATGAAGACGATCGACAAGCGCGGGATCGAGTCGGTCGTCGCCGAACTGCGCGCGAACGGGGTGAAGCTCTAGATGGCGCGCAACGACATCCGGCCGATCATCAAGCTCCGGTCCACGGCCGGGACCGGCTACACGTACGTGACCAGGAAGAACCGGCGCAACGATCCGGACCGCATGGTGCTGCGCAAGTACGACCCGGTGGCCCGCAGGCACGTCGAGTTCAAGGAGGACCGCTGATGGCGAAGAAGTCCAAGATCGCCAAGGACGCGCAGCGCCGGGCCGTGGTCGCGCGGCACGCCGAACGCCGCGCCGAGCTCAAGGAGACGATCCGCTCGCCGCGGTCCACGCCCGAGCAGAAGGCCGCCGCGGTCTCCGCGCTGCAGGCGTTGCCCCGCGACGCCAGCCCGACCCGGCTGCGCAACCGGGACGCGGCCGACGGCCGCCCGCGCGGTTACCTCCGCAAGTTCGGACTGTCCCGCGTGCGGGTCCGGCAGATGGCGCACGACGGCCAGCTACCCGGCGTCTCGAAGTCGAGTTGGTGAGGAACATGCCCAGGGTGAACACCAAGGGTCCGGTGCGGCGCAAGCGCAACCCGCTGCACGCCGAGCGAGTGTCCGAAGTGGACTGGAAGGACGTGGACCTGCTGCGCAAGTTCATCTCCGACCGGGGCAAGATCCGGGCTCGCCGGGTCACCGGACTGACCCCGCAACAGCAGAAGCGCGTCGCGACGGCCATCAAGAACGCCCGGGAGATGGCGCTGCTGCCGTACCCGCACGCGGGCCGCTGACGGGCGCCCGCCCGGCGAGCCGGATGCACTCCGAGTCGCCGGGCGGGCGGTGGGTTTGAGAAGGTAGCGGCATGAACGACGCCGAGCCCGACCCCGAGCTGCTCGCCCTGTGGGCGAAGGTCTTCGCCTTCGCCCGATCCGGTGAGACCGAGACCCTCGCGGCCTATGTGGACGCCGGGCTGCCCGCGAACCTGACCAACGACAAGGGCGACACCCTGGTCATGCTCGCGGCCTACCACGGGCACGCCGACACGGTCTCCGCGCTGCTGGAGCGGGGCGCCGATCCGAACCGGCTGAACGACCGCGGGCAGAGCCCGCTGGCCGGTGCGGTGTTCAAGAACGAGCCCGAGGTGGTCAAGGCCCTGCTGGCGGGCGGGGCCGATCCGGACGCCGGCCAACCCTCCGCGGTGGACACCGCGCAGGCCTTCGGCAACACCGAGTTGCTCACATTGCTGCGGCCCTGACGCGCAGGACCGGACTTCGGCAGGCATGCTATCCGGCATGCCAGACGACCACCACTATCTCGCCGGCCTCGAACTCACCGGTCGCCGCGTCGTCATGATCGGCGGCGGGACGGTCGCCCAGCGCAGGCTGCCCCGCCTGATCGGCGCCGGCGCCGCCGTCGAGGTGATCTCCCCGCACACCACGCCCGCGGTCAGCGCGATGGCCGACGCGGGCGAGCTGGTCTGGCACCCGCGGCGGTACGCCGACGGTGATCTCGACGGGGCCTGGTACGCGCTGGCCTGCACCAACGACCCCGAGGTGAACGCCGCCGTCTGCGCGGAGGCCGAACGCTCGCGGGTGTTCTGCGTGCGCGCGGACTCCGGGATCGACGGGAGCGCGGTGACCCCCGCGGTGGGCCGTCACGAGGGGCTGCTGCTCGGCGTGCTCTCCGGCGGGCAGCCGCTGCGCTCGGTGGCCGTGCGCGACGGCATCCTCGAGGGGTTGCGGACCGGCGCGATCGCCGGCGCGGCGGAGCCGAGCGGTGACGAGTTGCCCGGCGTGGCGCTGGTCGGCGGCGGCCCGGGGGATCCGGAGCTGATCACCGTGCGGGGGCGGCGGCTGCTGGCCCGCGCCGACGTGGTGGTCGCCGACCGGCTGGCGCCCCGCGAACTGCTCGACGAGCTGCCGCCCGAGGTCGAGGTGGTGGACGCGGCGAAGATCCCGTACGGCCGCGCCGCGAGCCAGGACCTGATCAACGCCGCGCTGATCGAAAACGCCAAGGCGGGAAAGTTCGTCGTGCGGCTCAAGGGCGGCGACCCGTACGTCTTCGGCCGCGGTTTCGAGGAGCTGCTGGCGTGCGTCGAGGCCGGGGTCCCGGTGACCACCGTGCCGGGGATCACCAGCGCGTTCGCCGTGCCCGCGGTGGCCGGGGTCCCGGTGACCCATCGCGGCGTGTCGCACGAGGTCGTGGTGGTGTCCGGGCACGTGCCGCCGGGGCACGCGGAGTCCCTTGTGGACTGGTCGGCGCTCGGTCGCCTGCGCGGGACGATCGTGCTGATGATGGGCGTCGAACGGCTCCCGCAGTTCGCCGAGGCGCTGCTCGCCAACGGCCGCCCGGCGGACACCCCGGTGGCGATCGTGGAGGACGGCACCATGCGGACCCAGCGCGTGCTCAGGTCCACATTGGACTCGGTGGCGGCGGAGGCGAAGGCCGCCGGGGTCCGGCCGCCCGCGGTGATCGTGATCGGCCCGGTCGCCGGGCTCGGTCAGCCCTGACCAGTACGAAACGCCTTCGGTTCCGCAGCCTCCTTCGTGCACACTGAGCACGGGAGGGAGCCATGAGCAAGCCCGACACACCGCACCGATTCCGGGACCGAGAGGTGACCAGCTGGGACTTCGTGCTGGGCGCCGACGAGGTGCTGGTGCACTGCCCGCGCTGCGACGCCCGGGCGAAGGTGATCTCCCGGCCGGGAGATCCACCGGCACGACTGCACGATCGTCGTCGGCTGGTGTGCTTCGCGTGCGGTCACGCTGCCGACGAAACCCGGGAGGCCGCGAAGACGCGGTGCGGTCCCGCGGGGGTCGGGACCGTGCGCGATCCGTTCTTCGGATGCCGATTGTGGCTGCAGGCCGACTGCCGGGGCGAGGTGCTGTGGGCCTACAACCTCCGGCACCTGGCGTACCTGCGGTCCTATGTGGAGGCCGGGCTCCGGGAGAAGTTCGTGCCCGACCCCGCAAACGGCTCCTACCGCCGGATGACCATGACCGCCAAGCTGCCCGCCTGGCTGAAGTCCGCGAAGAACCGGAGCGAGGTACTGCGCGTCATCGATCGGCTTGGGGAGTCAGGTGGTGCTCGGTGAACTCGCCGGTGACCTGGAAGCCGAGCTTGCGGTAGACCGGCTCGCCGTCCGCCGACGCCTGCAGCACCGCGTGCCGGAAACCTTCCGCACGGGCGGCGTGCAGGGGCGCGAGGGTCAGCGCCGTGCCGAAACCGCGGCGGCGGTACGCGGCGAGCGTCGAGATGTTGTAGATCCCCGCGACCCCGCCGCCGTAGAACACCTCGGCCGAGGCGACCGCCCGGCCCTCGTGGTAGCCGACGAAGTAGCGGGCCGGGGAGTCCGGCGCGAGCGCGAGCGGCGCGGTCAGTTCGGCGAACCGGAGCACGGTCGCCGCCGGCGGATCCCAGTTGGCGGCGAGCACGCGGGCGTAGTCCAGCAACTGGTCCGGCGTCCCGGCCCGGGTGATCACCAGCCCGTCCGGGGTCGCCAGGTCCGGCAGGTCGCCGAGGTCGGCGTACATCGACGCCTCGGTTTCCGCGGCGGGCAGTCCCGCGTCCGACAACCGGGCCGAGAGGTCGCCGGGCTCCGAGGCCGGGCCGACCCACCACGAGAACGGCCTTCCCGCGGCCGTCAACCGGGCCACCACCTCGGTGATCCGGGACGCGGCATCCGCGGGCGAGAACCGCGCCGCGGCGACGATGTTGTAGGTGTCGTCGTCCAGCCCGCTGTCGGAAACCAGCACGTCCCCGGGATCGTGCACCACCATTCCCGGGGTGTGCCGGTGCAGATGGCTCGCGTGCTCGGCCAGGTTGCGCTCGGCACGCTCGGCCAGATCGGCGCCGTCGGTCATGCGTTGCAGCGAAGCAGGTCCGGCGCCCGCCGCGCAAACGAGATTAGTAGCACCGGCCGAGGAAGTCGGCGATCGCCTCGGTGAGCCGTTTCGGGTCCAGGCGGAGTTCGACCGGGCTGCGGGCCTGGATGAACTCGGCGTTCGGCATGTCCGCGGCGAGGGTGTCCGCGTCACCGAAGGGATGGATCGGATCGCGCTGGTGGCCGATCACCAGCGCCGGCGCGGTGATCTCGCGGCGCACCGACTTCGGCGGGGCCGTCCGTCCGAAGAGGACACCGTGGATCAGCGCGGCCATCGGGGCGGGCCGCTGGCGCAGCGTGTCGGTGACGACGTCGACCCACTGGTTGCCGTGCGGCACCAGGCTCGCCACCGCCGCGACGCCCTGCACGCTCACCGGGAGGAACCGCGCGGCGAACAGCAGCGGGGCGAAGGTGAGCAGCCCGGCGACGATCGCGTTGTCCAGCACCGGCATCTCCACGACCAAGCCGTGCAGCCGGTCGGGCGAGGCGACCGCGACCTCCAGCGCCACGTTCGCGCCCAGGGAGGTGCCGCCGACCACGGCCCGGTCGATGCCGAGGTGATCGAGCAGGCCGACGGTCTGCTCGGCGAACGCGGGCATCGAGTACAGCCACGACTCGGTCGGCCGGTCCGATTCACCGTGCCCGAGCAGGTCGAGGGTGAACACCCGGAACCCGGCGCGGGCGAGTTTGCGGGCGAGCGGGGCGTGCATCCGCCGGGTGAGCATGAACCCGTGGGCGAGGACGACCACCCGCTCGCCGCCGCCGAACTCGGTGTACGCCAGCCGGTGGCCGTTGTGCAGGAACGAACCGGCGAGCTCGATCGGCCGGGTGGCCTTCGTGGCGGCGCGCGGCTGGGGCTCGACGTCCTTCAGTGCGGTCGCGCTGCTGGCCATGTTCACTTCCGTCCCTTCCCCGTTCACCAACTGCTTCCGACCAGGAAACCATTTCGGGCCGGGAGGAGAACACCTTCAGGAGGAGGTCGTGGCCGAAGCGACAACCACCGGCGCGCCGTCTCCGGGTGCGGTGAGGACGTCCGCCTCCACGTCGTACAGGGTGCGGATCAGCCGGGCGTCCACGATCTCCCGCGGCGGTCCGGACGCGACGATCCGGCCGTCCCGCATGGCGACCAGCAGGTCCGCGTAGCGCGCGGCGGAGGCGATGTCGTGCAGCACCATGACCACCGTGCGACCGGCGCTCGCGACCCGCCGGACCAGGTCGAGCACCTCGACCTGGTGGCCGAGGTCCAGGGCGCTGGTCGGCTCGTCGAGCAGGGTCACCGGTGTCTGCTGGGCGAGGACCATGGCCAGCCAGGCCCGTTGCCGCTGGCCGCCGGACAGCTGGTCCACCCGGTGCTCGGCGAGGTCGGCCACCCCGGTCGAGGCCATCGCGTCCGCGGTGGCCCGCTCGTCGTCGATCGACCACTGCCGGAGCAGGCCCTGGTGCGGATGCCGCCCGTAGGCGACCAGCCCGGCGACCGTGACCCCTTCGGGTGCGAGCGGGGCCTGGGGGAGCAGGGTGAGCCGGTGCGCCGCCTGCCGCGGGCGCAGCCGCCAGATGTCCGCGCCGCCCACGGTGACCCGCCCGGAGATCGGCCGATGTATCCGGGCGACCGCGCGCAGCAGCGTCGACTTCCCGCATCCGTTCGGCCCGACGACGGCCACCACCTGCCCGGGCGGAACGGTCAGGTCGACGCCGTCGACCGCGACCTTGTCCCGATATCCGGCTCGCAACTCCGAGATCACCAACTCCACAAGGCAAGGCTAACCTTGCCCGATGGTCCGAGGGGGGACAGCTGGCATGTGGTCAACAGCATGGGACAAGATGTCAGCCATGACTGCTACCGCTGAGAACCTCCCGGACCTGGTCTCGCTCAAGGTGGAGCGCACCGGACACGTGGCCGAGGTGACGCTGCTCGGCCCGGCCAAGGGCAACGCGATGGGGCCGGACTTCTGGCGCGAACTGCCCCTGGTCTTCGGCGCGCTGGACGAGGATCCCGAGGTGCGGGTGATCGTGCTGACCGGCAGCGGTAAGCACTTCTCGTACGGCCTCGACCTCCCGGCGATGATGCCCGGCTGGGCGGAGTACCTGACCGGGGAGGCGCTCGCGGCCCCGCGCACCAAGTTCCTGAACGAGGTGCGCAAACTGCAGGAAAGCGTCAATTCGGTCGCCGCCACCCGCAAACCGGTCATCGCGGCCGTGTCCGGCTGGTGCATCGGCGGCGGGGTGGACGTGGTCAGCGCCGCCGACATCCGGCTCGCCAGCGCCGACGCCAAGTTCAGCGTCCGCGAGGTCAAGGTGGCGATCGTGGCCGACCTGGGCAGCCTGCAGCGGCTCGCGTCCGTCATCGGCGAGGGGCACCTCCGGGAGCTGGCGCTGACCGGCAAGGACATCGACGCGGCCCGGGCCGAGAAGATCGGTCTGGTCAACGACGTGTACCCGGACCAGGAAGCCGTGCTGGCCGCCGCGCGCTCGCTCGCCGAAGAGATCGCTGCGAATCCGCCGCTCGTGGTGCAAGGTGTCAAGGACGTGCTGTCGATCAACACCGAACGGCAGATCGCCGACGGGCTGCGCTACGTCTCCTCGTGGAACGCCGCGTTCCTGCCCAGCAAGGATCTCGCCGAGGCGGTGCAGGCTTTCCTGGAGCGCCGGCAGCCGGAGTTCAAGGGCGAGTAGCGGCGGAAGAGGAGAGATCATCGTGAGCCATGGGACAGCGTCGTCTCCAGCGTCTTTGCCGGGGCACCAGGCCTTTCGACAGGCCCGGGACTTCCTGCTCGCCCACCGCGAGGATTACGACACCGCGAACCGCGACTTCGCCTGGCCCGAGCTGACCGAGTTCAACTGGGCCCTGGACTGGTTCGACGCGATCGCCGCCGATCCGGCGAACGCCGAGCGTTACGCGCTCTGGATCGTGGAAGAGGACGGCTCGCAATCGCGCTGGACCTTCCCGGAGATGTCCCGCCGGTCGAACCAGGTCGCCAACTGGCTGCGCGCGCGGGGGGTGCGCCGGGGCGACCGGCTGATCCTGATGCTCGGCAACCAGGGCGAGCTGTGGGAGACCATCCTCGCGGCGATCAAACTGGGCGCGGTGATCATTCCCGCGTCAACGCTGCTCGGCCCGGCCGACCTCACCGACCGCGTCGAGCGGGGCGCGGCCCGGCACGTGGTGATCCGCTCGGCGGACACCGGGAAGTTCGCGGACGTGTCCGGCGACTACACGCGGATCGCGGTCGGCGAGCCGGTGGACGGCTGGCTGTCCTTCGCCGACGCCTACGCGGCGGACCCGGAGTTCACCCCGGACGGATCCACCGCCGCGAGCGATCCGCTGCTGCTGTACTTCACCTCCGGCACCACCGCGAAGCCGAAACTCGTGCAGCACACACACGTCTCCTACCCGGTCGGCCATCTGTCCACAATGTACTGGATCGGCCTCGAACCGGGGGACGTGCACCTGAACATCTCCTCGCCGGGCTGGGCGAAACACGCCTGGAGCAACGTCTTCGCCCCGTGGAACGCCGAGGCGACCGTCTTCCTCTACAACTACAGCCGCTTCGACGCCGCCGCCCTGATGTCCCAGATGGACCGCTGCGGCATCACCAGTTTCTGCGCGCCGCCGACCGTGTGGCGCATGCTGATCCAGGCCGACCTGACCGCGCTGAAGACCCCGCCGAAGAAGGTCGTGGGCGCGGGGGAGCCGCTCAACCCCGAGGTGATCGAGCAGGTCCGCAAGTCCTGGGGCGTCACCATCCGCGACGGCTTCGGCCAGACCGAGAGCAGCGTGCAGATCGCCAACACGCCCGGTCAGCCGGTCAAACCCGGTTCGATGGGCCGCGCGCTGCCCGGGTTCGCGGTCACCCTGGTCGACCCGGTCTCCGGCGAACCGGCCACCGAGGGCGAGATCTGCCTCGACCTCGCGCGCCGCCCGGTCGGGCTCATGGTGGGCTACGCGGACGACGACGAACGCACCGCGACCGCGTTCGCCGGTGGCTACTACCACACCGGCGACGTCGGCTCGGTCGACGAGGACGGCTACGTCACCTACGTCGGGCGGACCGACGACGTGTTCAAGGCGTCGGACTACCGGATCTCGCCGTTCGAGCTGGAAAGCGTGCTGCTGGAACACGACGCCGTCGCCGAGGCCGCCGTGGTGCCCGCACCGGACCCGATCCGGCTCGCGGTGCCGAAGGCGTACGTGGTGCTCGCGGGCGGGCACCAGCCGACCGCCGAGACCGCGGTGAGCATCCTGGCGTTCTGCCGGGAGAACCTCGCGCCGTACAAGCGGATCCGGCGGCTCGAGTTCGCCGAGCTGCCCAAGACCATCTCCGGCAAAATCCGGCGCGTCGAACTGCGAGGCCGGGAGAACGAGGCCACCGACACCCGCCCACCCGGCGAGTTCCGCGAGGAAGACTTCCCCCAGCTCAAGAGCTAGCCCAAGTCCCCCAATGTGGCTTTCGGTACCTTCAACGCCCCGAAAGCCGCATTGGGTACCTTGAACGCCCCCAACGCCACATTGGGTTTTCTCGGTGTGTGGTGTGGTGCTGTGCTCGTGGGGTGCCCGGGTGTGGAGTTCGCCTACCGAGATGGGGAACTCGGTGTGCCGAGATGGGGGACTCGCGCGTCCGGAATGGGGGACTCGCGGCAGGTGGGGGTCTGCTGCCGCGAGTTCCCCGTTTTGGTCGGGTGTGTTCCCGTTTCGGTTGCTCGAGTTCCCCGTTTCGGGAGTTGGCGGGTGTCCGATGCGGCCTTCGGTGCACGAGGGAAGGCAAGGCTCCCCCACGCCGCATCGAGCACGCCGAACACCTCTCGACAAGCCCTACCGAGAAAACCTCATTGGGGAAAACGGCTACTTGGCGGGGGAGCCTTCGATGAGGCGGCCGTCTTCGGTGGAGCAGGTGGTGGGGTCGGTCGGCGAGCCGCTGCCGCACGTCCAGCCGCCGAGGCTGACCGGGCCGGCGCCGTCCGGTTTGTTCGCCTCGGCGGGCGTGATCTTCTGGAAGTACTCGGTGAGCACCTGGGTCGCCTGTGCGCAGTCCTCCGAGCCCTCGCGGACCACCACCTTCGCCTTGGCGCCGCCGATCGCGGTCACCGGACCGCAGTCGGTGCCGGGTGCCGCCGGATTGGCCGCCGGCAGCAACGCGGGGCCGGTGGGCGCCGCGGCCGCGGGGGAGGACTGGCTCGCCGGGGGCTGATCCGGGTTGTCCCCGCCGCCGCAGCCCGCGAGCAGCAGGGCGGCGGCGGGGACGAGCAGGCCGAGCGGGCGGAGGGCGGGTTGGCTTCTCATGGACCTTCCTAGTGCGGTTACGACCACCGTGCGTGGACTCATTCGACCGGGACGACCGCGGCGAGCACCGACTTGTCCTGCATGCTGCAGGTGGTGCCGCCCTGGGCGGCGGGCGGGCCGGAGACGCACAGCCAGCCGTCGACGGTGTCGCTCACCGGTTCGTTCGACTGCGCGGACTGGCGGCCCGCGATCTTCTGGTGGAACGCGGCGACCACCCGCTTGGCCTGCGCGCAGTCGACCCCGCCCGCGTGCGAGTCGAGCACCTGCAGCGTCTGCCCGCTGGCGGCGGTGACCGTGCCGCACGAACCGTCCGTCGGCACGTTCTCCTTGCCGGTGGACTTCGGCGGGGCGGGTGGGGCGCTGCTCGGCGGCGCGGGCGTGGTGCTCGGCGCGGCGCTGGACGTCGCGACCGCGGTCGGGCCGGGTGGCGGTGCGGGCTGGGCGGCGGGTGGCGCGTCGTCCGAGCAACCGCCGAGTACGAGCGCGCAGAGGCAGGCGGCGGTCACGAGGCCGGCCCGGCCCGCGGCGTTCGAGGCGGTCAACGCGATCCCTTCGTTCTTGCTCAACCTGGCGCGCGTCAATTCTGGCCCGGCCGGCGCGCGAAACGCGGTATTGGACACCCGCGGGTCCGGGGGAGATTACCGCGCGTGGTCGGTCGCTGGTCACCGCGGTGTCCCCTCCCCGCACCTTGCTAGTCCACAAAGGACGGTTGCCCGGGCGGGTGCTACGGACGGTCGTCTTGAACGCTCCAGCGAGGTGGGTGAATTTCCTTAGAAGGCGGATTAATCGTTAACACCGCGCGGAAAGCAGCCGACAAGATGGGTGTAACGATCCGTGCACCAGACGGGCGTACGGTCGTACTGGGGAGAACGCACCATGGAAGCAAGTGAGATGAGCACCGAAGCGGAAAGCGAAACCGAGACCCCGAATCCCACCGGCACGGCGGGCGCGCCGCCGACCATGCCGTGCACCGTCGTGTGGAGCCGGGGACGTCCCTACGTGCTGGAGGGCGGCTCGGGCCGTCCCCGCTGGATGGGCACCGACACCCGGGGCCGCCCCGAGGCCCTGACCCGCGCCGACCTGCAGCGCCGCGGCTGGAGCTACCGGCGCGCCAGCTGACCGGTCGCCGCCGCGCACTGGCTACGCTGACCGGGTGAGTCAGCCCCCCGAAGCGAGCGTCGAGCGGGCCGAGCCCACACTGCTGCGGCAGCTGTGGACGGTGCCCAACCTGTTGTCCGTCCTCCGGCTCGCCGGAGTTCCGGTCTTCCTGTGGCTGCTGCTCGGCCCGAAGGAGGACGGCTGGGCGCTGGCGATCCTGGTCTTCGGCGGCGTCAGCGACTGGCTGGACGGCAAGCTGGCCCGCTGGCTGAACCAGATGAGCCGGCTCGGTCAGCTGCTCGATCCGGCGGCCGACCGGCTGTACATCCTCGCCACGCTGATCGCCTTCCTGGTCCGCGACATCGTGCCGTGGTGGGTGGTCGTGCCGCTGGTCCTGCGCGAGGCGGTGCTCGGCGTGTGCATCCTGTGCTTGCGCCGCAACGATTTCGCCCCGCCCGAGGTCACCTACATCGGCAAGGGCGCGACCTTCGTGCTGATGTACGCGTTCCCGTTCCTGCTGCTCACCCAGGGCGGGTCGACGGTCGCGGAGATCGCTCGCCCGATCGGCTACGCCTTCACGACCTGGGGCTGCGTGCTCTACCTGTGGTCCGGCGCCCTCTACGTGATCCAAACCGTCCGGGCGATATCGCCGAGGCGGGATGCGGCGTCCGCGGCCTAGGTGGAAGACTGCGCGCTACAGATCTGGCGGGTTGGTGGCACGAAAGGGGAACGGCGTTGTCCGCTCCAGAAGAACTGCGCTACACCGAGGAGCACGAGTGGGTGGCCGCTCGGGACGGCGACTCGATCCGGGTGGGGATCACCGAGTACGCCCAGGACCAGCTCGGCGATGTGGTGTTCGTCGATCTGCCCGAGGTGGGCAAGCAGCTCAGCGCCGGGGACGTGTTCGGCGAGGTGGAGTCGACCAAGAGCGTGTCCGAGCTGTTCACCCCGCTGGACGGCGAGGTCGTGGCGGTCAACGAGGCGGTGACCGACTCGCCGGAGCTGATCAACAGCGATCCCTACGGCGAGGGGTGGCTCATCGAGATCAAACTCGACGACGGCGCGGGCGTCGACAGCCTGCTCGACGCCGAGGCGTACCAGCGGCTGACCTCGCCGGAGGCATGATCGAATACCGCATCCGCGTGGTTGCCGGTTTGGGGAGCCCCAGGCTCCGCAACTGACCAGGCACGGTACGTTGGCAACAACACGTTCTTGGGTAGTGAAGCACTTCACTGGTTAGGAGAGCTCAGGTGAGCACGAACGACGGGCCCGGCGTTCCCCCGGAGCAGTCTCCGGAGCGGACCTCTGTCTTCCGGGCCGATTTCCTGGCTGATGTCGAGGGCCAGGAGGCACCTGCTCCGGAACCGCCGGTCGCCGGGGTGGACGCCCTGCCGGCCGGGTCGGCGCTGCTGGTCGTCAAGCGGGGGCCGAACGCCGGTTCCCGGTTCCTGCTCGACCGTGACACCACGAGCGCGGGCCGGCACCCGGACAGCGACATCTTCCTCGACGACGTCACGGTTTCCCGGCGGCACGCCGAATTCCGCCGGGAGGGCGGCGAGTTCGTGGTCATCGACGTGGGCAGCCTGAACGGCACCTATGTCAACCGGGAACCGGTCGACCAGGCCGTGCTGGCCGGTGGCGACGAGGTCCAGATCGGCAAGTTCCGCCTGGTCTTCCTGACGGGCCCGGGGCACGGAGGTCAGGCGGCGCGATGACGGCGGCCGGGCGGCCACAACGCGACGGGTTGAGCATCGGGGCCGTGCTGGCGCAACTGCGCGGTGACTTCCCCGATGTCACCATCTCCAAGATCCGGTTCCTGGAGTCGGAGGGCCTGGTCCGGCCGGGCCGCACTCCTTCGGGGTACCGGCAGTTCGCGGCGGCGGACGTGGAGCGTCTGCGGTTCGTCCTGGCCGCCCAGCGGGACCATTACTTGCCGCTCAAGGTCATCAAGGAGCAACTGGACGCGGCCGATCGCGGCGTGGATCCGCCGAACTCGGCCGTCCGGTTGCCGCGCAAGCTCGTTTCACTGGGTTCCCACGAGTCTGCTCGGACGGACGGTGAACGATCCGCCATGCCCTGCGCCGACGATTTCGCGAGCGAGCGGGAGATCCGGCTGACCAAGGAGGAACTGCTCGCCCAGGCGGGCGTCGACGCGGCGACCTTGGCCGAACTGCAGCAGTACGGACTGATCCGGCCGGGCGCGGCCGGGTTCTACGACGGCGACGCGGTGCAGGTCGCCAAGACCGTCAAGGCGATGACCGAATACGGCATCGAGCCCCGCCATCTGCGCGCGTTCCGGGCTTCGGCCGACCGCGAGGTCGGCCTCCTGGAGCAGATCGTTACGCCGGTGTATCGGCACCGTGACGCCGACGCCAAGGCGCGGGCGGACGAGGTGGTCAGGGAACTCGCCGCGCTGTCGGTCGCCCTGCATACACTCCTGGTGAAAGCGGGCATTCGCGGCGTAACCGGTGGCTGAGGCCCGGCTCCGGGGGCCTGCCCAGGCATCGGGTTGATAATGCCACAATCCCACGTCTCAAAGTTCTGTCCCACATGCCGTACGGTTAGTCCAAGGGTTGGCTACAGCGCGAACCTGAGATGTCCAGACAGCGAGCACAGCGCCGCGATGACGGGTAGCGTCGATGATGTCGATGCGGGATCCTCGAAACAGCGCTGCAGCCCGCGCGCAGGAGAGGGAGGCGAAGCCCGATGAGCGAAATGCGCGTCGTCGGCGTGCGGGTCGAGTTGCCCGCGAATCAGCCGATCTTGTTGCTGCGGGAGACGGAAGGCGAGCGGTACCTCCCGATTTGGATCGGGTCCGTGGAGGCCACCGCGATCGCCCTCGAGCAGCAGGGCGTTCGCCCGGCGCGGCCGTTGACCCACGACTTGCTCAAGGAAGTCATCGGAGCCCTCGGCAGGGAGCTCGAACAGGTCGTGATCACCGACCTGCGCGAGGGAACCTTCTTCGCCGAGCTGGTTTTCGACGGCGATGTCCGGGTCTCCGCCAGGCCGAGTGACTCGGTCGCGCTTGCCCTGCGGGTCGGAGTGCCGATCCACGCCGAGGACGCGGTCCTCGAAGAAGCCGGGTTGATCATCCCGGACGAGCAGGAGGACGAAGTCGAGAAGTTCCGGGAGTTCCTCGACTCCGTCTCGCCCGAAGACTTCCGCGGCGCCGATACCTAGCATGCTGTCGTGAGTGTTCAGGCCGGTTAGCACCGGCCTGAACACTCACGACCTCGGCGCTGTGGTCCGCTCGAAGAGATCGGCCAGTTCACGGCCGTAGCGGTCCAGGTCCAGCGAGGGGTCGGCGGTGAACGCCGCGGCCGCGCCGTCGATGGCATGCGCGATCGTCCTCGCTACGACATCCGGCTGAAATTCCCCGAAAGCTCCCTCCTGCTGACCCTGCCGGAGAATGCGCTCGAACTGCCCGATCCGGAAACCCTCCAGCAGCGGGCCGGACACCGACCAGCCCTCCGGGTCGTCCGCGTTGGCGGCGACCTCGCGGAGCACCTGCACGCACTCCGGGTAGTCGCGGAGGAAGCGCACCTCCGACTCGATCATGGCGCGCAGCATCGTGGCTCGATCGGTCGTCCCGTCGGCCAGTTCGAGCGCGAACTTCTGCTTGATGTCCAGCGCCGTCGTGACGACTGCCTGCATCAATCCGGCTTTGTTGCCGAAGTGGTAGCCGATGATCCGGGTGCTGCTCAGCCCCGCGCGTTCCTTGATGCGGGCGAACGACGTCTTGCGGTAGCCGAGGTCGGCGATCGTGGCGATCGTGGCGGACAGGATCTGGGCCCGGCGGGCGGCCTCGGTCACGCTCAGGCCGAGTTCGGGCTGGAGGTCGGGAGTTATCTGCATGAGTAAAAAATAACACGGCCGAGTAAGTTTGCCAACGTTCGGGGTAACTCTCGATCCGGGCTTGAGGTCGACCGCGCGTCGCGTTGACCGAGCCCCCGCCCGCGCTTACCGTCAATGGAGGTAAATCGCTACGGTGTGATTCGGCCATCTGGGGCACGCCGGCGGCGGTTCCATCGCCATGGGTCCCGCCCCGGGACTCGGGTGCTTGTTTCGACCGGTCACCAGGCCGGGCGAGGGGAGGCATGCGTGGTCGAGGCTGGTAGTCATTCGGAGAACCAGCCGATCCAGGTCGCCGACGGCGAGCAGGGTGAGCTGTTTCCCGATTCGTCGCTGCCGGACGAGCTGGTCGGCTACCGCGGGCCCGCCGCCTGTCAGATCGCCGGCATCACCTACCGGCAGCTGGACTACTGGGCGCGGACGAAGCTCGTCGCGCCGAGTATCCGCACGGCGCACGGCTCGGGGTCGCAGCGCCTCTACTCGTTCAAGGACATCCTGGTCCTCAAGATCGTGAAGCGGCTCCTGGACACCGGTGTCTCGTTGCAGAACATCCGGGTCGCGGTCGAGCACCTGCGCGCGCGGGGCGTGCGCGACCTCGCGAAGGTCACCCTGTTCTCGGACGGCACCACCGTGTACGAGTGCACCTCGCCGGAGGAGATCGTGGATCTGCTCCAGGGCGGTCAGGGCGTGTTCGGCATCGCGGTCAGCGGGGCGATGCAGGAGATCAGCGGAACCATCCACGAGTTCCCGGCGGAACGCGCCGACGGCGGCCACGTCGAGGCGCACGTCCCGGACGAGCTGACCCAGCGGCGTAACGCTCGCCGCACCGGCTGAGTCCCTGATCTGTCACAGGGTACTCTGATCACGCAGTCGCCGAACCCGCGCGGGAGAGTCCGGGCCACCAACAATGAGCCCGGCGCCGAAGGAGCAAGTCCTCCCCGGAACCTCTCAGGCACCAAGGACCGCGCGGGCGAGACGCCTCTGGAAAGTGGGTCGGCAGGTAACCGCCTGGCGCCCCCGCCGAAGGTGCAAGCCCGGCTCAACACACGGGTGAACCTCTCAGGCGCTCCTTGAGCGGGCATGGACAGAGTGGGGAGGGCCAGGACACCGGTGTCCACGGCCCGACCCCACCTCTCCGGGAGGCGCACTGATGGCAGACCGACTTCCGCTCGCCGCACTGGAGCACGGCACCCCGTTCGCCGACCGCCACATCGGGCCGCGCCCCGAGGAACTGGCGCGCATGCTCGAGGTCATCGGTGTCGAGTCGCTCGACGAACTCGCGCGGCGGGCCGTTCCGTCGTCGATCCGCGAGCCGAAGCCGGTGCTCGACCTCCCCGCACCCGCCACCGAAGCGGAGGCGCTGGCCGAACTGCGCGAGCTGGCGCGGGCCAACCGGCCGATGGTGCAGATGATCGGCCTCGGCTACCACGGCACCGTGACCCCGCCGGTGATCCGCCGCAGCGTGCTGGAGAACCCGGCCTGGTACACCGCCTACACGCCGTACCAGCCGGAGATCTCGCAGGGGCGGCTCGAGGCGCTGCTGAACTTCCAGACGATGATCGCCGATCTCACCGGCCTGCCGATCGCCAACGCCTCGATGCTGGACGAATCGACCGCGGCCGCCGAGGCGATGACGTTGGTCCGCCGGGCGGGAAAGCACAAGTCGGCCAAGTTCGTGGTGGACCTCGACACGCTGCCGCAGACCATCGAGGTGGTGCGGACCCGGGCCGAACCGCTGGGCATCGAAATCGTCCTCGCGGATCTCAGCCAGGGCATCGAAGGCCTCGGCCTGGGCGGCGACTTCTTCGGCCTGCTGCTGTCCTATCCCGGGGCGTCCGGCGCCGTGCGGGAACACGAGCGGGTCATCGCCGAGGCCCGTGCGCTCGGCGCGTCGGTCGTGGTGGCCGCCGATCCGCTCGCGCTGACCCTGCTCCGCCCGCCCGGCGAACTCGGGGCGGACGTCGTGGTCGGTTCCACGCAGCGGTTCGGCGTTCCGCTGGGTTTCGGCGGGCCGCACGCCGGATACCTCGCGGTCCGGAAGGGGCTGGAACGGCAGTTGCCGGGCCGCCTGGTGGGCGTGTCGGTGGACGCCGACGGTTCGACCGCCTACCGGCTGGCCCTGCAGACGCGGGAACAGCACATCCGGCGGGAGAAGGCCACCAGCAACATCTGCACCGCGCAGGTTCTGCTCGCGGTGATCGCCTCGATGTACGCGGTCTACCACGGCCCGGAGGGGCTGCGGTCGATCGCGACCCGGACGCACCGGATGGCGACCGTGCTCGCGGCGGGGCTCGCCGAGGGCGGGGTGGACGTCGTGCACGGGGAGTTCTTCGACACCGTGCTGGCGAACGTGCCCGGCCGGGCCGCGGCGGTCGTCGCGGCGGCCCGCGATCTCGGGGTCAACCTGCGCCTGGCCGATCCGGACCACGTCGGCATCGCCTGCGACGAGACCACCACGCGGGAACATCTTTCCTTGGTGTGGAAGGCATTCGGCGTCGGTGTGTCCGATGTGGACTCGCTGGACGCGGACACCGCGGACGCGATTCCGCCGGAGCTGGCGCGCACCAGCGAGTACCTCACCCATCCGGTGTTCCACGCGCACCGCTCGGAAACCGCGCTGCTGCGTTACCTGCGCGCGCTCGCGGACAAGGACGTGGCGCTGGACCGCAGCATGATCCCGCTCGGATCGTGCACCATGAAGCTGAACGCGGCGGCCGAGATGGAACCCATCACCTGGCCGGAATTCGCCGAACTGCACCCGTTCGCCCCGGCCGAGGACGCGGCCGGGTTGCTGCGGATCGTGTCGGACCTCGAACGCTGGCTCGCCCGGATCACCGGCTACGACGCGGTTTCGCTCCAGCCGAACGCGGGCAGCCAGGGGGAGTTCGCCGGGCTGCTGGCGATCCGGGCCTACCACCGCGCTCGCGGTGCGGGGGAGCGGGACGTCTGCCTGATCCCGGCCAGCGCGCACGGCACGAACGCGGCCAGCGCGGTGATGGCCGGAATGCGCGTGGTCGTGGTGCGCTGCGACGAGCAGGGCAACATCGACCTCGGGCATCTAAAGTCCACTGTGGACAAACATCGCGCCGATCTGGCCGCGATCATGATCACCTACCCCTCCACGCACGGGGTCTACGAGGACACCGTGCGCGAGGTCTGCGGCATCGTGCACGACGCGGGTGGTCAGGTCTATGTGGACGGTGCGAATCTCAACGCCCTGATCGGCCTGGCGCAGTACGGGAAGTTCGGTTCGGACGTATCGCATCTGAACTTGCACAAGACTTTCTGCATTCCGCACGGCGGAGGTGGCCCGGGCGTCGGTCCGATCGGGGTCCGCGCCCATCTCGCCCCGTTCCTGCCCAACCATCCGCTGCAGCCCGCGGCCGGTCCGGCCACCGGGGTCGGCCCGATCAGCGCGGCGCCGTGGGGCAGCGCGTCGATCCTGCCGATCTCCTGGGCGTACGTGCGGATGATGGGCGCGGACGACCTGCGCCGCGCGACGCTGACCGCCGTCGCCGCGGCGAACTACGTGGCGCGGCGGCTGACCGAGCATTTCCCGGTGCTGTACGCGGGAACCGACGGTCTGGTCGCGCACGAGTGCATCCTCGATCTGCGGCCGATCACCAAGCGGACCGGGGTCACGGTCGACGACGTGGCGAAGCGGCTGGCCGACTACGGGCTGCACGCGCCGACGATGTCGTTCCCGGTCGCCGGAACGCTGATGGTCGAGCCGACCGAAAGCGAGGACCTCGGCGAGTTGGACCGGTTCTGCGACGCGATGATCGCGATCCGCGGCGAGATTGACCGGGTGGCCGCGGGGGAGTGGCCGGTCGAGGACAGTCCACTGCGGAACGCCCCGCACACCGCGCGCTGCGTGGCGGGGGACTGGGACCGTCCGTACAGCCGCGAGGTCGCGGTGTTCCCCGCCGGGTTCACCGCGAACAAGATCTGGCCCCCGGTCCGCCGCATCGACGGCGCCACCGGCGACCGGAACCTCGTCTGCTCCTGCCCGCCGCTGGAGGCCTACTCCTAGGAGGGTTTGGTGGCGGTGACCAGTTTGGTGGGCATCCAGGGGCCGCTCCACCAGCCGCGCCACCCCTGGTCGCGGACGGTCACGCCGCTCATGGACTCCTCGAGCAGGGTGCGGCGGTAGGCGCTGGTGGCGGTGATGTCGGCGATGGCGAGGCGGCCACCGGGTTTGAGGACGCGGACGGCCTCCCGGATCGCCTGCGCCCGGCCCGCTTCGGCCTTGATGTTGTGGATCGCCAGGCTGCTCACGACGACGTCGAAGGAGGCGTCCGGGAACGGCAGATCCGTCATGTCCGCGGTGTGCAGTTCGACCCGGTCGGCGACCCCCTCGGCCGCCGCGTTGCGTTCGGTGACCTCGGCCGCGTTGCCGGACTGGTCGACGCCGCGCCAGAGGTCCACGCCGACCGCCTTGCCGCCGGGGCCGAGCCGCCGGGCGGCCGCCAGGAGCACCGCGCCCCGCCCGCAGCCCAGGTCGAGCACGCGTTCGTCCCCGCCGAGGGCGAGGTCGTTCAGCGCGTCCGACCAGATCTCGAACTTCCCGCGCCGGGTGGCGTGGAGGTAAGTGCCGCCGAGCACCACGAGCACCACGGCGATGATCAGCGGCGCCAGCGCGCCGCCGATTCCGTCGGTGACGAGAAAGACGATTCCGAAGACCAGTGCGATCAGCGCACCGGCGAAATAGCCGAAGGGGACATAAGGTGCGTCGATCCCATATGTTCCCTTTCGTCCCGCGCGTGCCGACATTCTTTCACCCCTTTCCGGTATCGAATCTAAACCAGGGGTGGAACCGGGCCGCCACGGGGCAGGCGTCCCCGTGGCGGCCCGGTGATCAGCCCGGGACCTTGTCCAGGAAGCCGAAGACCTGGCGGACCCGCCCGTCTTCGGTCGCCACCACGTCGAACCCGATGGCCAGCGGTTCCCCGGCGCCGGGCGCGCCGAGGTGCCAGTGGAACCGGGCGGTGTCGTGGTGGCCGTCGACCGCGCCGGGCAGGCTGAACACCAGGCCCGCGAACTGTTCCTGCGCGCCGGCGATGAACCCGTCGATCCCGGCCCAGCCGCGCACCGCGCCGAGCGGATCGGTGTAGGTGGCGTCCTCGGTGAAGACCCGCTCGATCAACTCGCGCCGCCGGGCCGGGTCGGTCTCGTTCCACACGTCGATGTACCGCTTCGCGATCGTGCCGTGTTCGGTCATGTCATTTCTCCTCGGTTTGTTTGCTTGCTGACAAAAGATTGGGCAGAACGGTCGCCGAGGCCTGCGCCAGCAGCGAATCCGCGGAATCGAGCAGGCTCGCCCGGGCGACCAGCCGCTTCCGTCCGAAATGGACCAGTTCGGCTCGCGCCCGGTAGGAATGGCCCGCCACGACGGGACGGAAGTAGTCGACGGTCAGGTTCAGCGTCAGCATCGGATAACCCCGGTCGCACCGGCTCACCGCCGCGTTGCAGCAGACCTGGTCGAAAACCATCGCGATATAACCGCCGTCCACTCCGCCCGCGAAATTGCACAACGCGGGCGGCGGAGTCCAGTCCAATTCCACTTCACCCGCACGGGCTTCCCGCAATCGCAGGCCCAGATAGCCGTACCGCCCGGGATGGGGAATTCGTCCCGCCGCCACGGCCCGCAACAGTTCCAGGCCGTTCAGGTCATTCCACGAGGCGCGTACCGCGGACTGGAATTCGTCCGGCGCCCGTGCGGCCTTGCTGGTCATCGTCGTCCTTTCGCCAACTCGTTTTCGCCGCACCACAATGACCGGGTAAGTCGCGGCGCGTCGATTACCTCCGAGGTCATGGCGAGCGCGACCGGGCACCCCGTAACGTCGGCCCGGTGACGACCGTGATGAACGCCCGGGACCAGCGCCCGATCGGTGAGCTGCTCCGGCAGTGGCGCGAGCGCAGGCGGATCAGCCAGCTGGATCTGGCGATTTCGGCGGAGATCTCCACCCGCCACCTGAGCTTCGTGGAGACCGGGCGGTCGAAGCCGAGCCGGGAGATGGTGCTGCGCCTCGGCGAGCACCTGGAGGTCCCGTTGCGCGAACGCAACCAGCTGCTGCTCGCGGCCGGGTACGCCCCGGTGTACCGGCAGGGTGAGCTCGCCGACCCGGAGCTGGCGGCGGTGCGGCAGGCGGTGAAGCAGATCCTCACCGGGCACGATCCGTACCCCGCGGTCGTCGTCGATCGCGCCTGGACCATGCTCGACGCGAACTCCAGCATCGCGGTCCTGGTCGACGGCGTGGCTCCCGAACTGCTCGCCCCGCCCGCGAACGCGCTGCGCGCGACGCTGCATCCGGACGGGATGGCGCCGCACATCGTGAACCTGGGGGAGTGGCGCGCACACCTGCTGGGCCGGCTGCGCCGCCAGGTCGCGGTCACCGCGGACCCCGAGCTGGCCGAACTGCTCGACGAACTGCGGGGATACCCGTGCGATCAACCCGTGCCGGAGGTGGAGATCCCCGGACCGGGCGACATCGTGATCCCGCTGCGGATCCGGCGCGGCGACACCGAACTCGCCTTCTTCAGCACGGTCGCGACCTTCGGCACCCCGGTGGACGTCACCGTCGCCGAGCTGGTCATCGAATCGTTCTTCCCCGCGGACGAGGTGACCGCCGAACACCTGCGGGCGCGCTGAGCGCTTCCGGCGCGATCCGGGCCGAAGCGGCACACTGGACGCCATGTCCACCCAGGACTGGATCCTGCACGTCGACCTCGACCAGTTCATCGCGGCGGTCGAGATCGCGCGGCATCCCGAACTGCGCGGGCGGCCGGTGGTCGTCGGCGGCTCCGGTGATCCCACCGAGCGGGCCGTGGTCGCCACCGCTTCCTACGAGGCGCGGGAGTTCGGCATCCAGTCCGGGATGCCGTTGCGCTTCGCCGCCCGGCGCTGCCCGGACGCGGTGTTCCTGCCCTCGGATCCACCGGCCTACGAGAAGGTGTCCGAGCAGGTGATGGCGACCCTGCGCGAGCTCCCGGTGGTCGTCCAGGTGATGGGCTGGGACGAGGCGTTCCTCGGCGCCCGCACCGGTGACCCCGAGGCGCTCGCCGCCCAGGTCCAGCGCGCGGTGTCCGCCGAAACCGGGCTGTCCTGTTCGGTCGGCATCGGGGACAACACCCTGCGCGCCAAACTCGCCACCGGATTCGCCAAACCCGCCGGGATCTACCGGCTCACCGCCGAGAACTGGATGCCGGTGATGGCCGACCGGCCGACCGACGCCCTGTGGGGCATCGGCCGGAAGACGGCGAAGAAGCTCGCCGAGGCCGGATACGCCACGGTGGCCGAACTGGCCGCCGCCGGCCGGGACGGCCTGGCCGCGCGGTTCGGGCCGACGATGGGCCCGTGGTACCGCATGCTGGCCCACGGCTACGGCGAAACCGAGGTGACGAGCACCCCGTACGTCCCGCGTGGCCGGGGCCGGTCGACCACGTTCCAGGAGAACCTGACCGATCCCGCGGAGATCGCCGAGCAGCTGGGCGTGCTGGCCCGGCGGGTCGCCGAGGACGTGGCCGAGGAGGGGCGTCCGGCCGCGCGGGTGCAGGTGACCGTCCGGTTCGCACCGTTCTTCACCCAGACCCGCAGCCTCACCCTGCCCGCGCCGACCAGCGACGCCGCCGAGATCGAACGGGCGGCCCGGACCGTGCTCGAGCGGTTCGAGGGAAACCGGCCGATCCGGCTGCTCGGCGTGCGCGCGGAGTTCCCGCGAGCCTGATCGGGTGGGTGTCCGGCCGGTCGCACCCGGTGATGAGAAGATGCCCGCGGCGGGACCAAACGAGAACGTACGACGTGAGGAAACAGCCCGATGGCCAACGTTCCCAGCATCACCCTGAACAACGACGTCGCGATCCCGCAGCTCGGGTTCGGGGTCTACCAGGTTCCGGCGGAGGACACCGCGAAGGTCGTGCGCATCGCGCTGGAAACCGGGTACCGCAGCATCGACACGGCCGCGGCCTACCGCAACGAAGCCGGTGTCGGGGAGGCGATCCGCTCGTCCGGCCTGCCGCGTGCGGAGCTGTTCGTCACCACCAAGCTGTGGAACTCCGACCAGGGCTACGACGCCACGCTGCGCGCGTTCGACGCGAGCGCCGGGCAACTCGGCCTGGACCAGATCGACCTGTACCTGATCCACTGGCCGGTGCCGAAGCGGGATTGCTACGTGGACAGCTGGCGGGCCATCGAGAAGCTCTACGCCGACGGCCGGGTGCGCGCGATCGGGGTGTCCAACTTCCACATTCCGCATCTGCGGCGGCTGTTCGACGAGACCGGGATCGTCCCGGCGGTCAACCAGGTCGAGCTGCACCCGTATCTGCCCCAGGCCGAGCTCCGCGGGTTCCACGCCGAGCACGGCATCGTCACCGAGGCCTGGAGCCCGCTGGCGCAGGGCGCGCTGCTGTCCGCGGAGCTGATCACCAGCCTGGCCGCCAAGTACGGCAAGAGCCCGGCGCAGGTCGTGCTGCGCTGGCACCTCCAACTCGGGAACGTGGTGATCCCCAAAACGGTGACGCCTTCCCGGATCGCCGAGAACCTCGACGTCTTCGATTTCGAATTGGCCGAGGACGATCTGGCCGCGATCGGCGAACTGGACAACGGAAACCGGGTCGGCCCCGACCCGGACACCTTCAATCTCGCCTGATTCACCCCGGAGTTCAGCAGTTTGGAAGTAGCCGACCGGCCCCCTGCCTCATAACCTTGTTATACGACTCGTCGACGCGGAGGTGGAAGGGGCGGAGCTGATGAGCACTCAGGTTCAGGCCGCTGGGTGGAAGGGTGTCATCCCGGCGCTCAACCTGCGGGGGCACAAACTCGCACTGCTGGGCTTCCTGCTGATCGTGCTCGCGCACTGGGCCGAGCACATCGCGCAGGCCATCCAGATCTACGCCCTGGACTGGCCGCGGCCCGAGGCCGGTGGCGTGCTCGGACTCGTCTTCCCGTGGCTGGTTTCCTCGGAATGGCTGCACTACGGATTCGCCGTGGTGATGCTGTTCTTCTTCATCGTGCTGCGCCACGGCTTCACCGGACGATCCCGCACCTGGTGGCAGATCGCGCTGTGGATCCAGGTGTGGCACCACTTCGAACACCTGCTCCTGCTGGTGCAGGCGTCGACCGGCGCGCACCTGCTGGGCAAGCCCCAGCCGACCAGCATCGCCCAGCTCGTGTTCCCCCGCGTCGAACTGCACCTGTTCTACAACGCGATCGTGTTCGTGCCGATGGTCGTGGCGATGGTGTACCACCTCCGGCCGAACGCCGAGGAACGCGCGCAGATGCGGTGTTCGTGCGCGGCGCCGGTGCTGGTGCGCTGAGTTGTGCTCGGTGGACACGACCACGTCCTGAGCGTCCCGGTCAGCATCGGACCGCTCGTCCTGCGGATCGCCCTGCTGTCGGCGGTCCCGGTCGTCGCCGGGTTCGCGATCATGCGGGTGTTCCAGCTGGAATCGAGCCGTGCGACCAAATTCGGCGTCGCCGCGGTCGCCGGGATCGCGGTGGTGCTCGAGCTGCTGCTCGCCGGCGGGCTGGATCTTCCGGAACAAGCGGTGGTGCCGCTGCTGGCCGCATTGGCCGGACCGCTCTACCTGCTGCGGTCCCAGGATCCCCGCTTCCGCGTGGCGGTGGGACGGACGCGCCGGGCCGCGCCCTGGGTGGTGTCGGTGACCGCGGTGGCCGCGGCCGTCGAGTTCGGCCGGGCCTGGTTCGGCGGCCGGGAATCGAACGCCGCCCTGCTGCACACCGGCATCGTGCTCGCCCTGGTGGCGCTGTCCTGGTTCGTGCTGTGCCAGCCCCGCTCCCGGGCGGTGCGGGTGCTCGTCCGGGGCCAGGCGGTGGTGCTCGCGGTCGCGATCACCGGGGTGACGCCCACCCTCTTGGCACCTTGACAACAATCTTGGGCGGGCGCCTAATGACACGATGAACACCCGGGACAAAACGCTCGTCGGGATCTACGCGCTGGTCGCGGCCGGGGCGCTGGTGGCGACCTGGTGGAACAACCTCGCCTACTTCGCCCAGCCGGGCAACGACGGCATTCTCGGATTCATCCGGGACGGGTACGCCAACCACGCGGCGGCCTCGCTGACCAACGACGTCATCCTGGTCGCGGTGGCCGCCATCGTCTGGATGTTCGTCGAGGCGCACCGGATCGGGCTCCGGCACGCCTGGGTCTACGCCGTGCTATCGGTGGTCATCGCGATCAGCGTGGCGTTCCCGCTGTTCCTGATCGCCCGGCAACGCAAATTGGCCGCCGCCCGGTCAGAAGCCGTCGTCGGTGTAGGGCGCGAGGGGAGTGCGTAGCGCCGCGCCGAACCGCTCCGCCGCACCGGGTGCGTGCTCGGTGATCAGCCCGGCCCGGACGAGCCGGACCGGATCGGCGCCGCCCAGGTAGACGCGGGCGAGTTCGCGCGCGGTGATCGTCAGCTCGGCGGCCGCGGTGGTGGGCTCGCAGCTCCCCGAGTCCTCGCGGGTGATCAGCCGCCACGAACCGTTGTTGCGGCCGATCTGCTCGTCCCGGACGTCGAGCACCAGCTCGGCCGGTGCGGCGTAGCACCGCGCGCCGAGCGCCGCGGGAACGTCGATCAGGCGCAGCCACAGGGAAGGGTGTTCGCGGAGGGTGAGATCGTCCTCGTCGGCGAGGAGCAGCGGCAGCAGGTCGTCCACCGGGCGAGTGCCGCGGATCCGGTCGATCAGATCGATCTCGGTGAGAAAGCGCCACAGCGTCGCCTCACCGGCCGGATCGCTCGAGTGCAGTTCCCTGAGCTGCAGGACGCAGGTGTCGTCGTCGAGGTCGAGGGTGCGGTAGATCGCGTAGCCCTCGGGTTCGCGGCCCGGCCCGAGCAGGACGATCCGCGGCGGGCTGAAGTCGTCGTCCTCCTCGTCGATCTCGGGCAGGATCATGCGCTGCCACCACCCGGTGTCCCGCGCGAACCGCCCGGCGCGGCGAACGCGGGCGTCCTGGTAGAGAGCGGCGAGGGCCTTGGGCGCCTGTTCCGGTTCGAGCAGGCGGAGGTCGCCGGGTTCCGGTTCGACCGCCAGCCGCACCGGTCCGCGCGTGACGAGTTCGAATTCGACCGCCCGGGTGGCGACGCCGAAGCCGAACCGGCCGTAGATCGCGGCTTCGGACGGCCACAAACCGGCCAGCGGCGTGCCTTCGGCGACCGCGTCCCGCCACAGCCGGTTCAGCATCGCGGTCAGCACCCCGCGGCGGCGATGCGTCGGCAGCACCCCGGCCAGGGTGACCCCGGCACACGGAACCTGGGCTCCCGGAACGGAAATCCGGCGGGGGAGCCAGGCGATCGCACCGATCAGCTGCCCGTCGTCGTAGGCGCCGATCCGTCGCGCGCGGCGCCAGAGCCAGCGGTTGCGGGCTTCGGTGTCCTCGTCGGATTCGTGGAAGACGATGTCGGAGAGCCGGACCATCCGGCCGAGGTGGGATTCGGGGATCTCGCGGACCTCGATCGAGGCGGTGCGGGAAGGCACGCCCGATGGTATCCGGGATCGGCCGTTCACCTAGGGGAGTGGAATCCGGGAAACCCTTAGTCCTGCGGGTACTCCTACTGTGCGAAGAGTCAGAACATGATCGACAGGAGGTGTGTTGTGCGAAAGATGCTCGCTGTCACCGTGACCGTGGCCGGGCTCGCCCTGGTGGCCGCCGGATGCTCGGGTGAGGAGAAGCCAGCCGCGTCGGCCCCCGCTCCGGCTCCGGCGCCGAGCAGCAGCCCCGCGGCGCCACCGCCGCCGGCGTCCTCCGGCCCCCTCACCCGGAACGTGGACTTCCGGGGCGGGCAGGTCAACCCCCCGGCGGAGGTGGTGGAGATCGCGCGCGGCCAGCAGATCTCGCTGCACGTCAGCTCGGACCGGCACGACGACATCGAGGTCACCGGTTACCCGGACAAGACCGAGGACGTCGATCCCGGTGACCCGGAGGACCTCGACTTCGTGCCGGACCGGCCCGGTGACATCCCGGTCCGGTTGCGGGCGGCCGGGGTCGACCTGCTCACCCTGCGGGTGCGCTAGGTCAGGTCGCCTTGAGCCCGGCGCTCACGAAGTCGGCCTGCTGCGCGGGTTGCTTGAGGTAGTCCCGGAACGCCTGCGCGGCACGCTGCTGGACGTCGTCCACGCCCTTGCCGGCCAGGCCCAGGTACGGGTAGTCGGCCGAACGCGCCGACGCCACCGACTCCGGCCGGGAGCCCACCAGCTCCGGTTTGGCGGTGGTCAGTTCGCCGACCCACCAGGAGGCCTCCGGAAGCCAGGCCGCGGGCAGGCCGCCGATCGCGTCCAGGTTGCTGCGGCCGGTGAGCGCGTTCAGCACCCGCTCGGAAGGCATCGCCTCGACCCGGATGTTGATGCAATGCGAGTGCACCACGGTCCGCGCCTGGTTCCACCGGTTGGCCGCCGCGGCCACCGGCTTCTCCGCGCTCGGGGTCACCACGACCCGGATCGCCGCGTCCCCCTCGGCGCAGTTGGTCGCCTCGGCTTCGGCCCGGCTGTTGAGCACGCCGTCCGCCCAGCCCCAGCCGAGCCAGCCGAGGACGAGCAGGGCGGCCAGCACCACGCAGGCGATCGGCCACTTCGCGATCTTCCGGCGGCCGGCGGCCTTGCCGATGGCCCGGTGCGAGCCGGTGTCGGTGGACCGGCCCGCCACCCGGAAGGACCCGGTGTCGTACGCGTCGCCGACCACCCGGTGCGAACCGGTGCCGGTGGCGCTGCCGACCACCCGGTGCGAGCCCGTGCCGGTGGACCGCCCGACTACGCGGTGCGAACCGGTGTCGGTCGACCGCCCGACTACGCGGTGCGAACCGGTGTCGGTGGGGCGGCCCACCGCCGGGTGCACATCGGTGTCACCGAATCGGGTGTCACGGGGCTGAGGACGGAACGGAGCGGGGTCATCTTCCACCCTGCTATGGCGTCCCATCGGCATCCCTTTCGGAAGGTTGAGTCTGCTCTGCGTATGCAATCAAAACGTTATCACTCTAACAGGGGAGCGGAAACGAGCAAATGTGATGACAGTCCGTTGTTTGAGGACGCCATTAGGGCTATTTCGCGATGCTAAGCAAATAGTGGCAATGCGCGATCAGGCGATCACGCAAGGGTGCGGACTCGCGGGCGAAGGCCGCCTGGGCGCGGGCGTACTCGGCCCGCCCCTCGGCGGTCTCGATCCGCACCGGCGGATAGCCGAGTCCGGACAGGTCGTACGGGCTCGCCCGCATGTCCAGTTCGCGGATCGTGGCCGCCAGTTCGAAGCAGTCGCCGAGCAGCTCGGACGGGAGAAACGGGTCGAGTTTGTACGCCCATTTGAACAGGTCCATATTGGCGTGCAGGCAGCCGGGCTGTTCCAGGTCGAGCTGGGTTTCCCGGGTGGGCGTGAGCTCGTTGCGCGGCCGTGCGGCGTCGGTGAAGAAGCGGAACGCGTCGTAGTGCCCGCAGCGCACGTCGAGGGACTCCACCAGCTGATCCGTCCCCGCGGAGCCGAGTCGCAACGGCAGTTGCGCGTGCCGGAGCTGCTCGGCGGGCTGCCGGTACACCATCGCCCATTCGTGCAGGCCGAAACAGCTCAGCCGGGGGCTGCGCGCGGCGGTCGCCTCCAGCAGTGACAGCGCGAACCGGGCGGTCCGGACGCGTTTTCCGGTGAAACCGCGCTCGTCCAGCGCGATCCCGCCCGGGACCTCGTGATAGCCCTGGCGATCCAGGAAGGCGCGGGCGGCGGAGCCGGCGAGAATCACGCCCGGGCCCGGCTGCCACCGTTCGAGATAGGACGGCCGATGTGAATAGTAGGTGAACAGAAAATCCAGGACTGGATGTTTCTCACCACGTGCACGCCGTTCCTGGTGGGGAATCGTCCACTTGCGCATTCGTTCGGTGTGCGCCCGTTCCCGAGCGCGCCACTCGGATTCCGGCAGCACGGTCGGGGCGGACATGTTCCCATGGTGGACCATCGGCTCAGCTCGTCACGTGCGTGCCGTCGCGGACCGTGCCCACGTACTCCTCGACCAGGTCCTCCAGCGCGACGACCCCGATGACCCGGCCCTGGTCGTCCAGCGCGCGGGCCAGATGACCGCCGTCCTTGAGCATCATCGACAGCGCCCGGTCCAGCCGGGCGCCCGCCGGCAGGTCGATGAGGCGCCGGGTCTTGGCCGCCGGGACCGTGGTGGTCGGCGCGTCACCGGCCTGGTCCAGCACGTCCTTCACGTGCAGGTAGCCGACCAGCTCACCGGCTCCGGTCCGGATCGGGAACCGGGAGAATCCGGTCGAGGACACCGCGCTCTCCACATCGCCCAGGGTCGGCGCGGTGCCCAGCGTGGTGACCTGGTCGATGGGCACCAGCACGTCGGCGACCGTCTTCTGGACCGAGGACAGCGTCTGGCTGAGCCGTTCGTGCTCGGACTGCTCCAGCAGGCCTTCGCGCCGTGACTCGCTGAGCAGCTCGGCCAGTTCGGCGGAGGTGTACGCGGTTTCCAACTCGTCCTTCGGCTCGACCTTCACCAGGCGCAGCAACGAGTTCGCGACGAAGTTCAGCAGCCAGATGAACGGGTTGGCCAGCTTGACCCACGCCACGTGCGCCGGGACCAGCCAGAGCGCGAGGCGTTCCGGTTCGGCGATCGCGAGGTTCTTCGGCACCATCTCACCGATCAGCACGTGCAGGATCGTGATGAACGCGAGCGCGATCGCGAACGAGATCGGGTGCAGCAGGACTTCCGGGAGGTGCAGGAGTTCGAAGGCCCCGGCGAGCTGGTGCGCGATCGCCGGTTCGCCCAGGCGGCCGAGCAGCAGCGAGCAGATGGTGATGCCGAGCTGGGCCCCGGCCAGCATCAGCGAAACGTTCTTGCTGGCGTTGATCACGATCTGCGCCCGGGCCTTGCCCTGTTCGCGCAGGGCTTCCAGCCGGTCGCGGCGCGACGAGATCAGGGTGAACTCGGCGCCCACGAAGAACGCGTTGGCCAGCAGCAGCACGACCACCAGGAAGATGTAGAACCAGTCGTTCATCGGGCGAGCTCCCGATCCGATCGGGGTTGCCACGCGCTGGCCGGGCCGCCGCCCAGGTGGCGCACGTCGATCTCGGCGATGCGGTGGCGGTCCATGGTGCGCACGGTCAGCCGCCAGCCGTCGACGTCGATGCCGTCCCCGGCGATCGGGATCCGGCCCAGCCGCTCCAGCACCAGCCCGGCGATCGTCTCGTAATCGCCTTCGGGCATCCGGAATCCGGTGATCTCGGCGATCTCGTCGGCACGCAACTGCCCGGAGACCATCCAGGTGTCCGTGGCCAGCCGCTGCGAGCTGGGCGCCTCCCGCTCGTCGTGCTCGTCGCGGACATCGCCGATGATCTCCTCGACGACGTCCTCCAGGGTCACCAGCCCGGCCATGCCGCCGTATTCGTCCACCACGACCGCCAGCTGGAACCGGGAATCGCGCAGGCGGTTGAGCAGCGCGTCCCCGGGCAGGGATTCCGGAACGGTCGGCACCGGTCGCATCACCGAGCCGACCCGGACCGCGTCGCGCTCGCCGGCGGGCACGGTGAAGGCCTGTTTGATGTGCACCGCGCCCTGCACGTCGTCGAGATCCTCGCGGTAGACCGGAAACCGCGAGAACCCGGTGCGCCGCGCGAGTTCGATGAGGTCGGTCACCGACGCGTCGATGGAGAGCGATTCGACTTGGACGCGCGGGGTCATCAGATCGTCGGCGGTGCGCTCGCCGAAGCGCAGGGACCGGTCCAGCAGTTCCGCGGTCGAGGTGTCCAGGGTGCCGCTCGCCGCGCTGGAGCGCACGATCGAGCCGAGTTCCTGCGGTGACCGCGCCGAACGCAGTTCCTCCTGCGGTTCCACCCCGAACTTGCGCACCAGCCAGTTCGCGCTGTTGTTCATCAGCGTGATCAGCCAGCGGAACAGCGCGGAGAAGCGGGAGTGGTACCCGGCGACCGCCCGCGCGGTCCGCAGCGGCCGCGCGATCGCCAGGTTCTTCGGCATCATCTCGCCGAGGATCATGGACAGCGAGGTGGCCAGCAGCAGCGCGATGACCAGCGAGCCGCCCGCGGCGAAACCGTCGGAGAACCCGATCGCGGTGAGCAGCGGGCGGACCAGCCGACCGATCAGCGGTTCGGCCACGTACCCGGTGACCAGCGTGGTCAGCGTGATGGCGACCTGGGCGCCGGACAGCTGGAAGGACAGCGTGCGGTGCGCCCGCTGCACCGTCTTCGAGCGACGGTCGCCGACCTGGCGCACGTCGGCGTCGACGGTGCTGCGTTCCAGGGCGGTGAGCGAGAATTCGGCCGCGACGGCGAGGCCGGTGCCCACGGTCAGCAACACGAAGAACACGACGCCGAGGACCGAAAGCAGAATGTCCATCAGCGTGAATCCCGCCTCGGTCCGGGCACGCGCACCAGGCGTGCCGGGCGGAGATCGCCCCAGGTCAGGCGGGCGGGGACATCGGGTAAGCCGGGTTCGTCACCCGGCTCAGTACTGTCACCAGGTGACTGCGCATCGCGCACGAAAAGAGTCACTCCTCATAAGGATGGAACAAAGACTGCGCCGGTATGCGTAATTCTACCGTCAACAGTCGCCGCACGTGCGCGGGACGGCTCAACCCGGTGCGCGGCCGAGCAGGGCGACCAGGCGATCGGGGGCGCTCGCGTCCTCGCCTGCCTTGACCGGCGGGGCGAAGATCCCCAGCCCCTGCCAGGACTCGACCTGGGGACCGAACTCGTCGATGAGCCGCCGGGCGAGCTCCTCGCCGATGGGCTGCGGTGCGCCGATGGCGGTCGCCAGGTCCCAGCCGTGCACGGCGAGGTCGACGGTCATCTGCCAGCCGTATTCGGCCGCGCCGATCTCGCCGCCGGTGACCTGCACGCGGCGCCGCACCGCGCCCGGTGCGGTCCACGCCCGGCGAGCCTCGGCCGCGGAGCCCTCCCAGGCGGCCACCGGATCGTCGCCGAGGACATCGCCGTCGAACCGGTCGCCGATCTCGGCGAGCGTCGCACCGGCCAGCAGGTGCGGGACCCACAGCTGCTCGGCGACCAGGTGGTTCACCAGGTCCCGGACGTTCCAGTCCGGGCACGGGGTCGGCGCCGCCCACTGGCCGGGTTCGATCCGGTGGACGAGGTCGTCGAACCCGCGCAGCGCCTGCCCGTGTGCGTCGAGGAGTTCCATGTCCCCACTGCACCACGGGCCACCGGCAAGCGCAGCGATCAGTGCGCCTCGGTACGCGCGGAGTGCCGCCGGACGGTCTCCTCGACCAGGTTCAGCACGGGTTCCAGATCGTCCGCGGGCAGGCCCATCGCGAGGTGGGAGACCAGGCCCTCGAGCACCAGTTCCAGGAACGCGGTGAGCACGTCCACGTCGACGTCGTCGCGCAGGTTTCCGGCCTCCCGCTGGCGCAGCAGGCGCTGCCTGGTCGCCCGGGTGAGCTGCTCGGACCGCTCGGCCCAGCGGGCCCGGAACTCCGGATCGGTGCGCAGCCGCCGCGACACCTCGAGCCGGGTGCCCAGCCAGTCCGCCGGATGCTCGCTGTCGCCCGAGAGCAGGTCCCGCATGACCTGCACCAGCCCCTGGGCCGCGACGACCTCCGCCATCCGCACGGCGTCGTCCTCGGCGAGCGCGAGGAACAGCGACTCCTTGTCGCGGAAGTGGTGGAAGATCGCGCCGCGCGAGAGGCCGGTCGCTTCCTCGAGCCGGCGAACCGTGGCACCCTCATAGCCGTAGCGTGCGAAGCAGACTCGCGAGCCGTCGAGGATCTGGCGCCGGCGTGCGTCGAGGTGGTCCTGGCTGACCCGTGGCATCCTGTGATCCTGGCACCGCGGGCGGTATGTTCGCAATCCGTACGTACGTACTGTTTTTCACACTTCGCGCGCTTCGGCACCTCGCCTGCCGAAACGGGGAACTCGGTGTACCGAAACGGGGGACTCGCGCGTCCGAAATGGGGGACTCGCGACGGCGGGCCCGCGCTCGCTCGCGAGTCCCCGGGCTTCGGACGCTAGGGGATCAGCAGCGCGGCGTCGTTTTCCGGCTGCGCCTCGCGTTCGGCCCGGTTCTGCGCGGCCATCCGGAGTCCGGCTTCGCGGGGCGGCATCCCGTCGATCGACCACTGGCCGAGCAGCAGGGCGACCTTGGCCTGCATCTCGGTGCGCAGGCGCAGGAACGAATCCGCCGGATCGGCGCCGACCTCGCCGAGCAGCAGCCACCACGCCCAGGCGGCCGCGCCCGCGTTGGCCACGAAGTCCGGGATCACCGGGATGCCGCGCCCGGCGAGCATCGCCTCCGCCTCCGGGGTGGTCGCCGCGTTGGCGGCCTCGATCACGACCTTCGCCCGGACGTCCATCGCGTTGTCCGGGGTGAGGGCGTAGGAGATCGCGGCGGGCACGAGTATGTCGGCGTCCAGGGCGATCACCTCGCCGCGGGGGAGGCGGCGCACCCCGCCGGGGACCCGGGTCCGGTCGATCTCGCCGAACGCGTCGCGCGACTCCAGCAGGGCCGGGATGTCCAGGCCCGCCGGGTCGTACAGGGTGCCCGCGGCGTCGGCCACCGCGACCACGCGCATCCCGGCCTCGTGCAGGTACCAGGCCGCGCCGCCGCCCATGGTGCCGATGCCCTGGACGGCCACGGTCGTGTCCTCGGCGCGCATCGCCCAGGACGCGGCGACGCCGAGGCAGGCCTGCGCCACGCCGTAGCCGCCGATCACGTCCCCGAGCAGCAGGCCGCCGGGCACCGGTGCGTTCAGGCCCGCCTGCACCCGGCGCAGCGTGCGTTCCGGATCGGTCGAGCGCCGGATCGCCGCGTGGTAGGACTGCTGCAGCCCGAGGTCGGCGAACGCCTCGTCGATCAGGTGCTGGGGGACGCCCAGGTCCTCCGCGGTCACCCAGTGCGCGTCCAGCCACGGGCGCATCGCCGAGCAGAAGCGCTTGAGCACGTCGAAGGCGCGCGGGTCCTTCGGGTCGAGGTCGATGCCGCCCTTGGCGCCGCCGACCGGCAGGTTGAAGGCCGCGGTCTTGTTGGCCATCCCGCGGGCGAGGTCCTCCACCTCGGACATCGTGCAGCTGGCGCGCATGCGGGTCCCGCCGGTGGCCAGGCCCGAGACCAGGGTGTGCACCACCAGGTAGCCGCGGGTGCCGGTGACCGGGTCGGTCCAGGTCAGTCTCAGCAACGGGTCAATCCGATCGGTGCGCACGACTCCCACCTCCACGCTGGTTTTCGATCTCGGTCACCGGGCCCGGGCCCCGTGCTGCGCGCAGCGTGCAGCGCGCCGGATTCTCCTTGTGGCTCAAGGGAAAGGGTGCCGCGATGCGGTTCGGGGTGAGGGCCGGGTTCGCCCGGCACTGTCAGGGTGCGCCCGGCCACGCCCGCGCGTCCAGTTAAAGATCATGCACATTTGCCTTTAGGGTTGGTGCATGGAGCTTTCGTTACACCGTTTGCGGATGCTCCGGGAACTGCATCGCCGGGGTACCGTGACCGCCGCCGCGGTGGCCCTGCATTACACCGCCTCCGCGGTTTCCCAGCAGCTCGCGCAACTCGAGCGCGATGTCGGTGCGAAACTGTTCGAACGGCTCGGCCGGCGGGTGCAGTTGACCGAACTGGGTGTGCTGCTCACCGAACACGCCGAAGAAATCCTAGGTTCAGTCGAACGGGCGACAATGGCCTTGGAAGAGGCGCAGGAAACGGTTTCCGTGCGGCTCACCGCGGGAGTGTGGGCGTCGGTGGCGTCCGGCCTGCTGCCGTCGGCGTTGAACGCCCTGGCGGCCGAACACCCCGGCATCGAGGTCAAAACGATCGAACTGGCCCCGGAGGACACCGCCGACGCGGTGCGGGACGGCACGCTCGACCTCTCGTTCGTGATCGACTACACCGACGCCCCGATGCCGTGGGGGCGAGGGCTCGAGCGCTCGGTCATCGCGGTGGAGCGGCTGCACGCGGCGGTGCCGGCCGGGACGTTCCCCGGGGGCGGGGTGTCGCTGCTGGAGCTGGCCGAGCATCCGTGGATCCTGTCCAGCGCGAAGAGCCATTTCGGACGCGCGGTCCGGGTCGCCTGCCAGCGAAACGGCTTCGAGCCGAAGATCAACCACGAGGTCGGCGAGCAGGTGACCGCGATGGCCATGGTCGGCGCCGGGCTGGGCATCACCCTGGTCTCCGATCTGGGGCTGACCCTGCGGCCGCCCGGGGTGGACATCGTGGCGCTCACGACCCCGGTGATGCGCACGGTCTCGATCGCGTACCGCACCACCGCGCTGCGCCGCCACGCCCTGCACCTGGTGATCGAAGCGGTCCGCACGGCCGCCGCCGAACTCGGCGTCGGCGTCCCCTGACGCGGGTCCGCCAAGCGGTTCAGGGCGCGGGGTCCTCCCCGGCCGGGGGATCGCGCTCCTCCTTGCGGGGTCGCCCGCGCGGGCGCATGCGGCCGACCGCGCTCGGCAGCCGGCCCGCGTCCGACAGCGCCTGCCGCAGCAGGAACTCGATCTGCGCGTTGGTGCTGCGCAACTCGTCCGCCGCCCACCGCGCCAGCGCGTCGTGCACCGCGGGGTCCAGGCGGAGGAGGAGTTTCTTGCGCTCGGCCGGCACGCGGTACGCCTACTGGTAGAGGGTCCCGGCGTTGACCACCGGCTGGGCGTCGTGGTCGCCGCAGAGCACGACGAGCAGATTGCTGACCATGGCCGCCTTGCGCTCGTCGTCGAGGTCGACGACCTGGTTCTCGGTGAGCCGTTCCAGCGCGGTCTCCACCATGCCCACCGCGCCGTCGACGATCCGCTGCCGGGCCGCGACCACGGCGCCGGCCTGCTGCCGCCGCAGCATCGCGTTCGCGATCTCCGGTGCGTACGCCAGATGCGTGAACCGGGATTCGATGACCTTGACCCCGGCCGACGCCACCCGCTCCGCGATCTCGACCGACAGCTTCTCGGTGATCTCCTCGGCGTTGTCCCGCAGGGAGAGTTCGCCGTCGCCGTGCGCGTCGTAGGGGTAGTTGTTGGCGATGTGCCGCACCGCGGTCTCGGTCTGGATCGCGACGAACCGCTCGAAACTGTCGACCGCGAACATCGCCTTCGCGGTGTCCTCGACCCGCCACACCACCACCGCGGCGATCTCGATGGGGCTGCCGTCCGCGTCGTTGACCTTGGCCACGTCGGTCTCGTGGTTGCGGATCCGGGTGGAGACCCGGCGCCGCCGGGTGAACGGGTTCACCCAGCGCAGCCCGTCCGTCCGGATCGTTCCGGTGTACCGGCCGAGCAGTTGCAGCACTCGCGACTCGCCGGGGTTGACCGGGGTGAGGCCGTAGCCGCAGACGACCGCGGCGACCACCAGCACCCCGCCCGCGATGGTGGCCACCAGCGGGCCGCTCGCGTCGTCCGCCCGGCTGACGCCGACCAGGAACAGCGCGAGCCCGCCGATCCCGGCCACCAGGATCAGCCCGAGCGCGAGAAAACCGTTCGCTCCGTTGACGACGCGTTCCCGGGTCTCCGGTGTCCTGCCTGCCATGGTTCCTCCCAGTTCCCGTTGTGCGACCAGGCTAGCATAGTGATATCACTTTTTCGGGTGGTCGTCTCACCCGGTCGGCGGATGCGTCGCGGTGTCGGGATGCTTGGATCGGCGGGGTGACTTTCGCCATCGGGATCTTCGATCTGTTCGCCTACGCCATACCCGGCTCGCTCTACTTGGGGCTCTTCGGCTATCTGGCGACCCGGTTGCACTGGATCGACGCGGCCGCGGCGGGCCGGACCCCGGTGGTGCTGCTGATCATCGCGGTCGTGCTGCTCAGCTACCTGCTCGGCTTCCTGGCCTATCCGGTCGGGGCGCTGGCCGACCGGCTGGCGCCGCGCTGGTACCGGCACGATCCCCGGGAGACCTTCCTCCGCCGCGAACCGGCCCTGCGGAATCGCGAGTTCGTCAGAGTGCACGGTTTCCTGCTGCTCTCCGCGGTGGAGCTGCACGACCGCGAGGCCGCGATGGACGTCTCGCGCCTGCGCGCGTCCGGGCTGATGCTGCGCAACTGCAGTGCGCCACTGCTGCTGGGAGCCGTGGCCGCGATCGTCGAGCTGATCGTGGGCGGGCACCGGTGGTTCGCCGCCGTCTCGGCGGTGCTGCTGGTGGCGGCGAGCGGGGGCACGATCTCGCAGGGGCGCAAGCTCCGCCGCTGGGCGCAGTCGAAGACGCTGGAACTCGCCGCCTGGATTCCCGACATCGACGAGCGGATCCGTGTCATGCGAGGCGAAGGACCCGCCGTCAAGGACGCGCACGGCGACTGATCAGGTCCGTTTTGTGGCGGAGTGCCGGATCCTGCGGGATGGATGGGTCCTCCTGCCGGGCGAGACGAACGCTGAAAATGTCGGACCCCCCGTGTAGCGTCCGAAGTCAAGTGATCCCAGGGACTGGACTGTGGTGATGACATGACAGCGGTTCACGAATTCCCGAAGCGCACCAACAGATCGGCCCCCGCAGCCGATCTCGCCGCGAAGGTGGTCTCCGACCGCGCGGAGGGCGAGTCCTATGTGGCGTCGGTGTGCTTCAAGCACGGCCCGCCGCGCCTGTTCGGCGTGGAACTGGAGTACACCGTGCACTACGCAGACGACCCTCGAAGACCCCTGAATCCCGACGACCTCGCCCGGGCGCTGGGCGTGCACACGCCTCGCACCCTTCGCCCCGAAAGCCCCGCACTTCCCTTGCCGGGCGGCTCGCCAATGAGTCTCGAACCCGGCTGCCAGGTCGAAATTTCCGCCCTACCGCAGACTTCGTTGCGGAAGCTGGCGAACACCGTCTCCGCCGATCTGGCCTATCTCGCCGACGCACTGGCCCGGAAGGGGCTCCGGCTCGGCACCACCGGAATCGACGCGCACCGGACGCCCGCGCGACTCCTGGACACCGAGCGCTACGCCACGATGGAACGGCGGTTCGCGCCGCTGGGCACCGGCGGAATCACCATGATGTGCAGCACCGCCGGTCTGCAGGTCTGCGTCGACACCGGTGAGGCCGCGGACGCCGCGTCCCGTTGGGCCGCGGTGCACGCGCTCGGCCCGCCCTTGCTGGCCGCCTTCGCGAACTCCCGGCGGCACGCGGGCGAGGACACCGGAGCGGCCTCGGCCCGCTGGCTGTCCGTGATGGGCACCGAACACTCGCGCACCTTCGCGGCCGACGCCTCGCCGGATCCGGCCGTGAGCTGGGCCCGGCGGATCATGGACACCCCGTTGATGCTGCTCCGGCGGCCCGAGGGGTCCTGGGACGCGCCACCCGGGCTCACCTTCGCGGACTGGGTCGCCCGTCGCGGTGCGGCCGGAGTGCTCGCCCCGCCCACCGTCGGCGATCTCGACTACCACCTGACCACGATGTTCACCCCGGTACGCCCGCAGGGCTACCTCGAAGTGCGCTACCTGGACGCGCAGGAACCCGAACGCTGGCTGTACCCGGTGGCGCTGCTCGTCGCGCTGCTGGCCAAACCGTCCACAGTAGACAAAGTGCTGGCGATCTGCGAGCCCGTGGCCCGGTGCTGGCGCGAAGCCGCACGCTGCGGGCTGGCCGATCCGGCCATCGCCGCCGCGGCCGCCGCCGTGGTGGACCTGGCCTGCGCCGAACTGACCACGACCGATCTCCCGGCCGAAACGATCGCCGAGATCACCGACGGCGTGCAGCGTCTCGTGCGCGCGGGAAGGAGCAAACCGTGACTGAGCCGAACATCATCGAGGCGACCAACCCGTTGCGCGAGCTGAGCCCGCAGGATCTCCGCGCCCATGCGGCCGAGGCGTTGACCCGGGCGCGGGCCCGCAGCGTCGCGCTCACCGACGCGGTCGACGACGAGGACCTGACCCGCCAGCACTCGAAGCTGATGTCGCCGCTGGTCTGGGATCTGGCCCATATCGGTAGCCAGGAAGAGCTGTGGCTGGTGCGGGACGTCGGCGGCCGGGAGCCGCTGCGGCCCGACATCGACGACCTCTACGACGCCTTCCAGCACGCCCGTGCCGACCGGCCCGAGCTGCCGCTGCTCGGGCCGGCGGAGGCCCGCCGGTATGTCGGGCAGGTGCGCGAGAAGGCGTTCGACGTACTGGAGAAGGCTCCGCTGGAGGGCCGCCGGCTCACCGAACTCGGGTTCGCCTTCGGCATGATCACCCAGCACGAGCAGCAGCACGACGAGACCATGCTGGCCACCCACCAGCTGCGCAAGGGCGACCCGGTGCTGCACGCACCCGCCCCGCCCGCGCGTCGCGCCGGTTCGCTGCCGCCCGAGGTGTTCGTGCCCGCGGGCCCGTTCCTGATGGGCACGTCGGCCGAACCGTGGGCCCTGGACAACGAACGTCCGGCGCATGAGGTCCACGTGGACGCCTACTACCTGGACACCACGCCGGTGACCAACGGCGCCTACGCCGAATTCGTCGACTCCGGCGGTTACCGGCAGCCGCGGTGGTGGAGCGAGGCGGGCTGGGCCTACCTGACCGCGCACGACATCACCGCTCCCCGGTTCTGGCGGCGCGAACAGGACGGCTGGTGGCGCACCCGGTTCGGGGTGTACGAACGCGTTCCGGCCGATCAGCCGGTGGTGCACGTTTCCTTCCACGAGGCCGAGGCGTACGCCGCGTGGGCGGGCAAGCGGCTCCCGACCGAGCGGGAGTGGGAGAAGGCCGCCCGGTTCGATCCCGCCACCGGGCAGTCGCGCCGGTATCCGTGGGGCAACGAGGAACCGACCCCGGAGCACGCGAATCTCGGGCAGCGGCACCTCAGCCCCGCGGCGGCGGGGGCGTATCCGGCGGGCGCGTCGCCGCTCGGGGCGCACCAGCTGATCGGGGACGTCTGGGAGTGGACCAGTACGGATTTCCACGGCTACCCGGGTTTCGGCGCGTTCCCTTACCGCGAATACTCGGAGGTCTTCTTCGGGCCGGACTACAAGGTGTTGCGCGGTGGTTCGTTCGGCACCGACGCCGCGGCCATCCGCGGCACGTTCCGCAACTGGGACTACCCGATCCGGCGGCAGATCTTCTCGGGCTTCCGGTGCGCGCGCGACGCCGACGGGCGGGCGTGAGGGGATGTGCCGCCATCTGGGTTATCTCGGTCCCGCTCGCGCGCCGTCGGAACTGCTCTTCGAAGCGCCGCATTCCTTGCTGCGCCAGTCCTACGCGCCGAAGGACATGCGGGCCGGCGGCACGGTGAATGCGGACGGTTTCGGGCTCGGCTGGTACGGCCCGGACGGCGAGGTCGTCCGGTACCGGCGGCCGAGTCCGATGTGGACTGACGAATCGCTGCCGGTACTGGCCAAGTCCTTGCGCGCCAACGCGTTCGTGGTGGCGGTGCGCTCCGGCACGCCGGGTATGCCGGTCACCGAGGCGGCCTGCGCGCCGTTTTCGGAGGGCCCGTGGCTGTTCAGCCACAACGGTGTGGTGCGCGGCTGGCCGGATTCGGTCGCCACGCTCGCGGAGAAACTCCCGGTGGCCGAACTGCTGCGGCTGGAGGCGCCGACGGATTCGGCGCTGCTCTGGGCGTTGCTGCGGGATCGCTTGCGCGCGGGGGAGGACCTGGTGCGGGCGACCGTCGAACTCGTCACCGGGGTGGAGCGGGCCGCACCGGACTCGCGGTTGAACCTGCTGCTGACCGACGGCACCACGCTGGTGGCCACCGCCTGGACGCACGCGCTTTCCGTGCGGCGGTCCGGGGACGCGGTCGTGGTCGCGTCCGAACCGTGCGACGCCGAACCCGGGTGGACCCCGGTGCCCGAACGCCATGCCGTGGTCGCGACGCGCGACTCGGCCGACTTCATTCCCCTCGAATTCGATCGGAGTGCGTGACCCCGTCATGAGCAATCTGGACCTGAACGTGCACAACCACCTCGATGAGGGGACCGAGGCCCTGCGGGCCGACGTGCGCGAAGGACTGTCGGCGGCGACGAAATGGCTGCCGCCGAAGTGGTTCTACGACGCTCGTGGCAGCGAGCTGTTCGAGGAGATCACCACGCTGCCGGAGTACTACCCGACCCGCGCGGAACGGGAGATCCTCACCCGCGAGGCCGCCGAGATCGCGCGCGTCACCGCGGCGCGGACCCTGGTCGAGCTCGGCTCCGGTTCGAGCGAGAAGACCAGGCTCCTGCTGGACTCGTTGCGCGCGCACGGCAGCCTCGGCGAGTTCGTCCCGCTGGACGTGTCTTCGTCCGCGCTCAACGCGGCGGCGGAGGCGATCACCGCGGAATACCCCGGGCTGTCCGTGCACGGGGTGGTCGGGGACTTCACCGAGCACCTCGAGCTGCTCCCCGGTGCACGGCCCCGGCTGGTCGCGTTCCTCGGCGGCACGATCGGCAACTTCCTGCCCGCGGAGCGGAGCAAGTTCCTGCGCTCGGTGCGGGACGTGCTCGACGAAGGGGAGTGGCTGCTGCTGGGCACCGATCTGGTGAAGAACCCGGACGTCCTGATCCGGGCCTACGACGACGCGGCCGGGGTGACCGCGGAGTTCAACCGCAACGTGCTGCGGGTGATCAACGCCCGGCTCGGCGCGGACTTCGATCCGGACCGGTTCGCGCACGAGTCCTACTGGGACGCCGAGCGGAGCTGGATCGAGATGCGCCTGCGGGCCAAGGAGGATCTGACCGTGCGGATTCCCGGCGCCGGGATGGAAGTGTGGTTCGCCGAAGGCGAGTACGTGCGCACCGAGATCTCGGCGAAGTTCCGGCCGGGACAGGTGCGGGACGAACTGGCCGACGCCGGGTTCGCGCTGGAGCGCTGGTGGACCGACGCGGAGAACCGCTTCGGAGTGTCTTTGGCAAGATCGGTACGTGCGTAACCCCTTACCGCGACTGGCCCGTTCGCTGGGCACTCGTCCGTGGCTGATGAAACTGGCCCCCGGAATCGTCTGGGCGGACCACCGGCTGCACCGGTGGTCCGGCGGGCGGGTGAGCCTGGTGGCGATCGCCGGGCTGCCGTCGTTGCGGCTGACCGCGGTGGGCCGCAAGAGCGGCCTGCCGCGCAGCACCAACCTGCTGTACTTCCCGGACGGCGCGAACTACGTGCTGATCGGCTCCAACTGGGGCAAGCCGCGGCATCCGGCCTGGACGCACAACCTGCGTGCGAAGCCGGAAGCGACCATCGCGGTCCGCGGCCGGGAGATCCCGGTGCGCGCCCGGGAGGTCGAAGGCGCCGAGTACGACGCACTCTGGCAGCGGCTGCTGGCGTTCTGGCCGGGCTACGAAATGGAACGGGAACTAGCCGCACGGGAACTGCCGATCTTCGTTCTGACACCACGTTAGTGCTGCCCGGACATTGACTGCTGACAGCGCGTTAGGCCATTCTGCCGTCGGTCATTCGGCCGGGTCGGAACCATCCTTTCGGTTGGTGACTGTGCGGATACGGCTGTGCCATGTTCGTGTTGCGAACAGCTTCGCGGCGCAGCAGGATCCGCGGGAGCGACGGGAGGGAGTGGTTGTGTCGAAGTCCGCATGGGGCCGGGTACGCAGGCTGTCGGGAACACTGGTGGTGACGGGGGCGCTGGTCGCCCTGCCGGTCACCGCCGCCACCGCCGAAGATACGCCGACCCCGGCACAGGTCGGCGCGGTACCACCGGTGCAGTGGACGTCGTGCCCGGCGTCCTCGTTGCCCGGGGTGCCGCCGGATCAGGCCGGGCAGTTCAGCTGCGCGACCTACCGGGTGCCGATCGATCACGACAACGCCGCGCTCGGCACGATCGATCTCGCGTTGCTCAAACGTGCCGCGGCGAAACCGGACCAGCGGATCGGGTCGCTGTTCCTCAACCCCGGCGGCCCCGGCGGTCCGGGGCTGACCACCCCGATCCGGGCGGTCAACTACTTCGATCCGGTGGTGCTGGAGCGGTTCGACACGATCGGTTTCGACCCGCGCGGGGTCGGGGCGAGCAGCCCGCTGCGCTGCTTCACCACCGCGGAGGACGCGCAGGACGTGCTGGGGCCGCAGGTCGGGGTCCCGCTGAGCCAGCGGGAGATCTCCGCGACGCTGGCTTCGTACCGCGACTACGGCCAGTTCTGCAAGCGCAACGCGGGCGCGCTGACCGAACACATGTCCACCCGGGACGTCGTGCGCGACCTCGACCTGTTGCGCGCGGCGGTGGGGGACCCGAAGCTGAACTTCGTCGGCTTCTCCTACGGCACGCTCATCGGGGCGACCTACGCCAACATGTTCCCGAAGACCGCCCGCGCGCTGGTGCTCGACGGGAACGTGGACCCGGAACTGCGGACCAGCGACGGGCTGCAGTACGACCGGGAGCGGGCGAAGGGGTTCGAGATCTCGCTCGACGGCTTCCTGACCAGGTGTCAGGAGGCCGGGGCGAAATGCGCGTTCAGCGCCGGGCAGCCGCGGGAGAAGTTCGACGAGCTGCGCACCTACCTGCACCAGCAGCCGCTCGCGTTGCCGGACGGTGCGACGCTCGACATCAGCCGGTTCACCAGCGGGGTGTCCGGGGCGCTGTACTCACCGGAGGCGTTCGGCAGCCTCGCCACGGAACTGCAGCGGATATACGACCTGCTGCACCCACCGGCCGGTCAGGCGCCGCCGAAGTTCACCGCGCAGCACCTGACCACGCTGCTGAACCCGCCGCACAACGCGCGCTTCGACCGCGGCGACAGCCCGTACCTCGGTGACGACTCGTATTTCGCGGTGAACTGCTCGGACAAGCCGTTCTTCCACCCCCAGGAGGAAACGCCCGCCATCGCGGCGAAATGGGAACGGGAGTCGCCGACCTTCGGACGCTCGCAGGCGTTCTCGGACGCGGCCGCCTGCCCGGTGTGGCCGATGCGGAACTTCGACGCCGCCTACCGCGGCCCGTGGAACAAGTCGACGGAGAACCCGGTGCTGGTGGTCGGCAACTACTTCGACCCGGCCACCCAGTACAAGTTCGCCAAGCGGATGGCCGACCAGCTCGGCAACGCGCGCCTGCTTTCGGTGGACGCGTTCGGCCACTGCATCCTCGGTTCCTCGGCGGGCGTGGACAAGGCCACCGCGGACTACCTGGTCGACCTCAAGGCGCCGGCACCCGCCCAGGTCTTCCAACCGGACACCCAGCCCTTCGACCCACCCGCGTCGCCGAGCTAGCACGCAGGTGTCATGAGGGGACCCCTCCAGACGAAAATTGTCTGGAGGGGTCCCCTCATGAAAGTGCCGCGGGGATCAGGCGCGGGTCATTTTGCGGAGGACGTACTGGAGGATGCCGCCGTTGCGGTAGTAGTCCGCCTCGCCCGGGGTGTCGATGCGGACGACCGCGTCGAACTCCACCTTGGCGCCGTCCTGCTTGGTGGCGGTCACGTGGACCGTCCGCGGGGTCTCGCCCTCGTTGAGCTTGGTGATGCCCGAGATGTCGAACGTCTCGGTGCCGTCCAGGCCCAGCGACTTGGCCGATTCCCCCTCCGGGAACTGCAGCGGGATGACGCCCATGCCGATCAGGTTCGACCGGTGGATGCGCTCGAACGACTCGGTGATCACCGCGCGGACGCCGAGGAGCCGGGTGCCCTTCGCCGCCCAGTCGCGCGAAGAGCCGGAGCCGTACTCCTTGCCGCCGAGCACGACCAGCGGGACACCCGCCTCGGCGTAGTTCTGCGCCGCGTCGTAGATGAACGCCTGCGGCGCGCCTTCCTGGGTGAAGTCGCGGGTGTAGCCGCCCTGCACGTCGTCCAGGAGCTGGTTGCGCAGCCGGATGTTGGCGAACGTGCCGCGGATCATCACCTCGTGGTTGCCGCGGCGGGAACCGTACGAGTTGAAGTCCTTGCGCTCGATGCCGTGCTCGGTCAGGTACTGGCCCGCGGGCGAGTCGACCTTGATCGCACCGGCCGGGGAGATGTGGTCGGTGGTCACCGAGTCGCCCAGCTTCGCCAGCACCCGCGCCCCGGAGATGTCCTCGACCGGGGCGGGCTCGGCCTGCATGCCCTCGAAGTACGGGGGCTTGCGGACGTAGGTGGACCGCGGGTCCCAGTCGAAGGTCTTGCCCTCCGGGGTGGGCAGGGACTTCCAGCGGTCGCCGCCGTCGAAGACGTCCGCGTAGTCCTTGGAGAACATCTCCTGCGTGATCGCGGAGTCGATGGTCTCCTGGATCTCCTGCGGCGACGGCCAGATGTCGGCCAGGAACACGTCGTTGCCCTGCTCGTCCTGGCCGAGCGGCTGCTCTTCGAAGTCGAAGTCCATGGTCCCGGCCAGCGCGTAGGCGATCACCAGCGGCGGCGAGGCCAGGTAGTTCATCTTCACGTCCGGGTTGATCCGGCCCTCGAAGTTGCGGTTACCGGACAGCACCGACACGACGGTGAGGTCGTTCTCCTGCACGGCGGCGGAGATCTCCTCGGGCAGCGGGCCGGAGTTGCCGATGCACGTGGTGCAGCCGTAGCCGACCAGGTGGTAACCCAGCTTCTCCAGGTACGGCCAGAGCCCGGCCTTCTCGTAGTAGTCGGTGACGACCTGCGAACCCGGCGCCATCGAGGTCTTCACCCACGGCTTGACCGTGAGGCCCTTGTTGACCGCGTTCCGCGCGAGCAGCGCCGCGCCGAGCATGACCGACGGGTTCGAGGTGTTGGTGCACGAGGTGATCGAGGCGATCACCACGGCGCCGTGGTCGAGCACGAACTCACCGCGGTCCGCGGACTTCACCCGCACCGGCTTGGTGGGACGGCCCGAGGCGCCGTTCGCGGCGGACTGCACCGGAACCGCGTCCTCGTCCGCGAAGCCCAGGGCGGGCGCGTCGCTGGCGGGGAAGGACTCCTCGCTGCTCTCGTCCACATTGGTGTGCGGGGTTGGGTACTGCTCCTCGACGTAGTCGTGCACCGACTTGCGGAACGAGGACTTCGCGTCGGACAGTTCGATGCGGTCCTGCGGGCGCTTCGGCCCGGCGATCGACGGGACGACCGTGGACAGGTCCAGCTCGAGGTACTCGGAGTAGGACGGCTCGTGCGCCGGGTCGTGCCAGAGGCCCTGCTCCTTGGCGTAGGTCTCCACCAGCGCGACCTGCTCGGCGGAGCGACCGGTCAGCTTGAGGTAGCGGATGGTCTCCTCGTCGATCGGGAAGATCGCCGCGGTGGAGCCGAACTCCGGGCTCATGTTGCCGATGGTCGCGCGGTTGGCCAGCGGCACCGCGCCGACGCTCTCGCCGTAGAACTCGACGAACTTGCCGACCACGCCGTGGCGGCGCAGCATCTCGGTGATGGTGAGCACCACGTCGGTGGCGGTGACCCCGGCCGGGATCTCGCCGGTCAGCTTGAAGCCGACGACCCGCGGGATGAGCATCGACACCGGCTGGCCGAGCATCGCGGCCTCGGCCTCGATGCCGCCGACGCCCCAGCCCAGCACGCCGAGGCCGTTCACCATGGTGGTGTGCGAGTCGGTGCCGACGCAGGAGTCGGGGTAGGCCTGTCCGCCCCGGGCCATCACCGTGCGGGCGAGGTGCTCGATGTTGACCTGGTGCACGATGCCGGTGCCCGGCGGGACGACCTTGAACTCGTCGAACGCGCCCTGCCCCCAGCGCAGGAACTGGTAGCGCTCGCGGTTGCGCTCGTATTCGATCTCCACGTTCCGCTCGAAGGCGTCCGCGCGGCCGAACACGTCGATGATCACCGAGTGGTCGATGACCAGTTCGGCCGGGGCGAGCGGGTTGACCTTGTCCGGGTCGCCGCCGAGGTCGGTCACGGCCTCGCGCATGGTGGCGAGGTCGACCACGCACGGCACGCCGGTAAAGTCCTGCATGATCACCCGCGCCGGGGTGAACTGGATCTCGATCGACGGATCGGCGTTGGGATCCCAGCCGCCGAGCGCGCGGATGTGGTCGGCGGTGATGTTCGCGCCGTCCTCGGTGCGCAGCAGGTTCTCGAGCAGGATCTTCAGGCTGTAGGGAAGGCGCTGCGAGCCTTCGACCTTGTTCAGGCGGAACACCTCGTAGGAGGCGTCGCCGACCTTCAGCGTGTCGCGTGCGCCGAAGCTGTCCTTGCTGACAGGTGCAGTCACGTCTAACTCCAGTGGCGTGGACGCTGCCCCGGCTGGGGCTTGGTCCCGGGGCGGTTCGGTTGTCGTTCGGGTTCAGGGGCGAGTCTTGCGCACCCTCGCCATGTCCGCAGACGCGGGGACGGGGCTGGGCTCCCTGCTGGCATAAACAGTACGCTTGTCCTTTTTTAACTTCAAGCGCGACACGCATCACCCACGTTGGGGAATTTGAGGCAGACGGTAGCTGTGTGGTCACTGTGACACTTGGTAAACATGTGGCATTAGTGGCACAGTTGCTCCGAATGAGCACCGGGCCGGCGAGGGGCGGGTCCGGGACGGGAGGTGGAGGCCGTGCCGAGAAGGCAGAGTGGCGGGGCGATCCCCCGGCTGCTTGTGGTCGGGGCGTTCGGCCTGGTGGCGCTGCTCGGTGCGGCCGGTACGGGTGTGGCGGCGCCGCCACCACCGCCGAATCCGAGCGATTCCGAGATCGACGCCAGCCGGGCCGAGGCGAACGCCCGGGCGGGCGAGGTCGGCCAGCTCACCAACCAGCTCGCCGCGGCCGAAAGCAAGCTCTCCGAGCTGCAGGCCGATGTCGAACTGAAGATGGAAGAGGCCAACAAGGCCCTGGTCGACATGCAGACGGCGCAGGACGCCGCGGGTCAGGCCCGGCTGGACGCCGAGGCGGCGCGGCGCGAGTCCGACGCTGCCGTCGGCGCGATCGAGATCGCGCGGCAGAACCTGGACCGGTTCATCGCGGGGAGCTACCAGCAGGGCAGCACGATCGGGTCGATGTCGGCCTATATCGGCTCGGACAGTCCGAAGGACCTGCTGGCCCGGGCGCAGATGCTGAACGCGGTCGGCGGCAGCCAGCTCCACGCTCTGGAGGAGATGCGGCGCGCGCAGGCCGAGAAGGCGAACAAGGACGCGGCGGCCCGCAAGGCGCTGGAGATCGCCGAGCAGAAGCAGGCCGCGGCCGAACGCGCCAAGGGCACCGCGGACGCGGCGCAGGCGGCGGCCGTGCACGCGCAGGAGAGCCAGCAGAGCCAGGCCGCCCAGCTCGAGGCCAACAAGCAGAGCGTCGAGCAGCGGTTGTTCCAGGCCCAGGAGAAGGTCAGCGGGCTGCAGGGGCAGCGCCAGCGCTACCAGGACTGGCTGGCCCAGAAGCAGCGCGAGGACGAGGAGCGGGCGCGGCAAGCCGCGCTGGCGGCGGCCGCCAGCCAGGGCAATCAGGGCGGCGGCGGCAACAACGATCCGGCGCCCCCGCCGCGCGGGCGGCCCTCGGCCCCGGCCGGCGCGAGTGTGGAGGCGGTGATCGCCCGGGCGATGTCCCAGCTCGGCCTGCCCTACGCGTGGGGCGGCGGCAACGCGAGCGGGCCCACCCGGGGCATCCGCGACGGCGGCGTCGCCGACCGGTTCGGCGACTACCGCAAGATCGGGTTCGACTGCTCGGGCCTGATGATCTACGCGTTCGCCGGGGTGCGGTCGCTGCCGCACTACAGCGGCTACCAGTACCACGCGGGCCGCAAGGTGCCGCTGTCCCAGATGCGCCGGGGCGACATGCTGTTCTGGGGCGGTGGCGGCGGAATCCACCACGTGGCGCTCTACCTCGGCAACGGCCAGATGGTCGAGGCACCGCAGTCCGGTTCGGTGGTCAAGGTGTCGCCGGTCCGGTACGGCGGGATCATGCCCTACGCCACGCGGCTGATCGGCTAACGTTCACCGCCATGAGCCTGGCCGGAATCGTGCTGGCCGGTGGCGGCGCACACCGACTGTCCGGAGTGGACAAGCCGATGCTCGACGTGCGCGGAAAGCCGTTGCTGCGCACGGTTGTCGCCGCCCTGACCGGGGCCGATCCGGTGATCGTGGTCGGTCCGCGGCGGGACGGGGTGCCCGGCGTCCGGTGGACCCGCGAGGAACCGCCGGGCGGGGGACCGGTCGCCGCCCTCGCTGCCGGGCTCGCCGCGGCGCCGCCGGAAACCGAGCTGGTCGCCGTGCTGGCCGGGGACCTCGCCCGGATCACTCCGTCCACTGTGGATCGCCTGCGGGCGGCGGTCGGCGCGGGGGACGGGGCCGTGCTGGTCGACGCCGACGGCAGGCGGCAGTGGCTGATCGGCGTCTGGCGGGCGCGGGCGCTGCGGGAGGCGCTGCCGCCGGAGCCCGCGGGCGCGTCCCTGCGCCGGACCCTGGCCGGGCTTGCCGTCGTGGCGGTCCCGGAGTTGCCGGGGGAGAGCGCGGACGTCGACACGCCCGAGGATCTGGAGCGGCTCCGCCGGGAGTCGTAACGGGTGGCAGGGCTTTCACAGCCGTCATACGGGTGATCCGGTTGGCTACCGTCACGCACAGTCGTGTCACGCGAACGGTACGGTCGGCGCGGCACATCCGATCATCAGCGAGGGAGGCACCGTGACGGAGTCCGGGTACGCCGACGGCGCGGCCGGCCAGCAATCCGGCACGCCGGCGCGGGACGCGCAGCTCCTGGAACGCACCGTGTTCGAGGTCAAGCGGATCATCGTCGGGCAGGACCGGCTGGTGGAGCGCATGCTCGTCGGCCTGCTCGCGAAGGGGCACCTGCTGCTGGAGGGTGTGCCCGGTGTGGCCAAGACGCTCGCCGTGGAGACCTTCGCCCGGGTCGTCGGCGGTTCCTTCTCGCGTGTGCAGTTCACCCCCGACCTGGTCCCGGCCGATATCCTCGGCACCCGCATCTACCGCCAGGGCAGCGAGCAGTTCGACGTCGAGCTCGGCCCGGTGGTGGCGAACTTCGTGCTCGCCGACGAGATCAACCGCGCCCCCGCGAAGGTGCAGTCGGCCATGCTCGAGGTGATGGCCGAGCGGCACGTGTCGATCGGCGGCAAGACCTTCCCGATGCCCGATCCGTTCCTGGTGCTGGCCACCCAGAACCCGATCGAGAACGAGGGCGTGTACCCGCTGCCGGAGGCGCAGCGCGACCGGTTCCTGTTCAAGATCGTCGTCGAGTACCCGACGGCCGAGGAGGAGCGGGAGATCGTCTACCGGATGGGCGTGACCCCGCCGGAGCCGCACGAGGTGCTCAGCCCCGCCGAACTGGTCCGGCTGCAGGGCGTCGCGTCCCAGGTGTTCGTGCACCACGCGCTGGTGGACTACGTGGTGCGCCTGGTGCTGACCACGCGGACCCCGGCCGAGCACGGGCTGACCGATGTGGCGGGCTGGGTGTCCTACGGTGCCTCGCCGCGCGCCAGCCTGGGCATCATCGCCGCGGCCCGCGCGCTGGCGCTGGTCCGCGGGCGCGATTACGTGCTGCCGCAGGACGTGGTCGACGTGGTCCCGGACGTGCTCCGGCACCGGCTCGTGCTGTCCTACGACGCGCTGGCCGACGGGGTGCCGCTGGACCACATCATCACGCGGGTGCTGCAGACCGTGCCGCTGCCCCAGGTGTCGGCGCGGCCGCAGGGCGGCCCGGGCCACCCCGTCCCCGCGGGCAGGTGAGCGGGTCACAGTGAGGGACGAGAACGGCACCAGGCCCGACTGGGCGCCACCGGTTCTGCGTGGCGAGCGCCTGGAGGCCGGTCTGCGCACGCTCGAGCTCGAGGTGCGGCGCCGGTTGGACGGCCTGTTGCAGGGAAACCACCTCGGGTTGGTGCCCGGCCCGGGGTCCGAGCCGGGGGAGGCCCGGCCGTACCAGCCCGGCGACGACGTGCGGCGGATGGACTGGGCGGTCACCGCGCGCACCACGGTCCCGCACATCCGGGAGACCGTGGCCGACCGCGAACTGGAGACCTGGGTCGTCGCGGATCTGTCCGCCAGCCTGGACTTCGGCACCGCGCTCTGCGAGAAGCGGGATCTGGTGGTCTGCGCGATCGCGGCGCTCGCCCACCTCACCGCGGCGGGCGGCGGCAACCGGCTCGGCGCGCTGATCGCCAACGGCGCGCAGACCACCCGGATCCCGGCCCGCGGCGGGCTGGCGCACGTCCGCGGGCTGGTCCGCCGGGTCGCGACGACACCGCGCGCCCCCGAGGGCACCCGGGGAGATCTGGCCGCGGCGATCGAACAGCTGCGGCGGCCGCCCCGGCGCCGGGGGCTCGCGGTGGTGGTTTCCGACTTCCTCGGCGACACCGCGTGGCAGCGGCCGCTGCGCGCGCTGTCGGCCCGGCACGATCTGATCGGGGTGGAGATCGTCGATCCGCGGGATGTCGACCTGCCCGAGGTGGGCACGGTCGTGCTGGCCGATCCGGAAACCGGACGGCAGCGCGAGGTGCACGCGTCCCCGTTGCTGCGCAAGGAATTCGCCGCGGCCGCGCAGGCGCACCGCGACCAGGTCGCCGCCGCGCTGCGCAAGGCGGGCGCCGCGCATCTGGTGCTGCGCACCGATTCGGACTGGATCGCGGACACCGTGCGGTTCGTGGTCGCCCGCAAGCGGCGCTGGTCCGGGGGTGTGGCATGAAGCGCACGATGCCAGGTCGCGGCACTCGAGACGCGATCGCGGTCGCGCGCGAACTCGCGGGAGGCGCGGCATGAGCCTTACCGGTTTCAGCGCGCCCTGGTGGTTCCTGCTGCTGTTCGCGGTGGCCGCGGTCGCCGTCGGGTACTTCCTGGCCCAGCGGGTGCGGCGCAAGCGCACCATGAAGTTCACGAACCTGGAACTGCTGGACAAGGTCGCGCCGAAGAGCCAGGGCTGGATCCGGCACGTCCCGGCCGCCCTGATCCTCGTTTCGCTGATCCTGCTGACCGTCGGGCTGGCCGGGCCGACCGCCGAGCAACGGGTGCCGCGCAACCGCGCGACCGTCCTGCTGGTGATCGACGTGTCGCTGTCCATGGAGGCGACCGACGTCGCGCCGAGCCGGATCAAGGCCGCGCAGGCGGCCGCGAAATCGTTCGTGGAGGGGTTGACCCCGGGGATCAACCTGGGCCTGGTGACGTTCGCCGGTACCGCGACCGTGCAGGTCGCGCCCACCACGCAGCGGCAGGGCGTGGTCCGGTCCATCGAGAACCTCAAACTCGCGCAGTCGACCGCGACCGGTGAGGGGATTTTCGCGGCGCTGCAGTCGATCGAGGGCTTCTCGTCGGTGGTGGGCGGGGCCGAGGGGCCGCCGCCCGCGCGGATCGTGCTGATGAGTGACGGCAAGCAGACCGTCCCCACCGACGACCCGTTCGGCCCGCGCGGCGCCTACACCGCGGCGCAGGCGTCGAAGCAGGCGCAGATCCCGATCTCGACGATCTCGTTCGGCACCTCGCACGGTTCGGTGGGCATCGACGGCAAGGATGTCGAGGTCGCGGTCGACGACGACTCGTTGCAGGAGGTCGCCCGGCTTTCCGGCGGTGAGTTCTACAAGGCGGCCACCGCCGACGAGCTCAAGCGCGTCTACGACAACCTCGGCGAGCAGATCGGCTACGAGCTCAAGGACGCCGACGCCAGCCGGCCGTGGGTCATCCTTGGCACGCTGGTGCTGATGATCGCCGCGGCGGGTTCGTTGTTCCTCGGCCAGCGATTGCCCTGACCCATGGCCGAGATCAAGGGCTGGCAGGGGTCGTGAGTGGACAGACCGGTTAGAACCAGTCCAAACACTCACGACCCCCAGTACCCGGCTCCCTCGCTTTCGGCGCGACCGAGGAGGCGACTCGGCGCGAAGTTGACCTTGTCGCGGCGTCAGGGTTTCTACTGGACGCATGCGGATCGGTGAACTCGCGGGCTTGGTCGGCGTCTCGGCGCGGACGGTGCGGCATTACCACCGCCGGGGGTTGCTGCCCGAACCCGAGCGGCGGGCGAACGGCTACCGCCGGTACGGATTGCGCGATGCGATCGAGCTGGCGCGGATCCGGCGCCTGACCGAACTCGGGCTGAGCCTGGACGAGGTGCGGGACGCGCTCGCCGACGACCGGGGTCGCGACCTGCACGAGATCCTGGTCGAACTGGACGGCGACCTCGCGCGGCAGGAGCAGCGGATCCGGGACCGCCGGGCGCGGCTCGCGGTGCTGATCGAGCGCGCGGAACGGGGTGCGGTGCACGCCGACGATTCGGTGTCGCCGGAAATGGCGGAATTGCTGGGAAAACTCGAACAAGGCACCGGCGCGGAGTCCGCGCTGGCGGTCCGGGAACGCGAGTTGTTCGCATTGCTGGACACCACCGCCGGGCCGGTCGAACGAGAACGCGTCCTGGCGGCGATGGCGCCGCTGGCGGCCGATCCGGAGTTCGTGGCGCGCGGGCGGGAGCTGGCCCGGCGGCTCGAGGAACTCGCGGACGCACCGGTGGACGATCCGCGGGTGGAACCGCTCGCGGCCGTGTTCGCCGACGGCTTCCCGGCCGGGGTGCTCACCGGGGACGGGTTCGACGTGGACGACGCGTTCGGCGCGGCGGTCCTGGACTCGCTCGCCCCCGCCCAGGCCGAAGTTCTGCGGCGTGCACTGCGGCTCGTCTCCGAGCGGACCCGTGACGGCGACGGGGACGGCCGGTGAACCGGGCGCTGCGGCGCCTGGCGGTGAGCCAGCTGCGCGGATTGACCGATCTCGGCGCCTGGCTGTCACGCCGTCGCGTCGGGCTCGCCCCCGGCGACGTCGAACTCGGCTACGGGCGCGAACAGGTGCCGATGATGCTCGCACTGGCGTTCGTCCTCGGCCTGGAGACCGCGGTGGTCGGGCTGCTCGTGCCGTGGCCGGTGGTGCACGTCCTGGACGCGTGCGCGGTGCTCCAGGTCCTGGGCCTGGCGGCCACCGCGGTCGTCCGGCCGCATCGGGTGGGGAACGGCGTGTTGCTGCTGCGGAACGGCACCCAGTTCACGCTGGAGGTGCCGTTGACCTCGGTCGCCGCGGTGCGCGCCGAGCGTAAACAGCACAGCGGCCCCACCCTGCGACTCCGGGAACGGGAGTTCGCCGTCGTGGTGGGCAACCAGACCGATGTGGTCGTCGAACTGTCCGAACCGGTCGCGGTCGTGCTCAACGGCACCGCGGGCGAGGCGACCGTCCTGCGTTTCCGCGCCGACGAACCGCGCGCCGCGGTCGCCGCGATCAAGGCGGCCTTGCCGAAGGCTCTGCCGCATCCGCTCGGCTGAACTACGATGCGGTGCCGCGCCATCCGGCGCTCGGCGGGTCAGGTGCGGAACGGCGGAGGTGCCGGCGGGTGAACACCCTGTCGTTGGTGTCGGCGATCGTGTCCTTCGGCTCGGCGTTGACGACCGTGCTGCTCGGCGCGTTGTTCGAAGCCCGGCGTCGCCACGGCGACCGGCTGGAGGAGCGGCGGCACCGGGTCAGCCGGTACCGCGACCCGTTGCTCCAGGCCGCCGCGCTGCTGATGGGCAGGCTGGCCAACGCGTTCAACGATCCGAAGGGCGAGAACAGGTTCCTGCTCGAGGACGACGATCGGCACCAGGAGTACGTCGTCTACGAGAGCGCCTACCGGTTCGCCTGGTACCTCGGCTGGGTCGAGATCATGTACCGGGAGGCGCGTTTCCTGGACCTCGGCAGCCGCCGCCGCAACCGGCGGCTGCTGGAGTTGCTCGGGGGAGTGGGCGGCGCGATCAGCCGTCCGATCGAGGGCGACCAGACGTTCCGGCTGCTCGGGGGCGAACAGCGGGCGCTCGGTGAGTTGATGACCCGCCCGGCGGTGGAGGGCGAGGATCGGCTGCGGTGCCTCGGTTACATCGAGTTCCACACCAGGATGGCGACCGATCCCGAGTTCAAACGCTGGTTCGAGCCGTTGCTGCGGGACATCGCGCGATTCGCCGCGGATCGGGAGTCCGGTCGGCCGCGGTTGGTGGAGGTGCACAACGCACTGCTGAACCTGATCAACTTCCTGGATCCGAAGGCGGTCTGGGTGGTCGGCCTGGAGCGCCGCGAGCCGCTATCCGGATGAGGTGCTCAGCTGCCCGGGAAGTCGTGCTGGCGCCAGGCTTCGTAGATCGCGATCGACGCGGCGTTGGCCAGGTTCAGCGATCGGGAGGTGGGCAGCATCGGCAGCCGGAGCCGGTCGGTGATCTCGGCGGCGTGCTGCACCTCGGCGGGCAGGCCGGCCGATTCGGGGCCGAAGAGCAGCACGTCCCCCGGGGAGTAGGCGATTTCGGCGTAGGAGCGGTTCGCGGTGGTGCTGAACGCGTACACCTTCGCCGGGAGCAGGGCGTGCCAGGCGGCGTCCAGATCGGCGTGCACCCGGACGCAGGCGAGGTCGTGGTAGTCCAGCCCGGCGCGCCGGAGGTGTTTGGCGTCGAGGGAGAAACCGAGCGGTTCCACCAGGTGCAGTTCGCTGCCGGTGTTGGCGGCCAGCCGGATCGCGTTACCCGTGTTCTGCGGGATTTCGGGGCGGTAGAACAGCATCCGGAACATGGTGGTGGTTCTTCCGCCTCCGTTCCCCGGCCGTTGCCCCGGTCATCGTACGCCGGGTCAGGCCTGCGGAGCGTAGGCGGTGAAGATCTGCTGGATGTCCTCGGGCGGTTCGGCCGGGCGCATGGTTTCCATGCTCACCCAGACATAACGGGTCTTGACCACGGTCACCGTCTCCTCGCCCCGGTTGATCCGGAACTCGAACAGCAGCGAGGTCCGGCCGACGCGTTCGACGTAGGCCTCCACCACGAGTTCGTCCTCGAAGTGGCACGGCGCCAGGTAGCGGATGTTCGACTCGGCCACCACCTGGTCGTAGCCGCGTTCCAGCAGCTTCGCGTGCGACCCGAACAGCGCCTTCGAGCATTCGAAGGCGGCCATGTCCACATAGGCCAGATAGTTGGCGTTGAACACGATGCCCTGCCCGTCGCATTCGTGGTAGCGGACGCGCAGCGGCATGCGGACGATCGGTTCGCCCCGCTCGGTCATGGCCTCGACCCCCATTCCGGCAACGATCAACAAGGCCAACCTACCGCGAAGATCAACCGTGCAGGTCCCGGTACGCGTTCGCGGCCCCCGGGTGCAGCGGCACGGTCCCGGTGCCGATCAGCGTCCGCACGTCGAGGAACTGGGTGCCGACCGCCTGCGCGGGCACCAGATCCGCGGCCCGGTTCACCAGGACCCGGACGACCGCGGCGGCCAGCTCGTCGGGCAGGGCGGCCGAGGTCACCAGCAGGTTCGCCACGCCGATGGTCGGCACCTCGCGCGGCGCCCGGTAGACGCCCGCGGGGACCCGGACCTCCTCGTACACCGGGCCGTACGCCGCGCGCAGGGCGGGCAGCACGCCGTCCAGCGCGACCAGTGCGATCGGGGTGGCCTGGTCCAGTTCGGTCAGCGCCGGGGTCGGGACGCCGCCGGACCAGAGGAACGCGTCGACCCGCCGCTCGCGCAACGCGGCGATCGCCTCCGCGAACGGGAAATGCTGGACAGCCAACGGGATTCCGGCCGTTTCGAACAGCCGCTGGCCGGATTGCGCCGCGCCCGACCCGGCGGCGCCGAGCGACACGGTCCGGCCCGCGAGATCGGCGAGCGTGCGTACCGGGCCGTCGGCGCGCACCACGAGCTGGAGGTAGTTCTCGTACACGCGCCCGAGCGCGCGCAGCGGCACCGCTTCGCCGAACGGCGGCTTGCCCGCGACGGCGGACTGGGCGACATCGGCGAGCACCAGGCCGAGGTCGGCGGTCCCTTCGCGCACGCGCTGCACGTTCGCGACACTCGCCTCGGTCGGCGCCGCGGTGCAGCGCAGCCGCGGTTCGGCGCGGTTCAGCTCGGCGGCGAGGAGTTCGGCGAAGGCGAGGTAGAAGCCGCCGCTTTCCCCGGCCGCGATGGTGAGCGAACGTTCCGGCCCCTGGTAGCCGCCGGTGGCGCAGCCGGTCAGGAGTGCCAGCCCGCCGAGCAGCGCGGTGCGCCGGGAGAAGGTCATCTCTCCTCCAGCGGCAGCTCGATGCGGACGATCAACCCGTGCGGTTCGGCGGCGCGCAGTTCCAGCGTCCCGCCGCGCGCGCCGATCTGCCGCTGCGCGATGGCCAGGCCGAGCCCGGTGCCGCGCGGCGCGCCGTCCCGTTCGGCCCGCCAGAACCGTTCGGTCGCGCGGGCCAGTTCGGCCGCGGAAAGCCCGGGCCCGTCGTCTTCGACCACGATCCGGGCGATCCCGGCGGCGTGGTCGGCGGCCCAGTCGCACCGCACCCGTGCGCCCTCGCCCGCGTAGGCGACCGCGTTGTCCAGCAGCACGTCGAGGATCTGCGCGAGTTCCGATTCCGGGCAGCGCACCAGGACCGGTTCGGTGTGCTCGGCCGGGGGCGGCAACCGGACCCCCGCCCGTTCGGCCGCGGCCCCCCAGGCGTCGAGCCGTTCGGCGAGCACCGAAGCCACGTCCGAGGGTTCGTCGCCGTGGTCGCCGACCGCCAGCCGGGTCGCGGTGCTGTCCGCGACCGCCAGCGCGAGCAGCCCGTCGAGCAGCGCTTCGAGCCGTTCGACTTCGGTGACCGTGGCGCGGTACGCGCGCTGCCCGCATGCGTCCACGCGCTCGGCCAGCGAGTCCACCCGCAGCCGCAGCGCGGCCATCGGATTGCGCAGCTGGTGCGAGGCGTCGGCGACGAGCCGCCGCTGCTGTTCTGCGGCTTCGACCACCGCGTCGGACATCCGGTTGAACGAGGTCGCCAGCGAGCGCAGTTCCTTCGGGCCCCCGCGGGCGGGAACCTGCGCGCGGTGGCCCGCGGTCACCGCGGCGACGCCGCCCTCCAGTTCGTGCAGCGGCCGCAGCACCCAGCGGGCCAGCAACATCGCCACCAGCACGAACACCATCCCGGCGAGCAGCGCTCCCGCCGCGACGACCGCCCACCGCCCCGCCACGTCCCGCGCGGCGGCCGCGACCGACGCGCGCAGCACGACCACCCCGGACACGCGGGTGGCGGTGCCGATCGGCCGCGCGAACAGCACGGGCGCGTCCGACCACGGGCGGACCGTCTCCGGCGGCGGGCTCGGCTGGTTGCGCATGGTCGCGTCGACGAGCGCGCGCACCCCGGGTTCGCCCGCCGAGAGCCCGCCGACCTGGACCAGCGGGATCTGGCGCGCGTCGACCACGACCACCGATTCGCCGTAGACCTGGGCGTACCGCTTGGCCTCCTCGGCCAGCGCGGCGCTGTCGCTGGAAGCGACCGCCTGCTGCGCGAGCACCGCGAACCGGTCCACGTCGGCGTTGCGGGCGATCACCAGCTGCTGGGTGCGCTGCTCGGCGGTGGCAGAAAGCAGCGGCAGCGCGAACGCGGCCACCGCGGCCAGCGCGAAGGCCACCAGGACGACGAGCAGCCGCGCGCGCACGACGGTCAGCCCCCGAGGCGGTAGCCGAAACCGCGGATCGTGCTGAGCAACCCGGGCCGGTTGAGCTTGGCGCGCAACTGGGTCAGGTGCACGTCCAGCGACCGGGAGACCGCGAGGTAGGCGTCGCCCCAGACCTCGTCCATCAGCTGCTGGCGGCTCACCGCGGTGCCCGGGCGGGCGGCCAGCACGGCGAGCACGTCGAACTCCTTGGTGGTGAGCCCGACGTCCACGCCACCGACCAGGACCCGCCGCGCGCCCAGGTCGATCTCCACGTCCTCGATGCGGACGGTGTCCGCGGCGGGCGCGGTGCGGGCGCCCGCCCGCCGGACCACCGCGTCCATCCGGGCGAGCAGTTCGGCCAGGCGGACCGGCTTCGCGAGGTAGTCGTCGGCGCCGAGGCGCAGGCCCCGCACCACCGAACGCTCGTCGTCGCGGGCGGTCAGCACCACGACCGCGACCTCGGACACCTGCCGGATCTTGCGCAGCACGTCCAGGCCGTCGAGATCGGGCAGGCCGAGGTCGAGCAGCACCAGATCGGCGTCGCGGTGCCGGGTCAGCGCGTCACTGCCCCGGGCCACCCGGGTGACGGGGTGGCCGCGCGCGTGCAACGACTCGGAGAGCGCGTCGGCGACCCCGTCGTCGTCCTCGACGAGTAACACGCGCACGGCCACACCTTCCACCTACGAGACCGAAGAGCCCTTCTCCAGTTCGGAACTCTTCGAAGTCTCGCGCATTGTGCCGTAGACGATCAGCGAGACCAGGATGCAACCCGCGACGTACCAGAAGAACAGCGGTTCGTGGCCGATCTTCTTGAGCCACTGGGCGATCAGTTCGGCGGTCCCGCCGAAGATCGCCACCGTCAGGGCGTACGGCAGCCCCACCCCGAGGGCGCGGATCCGGGTGGGGAACAGCTCGGCCTTCACGATCGCGTTGATCGAGGTGTACCCGGTGACGATCACCAGCGCGCTGAGCATGAGCAGGAAGGCGAGCACCGGCTGCGAGGTCTTCGCCATGGTGGTCATCAGCGGAACGGTGAGCAGCGTCCCGGCGATCCCGAAGAACAGCAGCATCGGCCGCCGCCCGATCCGGTCGGAGATCCGCCCGGCGATCGGCTGCAGGATCACGAACACCAGCAGCGCCGCGAAGTTGATCCAGGTGACCGTGGTCTTCGGGATGTGCGCGGTGTTCTCCATGAACTTCTGCATGTAGGTCGTGTAGGTGTAGAACGCGACCGTGCCGCCCAGCGTCAGGCCCACGACCAGCGCGATCTCCTTCGGGTGCCGCAGCAGCGCGCGGATCGTGCCGCGTTCGCCCGGGGTCTTGGCCTCGCCGCCGGTTTCGGCCCGGTAGCTCGCCGATTCGTCCATCCCGCGCCGCAGGTACATCACCAGCACCGCGCCGAGCGCGCCGACGGCGAACGCGATCCGCCAGCCCCACGAGTACATCTGCTCCTCGGTGAGCAGCTGCTGCAGCACGATCTGCAGGGCCAGCGCGAGCAGCTGGCCCGCGGTGAGCGTCACGTACTGGAAACTGGAGTAGAAGCCGCGTTTGCCCGGTGAGGCCACTTCGGACAGATAGGTCGCCGAGGTCGAGTACTCGCCGCCCACCGACAGGCCCTGCAGCAGCCGCGCGAGCACGAGCAGGATCGGCGCGGCGACCCCGATCGTGGCGTACCCGGGCGTGAACGTGATCACCAGCGAACCGGCGGCCATCAGGGTCACCGAGAGGACCAGCGCGGTCCGGCGCCCGAAGCGGTCGGCGAACCTGCCGAGCAGCCAGCCGCCGATCGGCCGCATGAGGAACCCGACCGCGAAGATCGCGGCGCTGTTGAGGAACTGCGCGGTCGTGTCGCCCTTCGGGAAGAACGAACGGGCGAAATACGTGGTGAACGCGGCGTAGGCGTACCAGTCGTACCATTCGATCAAATTGCCGATCGAGCCGCGCAGCACGTTGCCGATCACGCGCTTCTCGCTCGCCGAAGACGCCTCGGCGATCCGCGTAGTCATCATTGACCTCCTGTGTTCTGACTCACCGTGACCACTCGGGGAGCGGGGAACAAGAAGGTGAAGAACTTCCTAACAGTCGCTTAGGGAAGTCGGGCTTACCGTCCGCTAGACGACCTATTCCAAGGGGTGCGAGGTCGAAGACGTAGGCGAGGGTGTCCATGATC
>NZ_VTHK01000109.1 GCF_009765355.1 Amycolatopsis anabasis | reverse complement strand
GGCGTCGTCGCGGTCCTGGGCGCGGCGCGTGTCCTGCTCGGTGGGCTCGTCCTCGGCGAGCAGCGCGACCAGGTTGAGGTCGGCCAACGGCAGGTGGTCGATGATCCCGGCGCGCCAACTGGTCAATGCGCTCACCACGCCGTCGGCGAGGGCGAACCTATGCACCTGCGGCGTACCGCGCTCGGCGCGGTCGGACAGGAAGAACAACGTGGCCGAGTCCGCGGACCAGCGTGGCCGGGACTCCGTCGCGGTGTCGGCGGTCACCCGACTCCACACACCGTCGCCGTTGATGTCGGCCAGCCAGAGTGCGGTGTCGAGGTGGTCACCGATCCGGCTGATGGGGGCGAGGACATAGCAGAGCAGATGCCCGTTCGGAGCGAGAACCGGTGTCTGCGGGACGCGACCCTCGACCACGAGTTCAGCGGTCAAACCTGTCACGCGATCAGTCTGCCAACGTCAACAGCGCACCACGAGGACGAGTCACTGCGCTCGGCACACCGTGGTGACCTAACGCACCGACGAGGAATACCACGCCGCGCACCCGGAGATCTCGTTCCCCGCGAGTTGGCACCGTGCCGTCCTCGCCCGCGTCGCCCAAGAGGTGCCCGCGCTGATGATCGAATACGCCACGGTCTCCCGGCCAGGAGGATGAGCAAAAACGCGGACCCGAGAACGCAGCCTGCGGCAGGCAAGGGCGGGCCGGACCCGAACGAGCTGGAAAACCATGGCGCGTTCGTCGCCGCGGCCATCGAGACGACGGCGGACTTCTGGGACGCTGGCCGAGCGGTTCGCTCGTTCCTGACCATGAAAGAGGCAGAGGACAGCACGGACATAGGCACCGAGGACGATCTCGATCCGTATACCCTGCTGCAGGACAGCGAACCGGTGAAGTTGCCGACGCCCTGAGAGTCGCGGCACCTTGCGGAGATGGCCGAGCGGCAGGCGAAGGTACCGCCGTACAAGCTGGCGCCGCGCTGGGAGCCCACCTGCGCTCCGGACGACGATATGCCGGTGCTGGTGAACCTGCTGCTCGGGAAGGTCCACGTTCCTGGCCCGAATGCCAGCCGATCCGTGCTCGGCCGGCTCGGCGAGCAGCGGGAACCGGATCGGGTCCAGGGACACCTCGGCCGCCGCCGGATCGTCGATCACCGCCACCGTTTCGGTAGGTCCGGTCGCGGTTCGGGAAAACCCCCGCGGGAGGGAAAGCGGCCGATCGGAACCCGTCTCCGGCGGGAGGCGCCCGGGCGTGCGGGGCGGGCACACTCGGGAGTCGATCGACAGCGGTCGTGACACCGCCGCGACCGCGCGGCGGACCGAAACACACCAGGCACAAGGAGAACAGATGAGAAACCCATCCGCGTTCGTACGAAGATTCGTGGCCACCGGAGCGGCGGTTTCCGGCCTTTTCGCGATGGCCGCTCCCGCCGAAGCGTCGGACGAAGCAGTCCTGCCGGTACGCACGGGAGTGGTGCACCAGCAGGACGGTGCGGTCACCAGCGTTCAAGAGCCCGACTACGCGAAATCCCGGCTCGCCTCCGTCCGTGCGAAGGCGGCCACGTCCTGCCCCGCCAACTTGATCTGCCTGTACGAGGACATCGACGCCGGAGGACAGTTCGTCGCCCTCCCCGGACCCCCGCCGGGGGTGCGGGTGCGAAACGACTGGCTCGGGAAAGAGAAGTGCACCTGTTACGGCCCCAACAAGCGCGGGCACCGCGGCGCCTTCAACGACCAGATGTCCTCGTTCGTCAACAACACCGCCACGAAGTTCTGGTGGTACTTCGACATCAACGGCCAGGCGGGATCCCCGAGATTCCCCGCGGGTTCGACCTACGGCGCCTACTGGAACCTGCCACCAGACCAGGCGGATGAGGCGTCGTCCATCTACTCCTGGATTTAGCGGATGACCGGGCGTCGGACGCGACACCCGGCACCCGGGCCCCGCGGTGCGTCCTCACCACCCCGCGCCGCGCCAACACCCCGCCGGAAACCGCGCTCGCCCTGATCGTGCTCGCCGCCCTCGCCGTCCTGGTGGCCACGCGCGCCACCCGCCACCGCGGCGGCCAGCAAACCGGCCAACCCGGACACCACCTGCGCGCGACCGCCGCCGGCCTCGCCCCTACTAGCCCACACCCGCCCCAACGCCCGCGCCGAAGAAGAAACCGACCCGGCGGACCACGCTGGCCCGGCAACGCCCCACCATCGCCCACCCCACCCCAGCCGTCGCCGAGGCCGCCCGTGGCCGGGGCCGCCGACCTGCCGCGCCGGGCATAGCCGCTGGTCAGGTGCAACGTTCCCTGCGCGCCCCGCCGGCTACGACCTGGCCATTCTCGGCGAGCTCGCCGCGTTCCGCGCCGACCGCTGCACCCAACGTGCGGATGCTGCGTGCCCGCGAGAGCAGCCTGGACGGGAACGACTGGCCCGCCTACGCCGACGGCGAGCCGTTCGGATCGGTCCCGGTGTCGGCGCGCTGCGTGCCCGACGCCCTCTCGGTTGTGGCTTGAGCGGGCCAGTCCAACTGTCCCAACCGAGCGGTGTCCTGGCGACTCGCGTCACGGCGTGCTCGGGAGATCTCCCACACGAGGAGCCCCACACTGAATAAGCAAACCGCTGCCTGGCGCGCCACCGAGACCGGCGACGACACCGACAGCGGCGGCGAGGTGGATCGCGACCGGTGATCGACACCGAGATCCCCTCGCCGTGGTCCGGCCTGCTGCAGTGCGATCGCCAAGTACTACCGACCGGCAACGTGGTTCCCGTGCCGAGCCCGGCGCTGCCTGGCGGGCGCCGGTACGGCGAGAGCGTCACCGCGGGCACTGTGACCCGCTGGCTTCGACGACTTCATCCAGGGAGAGCTCCAGGACCGAGACGATGTTCCAGCACCAGTGAGCCGCACGGGAGAGCGGGCTTCGTCGTCATCGAGCGGCACCTGCGTACGACCGTGCCGACGGATTGGCCGACTTCGACGACGAAAACCTGCGCCCATGTGCGACCGGATCGACGACAGCGGCCTCAGGGCGAATTCCTGATCCTCGGCCGCACGAGGAGTTCGACCATGTCGTCGACGTGTGGCTTTGCCCAGGTCACGTGGCGTTCCTACGGTCGACGTGCCAACGCACAGTGGGTGGAAGGGAACACCGATCGACGCTGGTTCGGCACCGAACACCCGCCTCGCCGCGTGTCGACACCCCAGGTTGTGGCGGTGGTTCCGCGTAGGCTTTGTCCACTCTGACCGACCCGACTGGATTTCCGCGAGCCTGCAGGCGCGGAAAGCGCCTCACTCCCGCTGCGACCGGGGGTGCGGAGGGGAGGTGAGTAGGACATGCCGACGCAGAAGCGGAAGCGGTCCAGAAGAGGAGCCAGGATCACCGTCAGCATCACCTTGGTGCTGACGGCAACCCGGCTGGCGACCCTGGCGCTGGTACTGAGTGGCCTCGGAACCCTGTGGTACCTGCGTTGACCTGAGTCGCTGCTCGCCCTGTCCACGCGGGGCCGTCTTCCCAGGCGGCCCCGCCTGATCTCGAACCCGGGCGAACAGAAAGATTGCTGTTTTGCTGTTCACGCCGTGGAGGTCACCATAGCCGCCAGCGCTTCTCGAGGCACGCACCCGGTCACAACGCGCAAGTTGATCACCTCCGGAAGCCGTATCCGGCCTCCGACCGCTGGACGGCTCCATCATTCGACCGGGGTCCGCTGAGCCGGTCCGGTCGCGAATCTCCTGCAGTGCTGCTTGCAGCAGCCGGTCGTTGTCGCGGCACGCACGCGCGAGAAGGCACGGGCGGCCACGCAGCGCTCAGCCGGATCCGCTACGCACTCAGGCAGCCAGCGCTGCCGCCCGGATGTCGAACAGGCGCAGATGCCCGGTCAGGCCCACGATTTCCAGCGGGCGACGACAGCGGCCTGGTGGTGCGGCGGGTCATCTGCGCATCCCTGTTGCTGTTCGGCGCGGAGCTGGACACCGCACACCAGCCGCCGGTGGCGCTGCCAGCAAGAAAGCGGACACCGTGTTCCACCGCCCTGCTCGACCCAGATGGAGCCGCCCACCCACGGTAGGCCGCCCGAGGGAACGCAACAACCACACCAAGGGCTGTGGACCTCATCCGAAAGCGGCACACCTCTCAGTCTAGGGGTGCTCGGCCCTGAACGCGTTGTGGATGCCCTTTGAGTTTGTCCAGTGTCCAGTTCGATCCTTTGGCGTGTGGGTCAAGACCCTGCCCTGGCTTTCATTTGTTCGTGTGGCGGATCGATGGGTTGTTTGCACCGTTTTGGCGGAGTGAGGGAACGGCCGCTCGGGGTCTTTTCTGGGGTGCGCCGCTGGCGGCGTGCAAGGTCGGCGATCTTGCTCCCGGTCATGCCCGGCCTGCTCCGTGCGGGCGGTACGGATTCGCTAGCCCTGGTAGAGCCGTGCCATGGTGCGGGCGATCTGGGTGATGCGGTCGCGGAATTGTTGTGGTGCGACGATTTCGGCGTCGGCGCCGAGTTTGAGAAGTTCCGGCAGGGTGTGCTCGGCGGATTCGACGGGAATGGTGACCTCGATCCAGCCTGCGGGGTCGGGTGTGGTCGCCGTCCGGTGGGCGGCGTCGACGATGGCTGGTTCCAGGAGATATGGCAGGCGAGCGATGGCGTCGGGGGAAAGCCGGACGGTCGCGGTGCGTTGGTGTCGGCGGGCGTCGAAATTTTTCAAATAGTCTTGCCAGTAACCGGCGAGGTCGAATTCCGGTTCCCGGTCGAAGGTGTGGGCGTGCGCCTCGGCGTCGAGGATGCGGGAGACCCGGTAGGTGCGCAGCTGGCCGGCGCTGCGGGCGACGAGGTACCAGTGGCCCGCCTTGAGCACGAGGCCGTGCGGTTGCACGGTCCTGGTCACCTCGTGCGGTGCGGCCCAGCGCTCGTAGCGCATGCGCACCTCGCGCTGGTTCCACACCGCGTCCGCGACGGTCGTCAGGTGTGGGGTGTGGTCACCGTCGCGGTACCAGGACGGTGCGTCGAGGTGGAATCGTTCGGAGATCCGCCCGGCCCGGTCGCGCAGTTCGACCGGGAGCGCGGCCGTGATTTTGAGCTGGGCGGCGGCCACCACCGCGCCGAGTCCGAGATCGGCGGCGGCGCCGGGCAACCCGGTCAGGAACAGTGACTCCGCCTCGCCTGCGGTCAGCCCGGTCAACCGGGTGCGATAGCCGTCGAGCAGTTCGTATCCACCGTCGTGGCCGGGCTCGGCGTAGAACGGGATACCGGCGGCGCTGAGCGATTCCATGTCGCGGTACACCGTGCGCACCGACACCTCCAGCGCCTCCGCCAGCTCCTTCGCTGTCATCCGTCCCCGGTTCTGCAGCAGCAACAGGGTGGAGACCAGTCGGCTCGCGCGCATGTGACCCAGTCTGCCGTACTCCGCTGACAGTGGATGTCAGGGAAGCAGGCCTAGCCTCCTCGCCAAGATCAAGTGAGGGGAAGACGGATGATTCCTGAGCAGGAGAGTTTCGACGGCACCTGGCCCTACCAGGCCCGCTACACCGAGGCCGCTGGGTTCCTGCAGCACTACGTCGATGAGGGGCCCCGGACGGGACCGGTCATCGTGCTGCTGCACGGCGAACCGACCTGGGGCTACCTGTGGCGGCACCTGATCGGCCCGCTGTCGCGGACACACCGCGTCGTGGTGCCCGACCACATGGGTTTCGGCAAGAGCGCCACCCCCGCCGACCGCGGCTACCTCGCGGGCGAGCACATCGCCAACCTGGAGACGTTGCTGGTGGGGGAGCTGGACCTGGACCGGATCACGCTGGTGTTGCACGACTGGGGCGGTCCCATCGGCACCGGGTTCGCGCTGCGTCACCCCGAGCGAATCGAGCGCATCGTGGCCGCCAACACGGTTCTGCCGCTCGGGCTGCCCGGTTACGCCGAACTGATGGCGGGCAATCTCGCCGACAGCGCGTGGTTCCGGTGGGCCCGCGCCGCACACACCGAAGGCACGCTGGAGGAGGTGCTCGGCAACGCCGGGCACACCGTGACCCACCTGATGCTCGCGCTGCAGACCATCACCCGCCCGGAGATCGTCACCCCGACCTGGATCCGTGCCTATTCCGGCCATTTCACCAGCCGTGCCGCATGCCGCGGGGTGATCCGGTTTCCGCAGCAACTCGTCGCGCCCGGCCCGGACGACCCGGTACCCGCCACACCGGAGTCGAGCGCGGTCGCCGCCGTGCGAGCCAAACCCGCGATGCTGGTCGAAGGGATGCGCGACACCGCGTTGCTGCCCCGCTACGTCATCCCGGCGTTTCGGGCCGCGTTCCCGCGGGCCCCGGTCATCGAACTGGCCGACGCGGGCCATTTCCCGCAGGAAGACGCGCCGGAAACATTGCTCGCCTTGATCGAACTGTTCCTCGCCACGACCTGACGTTCCACTGCGGAGGATTCTGTTGCTGTCCACCCGGGCCCGGCTGCTCCTGCTCGCGGTCGGCATGTTCGCCATCGGCACCGACGGCTATCTCATCACCGGGCTACTCCCGCAGATCGGCCGCGATCTGGCGGTGTCCGATGGCGCGGCAGGTCAGCTCGTCACCGTGTTCGCCATCGCCTACGCTCTGGGCGCCCCGCTGCTCGGCATCCTGACCGCCCGCCTGCCACCCCGCCTCGTCCTCGTGTCCAGTCTCGCGGTATTCGCCGTGGCGAACGTCGGCGCCGGGCTCGCCGACTCCTACCCGGTGACGCTAGCCACCCGGGTGCTGGCCGCGCTGGCGGCCGCGGTGTTCACCCCTGCCGCCGCGGCGACCGCCACGGCACTGGTTCCCGACGCCCGGCGCGGGCGCGCGCTGGCGACCGTCGCCGCGGGCATCACCGTCGCCACCGCCGTCGGTGTCCCGCTGGGCACCCTGGTCGGCGGAGCGTTCGGTTGGCGGACCACGTTCGGGATCGTCGCCACGCTCGGCGCGGTGACCGCAGTCGGGCTCGCTGCCCTGCTACCAGCCCTGCAGTCGCCACCCGTAGTCGGCATCCGTGACCGCCTCGCGGTGGCGCGTGCCCCAGGCGTGCCCGCCGCGCTGGGCCTTTCCGTGCTGTGGATCGCCGGCGCGTTCACCGTCCTGACCTATCTCGGCCCGGTACTCGCCGCCGTGGGCGGCGTGCACGGTGCGGCGCTCAGCATCTGGCTGTTGATCTTCGGCCTGGCCGCCGTGGCGGGCAACGCGCTCGGCGGGCGCGCCGCCGACTGCTACCCCACGACCCGGCTCGTCGTGGCCAGCGCTACAGGCCTGACCCTCGCCCTGGCCACCTTCGGCGCACTCGCCACCTTCGGCGCGCACGGTCCCGCGGGCGCGGCGGGCGCGGCCGTCGCGCTCGCCGTCTGGGGTGTCTTCGGCTGGTCATTTTCCCCGGCACAGCAACATCGTCTCGTCGAACTCGCCCCCGGCTCCGCCGGAATCGTGTTATCGCTCAACGCCAGCGCCATCTATATCGGTATCTCTTTCGGCGGCGTACTCGGCTCCGTCACCCTCGACCACATCGGCGCCGCAGGGGTCGGCTGGACCGCCACCCTCATCGAACTACTCGCCGTCCTCACCGCAGTCGCCATCGCACGACACCATCGCACCCAGCCACTTGCCGGGTCAGCCGCTAAACAGGCTTCGTGACCCAACTACCACGCAGCGCCTACCTCGGCGCACTGGTCTGAAACAACTGTCCGGTGCCCGACAGACGCACGTTCAACGCCCGGAAAGACCGTCCAGTCAATGACCAACGTGCACAACGCGGCGGGAACCACTCACCCGTTCCCATGCCGCGTCATGGGAACGGGTGGCCGGGCGCTGTCAGCCCAACGTGCCGCAGTCCGTCCAGTCCACCTCCACCGGCGCCGGGCGTCGACATCCGCTCATCGGCAGAAGCGGATGTTCATCGGGACGTGCGATCAGCGGCATGAGGGTGCGCGTTTGAGGTTGTCGAGGATGGCAGGCATGGTTCGGCCGGAGCAACCGTCCGCGCGCTCAGCGTGGCTGACGCTCTTCGCCGTCGAGTTCTGTGGGGGTGACACAATCAGGACGTGATGGTGGAAGGTGACTCATCGGATGTATTGGTTACCGGCGCGGCCGGTGGGATCGGGCTGGCGATCACCCACCGGCTCAGCAGCGCAGGTTACCGCGTCGTGGCCGTCGGCCGCAGCGAGCCAGAGCCAGAGTTCCCTGGTGATTTTGTGCGGTGCGACCTCGCGGACCCTGCGGACACCGCACGCGCGCTCGACGCGATCACCACCCGCTACGCAGTGCGCAGGGTCGTGCACAACGCCGGCATCGCCGAACCGCAGTCCATCGACGACCTCGACCTGGCGACCGCGCGGTTAGTATGGGATGTCAATGTGCGCGCGGCGATCCAGATCGTTCAGTCCCTTGTCCCTGGTATGCGCGCACGGCGTTTCGGCCGGATCGTGAACATCGCCTCGCGGGCGATCTACGGCGCCCGCGATCGCACCGCGTACGCCTCAGCCAAGAGCGCGCTCGTGGGCTGCACCCGGGCCTGGGCGCTTGAGCTGGCAGCAGACGGGATCACCTCGAACGCCGTCGCGCCAGGCCCGATCGGCACCGAACTGTTCCACCGGTCCCGCCCACCAGGAAGCGAGGCCGAGCGTCGCGCGATCGCATCCATCCCGGTCGGCCGTCTCGGCACCCCGGACGATGTCGCCGCAGCGGTCGCCTTCCTGCTGTCCGACGAGGCCGCGTTCATCACTGGCCACGTTCTCGACGTCGACGGGGGCAGCAGTCTCGGCGGACGTTGACCACGGTGCTGGCGTGCGTCCACCGCGGCATCGAACCGCAGCAAAAAGATCCACTCACCACTGCGCGCCGAACTAGTGACAACTGAGGTTCCACCCTGCGGCCGGGCACCGGGGTTCCTGCCGCGAGGGCGTGTGGTTGAGGGGCCGGTCCGGCAGGTGCGCACACCATGCGATACGCCCTTGCGCCGGCTGCGGCTTGTTGTCAAGACAGGTCAAAACACCTGAACATATTGATATGGGAGCCAATGGTGAGGTTTATCTCGTCAAGAGCGAGTGTGTTGTTGATTCGCATCGCATCATAGGTGAGATTGTTACGCCAGAACTCGGAAATACTGCCGAACTCAATGAAGGCGACACCGCTGTATTCGTTGGCCAACCGGCTTTCTTCGCGAGTCGTCGTGTGCACCTGCTGATAACCGCGCAGATTGAGGTACTCGTTGTTGTCCACCACTATCGGCGCATGCTGCTCGATCCAGTATTTTTGCGCCTGTCGCATGGTCCGGTTCCATGGCGTTTTGGTGATAACCGTCAAGAACACCGAATCAGGCTTCCTGGTCGGCGCCGGGTGGCCAATAATCGTGTAACGTTTGTCACACTCACAGGTGACCACTTCGCCGCATATCGATTCCACAATTTCGCCGACCAATTCCAAGGCGGCAAACTGGTCATCCGTCGGTGAATCCTCAAACTCGAACTCTATCAGGGCGTCGTAATACGGCGTCAGGTTCATACTGAACACGGGTGGCGGTGCGATGTCACTCAGCAGGCAGAGCGAGCGGACGACTCGGTGGGTCCGAGTGAGAATCAGTGGCAGCGCATCCAGTCCGCCAGGTTTTGTATTATGATATTGACGGAATGACGAGTAGTTCAATACCTTACGTTTGTTGTGGACTCGACTTGCCACACTGGACAACATTTGTCGCACGAACGTTTCGGCGCTGGTGCCGGGTCGACACTTCACCATGAAGTATACGGTTGTGTTGTCCGACACGGTCGGCGCTGAGCGGTCCGGGTTTTCCGGAGTGCGCACTAACAGTGCTTTTCGCAATGACCGCTTCAATAATGTCACCAATGCGACCTTCCTATGACGTATGACTTCGCAAAAAGTTGATCTGATCACCCACAACGGCCGCGAACAGCGGCATGGTGTATGGCTCGAAATGTCCCGCCTTGTACTCGATCAGTTGGGCTCGCGGTGCTTGTCGAGCGATCCTTCTTGCCGGACCCGGTGGCGTGGTGATGTCTTGGGAGGCGATCTGTATCAGCCACGGACAGCGGACATCCACCGCATGTTTGCCCGGGGAGTACTGCGCCATGTGAAGGAAGATCCTCGCCGCGACTTCTGACCTGACCTCCACCTCCGGGGGATAGATCCGTTGTGCTGCTTCGTACTCTCCGCTGCCGGTCATTGCCGCCAGCGAGCCGGGATATCCGAACGTCGGCAGGTAATACGGCTGCCTCCCGCGCCATTGACGCCAAATATCTCGCAAGCCCGCCACACCCAAACGTGCACTTTGCCGGATCCCCTGACTGACGACCGTCGACGGTCCACTGAAATATGGCACCTGTGAAACGATGGCAGCGATGTTCTGATCTTGAGCACCGACCCGAGCGACGTGTCCGCCGCTGAACGAGGTACCCCACAATATGATCTTGTCTTTGTCGACAAAGCACAAGTCGCGCACCCAGCTCAGTGCCGCGTGCCAATCTTGCACCTGCTTGGTGATGTCGAGGAGTTGCCGAGGTTCGCCTTGACTATCCCCGAAGTGCCGATAATCGAAGGCCAGCACATTGAATCCGGCCCGGCAGAACTCGGTGGCATAGGCGTACAGCCGCATGGCCTTCACCGCACCGAATCCGTGTGCCATCACGACACAGGGCCGGTGGCTTTGAGTAGCTCGGTAGAGCCAGGCCGAGCAACGTTCGCCCTGGGAGAAGAAGGTGATTGTTTGCGGCTCTGCCTCAGCCATGGGGACTTCCTTCCTAACGGTGGACTGCATCGGCAGGTGAACGGAACGACGACCGTCAGGTGCGGCGCACCGGTCGGTCCGGGCGGCCCGCGTCCGCGTTTTCACCTGCACCGCGCCGGCCGACATGCGAGTTCCGCACAAGCCAACCGGCCGTGGCGGCGAACCAAAGGATCCAAGACGCCGTCGGAGCGCCGAACGCGATCAGCCCGTCGGCAGGATTGAAAGGCCCGTGCACGGTGAATACACCGCCGATCGCCCCGATATTTCCGATGCCGGAAACCACGGCGACAATCCGCACGTGTCGCGGAAACAGTTGGGTACGTTTGCACAGTGCCAGTACCGCGAGGAAGTAGCCGCAACCGGCAAACGCGATCGGTGCGGCGAGCACCCATGCACCTACGTGCAAGATGTACAGCGCCTCGGCACTGATCCGGTCGTATAGCAGGGTCGCCGTGGCAACCAGGCCGATTTCCACGTTGAACACCGTCATGAACATCAGTTCACTACCGAACGCGATCCAGGTGTAGGGCCCGGCACCCTCGGTCCTGCGCATGTGAGCGGCCAACAGTCCCTGCGCCCACAACTGTGGCAGAAAGTACAGTGCGATCAATACGATAATGAACAGAACGAGTCTATGATAACGCTGGTAAAAGTCCGCGACGGGTGCCGCGTCGGCCGCATCCGGCGCTATCCAAAGCAGCGCCAGCAACGCAGTCAGCGCCAGTACCGCGGTACCCCAAGCCAATACATCGATCGTTCTGCCGCGGCGCCAATTTCTCAGCAGGCACAGCACTGCACCCGTAGCCGCATCGTTCACCGGTGTCGACCTCCTTGTTGAAAACCGCGGGCACCGGTCGAGTTGACACCCAACCTGGGCGCGCGCATGAACAGAAGTAACGGAGCCTTGATAACGTGCGCTGTGCCCTTCTCGCCGATACGCCAGTCCGAACGATAACCAACGTGTCCGCGGCGGAACATGTGGAATCCTCACAATCACACCGAAACGGATTCGACTGATGTCACAACCGCGCGTCGTTCCGACGGGACCTGGTGAGGTCGACGACTCGCGGCTCGCCCGGCCTACTTCCGGTCTGGCGCCGCTGTGACCAGGCATTTCAGTCCTCACCGCCAGCCAGGCGCCACCGGCGGCTTCGACCAGCTTCGACTACGCTGGGCACCAGTCGAGACTGGCGGTGATGCGATGAGGGAGTTCGGCAACGAACCCGGTACCGAAGACGCAATTCGAAGGCTGCTCGGAGCGGCCACCGGCAACCCTGACCTCGTAACGACGACAACCGACCTGATCACGAGCCGCGCCCGAACCCGGCTACCAGTCTTGTCGTCCAGCGCGGACGAAGATTTTTGGCAAGCCACCGCCACCGGGTGCGCCAGCACATTGCGATCCGCTTGGCACGCCCTCTTGGCCGGCGAACCAATCGCCAACGCCGCCCCGCCCCCCGAAACAGTCCGGTGGACAACGCAACTCGTGCATCGAGGAATTGACCTGTCCATCCTGCTTCGTATTTACCAGATAGGCCAAGCCGCCGTCCTCGAAGTATGCGAGCATGTCGCTTCGGAAATCGGCCCCGGAGATGGCACCCAAGGTCGTGTCATTGGCGCCGTGGCGAGATACACGAGTGCCTATGTCGATGCCGTGTGCGAGCAATTGACCGAGCAGTACGTCAACGAACGCGCCCACTGGCAGGCCGGTACCGCGGCGCGCCGGGCCGAGTTGACGCGCGCGCTGTTGGACGGTTGGCGGCCGACGAGTGCGGCCCCGACGAGCGCCGCGCTGGGCTACGACCTCACGCGCCGCCACCTCGCGTGCATTCTGTGGACAGAATCGAATTCCCCGGTACCGGAAGACGCCGCCGCGACACTGGCACGCCGCCTCTCCGCGGACAGGGTGCTGACCGTCCCGGTCAGCGACCAAATGCGCTGGGCATGGGTTTCCGGCGAAAGAATCGAAGTCTCGGTCGACAGTATGGAACGCATCGAGGGTTGCCGGGTTGCGGCGGGCCAACTGGAGAGAGGCATCGAAGGTTTCGTTCAATCCCACCGACAAGCCGCGGCAGCGCGACGCGTGGCAACCACGCTGGCACCCTATGATCGGTTCGGTGTCGTATCATATACGCAAACCGCGTTGATATCATTGCTGATTCGCGACCTCGACGCCGCCACCAGCTTCACCGCCCTGGAACTGGGCGGACTCGCCGAGAACGACGACGGCACGGCAAGGCTCCGTTCCACCCTATGCGCCTATTTCGAGGAAGGACAAAACCTGGCACGCACGGCCCGCAGGCTCGATGTACATCACAACACGATTTCCTACCGCCTTCACAAGGCAGAGGAGTTACTCGGCCACCCGGTACAGAACAGGCGCCTCGAACTAGAGGTCGCTCTCCATTTGAGCGGGCTCCTTCAGAGCGAATGATTCGTACGAATCCACGGCCCGGACAACACGCTGGCGGCCTCCCAGACGGGGGTGCATGAGGCGCCCCCGAGTAATTCGATCTTCGCGGCACCAGTTACTCAACAACTGTCCGGAAAATTCGAGGCCCATCAGTGTTCACCACCGCACGCCATCGGACTGGGTCGACGGCCTTGCCACTCGGTTCAGCGCGCTCGACATCCACACCGTCCCGCCCTGACCACGTAACCGTTCCCCGGTCAGGGATATCGCAGCTCAAGTCCAAGCCGATGTGATCGAGAAGGTGACGCCGAGCGTGCTGGCCGCCCGCTCCGCCGGGCACCGCGATGAGGACGAGTTCATCGCCGAGCACATCCGCCACACCGTCGATCTGTTGCTGGACCGCTCCCGGGTGCTCGGCGAGCAGGTCGCCGCCGGGCAGGCGGCCGTGGTCGGTCTGGCCTACCGGCTGGCTGAGGGACCGCCCGCTTTGTCACCGCCCGCGGCCTCGACCACGCAGGCGCCGCCGACGGCCGGTG
>NZ_VTHK01000108.1 GCF_009765355.1 Amycolatopsis anabasis | reverse complement strand
GACAAGCCTGGTCGCCTGACCCCAGTAACGAGTCTCTACCGAACCCGGGGCGGTTCACAATCCAGCTCTTGACACCACACCCCACGCCCTAACTACCCAGCATTGGGTTAGAGCGGAGCCCTATGACTTGGGCCAGCTTCGGCTGGGTTTCCTGGATGCGTTCGCGGGCCGCGCGCTTTGTCGGCGAAGTGCGGAGCCGGGCGTGCGGGAGGCTGCCGCCGTGTGCTGGGTGGGGTGGGCGGTTTGGGGGAAGAGTGCCCTCCTTGCGCGTGCGAGGAGCGTGATTCGTGGCCGAGTTGCCCGGGAGCTGGGTGTCTGCTCCGTGGGCCAAGGGGAACCGGGTTCTGGGGGTCGTGAGTGGACAGACCGGTTAGCACCGGTCCAAACACTCACGACCCACCCAGCAGGGTACCGCGGTCAGTTCGTGGTCACCCGCGCCGACGGATCCGCGTATTCCGGACCAGAGTTCGTTCCGGGAACTTGTTCCGTTTTCTTCAGCATTTCCGTCGTTGTCGGTGATTCGGTCGTTTTCGGCAGGTTCGTCGTTTTCGGTGCGCCCGTCTTCGGCGTGTCCGTGCCGTTGTGCCCGGTGGTTTGCGTGATCGCCTGGTTGATGGCCTTCAGCGACTTCACCACCGCCAGCAGGAGTTTCACCAGGTTCTGGGAGCTGGACAGCAACGCGCCCATCTTCTCGGCGATCTTCCCCCCGTACTCCGTGGCGACCTGCACGGCCTGCGGGATCGCGGCCGCCACGCTCGCGCCGAAGGTCGCCTGCGCCGCGGCGAGCGCCTGGGTCATGATCATGTTGATCTTTCCCGAGGCTTCGGTGACGTACTGCGTGATGATCTGCTGGGCCTTCGCGACCACGTCGGCCGCGCCGGACATGGCGCTGGACACCGCGGTACTCGCCTTGGACATCGCGCGGAGCTCGCCGGCGAGTTCCTTCGCCGTGCCCTGGTAGCTCGACGCGGCACCGCCCGACCAGCCTGGGGTTTCCTTACCGGCCGCCTGCTGGTACGAGTCGGCGTGCGACGAGATCCCCTGCCCCGCGCCCTGCAGGCCGTCCGCGTTCGACGTAACCGCACCCGGGTTCCCGGCCAGCGTGTTCAGCGGTTCCGCCAGGAACGACACGAGGTCGGCGAGAAACCCGAAACCGGCACTCGCGATGCCCGACAGCGGGTCACCGCCGCCCGAGCCGAGCAGATCCAGCGCCGAGGTCGCGCCGCTGAGCCCGGCGGTCACCCAGTCGTTGCTCTGCACAGCCGTCAGCGTGGTCTCCACGTCGCCGAGCAACTGGTCCACGTCCACCCCGCCGCCGGACTGGCTCGGCTGGGTCGACGGCGGGGTGGTCGGGGCGGTCATCAGGCGATCTCCTCGGGCAGCCGGGCGGCACCGTCGGAGTCGGTGCTCTCGTAGCGGTCGGCGACCTGCGTGAGCCGCGTGCTCAAACCGTCCACCGCGGACGAAGCGTGTTTGACGGACTCCGAGGTCTGGTTCATGGCGTCCTGCAACCCCACGGCCAGGAACTGGACGAAGGTGCCGAGCGCGGCCTCGGGCAGCCCGCCCTGCAGTCCGCCCGCGAGGGAGGACAACCCGCCGGCGACATCGCCGACGGTGCCGGCGTGCGCCCGGATCTCGCCGGGTTCGACGTGGAACTGGTTCTGTTCGGTCATCGGATGATCTCCGGTGGGTTCGAGAAGTAGTCGTTGTCATCCCGGTCATCGGCCGGCGAACGCCCGGCACCGCCCGCGGCGGGCGGCAGGTGCTGCTTGACGAAGTCGAGGGCGGGGCCGTCGCCGACGTAATCGGTCATGATCGCGACCACCTGCTCACCGACCGCGCGCTGAGCCTGCCGCGCGGTCGCCAGGATGAGCTGGGCGAGCTGGTCGACCTCGAGCGAGCGGGCCGCCGACGCCAGCGTGAGGTCCTCCAGCGCGCCGCTGGGGCCGACCCGCACCGCGACCTCACCGCGCGGCGAGGTCGCGCTCCCGCCGACCTGTTCCAGGTTCGCGCTCGCCGTCCGGGCGTTGGCGGCCGCGCGCGCGAGGGTCTCGTCGTAGTCCGCCAACCACTGTGCTGGGTCCACCTTGTTCCCTTCGCCTTGTTTCACCGGGGTTTCCGCGCGATCGTGGCCAGGTCCTCGAGCGCGAAGCGCACGCTGTCGCGCCGCAACGGGTTCACGCTCACCCAGCTGTCGTCGGCGGCGCGGTTGACCTGAACCCGCCCGCGCGGACCGTCCAACCAGGACAGTTCGGTTCCGGCGCGCTTGATCCGGGCGCCGGATCGCCGGGTCGCGCCGAGCTGTCCCAGGCCGGTCTGCGTCGGGAGCAGGCCGACGAGCTGGTCGAGCACGTCGGGGTCACCACCGCAGTCGCGCACGAGATCCCGCAGCAGCCGTTCCTTCTCCGCGGCATCGGAGATCCCGTCGATCAGCTGCGTGGCGGTGTCCACCGCCCGCGCGGGCAGCGTGATCGGCATCGCCTTGGCCGGTGCGACCTCGGGCACCATCCCGATCAGCGCGTCGGCCAGCGCGATGTCCGCGACCCGGCGGATCCGCACGGTGCCGTCCGGAACGTCGTTCAGGGACTGGCTGCAGATCAGCGCCCGCGACCGGTAGACCATCGCCACGATGCCGGTCGTCCCGTGCTCGCCGACCAGCACGAGGTCGATCGTGCCCCGGTATTCGCGCAACGCGGTGACCAGTTCCGCCGCGACGCCGACCGGGCCGGACTCGTCGGCGAGACCGCGGACGCCCAGGGTCTGCCCCGCGGCCGCCAGCAGCACCTCCCGCTCGCCCGCGATCCGCCCGAACGACGGCACGCGCAGCGGGAACGGGAAGGGCACCCCGGCGTGCGCGGAGAGCAGATCCAGCTCGACCAGTCCGAAGTGGACAGAACCGTCCCCGGTCTCGGGCCGGATGGCGTCCATGGCGATCGTCGTCATGTCGCGCCGCCGCCGGTGTTGCGGAGTTTCCGGGCGTGTTCGGCTTCGGCCTCCAGGTAGCTGGCGACGGTCGCCTTCAGCGCTCGGTGGTAGCCGTTCAGCTCGGTGTCGGTCGCGCTGACCTCCCCGGTGAGCCCGGCCTGGCCGGCCGCCTCGCGCAGCCGCATGGCCAGGTGCATCGCGGGCGGCGCCGTCCCGAGCAACGGCAGGCGTTCGGCCAGCCGGTTCGCGGAGTTCACCAGGCCGGTGGTCTGGTCGCCGATCGCGGCGAGCGCCTTGACCTGCCCGTCGAGATCCTGCGCCGAGATCCGGTATCCGTGCGTCAAGGGTTGCTCCTGTTCCTCACAGCCCGATGACCGGGGTGCTGGCCGGTTCGTCGACGTCGAAGAGTTTCTGGTCGATCGTGGGCATGTTGTTGCGGTGTTCCTCGTCCTGGGCGCCGCTGCCCCGCGCACCCGAACCCGGGTACATCCCTTTCGCGTTCGCCGCGGCGCGCGCGGCGGCGAGTTCGGACATCCCGGCGGTCCGGGCGGCCATCAGCGCCCTGGCGAAGGCGCCGCTCCCCCGCGAATCGGCCATCGCCCCGGACTCCACCGGACCGGAGCCGACCAGTTGCCCCCAGGACATCCCGCCGCGACCGAACGAGGTGGCGTCACCGGAGTATCCGGCGGCGGTGGTCGACTGCCCGTCCATCCCGTCCAGCGCGCCGTAGGTTCCGGCCTTGGCCGCACCGGGCGGCGCGATCGCCTGACTGCTGCGCCGCAGGCTGGATTCGTAGCGCTGCATCACGTGCACCGCCTCGGCCTTCCGCTCGGCGGCCGCCACGTTGGCGAGGAACAGGCTGCCGCCGCCACCGGCCACGGCGCCGATCGCGGCGCCCATCAACGCACCCGGTCCGGCGCCGATACCGCCCGCGCCCGCGCCGACGATGGCCCCGATCGCGGCGCCGGCCCCCGCGCCCGCCACGGCGCCGCTCAGGGCGAGCCCGGTCGGGTCACCGGGCGGCGGGGGCATGGTGTTGCGCGCGTCGGCGAGCGCGTCGCCGGCATCCTGCGTGGCCTGCTGGACGGTCCCCGCGCGGGTGCCGACGCCGGAAGCCCGCTCCCCGAGGTCACCGAGCCGGTTCCCGGCCAGTTCGGCCGCGTCACCGCTCCAGTTCGAGCGCAGGGCGCCCCGCTGATCGCGCAACGAACTCGCGTGGCCGGTCAGCTCGGTGCTGTGCCGCCCCCATTCGGCGGCGACCGAGCTGACGTCGCCGACATCAGCGTTCTGCCACAACATCTGGTAGAGCTGCTCGTGGGTGTAGGCGTTCCAGTTCGTGGCGCCCTCGGGAATCGGTGAGCCGAAGTACCCTTCCCACACGTTGCGCAGGGCATCCACCACGGGTTGCACGAGCGCACCGATCGGTCCGCTCTGCCCCAGCACGGAGGTGACGGCGCCGGCCAGCCCCTCCACACCGGCGGACGCCGTTTCGATCGCGCTTCCTGCGCCGGAGTCGTCGGTCATGCTTTTGTCTTCCGTCAGCTTCTGGTCCGGGCGTGTCACCCGGTGCCACCAGGCTGACGGAAGCCGATGAAATCCCGATGAAACGCCTCTTACGCAGGCCCGCAGCGGTCAAGACCGGCGGCGGCGCGGGCGCGCTCCCCGAGGTTCTCGTTCGTCTCGGTGAGGGCCAGCACCAGCTCGAACTGCTCCCGCGCCTCGGCGGGGTTCCCGGCGGCGAGGAGACTGTCCCCCAGCCGGTTGCGGGCCTCCATCTCCACCCCGGCCGGTGTCTGGTCGGTGATCACGGCGAGCGCCCGCCGCTGGAGCTCGAGCGCCGTGTCCACGTTGCCCAGTTCCCGTTCCGCGATGCCCAGTCTGGCCATGCTGCCGGCGAGCAACGTGACATCCACGACCTGTTCGCCCAGTTCGACGGCCCGCCGCAGCGCCGCCGCGGCTTCGGCGAACCGGCCCAGGTGCAGGTGGACGGTCCCGTAGGCGCACAGCGCGGTCCCCGTCATCCTCGGACTGTCGATCTTCTCGCCCAGCAGTTGGCACTGCGCGAAGGAGTCGAGCGCCTGCTCGTGCCGCCCCTGCATGTGGTGGATGTAGCCCAGGTAGGAAGTCCCCATCGAGATGAGCCAGTCGTCCCCGAGCTCGGCGGCCAGCGCCATCGCCTCGACCAGGTCACCGGTCGCCTGGGAATGCCGACCCTCCGCCGTGGCGATCGCCCCCAGGGTGCCCAGGGCGCGGGCCTCCTCGCGCCGGTAGCCGAGCTGCCTGCTGAGCCGCAGGGCATCGGCGACCCAGGTGCGCGCCTGGTCGAAATGGGTTTGCATGCCGTAGGCGAAGCCGAGGCAGAAGCGCAGCGAGCAAATCATGCGTTCGTCGGTGGCCTGGTCGACCAGCGGCAGCGCGATCTCCAGGGCGGTGCGGCATTCGTGGAACCGGCCCTGGCGGGTGAGGTAGTCGACCAGACCTTCGGCGATCCAGCAGGCGTAGTCCACCTCCCCGATGGCCGCCGCGTGGGCCACCACGTCGACCAGCTCGCCGCCCGCAGCGTCCAGCCAGGCCGCCGCGTCCGCCCACCCGGTGAACGGGTTGTCGCCCAGCTCCGGCCCGGTGGGAAAGCCCGGGAGACCCCAGTCGCTGGTACACCGGGCCGCGGTGACGTAGAGCCGGAGCGCTCCGGTCCGGGCCGCGGCGACGACCTCGGGAGGCGCCGCGGCGGACAGTTGCCGCGCGAACACGGCCACCAGGTCGTGCAGCCGGTAGCGACCGGCGGCCGGCTGCTCCAGCAGGTTCGCGTCGACCAGGCTTTCCAGGGCCTGTTCGGCTTCCTCCGGCGGACAGCCCAGCATCGCGCCCAGCGCCAGCCGGTCCAGCTCCACCGACGGGCACCGGCCCAGCACCCGGAACGCGCGCTGCTCGGCGGCGGGAAGCTGGTCGTACGACAGCCGCAAGGCCGCTTCGACACTGCGGTCCGCCACGCTCAGCTCGCCGAGGCGGCGCTCGTCGTCCGCCAGGCGCGTCGCCAGGTAGTCGAACGTCCACGTCGGACGGTTCTGCAGCCGCGCCCCGGCGATGCGCAACGCCAGCGGCAGGCGGCCGCACAGCCGGGCCAGCTCGCGCACGGCGTCCCGCTCCCGGCCCGCGCGCGGTGCGCCCACGATGCTCGCGAGCAGCGCTTCCGCCGCATCGGAACCGAGCACTCCCAAGGAGATCCTGCGGTTCACGTCCAGCCCGGACAGCCGCTGGCGGCTGGTCACCAGCACCTTGCTGCCCGGTCCGGCCGGCACCAGCGGGCGCACCTGCTCGGCGCCGGCGGCGTCGTCGAGCACCAGCAGCAGGCGCAGTTCGGCGGTCACCGATCGCCAGACCGCGACCAGCTCGTCCAGATCGTCCGGGATGCGGTTGTCGTCGACCCGGGTCGTCCGCAGCAGCCGCCGCAGCGCGCGTTGCGGACTCAACGGCGAGCGGCCCTCGGTGTGCCCGTGCAGGTCCACCACCAGGCAGCCGTCCGGGTACCGCTCGCGAATCAGGTGCGCCGCGCGGACCGCCAACGCGGTCTTCCCGGCGCCCGCCACCCCGTCCACCGCGTCGACCGTCACCCCGGCGGCCTCGTCCGGTGCGGTCAGCCGCGCGAGCTCCCGCTCGCGGCCGGCCAGCTCGCCGACATCGGCCGGCAGTTCGTTGCGCGCCTTCCGGGGCGGCGGTTTGGGCTCCCTCGGCCGGGCGACGCCGAGCGCGGTGTCTTCCCCGCGCAGCACCGCCTGTTGCACGCGCCGCAGCTCCTCGCCGGGCTCCACCCCCAGCTCGTCCACCAAACGGCGGCGCAGCTGGGTGAACACCGCCAACGCGTCGGCCCGCCGGCCGTCGAAGTAAAGGGCGCGCATCAGCAGCGCGGCCAGTGACTCGCTGTACGGGTGGCCCTGGGTCAACGCGGACAGTTCGGCGACCGCGTCAGCGTGCCGGCCCAGCACCAGTTGCCGCTTCACCTTCTCCTGCGCCAAGGCGATCCGGCGTTCGGTCAGCCGCAGCCGCTCCCCTTCCACGAACGGACCGGGCAACCCGGCCAACGGCTCGCCCTCGAACAGTGCGAGGGCGTCGGCGTACGCGCTCACCGCGGCGGCCAGGTCACCGGACTGCTCGGCCGCGCCCGCCTCGGCGACGATCTCCTCCAGCCGCATCGAGTCCAGCCAGACCCCGGCGCTGGTGAACCGGTAGCCGCCCCGGCTCCGGCCGATCACCGAATCCGCGGTGTCCTCACCGTCGGCCCGCAGGCACTTGCGCAGCCGGTGCACGTAGACCGGCACCACCTTGCCGCCCGTGCCCGGCGGCTCCAACCCCCATACGCTGTCCAGCAGTTCCTGCTGGCTGACCGGTACGTCCGGACGCAGCACCAGGGCGGCCAGCAACGCCTGCTGGCGAACCGGCCCCAGGTCCAACGGCTCCTCGCCGCGCCAGGCCCGCAACGGGCCGAGCACGGCCAACCTCAACCGCTCCGGCTGCACAAAGATCCCCCCACCTGATCCGTAGTCGGTTCGGACTCTAGCCGGGACTCACGATCCCGTGATCGAAGGCGTAGACGATCGCGGCGGCCCGGTCGCGCAGCCCGAGTTTGACGAAGATCCGTCCGATGTGGCTCTTCACGGTGACCTCGGAGATCACCAGCGCGGCGGCGATCTCGGCGTTGGTCAGGCCCCGGCCGATCGCGCGGAGCACGTCGTGTTCGCGCGGGGTGAGCAGCTCGGGCGGCGGCCCCGCCCGATCGCTCGCCGCCTGCCGGTAGGTGGCGAGCACCCGCGCGGTGACCGCGGCGTCCAGCCAGCCGTCCCCCGCTGCGACGGCGCGCACGGCCCGGATCAGGTCCTCGGCCGGGGCGTCCTTGAGCACGTAACCGGCGGCTCCGGCGCGCAGCGCACCGGCGAGCAGCTGATCGTCGTCGAACGTGGTCAGGGCCAGCACCGGCGGGTGCTCCCCGGTCCGGCGCAGCCGGTGGGTGGCCTCGATCCCGTCGACGTGCTTCATGCGCAGGTCCATCACGACCACGTCGACCTCGTGCTCGGCGAGGGCCGCGGGAACGTCGGCCCCGTCGCCGCATTCGTCGACCACGACGAACCCGTCCCGGCGGCGCAGCACCCGCCGCAGCCCGGAGCGGACCAGCTCCTGATCGTCGACGAGCAGGACCCGGATGACGGTGTCGGCGGTCCCGGTCATGAGACGACCGGCTTGAAGAAGCACCCGCCGAGGGCGTCCGATTCGGGCGCGGCGGCGACCGTGACGTCCACCACCCACTCCTCTCCCCGAGGACCGGCCTGGAACTTGGCGCCCAGTTGCGCGGCCCGGGCGGTCATGCCCGCGAGCCCGGATCCGCGGGCCACGGTGCTGGACGCGGCGGCGGGCAGGCTGTTGCGGACGGTCAGCCTGGTCCCGGCGGCGCCGGCGCGCAGCCGGACCTCGGCGGTGGCGCTGGGCGCGTGCTTGACGATGTTGGCCAGCGATTCCTGCGCGATGCGGTACAGGCCGAGCCCGTCCGACGCGCCGATCCCGGTGAGGTCGCCGCGCTGCTCGTACCGCACGTCCAGCCCGGCGGCGCGGGTGCGCTCGATCAGCCCGGCGATGTCGTCGATCCCGGGCAGCGGCTGCGTGCCCGAAGGCGATCCGGCGAGCAGGCCGACCGTCCGGCGGATATCGGCCATCGCCGCCCGCCCCACCCGCTCGGCCTCGATGAGCGCGTCGGCCGCCTCGTCGACGTCGCGGTCCTGCTGCAGCGCACGGCGGGCTCCGGTCAGATGCAGCATGGTGATGCTGAGCGAATGGGCTACCACGTCGTGCACCTCCCGGGCGATGCGCTGCCGTTCCCCGAGCATCGCCTGCTCCCGCGCGGCATCCTGGTTGCCGCGTTCGGCGTCCAGCGCCCGGACGTACCAGCGGATCATGAACCCGACGGTGAGCCCGAGCAGGACTCCGGTGGTGTACAGCGGGGAGCCGATCAGGTGGCCCAGCACCTCGGCCACGCCCAGCACCGCGATGCTCGCGCAGGTGACCGCGATCGCCATCGCGGGCCGCGACATCACGGCGACCTCGCCGGCCAGCACCACCATCAGGAACGGCGCGAAATCCGGTGTGGACGGTTCGGCGAACAGGACCGCGACCGCCGCGATCACGACGACCGACTCCGCCCACGGCGGCATCATCCAGCCCGTAATGGCCCAGACCAGGACCGGCACCAGGGCCAGCAGGCCACCGAGCACGGTCGACGGCACCAGGGCGCCCCGCTGCGCCACGGCGGCCACCGCGAACACCGCGCTCGACACCGTCATGCACAACGGCACCCACCACGGAATGGACATGCCGTGGTGGGCGATGCTGGCCTCCAGCCTCGCCCGGATCCTGCCCAGTGGCACCGCCCGCACGCTTCCAGCCTAGGAACGGCGGCAAGCTCAGTCACCCTCCCGTAGTCGGCACCGGCCTCCGACCGTGGTAGGAGGCCAAATGGGGCCCACGGCCAGAAGCGGATCAGGGGGCCGCGGCCCTAGCGTCGGTGTCCTACCCGGTTGGACCGACCCGAGGGGGGCACCCGATGACGTGGAGCCAGACGCATCGGCGGCTCGACGCGCTACGCGCGATCGAGTCCGAACTGGACAGAACCGGGGACGGGCGGCTGCCGTGGAACCCCGAGTACGCCGCGATCTTCGGTGACCCGTACCGGTTGCTGCTGGAGTTGCGCTACCGGTGGCACCTGCTCGTCGAGGCCCAGGTCGAGGAACCCTTCGACGAGGCGGGCAGGCCGAGCGCCGCCCTGCGCGTGCTGGCCGGGCAACACCGCGGGCTGCTCGCCGCGTTGCGTCGGCACCACTGGGGCGTGCCGGGATCGCTCCAGCAGGAGTTCCCCGAACAGCGCCGCCCCGAGCACGCGGGGGTGGCTCGATGATCGCGCGGTCGGCGGCGGTCTGGGCGATGAAATACGCCCTGCCCGGGGTGGGATTGCGGGCCGCGGCCCGGCGCGGCGAAGCCATTTCGCTGGCTGTCGCCCCGGGCATCCGGCACGACCCGTTCCCGGCCTACGACGCGATCCGCGCCCAGGGGCCGCTGGTCCACGGCCGTTTCGTCAGCGCGACCGCCAGTCACTCGAGCGCCGACGCGGTGCTGCGCAGCGAGGTCTTCCGCGCCGGGCCCACCGGTGCGCCGTTCCGGGCACTCGACCGGCTGCTGTCCGCCGCGATCGACCCGCGGGCGCTCGGCCCGGACGATCCGCCATCGTTGCTGGCGATCGCGCCGCCGGAGCACACCCGGATCCGCCGGCTCGTCTCGCGCGCGTTCACCGCCCGCGCGATCGCCGCGCTCTCGGCACGGGTCCAGGACCTGGCCCACGAAATGCTCGACGCGATCGCGGCCACGAAACCGGCGACCTTCGACCTGATCGACTCCTACGCCGCCCTGCTGCCGGTAACCGTGATATCCGAGATCCTCGGGGTTCCCACCCAGATGCGCCACCAGTTCCTCGTCTGGGGGAACCAGGCCGCGCTCGCGCTCGAACCCGGCCTGTCGTGGCGCGACTACCGGCGCGCCGACGCGGCCGCGCGCAACGCCCACGCCTGGCTCGACGAGCACATCGACCGGCTGCGCCGGAATCCCGGCGACGACCTGCTCAGCCAGTTGATCCAGACCGCCGACGAGTCGGATCGGCTCACCCACACCGAACTCCGCATCACCGCGCTGCTGGTGCTCGGCGCCGGGTTCGAAACCACCGTCAACCTCATCGGCAACGCGGTGGCGCTGCTGCTCGCCCATCCCGATCAGCTCGATCGTCTCCAGCGGGACCCCACCGGCTGGGACAACGCGATCGAAGAGGTCCTGCGCCTCGACTCACCGGTCCAGATCACCCTGCGCATCCCGAACTCGGACACCGAGGTCGCCGGTGTCCCCGTTCGCGGGGGACGGCCGGTGGTCGTGATGCTCGGCGGAGCCAACCGCGACCCGGACGTTTTCACGGATCCGCACCGGTTCGACAGCACCCGCCCCAACGCCCGCGAGCACCTCGCCTTCTCCGCCGGGCCGCATTTCTGCCTCGGCGCACAGCTCGCCCGCCTGGAGGCCGCCACGGCCGCGCGGGCGTTGTTCGAACGGTTCCCCGATCTCGCCCTCGACGACCAGCCCACCCGCCGCGACACCCGCGTGCTGCGCGGTTACCAGCACCTACCGCTGCGCACCGGGTGGTGAATCGAGGTCGCGCACCAGATCGAGCGCCCGGCCGAGGGTGTCCAGCCGCGCCTCGAGGCTGTTCCCGGCCGGGTAGAGGCGCACGGTGGTGACCCCGGTGTCCCGCCACACCCGCAACCGGTCGCGCACCATCCGCTCGGTGCCGATCAGCGTCGTCGCCAGCACCATGTCGTCGGTGACCAGCGCGGCGGCGCCGTCCCGATCACCGGCCTGCCAGCGTTCCCGCACCCGCGCGGCGACGTCGGCCCATCCCTGCCGGCTGTAGGCGCGGTTGTAGAAGTTGGTGGTCGCCGAGCCCATTCCGCCCAGGGAGAACGCGAGTTCGTGCTTGCGGCTGTGCACGAGGCGGGACAGTTCGTCCTCGTCCTCGGCGAAGGACACCTCGGCGCCCTGGCAGATGTCGAGCTCGGCGCGGTCCCGTCCGGCTCGGGCGAGCCCCGCGTCGAGGTGGTCGAAGTACGCGGCCGCCCCTTCCGGGACGAAACTCGTACCCAGCCAGCCGTCGGCGACCTCACCGGTCAGCTCCAGCATCTTCGGGGACAGGGCGGCCAGGTAGATCGGGACCTCCACCGGCGGCGCGGAAACCCGCATCGGGCGCGCCTCCCCGGGCAGCGGGATGGTGAACTCCTCGCCCTGGAAGGAAACTTTCTCGCCGTTGAAGACACTGCGCACGATCCGCACGGTCTCCCGCATCCGCGCCAGCGGCCGCGCGAACGGCACCCCGTGCAGCCCCTCGACCACCTGCGGCCCCGACGATCCCAGCCCCAGCAGGAAACGTCCGCCGGAGAGGTAGGACAGCGTCATCGCCGCCTGCGCGACGGCCACCGGCGTCCGGGTGCCCAGTTGCAGGACGCCCGAGCCCAGCAGCATCCGTTCCGTCCGCGCCGCGAGAAATCCCAGCGGCGAGGGCGCGTCCGATCCCCATGCCTCGGCCACCCAGCAGATGTCGAGCCCGAGCTTCTCCGCCTCGACGACGAAATCGACGGTTTCCGCCCAGTTCCGGCCACCCGAGGCCTCGATGGTGGTCGCGGTCCGCATCAGCCGCCGCTCTCGGTCGCACGCTCGGCGAGCTTCTTGATCGCGGCGAGGTTGCTCTTGATGCCGGTTTCGAATTCCCGCATCCGCACGAAGACGATCTTCTGCTCCTTGTCGGGCAGCCGATCGATCGCGTACGAAAGCCCGGACCGCCCCGGGCCCAGCTGCGCCCACTGCTCGAGCACGGTGCCCGTTCCCGCGGAACGCAGCGCGAACCGCCACACCGAGGACGGATGTCCGGGATCCCCCACCGCCCAGGCGAACGCCCGCGGCTCGTCGCATTCGACGACGACCGAAACGGTCTCCCAGCTGCCGAGTTCCGGATGCGAGTTCCGGCCGACGAACCGATGCCCCACCGCCGGACCGCGCACCCCGTCCAACCATTCCACTTCGGACAGTTCGGCGCTGAGTTCGGGCATCAGCCGGATGTCGCTGGCGTAACTCCACACCCGGCTCCGAGAAGCCTCGATGTAGGTCTCCGCGGCCACCGTGGGCGTGTCCGCATAGCGCTGCCCCGTCCACTCCACCGTGCAAGGCTCCCTTCAAATGTGGGGCTCCCACCTCCAGAGTTGCGTAGATAGACCCACTAGTCAAGGGGTGCCCCGACCTCAGCCCGCGAACCGCCGCCGCACGTCCGGCCGTTCCGCCAGGCGAGCCGGGTAGCCTGGCCCCATCCGGGACTTGATCTCCTCGGCGACCATCGGTTCGCCACATGCCGCGCACACCACCTCGGCATGGGTGTCGTGGCCGCACCGCTCGTGGTGGAACACCGTCGGCGGCCCCTCCTCCCCCGCCAGCCAGCGATCACCCCACCGCGCCATCGCCGCGAGCACGCCGAAGAAGTCGCGGCCCTTCTCGGTGAGCACGTAGTCGTACCGCACCGGCTCCCGCTGGTATTCCTGCTTCTCCAGCAACCCTTCGTCCACCAGCCGCCGCAACCGGTCGTTCAACGTGTTCCGCGCGATCCCCAGCGACTGCTGAAACTCGTCGAACCGGCGAATCCCGTAGAACGCCTCGCGCAACACCAGCGGAGTCCACCAGTCCCCCAGCAAGTCCATAGTGCGCGCGATCGAACACGGCCACTTCGCGAAAGACATCCGCCTCATGGGCCCCAACCCTACTCGCGTTATGTTCGACGAATAGCTGGAGAGTGTGAGATCAACTGTGTAGGGCGTGCCCTATCGGACGATGTTGATGCGGTCGCCGAATGGCTCCGTCCCGGTAAATGTCGGTGAGGTGAGCCTTGATATCGCGCACCGTCATGCCGCGGGCGTACAGGGAGATCATCGCGTCGTTGAGACTCGGTGAGCAATCCTCCGGGGCCGATCAGCTGCTGGCTTGACGCAGCAGTTGCTCCACCACGTCCGCCTCAGTGCCACCACCGGCCTGTCGATCGTTGTCCTCGCTTCCTGCATCGGTCACTACGTCGTGCCCTTCCGGCGAGCGGGGAGATAGCTGACTTCTATGTGCGGGGTTCGTGGAGTGGTTCGGGTTGGCTGGTGTAGGTGCCGGTGGGTGTGGTGATGGTGATGCTGCCGTTGGGTTGGGGTTCGTACTTCCAGCCTGGCTCGTCCTTCAAGTAGTGGTGTTTTTCGCACCAGCCGCCGAGGTTGGCCTTGTCGGTGGCGCCATTCTTGGCCCAGTCTTGGGTGTGGTCGATGTCGCCGCATTGTGCGGGTCGGTTGCAGCCGGGTGCTCGGCATTCGCGGTCGCGTATCCGGATGTAGCGATCCA
>NZ_VTHK01000107.1:1655-14640 GCF_009765355.1 Amycolatopsis anabasis | reverse complement strand
GCGTCCGCGCCAGGGCATGCGGCGGTGACCTTTGGCGTGCCGTGATGGTGTGCGGGACTTACCGTGGAGGTGCCCGCGCGAATGTCGCGGCCGGATTCGGGTCACGGGATGTCCGGGGCAGCTCACGGTGTTGCGGAATGACTCGAACTGTGTCCGCTGGTTTGTACGCCGTGGTGAGTGGGACACGTACGTCGGCCGAATGGTGAACAGCAGGCACGGGCTGAGCGGGTCCGGCGGCGGTTATCTCACCCGGTGGGCGGGTAGTTCGTTGGTGGTGCCGCCGAAAGCGAGGAAGCCGATGGAAACCGTCACCACCACCGACGTGCGTGAGCTGCTCGAGTCGAAGCAGCCGGACCCGAATCTCGTGCTGCTCGAGGGGCGAGTCACCGTGGTGCCCGCAAAAGAATTGGAAGGTGGCTGTCACCCCGGCGCGCTGTACGTCGTGTCCCGCAAAGCGCTAACCGACCGGCTCGGTCGGCGGGAGTTCTCCGCACACGATCTCGAAGTGATCGCGGGGAACCTCAACTCCGCCGTCTCCAATCTCGGCGGTTGAGGCCGACTCGGCAGGGCATCGCTACCGTGTTCGAGCCGGGCTGCGGTCGCGGCGACGCGGCATTCGTCGGGGATGGTTCGTTCGGACTGCGGACGAGCGGGGTACCTACCCACCATGGACCGATTCCTGAGCATCTACCTCAACGACCAGCTCGCCATGGGCATCGCCTGGCGCGAACTGGCGCGAAGGGCGCAGAAGGCCAACCGAGCGACCGAACTCGGCGACACGTTGTCGCGCGTAGCGGCAGAAATCGCCGAGGACGTGGAAACGTTCGGCGACATCATGCGCAGGCTGCGCATCCGCAGGAATCTCGCGAAGGGTGCGCTGACGACGCTGGCGGAGCGGATCGGACGCCTCAAACCCAACGGGCGGGTGGCGACCTATTCTCCGCTGAGCCGCTTCGAAGAACTCGAAGTCCTCATCATGGGCATCGAAGGCAAGAAACAACTGTGGAATACCTTGGACCAGCTCGCCGACCTGAAAACGCGACTCCCCGACATCGACTTCCGGCGGTTGATCGACAGAGCCAGTCGGCAACGTGCCCTCCTCGAACCCCACCGCGCACAAGCCGGAGTCGACGCCTTCCAATACTAGCCGCCTCCTGGTTGCCCCGGGCCGGATCAGTCATCCGTCGAGGCGTCCCGGCGCGGCGGGGGGCCGATGTGCGGATGGCGCCCCTTCCGCTTCCGCGCGTGGATCTGACCAGGCCCCGGACCGTGGCGTGCCGCCAGGCGGTCGGCGACCAGCCCGGTGACCGTGGCGTACACGGCTTTATGCGCGAGATCGACAACGACTTCGCGGCGTGGCCAGGTCCAGGGCGGTGCTCCGACACCGGTGGCGTTTTCCAGGGTCTGGTCGTTGGTGAGTCGTACTGCCCAGAACATGGCCGAGGCCCACGGCCCACGCAGACCCGCGGACGCCATCGCACCGCGGAGCACGCCCAGCAGCATGCCCTGTCCCGCGTGCATGGCCACGTTGAGCGCCCAAGGCTGCCGCCGCGGTGCCTCAGGCAAGCCGACCAAGCGTTCGAGTGTCCGGGCGGGCACGTGGGAATCCGCTCGACCGGTGCACCGCTGCTCGATCTTCTCTCCCGCCGTCATCACCAGCGCCCCCGCCAGGCCAGCCGCGGCACCCTGCCCCATCGCTCGTAACCACATACGCGCTGGCTACCCGCATCAGCGTCCGCAAATCCCCATGCTCGCGATACAGTTCGCGCGACCGGTGACCAGAGCCAGCACGCCGCACAACCATGGCCGCGGCCGGAACCCTAGCGGGAAAACGCTCGTCATCGGATGCTTCGCGCGGCCGCGCAGTTCCTTCCGCATTTCACTCCTTCGAGATCGCGAGAAGTCGATCGTGACTGATGTGTGTGGAAGTAGTTGGTGCCGGGTAACCCGGCCGACACACCGGAGCGGATGCGAGGAGAACCCCATGCCTGGCGACGTCGTCGACCTGATCATGTCGGACCACCGCGAAGTCGAGCGGTTGTTCGAGGAACTGAAGACCTCCCCGGAGAAACGCCCGTTGCTGGTTCCGGTGGTGACTGCCCTGTTGACCGCGCACAGCCGAGCCGAAGAGGCGGAGGTGTACCCGATCGCCCGCGACGAGGCCGGCGAGACCGACAAGGTGGCGCACAGCCAGGAGGAGCACGCGCAGGCCGAACAGCTCATGGAGCAACTCGTTCGCGCTGACCCCCAGTCGCGGAAATTCGACCAGGTGCTGACCGAACTCGTCGAGGCGGTCGAGCACCACGTCCAGGAAGAGGAGTCGGTCGTGCTGCCCGGCATGCGGGAACGGCTCAGCGACCACCGTCGCGAGGAACTCGGACGCGCGTTCGCGGCCAGCAGAGCACACCACATCGGCCCTCACCCCGGCGAAGCCAGCAAGGAAGAACTCCTGGCCCAGGCCCGCAACGCCGGCATCAGCGGGGCATCCGGCATGAACAAGGAAGACCTCACCCAGCAACTACGGCAGTCATCCTGAAATAAGCGCGCCCAGTCCTGCCGCAGTCGGCGCTCACTGTCACACAGTCACACCGGATGGACAGGAGATCCCGGCCAGTGCTGCTCAACGACACTCGCCCAGTGGCTACGTGTCACCGCGGCGCGTGCCGATACCGCAGCTTCCCGCCTCCACAAGAGGGTCGCTCGAGGAACGAAGACGGGTACCAGACGGGTAAATGCCACCTCGAGCGTCACCGTATCGATACCGAACCGCGCCGAAGGAACACCATGTCTCCCAAAAACCGGCGAACCCTGAGCGTGGCAGCCCTGCTCTCAGCGGCAATCGCTGTGACACTGCTGTTCGTGCCCATAGCGGCGACCGGGATTATCCTGGCCATGGTCGTCACCTACACTCTCCTTGGCGTGGCGAACAACCGCCTCCCGCGCAAACATTCTTCACCGAGATAACCGGCCCGCCGCTTTCGGCCCAGCGGCCGAGCTTATCGAACCCTCTCACGGCGAGAAGCTCCATTCTTCCCCGAGAGGAACAGCACGTCTCCGGAACGCCGGTTCCGCTGGGCCGAGATCTGGGTGGACAACGAGGGTTCGAACCAGTGGATGGATTGGGCCGGGGCGAGGATCTTCGCGATATGCTCGCTGGGCTCAGTTCCACTTCCGGTGACAGCACTTGCCGATGCCTTGTTGAACGCGCCACACACCTTCAGTGACCGTGCTGCGCGGAGTGCCGGCAGCGGAAGCGGTGTAGGCGGTCATGAGCAGCAGGGTGATGACAAGACCAAAGCCGCCGAACAGAGCGGTCGCGGCGGCACCGTTCATCGGGATCGCGAACGTGCCGTCCGCGGTGTGGCACGTGACCGCGATCGCGGAGCGGAAGGTGACTTCGGTGGTGCTCGTGCCGGTGTCACCGAGCCCGTTCTCGCACGCTCGCTGGACTTCGAGGGGCTGATCGTTCCCCGGGCCACGACGGCGGTGAGCATGGCGATGCCCCTCCCGAAGACCAGCATGACCAGCGCGCGGGGAGCGTTGCGGATCCGCTGTCGCCGGGGTCCGGCTGCGGGACATCGCCCCGCGATCGGCACACCAGCGCCTGCCGAAAATCCGCCGTCTGCGGCGGTGAGTGGGGCCACGTCCGCTCCAGTCGATCGCACCGTTGTCCCTGAGGCTCGGCACCGGTTTCCCACGGCGGAAGCGGATGATGTGTTGGCCTGCTGGATGAGGTGGACACGGCTACCGTGGATGTGGGGCGCGATCTCGCGAAGGGGTCGTGTGGTTTCCGAGCGCGGTGACACGGCGCGGCGGTATTCCCCCACTTCGGTCGCGGCGGAGGCACCGGGAAAGGGATGTGACCGGTGACCGGTATCCGGCGCCGCCCGGCTTTGTCCGGGGCGGTGCCTTCCCCTGCTGCCTTATTGACGGTGGAGATCTCCACACCACGGGTGGACACGGTGGTGGTCGCGGGGTGGGGCGAGATCGACGACGCCACCGCACCGCGCCTGAGGGCCGAGTTGGCGCTGGCGTTGCGGTCGGCGCCGCGTCTGCTGGTGGTGGATCTGGCCGAGGTGTGGTTCCTCGGCTCGGCCGGGTTGAACGCGCTTACCATCATCCGGGACACGCTGCCCGGGGGCACGCGGCTGCGGATCGTCGCGTCCGGCCGCGCCACGCGCAGGGTCTTCGAGCTGGCCGGGCTCGGTGAGGTGTTCGATCTCTACCCGACCCGGGACGCGGCGCTGAGCGGGTAACCACGCCACAGACCTACTGTGCCTGGGTGGGGCAGGGCAAACAACGATCGCCATTTCCCCTGCTTGCGTGCGGGGGCGGGCACTCCCTGCGGAGTCTAGTGACCGTGAAGGAGGCCGAACGTGAGCAGCTGGCCTGCCAGTACCCTGGCCGCCGAGGCGGCCGCATGGGTGACCAGCCTGCGCCGGGAACGCGGACGACGCCACGCGGCCGCGGACGCCCTGGCGTGGCTGGAGCAGCTTCTGCCGGAGCTGCCGCCCTTCACGGCCCGGACGGCCGACCGGGCGAGGTTTCGCGCGCTCTGCGCGGTGATCGGCCGCCACGATTGGGGGCCGTACCCGGTCGACGAACTCGCCGCCGGCATCGGCGGGCCCGAGGTCGAACTGCGCATGGTGCTCGACCAGATGGCCGCCGACGGACTCACCCCCAACCCCACCGCGATCGCCCGACGCACCACCGTCCTGCCCAGACGCCCCGCCCGATCTGCACAACACGATCCTGGAGGTCACGCCGCACGATCCTGGAGGTCACGCCGCGGTCCCGGACCAGTGGGTGGCGCCTTGCCGGATCCGGCGGCTACCGGTGCCGATACTTCCGGTATCGGTCTCGAACCGTCCAGACTGATCTCCGTGGACCCCAGCCCCGCTAGATCTTGGGACGTCGTTCCCGCATCTCGCGCCACAGCCGCGTGCGCGCGGGCCCGCGCGCACGCGGCCGCGCAGGTTTGCGAGGAACTGCGTCGGCGTGCCAGGTCACGGCAGACGGAGACACGAAAGTTACTCGAATCCAGCGCACGCCTGCTGAGCCAAGCCCGCGACCGCACCCAGTGGCGGACCACACCAGGCAGAGGCACACCGGACTAGACCACTAACCCCGTGGACGTGCTGAAGGGGCACACGACGCTTGCGCGTGTGCTGCCCAGCACCGGGGTCGGCGCCGCTGGGGCAGGTGCCGGTCAGGCGCGCTGACCGATAGCCAGGGCGCGGGCCTGGTTCGGGTCGGCGCCGCGGTGGCGTTCGTCGATCGCGCGCCGCAGCTGCTCGATGGTCAGCGCCATGGTGTTCTCGATGCCGAGGTGCTGGGCCTGCTCCCGCAGGTCCTCCCAGGTCTGATCATGGCTGCTCATGGTCACGTTTTTCGAGACGACAACATGTCTTCCGTCTCCATAGGTGCCCCGTCCGCGCGCGGAGCAAACCCGCACGCGCGGGCTCCGCCCGCCGGAGCGATCCGGTGGCGCGGTGCTGACCGTGGAGCTGCCAGCCCCGCGACACGGACACGGTGGCGACCGCCGCAGACCATGATCGCGGTGACCAGACCCCGGTGGCGCGTCGTCCTCCTCGACCTCGGTGACCCGGAAACCGTTCCGAGCCGACCGCGCTCGAGACGACCGTCGAGTTCTCCCCGTCCCGGGCCGCACGTTCGTCGAAAAGCCCTAAAACCCCAAACCCCGTGTTCAGGCTGCGGACAGGGCGGCGGTGACACCCGGCCGCACGGTCAGCACCCGCCGCAGGCCGGTGGCCCCCAACGGACGGAGCACGGCGCGGTGGTCGGCGACCAGGCGCAAGGGCAGGTTCCGGCGGGCGCACCGGTGGTGGTGCTCGAGCAGGACCGCCAAGCCCCGGCACCCCAGGAACCGCACCCGGGTCAGGTCGGCGATCACCGGTGCGGGCGGCATCGCCACCGCCTCGGCCCGGCACAGTTGCTGATCGAGCAAGCCCACGGTGGCCAGGTCGATATCCCCGGCGAGGTGGACGATCACGGCATATCCTTCCACTTCCCGATCCGCCACCAGCACCGACCGCTGACCCCGCTCAGGCGGGATCTGGATCACGGTGGCATTCTCGGGCAGCTCGGGCATCACCACGCCTACACAGGTTCGCGCGGGATTGTCCGTGTCTTCGACGGTACCCGCCCGCACCGAGGCCGCAACCCGAGCCGGAAACAGCTCGGCGGGCCCGGTGTCATCCGTTTCCTGGAAACAACCCGGGCCCACCGGGCTGCGCACCCGTTGTGTCCACCACGACGTGGGAACAACCAGGACATACCCCGTCCGTCGCGGGGCCACTCCACACCGAACACCCGATCCTGTGCGCGCTCCACCGGCGGTATGCGGTCCATGGACCCGGAAATCCGACGTGCCTGGAAGGACGGTCAGCGTCAGGGGTCGCCGTGGACGTTGTCCGCTTCCCGGGGGTGGGTGGGCTGGGTGCGGCCCTGCTCGTCCTGCCGCAGCTCCTGCCCGCCACGGCCTGTATGGCGGCGTAGCGCGTCCCGCAACTCCCCGGTGGTGAGGTACTGGGCGCGCGGCACACCGGCCTGGCGGGCCAACGCGAGCAGGTCGGTCCGGTTGCCCGGCAGCGGCCGCTCAGCCACGCCCGGCAGCCTCGTCCCCGGAGCTGGGCCGCTGCTCGGCCAGCCGCCACCCCCTGCCGGCACATCCCTCGGGCAGCGGCGGCAGGACATGCCCGGCCACATTCGTGCTGAACCGGTGCCCACATCCGGAATCACATGTGTAAAACCCGCTGACCGGAGCCTTCTGCCCCGGCGTGAACATGGCGTTCTCGCCGATGGTGGTCATGATCCCGGCATACCCACCCCTTCCCGGCATTACACGCAGAATGACATCGCAGAATGCGGCGCGGCCCCGTTCGAGAAGCTGTGCGGCGATGTCAGCCCCGTGGTCGTCCAGCGCGAGATCGACCCCTCCGGCCGTGGTGCCGGTGCGCCAGGGTCCGGGAGCACCGGCACCACCACATGCCAGTGTTCTCGCTCCCGCGCCGACCCGCAGCGCACCGCCACCCCTTCGGCGCAGTAAGCGCGGACGCCGGTGCGCATCCGGCGAAGAAACTGTGGAATTCGCGCGCGGATAGACCCTGCTCACCGGCACCCACCCCACCCTGGCCCCACCGGGTGTCACAACGTCGACGCCGGGGCGACCAGCCAGCGCTGCGACGTGGACCGGCCTGAAAGTGCTGCTGTTCCTGGCGCTTCTGACCTCGCCCGCGGCCGCATTGGAGCGTCGCTTGGGACTTTCGTCTCCCTCTCGAAAGATTCGTCCCCTCGGACGCAGCGCGATCCCACACGCTCGCTTGTGTAGTGGGGATGGAGGGGTGAGACTTCCCGCGCCCACCTCGAGCCCCCAGGATGGGCCCGACATTGACGATACGGCTCGATGCGGTCGGGCGTGCTCAGGCTTCGGCTGCGGACAGGGTGGGATAGAGGGTGAACACCTCGGCCAGGCCGGTGATCTCCAGCGTCCGCAGCGGCCGCCCGGTCGCCACGATCCGCAACGCGGTGCCCTTCCCACACGCGTGATGCGCGGCGACCAGCACAGTCAGCGCGGCCGAGGTCATGAACACCACCCCGGTCAGATCCACCACCAGCACGGCCGGGCGAGCACCCAACGCCAGCGCGACGGATTCGGCCAGCTGCGGCGCGGTGACGTGGTTGATCTCGCCCCGCACGATCAACACCGGCCCCCGGCCACGCTCCTCGACCACGACCTCCACCATCGGCACATCCGAGGCCTGCGGTTCCGACACAATGCTCACCTGATCATTGTGCCCCACCACGATCCTCTCGACTGGGGTCGAAAGACCCCACATCACGCGCACCGCGCACCACCGGCACACCAGAACCGACAACCACCCACCTCAGTGGACCATTGGCCCTTTCTAAGTCTCCCGTATTCCGGCGGTGCGCCCCAACACCGGCCCGCGCCGCTTCCAGCCGCGCCGCACGGACACTGACCGGGGCACCCGTTGGGGGCACCCGGGGGCCAGGGGCCGATTCGAAACCGCCGCCTAGATGACCTATTCCAAGGTCAGTGGTCCCTATCTTGATCGTGTCCGGGCTGGTGATCGGTTCGGGTGTCCCGGAAGGGCCGGGTGTGGCTTTCAGTGGTCTGCCCGTGGGTTTAGGTGACCTTGCTGGAAGTGGTGCTGTGCAGGAGATGAAGGTCTGGTCCTTCGGAGCCGCCCTGCGGGGGGAGGCTTCAAACCACCTCAAGCTGCGTTGGCTGAAGACCGTCGTGGTGAGCGTTGAGGAGAAGGCGCGTGGTAAGCGCGTCAGGTGGGGATCGGGAAGGCGAGCGCAAGCGAACCGCTGTTGACGTGTCGAAACAAGCAGCTGACATCAAAACCGGGGCGGTTAAATGGCGCCGGGATGAGTCTGGCGGGTGCCCGCTGATTGGCCAGGCGGTGTCCGGCATGGAGGCGGCGCGAGCCCGGTCTGCGGCTTCTGCATGGAACGTGGGAAGGCGGACGTCGACACCGCTGCCAGCCCGGTGCTGGCAGCGAGAGGGAGCGCGCCGAGCAGCAGAAACTGTGAGGTGTTGAGTACCGTCGCGGCGTCCGCTGGCGGACCGGCTCGTAGTAGTGGTGAAGCCCCGGTAATCGGGGTGGAGTGAAGGGGCCGGCTCATCTGTCGATCTGTTCGCACGGTCAACCGGGGCGTGCCCTCGGGAGGAAGCGAGTGGGCATGTCGCAACCGCAGGACAAGCCTGTTGACATTCCGAAGCAACTGGTGTGGGAGGCGTATCAGAGAGTCAAGGCCAACAAGGGTGCGGCCGGGGTGGACAGGCAGTCCATCGACGACTTCGAGTCCGATCTGAGGAACAACCTCTACAAGATCTGGAACCGGATGTCGTCGGGGACCTACTTCCCGCCCCCGGTGATGGCGGTGGAGATACCCAAGTCCGGCGGCGGGGGAGGCACCCGGATTCTCGGGGTGCCCACCGTGGCTGACCGGGTCGCCCAGACGGTGGCGGCGATGGCGCTGGAGGCCCGCACGGAGTCGATCTTTCATGACGACTCCTATGGGTATCGGCCTCGTCGTTCCGCGCTGGACGCGGTGGCTAGGTGTCGCCAGCGGTGCTGGAAGAAGGACTGGGTCATCGATTTGGATGTCGCCAAGTTCTTCGACAGCGTGCCGTGGGACCTGATGGTCAAGGCGGTACAGGCCAACATCACCACCGAACAACGCTGGGTGCTGCTGTATGTCAAGCGGTGGCTCGCCGCTCCGATCCAGCAGCCCGACGGCACGCTTGCCGAGCGAGACCGAGGAACCCCACAGGGATCCGCGATCTCGCCGGTGCTGGCTAACCTGTTTATGCACTACGCGTTCGACTCCTGGCTGGAACGTGAGTTCCCGGCCGTGGACTTCGAACGGTACGCGGACGACGCGGTAGTGCACTGCGCGACCGAACGGCAGGCACGCCACGTCCTTGCCGCGCTCGCCGAGAGGATGGAAGACGTCGGGCTGCGCCTGCATCCCGACAAGACCAAGATCGTGTATTGCAAGGACAGCAGACGTCGAGGCGCTTTCGAGCACACGGCGTTCGCGTTCCTGGGGTACACGTTCCGGCCCCGCAGAGCCCGATATCCGGACGGGAAGGCGTTCACGTCCTTCTTGCCCGCGGTCAGCGCGGGAGCACTCAAGGCGATGGGTCAACGGGTCCGCTCCTGGCGGATCCACATGCGCGTCAGGGACGATCTCGCCGACCTCGCCGAATGGGTAAACCCCATCGTGGCGGGCTGGATGAACTACTACGGCCGGTTCTACCGGTCGGTGCTTTATCCCCTTCTACGACGCATCAACACCTACCTGGTGCGCTGGGCGCGGAAGAAATACAAGAGGCTGCGCTCTTTCAAACGCCGCAAGGCATGGTGGACCGGTGTCCTCGATCGAGAGCCCGGCCTGTTCAAGCACTGGGCATGGGAGAGCCAGTTCAGCTGGGGAGGGTGAGAAGAGCGGAGTGACGGGCGACTGTCACGCTCCGTTCCGTGGGAGCCCGGGGCTGAGATGCCCCGGGCCACCCGACGGAGCCGGTCGGCGACGCGCACCCCAGTTGATCATGAACGCAGCCCTTGGTCGATGATTCCTCTTGCGACAGAAGGAAGTTCGATCCAAGGGCTGCGTGATCAGTGTGCATGATGTCGATCGGGGGCAGGTGCGCGGGGACCTGAACCGGTTCCGGCAGGAGTTCTACGACTGCTTGGCCGCGCGAGCGGATGGGTTGTTCGAGCTGGCGGATGCGGTGTTGTGTACCGATCAGTGGGGTGCGAGCACCAGTTCCAGTAGCCGGGACGCGGTGATGACACCGACCAGCGTGCCGTCGCGCATGACCGCGGCCAGCGGGCAGCGTAGCCGGGCCATGATCGCGGCGACCTCGATGATGGTGTCGTCATGGTTGACCGCGGCCAGTTCGGGTGGTGTGGCTGGCAGGAGGTGGCGGACGGTCTTGTCGCCTAGTTTGTCCGCGGCTCGGTCGGCCATCGATTCCGACAGTACTGCGGCCAGCGAGGGGTCTTCCTGGACGTAACCGGGTACCAGGAACTTCACCACCTCGGAGGCGGGCAGAACCGTGTGGGGCTTGCCATCGGTATCGGTGACGACGAGGCCGGGTAGCCGGTGGCCGGCCATGAGCTGGGCTGCTTCCAGCGCGAGGGTGTCCAGACCTATGACCGGGAACTCCTCGGCCATGTGGTCGGCATGCATCTCCCCAGGTTACGACAAATCGGTCATTTCCACTATGGGGGTGGTGGGACTTCATCATGGCGTTGGCGCCGTCCTGGCGTCGTGATCGGACCTGTCGGCGGGCTGATTGTTCGGGGCCTCGAAGAGCGGCGCGCGACCGGCACGTCGGCATGGGCACGGCGGCTGGTGCCGCACCCTACATCCGGACGGGCTTTCCGGCGGTGTCGCCTTCTCACGGCGTCTTTACGGCGTCGAAGTCGCCCTGTTACCGGGTTTCGTGGTCACGTGCTGGCTGTCGGAGCTTCGGGATGGCGCGCGTGACGAGAGCGTGGGATTCCTGGCCGGGTACGGCTGGCAGGCGTCCGGGTGGATGGGACCACACGAGTTCACCACTCGTTACTCTATGTTCGAGTGGCGAGGTTCGCCGGTCTGGGAGATCGATCGCTTCGGCCACGCCGCACAGCCGTTGACACGACGGTCAGCCTGGTGGCTTCCGCGTCACAGCAGGCGCCCGGCTGGAAGCGGCGGGGTAGTTCGAGTGTCGCCCGTAGTTGGAGCATCCCGTAGCGGGAGAGGAATCCGAGGGCCCGGCATCGCGCCCGCTGTAACGCTCCCGGGGCGGGCGTCCGGTCGACGGCTGTGTCGGGCGCGGGGCGCCGATACCGGCCGGAGTTGCTGGGCTGCGGGCGGTATCGGTGCTGCTGGTCTACCACGTGTGGTTGGGCCGGTTCTCCGGTGGCGTGGAGGTGTTCTTCCTGATCTCCGGATTCCTGATCACGGGGCAACTGTTCCGCGCCAGCGCTCGGGGCAGGATCGTGCTCGGGCCGCTGTGGGGTCGGATGATCAAACGGCTGTTCCCTGTCGGGCTGACCGTACTGTCGGTGATCATCTTTTGGACTTCAGTGATTACTTCTGCGAGCAGGACACCTGCCCTCCGGTGATCGGCAACGTGTTGGTGTACAGGGACAACAACCAGGTCAGTGCTACCTACATGAGCACCCTGTCCCCGATCCTGGAGCACGCCATCGACTCCGCGCTGGACTGGCCGACCGAAGAGGGGTGCCGCACCGGCCTGAACCCGGTGTTGGTCAAGCCAGCCACGTCGAGTCGCCGCAAGCGGCCCCGGGCATCGCGATGATTCTCAGCGCGCGAGGCCAACCTTGGCCAGCGGCATGGCGCACTCCCTCGTCCGGTGACGATCCTCCCACCACGAGCACCCCGGTGACATCAGAATGCACCGACATCGTCCAGGCTGCGAACACCGCGACGTCGACTTCACCCGCAACTGACGTCACTTCAGGCGGGCACAACCGGCCGGGGGTTTCCGGCGGCCAAGGCCTGCGGCGATCCGCCCCGTCTTCTTGGACGAACCTGGGGCCAGCGGCACGGGTGAGGTGGGGTCGGCTCACCGACGTCCTGTGCCGACAGCACAGCAGATGATCATCACTAACGGCACACCTTGACCTCACCCTATACTGGTCTTTACGGAACCTTTACGGATCTTAGCGACATCTTTACGACAGGAGTGCCGGGAAGTCTGGTCGGCCGCTCGGCTCACGGTGGGTCGAGATTGAAGCATGCCGTGGAGCGGAGACCGATGATCCAGCGCGTTGCCAGAGAGCTTCTTTCCGGCCTGACCGTGGCCATCGTGGCGTTACCGCTGGCCATCGCGTTCGGTATCACCGCGACCGGTACTTCGGAGGGAGCGCTTGTCGGGCTGTATGGCGCGATTTTTGCCGGGTTTTTCGCGGCGGTGTTCGGCGGCACGCCCGGCCAGGTGACCGGCCCGACCGGTCCCATCACCGTCGTCGTCACCGGAGTCATTGCCGCGCACGGATTCGAGGGCGCGTTCGTCGCGTTCATCATGGCCGGCGTGTTCCAGATCCTGTTCGGGCTGTGCCGGATCGGCTCGCTCATCCGCTACATACCCCAACCCGTGGTGTCGGGTTTCATGGGCGGGATCGCACTGATCATCATCCTCGGCGAAATAGACCAGGTGCAGAAGAGTTTCTTGTTGGTGGCGCTGACGATCGTGCTCATGCTCGTGTCCGCCCGGGTGATCAAATCGATTCCGTCGAGCCTGATCGCGCTGGTGATCATCACCGCGATCCTGCCGGTCGCCGATTCACTGCTGCACAACCTGCGCGTCGGACCGGTCCCGCTCAACGCCGCGGTCGACTACATCGGCCAGATCCCGGAATCGATCCCCTCCCTTGCCCTCCCGGAGTTCAGCGGTTCGCTGATCCTCACCCTG
>NZ_VTHK01000107.1:0-1645 GCF_009765355.1 Amycolatopsis anabasis | reverse complement strand
GACCTCGGTCGTGATGGACAACATCACCGGCGGTCGGCATCGCAGCAACAAGGAACTGATCGGCCAGGGACTCGGCAACATCGCGAGTGGACTGTTCGGTGGCATGGCCAGCGCCGGCGCGACCGTGAGATCCGTGGTCAACATCAGAAGCGGCGGCCGCACCGCGCTCTCGGCCGCCACGCACAGCGTCATCCTCCTCGCCCTGGTGGCCGGCCTCGGAGCCGTCGTGCAGTACATCCCCCTCGCCGTGCTGTCAGGGATCCTGATCCTGACCGCCATCGGCATGTTCGACTGGGAAAGCCTCCGCAAAACGCATGTCGCTCCCCGCGGCGACGTCATCGTGATGTTCACGACGATGATCATCACCGTCCTGGTCGACCTGACCGCGGCGGTCGCCGTCGGCGTCGTCCTGGCGCTCATCGTCCACGCCGTGCAGGCGCGCCAGCGCAAAGCCGCGATCGTCCACGACGACGACACCGGCACCTACCGCATCGAGGGCCCGCTATCGTTCCTGTCCGCCGACCACGTCTTCACCACACTGCGCAATGACCAGCCCAAGCTGTCGCTGAACCTGGAGAAGGTGACCTACATGGACATGTCCGGGGCGAAGGGCCTGCTGACCTTCATCGACCACTCGCACACCTCCGGCGTCGACCTCGGCATCACAGACCTACCACCGCACATCGAGAACAAACTGACCGCGCTCGCCAACGACGAACAACGCGACAAGCTCGACTCGATCGTCGAAACGGCCTAAACCGCCGCCCCGCGCCAGAAGAACCCGGACGAGCAGAAACACCGTTAGGCACCAGTCGAGGAACCTACTGACCGACAACTGTGCCGGCATTGCTGCTGTTGACCTAGCGCTACTGCCTCGCGGCGCAGCACAGGCGAGCCCCCGCTCGGCGCGGCGAACAACGCGCCGTCGGGGCGGCTCTGCGGCGGCTGCCAGGCGTGGAGCCAGACCACCTTGTGCATGGTTGGGCAGTGACCGGAGTACGTGGTGGTGGTCACGGGTGGCTGCTTCCCTAGCCGGTGATCATGAATGCTGGTGCTGACCATGGCTTGGAGTTGTGGTGATGTGCCGAGGGGCCGGCACCTGTTGGTGCCGGCCCCTCGGTTATCTACTTGTGCTCGGCAGAGGTCATCCGCCGGTGGGTCAGACCGTGTGGACGTGGGTGGCCTGCGGGCCCTTGGCGCCTTGGGTCACCTCGAACTCCACGTGCTGGTTCTCCTCGAGGCTGCGGAAGCCGTAGCCGTCGATCTCGGAGTAGTGCACGAAGACGTCCGGTCCGTCGGTGCGGGAGATGAAGCCGAAGCCCTTCTCCGCGTTGAACCACTTGACAGTTCCCTGAGTCAAATTTCGCTCCTTACAGGGCTGGATACGAGGCCCGCGCCCTGCGGCGCCCCGGGCCGGTTCCTCGACGCGGCTGCTCCAGATCCCTGAAGGCAAGCGGCGCGCTCGCAACATCGTTCTTCGCGAGCGTGCGGAAAACACGAACACATCAAAACTACGACCACTAGCTACAACCACTCCGCCGCCTGGTTCATTCCCGACCACGCGACCTGCGGTTTGTTGGTCGCCCCGTCGGGTAGCCGAAGGTGAGACCTTTTCCGGAGGTGACCGATGACAAGCCACACCCTG
>NZ_VTHK01000106.1 GCF_009765355.1 Amycolatopsis anabasis | reverse complement strand
TCGCCGTGCGCTACCAAGCCACCATCGACATCGCCGCCATCAACATCTGGCTACGCCACATATGAAACACGGCCTAGGCGTGCCGGCGGGGAGGCCACGAGGAAGAACTGCGGCGTACTCGTGGCGAGGCTGCCGGGGCAAAGCTGGATGCCAAGCTGATCGATCGATTCCCAGTGAACACGGGAACCATTCCATGTCACTCCCACGGTCCGGAATCCGCTCGGGTGGTGGGATAGGCACGTCGTCTGCTGAAGACGCGGAATGGGGCGGAGGTCTCGTAGTAGTCCGAGCACACGAGAGGTGTGCGCATGGCGAAGGAGACCAGCAAGTCGGCAGGAAGGAGGAGAGGTTCGGCCGAACCTTGTCGCTAGCCTGGCCTGATGCGGGTGCGGTTCCACGGACAGCTCGCCGAGTTCGGGACGCGATGGGGCCGGATGTGCGGGATCGTTCAACAGTCCGTTGCCGTGGTCGGAAGTGGGGTGCCTAGCCTGGGTAGTCGGCCTCAGTGGTCGAGACTGGGTACGTGCGTGGGTACCGTCGGCGTTACGCCGACGGCGATCGCCGGTGATCCGCCGTCCGGGTCCAGTCGCAGCGTGACCAGACCGGGCCGCTGTGTGCGGGTGATGCCGGAGATCTGGGGTGCGAGGGTGGGCAGCAGGTCTGATGCGGTGGGAAACATCGTGCGGGCGGTGACGAACAGGGTGAGCTCGGATCCGTCTCGTGGAGATTCCGAAGTGTCTATATTGGACTCGGTCGCCACGCTCAGGCCCAAACGGCGGCCGCGCAATCTCCCGAGTCCGTCGGGTAGTCGACCGAGGCAACGCAGCGCGCCGGGGCAGTCGAGGGCGTGGAAGAGCGATGTCAACTCGGTCAGGTCGGCCACCGGCAACCTCGCGTACAGCTCGATGCGCCGCATTGGTGCGTCGACGGCCAATATGCGCGGCAACGAAGCCGACGGGAGATGGCGCAGGAAGGTGCGCAGCGGCGCGGGCAGTGGCGCCTCGGACAGCACATCCGCGTCGCACGCGTGCGGCAGTTCGGCGTAAATCTTGCGGTTGGTGACGCCACCGCCCAGCCATGTCCCGTAGCGCAATCGCGTATCTCGTTGCAGTTCGGACAGCGCGGTCAGCAGGCGCGCTGGCACGGCGGGTCCGTCCGCGGCGAGCAGTGCCGCGCCCACCGCCAGTCGCTCGGCTTCGGGCAGCTCGGGTCCGGCGAGTTCGGCAGTCCACCGCGGGCTGCTGCCGGGTGGGCCGGCGGTGTACTCGATCGGGAACCCGGACGGGGTGAGCAGGCTCCAGGTGGCGACGATTTCCGGCCATGCGCTGCGTTCCAGCCGGTCCAGCGCTGCCGTCAGGGCTGCCGGGAACGCGCTGCCCGGCCAGAGTTCGCCGTACAGTCGCTGCGCGGCCGGACGCAACGCGATCACAGCCCGATTCCGATGAGCGTCTCTTCCCCTGTCACCGGGGCGCGTTGCACCATCGCGCCATCCGCTCCGACGATCGTGATGCGGTGTGTGAAAGTGCGCTGCCTACCGTCCAATAACGCGATTCGCAGGGGCAGCGGTTCGGTCGCGTCTCCGTCGATCTCCAGCCGCTCGATGCGCCGGTAGGCATTGCCGTCGTCGGTGTAGTTGACGTCAAGGAACGCTTGCCGGACGGTGCCGGGTGTGAACAGCGGGACGGCAACGATGTCCAGCGAATCGGTGAACGGGTCGTCCACGGCGAGGAACGACGCGGTGCCGGCCACCGGCCCGGTGTGCCGGACCGATCCGTTCGTCAGATGGTGGGTGAACGTCGCGGTCCAGCCGCGCTGCTCGGGGTGGGTGAGACGCAGTTTCCAATGCTGCGCGGGAGAATCGGGCAGCACGCGGAATGTGTCGGTGCGCTGGAAGCCGTCTCCGTCGTCATAGTCGAGCCGCACGTCGATGGCCGAGACGATGCCGCGGTCGATCCGGTTCGGGAAGATCTCCAGCCGTAGGAACCCGAGATCATCCGCGGGATCGACCTTGAGGGTGCGGTCGGTGCTGGCCCTCGGCGGCAGTTCGTAGCTCAACCGCTCGCCGACCCAGCCGGAACTCGCGTCGAAGTGGTGTTGCAGCCCGACCCGGAAACCGAGGTCGAACGTCTCGTTGAGGAAGGTCTCGAATCTCTTCGGCCCACGATCGGCCTCGGTGAGCCGGAACTCGGCGTGCCGGTGGTTTCGCGGATCGGCGGGATCGCCGTAGTCGATGGCCACATCGCTGGAGAACAGCCCGATGTCGGCGAACTCGGTGGGCGTGGCGACGTCGACCGCGAGTTTCTGGAAGAACGGGTCGAACAGGTCGACGAGCACGAAATGCCGATCCTTGTCCGGCAGTTCGTCGAGCAGCAGGCCGATGAACCCCTGCGGCGCGTAGCTGCGCTTGACCACGGCCCTGCGGTCGTAGACGAGCTTGAGTGTTTTGCGTTCCTCCTGCCGGATGAACTTGAGCTTGAACGACAACAGCGCCGGGGTGAGACCGCCACCTTCGCCTGGTGGTTGCTCGCCGGTGGGCGGGTCGGGCGGATCCGTGGTGCCGGGCTGGGCCGCGCGCGCCACCGTGGCGCGGACGGACAGCGCGGGGTTGGCGCCGGGTACCTTGCCGGTTACCTCCACGACCCGGTCGTCCTGATCGCCGACGCGTCCCGCGCCTTGTGCGCGGGTGAACCCGAGCGGCTGCGCCGAGGCGACGGTCGCGCGGCTGGCGATGATCCCGGTGGCGACCCCCAGCCGCCGCCGGGTCAGCCTCAGGTTGAAATCCGCCTTCGCCGCGCTGGCATCGCCCTCGAAGCTGGCATGCGCGGTGACGGTGACGTTCTTCGGCGCGACCAGCCGGTTGTCCAGCCAGTCCCGCAGCGCGGCGGCTCCCTGCGGCTGGGACTGGCCGGGCGCGGTGCTCTGCGAGAAGCGTGTGTCCGGTGGAGTCGGATTGCCGAGCAGGTACGAGTTGTAGACCGGGTTGCTCGGCGTGGGGGAGAACCCCTGCTCTTTGGGCTGGTCGTAGGTGAAGAACAGCTTGAACGTCTCGTCCACCGGCGGTGACGCGGGCCAGTCCACGGTTACCGGATGCGTGCTCGCGGCCGCGATCTCGACGCTGAGCCTGCCCGCGGCGTCGAGCGTCTTCGGCTGACCGTCCACGGTGACGACCGCACCAGAAGGTCCTTGTACGACAAGGGTTTCCGTGGTGCCCGAGGCGGAGGGGGTCATGCTCAGGCCGACGCCGGGCGGCAACGGGCTGGGCGAGGTCTGGTCGATCGTCAGGGTGGCCTTCGGCAGTTCGCCCGGCGTCGGCGGGGTGGTGGCTGGGGGAGTCGTGCCGCCCCCGCCGGGAGGCGCTTTGTCGCCGCGCAGTTTCTTCAGCCGTTCCAGGATCGCGTCGAGGCCCTCGGGCTGCGCGGGGCCCTGCAGCTTCCCGAGATCGAGGGACGGCTCGAACCATCGCTTCAGCAGGTCGTTCTTGAAGAATTCCAGCGCCCACTTCTCCTTCTCGGCGGCATCCGCCGAGCCGCTGAAATCGGTCACCTTGATGGTGATCGCGCCGTCCTGCACGAGCTTCTCGAACCCCGCGTCGATACCGGCGCGCACCCAGTACAGCTGTGCTTCGACCCCCGCCGAGAAATGCGTGTAGATGCGCTCGAAGTCCGCGGTGATCTCGACGCGCATGTCCGGGGTGAGCACTCCGTACTCGAATTCGTAGATCACGCCCAGCGGGGTGGCGGCCTGTTCGAACGCCCGCTGCAGGATCGTCGCGCCCGCCTCGTCGAGCACCAGGGAGAACGCGGCCGTCTGCTCCCCGACCATGGACGGCCGGGTGGCGCCCAGGATCTTGGTGACCGCGTTGAACGCGCCGGGCGGCGGCGAAGGGGCGGTGGTGCCGCCCCCACCTTCCAGGTTCAGCGCAAGGCACCGCACCGTGCCGCCCTCCACCGGTGCGGGCGACAGCGTCGGCCGGCCGCCCGGCACCCGCGCGGACAGCCGGGACATGATCTTGCCTCGGGTGGCCGGGGGCAGCGTGATCACCGACTGGAACATCAGGAACCCGCCGCCGGTCACCCCGGCATCCGCCACCGCGGGCTTGTACTTGATCATGCTGAATGCCGGGCTGCCGTCCTGGTTCCGGCCCAGCGCCACCCGCGTCGCCAGGTACCAGAACTGGGCCGGGTCCGCGTGATCCGAAAAGACCGTCACACCGTCCACTTCGAACGTGTTGCCGAGTTGCATCATGGCCGGCTCCCAGTGATCAGGCGGTGGTGGCGGGTATGGTCAGGGTGTCCACGTCGAACCGCGTCCACTCCTCCTGGACGGACATGCCGTTGCGGTACGCCCGGAAGACGCGCAACTCGTAGGCGTCCTTGCTGGGGTCGACGAAATCGAATTCGAAGGTGTGGCTGGAACCCGGGGCGGTGAAGTCGAACCGGTCCTCGACCGAGATCCCGGCCAGTTCGTCGTTCGCCCGTGCCTCGATCCGGATGAACCGCAACCCCTCGGTCTCGAAATCCGCGGGTGCGTGCAGCTTCACCGCCCGATGCCCGCGCAGGTCGTCACGCACGAAGATGCGCTTGGCCAGCGTGCTTGACCACGGGCCCTCGAACAGTGTGGTGTCGTTGCGCAGCACGACGATCCGGTAGCGAATCTGGTCGGCGGTCGGGTCGACGCGGTCCACCACGAACGACTCCGGGCTCTGGCCGGGCACGACCTCGACGGTTTGCTCCACCTTTTGCGCGTGGTCGCGATCGTCGAAGACCAGGTCCACGAAGGCGCGCTCGACCTGGTCGGACAGTGCCTCGACGATCTTGACCACCAGCCGGTCCGGGAAGGGATCCGGCACGTCGACCTGTCCCTTGTCCGCGGGGGCGGGCGCGGTCTCATGCACCCGGCCGTCCGCCCCGTGGTAGCTGATCGACGCGATGACCGGGCCCGCAGGGGCGCCCACCAGGAAGCGTTTCCACTCTGCGTTCGCGGTGCCCGCGGACAGCCGCACGACGTCGTCCTGGCGGATCCCGCCGGCAGGGTCCTCGTAGCGCAGCCGGACGTCGACTCGCGGATACCGGTCGAACGGGAACTTCGGCAATGTCAGGATCGGGATCGATTCCTCGGCGAACAAGTCCCGGGGCTGGATCTCGTGCTCCTCGCCGAGCACGTCGACCGGCTTCGACAGCAATCGGGCCGGGCGTTCACCGGCCGGGCCGGGCAGCAGGTCGACGGTGAACTGCACCTTGACCGGCCACACCATCCGTCCGCCGTCCAGTACCGACGGCCATTCGACTTCCAGCTCGGGGCGGGCGGCGTCGAGCAGCACGGACTTGGTCGGGTTCGTGCCGTAGGTGAGGGCCACCGTCACCGAACGCACCGGATCGCGGGTGAAATCGGCGCGCGAAATGAGTTTCAACTTGCGGCGCTTGAAGAAATCCGAGTCCGCGTTCACCTGGAGCACCAGGCGTTCGAGGTCCAGGCCCGCCTGCAGCGCGCGGAACAGCCCGGTGAGGTGGCCCTGCGGATAGATCGTCCGGGCGATGGTCACCCGCTCGGACAGGTCCACGTCCAGTCGCTTGCGATCGACGCGCGAGTAGTGCGTCTTCTGGTACGAGAACACGCCTGCCGGGCTGACCCGCTGCGGTGAGAAGGACTTGATCACCTCGCGGGTCTTGTCCCAGCCGTCCGGGGCCGCCCGCAGCGGATCGATCGAGCTGGTGAAGAACGCGTCGGTGATCATGTCCCGGACCCGGGCCACCGCGGCGTTCCGGCGTTCGATCACCGAACTCTCCTCGTCCTCGGGTACGAAGGTGTCGGTGTCGAAGACGATCGCGCGTTCCTCTTCCAGCCGTTCCACGACGTCCTGGATCTGGACGTCGGTGAACAACCCCTCGTGGCCGAAGGTCTCGTCCATGATGTCCTGCGTGCGGTTCCAGTCGATCCGCAGCTTGACGTGATAGGCGGGACGCAGTGCGAGGTAGTCCAGGCTGTAGGTGACCCCGATCGGGGACAGCTCGCCGAGCATCGCCTGGCGCAGGATCGTCACCCCTCGTTCGTCGAGCTCGACCGAGAAGGCCGCGCGGTTGTCGCCGTACAGTGAGGGTTTCGCGGAATGCCGGATGGCGCGCACCAGATCACCGCCCGGCTGCTCCCCGCTTTGCCGCCCGAGCAACGTCAACGTGACGGACCCACCCACGACGGGCACCGGCGACAGCCGTGGTCGCTGCCGCAGCCGCGCCAGATCGGCCAGCTGGTCCTCGAGATCGCGCGTTCGCTCGGGCGACAGCCCGAGGTGCACGTCGAAGTTGAGGAACCCGCCGGACGGCCCGGCCGACCGGTACTCCAGCAACAGCAACTGCGGGATCTCCAGCGCGCCCTCGGTCCGCGTGACGAACCGCGGGGACAGCGGTTGGTAGTAGAACTGCAGCGGATCGGCGTGGTCGGGCAGGATGGAGACCCCGTCGATGAGGTAGAACGGTGGCTTCTCGGACAGCACGGCAGGCCCCTTCTCGTCCGACTCAGGCCGCCGGCAGTTCGATGATCAGCTTCTCGTCCTTGACCCGCCCGGCGGAGGTGGCAGTGCGCTTCGTCCCGTCGGTCATGAAGAACGTTTCGGTCCACTCGTAGCTGGTCTTGGTCCGGTCACGGATCGGGAAGGACACCGTCGCCTCGGTCGCGCCCGCGCGGAACGTGGTGCTTTCCAGTTCGTCGATGTGGTTGGCCTCGTCGACGTAGCGCAGGTCGACCTTCGCCAGTTTCACCAGATCCCACGGAATGAGGTCGGGCACCAGGGTCACCTCGAGCACCGCCGACTCCACGCCGAGCACCAGCGTCCTGCCCTCGAGCGTCTTCTCGCCGCTTTCGGCCGAGGTGCCGTCGTGGAACGTGGTCACCGTCCGATAGGTCACCTTGCCCACTCGCGGGTCGATCACCGGGAACTTCCAGCTGTCGAAGCGCAGTGCCTTGGACAGCGCGATGGAATGCGTCTGCTCGTAGCCGTTGACGTCGTCGGTGTAGGTGAGGTCGAGGAAGATCGTGTCGATGATCTTCTCGAAGTCGCCGCGGGTGCGCAGCAGCACCTCGTTGGTGACCGAGAACGGATCGTCCACATAGAACCGCTGGCCCTTGAGATCGGCCAGTTGCCGGACGAACTCCCGGCCGTCCTTCATGAAGAACTTCACCGAGCCGCCGTACGGTTTCGCCGGCTCCATGAGCAGTTCCTTGACCTGCAATACCTTCGTGGTGCTGTCGATCTGGAACCGGGTCACCGGCGGGACACCGGGGCTCACCTCGGGGTGTTCCAGGGTGAGCACGGCGCGGGAAACCTGGTCCCAGTTCATATCGCCGACCTCGACGTCCACCAGCCACAGGCCGAGGTCATCGATGTTGATCTTCAGATCGGTACCGTCGTGGTCCTGCCACTCGGATTCGAAGGTCCGGCTCTCGCCGGTGTAGAAAACGGTGTACTTGTACTTGAAGGCAGTGCCTCCGCTGTCCATGAACGAGTCGAACCTGCCGATGTCGTCGGCCTTCTTGAAGGAGAAGGTCTTGATGCCGTGCTTGGCGGTGGCGGGCGGATAGTCGATCGAGACGTCCACGCTGAAGATCGGCAGCTTCTCGAACTCCGCGTTGACCTGTATGGCGAGGTTGAACTGCCGGTAGAACGGGTCGTCGACGTCCGCGGTGATCGCGAAGTCCTCCCATTTGAAGCCCTGGCTGACCAGCGACGGCATGTTCGCCTGCGGCCGCACGTCCACTGGCACGATCTGTTTCTGGGTGTGCTCGATCCGCACGTCCGCGATCTTGTTGACGGTGACCTCGCGACGGATGTTCTCGAAGTCCTCGTCCCGGATCTTGGAGAAGTCCCGGCTCTCCGGCGGGATCGCCTCCAGCAGGTTGCGCTGGACGGCCTCGTCGAGCTGGCGGGTCACCGAGTCCTCGACGGTCTTCAGCATCGCCGCGACCGCCGGATCCGTGTTGGGCAGGCCGCCGGGGTCGACCGTGACCTTCCGCGACTCGGAGTTCACGAAGATCTCGTTGACCTTCTCGCTGAAGTCGTCCTCGGACCAGAAGTTCTCCTCGAAGTCGACCTCCTGTACGAAGCTGTAGAACTTGCTGGCGTACCAGGTGCCGACCGCGGTGACCGGGGGCATCCGGCCGTTGAACTGAAACGCGTACTCCGCCCGCACTCCGCCCGCACCCTCGCTCTTCATCGCGGCGGCGAAGACCGGCGCGCCGAATTCGGTGAGTTCGGCGGAGAACGCCACGACGTTGTTGCCGTACATCGAGGGCACCCCGCCGTGGTTGACCCGCTGTACGAGATCGCCACTGCCGGAGAGCACGTCGAGCGTCACCGAGGCCTTGGTGATCTGCGGCTTCGACAGCACGATGGCCTCGGGGGTGACCGAGCCGCCGCCCCGGGCGTTGAGGTGGTCCGCCAGCTTCTGTCGCAACGCCTGCTCGTCGGCGGCCGTCAGGGCCATTTCGATGTCCATGAAGACGAGTGCGGCACCGTTCCTACCGCTGGGCAGCGGCCGCAGCGAGCGGTACTGGACGAACTTGAAGACGGGCTTGCCGTTGCTGTCGCGGCGCATCAGCGGCACCTTCGGCAGCACGTAGAACTGCAGCGCGTCGTTGTCGTCGGGGTAGGCGGTGGCGGCCGGGGTGTCGACCGCGCCCAGTATCTGCAGCATCCTTGGTTCCTCCTGGTTCAGCCGGGATTGATGAGATCGGCGAGGTCGTTTGCCTGTTCGACGACCCGCGGCGCCGGTGCGGCCGTGGGCGTGGTGCCCGTGACCGCGAGCGATACGCCCTCGGCGGGCCCCTGATCGCTGACGTACCTGACCTCCGCGGTGGCGATCTGCGTCATCGACGGTTGGTGCTCGACGGGGGCGGCGAACCGGGTGTGCAAACGGACCAGTCCGATGCGGCCGCCGATCGCGGCTTTGAGGGCCGCCAGCTGGGTGGCGCTGAGCGAGACGGACAGCGCGGTGGTCCACGGTGGCAGGCCGGAGCTGCCGCCTGAGGCGATCGTGGCCCACCCCCCCTCCTCCCCGGCGATCTGCAGCGCGACCGTCTCGACGACGACCGCCGCGGCCCGTGCCTCCGCGTCCGCGCGCTCGAGGTGCTGACGCAGCCGCTCGGTGAGCCGCAGCCGCGCGTCCTCCGGCAGGTCGAGCCTCGTGGTGAGCTGCAGGAAGGCCACCTCCCCGGCCTCCACAATGGATAGTGTGGGCTTGCCGGACGGCTCGCGTTCGACGAACGGGCCGGGCGGCAGGTACGTCCACACCCCCGGCTGGCCGCGGTCGGGCCGCAATTGGCACCCGTCGATCTCGATGGGTGCACCGGCGACAGTGATCACCAGTTCGTCGGCGGGGCCGACCGGCTCGGACCACGGGCTGCCCGGGGTGTCGATACGCCACAGCAGGCCGGGCTGGAACGGCGAGGTGGCCACCCACCGCAGCCGGACCCTCGGGGCGCTCGGATCGAGCACCACCTCACGCGCCACCGACTCGTCGGTGCCCTCCGGACGCCACCGCACCACCGTTCGCCCTGCCGATCCGCCTAGTTCGAAAGTCGCTTGGTGCGAACCGAAACCCGGCAGGGTGGCCGGATCCAGATCGATCCGGGTGCGCGCGGGAAGCTCGACCTCGATCGGTTTGCCCGGACCGTGCGGGCGCAGCAGCAACCGGGGCCGCGCGTCCGGAGCCGGTACCGGAACGGCCGCGACCGGGCGGGCCGCGTCCAGCGTCCCGAGCTGGTGCCCGTTCGCCGCGAGAATGTCCACAGTGGCCAGTGCCGTCAGCCCGGTGGAGCAGCGCACCACGGTCATCGGCAGTCCGAACGCGTCCGGGCCCAGCAGCACGCGGTCCGAGGTGACCCGGCGCCAGGGCCCGGGGAGTTCCTCCGGACCGTCGCCGGTGTCGAGCAGCGCGCGGAGCCGGCACTCACCGTCCAGCGTCTCGCCCGGCGCGAGGGCCAGCACCATCTCGCCGGTGTGGCCGGGAGCGGGCAGTTCGGTACTCGCCGAGACGGGTTGCGGGCGCACCGGCGGGCGGGCCGGGACACGCACGTCCGCCAGCAGCCGTGCCATCCCGGCCACGGGCGTGACGAGGTTCGCCGCCACCGACACGGGGGTGCGTCCGGTCGGGAACGCCGGGAGGTCGATCTGCCGGACGAGCGTGCCCGGATCCGCCGCCACGATGGCGGCCGCCGCGGCCCCGAGATCGAGGCGCACCACCACATCGATCGCGACCGCACCGGGTTCGGCGAGGTCTACGCGGATCTCGCCCCGCGGCACCTCGGTGGGCGGCCGTAGCCGGTGCGCCGGTTCCACCGATGGCGCCGGTTCACTGAGCAGGTCCAGCAGCCGCAGGGCCAGCGCGTGCCCCCGCCCCGCCGGATCGGCCGCATCCCGCGCCCCCGGCACGACCTCTTCGATCGTCTGGGCAAGCCCGGCGACCGTGACGGTCGCACCTGCGCCGAGTCGTTTCGCAAGGTCGGTCGCCACCACCCGCGGATCGAACGTGTAGGCCGCCGGATGGCGGGGCGACACCGCGCGTACCCGCAGCCGCAGCGTGGCGTCGACCGGCGGCAGGCCCTCCTGGGTGAGCCGTTTGGCCAGCGCCGCGGCGACCGGCCCCAGTTCGGTGCCGAGGTTCGCACGCGCCAGCAGTTCGGGGCCCGCGACCGTGGTGGCCTCGAAGTCCTCCGGTCCCGTCACCCGCAGCACACCGCCGTCGACCTCAAGATCGAGTAACCGCGCGTGTTCGTCCCTGTCGATCAGTTCGCCGCTCACCGCCTCGAAATCGGTGTGCACGACCAGGCCGAGATCCAGCCTGCCGCCCGTCGCGCCGGGCGATCCGCTGCCGCGCACCAGGGTCACCAGCAGCACCGGCCTGCCATCGGGCTGCCGGTCGAGCAGCAGTCGTTGGGGGAGCGCCACGACCTCGCCGGTGCGGTTGAAGACGCGGTAGGCCGGACCGGTGGCCAGGGTGACCGGGGCGGCGAGGTCGGGAAGTCGTTCCAGCATGGCGCGCCTCTCAGGCCGGGGGCGTCCGGACCGGGAACAGGATCGTGGCGTCGGTTTCCCGCCACGCGCTGGTGCCGATGCCGCCGGACGCCCAGTGCGTCTCGGTGCGGTAGCGCACGGGGGGCAGTGGGCTGCCGGTGAGCAGCGGTTGCACCGGTACCCGGACGTACGTGAGGGCGGCCAGCGTGGTCGCGGTGAGGCTCGCGCTGCCGCCGTTCTCGACGGTCAGTACGAAAGCGTTCACCCGATCACCAGGACCGGTGAACATTTCCGGCACGGCCTCGGCCCGCACCTCCCGGGTCAGCCGTCCGTCGGTGCTGCGATCGAACACCAGCTCCCAGATCTTTGCCCGGTCCGGCTCGACGACAAGCCCGCTCTGGTCCAGCACGACACCCTGGACAGGGCCGGGCAGCCCGTCTGGGGTGAGCACCAGGTCGCACCCCGCACCCGGTGCGAGGCCGCCACTCGCGGGCAGGCCGGTGATGGTCAGCGGAACCCAGCCCGCTCGCGGTGACACGACCGTCTGCGTGGTGGGGCCCGAATGCGGCGGAGGTTCGATCACTGCGCCCGCTCGTAATGCGCCGACCTGGACCGGGCTTTCGATCGGATTGGTCAGCCGCGCCTCGACGGACACCCCGGTGATCGGCTTGGGTTGCAGCGAAAGGAGGTCGCCCGTGGTGCGGTCGAGCCGGAGTTCGAGCGGGATGTCCTCGGGGGCCGGGCCGTTCGCGCCCACCCGGACCTCGCCGCGCAGCACGCTGAACGAGGCGCCGAACAACGCGTCGTAGACGAGCCGGAAGTCCTCCAGCCGCAGCCGCTCGGCGTGCACGATGCCGCGTTCCAGGTCGATCTCGGTGTCCGGCCGCTCGGTCATGGTCTCCGACGGCGCGCCGTTGCGCGGCAGCGCGAGCCGTAGGATCGACTGGGCCTCCTGCAGCCGCTCCAGCCGCACCGGACCGGTGCCACCGCGTGCCTTCGTTTCCTCTTCCAGCTTCGGCAGAGCGTCCATCAGCCGCGCGTTTTCGACCACCGGATGGGCGGCGAACTCGAGCACAGCCGCCAGGTCGGCCTCGCTCGTGGCGTTGGCCGCGCTGACTCGCAGCAGCGGCCGGTGTGCCCCTTCGCCCGATCGGGCAAGCAGGAAGCGGTCGGGGGCGAAGTAGAAGAGTTCGGGGCGCACGGCGTCCTGCCAGTAAGCGTGGCTGCGGCCCGCGGAGTCGACACGCACCCGGCGCACCGGCTGCACCTCGCCACCACCGCCCAGCCGGGCGCGCTGCTGATCGGACAGCACCAGCGGGGCGGGCAGCACGATCCAGTCCAGCAGAAACGAGTACTCGCGGTACAAGTGAATGAGCCCCTCCGGCCCGTTGATCACCTGGCCGGTCGGCATGCCGACGGTGATCCCTCGCCCGACTATCAGGGTGAAAGCCGCTTCGAGCGAACCCATCGCGGCGAGCAGTTGCTGGCGCAGCCCCGGAGCGGCCAGCGGCAGTTCGGCGGTGATCGTGGTCTGCGCTTCGTCCAGCAGCACGACGGGGAACCGGTGTTCCTGCACCATCGTGCCGCCGCCGAGCACGGGCAGATTCAGCCGGAGGGTGACCGCGAGGACGTGCGGCATCTCCTGAACGCCGGGCGCCGACGCCGGTCCCGGCGTCTCGACCAGGGTCAGCACCAGCGTGTCGACGCCCCCGCGGTCGACGATCACGATGCGCGGTTCGTCCACCGCGCCGATCCGGTCGGTCGCCAGCGCGTAGCGCGGCAGGGCGTAGCGCACGTCGCCGGGAGGGCTTTCGAAGACGGTCTCCTCGGTCACGGTTTGGCCCGGCGCGACCGGGCAGTTCAAATAGAGCCGATGCGTCCCCTCTATCCGGCCGGGCTGTGGCGCGGTGGTCTCGTCGGGGATCGGGATGATCGGCGGCTCGGTGAGCGGAGGGTCCTCGACGAAGATCGGTGGTGTTTCGCCTGGGGAACCCCGCATCGCGCGCGGCGTCTCGCGGAGCAGGGCTTCCCGTTCGGGCGTTTCGCGCGGTGGCGGCCGAAAAACCTCGTGGAACCTGGAATCCCGCGCCACAATCGGGGATTCGATCGTTTTGTCCACGACGAGCCGCGGAAACGCATCGCGTTCCAAGCCCTTGAATGCCAGCCCGTCCTCAGACATGACAACGCCTCACGCTGGCTGCCCTCGTACCGGGACCGCTTCCGGGCGTCGGCGCCGGACAGGACTCGCGGGCTCGCCGAAACTCGTCGAGCTCCAGCGTGTTGAGCAACGTGAGAAACTGCCGGTCGGCGCCCTCGGCGCGCAGTGCTCTCTTCAGTGTGGCGAGCAGGCCGGGATCCGCAGTGCGCCAGTTCAGCTGCGGGACACCCGAGTGCCGCAGGGGCACCGACCACGAGGGCAGGGTGTCGCTGACTGTCCTGTCCACACAGCACCAGGCGGAGATGTACACGATCCGGTCGAGAAGGTCAGGAACCGCTTTGCCGACTCCGTTCAGTACCACCCCGCCCCTGCTGACTCCAACCAGGACCACCGGCCCGTGCTCGCACAAGTGACGCACGACGCCGGCCAGCGTCGACGGCGCGGCGGCGAAGGCCATGAGGTCCTCAGGCGCTTGATTAGACGCTGTGAAGCCAGTGGCGCCGTATCCCGGCACGTCGACGGCGAGCGTGCAGTGGCTGAGCAGCACCAGGTCACGCTGCAGGTGCGCCCAGGTACGGGAGTTGCCGTGCGCAAAGACGAAAGCCGGAATCACGCGTGAGATTCTCGCCCAAACCTACCGGTCAGTGATTTCCCTATAGTGCGCCCTGGTGGGCAGCCTTCTCCGCCCTCGAGACGGTCGTGGTTTTCCGGCGGCCTGATCGACAAGCGAGCTCGCGGCCACAACCACTGACTCTGGGCCGGATCCACCGGCGGGAGGGGGGTTGGGGTGAGTCGTAGGGCGAGAATGCCCTGGCGTGCTGGGAGGATCGGATTTGCTGAAGGCTCGATCTGTTCCGGACGAAAGGGCATCTCTAGGGTGCGACTGTCTCATATTCGCCCGGTGAAGTCGGCGATCTTCGATGATCCGAATCTCGTGCCCCAACTAGCGGGCCGAACTCGATGTCGAGGACGACACGGGCTTGACCACCGCATACGAGATGCTCCCGACACCGTCAATTCTACGCCTGCGACGGACGTGGTGGGCCAATCGGCGTAGTCGGGTTTCTCGATCGCGCTGACGTGGGGTTTTGCTGGTTTCTCGTCGGGTAGCCGAAGGTGAGACCTTTTCCGGAGGTGACCGATGACAAGCCACACCCTGCCCGCTGGCAGAGGCCGAGGGAGGAGCGCGTTCGAGCGCCGTGCGGCGGTGGCGTGGATCCGCGCCGCCGATGCCGGGCTGATCGACGCCGACGAGCTCGGCTGGCTGCTGGACGGGCTGCACGGTGGGCAGCCCGTACCGACCACGGGCATTCACGTGGAGCGAGGCAAGTTTGCTGATCGTGAGGATCGACCCCATGACCACACCTGACATCTCAGTGCGGCCCGCCGCCACAGGCCGTGCCAGCGATTTCGCGGAACTGTCCCGGCAGGTCAAACGGGTCGGGCTGCTCCAGCGGCGCTACGGGTATTACACGCTGCGGATCGCGGTCAACATCCTGCTGTTCGGCGCGGGCGGTGTCGCGTTCGTACTGCTCGGCGACTCCTGGTGGCAGTTGCTCACCGCGGTGTTCTTCGCCGTGGTGCTCACCCAGTTCGCGTTCATCGGCCACGACGCGGGCCATCGGCAGATCTTCCGGTCCCGGTGGCGCAACGATGTCGTCGGGCGCGCGCACGGCGCCCTCACCGGGATCAGCTACCGGTGGTGGGTCGGTAAGCACAATCGGCACCACGCCAACCCCAATCACGAAGACGACGACCCCGACATCGACATTCCCGCGCTCGCGTTCAGCCGCGACCAGGCACGCCGCAAACGCGGGGTGTTCCGGTGGGTGGCCAAATACCAGGCGTTCCTGTTCTTCCCGCTGCTGCTGGTGGAGGCGGTGATGCTGCGCATCGCCAGCGTGCAGGCCGTCCTGCGCGGCGAGGTCAAATCCGCCAGGTCGGAGGCGGTGCTGCTGACCGTCCATCTTCTCGGCTATCTGGTCGCGGTGTTCCTGGTGCTGTCCCCGCTCAAGGCGGTGCTGTTCATCGCCGTGCACCAGGGGCTGATGGGCGTGTACCTCGGTTGCTCCTTCGCCCCCAACCACAAGGGCATGCCCGTCCTGGCCAAGAACGAGAAACTGGACTACCTGCGCAAACAGGTACTCACCTCCCGCAACGTCACCGGCGGCCGGTGGGTGGACTTCCTGCTCGGGGGCCTGAACTACCAGATCGAGCACCACCTGTTCCCCAGCATGCCGCGTCCCAACCTGCGCCGCGCCCAAGTTCTTGTGCACGACTTCTGCACCCGGCACGGCATCGACTACGCCCAATGCGGACTCACCCAGTCCTATGCTTGGGTCCTGCGCCATCTGCACGCCGTGGGCGCCCCACTCCGACAAAGCACCCACTAGACCG
>NZ_VTHK01000105.1 GCF_009765355.1 Amycolatopsis anabasis | reverse complement strand
TTTTTGTCGAAGGGGTTGAGGGCGAAGTTGTACTGGGTTCGCCACAGCAGCGCGGGCAGTCCCTCCCCGAGGTGGCCGGTACCGCGTTCCAGGCCCTGATCCGCCGCCTCACCGGGCACTTTCCCGCCGGGGAGTTCGCGCTCAACGGCTACACCCGGCTCGCGGCGCGGTCGATGAAGTACCACCCCGCGATCAAGGCCCTCGGCATCACCGGCGCCCAGGGCTTCGACGATCCGCGGGAACCGGTGGCCCGCGGCACCTGGCTGTCGCGGCAGGGCGCGCGCATCCTCCGCTACCGGTTCTGACTCCCGCGGCAGGTCAGCCGCCGGTCAGCAGGGCGTCAGCGGTGGCCGCGACGCTGGGCGAATCCCGTTCGCCGTTCGTCCAAGGAGGACCGACCGTGGAGCCCCGGTTCCGATGACCTCACTGGTCGCCGTATCCAGTTACCTGCCCGCCACCGTGCCGATCGCCTCGCTCCAGGGCGAACTCGGGCTGACCGACGCGCAGCTGCGCCGGTTGCACCGGATCTACGGATTGTCCGAGGTCTGCCGATCGCCGGAGTCCGAGGCGGAGATGCTCCTGGCGGCGGTGGGCAAACTGGACTCCTTCGCCGGGCAGGAGGACCGGATCCGGTACGTGGTCCGCGCGAAGACCATGCCCGCCGCGTCGCCGTATCCGGTCAACCCGATGCTCGAGGTGCGCGACGCGCTGGGCCTGCACCACGCGATCACGTTCAACCTCACCGACCACGCGTGCGCCTCCGGGCTGCTCGCGGTGGACCTGTGCGGCACGCTGCTCGCCGAGGACGGGGATCCCGACGCGCTGGCCCTGATCCTGACCGGGGAGAAGGCCTTCACCCACACCGCGCAGATCATCCCGGACGTCGCGGTGATGGGCGAGGGCACGGCCGCGGTGCTGGTGGGGCCGGGCGGCGACCGCGACCGGATGCTCGGCTACGCCACCACCACACTCGGCGGGCCCGGCGGCGAGGTCATCATGTCCGACGAGCAGGCGGACGAGTTCCGGCGGATCTACCCCGAAGCGCTCGCCGAGGTCGTCGGCGAGGCGGTGGCCGCCGCGGGGTTGCGCACTGCCGATCTGGCACTGGTGTTGCCGCACAACGTGAACCGGGTGTCGTGGATCCGCGCGGGCAGCGCGCTCGGGGTGCCGCGCGACCGGATCTTCCTCGGCAACGTGGCCTCGACCGGGCACTGCTTCTGCGCGGACCCGTTCCTCAACTACCGCACGGTGACCGGACTCGGCCTGCTGAATCCGGGGGAGAAGTACCTGATGATCTCGGTCGGGCTCGGTTCGACCTTTTCCGCGATGGTCTTCCAACACTAGGAGAACGAACATGAGCGCTGAATTCGAGATCGGCGGGGTCGGCAGCACCGAGCTCGCCGAGCGCTACGGCACCCCGTCGTTCGTCTACGACGGCAACGAGCTGGCCACCCGGCTGACCGGGTTGCGCGAACGGCTGCACCCGGAGCTGGAGTACTTCTTCTCCCTGAAGTCCAACCCGAACGTATCGATCTGCGCGCTGCTGCACGCCCACGGCGCGCGGGCCGAGGTGTCGTCGATGGCGGAACTGCTGACCGCCAAGCGGGCCGGGGTCGCGCCGGAGAACATCATCTTCCTCGGTCCCGGCAAGAGCCGCGCCGAGCTGACCGCGTGCCTGGACGAAGACATCTACGCGGTCGTCTGCGAGTCCTTCGGCGAACTGGACGAACTCGACGAACTGGCCCGCGCGAAGGGCGTGGTGGCCCGGGTCGCGCTGCGCGTGAACCCGAGCTTCGCGGTGAAGGGCTCCGGCCTGACCATGGGTGGCAAACCGCGCCAGTTCGGCATCGACGAGGAGCAGCTGTTCGCCGCGGACGGGCTGGGCGGGCGGCACTCGAACATCCGGCTGATGGGGGTGCAGGTGTACATGGGCACCCGCATCCTCAGCGAGGAACCGATCGTGGAGAACACCCGGCGGATCTTCGAACTCGCCGAGCGGCTGGCGCGGCGGCACGGTTTCGACCTGGAGCTGGTGGACATCGGCGGCGGGCTCGGGATCGCCTATTTCGCCGGGGAACGCGATCTGGACCTGGATCTGCTCGCCACCCGGCTCAACCCGGTGATCGACGAGTTCGCCGCGCGGCACCCGGAAACCCGGCTGGTGATGGAACTGGGCCGGTTCCTCACCGCGATGTCCGGCACTTACGTGGTCCGCGTCCGGTACGTGAAGACCTCGCTCGGCCAGAACTTCGCGGTCACCGACGGCGGCACCAACCACCACATGGCCGCGGTCGGCATCGGTTCGTACGTCAAACGGGACTTCCCGATGCGGCTGCTCAACCGGTTCGACGAACCGGCCGACGAGAGCTGGCACGTGACCGGCCCGCTGTGCACCCCGAACGACGTGCTGGGCAAGAAGATCGCGCTGCCGCCGGTGCGGCCCGGCGACCTGCTCGGCGTGTTCCGCTCGGGCGCGTACGGCCCGACCGCGTCGCCGGTGCTCTTCCTCAGCCACGGCTATCCCGCCGAGGTCCTTGTCTACAACGGACAGTCCTATTTGATCAGTGAACGGGACCGGCCCGCCGACCTGCTGCGCCGCCAGCACCTGCACGACGTCGCCGCGCTGGCCGCGGCCGGGCTGGACGGCTAGCGATGTACCGAGCCACGGCTCCCGTCCTCGGGGCCCCGCGCCGGGCGCGCCGTTCGCCGATCCCGTTGCGGCTCGGCGCGGTGCTGCGCCGGGAGTTCGGCGCGGGGTCGTGCCGGATCGACGTGCCGGAACTGCACCGCTACTTCGCCGACCTGACCAACGGGCACGACGTCGGCCACCGGCGGGAACTGGTCGAACGCGCCGCCGGGAACACGTTCATCTCGATGGCGCGCGACCTGCTCGACGGGCGCTTGCCCGCCGGAGAGCCGATCGACCTGGCGATCGTCGCGCACGCCACCCCGGACTTCGACCCCCGGCTGTCCACGCCGGTCAACCTGACCGCGGTGCTGCCCGGCGGGCCGCTGGTGTTCTCGGTGTCCGGGCAGGGCGTCGCGGCGGCGTTCACCGCGTTGCGGGTGGCGTCGGGGTATGTGGCGCGGCACGGTTACCGGCGGGTGCTCGTGCTGGTGATGGACCAGCGCGAGATGCCCTACCAGGCGGATCGGCCGGTCCGGGACGCCGCGGTGGCCCTGCTGCTGGAACCGGGCGGCGGCGCGCTGGAGGTCGGCACGGTGCCCGGCGTCGCGCCCGCGGAGGTGCCCGGCGCGCTGGCGGATCTGCTGCGGGACGCGGCCGAACCCGCCACGGTCGTCGCGGGCCCGGGGATCGTGTGGCCGGGCGGCGCGGCGGTGCCGGACGGCTTCCCGTGCACCGGGATCTGGGCGCCGCTCGCCGGTGCGCGGGCGCCCCGGCCGGTGGTGCTCGCCGACTACGATCCGGTCTACCGCGACCTGAACGTGTGCGTCGTTCGCGAACCGGCCGGCGGCCCGGACGTCCTATGATGGGGCTCGTCCGAGTCCGGTGCCGAAAGAGACGAAAACTCCCGTGCGCGTTGTCATAGGTGAAGACCAGTTCCTGCTCCGCGACGGTTTGGTCCGGTTACTGGAGGCACACGAGTTCGAGATCGCCGCCGCGGTGGGCAGCGGGCCGGAACTGGTCGAGGCGCTGGTGCGGGAACGGCCGGACGTCGCCGTGGTGGACATCCGGCTGCCCCCGTCGTTCACCGACGAGGGGCTGCGGGCGGCTATCGAGGCCCGGCGCCAGGTGCCCGGGCTGCCGGTGCTGGTGCTCTCCCAGTACGTCGAACGGTTGTACGCCAACGAATTGCTCGCCGACGGCGTCGGGTCGATCGGCTACCTGCTGAAGGACAGGGTGTTCGACGGTGACCAGTTCATCGACGCGCTCCGCCAGGTCGCCCAAGGGGGCACGGTGATGGACCCGGAAGTGGTTTCCCGGCTGCTGACCCACAACACGCGGGACGCGCAGCTGGACACGCTGACCGCGCGGGAACGGGATGTGCTCAAACTGATGGCCGAAGGCCGGTCGAACAGCAGTATCGCGAACGCGTTGTTCGTTTCCGAGAAGGCCGTGTCGAAGCACATCAACAACATCCTGTCGAAACTCGGCCTGCCCCAGTCGGAAGACGACAACCGCCGGGTCCTCGCCGTCCTCGCCTACCTCAAGCACTGACCGGGTCGTGCGCAGTTTCCCTCAAGTAATAAAGTCACAAGGTATTTCAATGGCCACCATGGTCGGCCCGCCCAGGGGGCTCAGCACCGTGATGAAACCGTCCAGGGGCGCGAGGCGGCGTTCGATACCGCGGAGACCGGTTCCCCGGGACGGATCGGCGCCGCCGCGGCCGTAGTCGCTGACGTTGATCAGGAGGCGGCCGTCGGCGTGGCGGACCTCGATCGAACCGGAATCCGCGCCGGAATGTTTGACCGCGTTGTTCAGCACCTCGGAAACCGTGAAATAGGCGGCCGATTCGACCGCGGGCGACGGGCGGCCCGGCAGGTCGATCGTCGTCTCGATCTGCAGCGGGTTCTCCATCGCCAGGGTGCGGATCGCGTCGGCGATCCCGCGGTCGACGAGCACCGGCGGCTGGATTCCGCGCACCAGGTCGCGCAGTTCCTGCAGGGCCCTGGCGGAATTGGTTTTCGCCTCCTGCAACAGGGATTTCGCGGCCTCGGGATGCTTTTCCATGATGCGCACGGCCGCGTCCAGGGTCATGCCCATCGCGACCAGCCGCGCCTGCGCGCCGTCGTGCAGGTTGCGTTCGATCCGGCGCAGTTCCCCCGCCTGGCTGCCCACCGCGTCGTCGCGGGTCTCGGTCAGGTGCTGGACGCGGTGCGTGAGCCTGGTGTTCTCGGTGGGGGCGAGCAGGGCGGCGGCCAGCCGCGCGTGCCAGCGCAGCAGGCGCGGCGCGAGCCACAGGGCCAGCGGGAAATGCGCCACCCCGAGCACCAGCGCCGCCCAGGCGGTGGCCGGACCGCTCACCGGCAGCACCACGTACCAGTTCCCGAGCCATTCGTCGTCCGGTGAGGACTGCAACAGGAACGGCATCAGGATGCCGCGCAGCCCGTGCAGCATCAGCGCGAGCGGGGCGAAGGTGAGCACCAGCCCGACCGTCGAATCCACCAGCAGCCACAGCGCGTCCCGCCAGGTGGCCCGGTCGCCCAGCAACCGGTGGCAGCGCTGCAACGGACGGGCGCCTTCGAGTTCGGCCACATAGGGGACCGGGATCCGCACCCCGGACCAGTCGCCGGCCAGGGTTCGCTGCAGGTTCGCCAGTCCGCGCACGGCCAGCACGACCGGCGGCAGCAGGAACAGGCCGATCCCCACGCCGACCAGTGAACCGGCGCTGACCAGGATCACGAAGAGCACGACCTCGACCAGGGCCAGCGCGGCGAGCGCGGCCCCGCGCAGGGTCGCGACGCCCCCCAGGGCCGCCCAGGTTCTCTGCGTGCTTCCGGCACGCGACTCACCGGTCGTCATGCCGTTCATTATGGGCGGAATCGCGAAGATCGTCGGTAGTGCTAGCTCCCGTATGGATTGACGGTCTATCACCCTCGGCACAACGCCGCCGAATTCCTATCGTTTTCGCGACGGCCCGATATTCGACTGGGGAGTGGCAGATGTACCCATCCAACCAAGGTGCTCCGGACGCCGTCCGGCTCCACTCCGTGCGGAAGGTGTATGGCAAGGAACGCACCGGGGTGGTCGCCCTGAACGGGGTGACGGTCGGCTTCGGCCGCGGCACCTTCACCGCGGTGATGGGACCGTCCGGCTCCGGCAAGAGCACCCTGCTGCACTGCGCGGCCGGGCTCGACCGCCCGAGTTCCGGCGAGGTCTTCCTGGCCGGACAGGAACTGAGCAGGCTGCGCGAGGTCGACCTGACCAAACTGCGCCGCGACCGGATCGGGTTCATCTTCCAGGCCTTCAACCTGCTGCCCGCGCTCGACGTCCTGCAGAACGTCACCCTGCCGCTGCGGCTGGCCGGGCGGCGCGCGGACCCGAACCTGGTGACCAGCGTGATCGACCGGGTCGGGCTCGGGCCGCGCCGCCGCCACCGCCCCGGCGAGTTGTCCGGCGGCCAGCAGCAGCGGGTGGCCATCGCCCGCGCGCTGGTCACCCAGCCGGAGGTCATCTTCGCCGACGAGCCGACCGGCGCCCTGGACACCCGGGCCGCCCGGGAGGTGCTCGGGCTGCTGCGCGAAGCGAAGAGCCGCGCGGGCCAGACGATCGTCATGGTGACCCACGATCCGGTCGCCGCGTCCTATGCCGACCGGGTGCTGTTCCTCGCCGACGGGCAGGTCGTCGGCGAGCTGCTCGAGCCGTCCGCCGACGAGGTCGCCCAGCGGATGACCCATCTCGGCGCCTGGGCCGAGCCGGGGATGGTGCACTGATGCTGCGCCTCGCACTGAGCACCCTCCGATTCCGCAAGGGCGGGTTCATCGCCACCTTCGTCGCGCTGTTCATCGGCACCGCGGTGGTGCTGGCCTGCGGCGGGCTGATGGAATCCGGGGTGCGGACGGCCATCCCGCCGCAACGGCTCGCCGCGGCGCCGGTGGTGGTGGCCGGGAACCAGACCTACGACCTGCCCGCGGTGAACCCCGGGACCGAGGACGAGTACCACGAGACCGCGACCCTGGCCGAGCGGGTCCGGCTGGACGCCGGGCTGGCGAACACGATCGCCGCGGTCCCCGGGGTGGCCAAGGTGGTGCCGGACGTGTCGTTCCCGGCCGAGATCCCCGGCGACCAGGGCGGGCGAACCGTTCCCGGCACGCAGCTCGGGCACGACTGGGCCACCGCCGAACTGGCGCCCTACGCGCTGCGCGAAGGCCGGGCGCCGGAACGGCCCGGGGAGGTCGTGCTCGACGAGGCGATCGCGGGCCGCACCGGCGCCCGTCCCGGCAGTGAACTCCCGATCGCGGTGCGCGGTGGCGTGCGGAACTTCCAGGTGGCCGGGATCGCTTCGGCCGGGCGCCCGATGGCCACCGACGCGGTGTTCTTCTCCGCGGCCGATGCCCGCGTGCTGGCGACCAAACCGGGCCAGGTGGACGCGTTCGGCGTGCTCCCGGCCCCGGGCGCCGATCCGGCGGACCTGCGGCAGCGGGTCGACGCCGCGGTGCGCGGCCACCACGCGGTCACCCTCGCCGGGGACGAGCGCGGCCTCGCCGAGTTCGCGCAGGCCGCCGAGGGCGGCGAGATGCTGATCATCCTCTCCGGGGTGTTCGGCGGGCTGGCGATCCAGGTCGCGATGTTCGTCGTGGCCAGCACCCTGGGGCTGTCGGTGCAGCAACGGCGGCGCGAGGTCGCGCTGCTGCGCGCGATCGGCACCACCCCGAAACAGCTCAGCCGCATGATCACCGGCGAGGCGATGACCGTCGGCGTGCTCGCCACGGTCCTCGGCTGCCTCCCCGGCGCGGTGCTCGGTGAATGGCTGTTCGACAGGCTCGCCGGATTCGGGGTCTTCGAACCGGTGCTCAAGTTCCACCAGGGCTGGGTGCCCGCCGCCGCGGCGATCATCGTCGGCCTGCTGTCCGCCTGGGGCGCCGCCTGGGTGGCGGCGCGGTATGCCGCGCAGACCCGGCCGGTCGAGGCGATGCAGGAGGTGTCCGAGCCGAAGCGCTGGCTGACCCCGTTCCGGTTGTGGTGCGGGCTGTCCAGCCTGATCGGCGGCGCGGTGCTCGCGTATCTCACGATCACCGTGATGGACGGCCCGCTGGCCGCCAGCACGGCCGGGCCCGCGGTCACCCTGGTCGCCACCGCCGTGGCGTTGTTCGCCCCGGGGATCACCCGCGTGCTGGTGGCATTGCTGCGCGTCCCGGTGCGCGCGGTGACCGGACTGGGCGGCTACCTGGCCACCCTGAACGCGCGGGCGCGCTGGCTGCCGATGTCCGGGGCGGTCACCCCGATCATGCTGGCGACCGGGCTCGCGATCTTCATGCTGTACTTCCAGACCACCCAGGTCGAGGCGGCGAAACGGGCGTACACCGCCAACCTGCTCGCCGACGCCGTGGTCACCTCGTCGACCGAGGACGTCACCCGCGGGCTGGTCGACGAGGTGCGGCGGCTGCCCGGTGTCGGCAGCGCGTCGGCGTACGTGACCAGCAAGGGGTACAACGAGAAACCTTCGGACAGCAGCCAGGACGAGGACGGCGTCGAACTGCACGGCGTCACCGCCGAAGCCGCGGCGCAGACCCGGCAGGCGGAAGTGGTCGCCGGGCAGCTCGCCGATCTGCGGGGCGACACGATCGCCCTGCCCGCCGACCGGGCGGAACGGCTGCGGGTCGGGGTCGGCGACGAGATCAGCATGCGGCTGGGCGACGGGGCCGTGGTGGGGCTCCGGGTGGTCGCGACGCTGCGGTCCAATCCGGACTTCTCCAGTGCCCTGCTGCCCGCGAGCACGCTCGCGCCGCACACCACGGCCGGGATGGCCGACCAGATCCTGGTCACCGCGGCGCCGGGCACCAGCCCCGCCCGGCTCGGCGCCGCGCTGTCCGGACTGGTCCAGGACCGGCCGGGCCTGAAGGTGGCGGACCGGGACACGCTGACCGCCGCCTACGTGGACAAGGAGCAGGCCAACGCCTGGGTGAACTACCTCGTCGTCGGCATGATCCTGATCTACGCGGCGATTTCCGTGGTCAACACGCTGGTGATGGCGACCGCGCACCGGCGCCGCGAGTTCGGGCTGCAACGGCTCACCGGCACCACTCGAGGGCAGGTGCTGCGGATGATCACGGTGGAGGCGCTGCTGGTCGCCGTGATCGGCGGAGTCCTGGGCACGATCGTGGCCGGGTCGATGCTGCTTCCGTTCAGCGCGGCGGTGTCCGACAGCGTGCTTCCCGCCGGACCACTGTGGATCTATCCGGCGGTGCTCGCCCTGGGGGCGGTTCTGACGCTCGTGGCTACCTTGGTGCCGACCTGGCTCGCGTTGCGCACCAAGACGTCCGCGATCGCGCTCGCCCCCGAATAGGTGGCCTCGGGCCGGCCGTCCCCCAGCTGTCAGCGCGCGGTCAGCCCGAGGTCACCGCCCCGCCCTAGCGTTTCCCCTGTGATACCAGCGAATGCGACCGCCAAGTGGGACGCGATCGTGGTGGGGTCCGGGATCGGCGGTCTCGTCTGCGCCGGTTACCTCGCCGCGAGCGGCCGGCGGGTGCTGGTCCTGGAACAGCACGACGTGGCCGGCGGCAACAGCCACGTCTTCCGCCGCCGCCGCGCGTACGAGTTCGACGTCGGCGTGCACTACCTCGGCGATTGCGGGCCGGGCGGCCTGCTGCCGTCCATCCTCGGTGGACTGGGGCTCGCCGACCGGGTGCGGTTCCACCCGATGGATCCGGACGGCTTCGACCGGATCGTGCTGCCCAGCGTCACCGTGGACGTGCCCACCGGCTGGGCGCGGTACGGGGACCGGTTGCGCCGGGCCCTGCCGGACGAGGCCGACGGGATCACCCGGTACGTCGACATCTGCTCGGCCGTCGCGGAAACCTGCCGGGAGAGCACGCGATCCGCCCCCGGTGGCAAGCTGCCCGCGGTCATGGTGCGGTGGAGCCGCCGCACGCTGGCCCACCTGTTCGACCACTGTGGACTGTCGCCGCGGGCGCGCACGGTACTGGCGGCGCAGTCCGGGAACTACGGTTCGGCGCCGGGGCAGACGCTGGTCGTCGCGCACACCATGATGATCGACGACTACCTGCGGGGCGCCTACTACCCCGAGGGCGGCGGCCAGATGGTGGCGGCCGCGCTGGTGGAACTGCTGGAGTCGCACGGTGGCGCGCTGCGGACCAAGACCCGGGTGCGGCGCATCCGCATCGACGGCGACCGGGTGGCCGGGGTGGAACTCAGCGACGGCGCCATGATCGACGCGCCGATCGTGGTGTCCAATGCGGACTACCGGCGGACCGTGCTGGAACTGTGCGGCGGCGCGGAAAACCTGCCCGCGCCGGTGGTGGACCGGGCCGAGGGCGCGCGGATGCGGCTGCCGACCGCCGTCTGCTACGTCGCCCTGGACACCGAACTGCCCGAACGGCCCAACGCGAACATCTGGTACTGGGCGACCGAGGACGTCGACCGGGCCTACGAACGCCTGGAGGCCGGTTCGCTCGAGCCGGAGTTCGCGTTCCTCTCCTTCGCGTCGGTCAAGGACCCGGTCGCGGGATCGGCCTGCCCGCCCGGGCACACCAACTTCCAGATCATGACCGCCTGTCCACCCGGATACGCGCCGTGGGGCCTGCGCGAAGGCCCCGCGAGCGGCGGCAAGTACCGCCGGGAACCGGCTTACCGCGCGGCGAAGGACCGGCTGACCGAGCGGATGCTGGACCTGGCGGAGGCGGCGATCGGACCGTTCCGCGACCACATCGTCCACCGGGAGACCTCGACCCCGCTGACCCAGGAACGCTACACGCTGTCCACCGGCGGCACCGCCTACGGCCTGCGGAGCTGGGGACGCGTCGGGCAGCGCCCGGATGTGCACACCGGCGTGTCCGGGCTGTTCCTGGCCGGGCAGAACATCCACCACGCGGGCGGGATCGTCGGCGTCGCGACGAGCGGCGCCGCGTGCGCCTCGGCGATCCTCGGCCGCTCGCTGCTGCCGGAGGTGTGCGGGGGAGCGGTGTTCGGCAACCCGGACCTGCTGCCCGCCCGCACCGAGGACTGGGATCCGCTGCGCGTCTCCCGCGGCCTGGACCGCCGCGACGCCCGCGGGCTGGCCCGGCTGGACCTGGCCGGCCGTACCACGTGAACGCCGGAAACCGGCACGAGAAGAAGGAGTTGTCATGACCGAAACCGTGGAAACCGCGCCGGAAACCGCCGACCGGGAACGAGTGGTGGCGGGGATCATCACCGCGCTGGGGAACGTGCTCGAGGAGGAGGTGCCCGATCTGCGGGAGGACACCCGGCTCGCGGACGTCGGCCTGGACTCCACCGGCGTGCTGGAACTGCTGATGCAGCTCGAGGAGACGCTCGGCGTCGAGTTCGACACCGACAACCTGGAGATGAGCCACTTCGAATCGGTCGACTCGCTGGCCGGTTTCGTGACCGCGGAAATGGCTTCCTGACCATGACGGTGACCGCGGGGCCGGATCTCGACCGGTGGCAGCGGTGCCTCGGCGTCGCCCGTGACCAGGGCCTGGCACCCGCGCTCGCCGAACTGGGGTTCGAGGCGTTCGGGCCGGGCGGGCACGCGGTGCTGCCCGCGGGCGCCGCGCTGCCGCCGGGTGCGGTCGTGGTGCGCGAGGCGAACCTGCCCGGCGGCCCGGTCGTCCTGGTGCGGGGTGGCGCGGGCCGCGCCGATCCCGGGCGCGGGGCCGCCGTGGTGTGGCTGCGGCTCGGGCTTTCCCAGGGGTTGCTGGACGCCTGCCTGACCTATCTCGGCGAGCGGGAGAGCGGCGACACCACGTTGCTGCGCCGGCAGCTGGTCCAGGGTTCGATCGCGCAGGCGGTGACCGGGCAGCTCGAAGTCCACGCGGAACTCGTCGCGAACGCGCCGTTTCCGCGCGCGGACCTGCTGCCGCACCTGCACGCGAAACTGTCCGAAGTAGACCGTGAGCTGCTGCGGCTGCTCGGTGCGAGCGGTTACCTCGCGGGCGGCCCCGGTGAGGTCGCGGACGTTTCGGAACTGCTGGCCGCCTGCGCACCGGGGGACCGGGTATGAGCGCGACCGTGCTCGACGACCGGCTGCTGGCCCTGCGGAACCAGGCGAGCGACTGGGCCGCGGACTTCCGCGCGGCGGGCGCCGAACTGGACACCGATCCCGAGGCGGTCACCGGATTGCTGGACCTGCCCGGGGTGCGCTGCCTGGCCGGAATGCTGATCCCCCCGGAGTACGGGGCGGAAGGCGTCCGCGTCGGCGGCCACCGGTTCTTCGGCATGACCGCATTGGAACGGGCGGTCGTCCTGGAGGAACTCGCCCGCGGCGACGCGGGCCTGATGCTCGCCTCGCCGGGCGCCTCGATGTCCGGTGTCCTGGTCGACCTGCTGGGCGACGCACACCAGAAGGAATGGTTCTACGGCACGCTGCTCGACCGTCCCACGTGGACGTTCTTCGCGCTGACCGAACCGGACCGGGGATCGGACGCCGGTGCGATGCGCACCGAACTGATCAGCGCCGGTGGCGATTTCGTGCTGACCGGGCGGAAGCGGTATGTCGGCAACGCTTCCCGCGCCCGGCTGGGGGTGGCCTTCGCCCGCACCCGGCCGGGCCCGCTCGGCGTGACGGCCGTGCTCGTGGACACCGCGGCCGCGGGCTTCCAGGCCGAACCGCTGGGCATGCTCGGCCTGCGGGGCGCCCGGATCTGCGCGGTGACCTTCGACGCGGTCGCGATTCCCGGGGAAGGCGTGCTGGGGCGCCACCTTTCGCCCACCCGGCGCGGAATGTGGGCCGCGGTGCAGACGTTCAACCGGCTCCGGCCCGGAGTCGCCGCGATCGCGCTGGGCATCGCCGGTGCGGCGCACGAGTACGTGGTGTCCGCCCGGCGGACGTTCGGCCGCGAAGACTCCGATCGCCTCGACCGGCTGGGCCGCCGCATCGAAAGCGCTCGCCACCTGACCCATCTCGCGGCACTGGAGGTCGACGCGGACGCCGGTCGCGGGCACCTCGCCTCGGCCGCCAAGGCCACTGCGTGCTGGCTCGCCGAGGAAGCCACCGTCGAAGCGTGCGCCCTCCTCGGTCCCCGCGCGCGCTGGGAACACCCGCCGCTGGACAAGCTGGTCCGGGACGCCCGGGGCGTGGAGTTCATGGAAGGCACGCGGAACATGCAGAAGCTCAACCTCTTCCACGGGCTGCTCACCGGAAAGGTGGCCCGGGACGATCCGTTTCCGGCGTTCGCCCGATCCGCTACGAACGGGGGTTCTTCGTGCGGGTGATATCCACACCGCAGGAGTTCAACGTTTCCGATCTCTACGTCGATCTCCGCGCGCTCGCCGGGCACCGGCTGTACCTGAAATGCGAAGGGTTCAACTTCGCCGGTTCGATCAAGCTGAAGGCCGCGGTGGAGATCGTGACCGCGGCGGAACGGGCCGGTGCGCTGCGCCCGGGCGCGACCCTGGTGGAAAGCTCCTCGGGCAACATCGGCGTGGCGCTGAGCCTGGTCGCGGCGAGCCGGGGTTACCGGTTCGTCTGCGTCACCGACACCCGCTGCACCCTGCTCGCCCGGCAGTTGATGCAGAACTACGGCGCCGAGGTGCACGTCGTCACCGAACCGCGGCCCGGGGACGGCCTGCTCGGCGCCCGGCTGCGGCTGGTGCGGCGGCTGTGCGCCGAGCACGCGGACTACGTCTGGCTCGACCAGTACACGAATCCGGGCAACTGGGCCGCGCACTACCGGACCACCGGGCCGGAAATCCTGCGCACCTTCCCCGAACTGGACGTGCTCTTCGTGGGCATGGGCACCACCGGGACGCTGACCGGCTGCGCGCGCTACCTGCGCCAGGCGCGCCCGTCGGCCCGGATCGTCGCGGTGGACGGCGTCGGCCCGGCCATCCCCGGGCTGTGCGAGAGCGTGCGCCCGCCGGTCCTGGACGGGTCCGTTGTGGACGATGTGGTGCACGTCGAAGGGGCGGACGCGATCCGCGCCTGCCACCGGCTCGTCCGGCACGGTTTCCTGTTCGGCGCCTCCACCGGAACCGTCCTGTCCGGGGCGCTGACCTGGCTGGCGCGCAACGCCGGACCCGGCGACCGCACCGCCGTGGCGATCGCGCCCGACCTCGGCGACCGCTACCTGGACACCGTCTACCAGGACCAGTGGGTCGCCGACGCGTTCGGTCCCGTACTCGATTCCGATGATTCCCTCACCGCCGACACACTTTCCGAGGTGCCGTGATGACCGCCGTCGACGCCGGCCTGCCGCTGTCCACCGCCCAGACCGATGTCTGGTTCGACGAACAGCTCTCCGGGGGTGGGCTCGCCTATGCGATGGCCGACTACCTGGACATCCGGGGACCGCTGGACACCGCGGTGTTCGAGGCCGCGCTGCACCGGCTCGCCGAGGAGGCCGAATGCTTCCGGGCGCGTTTCTTCGAGATCGACGGGGAACCGCGGCAGGTGATCGAGCCGCTGACCGAACTCCCGGTGCGCTATCCGGATCTCACCGGCGAGGCGGATCCCGAAGCCGCGGCGGTGGCCTGGATGCACGAGGACATGCGGCGGCCGTTCGCGCTCACCGATTTCCCCCTGTTCCGCGGGGCGCTGCTGAAACTCGGCCCGGAGCGGCACTTCTGGTACCTGACCACGCACCACCTGGTCGGTGACGGCTTCAGCGCGGCGATCTGCCACCGCAGGCTCGGTGAGCTGTACAACGCGCTGCTGGCCGGGGAGTCCACCGAGCCCGGCGCGCTGCCCTCGTTCCGCCACCTGATCGAGGCCGACCTCGCCTACCACGAGTCGGCGCATCTGGCGCGGGACCGGGAATTCTGGGGCAGGCACTTCGACTCGACGCCCGATCTGGTCAGCCTCTCCGGCAAGGAACCCGCCCCGGCGCGCGGATTCCTGCGCCGCAGCATGGTCCTGCCGGAGGCGTCCGCACACGCCGTGCGGGCGGCGGTCGCCCGCGCCAAGGTGACCCTGCCGACCTTCGTCATCGCCGCGATGGCCGCCTACACCCAGCGCATTTCCGGGATCAACGACCTGCTGCTGACCGTCCCGGTCGCCGCCCGGGCCGGGGTGAAATCCCGGACCATTCCCGGGATGATGGCCAACTACCTGCCGTTGCGGATGCGGGTCGAACCGGACCGCACGCCGAACGAACTGCTGGCCCAGGCGTCGAAGGAACTCGCGCAGACCCTCAAGCACCAGCGCTACCACGTCAACCAGATCCGCCGCGACATCGGCGTGCGCAGCGACGAGCGCCGCCCGTTCGGCGGCCCGTTCGTGAACGTCCTCCCGCCCGATCCCGGCCTGACCCTGGGCGCCTGCACGACCCGGCTGAACAACCTGTCCACCGGGATCACCAACGATCTCTCGGTCACCGTGCTGGACGCCCTCGACGGCGAGATCGAACTGCACCTGAACGGCAACCCGGACCTCTACGACGCCGAGGGCGTGCGGACCCACCTGGATCGCTTCGCCGCCTTCCTGGACCGGTTCGCGCGCGCCGATCCGGACGGTGTGCTCGGCCGGATCGACGTGCTGGGTGCGGAGGAGCGGGACTCGGTGCTGGCCCAGGGGACGGGCCCGATCGGTCCGGTCGGGGATGGTGTGGTGTCGCGGGTTCGGGCGTTCGCCGCGGCGCGACCGGAGGCGGTGGCGGTGGTGGACGACTCGGGTTCGGTGACTTATGCCGGGTTGGTGGGCAGGGCGAGTGCGTTGTCGCGCCGCCTGCCCGGCGCCGGGTTGGTGGGCGTGCTCGCCGATCCGGGGATCGGATTCGTCGCCGCGGTGCTCGGCGTGCTGGGCTCCGGCGGGGCGTACGTGCCGCTCGACCCGTCGATGCCGGTGGCGCGGCTGGCCGGGTTGCTGGCGGACAGCGGCGCCGGAAGCCTGATCACCGGACCGGACTACCAGGAACTCGCCGCGGAGATCGCCGAGGCGGTCGGAGTTTCGATCGTTCCCCTCGACGACGCCGAGGATCCCGCCGAGGGGCTGGCTCCGGTGTCCGGTGTGGACGGTGATTTGGCGTATGTGATCTTCACTTCGGGTTCGACGGGGAAGCCCAAGGGTGCCATGGTGCATCGGCGGGG
>NZ_VTHK01000104.1 GCF_009765355.1 Amycolatopsis anabasis | reverse complement strand
CCTTGGAGCACAGCCAGCAGAGACCAGTCCACAAAAGACTCCAAAGCCGCAGCACACTCGGCCAGCCGCTCCGCGAACACCGGACTCGACTCCAACAGCCCCAGCGCCATCCCAGCCCACTGCGAACCCTGACCCGGAAACACGAACACCACATCCCCAGAACCCTCGGCACTCGCCACCGGCGACTCACCCGCCGCGACCGCATCCAAACCACGCAGCAGCTCACCCCGATCACCGGCCACCACCGCGACCCGGCGCGCCAACGCTGCCCGGGTCTTGGCCAGCGAATACGCCACATCCACGGCCGCGAGGTCCGCATCGGCTCGGACCCGCGCCGCCAGTGCGCGGGCCTGCTCGCACAGTGCCTCCGGGTTCTCCGCCGAGAGCACCCAGGGCAGCACGTCCAACTCGCGACTCGGCGCCTCCTCGACGGGCGCCTCCTCCGGGGCCTGCTCCAGGATCACGTGCGCATTGGTGCCGCTGATCCCGAACGAAGACACCCCGGCCCGGCGCGGCCTACCCGCTTCCGGCCACGGAGTGGCCTCGGTCAACAGCTTCACCGCACCAGCGGACCAATCCACATGCGACGACGGGGCATCGATGTGCAGGCTCTGCGGTAGCACGCCGTGCCGCAAGGCCAGCACCATCTTGATCACTCCGGCCACTCCGGCCGCGGCCTGGGTGTGCCCGATGTTCGACTTCACCGACCCCAGCCACAACGGCCGATCCGCGGGGCGACCCTGACCGTAGGTGGCCAAGAGCGCCTGCGCCTCGATCGGATCGCCCAGAGTCGTACCCGTCCCGTGCGCCTCCACCGCGTCCACATCGGACGGTTCCAGCCCGGCGTTGGCCAGCGCCTGCCCGATCACGCGTTGCTGCGACGGGCCGTTCGGCGCGGTCAGCCCGTTCGACGCGCCGTCCTGGTTCACCGCGGAACCCCGCACCACGGCCAATACCTGGTGCCCGTTCCGCTGAGCGTCCGACAGCCGTTCCAGCAACAGCACGCCCAAGCCCTCGGAGAAGCCGGAACCATCGGCCGCCTCGGCGAACGGCTTGCAGCGGCCGTCCGCGGCCAGACCGCGCTGGCGGGAGAAGTCGACGAAGATCGCCGGGGTCGCCATCATGGTCACCCCACCGGCCAGCGCCAGCGAACACTCCCCGGACCGCAACGACTGCACGGCCAGGTGCAGCGCCACCAGCGACGACGAGCACGCGGTGTCCACGGTGACCGCGGGCCCCTCGAAACCGAACACATACGAAACCCGGCCCGAGGCGACGCTCCCGGCGCTACCGTTGCCGAGGTAGGCTTCGACCCCTTCGGGGACGGAACTCGACCGCGAGCGGTAGTCGTGGTACATCACGCCCGCGAAGACCCCCGTGGCGCTGCCGCGCAAGGACCGCGGATCGATGCCCGCGCGCTCGATGACCTCCCACGACGTCTCCAGCAGCAACCGCTGCTGCGGATCCATCGCCAACGCCTCGCGCGGCGAAATGCCGAAGAACCCGGCGTCGAAGTCGAGTCCGTCGTAGAGGAAACCGCCTTCATTGGCGTAACTCGTGCCGAGGTTCTCCGGATCCGGGTCGTACAACCGGTCGACATCCCACCCGCGGTCGTCCGGGAACTCGGAAATCGCATCGACCCCGTTGCCGACGAGCGCCCAGAAATCCTCCGCGGAAGCGACCCCGCCCGGAAAACGGCATCCCATCGACACGATCGCGATGGGCTCCGGCTCCTCGACCTCCTGCAGTCGCTTCCGAGTCTGCCGGAGCTCGGTCGTCACCAGCTTCAGGTATTCCCGAAGTTTCTCCTCGTCAGCCATACTTGTCCCCTATCCCGCCAGTTCAACCATCTTCGGGACCACCTCGGTGGCACCGGGCAGCGATTTCACCTCGGCCGCCACTTCCTCGGCCGCGGCCCGCATCGCGGTGTCGGCCAGCAACTCGCGCACCTGCTCGGCGGCCAGCTCACCGGGACGCACAACCATGCCGAGGCCGCGCTTGTTGATCGCGCCGGCGTTGAGGAACTGGTCGTCGCTCTGCGGCAGCACGATCTGCGGCAGGCCCGCGTCGATCACCGTCAACGCGGTGCTCGCGCCGCCGTGGTGGATCACCGCGTCCGAGGTGGCCAGCAAGGCGGTCAGCGGCACCCATTTGACCAAGCGGATGTTCTTGGGCAATCCCCGCAGCTCGCTCGGGTTGGCGCTGCCGATCGTGAGAACGAATTCGGCGTCGATCTCCCCGGCGCCCGTGACGAACTGCCGGAGGGCGCCGCTGCCGAGCATCTGCGGGATGACCGAGCCGAGGGTGACCGTGATACGCGGCTTGCTCGGCGGGGTGTAGAGCCATTCCGGCATCAGCGCGCCGCCGTTGTACGGCTGGAAGCGCATCGGCCACCCGTGCGAGTAACTCGAGCGCATGCTCGGCGGCGCCACGTCGATCGAGGCGGTCGGTGCCCCGGGAACGACGCCGAAACGCTCGAAGTCCTGGCCCATCCGTTCGTACATCGACCGGCTCATGTCGATCGGGATGCCGAAGTTCATGCCGTGCATCACCGAAGGGATGCCGAGTTTCCTGGCGACCAGCGGGCCCGCGCCGTCCATCGGGGTGTGCACGACCAGGTCGGGGCGCCACCGTTCGGCGAGCTTCATGGTGCCGAACACCAGGTTCTTGCTGCATTCCGCGAACAGCCGGATCGAGAACTCGGTAGCGACGGACGGGTCCTGCAGGTTGGGCACCAGATCGGCGGATTCCCGGAAGACCTTGCTGAACACCCCGGTGAAGTCGACGTCGGGTGCGGCGTCGACGACCTGCAGGCCCGCCTTCGCCGGGGTTTCGTCGTAGCCCTGGTAGTGGCCGGTGGCCAGCAGGACGTCGTGCCCGGCCAGCCGGAATGCCCACGCGGTCGGCACCGTGGGGAAGGTGTGTCCCACCCCGGGTGAAGTCACGAACAGAACGCGCATGATGAAGTCCTCCCTTGCGGATGCTCGGTCAGTTGGTCCATTCAGGACAGCCCCAGTTCTTCGTTGATGAGGTCGAAGATCTCCTGATCGCTCGCCTGCTCGATCTCCTGGTCGACGACGGGCTTCGCTTCCTTCTTCCACTTCGCCAGGAGCGCTTCGAGCCGTTTGGTGATCCCGGGGTCCGGGTTCGCCCCGGCCAGCACCGCTTCCAGCCGCTCTAGTTCGGCCAGACCGGTGGCCTGGGCCGCCTCGTCGTCTTCCAACTCGGCGCGCAGGTGCTTGGCGAGCGCGATCGGGGTGGGGTAGTCGAAGACGAGGGTCGCCGGAAACCGCAGCCCGGTGGCCGTGTTCAACCGGTTCCGCAACTCCAAGGCGGTCAGCGAGTCGAACCCGAGTTCGGTGAACGCGCGGCTCGCCCCCACGGCGTCCGGTGTCGCGAAACCGAGTACGCCGGCCACGTGCTTGCGCACCAACTCCACCAGCACCCGCTCCCGGTCGGCCCCGCCGACACCGGCCAGCCGTTTCCGGAGCGCGTCGGCCGAACCGGCGGCGGACCTGGTCGCGGCCCGGGCGGGGGTGCGTACCAGGCCGCGGAACAGGCTCGGAACCGCACCGGACCGCAGCGCGCCCAGATCGACTCGCGCCGGGACCAGTACGCCCTCGTCCACGCCGAGCGCCGCGTCGAACAACGCCAAACCGTCTTCTGTGGACAGTCCGACGACCCCGGCGCGATTCATCCGGCCCACATCGGATTCGTCCAAGTCGGCGGTCAGCTCGCTCGACTCCGCCCACAGCCCCCACGCCAACGACACACCGGGCAGCCCCCGCGCACGGCGGTACCGCGCGAGCGCGTCCACGAACGCGTTCGCCGCCGCGTAGTTCGCCTGGCCAGGGCCACCGAGTAGACCAGCCGTCGAGGAGAACAGGACGAACGCGTTCAGGTCGAGGTCGCCGGTGAGTTCGTGCAGGTTCAGCGCCGCGTCCACCTTCGGGCGGAACACCGTGTCGATCCGCTCCGGCGTCAGCGATTCGACCACGCCGTCGTCGAGCACACCGGCGGTGTGCACCACCCCGGTCAACGGGTGCTCCGCCGGGATCCGCGCCAGCACACCCGCCAACGCATCCCGGTCGGCCGCATCGCACGCGGCAACCGCGACCTCGGCGCCGAGTTCACCGAGTTCGGCCACCAGTTCGGCGGCACCCGGCGCCGCTTCACCCCGGCGACTGATCAGCACCAGGTGCCGGACACCGTGCTCGGTCACCAGATGCCGGGCCACGAAGCCGCCCAGCGTTCCGGTCCCACCCGTGATCAGCACGGTGCCGTGCGGGGCGAAGACCGCTGGCTCCGCGCCGGGTCGCGCCCGTTCCAGCCGCGGGACGCGCACCACGCCGTCGCTGATCGCGAGTTGCGGCTCGTCCAGCGCGAGCGCGCCGGGCAGCCGCTCGAACGACGCCGGACTGCCGTCGATATCCACCAGCACGAACCGGCCCGGATGCTCCGACTGCGCGGACCGCACCAGGCCCCAGACCGCACCCGCCGCCGCGTCCTCGCCGTGCGTCACCAGTACCAGCCGGGAGTCCGCGAACCGCTCTTCGGCAAGCCAGGACCGCACGACGTCCAGCGCGGAGTTCGTCACCGCGCGCACGGCTTCCGGGCTCAGCCCGTCGCCCGCGCACTCGACGAACACCAGCTCCGGCACCTCGTCCTTGGCCAGCGCGGTCAGGTCGTCGTGCCGGACCACCTCGATCTCGTCCACTTCGGACAGTGCGGCCAGCCGTTCGCCCAGCACCGCCCACCGTGCGGGCTGGGCACGCGTTCCGGTGGCCGGCGGTTCGATCCAGGCGAGGCGGAACAGGGAGTTGTCGTCGTCGGGACGCGCGGCCCGGAGTTGCTCGGCGGACACCGGGCGGGTCACCAGCGACTCGACCACCGCGACCGGCATGCCGTCGCCGTCGGCGAGCGACACCGCCACGCCGTCCGACCCGGTCGGCGACAGCCGGACCCGCAGCACCGACGCGCCGGCAGCGTGCAGCGACACCCCGGACCAGGAGAACGGCAGTCGCGCCTGGCCTGCGGTCTCGGCATCGGTCACGAAGTCTCCGACCACGACCCCGTGCAGCGCCGCGTCCAACAGCGCCGGGTGCACGCCGAACGACCCCGCGTCCACGCCCTCGGGCAGCCGCACCTCGGCCCAGATCTCGCCGTCACGCCGCCAGACCGCGGAAAGGCCCTGGAACGCCGGTCCGTAGTAGAGGCCCAACGCGGACATCCGGTCGTACACCTCGTCGACCGGCACCACCTCGGCATCCGGGGGTGGCCACACGTCCAAATCGGGCGACGGCGCCTCGGCCGCGACGGACAGCACGCCGGTGGCGCGCCGGACCCAGGCCCGCGCCAGCTCTTCCGCGCCCGCGGAGTCCGGCCGGGAGTAGATGCTCAGCGTCCGGTTCCCGGAGTCGTCAGCGCCGCCGACCACGACCTGAACCTGCACGCCACCCCGTTCCGGCAGCAGCAGCGGAGCCTCCAGGACGAGTTCGTCGAGGACGTCGCAGCCGATCTGCCGACCGGCTTGCAGGGCGAACTCCACGAATCCCACACCGGGGAACAGAACGGAACCCAGCGCGGCGTGGTCGGCCAGCCAGGGCTGGGCTTCGACCGACAACCTGCCGGTGAACAACACGCCGTCCGAGTCGGGCAACCCGACCGCCGCGCCCAGCAGCGGATGCTCGGTCGCGGTCAGGCCGAGTCCCCGGGCGTCACCGGCCGGAGCGACCGCGTCCAGCCAGTACCGCTGCCGCTGGAAGGCGTAGGTCGGCAGGTCCACCCTGCGGGCCCCGGTCCCGGCGAAGAACGCGTCCCAGTCCACGGCGACGCCGTGCGTGTAGGCCTCGGCCAGCGAGAGCAGGAACCGGTCGAACCCGCCCTCGTCGCGGCGCAGGGTCCCGATGGCCGCGGCCGTGGTGCCGGTGTCCTCGATGGTCTCCTGCAGCCCGGTCATCAGCACCGGATGCGGGCTGATCTCGACGAACACGCGGTGACCGTCGGCCAGCAGCTTGCGGGTCGCCTGCTCGAACTCCACGGTGTGGCGCACGTTGCGGTACCAGTAATCCGCATCCAGGTTCGCGGTGTCGATCGGTTCACCGGTCAGCGTCGAGTAGAACGGAACGCCGCTGGACATCGGGGTGATCGGCGCCAGCTGCGCGAGCACTTCGTCGTGGATCTGCTCCACCTGGGGTGAATGTGCCGAGAAGTCGACGCCGGGGACCATCCACCGCATCACCCCGGCCTTCCGCAGGACACGCCCCAGTTCCCGCAACGCGTCCGGATCACCGGACACCACCACCGTGCCCGGACCGTTCACCGCCGCCACCGACACCCGGCCGGCGAACGGTTCGATCTGCTCGCGCACCCACTCAGCCGAGGCCACAATGGACAACATCTCGCCGCGGCCCGCCAGAGCCAGCAGGGCTCGGCTGCGCAACGCGGAGATCCGGGCGCCATCCTCCAGTGACAACGCCCCCGCCACACACGCCGCGGCGATTTCGCCCTGCGAGTGACCGACCACCGCGGCAGGCCGCACGCCGTGGGTACGCCACACCTCGGCCAGGGACACCATCACCGCCCACAACGCGGGCTGGACCACGTCCACCCGGTCGAGCGACGGCGCGCCCGCCACACCGCGCAACACGTCCAGCACCGACCAGTCCACATAGGACGAAAGCGCCGCCGCGCATTCGGCCAGCCGCTCCGCGAACACCGGACTCGACTCCAGCAGCCCCAGTGCCATCCCGGCCCACTGCGAACCCTGCCCCGGGAACACGAACACCACGTCCCCGGACTCCTGCGCGGCGCCCTCCACCACACCGGCGGGCAACTCGCCCTCGGCCACGGCGTCCAGGCCGCGCAGCAACTCGTCCCGGCTCCTGGCCACCACCGCCGCGCGCCGTTCCAGCGAGGCCCGGGTCGTGGCCAGGGAATAGGCCACGTCCACGGCCGCGAGGTCGTCCTCGGCCCGCACCCGGGCACCCAGCGCGCGAGCTTGCGCCCGCAGTGCCTCGCCGTTCTTCGCGGACAGCACCCACGGCAGCACGTCCGGCTCGGCACGAGGCTCCGGCTCGCGGGCCTCCTCGGGGGCCTGTTCCAGGATCACGTGCGCGTTGGTGCCGCTGGCGCCGAACGACGACACGCCCGCCCGGCGCGGGCGGTCCACCTCCGGCCACGGCTTCGCTTCGGCCAGCGGCTCGACCGCACCGGCGGACCACTCGACGTGCGGGGACGGCTCGTCGATGTGCAGGCTCTTCGGCAGCTGCCCGTGCCGCATCGCCTGCACCATCTTGATCACCCCCGCGACCCCGGCGGCGGCTTGCGTGTGCCCGATGTTCGACTTGATCGAACCGATCCACAGTGGATGATCCGGTCGCTCCTGCCCGTAGGTCGCCAGCAACGCCTGGGCTTCGATCGGATCGCCCAGGGGTGTGCCGGTGCCGTGTGCCTCCACCGCGTCGACCTGGTCCGCCGAGACCCCGGCGCTGGCCAGCGCCTGCCGGATCACTCGCTGCTGCGACGGACCGTTCGGCGCGGTCAACCCGTTCGACGCGCCGTCCTGGTTCACTGCGGAACCCCGCACCACGGCCAGAACCCGATGCCCGTTCCGCTGAGCGTCCGACAACCGTTCCACCAGCAACAGCCCGACACCTTCGCCCCAGCCGGTGCCATCGGCGGCCGCCGAGAACGGCCTGCACCGCCCGTCCCCCGCCAATCCGCGCTGGCGGGAGAACTCGGTGAAGATTCCGGGGTTGGACAGCACGGTCACGCCACCGGCCAGCGCCAGCGAACATTCGCCGGACCGCAGCGACTGCGCCGCGAGGTGCAGCGCGACGAGCGAGGACGAGCACGCGGTGTCCACCGTCACCGCGGGCCCTTCGAAACCGAACACGTAGGAAACCCGGCCCGAGGCGACACTTCCGGCGTTCCCGTTGCCGAGGTAGGCCTCGACGCCGTCGGGCACCGAGCTGGAGCGCATGCCGTAGTCGTGGTACATCACGCCCGCGAACACACCGGTCGCGCTGCCGCGCAACGAATGCGGATCGATCCCCGCGCGTTCGAGGACTTCCCACGAGGTCTCCAGGAGCAGCCGCTGCTGCGGGTCCATCGCCAGCGCCTCGCGCGGGGAGATGGCGAAGAAGTCGGCGTCGAAATCGGCCGCCTGGTACAGGAAACCGCCCTCGCGGGCCCGGCTCACCCCCTCGTAGCCGGGTGCGGAGGCGAAGTCGTACAACCCTTCCACGTCCCAGTTCCGGTCTTCGGGGAGCGCGGAGATCGCATCGGTTCCGCCCGCGACCAGCTGCCACAGGTCCTCTGGCGACCACACTCCGCCGGGGAAGCGGCACGCCATGCCCACGATCGCGATCGGTTCCCCGGCGGGCTTCGCCACCGGTGCGGCCGTGGCCGGGCGGACATCGGCGCCCACGAGCCGGGTGTGCAGGTGCCGGGCGAGGGCGGTGGGCGTGGGGTGGTCGAAGACGAGCGTGGCCGGAAGCCGGAGCCCGGTGGCGGTGTTGAGCCGGTTGCGCAGTTCCAGCGCGGTGAGCGAATCGAAGCCCAGCTCGGTGAACGGCCGGGTGGCGCCGATGGTGTCCGGTGCGGTGAAGCCCAGTACACCGGCCACCTGCGTGCGAACCAGCTCGAGCAGCACCCGTTCCCGCTCGGCCGCACCCGCACCGGCCAGCCGCTGCCGCAACACCTCCGCCGAACCGGAGCCGGACCTGCCCGCGCGCCGAACCGGCGTGCGGACCAAGCCGCGGAACAACGGCGGAACTCCACCGCCGGACCGCAGCGAACTCAGGTCCACCCGGGCCGGAACCAGCGCCCCCTCTTCCGTACCGAGTGCCGCATCGAACAACGCCAGACCGGCCTCGGTGGACAAACCCACCACCCCGGACCGGCTCATCCGCCCGACATCGGACTTGTCCAAGTCACCGGTCAGCTCGCTCGACTGTTCCCACAGTCCCCATGCGAGTGACAGCCCGGCGAGTCCCCGTGCACGACGATGTTGCGCGAGTGCGTCCAGGAAGGCGTTCGCCGCCGCGTAGTTGCCCTGGCCCGGGCCGCCCAGCACACCCGCCATCGACGAGAACAACGCGAACACGTTCAGGTCGAGTTCGCTGGTGAGTTCGTGCAGGTTCAGCGCGGCGTCCACCTTCGGCCGCAGCACGCTGTCGATCCGCTCCGGGGTCAGCGTCTCGATCACCCCGTCATCGAGCACACCCGCGGTGTGCACCACACCGGTCAGTGAGTGCTCCGCCGGAATCCCCGCCAGCAAACTCGCCAGCGACTCCCGATCGGCCACATCACACGCGGCGATCTCCACCTCCGCACCCAGCTCGGACAGTTCGGCGGCCAACTCCGCCGCACCAGGCGCCGCACTCCCCCGCCGACTCGCCAGCACCAGCCGCCGCACCCCATGCACGGCAACCAGATGCCTGGCCACCAATCCACCCAAAGTCCCGGTACCACCGGTGACCAGCACCGTGCCCTCCGGAGCGAAACCGGACGCGGCATCAGCCGAGGTCGTCATCCGCTCCAGCCGCGGCACCCGGACCACACCATCCCGCAGCGCCAGCTGCGGTTCGTCCAATGCCAACGCGGCAGGCAACTTCTCGAACGAAGCCGCACTCCCGTCGACATCCACCAGCACGAACCGGCCCGGATGCTCCGACTGCGCCGACCGCACCAAACCCCACACCGCGGCACCCGCCAGATCGCCGCCATCGATCGCGCCACGCGTCACCACCGCCAGGCGCGAATCCGCGAACCGCTCCTCGGCCAACCACGACCGCACGGCGGTCAACGCCGAACCCGTCACCGCACGCGCCGCGTCCGGACCCGTCCCAGTGGACGCGCATTCGACGAACACCACATCCGGGACCTCGGCCATCGACGCGAAGTCCGCGTACCGAGCGAACTCCGCATCATCCAGTCCACCGCCGACAACCGCCCACGGGCGAGCCGAATCCACCTCCGGAGCCGGAACCTCGGTCCAGGCCACGCGGAACAGCGAGCCGCCCGCATCCGCGGCCCGCAGCTGTTCCACCGAAACCGGGCGCGTCGCCAACGACCCGACCACCCCGACCGGGTTGCCGTCGCCATCGGCGAGTTCCACCGACACGCCACCGGAGCTGGTCGGCGAAAGCCGCACACGCAACACCGAGGCGCCGGACGCGAACACCGAAACACCCGTCCAGGAAAACGGAAGCCGGGTCTCGCCCGCCCCTGCCGACACGTCCATCGCGATCGCGTGCAGCGCGGCGTCGAGCAGTGCCGGATGGATCCCGAACGAGTCCGCCTCGGCCGCCGCGTCCTCGCTCAGCGCGACTTCGGCGAAGATCTCGGTTCCGCGTTGCCACGCGCGGACCAGACCTTGGAAGACCGGCCCGTAGTCGAGCCCGAGACCGGACAGCCGCTCGTAGGCGTCACCCGTCTCCAGCGGCGCGGCCTCCGGCGGCGGCCAGGCCGCCAGGTCGAACGACGGCGCCTGGTGCCGGGTGGCCAGCACACCGCTCGCGTGCCTGGTCCACGGTTGTGCCAGCGCGTCTTCGGCCGCGAAGTCGTCCGGTCGCGTGTAGACGGTCAACGGCCTTCCCCGATCACCGTCGGCGTTCCCGACCACCACCTGGACCTGGACGCCACCTCGCTCCGGCAGCACCAGCGGCGCCTCCAGGGTCAGCTCCTCCAGCACCTCGCAGCCGACTTGCGCACCGGCTTGCAGGGCGAGTTCGACGAACCCCGTGCCGGGGAACAGCACCGAGCCCAGCACGAGGTGATCGGCGAGCCAGGCGTGGGTTTCCAGTGAAAGCCGTCCGGTGAACAGCACGCCATCCGAATCGGCCAGCCCGATCGTGGCGCCCAGCAGCGGGTGGTCGGTGGCAACGAGGCCGAAGCTCCGCACGTCTCCGCGCGCGGCGACCGTGTCCAGCCAGTACCGCTGCCGCTGGAAGGGGTAGGTGGGCAGGTCCACCCTGTGCGCCCCGGTTCCGGCAAAGAAGGTGTCCCAGTCCACCGCCGCGCCGTGGTTGTGGGCCTCGGCCAGGGATGCCAGGAACCGGTCCAGCCCGCCCTCGTCACGGCGCAACGTCCCGATGGCCGCGGCGGCCGTGCCGGTGTCGTCGATCGTCTCCTGGACTCCCGTGATGACCACCGGATGGGAGCTGACCTCGACGAACACGCGGTGGCCGTCGGCCAGCAGCTTGCGGGTGGCCTGCTCGAACTCCACGGTCTGCCGGAGGTTGCGGTACCAGTAGTCCGCGTCCAGGGTCGCGGTGTCGATCGGCTCACCGGTCAGCGTCGAATAGAACGGGATCTGAGCAGACACCGGAGAGATCGGCGCCAGGACCTTGAGCAGGTCCTCGTGGATCTGCTCGACCTGCACCGAATGCGAGGCGTAGTCCACCGCGATCTTGCGAGCCCGGACGTTGTCCGCTTCGCAAGCGGCGATCAGCTCGTCCAAGGCGTGCGGATCACCGGAGACCACGACCGAGTTCGGGCCGTTGACCGCGGCCACCGAGATGCGTTCGCCCCACGAGCCGATGCGCTTGCGCACCTTCTCGACCGGTTCGGCGACCGAGACCATCCCGCCCTTACCGGACAGGGCGGTCAGGGCCTGGCTGCGCAACGCCACCACCCGCGCCCCGTCCTCCAACGCCAACCCACCAGCCACCACCGCGGCAGCGATCTCACCCTGCGAATGCCCCACCACCGCAGCAGGCCGCACACCATGAGCACGCCACACCTCAGCCAACGACACCATCACCGCCCACAACGCAGGCTGGACCACGTCCACCCGGTCAAGCGAGGGTGCACCCGGCTTCCCTTGGAGCACATCCAGCAAGGACCAGTCCACAAAGGACTCCAAGGCCGTGGCGCATTCGTTCAGCCGCTGCGTGAACACCGGACTCGACTCCAGCAACCCCAGCGCCATCCCGGCCCACTGCGAACCCTGACCCGGGAACACGAAGGCAACCTCGCCAGACCCCTCGGCCACCGCAACCGGCGACTCACCACCCGCGAGCGCATCGAGCCCACGCAGGAACTCGTCCCGGTCACCCGCCACCACCGCCGCCCGGTAGTCCAGGGCAGCGCGGGCCGTCGCCAGCGAACAGGCCACGTGCACCGGCGCAAGGTCCGCGGCGGAACGCACGTACTCGCCGAGCCGGATGGCCTGCTCGCGCAGCGCCGCCTCACTCTTGGCCGAGATCACCCACGGCACTACGTCCAGCGTGCGGCTCGGCGCTTCCTCGACAGCCGCCTCCTCGGGGGGAGCCTGCTCCAGGATCACGTGGGCGTTGGTTCCACTGATCCCGAACGAAGACACCCCGGCTCGGCGCGGCCAGTCCGCCTCCGGCCACGGCTTCGACTCCGTCAACAACTCGACAGCACCAGCCGACCAGTCCACATGCGACGACGGCTCATCGATGTGCAGGCTCTGCGGCAGCACACCATGCCGTATCGCCAGCACCATCTTGATCACACCGGCCACCCCGGCCGCGGCCTGCGTGTGACCGATGTTCGACTTGATCGAACCCAGCCACAACGGACGATCCCGATCCTGACCATAGGTCGCCAGCAACGCCTGCGCCTCGATCGGATCACCCAACGTCGTACCCGTGCCATGCGCCTCGACCGCGTCGACCTGATCCGCTGGAATCCCGGCGTTCATCAGCGCCTGGCGGATCACCCGCTGCTGCGACGGACCATTCGGCGCGGTCAACCCGTTCGACGCACCATCCTGATTCACCGCAGAACCACGCACCACAGCAAGAACCTGGTGACCGTTCCGGCGAGCATCCGACAACCGCTCCAGTAGCAGGAGGCCGACGCCCTCGGAGAAACCGGCCCCGTCGGCGGACCCGGCGAACGACTTGCACCGGCCATCCGGCGCGATCGCACGTTGCCGCGAGAACTCGACGAAGATACCCGGGGTCGACATCACCATCACGCCACCGGCCAGCGCGAGCGAACACTCACCGGATCGCAACGACTGCGCCGCCAGGTGCACCGCCACCAACGACGACGAACACGCCGTATCCACCGTCACCGCAGGACCCTCGAAACCGAACACATAGGACACCCGGCCGGACAGCACGCTGGAGACGTTCCCGGTCCCGGCGTGGCCCTCCGCGCCTTCCGCGGTGTTCGCGAGCAAACCCATATAGTCCTGCCCACTGCTTCCGGCGAAGACCCCGGCAGCACTGCCGCGCACCGACTCCGGGTCGATTCCGGCTCGCTCGAAAAGCTCCCACGCCGTTTCCAGCAACAACCGCTGCTGCGGATCCATCGCCAGCGCCTCACGCGGCGAAATGCCGAAGAAGACGGGGTCGAATTCGGTCGCACCGGTGAGGAAACCGCCGTTCCGCACGTAACTCGTGCCCGGGTTGTCGGGATCGGGGTGGTAAAGCCCCGCCACGTCCCAGCCCCGATCCGCGGGGAACTCGGAGATCGCGTCCACCCCACCGGAGACCAGGTCCCACAGCTCTTCCGGCGAACTCACGCCGCCGGGGAACCGGCAGGACATCCCCACGATGGCGATCGGTTCCTGCGCCTTCTCCTCGACCTCGCGCAGCCGTTCGTGCGTCTCCTGCAGTTCAGTGGTCACGAACTTGAGGTATTCCCGAAGCTTTTCCTCGTTCGACATCAGAACACCTCCCAGTCAGCGGCAGAGCGAAAGCGAATGACCTTTTTCATGATTTCCCGAACTGCTTGTCGATGAAGCTGAAGATTTCGTCGTCCGTCGCGGACTCGACGGCGCTCAGGGATTCTCCGTTCGTCTGGTTCCACTTCGAGAGCAGGCCCTTCAGCCGTGCCGTGATGTCCGCTCGAGTGCCGTCCTCGAATCCGTCCGTGGTCAGCGTCGCGAACATCCCGTCCAGCCGGTCGAGTTCGCGCAGCACGCGGTCGCCGTCGATCCCGTCCGCGCCTTCGGTGACCTCTGCCAGGATGTGCCGGGTGAGCGCCAGCGGCGTCGGGTAGTCGAACACCAGGGTGGTCGGCAGTTTCGCGCCGATCGCGGCCGTCAGCCGGTTCCGCAGCGCCACCGCGGTCAGCGAGTCGAAGCCGAGTTCCTGGAAGGCACGCCTCGGCTCGACCTCGTCGGAAGTCGAGTAACCGAGCACCGCGGCCACCGATGTCCGCACCAGGTCGAGCACCACTCGTTCCCGGTCGGCTTCGCGTGCGCCCGCGAGGCGTTCGAGCAACGTCCCCGGCTCCCCCGCACCGTTCGCACCGGTTGTGCCCGCCGTTAGTCGCCGGATCTCCGGGAGGTCGCGGAGCATCGGGCTGAGCGGGGTGCCGGCGGCGGCCCGCACCACCCGGTCCCATTCGATATCCGCGACGGCGAGGAAGGTTTCGTCGTCGTCGAGCGCCTGCTGCAGGGCCTTGATCGCCAGATCGGGCGCCATGGAAAGCACACCGCTGCGGCGCAGGCCCTCTTCGACCGCGCCCTCGCCGATGCCACCGCCTGCCCAGTGCCCCCAGGCGATCGAGGTGGCGACCAGCCCGTTGGCCCGCCGGTACTGGGCGAGCGCGTCGAGGAAGGAGTTGCCGGGTGCGTAGTTGCCCTGGCCCGCGCTGCCCATCAGCCCCGCGGCCGAGGAGAACAGGACGAACGCGGACAGGTCGAAGTCCTCGGTGAGCTGGTGCAGGCTCAGCGCGGTTTCCGCCTTGGTCCGCAGGACGCGGTCCATCTGGCCGACCGAAAGCGAATCGAGCACGCTGTCGTCGAGCACGGCGGCCGCGTGCATCACCGCGGTCAGCGGGTGCTCGGCCGGGATCTGCGCCAGCAGTTCCGCCAAGGCGTCCCGATCCGCCACGTCGCAGGCGGCGACGGTCACCTTCGTCCCCATGGCGGTGAGTTCGGCCGCCAGTTCGGCGGCCCCCGGCGCGGCCATGCCCCGGCGGCTGGTCAGCAGCAGGTGTTCGGCGCGCTTTCCGGCGAGCCATCTGGCGATGTGCGCGCCGAGTGCCCCGGTGCCACCGGTCACCAGCACGGTTCCCTCGGGCGTCCAGCCCGGTCCTTCGCTGGGCACGGCCCGCTCGGCCCGAGTCAGCCGCCGCGCGAACGCCCCGTTCGGCCGCAGCGCGACCTCGTCCTCGTCGCCGGTGCCACCGGCCAGGACCGCGCACAGCCTGCCCACGATCTGGTCGTCAACCGCGCCCGGCAGGTCTGCCACGCCCGCCCACCGGTCGGGATGTTCTTGCCGTGCCACCGGTCCGAGGCCCCACACCGGCGCCTGTACCGGGCTGTCGATGGTGTCCGCGCTGCCCACCGACATGGCGTTCCTGGTCACCGACCACACCCGCGCGCCGAGTTCGGCGTCGCCGAGCGCCTGCACGAGCGCCACGGTCCCGGCCAGGCCGCCGGGCACCGACGACGCCTCCGGATGCGGCCGCTCGTCCACCGCCAGCAGTGAAAGCACACCGGTCACCGGATCCTCAGCGGCCGCGCGAAGCTGCCCGGCGATCGAGGCCCGGTCCTGCTCGGCATGGGGCACCACGAGCTGCCGGAACCGCATGCCGTGTTCGGCAAGCCCGTGCAGCAGGCCGCCGGTCCATTCGTCTTCGGCGTGGCTGTCCGGGACGATGACCAGCCAGTTGCCCTGCGGTGTCGCGAATGAAGCTTCGGTGAGGGGTTTCCAGGTCACCCGGTAGCGCCACCGGTCCACCACGGACTCCTGGTTCCGCCGCTGCCGCCAGGACGACAACACCGGAAGCACCGCACCCAGCGAGGACTGCGCCCGCTCACCCTCGACCGCCAACGTCGCCGCCACCGCATCCAGATCCTCGCGTTCCACCGCCTGCCAGAACTCCGCCTCCACCGGCTCAACCGCCTCGGTCGGCCGCACCGAATCCAGCCAGTAGCGTTGCCGCTGGAAGGCATAGGTCGGCAGGTCCACCTTGCGCGCCCCGGTCCCGGCGAACAAGGTGCTCCAGTCGACCGCCGCGCCGTGGGTATGGGCCTCGGCCAGGGAGGTCATGAACCGGTCCAGCCCACCCTC
>NZ_VTHK01000103.1 GCF_009765355.1 Amycolatopsis anabasis | reverse complement strand
GCCATCACCGGAAACCCCTGGCTACCACCAAACCCAGCACCCACCTGAACAGTTACCCGACCTTCCTCAACGAGCACGCCACGCACGCCGACGAATACGGCCACCTCACCGCCGCACAGGCAGCCCGGGTGGCCCAAGAATGTCAGGTGCGGCGGTTGGTTCTCACACACTTCTCGGCCCGCTACCCCGACCCGGCCCGCTTCCACGACGAGGCCGCGGAAGTCTTCGGCGGCAGCATCGTGGTCGCCACGGACCTGGCGCGTGTCCCGGTGCCATCCCGACGGTTCCGGCGATGACGAGCGCCCAGTCACGGCAGATGCAGGAACGCGTGGTGTGCCGCCCAGCTGCCGGCACCCGTCCTGACCGGTCAGCGCCGCACCGGTCCGGTCGACGCCACGTGCGGGCGGGCCTTGAGTGTCCGGCGAAGCTCGCGTTTGATGATGCGCTCGTCCGGACCGAACAGATCGTTCGGTGGCGCTGGGCGTTGTGGTTCGGTGTCGATGGCTTCCTGAAGGAGAGGCAGGAGTTCGGCGCCGCTGCGGTAGGTATGGATGACGCGCGGATGCATCAACTCGACTTCATAGCCGCCGGCGGGCAGAGTCCGCACCGTGCACGCGGCGAACTGAGCAACTCCGGACAGGGTGCCTCGTCGTGTTCCTGCCGGGACCGGGTCGCTGACGTGCGCCGGTGCTACTCCGTCGAAGGTTCGGCGGGCGGCGGGAGAGGCGAGGAACGGACAGGCCACAGCGGCATAGAGCATGCAGGCGTGGTGGCCGGGGACCTCGTACGTGGTGAAGGCCCCGGCGGGTTCAGCGCCGCAGCGCAGCGCGTAGCCGATCCATTTGGCCGCGGGGGCGTCCACGACATGCCAGACGCCCTCACCGTCCATCGGCAAGCCGCAGACCGAGCATCGGTTCCGCAAGGCACAAAGCATCGGTTCTGCAAGGCACAGAGCAACTGCCGCTCGCCGGAGGCTTCCCGGAACACGGGTGTGCCACGTTCCCAGAAGGTGATGGCCGGGACCGGGACACCGCGCGCGTCGCGGGGACGCCGCGCCACCGCGGTCGGCATCGGAACCTCGCTCAGGTGCACCGCCCTAGCATGCCCGACCGCAGCCGGTTGCGGTGCTGGACCATACTGTTTGCTGGCTGGGAGTGCGGGGCCGCGCAGCGCAACCGTCACGACGACCATCCCCGACGCGTCGCGTTGGGGTTCGAGTTCGTGCGACCGACGCGTCATCCGCCCCCGCCCAGCCCCGTGACGCACGAGCCCTTCATGATGTCCGCCCCACCGGCCAGCCGTCTCCGCACCGGAGCCGCGATCTACTTCGTCGGCTTCGACCTGCTCGTCACCAACACCCAGGACCTACGGCCGAAGCCATACCGGATCCAGCGAGCCCGGCTGGCCAAGGTGCTCGCCTCAGCCGAGCCACCACCGCAGCTGGCACCAGTGATCAACGGCCGTGCCACCGCGCTGGCCTGGATCTCCCCCGACCAAGCCGAGCACGGTATCGAAAGGGATTTGCCATCGTGTCGCAGAAAAGAAAAACAGCGGGCCTACGCGGAGAACTCGGCGTTGGGCACGGAAGGCGAGGCGCCGCTGTCGCAGCTCGTCGATGACATCCCCCTCATGACCGGCAGCAATGGGGGGTTGATTGACAGCTAAACGCTCTGGAGGTCTCCGTCGTGGAGCCAACAGCGGCGTGGGGTTGGATCGCAGGGTCCAAGCTTGCGATCACCGCCACGATGCCATCGATCGGGTCGCTGTCGGTCGTGCGGGGCTCCTGCTCCGTGGGCGTGGGATAGGTTGCGCGCCATGACTGAGCGCGGGCCCGTCGCCTGGCCACCTGCCCCGATCAGGACCGAGCGGCTCGTGCTCCGTGAGCCCGAGGCCCGCGACCGTGCGGCGTTCATCGAGCTGTTCGCCTCGCCTGAGGTGGGCACCTACATCGGGGGCCCTCGACCGCGTGATGAGCTCGAGCGCATAGTGCCCGAAGTGCCCGGGCGTCGCTTCGGCCTTTTCGTGATCGATCTCGACGGAACGATGATCGGCATGATCACGCTCGATCGGCGCGACGCGGAGCGTCCGGGTCACGTCCGGCCGGATGCCGGGGAGGCCGAGCTCGGCTACCTGCTCCTGCCGCAGGCGTGGGGACGCGGGTACGCCGCCGAGGCGTGCGCGGCGGCGCTCGACTGGTTCGCCGGCGCGCTTCCCGGCGAGCCGGTGGTGCTCTGCACCCAGACCGCCCACGACCGCTCGATGCGCCTCGCGGCGAAGCTGGGATTCACCGAAGTGGAGCGGTTCGAGGAGTACGGCGCCAAGCAATGGTTCGGCGTATGGTCCTCGGTCACACCATCCCGTTGAGGCTGGGCTCGACGGTGCGACGGATCGACAAGGCACGGCGGAAGCGGACGTGTGCGGGGATGGCGATGCGGTCGCGAAGTGCGGTGCGGACAAGATCCACAGCGCCGGAGGACCTGGCCACCGAGGCGGTCTACCGCATGCTGTCGGGGTGGGGTCGGGACGAGCAGTTCACGAACGAATACGCCGAGATCTTCTACCAGCACCTCAGCCCGCAGGACATGGTGTCGGCGTCATTCGAGCTGTTCTTCGGCCGACGGCCCACCTCACTCGAGACCCGGCTTGCGCATCACCCTCGACTGCTGGAGCCTCGGAGGATCCGAAGTCAGTCCGGCGCCTTGTCCGGTTGTGCGGGTGCGGGCGCGGGCACCGGGCGAGACTGGGAGTAGATCACCCAGAGCACGCCACCGAGCACGATCACGATTCCGCACAGCGTGTACAGGGACGTGGATAGCCTTTGATCCAGCAACTGCAGGGCGTAGGTCAGGATCGGGTTGAGGTTCGTCATGGCCAGGACCACGAACGGTGGCACGTTGCGAATGCCGATTTGGAGCAGGACCAACGGAATGGTGAGCCCCAGAATGGCGAATAGGCCGACCACTCCGGCGGTGTCGCCCACCGCGGACCAGTCCTGGTTTGCCTGGAGGCTGAACAACCCGCAGCCGATCACCGTGACATAGCAGCGGTGGCCGAGGATGTTCAGATTCGACCAGCCGTGCCGGGTCAGTTTGCGGGAAAGCAGCGTCAGGAACACCGTGGACAATCCGGACGCCGTCACCGCGGCGATGCCGAGTACCACATTGCCCACCGGCAATGCCGCTAAGCCGGATCGGCCGCTGAAGCTCACCCACGCGAGCATGATGCTGCCGAGCAGGATCGATCCCGCGCCGGCGACTTCGGCGCCGCTCACCCGGCGGGTTCGGTCGAGCAGGCTGAGCACGACGATGGTGAACAGCGGCGTCGCGCCGGCCTGCAGCGCACTGGCGATCGCCGGTTCCAGGTATTTCAGACCGGTGTAGAGGAAGAGGAACACTCCGGCTGAGGCGAAGTTCAGGCCGATGATCGCCCCCAGCGCCGCCTTGTCCAAACTGGGCAGGTTACCGCGATTCGCCACGCCGAAGATCAGCGCTGAGATCGTGAAGGCCAGGAAGGTGAGCACGATCGGCTGAATATTCTGGACGACGTTGCCGAACACGACATTCGTGCTGCCGATGAACAGCGAAGCAACGGCGAGCGAGCCGACGCCCTTACCGAAGTGGCTGGATTCCTCGGTCACGGGATCCCTCCGATCGGGGTCAGCCCCAGAGTTCGGGGGGCGGTACGGACAGGCGGCCGGCCCGGTGTTCAACCGGTGGATTGGTGTCCTCGGCGAGCCACAGATGGTTGTCCAGGTCGACGAATTCGGCGAGTTGCGCCAGGTGGAAGCCCACCGCGGTGGACAGCGAGCTGGCGGGCAGGCAGCCGACCATGATCCGGAGGCCGAGGTTCTTCGCCTTCTCCACGATGCGCAGGCCCGCGGTCAGGCCGCCGCACTTGTCGAGCTTGATATTGATGCCGTCGTAGTACGTGACCACCCAGTCCAGGTCGGCTTCGGTGCCGAAGGACTCGTCTGCCACCAAGGGAATGTCGGACGAACACTCGGCCAGTCGTGACTCGTCGGCTTCTTTCACCGGTTGCTCGATCATCCGGACCCCGTACTCGGTCAGCATCGGCAGCATGGCGACCAGCCGTGCGAAGTCCCAGCCGCCGTTGACGTCCACAACCAGCTCGGCGTCCGGGCGGAGCTGCCGGGTCAGCTCCAACCGCCGGACGTCGTCGTCCGCGCCCAGCTTCAGTTTGAGGACTGGGTGGCCGGCGCTGTCCCGCAACTCCTGCTCCAACTGGCCCGGCCCCGCCAGCGAAATCGTGGTCAGGATCGAAACCGGGGCCGGTTGGTCAAGGCACAGCAGTTGCCACACCGGAAGCCCACGCTGCTTGGCTCGCAGGTCCCAGAGCGCCGCGTCGAGCGCGTTACGAGCCGGGCCTGGTGGCAGCAACTCCAGCACGTCCTCGGCGGTGAGCTCGTCGCTCAGCTCGGTGCCGAGGTCTTCCAGTTGCTGCACGGTCTCCGACGCGGGGCGTGCGAAGAAGCTCTCGAAGGGCGCCCCCTCGCCCCAGCCGGTCGCGTCGTCGGTGGTCAGCCGAACCCGCACGAGCGGGCACGTCAGGTCGTCGCCCCGGGCGTAGGAATAGGGCAGTTTCAGCGGAACATCCTTGCGCACCACGGTTAGTTTCACCGCGTACCTCCTGCCGCTCTGGGTGCGATCGCGAACAATTCGCCGGTCTCGATCAGTTTCCTGGCCAGGGCGCTGTCGTGCGCCAGTGCCTGGTCGTCGTCGCTGAGCAGGTAGACGAATCCGCCCTTGCCGGTGGTATCGGTCGACGGGCGCACGTCGTCGCCGACCTGGGGACGGCCGTAGTACCCGGCGAACGAGGGGAGTTCGGCCAGCCGGGCACAGCCCTCGTCCCCGGTGATGGTGCCGGCTTCCGGGAAATGCACCCAGAGGATCTTGAGTCGCTTCGCCAGGTGGTACGGCTGTCGCAATCGGGTGCGGAACCGGTCGGGATCGCACAGGGCCATGGCCGTCAGTTCGACCTGCGTAGTGCCCAGCGCCGCGGCGAACGGCTCCCGTTCGATGGTCGCCCCCATCAGGCGTGCGCTGGTCTCCACGAGCTGCGGGCCCCGCGCGGTCATTTTCAGCTCGGCGTGTGACGGACCGTTCCGGATGCCGACGGCGTCGAGCGCGAGCCGGTTGTACCTGTCCAGTGGACCGAAGAATTCGTGCTCCTCCGGAAGCAACCGGTGCTCGATGAACTTGATGCTGCCGTGCGTGCCTTGGACGAACTCGAAACACCAGACGTCGGTGGTCAGGTGCTCGCCGTCGTGGCTGACCGAGTTGACGACGTAGATCGGGCCCTCGAGGTAGGTCTGTGCGAGCGCGACATCGTTGCGCACCCCGAGCAGGTTGGTCTTCCCCACGATCCGTGGCAACGCGGCCCGGATGTCCGCGGCGGAGGTGCAGAAGTAGACGTCCTCCGAGCTGGTCGACAAGGGTGGCTTCAGCACGACGGGCCAGTCCCGCTGTTCCCGGGACCAGCGCACGATCTCTTCGGGGTCGTCCGAACGGATCTGTTGTGCGACAGGCAACCCGGCGCGACGCAAGGCCTCGATCATCGTGTACTTGTCGCGCCGGGCCGTGGACAGCTCGGGCACGTTCCAGTCAAGTCCCAGCCGCGCGCACACGTCATCGGCGAAGAGCACCCCCGATTCGGCGCCAGCCAGGACGGTCAGCTCGGGGCGCTTTTCCAGGCGGGCCGCGATCTGGCTTGCTGGCTCGAAGGGGAGCACTTCGTCGAAGTTCTCCGGATGGTAGGAACGACGCAGGAAGCCCGGGACTTCGGGGCTGCTCTGGACGTGCACGAGGTGGACGTCGTAGGCGCGCAGTGCCGTCGGCAGGTGCCGCGCGGTCGAGTATGCGTCGACAATCACCACTGTCCTGGTCATTTCGCCTCCGGTCTGCTCGTCCTGGCCTTTCCTGCTTTCACCGGCGAATCCGGGTGTTCACCCGCGAGGAAGCTGGTGACCGACATCGCTTGCCGCGCGGTCGCGTTGAAGTAGTTGGTCACCGCACGCGCGTCGCCGAGCGGCGGGCCCAGAAGGAATATCCCACCCCCGCGGCCCACGGGGATGTGGCACGTGCCCGGCTCCACGAACCGGTGCGCCCCGCTGAGCTGCCTGCCGAGCCATCGAGGCAGGCGCGGGCTGTTGGCGATGCTGAAGCCGGTGGCGTCGACCGCGCGATCGGCGGTGAACACCCGCCCCCGGAAGTCGGTGAACTCGAGTCTCCGCCCGGCCACGCGCCAGCACCGAGGCCCCCGTGTCATCCGGAGACGACGCTGCTGGTGCAATCGCAGCAATCGTTCCGCGCTGACCGCCGGAATCGCCGACACGTGCCGGCGCAGGAGACCGCCGAAGGCCGAGCGGACCGCGGCGCGCTGCCTCTCGTGCAGGAACGGCCACACCTCGTTCGCCACCGTGATGGCATTGCGGTCCATCCGTTCGAAGGCCCGCTCGCCGGCTCGCGTCCGGGCCAGGTCCTCGGCGAGCCCGGGCAGGCCGCTCCGAGGCCGCTCCCACACGGCGGGGTCGTGCCCGTTCGCGACGGCCTCCGCCCGCAGCAACCGCCGCCAGTGGTCGACGACGTCGGCCGGGGGCAGGTCGAGCCCCGCGGCGAGTGCGGTCGTGGTGAAGTATTGGCCGGGATGTTCGGTCATTTCCGTGCGTACCGAAGGGAACCGCGCCGATCGTGACATGAGCACGAGGTGCGCTTCGGGGCGGGCGTGGGCGACCACGAGTGCGGCATCGAGCGCGCTTTGCCGGGCGCCGACAATGGCGACCACCGGTCGTTCCGGCAAGAAGTCGTCATCCTCGCGCAGGGAGGCGACCGGCCGCAGGAGACCGGCGGAGGCGGCTAACGCGGACGCCGCGGTACCGGGCGCCGTCAGGCCGGTGCTCAACACGACGTATTCGGCTTTGACGGTGGTGCCGCAGTTGGTCCGGACCACTAGCCCCGGGCCGCAGGAGATGATCTCGCTCGCCCGGCCCCGGACGTGGTCGACTTCGATCCCCTGGGCCGTCGCGACCCGGAGCGCCGTGCTCAACTGTTCGGCCAGGTAATGGCGGAAGAGGCCGCGCGGGACGAAGGTGTCGCCGGTCAAGGTGCGCGGACGGATCCGCCAGCGGGCGCAGGCCGGTCCGTTCGCCCGCAGCCAGGCCTCGAAGTGGCGGGGCCGGTCCGGGAAGAGGCTGTTGACGGCCAGGCTGGTGTTGCACAGGAGGTACGGCTCGGTGCGGTCGAAGGCCAAGCCGTGGGCGAGTGGGCCGGGCTCGATGAACGTCACCCGTCGGATGCGTATCTCGGCACCGGAGACCAGGTGGATGAACAGTGCGGTGCCGGCTGCGCCTGCGCCGACTATGGCGAGGTCGGTCATGGCAAGGTTTCCCCCAAAGAATCGCTGGTGCGTGCCCGGGGCCGCGCGGGTCCCTCATGTGTGCATGGGCGTCCCGCAGAGCATGACGGAGGCTTCCGCTCCCTGGGTCACGTTGATGACCGCGGCTCGCTTGGCCGGGACCTGGCGGACGAGCGTTCCCGCGTAGCTGCTTCCGTAGATCATGGGGCCGAAACACACCTCCACGCCGTCGGGCGCGGCGGGGTCGTGGTAAGCCACCGCGGGGGTGATTCTCTCCTGGCACACGTACCGTTCGGTGCTGTCGCGCAACCGGTTCTCCACCGTGGATCGCCAGGTGTCGGTGGTGGTGTCCGCTCCGAACACGATGTCCCTGCCGCCGTACGCCGAGGCGGGTTTGCACACCAGCCGGGTCTGATTCGTGAGCGCGCGGTCGAGCGTGTTCGGCGTGAGCCGGAAGGTGGCAGGCACGTGGCGGCGCAGTACCGCGCGTTCCTCCTCCGTGAAGCATGCGTCGAATTGGTGGTCCGTGAGCAGCTCGAGGTTGGCCTTGTTGTCGAAGAGGGCACTCGCGGGGGAGCCGACGAAGTCGACGAGACCGGCCGCGTCCAGCTCGATCAGGGATCTGGTGAGCGAGGGCGGCACGAACTTCTTCGTCTCGTGCCAGGTGTACATGGTGAACACCACATCGACCGTGCGTCCGGCGTGCAGGACACCCGAATCGGTGACCTCCAGTTCCGACATGAGGCCGCTGCTCACGTCGTACCCACCACTACGCAACATCTCCACGAAGAACCGGCGTCCGGAGTCGATGTCCGCTGGATTCGCCACACCTTCGAAAACATGCTGCCCGGTCTCCCCCGATGTGCGCAGGAGGCCGCCGAAACCGGCCAGCCAGGCACCCGACATGTCCGGCGCCACCGGCGCCAGGCCTCGGCTTTCGAGGAATCGACCGTATTCGGAGCGGTTGAACGCCGTCACGTACGGGTCGTGGGTGTTCATGCCGCCGATCGGAGCGGAGACGTTGATTTCGACGGCCTTGAGGCCGTCGGTGGTGCTGATCAAATCGGGCCGGATGAACGTGGTGGCTGCCCGGCGGAGCCGGCTGTGCCCGATGGCCGGCACGAGCAATTCCCGATCGGCCGGGGGGACACCGAGAAAATCCATCCACGCCGTGAGATCGTCGGCGAACACGCGGGTGGGCAGTTCGGCGATCAGCCTGGCCAGCGTGACGCCGAGCGTGGCGACCTCGGTCACGGAGTCCGCGGAGAAAACGGGCGGCGGAAACACATGCGGAAAGTTGCTGCGGTAGAGGCTCGTCAGGAACCGCTCGCGATCCTGGATCGCCGCGCCGGACGCCGCGAACTCCGCCCATGCGTCACCGTAACGCGGATCGAGCATCAGTCATCCTCCCCTTTCGACGGTCTCCGCGGCGGACGAGCCAGTCCGGCTACGCCGAGAACGGCGGTCACCACGAGTACGGCGCCGCAGGCGCTGATGGTGCCCGCGATGCCGAGGTGCGCGATGAGCAGCGGTCCGCACCCCAGGGCGACCAGCATCCCGGCGTATTCGCCGATCATTTTGAACCGGTACAGCTTGGACACGTCGGCCCAGCGGTATCCTCCCTGGACGGTCTTGATGAACGCCAAGTCGGCGAATGGCGTGCCGGCCGCCGTGACGGCCGCCCAGACGCACAGCCACCAGAGATGGTGGTCGGCGGCCAGCAGGAGGTAGCCGACACCGGCGAGCGCACGGCCGGCGACAAGGTATCGAGGCGGTTCGGCGATCGGACGGGTCGCCACGACCAGTCCCGCCACGACATTGCCCAGGCCATAGCACAAGGTGACCACACCGAAACTGCTGAGCTGCGCGTCATTTGCCGAACCGCTCGACAGCAGCAGCGCCATGGCGAACACGAATCCCAGATACCAGGCGCCCGCGTTGAGCGCCTGGGTCACGAAGGCATAGGCCAGCAGGCGGGATTTCCCCACGAGCCCGATGCTGCGGACGACCGCCGCACGGACACCCGCCCGATCCGTTTGCTCCGGCGGCGGTTCATCGATGCCGGCCGCGGCGGATCGATCCAGCCGGAAAAACAGCACGAGCGCGCAACCGAACAACACGGCGGACGCGGCCAGGACGTACCGGGAACCGAACAGGATCGACAATCCTGACGCCAACGCCGGGCCCAGGATTCTGGCGATTCGGAAAGTGTTGTCCACCAAGGAACTTACCGAGCGAAGGGCGTCCCGTTCGATCCCCAGCCGGGAAAGCCCGGCCATCACCCCCGCGTCGTGGTGCGGGCGCACCATCGACACCACGACAGCCTGCACCACCAGTATCCAGACGGGCCAGCCGGCCAGCACTGTCACGAAAGCCACCAGCGCCGCCAGAACCCTGATGACTTCGGCGTACAGCGTCACCCGAAGGGGAGCGAAGCGGTCGAGGACCCCGGCGCCGAGCAACCCGGAAAACGTCGCCGCGGCCAGTTGCGGCACCAGGTAATAAGCTCCGGCCGAACCCAGCGACTCGACCAGGTACCACACGACGCTGACGCTGAAAACCTCAGTGCCCAGTCCGCCAAAGATGACACACGACCAGACCAAGGAGGCTCGCGTGTCACGGGGTAGTGCGATGAGCGGCATTCAGGCTCCTACGACCAACGACCACTGCCGGCGGCAGCTCAAACATTGATCTTTCCGGCCGGGGGCTGGCCGGACACCGAAGCCCCGATCACACCGTCACGTTCCAGCGCGGCGAACAGCAGGGTCACCGCTTCGGCGGACTGATCGACGCCGGTCGCCCGGAACGAGTAGTTGAGCCCGCCGGGGTTGGCCAGGTTCAACTCCAGGACGTAGGGATACGCCAGGTCGATGCCCGCGAAGTAGATCCCATGGCGGATCAGCACCTCGCCGAGGTGGCGACAGTAGGCGTCCTCTTCTTCATTCAGGGAAAGGCCTTCGAAGGCGTTGCCCAGCGTGACGTTCGCGCGGTGGTCTTCGTCATGGTGGAAGCGGCGGAATCCGCAGAAAGGCACCCCTCCGGACATCATGACCCGCTTCTCGTTGTCGACCACGTTCGGCACGAAGCGTTGCATGGTCACATACTTTCGGGACAGCCCGATAGTCGGCCTGCCGTACATCTCGTATCGGGTTGTCTCGTTACCGGTGGCGCTCTGGAGCAGGGCCCGGCAGTTGCGTTCGCGCGCGTTGACGAAGTACACGTCGGCGCCGCACCCCTCGTTGGCCGGCTTGAGGATCCACGAGGTTTCGGCATCGGACACGACCACGTCGTTCAGCCGGTCGAAACTGTTGGCGACGTACTGATCGGGCAGATGCCGCCGATCGATCACCGAAGGCAAGGTGATCTTGCTGTTGAGCATGAGCATCGGGACGGCCGCGTTGACGAAGGCGACTCGCTGGTTGAGGACCCACAGCAGTTCATAGGTTTCGATCAGCAGATTCGGATGTGGGTTCGTCAGCACCCATACCAGGTCGAAGTCCTCGGCTGAGCTTCGCCGCAGTTTCATGTCCGGGAACGGCACCCCGGTCTCGTATTCGCGGTCCAGCGTGAACATCTCACACACCACATCGCTGTCGGCGATGCCGAGTGTCTCGATGTCGCCGACGCACACCTCGTGCCCTTCACGCAGCAACGCGTTCGGCAGGATGGAGTGGTTGTCCAGGCGGTATTCGTTCAGTCGGGAGATCAGCACAAGAACGCGATAGGTCATCGAGCACTTCCAGTGGATAGGTGGCGGGCAAGGGGCTGCAGGGCGGCGTCGGCGGTGGTCAGATCGGCGAACACGGCGTCGGGGTCGTCGTCGGCGAGCAGCAGGTACCCGGGTCGGTCGTAATTGGACACATCCACTTCGGACACCCGATCCGGATCCATGTCGACGACTTCGAAGCGGCGCAGGGTCGGCAGGGTGGCCGTGCGCAGTGCGGTCAGCGCCCCGCGACGGGTCACCTCCGATGTCAGCAGGTGACGCGTCGCCGCCGTCGCGGCTTGGGGCGCGCACCGCGGAACACCGAGCCGCGCGCCGCGATCACGCAGGTGAAAGCTCAGGTAGGCGGCTACCATGTCGATGCCCGTGCACAAGCGCACGAGTTCGGTGATATGCCCGCCGGGCAGGCGAGGATTGATCTCGATCAACCACGGACCGGCCTCGGTCAGCCTGAACTCGATGTGCACGGCACCGCAGCGGAGTTCGACGGCGGCCAGCCAGGTCGCCACCCGCCGGGCCACCTCGTCGGTAACGGCGTGGTCGAGTGGGGCGGGGAAGATATGTCCCACTTCGACGAAATGCGGCTCCGGGCCCAGGAGCTTGCGGGTGATCCCGCACATGGTCCAGTTCGCGGCCTCCGGGTTCCACACCAGTTCACAGCTGTACTCGTCACCCGCGGCATACCGTTCGACGAGCAGCGAACGGTCCGGACGGTAGCCGCGCGCGTTCACCACATGATCGCCGAAGCGGGCGACCGCGTCCCCGAGTTCGGCGTCGGTGTCGCACCGGCGTACCGCGACGCTGCCGCTCTCGTCGACGGGTTTGACCACCACCGGATAGGGCAGCCGCGTTCCCGGCGGCGTCCCCGGTTTGATGATGTGGAAGTCGACCGCGCCGGCACAGCCAGCGGTGCGTTCCCGCATGACGTCCTTGAACCGGGTAGCCAGCAGGCCTCCAAGACCCGCGTGCGGCAACCGGAGTTCCCGCGCGCAGATCGCCGCGATCGGCAGATGGTAATCGTCGAACGACACGACTGCCTCGACGTCGAGATGGCGGATCGCCCGAAGCACCGACAGCGGATCGTAAGTATTGGCGGTGACCGTCGCGGACGCCACCCGAAGCGGGTTGTCCGGCAGCCGAGCGTAGAAGCCCCGATCGGCGGTGACGAAAACGGTGTCGTAACCGTTTCGCGCCGCGAGCCGTAAGGCGGTTGACGTCGTTCCGGTCGAGTTCGCCTCGACGAACACAATGGTCACTGGTCAGCCCACCGCCGACGACGCGAGCTCCGGCTGCCGACGTCGGCCCGCGGTTTCCGCCACCCTGACGAGACGCCGGGCGGCCACCAGCGCATCAGAGCCGGATACCGTGAGACTGAACACCGCACGGATCTCCGAATGTCGCCAGACCAGGACTTTGACGCCTGCCTCCGCAGCGAGCTGAACGTATTGGTCCGGAGAGCAGTTCAGCTGCCCGACGTCGAAGATCACGATGTTCGTCTCCGGTTGGTCGACGACGAAAAGGCTCGATTCCGCGAGGACCGAGGCGAACATCCGCGCGTTCAGGTGATCTTCGGCGAGCCGTTCGACGTTGTACTGTACAGCCCACAGCGCGGCCGCCGCGATCGGACCGGATTGGTGCAGCGCCCCTCCGTACCATTTGCGGTAGTGGCGAGCCATGCTGATGAACTCCGCGGTCCCCATCAGCACCGAACCCATGGGAGCACCGAGCCCTTTCGCGAAACACAACGACATGGCGTCGTTGGTCTGCCCCCACATACGAGGCGCGATGCCCGTCGCCACCGCGGCGTTGAGAATCCTGGCGCCATCCAGGAACACGGAGATGTCACGCTGAAAGCACCAGGCCCGCACGCTTTGCATAAGTGGCAGCGGATATACCCGTCCACCGCGTCCGTTTATCGTGTTCTCCATCCAGACAAGTCGCGTCTCGGCGTACACCGGAGACCAGCGGGCTCGGCGACCGAGCGCGTCTTCGGCGATGCCCGGGGTGAGGAACCCGTCCGGGGTCCGTACCGAATTGATCGCCGCACCGCCCAGATCGCTACTCGGGGACGCCTCGAAGAAATTGATATGGTAATCGCTGTCGCAAAGCACTTCCTGCCCGCGGCCGACCAGGGATTTGAGCGCCACTTGGTTGCTCATCGTGCCGGTCGGCATGAAAACCGCGGCCTGTTTGCCAAAAACCTCCATGCAGTGTTCTTCGAGTTCCCGAACCGACGTGTTCTCGCCGTAGCAATCGTCACCGTAATCGGCCGCGGCCATCGCTCGCAGCATTCGCGGGCCAGGGCGGGTGAGTGTGTCGCTACGGAGATCGATCAAGCTTGTGTCCATCAGATTCCCCCGGGCTGGATTTCTGTCGATGACGGCTCGTGTGTGGTCGGGGCGGCTGGAGTTGAACCAGCATTTGCCGCACGTCTCCGACGCTCACGCCGGTGGCGGCGGGGAGTGCTCCACCTACGCGCCCCGGTTTCCGCGGGTCAGTCGGCGTGGTCACCGGCGGCATCCGGCGCATCGGGTGCCGCCGCGCCGGCCAGATGCGCCAGCACGGCGAACAGGGTCCGGACCGGAACGCCGGTCCCACCGTGCGGCGTGTACCCATATGCGTCGTCTCGGTTGTATCCGGGACCGGCGATGTCCAGGTGAGCCCAAGCCACCGCTGGATCCACGAACGGACGCAGAAACACCCCCGCGGCCAACATGCCCGCCCACCGGTGATCGGTGACGTTGGCGATATCGGCGAGATCTGAGCGCAGGTCGTCGACGAGGTGATCCGGCAGCGGCATCGGCCAAGCGTTCTCCCCGACCTGCTGGGACAACCGGGCCACCAGGTCCCGGAACTGGTCCGTCCCCATGACACCGGGCATGCGCGGGCCGAGCGCCACCATCTGGGCGCCCGTCAGCGTAGCCACGTCGATCAGGTAATCCGGCTTGTCCTCGCAAGCGCGCACGATCGCGTCCGCGAGGACGAGCCGGCCTTCGGCATCGGTGTTGAGCACATGAACGGTCCGGCCGCCGTACTGGGTGAGCACGTCACCCGGGCGTTGCGCGCTGCCCGAGGGAAGGTTCTCGGCCAGCGGCAAGGTAGCGATCACGGTGATGGGCAGCTTGCGCCACGCGGCCAGCAGCACGGTCGCGGCCACCGCGGCGGCGCCGGCCATATCCGATGTCATGTTCCACATACCGATCGCCGGTTTGATCGAGATACCACCGCTGTCGAAGGTGATTCCCTTGCCGACCAGCGCCACCACGGGGTGTTGCGCACCGCGATGGGCGATCCGCACCAAGCGTGGCGGCCGTTCGCTGCCTTGCCCGACACCGATGATGCCCCCGAATCCCGCAGTCGCCAGTTCGTCTTCCTCGAGCACCTCGACCTCGAGGTGCAGCGACTTCGCCATCGCGGTGACGCGCTCGGCGAACGCCGGTGGCGAAAGCTCGTTCGGCGGCGTGTTGACCAAGTCGCGGGCGATCCCGACCGCGACCGCGACGTCGACGGCCAGTTCAGCCCGCATGCGATCGGCCGGATCGATCTGCCCGACAATCCCCTCGACGAACTCGACCGCCGACGGGGCCGGGCGGGTGCTCCGGCTCAGTGGCACGGCACTTCCGAGTGTCAGGCCTTCCACTGCCGCGGTCACGTCCAACGCGGTCATCGTGGTCGCCACGCGCGCGCAGCCGGCCAATGCCCGCGCCGCGCAGCCGGACGCGTGCCGAACCTCGTCGGCTGTCACCCTTTCACCAACTTCGCCGAATCCGACCGCGAGCACGGAACGCGCCTTCATCTGTCCTCCGGCCGGAATTCGGACAATCTGACCGCGGTCACCGGTCGCACCACTGTCCAGCAGGCCTGCCCACAAGCTGGTACCGGCGAGCTCATCAGGACCGAGCAAAACGGGTTGACCAGCTCGCTTCCCCATGCCGACGACAACCACATCACAGCGTCCGGTTGGCTCGACAACCAGTTCGACTCTCGGTCGCCTTTCCGTACTGAAAAAGGAAGAGTTCTCAACGTCGTCCGCAGCCTTGCCGTGCATGTCCTCTTCTCTCCAACGAGTTGACACGTAACCACTCGTCGTTATCCGATCATCAGCCCCCTCTCTCACCGATTCCCGTCGAGAAGGGGCATAACACGCGAACACGGGCGCCGAATTCATCGAAACCGCGTCCCTGCGTCCAACACACGGGACCTTTCCGAAGGATGCCAAGGATTCACATCCCGCGCCATCGGCCGAACGGGGCAACGCTTCATGTGAGCGTCAACACAGCTTACAACGTGGAATCCAAATGTGAATATTGGCAGGCCGACAAGCAAATATCGAAATACTAGTGAAAACATGGACGATTGGCGCTCATACGTCGAACGACCGCCTTCGGCCCGGTCCGGCCGCTCCGGACCCGGCCGCGGTCGCGCCCAAGAAATGATCAGCTCCCCGTCGACAAGTTTTATTCTCGAGCGTGCCAGCTCAAGTTGGGTTGAGCTCAAGTCGTGTTCTTGAGAACGCGGAGAATCAACTCCAGCACGCGGCGACCACGGCGCTTGAGGACGCGGACGCCTTGGAGTGACCCGGGATCCATCTCGACGAGTTCGCGGACCCAACAAGGCGATAGTCGAGTGTCGGTGGCCCGGTCCACCGCGGTCTCGGGCTCCTTCAGACCGTGCCGGGCCCGCATCCGGTAAAACAGCCCACCATCCTCGCTCTGCGCCTCGACCGGTAGATCCCGGCTGTCGGCCAGCTCGTAGATCGCCCCGAGCACCCATTGCGGGGCCTCATTCAGGACGGCAAATGACAGGAAGCCGCGCACACCGACCAGCACCCGCTTGATCCGGCTCTCGCCGCGGATCGGCTTCGCACCCGGCCCGGGCAGCACACGGCCGCCGTCGGCAGGGGTGTACTTCAGCCAGGTCATGAACAGGCCCATGTCGGCCGCGGCCTCGCGCCAGTCCCGCCCGGTCCGCTGGCACCAGCGCAGATACAGGCCCACTCCGCCGACGTACGCCTTGGTCGTCAACTCGGCCTTGTCCCGGCCGACCTCAGCTCACGCAGGAACCCATCGGCCACCGGCTCGACGTTCAACCCGTCGTCGAGCACCGTCCAGTACCGAGCCCCCGAGGACATCTCGACCTTGAACGTTCGCACCCTCTGTACCTCTGCTCCTTCCTAATCAGCAACAAGGAGCCACAGAGCTACACCCCAGAGAAGGTGGCCCCCCCCAAGACCAGTCCGGGTTTGTCGTCCTGCTACCCGCGCCGCTGGGTCGTAGAGAGGACCTTGAGCTGGCTGCTGCGCGCTCGCCGCAACGTCCGTTGTTGACCCCGCGTATCGCTTGAAGATCACGGAGGCCAGGAATGAACCAGAGGGCAGGAGGTCAGGCGGCCATGGGCCCGCCGGGTGGGGGAGCAGGGAACCCGCAACGCCGCGGGGGGAACGGCTCCCGGTGCGGGAAACGAAGCTCCGCGAAACCGGTGGTGGT
>NZ_VTHK01000102.1 GCF_009765355.1 Amycolatopsis anabasis | reverse complement strand
CGAGCGGTTCGGGCGCCTTGACGGCGTGGTCAACAGTGCGGAAGTCGTAGCGTCCCCCCCCCGCCCGGCGAGATCGACACCGTGCGAGGGATCTGGGCTTCCACCGTGCTGGGGCCGACATTAGCCGCGGCAGCTCGTAGCCGAAGCCCGCGAGACCGTACGGGACGGGGCCGACCGCCGGGACCTGATCGCCACCCGGCGCGCGGACCACCAGCGGGAGCTCCCGGTCGGTTCAGCCGAAATCGCGGTGGCGCAGCGCGATGAGCCCACCTCCGAGCAGGAGTGCCGACATCGCGACCATGATGAGCGCTGGTGTCGCGTCGAACGGAGCCCCGGCGACGGTGTTCGGGATGTAGTGGAAGGGTTCGAAGGGAGTTCCTCCCCAGCGTCCGTACAGGGGACCAGCGGCCCGGCCCAGGACTGCCACCGCTGTCCAGACGATCCAGGCGATCGCCACGGACGCTTGGGGGACCAGTCCGTAGGCGAGCGCGCAGGCCGCGCCGACCAGCCAGGCGGCGGGGAGGGTGCCCAGTGTCCCGGCGAGGATGCGGGTGATGTCGGTTGCGGGATCGCCGACGAGGAACGCGTAGCACGTGCCGAAGACCGCGCCGGCGACGGCGAGCAGGGCCGCCGTGCCCACACCGGTCACCACCAGATGCCCGGCGGCCCACCGGAGCCGGGTGATCGGGGTGGCTTGTACGGCCTCGGCGCGGCCGCTGGATTCCTCGGCGCGCAGCCGCTGGACCATGAGCACCGGATAGAGCGCGATGAGGTGGGCGAAGAGCAGGATGAGGGCCCACAACCCGAAATCGACGAGATCGGCTCCCGGGCTGCCACCGAACCCCTTCAACAGGTTGTCGACCGTGACGCCAGGCGCTTCGGTCCACTGGCGCATCAGGGTGCTCATCCCGCCGGCCGCGACGGCGAAGGCGGCGATCGCGGCGGCCCATTTGAACAGCAGGCCGCGGTGGAGTCGCCACGCCAGGCGGAGCGGGCCGCGCAGGCCCGGTGCGGTCGCGGGCCCTCGACGCTCGGGGATCAGTCCGGCACCGAGATCCCGGCGGCCGATCAGCCGGAAGGCGAGGGCCGTCAGCGCTGCGGTCACCGCGAGCGGAATCGCGAGCATCCACCAGCGATCGTGCCAATACGGCTCTACCAGGTGGCTCCAGCCGAGCGGGGACAGGTACTTCATCCAGTACAGCCCGGACGCGTCGCCCGCGTAGCGCAGGATGTAGGCGGTGCCGAGCGCGGCAAGGCCGATAGCCCTGGCCGTGCGGGCGGTCTGGGCGAGCTGGGCGGTCACGGCGGCGAGGGCGCCGAACACCCAGCCGGTCGCGGTGACCGCCGCGCCGTAGGCGATCGACCCGGCCGGGTCCAGTCCGATCCCGATCAGCGCGAGCGCGGTCAACGCCCCACCGGTGAGGCTGACTCCGCCCGCCACCAGCAGGGCCGCGGTCAGCGGGGCGTGGCGGCTGATCACTCCCGCGCGCAGCAGCTCGATGCGGCCGGTGTCCTCGTCGCCGCGGGTGTACCGGACGACGGCCAGCAGGGCGGCGAGTCCGTTGAACGCGTAGAGGAAGCCGCCGCTGCGCCAGGCCGCCATATACCCGAGGTCGGGGATGACGAATGCGCCGCCGAGCGCCCGGAAGAAGCTGTTGCGATTGATCACTTCGGCGTACTCGGCCATCCGCTCGGGGGTGGGCATGGCCCGGTTGATGTAGGAGACCAGCACCAGGGCCATGGTGACGAGCAGGAGGAGCCACCACGGCGCGATCCCGCGTTCGCGGCGCAGCGCCAGCCGTACCAGTCGTGGTGTCCCGGCGAGCCCGTTCATCGGCGTGCCTCCGCGTGCCGTGCGCCGGTGCGGTCGTAGTGCCGCAGGAACAGCTGCTCGAGTGTGGGTGGTTGGCTGACGAGGCGCCGGACGCCGAGCGAGTCGAGGTGACGCAGCACCGGGCCGAGCGCACCGGTCTCGACGTCGAAGCGCACCACCCCGTTGTCGGTGTGCAGGTCGTGTACGCCCGGCAGTTCGGCGAGTTCCCGCGCGGGGGCGGAAAGTTCGGCCTCGATGGAGGTGCGGGTCAGATGCCGCAGGTCGGCGAGGCTGCCGGTGTCGACGGTCCGGCCGTCGCGGATGATGGTGACCCGGTCGCACAGGTCCTCGACCTCGGCCAGGATGTGGCTGGACAGCAGCACGGTGCGATCGCCGCGCCGTTGCTCCTCGCGGATGACGTCGCGGAACACCTGCTCCATCAACGGGTCCAGGCCCGAGGTGGGCTCGTCCAGGATCAGCAGCTCGACGTCGGAGGCGAGCGCGGCGATCAGCGCCACCTTCTGCCGGTTGCCTTTGGAGTAGGCGCGGGCTCTGGTGCGCGGATCCAGATCGAAACGTTCGATCAGTTCCCGGCGCCGCGCCCGGGTGGCCGCGTGCGGGGCGTTTCCCCGCGACTGCAGGAGGAGGTCGATGACCTCGCCGCCGGACAGGCCGGGCCAGAGCGTGACGTCGCCGGGCACGTAGGCCAGCCGGGAATGCAATGCGGTCGCGTCGTTCCACGGGTCGCCGCCGAGCAATCGGGCGGTGCCGGCGTCCGCGCGCAGCAAGCCCAGCAGAATCCGGATCGTGGTGCTCTTCCCGGCGCCGTTGGGTCCGAGGAAGCCGTGCACTTCGCCGGTGGTCACGGTGAGGTCGAGTCCGTCCAGCGCCTTGGTGCGGCCGAACGTCTTGACCAGACCGCGCACCGAGATGGGGTCGGTCATCATGAGCCTTTCTCGACTCGAGAAGTGTTTCCGCCCTGGGGCAGCCGCGACCGGAGGACGGCGGCTTCCTCCGGGCTGAGGTAGGGATGGGAGTAGAGGTCGAGCAGGACCCGGGCCAGCAGGTCGGCTCCTTCCGGGCTGAACACGTCGACGCCGAGACCCCGTGAGACGTGCTCGTGGAGCACGGTGACGGCCAACGACATCGCCGCCCCCACGGTCGCCCGTGCTTCCCGGGCCACTTCGGGCGGATCGGAACGCTTGGTGTCGGCTTCGGCCAGCCACTGCGCGCCCAGCTCGACCAGCTTGTCGAACAGCGGCGCCGCCCGCCCCTCGGTCAGGGCGCGTGCGACGTACCGCTGGTACGGCCCGAAGGACGCCCCCGCGACCGCCACGTAGTTCACCTCGCCGGGCGCACGATCGGCCTTGACCTGGTCGTTGATCCTGTGCAGGGCCTTGGCCAGGTAAGCGTCGCACGCGTCGCGCAACGCTTCCTTGGAGCCGAAGTGGTGCCGCACCAGTCCCGACGACACCCCCGCCGTCTCGGCGATCCCGCGGATCGTCGATCGGTCGAAACCGTGCTCACCGAAATGCCGCAGCGCGGCGTCGCGGATCCGTGCGCGGGCGGTGAGGTCCTCCGGATCGGGTTCGGTCAGGGCCACGCTCCACCGCCTATCCACACGTGTATCTCACTACTCATGCGGAAAGTGTACTACACGGTTGTGTAGGCCGACGACCAACCCGGTCGCTTACGGCCAGAACTTCACTTCGGGGTTGGCCGGGGTCGGGCCATCGAGCAGCGGCTGGTCACGTCCTCGCAGGTGCTCGTCGAAGAACGCGGAGACATAAGCCCTGGTCAGCTCCATGCCGCGGGCGCCGCCCAGCAGCCCCGGAGGGGCAAGGCCGAGTTGTTCCCCCAGAACGCCGACGTCGGTGAAGGACGCGTGCCCGGCCTGCGCGACGCTGATCCAGCGCTTCCAGCCGGTGAGGTTCGGCCAGCTGCCGGCCCAGGTCGTGTCCGGACCGGCCGGGGTGTACTCGCTTTCGCGGCCCAGCAGCAGGAACGGCCGGTCGATGCCGGACGCGGGGATCGGCGACCACAGCCTGCCGTCCATGTCCACGCCCGCCCGGATCCGCCGGTCGGTCGCCATGGCCGCCGGTGTGCTGTAGCCGCCGATGGAATGCCCGGCCATCCCGATCCGCGTCCGGTCGATCGTCCAGGAGCCCGACCACGGCGAGCACGGCCCGGTCAGCCGGTCGAGGACGAAGGAGACGTCGGCGGCGCGGACCGGCGGGATCAGCGTGGAATCGGAACCGCAGGCGGCGCATTCGGTGACCCGTCCGTCCGGGAACGCGGTGCCGTGGGATTCGTAGTTGTGCCCGATCACCGCTACGAGAAAACCCTTGCCGGCCAGCTCTTCCGCCAGTCCGGTGAGCGTGGTGCGCGGTTTGCCGAATCCGGGCGACAAGACGACCAGTGCGCGCTTGCCGGGCAGGGCTGGGGCGTCGACGCGAGCGCTGGTCCGGACCTCGGCGATCCGCTCGGGTGCGATGTCGGGAACTCCCGATTCCGTCAGAAAGGCCTTGGCTTCGGCCAGGGTCAGGTACGGCCGCTTGGGGCCGATCGGGGACAGGGCCGGGTAGAACATCGACACCATCAGCTCACGCGGCCCGGTCGGCACCCAGGGATCCTGACGCGACTCGTCGACCAGGTGCAGGTCGCTGGAGCCGACGAAGTGGGAGCCGGTCGGCGGCGGCAGGGTCAGCCGCTCCGCCGCACCGGCCGGGCTCGCCAGGCTCAATGCGGCGGCGGAGGCGAGCACGGTAGCGAGAGCCGCCTTGGGAAGCCTTCTCATGGGAATTCCATTTCGGTCGAGGAATATTCGCCGCCAAGTCTGTGCCCGGCCGATGTCTTCGCGCATCGGCCGGGGAGCACGTCCTGACCACGGGTTCCTCTGTCGCAGGTCGTACTCCGGTGTCTGTCTCGAGGCGGATCCGGTGGGGACGCTGCCCGGCTACGCTGGGCTGGTGTTGGCCTTGTTCAGGCGTTCCCCGATGGCAGTGGACATCGGGCTGGCCGTGCTCATCGGACTGTCCACTGTGGTAACCGCAGTCGATGACGAGGGGTTCTCCTGGTGGGTCATGAGCATCGCCGGCCTGGCGTCGCTCCTGGTGCGACATCGCCTGCCCGCGGTCACCTTCGCGGCCGGAATGCTGGTCGCGTTCATGCATCTGGTGATGGGCAACGACCTTCGCCCGGTCGACGTCATCGCGTTGATCGGCCTGTTCTCCGTCGCGGCGTGGGGTCCGCGACGGCTCTCCCTCGCCTTGCTGGCGGCGGGTCTACTCGCCGCCGGGGTGTGGTCGTACTACGCGGCCGAGGCCAACTCACACTCGGTGGACCCGGACCCGTTCCCACCCAGGATCATCATCATCGATCCGCTCAGGCCGCCCGAGGACGTCGACCACGACCAGGTCCAGGACTGGGGCGGCTTCCCCTCGCTGGGGTTGACCCTCGCGGTAGCGTGGCTGGCCGGGCTCAACACGCGGCAGCGCCGGATCCGGCTGGCCGTGCTCGAACAACGCAACGCGGATCTCGAGCACGAGCGGGACATCCAGGCAGCGCTGGCCGTGGCCGCCGAACGCGCGCGGATCAGCCGCGAACTCCACGACGTCGTCGCGCACGCCCTTTCGGTGGTAGTGCTGCAGGCCCAAGGCGCGCAGGCCGAACTGGACCGGCGGCCCGAACGGTCGAGGGAGGCGCTGGGAGCGATCGTGGAGACCGGGCGCACCGCGCTGAGCGAAATCCGGCGGCTGCTCGGCGCACTCGGCCAGGACGCACCGGACTGGGAACCGCGGCCGGGCGCGGAACGCCTGCCGCGACTGATCGCCGATGTGCGAGCGGCGGGTACGCCCGTCGAGTTCCACGTCGAAGGCGAACCTCGGCCACTTCCATCCACAGTGGACCTCGCGGCCTACCGCATCGTCCAGGAAGCACTGACGAACGTGCTCAAACACGCCGGCCGCGCGGCTTCGGCGGCTATCGTGATGCGTTATGCGCCGGAGGCGTTGGAGATCGAGGTGACCGACGACGGCGTCGCGGCGAAGCCTCCGTCCGAAACCGGGAATGGGCTCAAGGGAATGCGAGAACGAGTGAACGTGCTGGGCGGCACCTTCGAAGCGGGCCCGCGCGAGGAACGCGGTTTCGCCGTGCGCGCGACGCTGCCGTCATGACGATCCAGGTGGTGATCGCCGACGATCAGGCACTGGTACGCACCGGCCTGCGGATGATCCTGGACAACGCACCGGACATCGAGGTCGTCGGCGAGGCGGGAAACGGGCTGGAGGCGGTCGACCTGGTGACGAGTACCGATCCCGACGTCGTCCTGATGGACATCCGGATGCCCGAAATGGACGGCGTCCAGGCCACCACCGCGATCGCCGCCGCGCACCGCGCCCGCGTCCTCGTCCTGACCACCTTCGACCTCGACGAGTACGTCTACGCCGCACTTCGGGCGGGAGCGAGCGGCTTCTTGTTGAAGGACGCACTGGCCCCGGACCTGCTCTCCGCCGTCCGCGTCGTCGCGGCCGGCGAAGCCACCCTCGCCCCCACCGTCACCCGCCGTCTCCTCGACCGCGTCGTCACCGGCCTGCCCGCGCCTCCGCCCGACGACAAACTCGCGCTCCTCACCGGCCGCGAACGCGAAGTCCTGCAACAACTCGCCCGCGGGCTTTCCAATGCGGAGATCGCCGAACTGCTGTTCCTGTCCTCCGGCACGGTGAAGACGCACGTCGGCCGCATCCTCACGAAACTCGGCCTCCGCGACCGGGTACAAGCCGTAATCTTCGCCTACGAAACCGGGATCACCGACTTGCCGCGCAGGTGACCGTCGACGGCGCGTTGACGCCGGTCCAGCCCGTCAGGAAGATGTCGCCATCGAAACCGCCGATGTCACGTTGATGGGCGAAGACCTCCGCCACCCGGGATGGGGACACCAGGCAGGAGATCGGCTTCCCGCCACGAAATGATTGGTCTAGAACACCTTTGGGATTCAGGGTAGGACACCGGGCACCGCGCCGCTGGGCAACACCGCGGCGTCCGGGCGGGGGAGCCTTTTCTGGCGGGGGATTCGCGGGAACCAAGGCCCTGGGGCTGCCGGTCCGCAGGGCGGATGCTGACCGGGAATCAGCTACTCGCCGCTGGGATAGGTTTCCGCCTCCGTAGGCAGGTGTTCGTGCTCCCAGGGGTGCAGCGGGGTCAGCGCTGTGGTGTGGTCGCAGTACACGAAGGCGTTGTAGCGCCGGGACAGCACGGTGGGCACGTAGTTGCCGCGCCGCTCCCCGGCGGGGTTGTACACGACGCCGATCGCGCGGTGACTGCGCACGTCGCTCGACCAGCCGCGATGGTCGCCGGGAAGCAGGAACAGGCTGTCGCCGTCCGGAACCGCCTGGTGCAGCAGGAATTCCAGGCTGTCGTCATGGGCTGCCGGCACCCGCATCCGTCGCGGTCGCGATCCCCAGGAATCCGCGGCGATCACCGAACCGCGGTGCGTGCCGAGTCCGACCGCGACGACATCGTCCTCGCCGTGTCGCTCGCGCACCAGCTGGCCCACGTTGACCATCCCGGCGGCGGCCATGTCCGTGGCGCGGGCGTCGCCGATATGCGTGTTGTGCTCCCATACCACCGCTTTCGCGCCCGGTTCGTACGCCTCCATCAGGCGATCGAGGGTGTCGGTCATGTGGCGGTCGCGCACGTTCCAGGATTCGCGGTCACCTCGCATCATCGCGCGGTAGTAATGCTCGGCTCCGGCCACGACCTCCGCGTTCTGCCGGGCGACAAACCGCGAGTCCAGGCCTGGCAACGGTTTCTTCCCGGCAGCTCGGCGCAGTTCCGTGAGCAGCCGCACCACCTCGTCCGTGCAGTTTCGCGGCACCATCATGCCGGCGTAGGCATAGCGTCGCGGATCCTCGTCATACGGCTCGAAACACCGCAACGCGGCGAGGGCGGTGTCCACATGGCCGGGTTCGTGCTCGCGCAAATAGCCAAGCACCGCGCGCAGCGAGTCCCACAGGCTGTAGACGTCCAGCCCGTGAAATCCCACCGGCGCGGCGGTGCGCCGGGTCGCGTTGAACCGCCGCAGCCACCGGGCGAACCCGGCAACCTCCTCGTTCGCCCACATCCACCGTGGCCACCGGTCAAAACCCCAGAGAACCTGTTCCGGATCATTCGGCGCGCCCGCCGCACCCGCGAGGCAGCAGTGCAGCTCGTGGCAGTCGGGCCAGTCGCCCTCGACGGCGACGAACGAGAATCCGCGCTCGGCGATCAGCCGCTGGGTCAATTCCGCTCGCCACCGGTAGAACTCCGATGTGCCGTGCGAGGCCTCGCCGAGTAACACGTACCGGGCGTCGCCGATTCTGTCCAGCAGCGGATCGAGGTCCCCGGCCCCGCGCAGCGGCAGCGCGTCCCGGCGAGCCTCCGCGGTCTGCCCCGTCGTCGGCTCGCCACCCACGCCAGTGCCGAGCCTCCGGACCTTGAACACAGCCATCCTCCGTGATCTCCCGCTTGCCGATGTCGTGACCCTTGAGTGGGACCTACCCGGCGCGAGCTTCGGCAAACTCCCGGTGACCCGGCACGTTTTCATCCGGCTGTGGTGGGTAGGCGAAGGGATGACGGCCGGTAAGCCGGGACAGAAAGGAGCGTACGGATGACCGCTGGACTCGACAGTCCGGTCAAGGACAAGAACTACGACCTGGTCAGTGTTCTCCAGGCGTCCCTGCAGTACGCCTGGCAGCTGGAAGCCTACATCGCCGACGCTGAGAAGCAGGGCGACGGCGAACTCGCGTCCTGGTTCCGCAGGATCCAGGAGAACAACATGAAGGCGGGTGAACAGGGCAAACGGCTGCTCGCCCAGCGCCTTTCCCGGGAGACCGGCTGATCAGCGGCCGAGCTGTTCGTGAGGAGTGACCGGTGAACAATTCCGGGCAGCCCACGGTGGTGGTGGGAATCGACGGATCCGCACCGTCCCGGGCGGCGCTGCGCTGGGCCGTGGGATACACCCGACCCACCGGGACGCGGGTGACCGCGGTGGCGGTATGGCAGGCGCAGCTGCAGTTCGGTCCGGTGCCCGTTTTCCCGGGCCCGGAATTCGAACGGGAGGCCCGGGAGTGGCTGGACCAAGCCCTGGCCGAACTCGCCGACACCCCGGACGTGGTCGCCGAGGTCGGGCAGGGCGATCCCGCGCGGGTCTTGATCGAACTCGCCCGCGACGCCGAACTGCTCGTCCTGGGCAACTGCGGCCGCGGCGCGGTCGCGGCCGCCCTGCTCGGGTCGGTCGCCCAGCGTTGCGCTCAGCACGCCCGATGCCCGGTGGTGCTGGTCCCCGCGAGCGGCGACTGAGCGTGCTTGAGCGCCGCAGAACGCGGGTACTCCGGGAACGGGTCCGACAAGAACCTTCACGCGGTGACGGAACGAGATGTGGAGGTAGCTGACATGACACGAGTCACCGAGCGAGCGACCTACCAGGAGCCGACGCGGGCGCGAGAAGGCGTCGGGCAGCCCGGTCAAGGCACTCCCACCGGGCTGGCCACCGGTACCGCGCTGCTGGCGGGGCTGTATCTGGTTCTTTCCCCCTGGGTCATCGAGTTCACCGGCCAGTTCAGCCTGGCGACCAGCAACATGATCACCGGGCTGGCCCTGGCTCTGCTCGCGACCGGCTGTGCGCGATCTGCTGGCCTGCGCGCCATCGCCTGGGTGATTCCGGTGCTGGGCGCGTGGGTGATCGGGTCGCCGTGGGCGGTCTCCCGCGGGTCGGGTGTCGTGCAGTTCGATCAATCGGCCGCGCTGCCGCTGAACACCGCGACCTGGCTGAGCAATGTGATCGCCGGCGCCGTCGTACTGATCGCTGGACTCGCGCTCGTGGTGCGTTCAAAGCAAGGCCGAACGCGTCGGTAGCCTTCCTCGGAGCCGAGTCTTGATCGCCATTGTTGACCAGCTCTGGCGGGATGTGGCAGTTGCGTTCCATTGTCTGACCGGGAGATCTTCAGAAGAAGGCGTCACTCGGATCCTGAACGCCCTCGCGCAGGGCGCCGGGTTCGCCGCCACAGTGCGAGACCTGCCGTGGCGAGCGCGCCGCCGCAGGCGGCGAGGACACCGTGGTGCTGGCTGGCCCACAGTTGGCGGGCGCGTGGTGACGACTGGTCGTCGAATTCGCCGTGTGCGCCGTAGTCGCGTCCCGTGGGGCCGTCGGCCGGGTGCCAGAGGTTCGCCGGCTGGGCGGTCGGCTTGGGTTCCGCGGTTTGCTGGGCCTTGAAGCCGGTTTTGGCGAGGTAGCGGTCGAGGACGCCGGGGGCGACGGCGTTGGCGATGAGGGTGCCGACGGTGCTCCCGCCGACCCAGTACTCGCGGCGGCGCGGGTGGTCGGCGGCGTGGAGCACGGCGCGGGCGGCGATCTCGGGTTGGTAGATCGGCGGGACCGGCTGGGCATGGCGCGGCAGGCGGGAGAGCACCCAGGTGAACTGCGGGGTGTTGACCGCGGGCAGTTGCACCATTGTCACGTGGACGTCGCTGCCCTCGTGCAGCAGTTCGCAGCGGAGCGCTTCGTGGAAACCCTGGATGGCGTGTTTCGCGCCGCAGTAGGCGCTTTGCAGGGGAATGCCGCGGTAGGCGAGGGCCGATCCGACCTGCACGACGGTTCCCCGGTTTCGCGGTTTCATGCGCTTGAGCGCGGCCATGGTGCCGTACACGTAGCCGAGGTAGCTGACCTCGGTCACCCGGCGGAACTCATCCGGCGCGATGTCGCTGAAGGGGGCGAACACGGAGGTGAACGCGACGTTCACCCAGATGTCGATCGGGCCGAGTTCCTCTTCGACGCGGGCGGCCGCGGCCTCGACCTGGTCGAAGTCGGCGACATCGGTGGGGATGGCGAGGGCGGTGCCGCCCGCGTGGTGAATGTCGTCGGCCGCGGCGTTCAGGCCGTTCTTCCCGCGGGCGAGCAGTGCGACCTGGGTCTGCCGTGCGCCGAACGCGCGGGCCACCGCGCGGCCGATACCTCCGCTGGCGCCGGTGACCACGACGACCTGGCGAGGGCTGCGGATGTCTGCCATCGATTCTCCGTTCTCCTACCGCGGAAACCGCAGCTGACGCAGGCGTGCGGTCCACGAGTCGCCGCGTCCTCGTTCGTGTGCCCATCGGGACGCCACGGCACCGGCCGCGAGGGTTGCCGCGGCGATGCCGAGACCGAGCGCGGACAGCAGTGCGGCGCGTGTCGCCGGGCCCGGTGGCCTCGGGCGCGCCGGACCGCCGTCCCCGTCGCCATCGAGCGCGGTGGCCAGCAACTCGGCGAGGTGGACTGCTTCGCGACCGCCGCTGTCGAGTTCGTGGATCTGGGTGCGGCAGCTGAACCCGTCGGCCAAAACGACCGTGTCGCCCGGAGCCTCCCGTATTCGCGGGAGGAGAACCCGTTCCGCGCAGGCCTCGCTGACCTCCCGATGACCTTTCTCGAACCCGAAGTTCCCGGCCAGCCCGCAGCACCCGGACGCCAGTTGCTCGGCCTCGACTCCGGCGGCGCGCAGCAGGTGCTGGTCGGCAGCCCAGCCCATGATCGCGTGCTGGTGGCAGTGGACCTGGGCGATCGCCTTCGCGTGCGGCCGCGGTGGCCGGTAGCCGGGTGAATGCCGGACGAGCAACTCGGCGAGCGTGACGGTCTGCGCACGCAGCCGCCGGACATCCTGGTCGCCGGGGAACAGCTCGAACGCGTCGGAGCGGAACACCGCCGTGCAGCTGGGTTCCAGGCCGACGACGAGCCCGCCGTCGCGCAGATGCGGTGCCAGCTCCTGGACCGTGCGGGCGAGGATGCGCTTGGCGACACCGAGCTGGCCGGTGGAGATCCAGGTGAGCGCGCAGCACACCGGGTCCGTCGGCATCGTGACCCGCCACCCGGCGTCCTCCAGGACGCGGATCGCGGCGCGGCCGATGTGCGGCTGGAAGTTGCTGGTGAAGGTGTCCGGCCAGAGCAGGACGGTGCCGCGGCTTCCAGTGCCGCGCGGTCGGCGCCGGGCGAACCACTGCTGCAGGGTTTCCTCGGCGAACCGCGGGATCTCCCGGTTCTCCACCCCGGCGAGCCGAGTGGCCACAGTGGACAGTCCAGGGGAGTGGGTGAGCGCGTTGACCAGCTTCCCGGCCCGGAGTCCGCCGACGACCTGGGCGAGCGCGGGCAGCCAGCCCATGGTGAAATCCGAGCGGGGCCGCCGCCAGGGGCGGCCTTCGTAGTGGTGGGCGAGGAACTCGGCCTTGTAGGTGGCCATGTCCACATTGGCCGGGCAGTCGGTCTTGCAGCCCTTGCACGCCAGGCACAGGTCGAGCGCGTCGCGGACCTCGGTGGAGCGCCAGCCGTCGGCGATCGGGCCGTCGCGGTGCCCGTCGAGCATTTCGAACAGCAGCCGCGCCCGGCCGCGGGTGGAGTGTTCCTCCTCGCCGGTGACCTGGTAGGAGGGGCACATGACCTGGCCGCCCTCGGTGGCGTGCTGGCGGCAGCGGCCGACGCCGACGCAGCGGTTGGCGGCCTGGGCGAACGAGCCGCCGTCGTGCGGGAACCGGAAGTGCAGGTCCTGCGGGTCGGCGGGCGCCCAGTCGCCGCCGAGGCGCAGGTTCTCGTCCAGGCGGTACGGGGCGACGACTTTGCCCGGGTTCATCCGGTTGCCGGGGTCGAAGATGCCCTTGAGGCGGCCGAAGGCGGTGACGATGTCGTCGCCGAACATCTTCGGCAGCAGTTCGCCGCGGGATTGCCCGTCGCCGTGCTCGCCGGAGAAGGAGCCGCCGAATTCGGCGACGAGTTCGGCGGCGCGTTCCATGAATCGGCGGTAGGTGGTGACCCCGTCGGCGGTGTAGAGGTCGAACGGGATGCGGGTGTGGACGCAGCCCTGTCCGAAGTGGCCGTACAGGCTGGGGCCGGTGTCACTGGCATAGCCGAATTCTTCGTACAGCGCGTCGAGTCTGCGCAGGTATTCGCCGAGACGTTCGGGCGCCACGGCGGAGTCTTCCCAGCCTTCGAAGGTGTCGGCCTTGCCCGGCACGTGCGCGGTGGCGCCGAGCCCGGCCTCGCGGACCTGCCACAGCTCGTTCTCCCTGGCGGGGTCGTCGAGGAACGCGACCTCGGCATCGTCCTCGGTGTCGTGCAACGCGTCGAGCATCGTGTGGGCCTGCCGTTCGACCTCCTGGAGGGTGGCGCCGCCGAACTGGACCATCAGGAACGCGCGTCCTTCGGGCATTTCGGCCAGTGCCCGCGGGTTCATGTGCTTGACCTGCTGATCGCGGATGAGCCGGTGATCCACCCCTTCCAGCGCGATCGGATCGTGGCGCAGGACGGCGGGCACGGCGTCGGCGGCGGTGGCGATGTCGGGGTAGCCGAGCACGACGAGCGTCCGTTCGGGCTGTACCGGGACCAGTTTCAGTTCCGCGCGCAGCACGGTGACCAATGTGGACTCCGAGCCGACGAGCAGCCCGGCGACGTCGAAATGCCGTTCGGGCAGCAACGAATCGAGGTTGTAGCCCGACACCCGGCGGGGAATGTCGGGGAACCGGCGGCGGATCTCGGCGCCGTACTCGTCGCGTAACGCGCGCAGTTGCCGGTAGATGGCCGCGCGGGGATCGCCGCGACGTTCGATCTCGGCGTACTCCTCGTCGGTGGTCTCACCGCACCAGAACCGGGTGCCGTCGGCGAGGACGACCTCCAGGCGGGCGACGTTGTCGACGACCTTGCCGGTGCGCTGGGCGGTCGCGCCGCAGGAGTTGTTGCCGATCATCCCGCCGAGGGTGCAGTTCATGTGGGTGGCCGGTTCCGGTCCGAACCGCAGCCCGGTGTCGGCCAGCTGCCGGTTGAGCTCGTCGAGCACGATCCCCGGCTGCACCACGCAGGTGCGGGACCGTTCGTCGACGGATTCGAGCTTCGTGCAGTACTTCGACCAGTCGAGGACGACCGCGGTGTTGGTGCACTGCCCGGCCAGGCTGGTGCCCCCACCGCGGGACAGCACCGGTGCTCCGAATTCCCGGGCCACGGCCAGCGCTTCCGCCCCGGCCTCTGGTGAGCGGGGCACGACGATCCCGATCGGGACCTGGCGGAAGTTGGACGCGTCGGTCGAGTACGCGGCGCGGCTGCCGCGGTCGAACCGGACCTCTCCGTCGACGCGGGCGCGGAGGGCGGCGGCGAGCGTGTCGACGTCCATGCGACCTCCCTCAGATGGCGTAGTCGGCGGCGGCGCCGGCACGGAAGCTCAGGCCGTGGCCGGGCGCGGACATCGACGGCGTGGCGGTGCCGCCGGCGGGATCGAGGCAGCCGTCGAAGAACAGGCGCTCGATGCGGTCGTGGTCGGCGAACCACTCGAGGTGCCGGAAGTTCGGTGTCGCCACCCCGGCGTGCGCGGACAGGTTCGGCGCGCAGTGGGCCGAGACGTCCCGGTTCGCCGCGGCCGCGAGCGCGGTGGCCCGGCGCCACTCGGTGTAGCCGCCGCAGCGGGTGACGTCGATCTGCAGGCAGTCGACGACCGGGAGCATCCGCGTGAAGTACGGCAGGTCGTAGCCGTATTCCCCGGCCGCGACGTCCGGTCCGCCGGGTGCGCGCAGCCGTGCCAGCCCGGCCAGGTCGTCGCTGGACACCGGTTCTTCGAACCAGGTGACGCCCGCCTCGCGCAGCGGTTCGACGAGCCGGCTCGCCTGCCCGATCGAATAGCCGCCGTTGGCGTCCACGTACAGCGCCGCGTCGTCACCCACGACCTCGCGGGCGAGCGCGATCCGGTCCAGGTCGCGGTCGATCTCGCGGCCCCAGGACTCGCCGATCTTGATCTTCACGCGGGGGATGCCGAGCTCATGCACCCAGTGGCTCAGCTGCCGGGTGAGCTCGTCATCGTCCAGCGTGGTGAAGCCACCACTGCCGTACACGTCGACGGTTGCGCAGGCCCGCCCGAGCAGGCGGCTCACCGGGAGGTCCAGCCACCGCGCCGCGGCGTCCCACAGCGCGATGTCCACGGCCGACAGCGCGCAGGACACCAGGCCGGGCCGGCCGAGGTTGCGGACCGCGCGCTGCATGGCCGTCCACGCGGCGGGCACGTCGCCCACCGGGCTCCCGGTGACCGCGCCGGCCAGCTTGCCTTCGATCAAGGGCACGCACGCCCGGTCGGCGTAGGTCCAGCCGAGTCCGCGGACGGGGCCCGCCTCGACGTGCACCACCACGATCGTGGTGGCCTCCCAGGTCAGTGTCCCGTCGGCCTCGGGTTCCGGGGTCGGCACCCGGTAGGCGCGAGCCTCGACCCGGTCCACGTCGGGTGGCCGCCGTGGCATCAGTTCGGCCGGCCCGGCAGGAACTCCTGCATCTTCGTCTTCACGCCTTGGGCGACGAGGTGGAACGCGTTGGGGTCGCCCTTCAGCACCGCTTCGGTCGCCGACTTCATCTGCTCGAACGTGGCGTGCGGCGGGATCGGCGGGACCTCTGGGTCGCAGCGGACGTCCAGCAGCGCGGGTTTGCCCGCGCCGAGCACGGTGTCCCATGCGGTGGCGAGCCGGCCCGGCTCCTCGACGGTGACGGCGGTGAACCCGAGGGACCGGGCGAACCCGGCGTAGTCGACCTCCGGCAGGCTCTGGGACTCCTCGAACTTCGGTGCGCCGCCCATCGCCCGCAACTCCCAGGTGACCTGGTTGAGGTCGTTGTTGTGGAACACGCAGATCACGCAGCGCGGGTCACGCCACAGGCGCTGGTAGCGCGCGATGGTGATCAGCTCGGCGAGCCCGTTCATCTGCATCGCCCCGTCACCGACCAGCGCGACCACCGGCCGATCCGGGCAGGCGAACTTGGCGCCGATGGCGTAGGGCACGCCCGGGCCCATGGTGGCCAGGGTGCCCGACAGCGACCCCCGCATGTCACCGCGGATACGGAGGTTGCGGGCATACCAGTTGGTCGACGAACCGGAGTCCGCGGTCACGATCGCGTTGTCCGGGATACGGCGCGACAGCTCGGAGACCACGGCCATGGGGTTCACCGGCTTGGCGTCCAGCGCGGCCTCCCGCTCCACCGTCTCCCACCACGAGGCGGTGTTCTTCGCCACCTTTTCGCGCCACGACCGGTCGGATTTGCTTGCCAGCCTGGGCAACAGGGCCCGCAGGGTCGCGGCGCTGTCGCCCACGAGGTTGACCTCGGTCGGGTACCGCATGCCGATGAACCGGCCGTCCAAGTCGATCTGCACGGCTCGGGCCTGGCCGAATTCGGGCAGGAACTGCGAGTACGGGAAGTTCGAGCCGACGATCAGCAGGGTGTCGCAGTCGCGCATGAGCTCGTAGCTCGGCCGGGTGCCGAGCAACCCGATCGCGCCGGTGACGTAAGGCAGCTCGTCGGACAGGACGTCCTTGCCCAGCAGCGCCTTCGCGACACCCGCGCCGGTGACCTCGGCGACCTGGCGGACCTCCTCGGCCGCGCCCCGCGCGCCCTGACCGACCAGGATGGCGACCTTCTCCCCGGCGTTGAGCACCTCGGCAGCGGCGGCGAGGTCGTCCTCGGGCGGCACCGGTCGCGGCCACGACGTGCTGGGCGGGCTGGAGGGCACCTGTTTGAACGCGTGCTTCGGCGGGGAGTACGGCTCCTCCTGCAGGTCCGCCGGGATGATCAGCGCCGTCGGGCACCGGGACGACTCCGCGGTGCGGATCGCCCGGTCGAGGGCGTTGGGCAGCTGCTCGGGAACGTTGACCTCCACGAGGTACTCGCTCGCGACATCCTTGTACAGCGCCTGCAGGTCGACCTCCTGCTGGTAACTGCCGCCCATCGCGCTGCGCGCGGTCTGCCCCACGATCGCCACCACCGGCACGTGGTCGAGCTTCGCGTCGTACAGCCCGTTGAGCAGGTGGATCGCGCCCGGCCCCGAGGTCGCCATGCAGACCCCGACCCGGCCGCTGAACTTCGCGTACCCGACCGCGGCGAACGCGGCCATCTCCTCGTGCCGCGCCTGCACGAACCGCGGCTGGTTGTCCGCCTTCCCGAACGAGGCGACGATCCCGTTGATCCCGTCGCCCGGATAGGCGAACACCTGTTCCACACCCCACTCGCGCAACCGCTGGAGCAGGTAGTCGCCGACCGTCTCTGCCATGAGAACTCCTCACCCGTGCGTCGTATGCGCCTTCGGGTACCCGCCAGCCGGTGCCGGTACGCCGGGGTGCCGAAAAGATCCGCCTTCGTGGCAGCTGTCCGGTTCGGGCAACACCGCGCTCGAAGTCGCCGGATTCGGCGGCGGTGTCCACGGCTACCCGCGCTGGAAGGCACCTTCCTCGGCGACCGCCCGTCCGGGTGATCCACTACCGCGCCGGGGTGTTGCGCGGTAGTGGATGTCCGCGGGTGTCGG
>NZ_VTHK01000101.1 GCF_009765355.1 Amycolatopsis anabasis | reverse complement strand
TCACCACCCCCACCGGCGGCACCTACACCAGCCAACCCGAACCACTCCACGAACCCCGGTCGGCGGGTCCGATTGAGTGACACGAAGAAAGCCGACCTCTTGGCCCACTTCGACGAGTCAGGTGCCTGACAATGGCGCTGTTGGTGGCCGAAGCCGCCGACGTTGTGCAGCGGCCGACCCCATACCACACAACCGAGTCTCTTACGCCAGATCCCGTGGCCCGATCGGCTGGCCGAGCAGGGCCAGCAGATCGTTGAACAGCACCGACCCGAAGGTGGCCAGCGCGGTGGGCGAGGCCAGGGTGGACAGCACGGTCTCCTTGGTGCAGCCCCGGGGTGCCGGGGCACCGCCGAGTCGCTGTTTGAGCCAGTTGAGCGCGTCAGCGGCCCCGGTGATCGTCAGCGAAACGTGTTCGCTGAGCAGATCCCGCTTGTACGTGACGGAATCCCCCGCGGCGCAGTACCCGGCGACCAGGGCGTCGGTGTCGGCGATGGCCGGGAGTTCGTCGTGCACCGCGTGGTAGACGTACAGCGGTGCGGTCGGCGCGTGCTTGCCCAGTTTGATCTCTTCCAGCACGGGCCGCACTTCGGGCAGCTTCAGCATTTCCTCGAGCGGGATGCTGCTGTACTTGCTGATGTCCTGGAAGGCCATGCGGGCGGAAACCTCGGCGGTGCAATGGGTCGCGGCGAAGTCGAGGAGTTCCCGGCCTTCGGCGTTCACGTACTTCTCGATGACCGCGTCGATCTGCGGATAGGCCTTGCGTAGCGAGGCGATGGCCAGCCCGAACAGCCCGGCGGCCGGGCCGCCGTTGGTGCGTCCGGCCAGATCGCCCGCGTTGGCCACCGTTCCGCCCAGCGCGGCTCCGGCGATGTTCAGTTCCGGGGCATAGGCGGGCTGCATCTCGGCGGTCCACGCGGAGGCGAGCGCGCCGCCGGAGTAGCCCCACAGGCCGACCTTCGTGTCCTTCCCGTTCAGGCCGAGCGGGGCGAAGTTCTCCGCGGCCCGGACGCCGTCCAGCGCCAGGTAGCCCGGTTCGCGCGGCGCGGCCAGCAGACCTTTGCGGCCTTCGTGGTCCGGAATGGACACCGCCCAGCCCTGCTGCACGGCCGCGTCGATGAGCAGGAGTTCGGCCTGGGTCACGATGCCCTCGTTGCCCACGCCCTGCCGCAGGGCGTAGGAGGGAACGCATTGCGGCGCGGTGCTGTCCTGCGCGACCTGGTAGGACAGCAGCGGCCGCGACCGGTCCGGTTTCGCGCCCCACGGCAGGACGACGGTGGTCGCCGTCGCGTCGGCGGCGCCGTTCCGATCGGTGGTGCGGTACAGCAGTTGCCACGCCTGAACCTTCTGCGGCAGCACGGAGAACGCCGCGAGCTGGACCTCGCGGGTGCGCAGGATCGTGCCGGGCGCGGTCGTTTCGTACCCGGCCGGGGGCTGGTAGAAGGCGTCCTCTTGCGGGGGCGGCGGGGCGGTGGCCGCGGCGGGCGCGCAGGTCAGGCCGACACCGGCCACCAGGGCGAGCGCGAGCGTGCCCAGCCTGCGGCCGCGGCGGTTACGTGCGGGGGAAAACATCGTGGTCTCCATTCGTCACGCGATGTCGCTCGGGCCGATCGGCTGACCGAGCAAGGCGAGCAAAGCACCCCAGATACCGGCGCCGAGGGTCGGCAGCGCGCCGGGTGAGAACAGCGAGGACGCGACGGTCTTCGTGCCGCATCCGGTGGGCGCCGGGACGCCGGAAAGCCGTTCCTTCAGCCAGTTCAGCGCGTCCCCGGCGCCGGTGATCACCAGCGCGACGTGTTCGCTGAGGATGTCCCGCTGGTAGGTGATCCGGGCGCCGTCGGCGCAGTGCGCGGCCACCAGACCGTCCACATCGGAATGCGGGATCAGCTGGTCGTTGACCGAGTGGTAGATGAACAGCGGGGCCTTCGGGGTGTGCTGCCCCATGGTGGTCGCGGCGAGGACCTGGCGCGGCACCGGCTGGTTGAGCGGGTCCGGGTTGGCGAAATACTGATAGAGATCCTTGAACGCGAAGGAACTCACGGCCTGCGGATTGCACTGGGTCTTGACCTTGGCGAAGGCTTCCTTCCCCTCCGGGGTCAGATTGGCGTCGAGGTATCCGGCGAGTTCCGGGTACGCCTGGCTCAGCCCGGCGATCCCGCTCATCGCGATCCCGGAGAACGCCGATTTGTTGATGTTGTTCAGCACGGATTCCACGTTGACCGGCAGGCCGCCCTCGGCGACGCCCTGGATGGCGAGTTCGGGCGCGTACCCGGGATGCAGTTCCGAGGCCCAGCCGGACGCGAGCGCCCCGCCGGAATACCCCCACAGGCCGACCTTCGTGTTCTTGCCGTCGAGGCCGAGTGCCGGGAACGCCTCCGCCGCGCGGATGCCGTCCAGCACCGCCTGCCCGGCCTGTTTCCCCGCGACATAAGCGCTCTTCGGGCCTTCGTAGTCGGGCACGGTCACCGCCCACCCCTGCTGCAGGGCCGCGTCCACGAGCAGCAACTCGGCCTGGGTGACGATGTTGTCGTTCCCCGCGCCCTGCTGCCACTGGTAGGACGGCGCGCAGTGCGCCGCGGCGCTGTCCTCGGCGACCTGATAGGACAGCAGCGGCCGGGACCGGTCCGGCTTCGCGCCCCACGGCAGCAGCACGGTGGTCACCGTCGCCTGCGGCTGGTCCTGGGTGTCGGTGGTGCGGTACAGCAGTTGCCACGCCTGGACCTTCTGCGGCAGCACGGCGAACGCGGCGAGCTGGACCGGCCGCGAGCGCAGCACCGCACCCGGCGCGGTGGATTCGTATCCGGCCGGTGGGCGGTAGAAGGGATCCTCCTGGGGCGGGGGTGGCGCGGCCGCGCTCGCGGGCACAACCGCCAGCCCGGCCAGCACCACGGCGGTCATCCCCGCGGCGAGCCGGCGGGTCCATCGGGATTTCTGGGAAGACAACGTCATCGCGCCCTTTCGGGAACGGACCGGTACACGCGTCCCGGTCCTGCGTGTGACGCACGCTACTCACTTACTGGCAAGCAAGTCAACAAGATGTCTTTTCAGATTTCGATCAGGCCCGCTTGAGCGCGTGGACCAGCAGTTTCTCCAGCTGGCCCCGGACCGTCAGCCAGAGCGCGTGCTGCGCCTGCTCGCTCATCGTGAACCCCATGACGGCGACGCCGCGCAGGGCGGCGGTCGCCGTGGTGACCACCGCGAGGAAGTCCTCGTGGTCCGCCGGCTCGGGCAGGACCTCGCGGACGACGTCCAGGATGGCGCCGGTCATCCTGCGGGTGGCCGCGGCGACGTGCTCGCGCAGTTCGGGATCGGTGCGGCTCGCCATCAGCAGTTCCGCGCTCACCGCGAACCCCTGGGAGCCGTGCAGTTCCCAGAAGCGGTCCAGCAGCGCGGTCGCGTTCGCCACCGGGTCGGGCCCGTCCGGCAGCTCGGCCCGGAACCAGTCGACCATCTTGCCGGTCAGGTGCTCCAGCGCGGCGGCCACCAGCTCCGCCTTCGTGGAGAAGTAGTACGCCTGCAGCCCCCGGGTGACCCCGGCCCGCTCGGCGATCTGCGCACCGGTCACCCGGGTGTACCCGAATTCGGCGAGGCAGTCGATCGTCGCGTCGAGCAACGCCAGCCGGGCCGCCGCCCGCCGATCCGCCTGCGTGCGCCGACTGCCATTCCGCGATCGCACCACCGGAACTCCCCACCACCACGCTCACCGGCCACCGCCCGTACCCGTGGCAGCCGTTTTCCCGATCGTGCCACAGCGAGCCCGCCGCACCGCCGAACGCGGCCCGCCGCGCGCCGAACCCGCTGGCGACCGGACTCCGATTCCGCACACCGATCGGCGGAGAATGCCCGCAGCTGAATGCACGAAGTACACCGGAAATGGGTTGCCGCACCATTCCGGAGTATTGACAAAGCGCAATGCCCGGCGGAAGCTGAGGCATCTTTCCCACTGTTCCCTGGGGGTCGGTGTGGCATTTTCTCACCAGGTCGAGGATCCCCTGACCATTTTACGGGGATTGCGCAGCGAGCGGGGTTCGGTGTTTATCCGGCGCCCGGGCGAGATTTATGTCGCCGATCCGGAGATCGCCAAGGAAGTACTGGGAAACGAGACGGGACGGTACCGCGAGCATTCCGATTTCTTTCAGACGCGGACCGGGATGTTCGGTCCCCGATCCGCCCAGCTCGAGATCGGGCGGGAGGCGCGGCTGCTGCTCCTCAGATACGTACAGGAGCGAGCCGGTGCGCTGCCCGCACTCGTCGCGGAGCGGGTGACCGCGTCGAGCGGTCCGTGGCCGGATGCGGGGAATCGCCTGCTGTTCGAGCATTTCCGCGGCGCGCTGCTCGGCGACGCGCCCTCGGCCGCCCTGTCCGGCACGGTCGAGCAGGTGATCGAGCGGGCGGTGCTCGCCGGTGCCCGGGACCGGCATTCCCGCCTGGCGCGCGCCTGGTTCCGGGCCCGCGTGCGGCGCGTGCTGGCCGCGGAGATCGCCGCCCGGCGGGCGCGCGTCCAGGGTCCGCCCGCGGATCTCCTGGACGTCGTCGCGCGGGTGGGCACGCCGTCGGACGCCGAACTCGCCGAGGTGTACCTGTCCTTCCTGTTCGCGATCGTCGGCTCGGTCGGGTTCCTGCTCGGCTGGTCGCTCTACCTGCTGGGCACCTCGGATTCGCGGGCCGAACCGGTGAACCCGGCCTGGGTGGTGCGCGAAGCGTCGCGGCTGTGGCCGGTGGCCTGGTTGTTCGGGCGGAAACCCGCCCGGGCGCACGAATGCGGCGGGATCGCGGTGACCCCGGCGGACGAGGTGGTGGTGTGCGGCTACCTGGTGCACCGCGATCCCCGCCACTGGAGCGATCCGGACGAGTTCCGGCCCGGCCGCTGGGCCTCGGTTTCCGGGCAGCGGGCGTACCTCCCGTTCGGCTGGGGGCCGCATGCCTGCACCGGCGCCGGGGTGGCGACCCGGACGGTCGAGGCGATCGTCGGCGCGATCACCTCGGCCCACCGGCTCGAGGCCGTCGCCCCGGATCCCCGGCCACAACTCGCCGCCGCCCTCGCACCGCCGAGATTCACCTTGCGGTTGAGCGAGATTCACCGAACGCACCGAGGGGAGGTGAAGACATGACCAAGATCTTCCGGGCCGCGCTGTCGGCGCTGAACATCCGCCGGAGCGACCATCACTACCGCTGGTACCTGTACCACCACATCTAGCCAACTCGGGGAGCGGGTTCGTGCAGGGGTCCCGCTCCCCGTCCCCCGGAGCGACCATGTCACGCGAAGACCCGGACTTCCTCCGCGAGCTGCGGGGCCCCAGCGCGGCCGCCGACGGCGTGTTCTGGCAGACCGAACGGCAACTGATGGTGTTCGACGCCGAGGCGGCGGCCCGGGTCAACGCCGAGAACTTCGCCGAACTGACCCTGCCTGACCGGCTGGCCGACCTGCTCCGCCGCCGCTCGAGCACTCCGGTCTCCTGGAAACAGGTGCGTTCGGTGTGGCTGGCCCGGTTGCGCCACCTCGCGGGCGAGGACGGGCTGGCCGCGCTCGACGGTCGCATGGAATCGTTGCTGCGCGCCCGCCTCGGCGAGCACGTGAATCTGCCGTGGCTCGCGCACGAGGTGACCTTCCGTTCACTGGTGCCGATCGTGATCGACGGGCTTCCCGCCCGGGACCGGGCCCGGATCAGCGCGGACGCCATCGCGAAGCTCGCCCGGCTGCTGGGCGAAGCCGAAGAGGACCCGCCGCTGTGGCGGGCCGGGCGGCCGCTCGCCGTGCAGATCCGGGCCGGGCTGGTGGTGCGCAAGGAACTGCGGCGCCGGGCCCGGCGCCGCGGACCGGCGCGGGACGACCTCACCGAGCCGATCGCCACCGAACTGCTGGACGCGCTCGGCATGGACCGGGCGGTGGACGCGGTGACCGCGGTCCTCACCGCCATCGCCGGCCCGCCGGGTGCGGCGGCGGCCTGCGTGCTCTACGCGCTCGTGCGCCATCCGGAGTGGGCCGACCGGGTGGCGGCCGAATTCGCCCGCGTCGGCCCCGGCGAGCTGTACCGCTCCGGCACCCGTTGCGTCCCGCTCGCGCACCGCTTCGTGAAGGAGGTGCTGCGCAGGTGGACCGCCCCCACGATGCTGACCCGCAGCGTGCGCACCCCGCTGCGGGTGCGCGACCACGAACTCGGCGTCGGGCAGCACTACGTGGTGAGCCCGGCGATGGTGCACCAGGATCCGCGGCGGTGGCGCGACCCCGAGGTCTTCGATCCGGACCGCTGGCTGCCCGGCGCGGCGAACGGACCCGTGAGCGGGCGGGATTACGTGCCCTTCGGCTGGGCGCCGACCGGATGCGTCGGCGCCGGACTGGGCGCGGTGCAGCTGGTGCTGTGGTGCCGGTTGCTGTGCACCGCGTTCCGGATCGAGGTCACCGATCCGGCCGCGCTGCGGATGGCCGTCGGCGCGGTGCCCCTCCCCTTGGGCTTCGACGGCCGGATCGTCGCGCGGTCCTGAAATGCGGCCCCGGGGGTGGCTCGTGGCCTGTCACCCCGGGGCCTCTCAACACCCGGCACGCCCGCCGCGTGATCGAGGATGTCGCGCGGTGATCATCGGCACGCCGGTCCCCCACCCTGCCGTCACTCGCCGTTACAAAAATAGAGACGACCTGCCCAGACCGGGGAAGGACTTTCGCCCCTAGACGTGCCTGGCGCGATGCTCGCGCGCGTGTTTGGCTTGGGGCGATGAAGGAATTCGTGTACACCGCCCAGCCCGGCCGCGTGGTGTTCGGGACCGGAACCCTGCTGCGCGTGCCCGAGGAGGTCGACCGGCTCGGCCGCTCCCGGGTGCTCCTGCTCGCCGGGCCGCGGGTGGCCGCCGCGGCCGAACTACTGGCCGCGGCGCTGGGTTCCCGCCTGGTGGTCCGCTTCGCCGGGGCCGCGATGCACACGCCGGTCGAGGTCACCGAGCAGGCGCTCGAGGTGCTGCGGGAACACTCCGCGGACTGCGTGGTCGCCCTCGGCGGCGGCTCGACGACCGGACTGGCCAAGGCGCTGGCCGTGCGCACCGACGTCCCGCAGGTGATCGTGCCCACCACCTACGCCGGATCGGAGATGACCCCGCTGCTGGGGGAAACCGAGCACGGCCGCAAGATGACCCGATCCTCCCCCGCCGCGCTGCCCGAGGTCGTGGTCTACGACGTCGAGCTGACCCTGGACCTCCCCCGCGACCTGTCGGTCACCAGCGGCCTCAACGCGCTCGCCCACGCGGTGGAGGCGTTGTACGCGCCGGAACCGAATCCGGTCACCGACGCGATGGCCCTCGAAGCCGTGTCGGCTATCGCGCGGGCGCTGCCCGCGATCGCCGCCGATCCGTCCGATGTGGACGCTCGCACGCGGCTGCTGCGCGCCGCGTGGCTGGCCGGGACCTGCCTGGGTGCGGTCGGGATGGGGCTGCACCACAAGCTCTGCCACACCCTCGGCGGCTCGTTCGGCCTCCCGCACGCCCCGACGCACGCGGTGGTCCTGCCGCACGCGATCGCCTACAACGCCCCGGCCGTTCCCGAGGTGCTGACCCGGGTCGCGACCGCGCTGGGCGCCGAGGACGCCGCGGCGGGCGTGTTCGATCTGCTCGCCACGACCGGTGGGCCGGTTTCGCTGCGCGAACTGGGCCTGCCCGAAGCCGAACTCGCGCGGGCCGCGGAACTGGCCACGGCCACGCCGTATCCCAATCCGCGCCCGGTGACGCCCGCCGGGATCGAGGCGTTGCTGGCGGACGCCTGGCACGGGCGGCGCCCTGGCGGCGGTGTCTCCCGGCGGCCGGTGCCCGATCTGAGCTGGCTCACCGACCAGGTCGTGGCCAGCTTCGACCGGACGCCCGGCGACCGCGAGCGGCGGCTGCTCACCGATCTCGTCCGGCAGCTGCACGGATTCGCGATCCGCCACGACCTCACCGAGGCCGAATGGGCCCGGGCGATCGAGTTCCTCACCCGGACCGGGCAGATCTCCAGCGACATCCGGCAGGAGTTCATCCTGCTGTCGGACACCCTCGGCCTGTCCAGCGTGGTGGACCTGCTCACCAACTCCCGCACCCCGGACACCACCCCGTCGGCCGTGCTCGGCCCGTTCTACGTGGACAATCCGCCGGAGGCCCGGCACGGCGACGACATCGCCCAGGGGCTCGACGGCACGCCGCTCTGGGTGGACGTCCAGGTCACCGATCAGGCGGGGCAACCGATTCCGGCCGCCGTGGTCGACGTGTGGCAGTCCGACAAGGACGGTCACTACGATCTCCAGCTACCCGATCTGGACGGCCCCGTGCTCCGCGCGCGCCTGCGCACCGGCGACGACGGCCGGTTGACGTTCTGGTCGATCGTGCCGCCCGCCTACCCGATCCCGGACGACGGACCGGTCGGCCGGCTGCTCGCCGCCGTGGGACGGCATCCCTACCGCGCGCCGCACGTCCACTTCATGATCAGCGCGCCCGGGTTCCGGCGCCTGGTGACCCAGCTCTTCGTCGCCGGGGGCGACTACCTGGACTCGGACACCGTGTTCGGCGTCAAGGAAGGACTCATCGTCGACTTCGAACCCGGCACCGGCGCCCCGCCCGGCGGCCGCCCGCTCGACCGCCCCTGGCGCCGCCTCACCTACACCTTCCACCTCGCCCGCATCTGAAGGTCCCCAATGAGGTTTCTCGGTAGGCTTCTCGAGAGGTGCTCGGAGTGCTCGATGCGGCATGGGGGAACCTTGCCTTCCTGCGTGCGCCGAAGGCCGCAGTGATGCTCGCCTCCTCCCGGAACGGGGAACTCGCGGCAACGGCCCCCACCTGCCGCGAGTCCCCCGTTCCGGATGCGCGAGTCCCCCATCTCGGCACACCGAATTCCCCATCTCGGTAGGCGAGCCCGACACCCGGGCACCCCACGAGCACGGCACCACACCACACACCGAGAAACCCCAATGCGGCCTTCGGCACCTTCAACGCCCCGAAAGCCGCATTCGGTACCTTCAACGCCCCCAACGCCACATTGGGGGATTCTCGGTGTGCGAGGGTCAGGCGGTGAAGCCGTAGGTTTCCGGTTTGGTCCACTTCGGATTGGCCTTCTCCCAGGCTTCCCACGCCTGGAGGTCCGGGTCGTTGGACTGCCACATCATCCAGCCGAACTGGAACAGTTTGCGGTCACCGCTGGGCTTGACCAGATCGGCGTTCGCGTTGCAGGTCCAGATGCCCTCCTGCAGCGCGCGGCACTCGTCGTAGACCAGGATCGAGGCGAAGAACGGCACCTTCACGTTCGGCAGCGGGAACCCGCCGAGGTTCGCCCCGGTGACCTCGCGCCAGTCCATGATGATGGTCGACCGGCCGTCCTGGTACGAATCGCCCCGGATGACGTGGCCGAACACGGTCTGCGGCCGGCCGTTCTTGAAGATGTCCGGGAACGCGTCCACGATCGGTTTGAACCAGGGCTGCTCGGTGATCGACGGGAAGAACCGGTTGGTGATCGTGCCGCCTTCATTGGTCGGGGTGAACAACCGCTTGCCGCCCCAGACGTGCGCGGTGACCCCGGCCTCGATGAAGTTGGTGATCGCGCCGGTCGAGCAGTCGAACTCCTTCTCCGGCAACGGGAAGTCGACCTCCGGGAAACCCAGGAAGTACTCGACCATGTTGACCCAGCCGTCGTTGGCGTTGGTGCAGACCGGGCCGCCGTGCACCAGCGTGTCGTTGCCGAACATCGGCCCGCCCTCGCCCAGGTACTTGTACAGCTTCTGCTTGAGCGGTTCGGGGGCGATCATCTGGGCCTTCTGGCTGCGGTGCCAGTTGCCGTTCCAGCCCGAGCACGCCTCGCCGAGCTCCGAGTTCAGCCGGAACGCGGCCCCGGGATGCTGCTGCTTCCACTGCACCGCGAGCGGATCGTCGCCGGTGCCCGCGGGCCGGACGGCGGGTTGCTGATCCTGGTTGGGCACCAGCAGGCAGTTGTCGAACTTGTTGGCCACGCCGTCGTGGTCGAAGTCGTCGTACGCGTAGCGCCCGGGCACCGCGGGCGGTGGCACCGGGACCGACACCCGGGGCTGATCGTTCGAACAGCCCCACAGATCGCATTTCACCGGGGCCGGCGCCGCGCTCGCCGCCGGCAACGCGGCCAGGGCGGCGAACAAGGCCGTCGAAGCGGCGAGGACACCGGCCGTCAAGCCCGGCCGCCGGAGCGGATTCTGATACCTCACGTGTGCATCCTCCTTGACAGACACGATGGGAGCCGGGCTCACCTACCGGCTAGTAGGAACGTGCCAGTTCCCGAAAGCTTTGACAAGACCTTCTGCCAAATTCCGGGAACCAGCCCGTTCCCCGTGGTCGGTAAACTGGTCTCCGATGAGTGCGGATCCTTTGGTGCGGCTGCCCAGTGGCAGGCACGGGCTGAGCCGTGAGGACGTCCTGGCCTCCCAGCGGGGCCGCCTGCTCCTGGCGGTGGTCGACGCGGTGGCCGACAAGGGCTACGAGGCGGTCACGATCACCGACATCGTGGAGCGCGCGGGTGTCTCCCGCCGCGTGTTCTACGAACAGTTCGCGAACAAGGAAGCGGGTTTCCTGGCCGCGTTCGAACTCGGCGTCGACCACATACTCAACCGGCTGGGCGCGGCCGTCCGCTCGCTGCCACCGGAGGACTGGCGCGGCCGCATCCGGGCCAGCCTCGAGGTGTACCTGGCCGCGCTCGCGAAAGAGCCCGGCTTCGCCCGCTCACTGCACGTCGAGATGCTGCGCGCCGGCCCGCCGGTGCTGGCCCGCCGGGCGACCCTGCTCACCGTGTTCGCCGAGCGCACCCGGCGGGCCTACCAGCAGGCGCGACGGCTGGACCCGGCCCTGCCCGAACTGCCGGACACGGTGTTCCCGCTGCTGGCCGGCGGGCTCGACCAGCTCATCCGGGAACACCTGCGCACCCGCGAAGCGCGGACGCTCCCCGAACTCGCCGGACCGGCGATCGACGCGACGCTGATCCTGCTCGGTGGCCCGTCCGCTTGATCCTCACCGCGGGCTGGCCAGCCGGGTGAGCCATTCCCGCAGCAACGCGTTCTCCGCGGCGCCGAGTTCCTCGGCGCCTTCGCCGAGCAGGGACAGCAGCTGCGTGGCCACCGCGGACGCGGTCTTCCGCTTCGACGGCGGCTTCCGGCCCACGATCAACGCGTCCAGCAGCGCTTCCCGCACCAGCGCCGACCGGGCCAGGGTCAGCTCGTCGTCCGGCTGCGCGATGGCCTGCAGGGTCACCCCGACGACCGCGGCCTCGATCGACCGCGCCGCCAGTTCGACCTCGACTCGCAGCCGCCCCGCCCGGGCCAGTTCCGCCAGCATCGACACCAGCATGGCGTGCGCCTCCTCGGCCGCGGCCGAGGGCTTGCCCGGTTTGGCGTTGCCGTACATCAGCGCGTAGAACGCCGGATGGCGGCGGCCGAACTCGACCTGGACGTCCCAGCCGCGGGCGAGGTCGGCCACCAGGTCACCGGTGCTCGGCTGGGCCCGCTTCTCCGCCAGGTACGCCTCGAAACCGTGCGCCACGACCGCGTCGAACAAACCCTGCTTGTCGCCGAAGTGGTGGTACAGCGTCGGCGCGCCGACCCCCGCCTCCGCGCAGATCGCACGGGTGGACACCGGTTCCCCGTCCGACTCGCTCAGCAACCGGGCGGCCGCGTGCAGAATACGTTCCCGCGCTTCCATGGTAACAATGATACAGAATATTACTTAGCGACGGTATACGGTTGCCGCAGGTCGTCGATGCCGATGCGGCGCATCAGGTCCGCCTTCGCTCGCTCGGCGGCCGCGTTGACCTCCTCGGCCATCGCTCGCGGATGCGCCTTCGGCGGGGTCAGCCTAGCCATCCCGTCGGTCACCACGTCGATCCCGAACCGGGCGACCTCGTACTTCACCGCCTGCGCCAGCGCGTCGAAGGCGCCCTTGGTGGCCACATACGGTCCGAGCAGGGTCAGGTGCCCGGCGTTGTGCACCACGACGTCCAACCGGCCCTGTTCGTCCATTATGGACTCGACGGCGCGGTCGCAGTCGAGTCCGCTGGCCGCGGCGAATTGCCGCGCGGCACCGGTGACGAGAACGGTCGAACTCATGGGTTCCTCCCACCGTCCGATGCGGACTCGACGGTGAGCCGCCCGTTGCTGATGAAGATCTCCCGGTCCTAACGTTCGCTGTCCAGATCGGCCATCAGCGGGGCGGCGTACCGGTCCCCCGCGGCCGCGTCGGCGGGCACGGCCCGCTCGATGTCGGCCAGTTCGGCCTCGGTGAGCCGCACGTCCAGCGCGCCGAGGGCCTCGGTCAGGCGCTCCCGGCGACGGGCACCGACCAGCGGAACGATGTCCTCCCCCTGCGCGGCGACCCAGGCGATCGCCAGCTGGCTCACCGCGACGCCCTTCGCCTCGGCGAGCCGCCGCAGTTCCTCGACCAGCTTCAGGTTGTGGTCCAGGTTCTCGCCCTGGAAGCGCGGGCTGATTCCGCGGAAATCGTGCCCGGTGAGCTCCCGCCGCGCCGACCAGTGCCCGGACAGCAGGCCGCGGGACAGCACGCCGTACGCGGTGACGCCGATCCCGAGTTCCCGGGCGGTGGGCAGGATCTCCGATTCGATCCCGCGCGACAGCAACGAGTATTCGATCTGCAGATCGGCGATCGGGTGCACCGCCTGGGCCCGGCGGAGCGATTCCGCGCCCACCTCGGACAACCCGATGTGCCGCACGTATCCGGCCCGCACCAGTTCGGCGATGGCGCCCACGGTGTCCTCGATCGGCACCGCCGGGTCGACCCGCGCGGGCCGGTAGATGTCCACGTGGTCGGTGCCGAGGCGCCGCAACGTGTAGGCGAGGAAGTTCCGCACCGCCTCCGGTCGCCCGTCGTAGCCGGACCAGCCGCCGGCCGGATCCCGCAGCGCGCCGAACTTGACGCTGATCAGCGGCCGGTCCTGCGCCCGCAGGGCCTCGCGGATCAGCAGTTCGTTGTGCCCCATGCCGTAGAAGTCACCGGTGTCGATGAGGTTGATCCCGGCGTCCAGGGCGGCCCGGATCGTCGCGATGCTCTCCGCGCGGTCGGCGGGACCGTACAGGTCCGACATCCCCATCGCGCCCAGCCCGAGGGCGGAAACCTCCGGGCCGTCCTTACCCAGCACTCGATGCCGCATCTCTGACTTCCTTTCGATTTGACTAACGTCGATACGTAGAACTGTAGAGCAGCGCTATACGATGGCGCAAACGGTCGATATAGTGATCGGCATAACAGCGATGTCGCCCTTGGCTCGGCCCTGGCAGTCACGAGCCGTGTATGCAATCGTTTGGCGCGGCCGAGCCCGACGACGGGCTCACCGGAACCCGGGAGATGACGACGTGGCCCTGGAAGCGGACCTGGTACTCACCAACGGCCGGATCACCACCCTCGCCACCGGGGAAACCGCGCCCGAAGTCGAGGCGCTGGCCGTACGCGACGGGCGGGTGGTCTTCGCCGGGACCGCGGTCGGGGCGGGCGACCACGTCACCAGGAATACCAAGGTGGTCGACCTGGGCGGCCGCCGCGTGCTCCCCGGCCTGATCGACTCGCACATCCACTTCGTCCGGGCCGGGCTGACCTGGAACGACGAGGTGCGCTGGGAGGGCGTGCCGGAGCTCACCGCCGGGCTCGCCCGGATCGACGCCGCCGCGCGGGCGCTGCCCGGCGGTTCCTGGATCCGGGTCATCGGCGGCTGGCATCCCGCCCAGTTCGCCGAAGGCCGCGGCCCGACGCGGGCCGAACTCGACCGCGCCGCCCCGCGGCATCCGGTGTTCCTGCAGTGCACCTACGACTGGGGCATGCTCAACACCCGCGCCTTGGCGGAGATCGACCTCGGCCGCGCGCTCCGCGACGGGGTCGACCCGGCGACCGTGGACGTCGAAGCCGGTGTCCTGCGCGGAATGGCCGCGCTGCGCTGGCTCTACTGGCAGCTTCCGGCGCCCACCCTGGCCCAGCAGGTCGAGTCGACCGCGGCCGCCTCGGCGGAACTGAGCCGGGTCGGGCTGACCGGCCTGATCGACGGCGGCGGCTCCAACTCGGGCCCGGACATCTACCGCGCGGTGTACGAGGCCTGGCGCCGCGGGCGGCTGACGGTCCGGACCCGGCTGCTGGTGCATTCGGCCAAACCGGGTTCGGAACTCGACGAGCTGTCCGGATTCCTGCGCTACCTGCCCGCCGGGCTCGGCGACGATCTGCTGCGGGTCCTGGGCATGGGCGAGATCGTCCACTACGGCGTGCACGACGGCCTCGAACGGGATCCGAAACCCTCCGGCGCCACCGTCACCGAACTCGACCACCTCTTCCGGGCCTGCCTGAAAGAGCGGTGGCCGCTGCAGATCCACGCGATCCGGCCGGACACCATCGAACTCGTGCTGCGGCTCTGGGAATACCTGCCCGACCGCGAGCTGCTCCGCGGCCTGCGCTGGAGCCTGGTGCACGGCGAGGGGCTCGGCGCCGACCAGTCGGACCGGCTGGCCGAACTGGGCGCGGGCCTGCTCGCCCCGGCCATGCTCCGGTTCGAAGGCGAGGACTGCAAAGCGCCCTGGGCACTGGACCGGACCGGGTTCCTGCCCCCGTTGCGGCGGCTGGTCGACGCCGGTGTGCGCGTCGGCGGGGGCACCGACGCGATGCGGGTGGCGGCCTATCACCCGTTCACCGCGCTGCACTGGTACGTCACCGGCCGCACGGTGTCCGGCCGCCGGCTTTCCGACCCGCGCAACCTGCTCACCCGCGAAGCAGCGTTGCGGCTCTACACCTGCGAAGCGGCGTGGTTCAGCTTCGAGGAGTCCAGCCGGGGCCGCCTGCAGCCGGGCATGCTCGCCGATCTCGTGGTGCTCGACCGCGACTACTTCGCGGTGCCCGAGGACGAGATCCCCCAGGTGCGCGCCGACGCCACCCTGGTCGGTGGCCGTCCCACGTGGACGTCCCCGAAGTTCGCGGACGCGTTCACCGCGAACGTGGGTGCGACGGTTCCTCCACCGGCTTGATCCAGTTCCGCCGTTGTCCGAAGTGGTCACCGACGAACAGAAATCCTTGCGGTACGGAAGCATGTACTGGCAAAACCTTTGATCGAGGCGTGTTAGCCTCGGTGCAATCGTTTTCCCAGTTGGTCGGGGTGCCCTTGCGATGACGAATCCCCCCACGCTCAAGGAGGTCGCGCAGCGCGCGGGCGTGCACGTGACCACGGCCTCGCGTGCCTTGAACCCGGCGACCAGTTCGCTGGTCAACGCGGCCACCATCCGCCGGGTGCAGGCCGCGGCGCGGGAACTGCGCTACCAGCCGAACGTGATCGCCCGGGGCCTGAAGACCGCGCGGTCGATGTCGATCGGGGTGCTGCTCCCCGATCTGACGAATCCGTTGTTCCCGCCGATCGTCCGCGGGATCGAGGACGTGCTCGCCGCGGCGGGGTACACGACCCTGATCGCCAACACCGACAACGACCCCGACCGGCAGGCCGCGTTGTTCGATTCGCTGCGGGCGCGGCAGGTGGACGGATTCCTGGCCGCGACCGCGCACCGGGACGACCGGTTGTTCACCGAGGCGCATCAGCAGGGCGTGAACGTGGTCCTGGTCAACCGGCGCCTGGACCAGGCCGACGTCCCGTCCGTGGTCGCGGACGACCAGGACGGGATCGCCCAGGCGGTGCGGCATCTCCTCGAGCTCGGGCACACCCGGATCGGGCATGTCGCCGGCCCGGAGGACACCACGACCGGCCGGGCCCGGCTGCGCGCGTACCGGCAGACCCTGGACGACGCGGGGGTGCCGGCGGAGGCGGCGCTGATCGCGACGGCGGGTTCGTTCACCGAGGCCGAGGGCGCCCGCGCGACCCGCGCCCTGCTCGACCAGGCGCACGGGATCACCGCGGTGGTGGCGGCCAACGATATGATCGCCCTCGGCTGCCTGGACGTCTTCACCGAGCGCGGGCTGCACTGCCCGGGGGACCTCAGCCTGGTCGGCTTCAACGACATGCCGTTCGTCGACCGGTTGACGCCCCCGCTCACCACGGTCCGCGTTCCGCACTACGACATCGGCGCCGAAGCCGCCCGCATGCTCCTGGACCGCCTCGCCAGCCCCGGCCTCCCCGCCAAATCGATCACCCTCCCGGTCACCCTCATCCCCCGCACCTCCACCACCACCCCTTGACCCGGGAGATCCTCCCCTCAGGACAGTTCAGGCTGCTCCGGTTCGAGACCGTCGGACACCGGCACGTTCTCGGGCGCGAGCGCGAGCCCGGCGGCCTCGGCCTGTTCGAGCAGCAGCGCGGCGAAATCGTCGCTGACGTGCCCGTGGCCGATTGCCCCCTGCACGAGCTGGCGGGTGAGCGAGGCGACCGGCATCGGCACCTCGAGTTCGCGCGCCGCCTCGAGGCCGAGGTCGAAATCCTTGCGCAGCAACACGGGCGTGAACGTGGGCGTCAGGTCGAGGTGGACGAACGCGGGAGTCTTGTAGCGGGTGAACACCGACCCCATGGCGGAATCGTTGAGGAACGAAAGGAAGGCCGCCCGGCTCACCCCGCCGCGTTCGGCCAGCACGGTGACCTCGGCGAGCGACTGGGTGACCACGCCGAGGAAGACGTTGTGGCACAGCTTGACCAACCGGGCGACCTCGCCGTCACCGGCATAGGTGACGCTGCGGCCGATCGCCTCCAGATAGGGCCGCACCTCTTCGAACGCCTCCGCCGGGCCGGAAGCCACCACGGACAACCGGCCCGCCCGGGCGACCTTCGCGTTACCGGAAACCGGGGCGGCCACCAGGGTCGTGCCGAGTTTGGCCGCCTCGACCCGCACCTCCGCCGACACGTCGGCGTCCACAGTGGACGAATCGACCAGGATCTTCGGCGCTGCCCCGTCCTGGCGCAGCAGCCCGCCGTCCCCCAGGGTCACCTCGGCGAAATCGGCACTGGCCGACACCATGCTGAACACCACGTCCCGCTCGGCGAGGTCGGCGATCGCGCCGACGATCGTCGCGCCCAGTTCGGCGAGCGGTTCGGCCTTGGCCCGGGTGCGGTTCCACACGGCGACGTCGTGACCGGCCGCGAGCAACCGGCTCACCATCGCGTACCCCATCCGGCCGGTGCCGATCCACCCGAGCCGCGCACCGGCGCTCAGCACACCCAGATCCTGGTGCCGCGCGTTCGTCCGCTCGCCTTGCAAACGTTTGCAGTCATGGCAGAAATCGTGTGCCACGGCAGCGGTAGCTGTCAAGGTGCAAACGTTAGGGGTGAAGCGAGGGAGCCGTTTGCCTGGGTCGTGAGGGTTTGAGCCGGTCTGGTGTTTTAACGTTGTGAGGGTTTGGTGAGCAGGGCCGCCGCGTGGCGGTGG
>NZ_VTHK01000100.1 GCF_009765355.1 Amycolatopsis anabasis | reverse complement strand
GTCGGTGACGCCGTCGTAGCGTTCCTGCCGATGGACGCCGACGGCGCCGCCGCCGACTACGTCGTCGCGCCCGCGGACACCCTGGCCACCGCACCGCGAACGGTCGAGCTTGCGGACGCGGCCGCTTTGCCAGTCGGCGGACTGACCGCCTGGCAGGCGCTGTTCGAACTCGCCGACCTGCGCGCGGGCCAGACGATCCTGATCAACGGGGCCGGCGGCGCTGTCGGCGGATACGCCGTGCAACTCGCCCACCAGGCCGCGGCGCGGGTCACCGCCACCGCGAGTCACCGCCATGCGGCCCGGCTCCGCCGGGATGGTGCCGACCGCATCATCGGCTACCTCGACTACGGCAACGGCCCGCTCACCGCGCAGGGCGCTCCGTTCGACGTCGTGGTCAACCTCGTCGTGACCACGCCGGAGGAGACCGCGGCGCTCGCCGATCTGGTCGCCGACGGTGGCGCGCTGGTCAGCACCACCACCCCGCCTCCGGAGGACCCCGGACGCGGCATCCGCACGGCACGGGTGTTCGTGCTCGGCAGGGCAGACCAACTCGCCGAACTCGTGACCCGCGTCGACCGTGGCGAACTGCGCATCGACGTCGCCGCCCGCCGCCCGCTCTCGGACCTGCCCGCCGTCCACGACGAGGCCGCCGCCGGACGCCTCGCCGGCAAAACCGTCCTCACCCCAGCCTGACCACCACGACAGAACTACCCCTACTACCGCCTGAGGAACACTCCCGATGACGACCGCGTTCGACCCTATCGACCTGGGCGGCAAGCGCCTGCCCAACCGCATCGCGATGGCCCCGATGACCCGCAGCCGCGCCTACGGGCCCGGCGCGACCCCGACCGAACTCAACGCCACCTACTACGCCCAGCGCGCCTCGGCCGGGCTGATCGTGACCGAAGGCACCCAGCCCTCGGTGATCGGCCAGGGCTACCCGGACACCCCCGGCCTGCACTCCGACGCACAGATCGCCGGGTGGCGACAGGTCACCGACGCCGTACACGCCAAGGGCGGCACGATCTTCGCCCAGCTCATGCACACCGGCCGGATCGGCCACCCCAGCCTGCTGCCCGACGGACTGTTCCCCGTCGGCCCTTCCCCGATCGCGGCGCGGGGCCAAGTGTTCACGCACGACGGCATGAAGGACTTCGTCACGCCGAAGGAACTCACCGAGGACGAGATCGCCCGGACGATCACCGACTTCGCCGCCGCCGCACGCAACGCGATCGAGGCCGGTTTTGACGGAGTAGAGATCCACGGCGCCAACGGCTACCTCATCCACCAATTCCTCGCTCCGAACGCCAACCAGCGCACCGATGGGTGGGGCGAGTCGGTGGCAGGCCGGATCCGGCTCGGCGTCGAGGTCGCCACGGCCGTCGTCGAGGCAATCGGCGGTCCCCGCACCGGTTTCCGCGTCTCCCCCGGCAACCCTCTGAACGACATCGCCGAGACTGATCCGTCCGATGTGGAACAGACCTACACCTCGCTCGTCACCGCACTCGCCCCGCTGGGACTGGCATACCTGCACCTGCTGGAGGGCCCTGACCGCGACTTGACGAAGCGGTTGCGCAAGGACTGGCCGGGGGTGTTCGTGCTCAACCCGTTCACCTATCCGGAACCAACCGGCCAGGACTCCCTCGGCCTCGTCGAGGACGGCACCGCCGACCTGATCGCTTTCGGAGCCCTGTTCCTCGCCAACCCCGACCTGCCTCACCGCCTCGCCAGGGGCGGGCCGTTCAACACCCCCGACAAGGCCACGTTCTACGGCGGCGACCACCGCGGCTACACCGACTACCCCACGCTCGAGGGATAGGAGGCCGCACATGCCGTTCAAGGACCCGGCAATCGCGGTGCGGCCAGCGTTGCTCGCCCGCGCCTTCCAGGCCGTGTTCCCGATTCTGGCCCGGTACCTGTTCTCGTCGCCGAAGCTGCGGTTCGCGACAAAACCAGTGCCTGAACCCCAGCGCATCGTGGTGCCGACCAGGCATGGCGAGATCCCGGCGCTGCTGTACACGCCCGTGCACGCTGACGATGAGAGGCGCCGTCCGCCGGTCCATCTGCTGCTGCACGGCGGCGCGTTCGTGGTGCGCCATCCCGAGCAGGAGGACAACGTCGCGCGCTATCTCGCCAGCGAAGTGGGCTGCTACGTGGTCGCCCTCGACTACGACGTGGCCCCTGCCGTCCGCTTCCCGGTCGCCGAACACCAGTGTTACGACGCCTATCGGTGGATTCGCGAGCAGGCGGAGACGCGGGGCTGGGACGAGCGCCGAGTGTCAGTGGGCGGCGCTAGCGCCGGGGGCAAGCTCGCGCTCAGCGTGCTCATCCAAGCCCTGCAAGACGGAGAGCCCACCCCGGTGGCCGCCAGCCTGGAATACGCCGTCGGCGACCTCTCCCTGCCGGACGCGAGCCGCACCAGCCCCAGCAAGCGGCCCATCGTCGGGCAATGGATGATGCGGATGGTTCGCCACACCTACTTCCAGGGCGCTGATCTCGACGATCCGGTCGTGTCCCCCGTCAAATACCCGAAGCTGGGCGACTTCCCGCCGCTGCTGGTCCTCACCGGCGAGCTGGACACCCTGCGCGGCGAGATGCACGCACTCGCCGACGCCGCCCGCACAGCCGGAGTCGAGGTCAGCTACCACGACTTCCCCGACTCCGACCACGGCTTCACCCACGTCACACCCGTCGAAACCGCGCGAAGCGCCATCACCATGATCGGCGACCACCTACGCGCCGCCTTCGACAAGCCGTAGACCCGTACCCGTTTCATGCTCCGGCGCCTTCCGGCCGCGCCGAAGCGCACGGTAAACCGCACACGGACGGCCCCGCGCCGTACCGGCCATGACCACGAGGAGGTCGACATCATGGACGACGTGGCAGCGTTCAACCACCGCATCATCACGGAGTTCCGGCAGAACAACGGCACGGTCGGCGGACCGTTCGCCGGCGCTCCCCTGCTGTTGCTCCACACCACCGGCGCGCGAAGCGGAAAACCGCGAGTCAATCCGATGATGTACCTGCCCGACGGAGACCGCTACCTCGTCTTCGCGTCAAAAGCCGGTTCCGACAGCAACCCGGACTGGTACTGGAACCTGCGCGCGAATCCCGATGCCCAGATCGAGGTCGGCGACCGCACAGTGGACGTCCGAGCCGTCGAGCTGGAAGGAGCCGAGCGCGACGAGAAGTACCGCGCCCAGGCCGAACGCCACCCCGGTTTCGCCGAATATCAGCGAAAGACCGACCGGATCATTCCCGTGATCGCGCTCGTCCCGGCCACGGCCCGCTGACGGGCACGGTCTCCGCGCTCCGCCGGCGCGAGCCCGACCTCGAGGAAGAGATCCACCAGCCAGGCTGCCAACGAACTCACGACTCGGGATCCGAGCTCCGGGCGTCCAGCGCCTGCGAGAGCGCGCTCATGCTGATGTCGACTATCGTGTGGAGCTGCTCCTGACTCGCCCCGGCCCTGCTCATCACGGCCAGCGACTGGTTGACCGCCGCGATGTGCACGGCGAAGTCGTCGGCGTCGCCGTCGGCCAGCTCCGCGGCGTTCAAGGCGGCCCGCAGCCGCGCACGCTGAAAGCCCAGAGCTTCGATCGCGCGCGCGGCGATGTCAGGGCTCAGCACCGGTATCGCCATCGCGGTCTGGGCGACCAGGCATCCGTCCGGCAGGTCGGGGTCAGCGATACGTTTCAGTGTGACGCCGAAAAACTCCCGTATCGCCCGCAGCGGCTCCCCCGAGGCACGGGAAAGGGCATGGTCGTACTGATCCCCATACCGCGTGGCGTAGCGGTCCAGGCAGCGCAGATAGAGCGAGTCCTTGTCGCCGAGCGAGGAGTAGATGGAACTGCGGTTCAAACTGGTCGCCCTGGAGAGGTCGTCGAGAGACGTCTCGGCGTACCCGGCTCGCCAGAACTGGATCATCGCCGCGTCGAGCACGACGTCCACATCGAACTGCTTCTTTCCGGCCATCACGCATGCACCTCGTTCCTGAGCCAAGCCGTTGCGCCCACACAGCGTATCTTGAACTAGACAGTTCAAGATACGCTAGGCTCAGTGACATGATTGACGCCGCGACTGCCACGAACCGCTCCTGCGACCAGAACTCGATCTCCGGGTTGCCGCTGCACGACCTTGCGGGATTCACGCACCGCTGGGTCGACGCGGAAGGCATCCGGCTTCATGCCGTGGAAGGCGGCCGGCCGACCGGCCCTGCCGTCGTCCTGCTCGCCGGCTTCCCGCAGACCTGGTGGGCCTGGCGCAAAGCGATGCCGGGCCTTGCCGAGCGATTCCACGTGATCGCGATCGACCTGCCTGGACAAGGCCACTCCGACCGCCCTCACGACAGCTACGACACGCACACCGTCGCTTCGCGCGTCCAGACTGCGGTGACTGCGCTCAACGTGCCGAAGTACTGGCTCGTCGCCCACGACATCGGAGCCTGGGTTGCCTTCTCGCTAGCCCTGACGTACGAAGAACGACTGCACGGTGTCGCCCTGCTTGACGCCGGCATCCCCGGAATCACCATCCCGGACACCATCCCCACGGATCCCGACCGGGCCTGGAAGACCTGGCATTTCGCGTTCCACCTAGTGCCCGATCTTCCCGAGACACTGCTCGCCGGTCGCGAGCGTGACTACGTTGACTGGTTCTTGAAGGTCAAAGCACTGTCCCCGAACACGTTCGACAGCGCCGAGATCGACCATTACGCCGCCGCTGTCGCGGCCGAGGATGGTCTCCGAGCGTCTCTCGGCTACTACCGTGACGCCGCGGAATCCGCGCGTAAGAATCATGACGCTCTTGACCGACAGCGCTTGACCATCCCGGTCCTGGGAATCTCCAGCTCCCATGGCTCGATCCCCGACATGGCCGCTTCCCTCAGCCCCTGGGCAGACAACGCGACAGGCGTCGTCATCCCACATGCCGGACATTTCATTCCCGACGAGCAGCCCGCCGCAGTTGTCGACGCGTTGACCGCATTCATCAAGCACGAACGTGTGGGGTAGTCCGGGCATCACCATCATCAGATCCGCGGCACCCTCGCCGCACACTGCCGTCGCGCAGAGGTACATGCGGTGACGTTTTATGCCGATTCCGCTTGGCGTGCCCGTAAGAATCAGATCGCCGGGAAGCAACGTGCAGAACCGCCGATATTGAGTGGGCTTCTTGTCGAGGTCTTGGTCACGTTAGCGGCGCTGCGTGGCGCCCGGTAGTCCGGACTCCGGGATGCCTGGCGCTGTCTTCGCGCGGTGCCATGTCCAGGTGCCGCATCAGGAAGGCGAGCCAGTGGGTGGCGTGGGTGATGCCTTCGGACCTGCTGGTGGCCGTTCCGTGCCCGATGCGATCCCAAACGCGCAGCAACACTGGGTTCGTGGTTTCCGTCGTGGCTTGCAGTCGCGCGATGAACTTGCGGGAAGGACCGGGCGGGCAGGCGACGTCCGCGCCGCCCGCGTGGACGTAGAGCGCCGGGTAGGTCACGTCGTCTTTGATGAGCTGGTACGGCGACATCCCGGCGAGGCGGGCGACGTCGTCCGGGTCGCCGAGGTCGGCGTATTCCGCGTTGATGGCGAATCGGCCGTAGGGGTGCCGGTGGCAGCCGATGATGTCGAGGATCGGGCACTGGGGCACCACGGCTGCCCACAGGTCCGGGCGTTGGGTGAACGCGATCCCGGCCATGATGCCGCCGTTGCTCCATCCGGTGACCGCGAGTTGCTCGGGTGTTGTCACGCTGGTGGCGATGAGGTGTTCGGCGATCGCGTAGAGGTCGTCGAAGCTGTTCTGCTTGTTCTCGACGCGTCCGGCGTCGGCCCAGTCGACGCCGAGGTCACTGCCGCCGCGTTGGTGGGAGATGACGAGTGCTCCGCTGGCCGCGACGAAAGCCGCGGCGGGGCCGGGGAACTGCGCCGGCCAGGCGACCCGGCCGCCACCGTATGCGGTGATGAGAGCCGGGAGCGGTCGCGTCCCGTCCGCGCCGTCGGGCAGGACGAGGTGGTAGGGCACTTCGGTGCCGTCCGCGGACTTCGCCCAGCGAAGTGAGGCAGTCGCGCCCGGCAGGTGAACGCGCGGTACTCGTAGCGTGTCCAGCTGCCTCGAGCCCAGGCGGTAGCGGTACAGCCCGGGTGAGGAGGTGGGGGTGGAGAACAGGAACACGAACTCGTCCGGGTGGCCGTCGGGGGCTAAGGCGGCGGTTGGGAGCACGTCGAGCGGCAGGGCGCCCCGGCCGGGCAGCGGCACCTCCTCCAGTTCTCGCCCGTCACGGTCGAAGACCCAGGCGTGTGCTTCGGTGTCGATCGATCCGGTCACCACCAGACGGTTGCCGATCAACCGGACATGGCTGAGCAGACGGCCGGATTCCGGCACCAGTTCCCGCCAGGTGGCCGGGTCCGAAGGATCCGGCTTGTCGAACGGGATCGCGACGATTCGGCCGCGGGGTGCGCCGTGGTTGGTGATCGCGACGTACCGATCACCGTCGATGACGCCTGCGACCGATGAGTCGAGTCCTTGGACGAACGGTCGCCACGTTCGTTGCGGCAGTTCGCACACGTACTGGGGGAGCGGCCATACGGCGGTCACGACGGCGTGCTTGCCGTCCGCGGCCACCTGGACGGTCGGTGCGTGGACGACATCGACCGGTTCGGGGTCGGTGGCGGGCTCGCCCCCTACCGGATGGAAGTACGCGCGGAAGGCGAACGACTCCGAGGACAGGTCGCCTGCCGTGTAGAAGAACCCGGAGCTGTCCGGCAGCCACTGCGGGGTGACCAGGGGCCCCATCGTCGGTTGGGGGATCCGGTCGGGCAGTCGCTCGCGGGTTTCGGTGTCCAGCAACCAGATCTCGCCGAGTTCGGAGCCGTCCTCACAGACCCCGAGCGCGACGATCGTCCCGTCCGGGGAGGGAGCGAACCACGAGATCTGCCGGGTTCGGTCGTCGTTGGGGTCATACAGCACCTGCCCGGGACCGTCCGCGACATCGGAGACCGTGAGGACGGCACGGTCCGGGTAGTGCGGCGCGGGAGTCCGGTCAAGGCGGAACCAGCGGCCGCCGGCGAATCGCGGAGCCGGATCGACCATCCAGTTGGGTGAGCCGGTGCCGTCCGCGACGCACTGGTCGACCGAGGCGCGGAGGGTGGCCAGATGTGGCCAGTCCCCGACGAACGCGTCGGTGAGGGAGTTCTGTGCCCGCTGCCACGCTTGCGCTTCGGCGGAATCGTCTTCCAGCCATCGGTAGGGATCGGGGAAGCTGACGCCCATGACGGTGTCCTGGGCATCGACGGTTCTCGCTACGGGGTAACCCGGTCGTTCGCCGGTCATCGCGCCCATCCTCCCCCCCCCGGCCGATTCCTTTGTGGACGATCACTCTATTTCTCGGCCGCCTGCCGTTACCACAGACGATTGCCGGACGATCTTCGTCGCCGGTCAGACAAACGTCGAACAGGGCGGGCTTCGACCGATGTCGCGCGCACCGTCGCCGAATTTCCGGCTGACGCATGATGCTTCGCGGTTCCCCCACCGCCGACAATGACACGATCCGTTGTGGCCGGTGCACAGAAGACGCACGCGGCCGAGCCGGGGAGGGAGCAGGCCATGGCCACGGACGTCGTGGTGATCGGCGCGGGGGTCATCGGCGCGTCGATCGCGTGGGAACTGGCCCGGCAGGGCAGGCGGGTGACGGTCGTCGACAAGACCGGCGGGGCGGGACACGGTTCCACGAGCGCCTCGAGCGCGGTGGTGCGATTCAACTTTTCCACGCTGACCGGTGTCGCCGCGGCCTGGGAGGCGCAGTTCGGCTGGCGGTCGTGGGCCGAGCACCTCGGCTGCGACGTCGGGGAGCCCGCCCGGTTCGTGCGGTGCGGGATCGCGATGCTGGACGTGGACATCCTGCCGCGGTCGGCGTACTTGCCGCTGTTCACCGACGTCGGTGTCCCGTTCGAGGAGTGGACCGGCGCGGAGCTGCGAGAGCGGATCCCGGGCATCGACGCCGGCAGGTACTGGCCACCCAAGCGCATCGACGACGACCGGTTCTGGCAGGAAACCAGCGACACGCTCGGCGCGGTCTACACGCCGGACGCGGGTTTCGTCAGCGACCCCCAGCTGGCCGCACAGAACCTCGCCGACGCCGCTCGGGTGCACGGCGCCGAGTTCCGGTTCCACACGACCGTGCGCGGCGTCGAGCGGGCGCACGGCCGGGTGACCGCGGTGACGCTGGCGGACGGCACCCGGATTCCGTGTGCCGTGATGGTCAACGCCGCGGGCCCGTGGTCGGGCAGGGTCAACGAGCTCGCCGGGGTCGGTGCGGACTTCACCGTGCGGTCGCGGCCGCTGCGTCAGGAGGTCGCGCACGTCAGAGCTCCAGCGGGGTATCGCTTGCGTGACGGGATCGGGATCGCTGTCGCGGATCTGGATCTGGGTACGTACCTGCGGGGTGAGGCCGGTGGTGGGCTGCTGATCGGCGGCACCGAGCCGGCGTGCGATCCGCTCGAGTGGATCGACGATCCGGACGCCGTCAATCCGCATCCGACGATGGCCGTGTTCGCGGCGCAGGTGACGCGCGCCGCGCGCCGGCTTCCGGAATTGGCGGTTCCCCACCGCGCTCGCGGGGTGGTCGGGGTCTACGACGTCGCCGACGACTGGACGCCGATCTACGACCGCACCGAGCTGGACGGCTTCTACGTCGCCATGGGGACCAGCGGGAACCAGTTCAAGAACGCGCCGGTCGTCGGAAAGTTCCTGGCGGCGATCATCGAGCAGACCGAGCAAGGCGTGGACCACGACGAACGTCCGGCGCGGTTCGTCGGCGAACACACCGGGCTGGAGATAAACCTGGCCGCGTTCTCCCGCAAACGTCCATTCAGGACGGAGAACTCGGGCACGGTGCTGGGCTGACGAAGACGTACCGGGACTTCCGCCGGGTGAGGAAAGGACAGCACGAGTGAGCATCATCGAACCACCGGCCACCCGCACCGGCGACGACGTCGACGAGGTGGCGGGGGTCCGGTTCGCCGACCCCTACCGGTGGCTGGAAGCGGGCACCGACGAGGTCGACGCCTGGCAGGACGAACAGGCCAAGGCGGCCTCCGCGTACGTGCGGGACTGGCCGTACTTCGATCGGTTGCGCAAGCTGGTGGCGCGCTACGATTCCGAGCGGTTTGGCGCGGTGCCGTTGGCCGCGGGCGGGCGCTGGTTCCGGATCGAGCCGGTCCCCGGTGCCGTCCGGCCGAGTGTGCTGGTGGCCCGCGAGCCCTACGGTGAGGGCCGGGTCCTGTTCGACCCGTCGGCGGAGAACCCGGGGAAACCGCCGTTCCTGTCGTGGATCTCGCCGTCGCCCGACGGCACCGTGCTCGCGGTCGGGGTGTGCACCGACGGCAGCGAGCGCAACACGATCCGGCTCGTGGACGTCGCGAGCGGTGCACCGCTGCCGGACCCGCCCACGCAGGTCCTCAAGGACAACTGGACCGGCGGGGCGAAGTGGCTGCCGGACTCGTCCGGGTTCTACTTCACCGGCACCGACGACGATCCAGCCGGTGTGGCGCACCAGGTGTGGCTGCACCTGCGGCGCGGCACACCGTCGACGGTCGCCGTCGACGTGCCGTGGCTGTCCGGCGACGACTACCGCGCCGTGGTCGCTTCGGCGGATGGCAGGCATGTGGTGGCGGTGCAGGGATTGCTCGATCCCGTTCCGGTGGCCGTGTCGGACCTGTCCGACCCGGCGGCTCCGGCATGGCGGGAGTTCGTCACCGACGCTTCGCTGAACCTCGCGGGCTTCCTGATCGGCGACGAGTGGATCGCGGTCACCGATGCCGGAGCACCACGCGGCCGCGTGGTGGCGATCGGCCTGGACAACGTCACCCCGAACGACCCCGCCGCGTGGCGCACGATCGTGCCGGAGTCCGACGTGACGATCCGATCCGTGCACCCGGCGGGTGACATCCTGTACGTGCACGAGTTCGTCGACACCTACGCCGCGCTCCGCGTCGTCGACCGCGACGGCGCGCCCCGCGGGACGGTTCCGTTGCCGGGCAAGGGCGCGCTGGGCGAGATGCCGTTCCCGATGATGAACATCGTCGGACCGGCCGCCGAGGAGCAGCTGGTGTTCGCGTTCTCGACGCTGACCAGTTCGTGGGGCGTCTACCGGCACCGACCGGGCGAGTCACGGCTGGAGACGCTGCGAGAACCCGCCGTGCGGCTGCAGGACTGCCTCGTCGAGGACGGCTGGGCCACCTCGGAGGACGGCACCCGGGTGCCGTATCACCTGGTGCGCCGCCGCGATGTGCCGCTGGACCGGCCCCGCCCGGCGCTGCTGTGGGGGTACGGCGGGTTCGGCGCGCCGTGGATCCCGCAGTTCCCCGGCACGATGGCGGCGTTCGTCGCCTCCGGCGGCGTGTTCGCGCACGTGCACCTGCGCGGCGGCGGCGAGCTCGGCAGGGACTGGTGGGAGGGCGGCCGCCAGCGCACCAAACAGAACGGCTACGACGACCTGTACGCGATCGCGGAGAACCTCATCGCCACCCGGGTCACCAGCCCGGACCTGCTCGCGCTGACCGGTGCTTCGGGCGGTGGACTGCTGTGCGGCGTGGCGGCGACGCAGCGGCCGGAGCTCTTCCGCGTGGTGGCGCCACGCGTGCCGATCTTCGACCTCATCGGCGCCTGCCGCGACGGCTACGGCCGCTTCGTCGTCAACACGGAATTCGCCCGCATCGACGACCCGGACGAGGTCCGGCGTCTCGCCGGGTTCTCGCCCTACCATCTGGTGCGCGACGGGGTCGGCTACCCGGCGGTCTTCGTCGAGGCCGGCGACACCGACCCGCGGTGCCCACCATGGCACGCCCGCAAGTTCGCCGCCCGCCTGCAGGCGGCCACGACTGGCGGCTCGCCCGTGTTCGTCCGCATCTGGCGCGACTCCGGGCACGGGTGGGCCACCGACAAGGAGGTCCTGCTCACCCAGGAAACGGAATGGCTCGCCTTCGTGGCGAAGACGCTCGGAATGACGCCGCCGGAGTGAGCGCTCGCGGTGTCCGATCAGGACACCGAGCGGATTCTCGGCGGCTCACCTTCGGCAGGAGCCGACGTGGTTTCGGCGTGGTAGCCCGCTGCCAGTCTGCGCATCTTCAGTCCCAGATGCAGGGTCAGTCGATCCTCGCCCCGGCTCAGCGCGCAACCAGTGAGCTGCTCGATCCGCTTCAGCCGGTGATACAGCGTCGCGCGGTGGACGCTGAGCTGCTGCGCGGTGCGCGCGACGTCGCCCGCGTTGTCGAGAAACGTTTCCAAGGTGGCGACGAATCCGCGATGGCCGGCTTCACACTCCAGCGCGACGAGCGCGGGCACGCGCGACGCGGCGACCAGGTCGTCGACGGGCATCTGCAGCAGCAACTCGTAGGGTCCCAGTTCACGCCACCGGGCGACCGGTCCGAGCGAGGGCACGAGCCGCGCCGCGCGCGCCGCGAGAAAGGCCTGCCGGTAAGAATCGGCGACGTGCTCGACGCGGTCGACGACACCGCCGACGCCGAGCACGAGCTGCCCACCGTCACCGGTGAGCCGGTCGAACCGCGCCACGAGCCGCGCGCAGATCGCGTCGATCTCCGTGCGGGAGGGCGGTTCGCGCCGGGCGAGCACCAGCCACGCCCGGGACTTGCTGGCAGCCATGAGCGCGCACCCCTGGATCAGGAGGCTCCGGGCGTCCTCGACCGCGGACTCCAGGGCCACGTCCTGCGGTGCGGCGACGCCGTCCGGGCCGGGGTGCCGCACTCCGATGACCTGGAACCGCGTCGCGCCGGCCGGGAAGAGCTGCTCGGCCCGCAAGTCCTCCACGGCCTGGGAACGGAGGGCGCGATCGGAGGAGACGAGCTCCCACAGGATCGCCTCGTGCCGGGCCTTGGTGCGCTCGTGCACGACGAGGCGTCGGTAGAGGACCACGCCTGCGCGCTCGGCGGCCTCCCTGGCCAGCTCCTGGTGGTGCTCGTCCAGTGACGAGCCGGAGTCGATGAGCCACAGGTAACCCAGCAGCAGCCCGGCGCAGCGCACCGGCACGCACAGCCGTGGTCGCGTCCCGGCCACGGGCACCACCAACCGGCCGGGGCTCGTCCACTGCGCGATGCCCTGGGCGAGGACCTGCTCCTGGAGGTCCGCGTCGATCGAGCGGTTGAGCACCGACGACACCCGAACGCTGTCCTCGTCACCGAAATGCCGGCTCGCCGCGAGCAGCCGGATCGACGGATCATCGATCGCCACCGACCGTTGCAGCCGCTCGGCCAGGTCATCGACGATCTCCTGCAGGTCGTCAGCCATGGCACTCACCTTCCCCGTCGTTCGGGCGTGCCCCCACTTTGCCTCGGCGATGTCCGGATTACGAGCGACAGCCGACGCGAGGGCCGCCTGATTCGCGCGACAGATGTCGCAGCGCCTGGGCGACGCCCGTCGCAAGTCCACCCGCGAACTTCTCGACTCCTGTGTGAAGCGTGAGCGTGTCCGGCTGCCCGATACTCGACATCAGCGGCGAACGACAAGGGAGGAACTCTCCTGAACACCCCGGATTTCATGTCCCCGGCACACGTCGACCAGATGAACCAGCTGCTCGCGGAATCGGTCGAAGTGCGCGACGCGGCCGCCGCGCTGGGCGGGACCTACACCATGACCTACCAGCTCGACGGCGCGCCGACCGGCACCGAGTACTGGACGACAGTATTCGGCCCGACCGGGATGCACTTCGAGCTGACGGCTCCGCGGACGCCACCGGACATCCTGGTCCGGGCCGACTGGATCACGACGATGCGGGCGCTACACGCGCAGAAGGAGGGGCGTACGGCGCCGGTTATGGCGGAGGAGACCACCGGCGACGCGGCGCTGGTGAAACGGCTCGAGCACGTCCTGGCGATCGGCCGGCGCGTGGCGACGATCGACACTCGCCTGCCCCCTGTATGACCGAGGCGGTGGGTGGCGGCGTCCTGGGTCCCGGCGGTGCGCGCGTCGGTATCGGTCGGAGAAAGACAGGAAAAAAAAGGGGGGTACCTTTTACGAGATATGAGCCGAGGGCGTTTTCGTGACCAAACCGCTCTGCCTGACACGGAAGGGTAAGTCAAGCCTTACGTTCCGAGGTTTCGTCGCTATGCTGGAGATCGCCGATCCGGCCTTACCTTCACCCAGCGTGCCGACAACGATGAAACGAGAACGAGGTATGGGGCAGAATATTGCCGAGAAAGCGCTTCAGTGGCTGCGGCACCTGGAGTCCTATGACTTCGCCGGTATGCGCGCGATGTGTACCGACAAGGCCACCGTGTGGCACAACGACGGCGCGGGCCAGCAGACGATCGACGAGAAACTGAAGCAGCTCAGCCCGCTTGCCGCCACCGTCGATTCGTTACGGTACGACGTCATCCGCCAGTTCCGGAATGCGAACGAGGTGCTCCACCAGCAGGTACTTCACCTGGCCATGTCCGACGGGTCCCGCAGTGAGCTCCACGCGGCGATGTACTTCCGCTTCGAGGACGGCCTCATCGACCGGGTCGAAGAGTACGCCTATCCCATGCCGGCGGGCGAGGCGGCATGATTCTGTTTGCGCTTTCACAGAATGGTTCCGGCAAGGCCGTGGAAGGGGTGGCAGGCGGATGAGCGGTTCCCGGGTCGACATGGTTGAGGGCGAGATCGCCGTGCCAGGAGGTAAGGTCTGGTACCGCAGATCGGGCAGCGGTGGCGTGCCGCTTCTCCTGGTGCACGGCGGGCCGGGCTATCCGAGCGATCTGTTGTTCGAGGCGTTCGAACCGCTTGCCCAGGAGCGTGAAGTCGTCTGGTACGACCAGCTCGGGGTAGGTCGTTCGGACCCGATCGACGACACCTCGTTGCTCACAGTGGAGCGCTTCCTCGACGAACTCGGCGCGGTCATCGACGGTCTCGGCCTGCGACGCCCGCACGTCTATGGCCACTCCTGGGGAGCCATGCTCGGCCTTCAGTATGCCGCGCAGCGAGCGCCCGACTGGACGAGTTTGATCTGTGCCAATGGGTTGGCCAGCGTACCCCGGTTCACCGAAGAGGTACGAGAATTGCTGGCGCGGCTACCGGGTGATGTTCTGGACCGTACCCATGGTCGTGAACTCAGAGGAGAGACGGACAATCCCGATTACCTGGTCGCCCAGGGCGAGTACCTGCGAGCCATGGTGGTGCGCACCTCGTCGGTAAGCCTCGACCCGGATCGCATGAGCATGCTGACGTTCAGGACGATGATCGGCCAGGCCGATTACCACGTTACGGGCACCCTCAAGGATTGGGACATCTTCGGCGAACTCGACCGTATCCGAGTTCCCGCACTGGTCCTCGGCGGAGAGTTCGACGAATGCGTTCCCTCGCACCTCGCGGACATCGCCGGCCGAATCCCGGACTCCGAGCACGTCACGCAGTCCGGCGCCGCCCACATGGGTTATCTCGAAGAGGAGCCGCTTCGCCGCGAATACGTCTCGATCATTCGGGACTACATGACGCGGATCGAAGAACGCTCGTAGTTCCCACCGCCAATGGCCAAACTGGCCGGCGCGTGTTCGCCCACAGAAATGATCACGCGTGGCGGCCGTCCTCGTCGAGGCCATGGGTGTCGCCGACGCTGGCGCGTGTGAGCGTGGTGGCCAGAGCGATCGCACCGACGCCGACGGCCAGCAGGAGCGTCGCGACGTTCTGGTTGATCACCTGGTCGAGGAGGCCGAGGGCAAGCGTCGGGCCGATCGTTCCGGCGTAGGCGGCCAGAAAGTAGGACGCGAACAGGTCGGCGCGGCGGTCCGGGTCGGCGAGGCGCGCGGTGACCGCGACACCACGCCGGAACATGAGCCCCGCCCCGATTCCCGCAAACACCGTGCCGACGACGAACGCGGGCAGTGACCGGGTCCAGAGCGCGGTCTCGAACATCGCGACCCCGATGACGAGGGGCACAGGCCCGAGCACGGGGGAAGCCAGCCACCGGCCGGGTGTGGCCAGTTGTGCGACCAGCGCCACGGCGAACAGCAGGCCGACCTCCGCGCCGACGGCCGCGACACTGCGCACCTGAAGCGTGTCGTGGAGAAACCCGGGGACGAGCGAGGAGAACAGGCCGTTGACCGCGAACGCCGCGAACACCGCGGCGGCCGAGGACAGAAACCGGCCGCGCTTCGCACGGTCCGCCGGAAGCGTGGGACGGCGGACCGTCAGCACGGGACGCCGGGGTGACCGGACGGTCTCCGGAGTGCAGGCGATCGCGACGGCGGCCGGGACGAGCGCGGCGAGGTAGCACCAGAACACCAGGTGCGTGGGATCCGGGATGAACTGGGCGAACAGGCCGGCGATGACGGTGCCGAGTCCCAGTCCGCCCAGGTTCGCCCCGGTGGCCGTCATCGACGCGCGCCGGCCATGTCCGGGCCCGGCGAGCTCTTCGAGCGCCGCCGTCGCCGTCGCCGTGGTCACCCCGGTGGCGAGACCGCACAGGAATCGGGCGAGGAGAAGCAATCCGACGTCGCGGGCCATCAGGAAGCACACCGTGCTGGCCGCGAGCACGACCAGCGACGCCAGCAGGAGCGGGCGCCGGCCCGAGCGATCCGACAACGAGGCGAACAGCAGCAGCGACACCACCACGCCCAACGCGTAGATCGCGAAGATCACGGTCGTGGTGAACGGGCCGAACCCCATGCGCGGAGCCCAGAAGACGTAGAGCGGTACCGGCAGCGTGCCGCCGAGCATGGCGAGCACGTACACCGCGGCCACAAGCCAGAAACCCAGTTTCGCGCGCCTGGAGACGGCGGCGGGTATGTCATCGACAACGGACATGCACCGACCATAAACCATCTTGGACTGATCGGTCCATGATTCTTGTACTGTTCGTTCCAAGAAGTAGGTAGGCTCACACCGAGCCGGTGAGACGGGAGGCGAGACATGGCGGGCCGCAAGCAGTTCGATGTTGACGAAGCCGTGGACAAGGCCATGGCGGTGTTCTGGCAGCGTGGATACGCCGACGCCTCGCTCGACATGCTCGGCGCGGCCACCGGGCTGGGCCGCGGATCTCTCTACGGCGCTTTCGGCGGCAAGGACGAGCTGTTCCGCCGCGCGCTGGACCGCTATTCCGCGACGTACGGCGCCCGCTACGAGGACGCGCTGACCGCCCACCCCGGCGACCCGGTCCGCGCCATCGAAGCGTTCTTCGAAGTCGTCCTGGCCAGGATCGACGACCCCGCCGTACCGAAGGGATGCCTCATCGCCCAGTCGGCGGCTCAGTCAGCCGTGCTGACTTCCCCCAGCGCCACCCACGTCCGCGGTCTGCTCGACCTCCAGCACGCGCGGATCCGGGCCGCGCTCGACGATCCGCACGTCGACCCCACGATGCTCGACGACCTCGCCACCTACATCGTCGCGGTCAACCAATCCCTCGCCGTGCTCAGCCGCGCCGGCGCATCGGACGCCGAGCTGCGGGCCGTGGTGCGCCTTGCCTGCGAGACCGTAGCGAACCGGCTCACTCCTGCCCACTGACACGGCCGACTGGGCCCCAGACGGTGCGGATCGCCAGACAAGTGGTGCCCAACGAGTCATCGACGTGCGCGTGGTCGGCCGTCCATGTCAGCGGGAAATCTCTTCCAGGGCCCTGTTTGTCGTGTGTTCGCCCGCTACGGCCAGCACGATTCCCAGGAGCAGTACCGTCCCGGACAGGTAGACGAACACCGCGGTGAAGCCGAAGGCGGTGAACACGGCGGTCACCATGAACGCGCCGGCGATACCGGCGACGCGGCCGAGACCGTTGGTGATCCCGGAACCCACGACCCGCAGCTGGGTTGGATAGATCTCCGGGAGATAGGTGTAGAGCACGGCGACGATGGCCTGGACCGCCATGGTGAACAGGAATCCTCCGGCGACCATGACCACGTTCTGCCGCACCAGCCCGAAGGTCAGCACGCTGGCGGCGGCGATCACCGCGAGCACCAGGATCAGTGTCTTGCGTTCGTAGCGATCCACCACTGGATACGGTGCCAGCGCCCCGGGCACCGATCCCGCGGCGAGGACGATCGCGATCGTCAACGCCTGGGACTGGCTGTGACCGCGCTCGACGAGTAGCGTCGCCACCCACGAATTGAACCCGTACACGCTCAGGATGAGCAGGATCATCGCAATCGAGGCCACCACGGTGCGTTTGAGGTACCGCGCCGTGGCCAGTTCCCGCACCCGTCCCGGCGGGGCCACCGGCCGGAGTACGGGTTCCGCGAGCGGTTCGCCGGTGCGTCGCACCGCCTCGGCCTCCAGCCGCTCCACGAGGCCCCGTGCCCGCTCCCCGCGTCCGTGCATGGCTTGCCACCGTGGGGATTCCGGCATGAATCGTACCGCGAAGAACACACCGACGATGCCGAGTGACCCGATGACATAGACCCACCGCCACGCCTCCGCCCCGGTCGGGATCACCAGCCAGGCCACGAAAGCCGACACGGGCACCCCGCTGATTCCGATCGCCAGCAGCACCGACTGGTAGCGTCCGCGCAGGTGACTCGGGAACATTTCACTGACCACCACCAGCAGCACCCCGGTCATCGCCTGCAACCCCATCCCGGTGAGCAGGCGGCCGGCGACCAGCATCGCGAAGTTCGGTGCCAGCCCGGTCAGCAGCGAACACAGCGAATAGCCGACGGCCGCCGCGATCAGCACGGGCTTGCGTCCCCAGCGATCCGAAGCCCGCCCGCCGAGCACGGCGCCGAACAGCATGCCCAGGAACGCGACGGACGTGGCGAGACCGACCTCGCCGAGGGTGAGTTTCCAGTGGGCACGGATCGCCGGTGCCGTATATCCGAACGCCGACAGGTCGAAGAGATCGAACAGGAAGAAATACCCGAGCAGCCAAGCCAGCCGCCGGTGTGTCCGGGTGGCGACCGGAAGCCGGTCCAGCCGCGCGGCGAGAGCGGCGTTGTCGGTGGCGAGGGCGGTACCCACACGAGAAGGAGACGGCGTTGTCATCGGACACTCCACGGTTTCGCATATCGTCGTTGACAGGCGATCTGAGGGAAGTCGGGGGTTTTCCGGGCACGGTCAGGAAGGCACCGCGGCACTACGGTGTCCTTAGTGGACTGTCGGACTTCGGGACTAGGACGTCGCGTCCAGGATCGACCGGGGGTAGTAGACGTTCCCGTCCATGAGACGGCGGGCGGTACGGCTGAAACCGAGCATGGCGAAGCCGCCTTCCGGGGGTGCGCCGTTCCCGGTCGTGGTGACCTTGACCGGGGTGATCCCGGAGGGATGCCCGATCAGCAGCGTGCCGGCCTGCCGATGCTCGCTGACGGCGGCGACGACCGAACCCGTCGTCCGCGAGGCGGCGGCGAGGCTGATGGACGCCGTGCCGGCGATGCTTTCGTGCAGGCGGTTCATGAACATCAGCCGTACTCGCAGGTCCATGTCCCGGCCCGCGATCGGTGTCCCGTTGAGCGTCGTGGTGTCCGCGGGCGGGGCGATCAGCCCGATGAGCGGAAACCCCGGCGAGCGTTCCTCGGCGCGGCGCCAGTCGTCGCAGAATCCACAGAGGATGGCCGCCTTGCCGCGGATCTCGGTGAGCACCGCGAGGAGGGCTGCGTCTTCGTCGATCTCGCTCGGACCTTCGTCGCCGACGAGGCCAACCGCCCGGGCGGGCACCCATACCACTGGATTTCCGGCGTCGGACAAGGTC
>NZ_VTHK01000010.1:152910-240545 GCF_009765355.1 Amycolatopsis anabasis | reverse complement strand
ACATAAAAGCTCTACTGGCTTAGTTCACTAGCACACTGTTGAGTTCTCAAACAACACGCAAATTGTCTGGCAAATCTTCAAGCTTTTTGGCTCCTCCAGGCAAACCGCTACCCTGCGCTTTAGTCGTAGGGTTTGCGGCCCACTTTCGGGCCCGTCGCTCTACGTTACTCGGTCCGATCCGCGGTGTCAAGTCCGCTCGTCCCGGGCTGGTCGGCCGGTCCTTCGGGGCTTTCGCCCTGTCGGCCCGGCGTCCCTGGCGACGAAGAAAAGATTACATGCCCTCCAACCCCTCGAAAACAGGGGGGTCACCAAAACGTGAAACTCCTGGTCAGGGCGGCGAAACCGCGGCTACCCCACTGTCTCGAGGTAGCGCGGCGCCCGGCGGGCGTGGCTCGCCCGTTCGTAGGCTCCCGCGAGCGCGAGCACCTTCGCGTCCGCCCAGCGGCCCGCCATGAACGAGACGCCCACCGGCAGCTCCCCGACGAACCCGGCCGGGACGGTGACGTCCGGATAACCGGCGACCGCGGCCGGGGTCGAGGACGGGATCACGTCGTTGTCCCCGGTCGCGCAGTTCGTCTTCCACGCGGGCGGGTTGGTCGGCGAGATGATCGCGTCCAGCCGGTGCCCCGCCAGCGTTTCGTCCAGAGAACGCTCGGCGAGGTCGGTGAGTTCCGCGCGCATCGCGCGGTACCCCGGATCGTCCGGTCCCGGTGCGGTGAGCGCCTGCTCGAACAGTTCCTGCCCGGCGAAGCAGGTGCGTTCCAGCGGGTCGTCGCGGTTGTACTCGATCAGTGCGGCCAGATCGCGCGGAACGCCCGTTCGCGTGCTCAGGTACTGGTCGATGTCGCGGTGGAACTCGGTGAGCAGGGCCGGGAACTCCAGTTCGCCGAGCCGCTTCTGGTACGGCAACTCCACCTCGACGACCTCGGCGCCGCGGGACCGGAGCAGTCCGGCGGTCCTGGTCATCAGCGCGTCGACCGCCGGCCCCAGCACCGGCAGCCGCCACAGGCCGATCCGCGCTCCGCGCAGGGCGTCCGGCCGGAGCAGCGCGGCGTAGTCCCGGGGCTGATCGGCCGGATACCGGCCGGTCGCGGGGTCGGCCGGGTCGCGGCCTTGCAGCGCGGACAGGGTGAGCGCGGTGTCGACGACGTTGCGGGCCATCGGTCCGGCGGTGTCCTGCTCGGCGGAGATCGGCACCACCCCGGTCCGGCTGACCAGGCCCAAGCTCGGCTTGTGCCCCACGGTCCCGGTCATCCCGGCGGGGCAGACGATCGAACCGTCGGTCTCGCTGCCGATCGCGACCTGCGCGAGCGAGGCCGCGACCCCGGCCGCGGACCCCGCGGAGGAACCGCACGGGTTGCGGTCCAGGACGTACGGGTTGTGGGTCTGGCCGCCCATCCCGGACCAGCCGGAGGTCGGCTTCGCGGCTCGGAAGTTGGCCCATTCCGAGAGGTTCGCCTTGCCGAGGAGCACCGCGCCCGCGTCGCGCAGCCGTCGTACCAGCGTCGCGTCCCGGGCGGGCGGCGTGCCGCGCAGCGCCCGGGATCCGGCCGTGGTCGCCAGCCCGGCGGTGTCGATGTTGTCCTTGAGCAGCACCGGAATCCCGTCGAGCGGGCCGCGCGACCGGCCGGTCCGGCGGCGTTCGTCGCTGGCCCGGGCCTGCTCCCGGGCGGTCGGATCGACCAGGAGCACCGCACGCACGGCACGGTCGACCTTCCCGATCCGGTCGAGGTAGGCGTCGGTCAGCGCCGCCGAGGTGAGGCGGCCGTGCGCCATGCGCGCCTGGAGTTCGGGGATCGTGGCCCGGTCGAGGTCGAAGCCGAGCCCGGGACGTCCGGCCGCGGCGGCCGGGCTCACCAGGGTCAGCATCGCGAGCAGGGCAAGGGGCAGAGCCAGCCTTCGCATGCGCTCACCCCACTACCCCACCGGTTTCCGGTCAACCCGCCATTCAGAGCATCGGCAACAGCGTCCGGAGTTCGTACGGAGTGACCGCGCTGCGGTAGTTGTCCCATTCGACCCGCTTGTTGCGCAGGAAGAAGTCGTAGACGTGCTCGCCGAGCGCCTCCGGCAGCAGTTCGGACCGCTCCATCTCGGTCAGCGCCTCGCCGAGGTTCTGCGGCAGCTGGGCGTAGCCGGCCGCCTTGCGTTCCGGTTCGGACAGCGACCAGATGTTGTCCTCGGCGGCGGGCGGCAGCTCGTAGCCCTGTTCGATGCCCTTCAGGCCCGCGGCCAGGATCACCGAGTACGCCAGGTACGGGTTGCAGGCCGAGTCGAGGGTGCGGATCTCCACCCGGCGCGAGGACGCCTTGCCCGGCGAGTACATCGGCACCCGGACCAGGGCCGAGCGGTTGGCCCGGCCCCAGGACACGGTCGTCGGGGCCTCGCCGCCGCTGATCAGGCGTTTGTAGGAGTTCACCCACTGGTTGGTGACCGCGGAGATCTCCCGGGCGTGGTGCAGCACGCCGGCGACGAACGCCTTGCCGGTGTCGGACAGCTCGTACGGGTCTTCCGGGTGGTAGAACGCGTTCCGGTCGCCTTCGAACAGCGAGACGTGGGTGTGCATCCCGGAGCCGGGCTGGTGGGTGAACGGTTTCGGCATGAACGTCGCGCGCACGCCCTGGGTCAGCGCGACCTCCTTGACCACGTACCGGAAGGTCATGACGTTGTCGGCCATGGTCAGCGCGTCGGCGTAGCGCAGATCGATCTCCTGCTGGCCGGGCGCGCCCTCGTGGTGGCTGAACTCGACCGAGATGCCCATCGCCTCGAGCGTCTCGATGGCGTGGCGGCGGAAGTGGGTCGCGGTCGCGTGGCTGGCCTGGTCGAAGTAGCCGCCGTTGTCCGCGGGCTCCGGCTCGCGGCCGTCCTCGGGCAGGTTGGCGAGCAGGAAGAACTCGATCTCGGGGTGCACGTAGCAGGTGAACCCGGCCTCGCCCGCTTTGGACAGCTGGCGGCGCAGCACGTGCCGCGGATCCGCCCAGGACGGCGAGCCGTCGGGCATCGCGATGTCGCAGAACATCCGCGCCGAATAGTGCCCGCCCTCGGGGGTTTCCCAGGGCAGCACCTGGAAGGTGGCCGGGTCGGGCTTGGCGACCATGTCCGATTCGTAGACACGCGCGAAGCCTTCGATGGCCGATCCGTCGAATCCGATGCCCTCGCTGAAGGCTCCCTCGAGCTCGGCGGGGGCGACGGCCACCGACTTCAGGAACCCCAGGACGTCGGTGAACCAGAGTCGGACGAAACGGATGTCACGTTCTTCCAGCGTGCGCAGCACGAACTCCTGCTGGCGATCCATGGGCGCACCCTATTCGCGACTTGTTAAAGCCATGTTTCACGACGCGCCGACAACCCCGGATGAGCGAATCCTCACGGACAGGTAAGCCGCGATCGCGCAGAGACCACCGGCGACGTACCAGGTGAGGTCGTAGCTGCCGAGGTGGTCGCGGGCGAATCCGGCGCCGAACGCGGCGATCGCGGCGCCCACCTGGTGCGAGGCGAACACCCAGCCGAACACGATCGGCCCGGTCATGCCGAACCGTTCCCGGCACAGGGCGACGGTCGGTGGCACGGTGGCCACCCAGTCGAGGCCGTAGAAGACGATGAACGCCCACATCGGCGGCTCGGTGGTCGGCGCGAACAGCTGCGGCAGCAGGAGCAGGGACAGGCCGCGCAGGAAGTAGTAGCCGCCGAGCAGCCAGCGCGGATCCACCCGGTCGGTGAGCCAGCCCGACGCGATGGTCCCGGCCACGTCGAAGATCCCGACCAGCGCGAGCAGCCCGGCGGCGGTGGTGTGCGGCATCCCGTGGTCGTGCGCGGCCGGGACGAAATGGGTGCTGATCAGGCCGTTGGTCGAGGCGCCGCAAATCGCGAAACCGCCGGCGAGCAGCCAGAACGTCCGGGTGCGGGCGGCGTCGCCGAGCACCCGCAGCGCGCGCCGCGCGGCGCCCCGGTTCGGCGGCGGGGGCGGGATGTCCTCGGTCGCCCCGTAGGCCGTGGTGCCGACGTCGCTCGGCTGGTCGCGGAGGAAGAGCAGCACGATCGGGACGACCACCAGCGCGGCGACGGCGACGGTGAGCGAGGCCGAGCGCCAGCCGTGGCTGCCCGCGAGCGAGGCGATGATCGGCAGGAAGACCAGTTGCCCGGCGGCCCCGGCGGCGGTGAGCACGCCGCTGACCAGGCCGCGGTGCTTCACGAACCAGCGGCTGGTGATCGTGGCGACGAAGGCGAGCGCCATCGATCCGGTGCCGACGCCGACGAGCACGCCCCAGCACAGCAGGAGCTGCCAGCTCGCGGTCATGAACACGGTCAGCCCGCTGCCCGCGGACACCAGGACCAGTGCCGAGGCCACGACCCGGCGCATGCCGAAGCGTTCCATGAGCGCGGCGGCGAACGGCGAGATCAGGCCGTACAGGAGCAGGTTGATCGACACCGCGGCCGAGATGGTGCCCCGGGACCAGCCGAACTCCTCGTGCAGCGGGTCGATCAGCACGCCCGGGGCCGAGCGGAATCCGGCGGCGCCGACCAGTGCGACGAAGCCCGCGACGGCGACCAGCCAGGGCCAGTGCGTTCCCCGCGTCGCCGGGCGGGAGGTCTCCTCGATCTGAGTCACCGGACGAGCTTCGCCGATCAAGGGGGCTCGGACGAGTGGCCGACGAGTCAATATGTGTAAGACTCTGGCCATGTCGCATCGGGTGGTCGTGCTCGCGGTGGCGGAGGTGGTCGGCTACGACCTGACCATCCCGCCGCAGGTCTTCGGGAGCGCGGCGGACGCCGCGGGCCGCAAGCTCTACGACGTGCGGATCTGCGGGCTGGACGACCAGCCGGTCCGGGTGTCGGCCGGGTTCTCGGCGGCTTTCGACCACGGCCCCGAGGCGCTGGCCGAAGCGGACACCGTGATCATCCCGGGCACGCGCGCGTGGGAACCGCGGCGGGAGGGGCGGCTGTCGCCCGCGCTGTCCCGCGCGCTCGGCCTGATTCCGTCCGGTGCGCGGATCATGTCGATCTGCACCGGGGCGTTCGTGCTCGGCGCGGCGGGGCTGCTCGACGGGCGGCGGGCCACCACGCACTGGGCGTACGCGGAGGATTTCCGGCGCCTCTACCCGCGGGTCGACCTGGATGAGCAGGTGCTGTTCGTGGACGAAGGAGACGTGCTGACCTCCGCCGGGCTGGCGGCCGGGCTCGATCTGTGCCTGCACGTGCTGCGGGCGGACCACGGCAGCGAGGTCGCCAACCGGGTCGCCCGGTACTGCGTGGTGCCGCCGTGGCGGGACGGCGGGCAGTCGCAGTTCATCGATCGCCCGCTGCCGCCGCCGGGGGACGGCAGCACGGCGGCGACCCGGGCGTGGGCGTTGGAACGGCTGCACGAACCGCTCGAGCTCGCCCGGCTCGCCGAGCACGCGCGGATGAGCGTGCGGACGTTCAGCCGGCGGTTCAAGGCGGAGACGGGGTTGTCCCCGCGGGCGTGGCTGACCCAGCAGCGGGTGCTGCACGCGCGGCATCTGCTGGAGAGCACCGACCTGCCGATCGACCGGGTGGCCGCGGAGGCGGGGCTGGGAAGTGCGGCGTCGCTGCGGCAGCACCTGAACAGCAAGGTCGGGGTGCCGCCGCTGACCTACCGGCGGACGTTCTCCGGGGCGTCCTGAACTCCGGTGATGTTCACGATTTCGCTACGCTCGCGACATGTTCTGCCGCCGAATTCTTCCGGTGGTCCTGCTGATCCTCGGAGGGCTTGCCGGCTGCACGTCGTCGCCGGACACGAGCGGCCCCCTGCCCGACGGCAAAGGCCTGGTGACCGCCGCCGCGGCCGCGGTCGACGGGCTGCGCAGCGCGCGTTTCCGGTTCGGCGTGAGCGGCAACATTCCCGGGCTCGAGGTGCGGGAGATCGAGGGCCGGGCGAGCCGTGACGGCGGTCCGCACGGGGTCGCGAAGGGCCGCGCGGACGTGCAGGAATCCACCGAGCGCTTCGACGTCGACTACGTTCTGGCGGGCGACACGCTCTACCTCACCTCGGGGGATGGGACGCGAGAACGGCGGCCGGTCCCGGCGGAGTTCAGCCCGGCGGCCGTGCTCGACCCGGCGCGCGGGCTGCGGCGGCTGCTGCTCGGGGTGACCGGGGCGAAGACCGAGGGCAGGGAGGCGCTGGACAAGGTGCCGGCCTTCCGGGTCACCGGGAAGCTCGGCAAGGACGTCATCTCGGCGGTGGTGCCCGGGATCCAGGCCGACGTGGACGTGAAGTTCTGGGTCAGCCAGGCGGAGAGCCGGGATCTGCTGCGGGTGTGGATGCAGGTTCCGCCGCAGCAGCCGAGTGAGGGCGCGATCATGCTGGAACTCAGCCTTTCGGAGCTGAACGTTCCGGTCACCGTCGCCCCGCCGTTCTGATCTCCGGGTCTCCTGGTCGGAGGCGTGCGGCGGCAGGAAGGGAGATTTACTACGGTTCAACTGGAGTAAAGGTCCCTCGCTCCCGTTGAGCCGTAGCGAAGGTCCCTTCCTGCCGCCGGGTCAGCCGGAGCAGCGGGCGCCGTCGGCGGGGAGTTTCAGGGTGACCAGGTAGTCGATCCCGGCCTTGTCGATGCACGAATTGCCGCGCAGGAAACCGGTGTGCTGGGTCCCCTCGACGGTCAGCAGGCCACCCTTCAGCGCCTTCGCCAGGTTGACGCCCGCCTGGTACGGGGTCGCCGGGTCGTTGGTCGTCGAGATGACCAGGGTCGGGGCGAGCCCGTCCGCCTTCGGCTCGTGCGGTTGCGAGGTGTTCGGCACCGGCCAGAACTCGCACGGCCCGAGCGCCACGCCGTCCGGTTTCCCGTCGTCGGCGAACGGCGCCGCCTCGTTCGCCCGCTTCTGCGCGTCCGCGATCCGGTTCTTGTCGGTGATCTTGCGGGCGTCCACGCAGTTGATCGCCACGATCGCGTCCGCGGCGGCGGTGTACTTGCCGTCCTCGCCGCGCTCGTTGTACTCGTCGGCCATGGCCAGCAGCACGCCACCGGTCCGCTGCGCGGCCAGTTCGGCGAGGCCGTAGTTGAGGGGTTCCCAGGCTTCCTTCGCGTACATCGCCGAGACGGTCGCGGTCGTCGCGTCCTCGTACGACAGGACCCGGCCCTTGCCCGCGTCGACGGGTTTGTCGGCCAGCGGCCGGACCAGGTCCTGGTACGTCTTGGTCGCCTTGGCCTCGTCCCGGCCGAGGGCGCAGTCCGGACGCTGGACACACCATTTGACGAACTCGCCGAACGACTTGCCGAAGGCCTCGGCCTGCCGGACCTTCCCCTCGACCTCGTCCTGCGCCGGATCCACCGCGCCGTCGAGCACCATCGCGCGGACCTTGCCCGGGTACATCTCGGCGTAGGTGTAGCCGATCCGGGTGCCGTAGGAGTAGCCGAGGTAGGTCAGCTTCTCGTCACCCAGCACGGCGCGCAGCACGTCCAGGTCGCGCGCGACGTCGCGGGTACCGAGGTTGGCCAGCATCGCGTCGCCGTGCTCGGTGCGCTGGAGGCATTTCTGGGCGAAATCCTTCGCGCGGGCTTCCTGTTTGGTGACGCCTTCGGGTGATCCGTCGCCTTCCAGGTACTCGGCGCGCTGGGCATCCCGTTCCTGATCGGTCAGGCACTGCACTCGGGGCTGGCTCGCGCCGACGCCGCGCGGGTCGAAGCCGACGAAGTCGAACCGCGCGCCGAGGGCGGTCTTCTCGATCGCGGGTACGAGCTGGGCGGCGACCTGGGTGCCGGACCCGCCGGGGCCACCGGGGTCCATGACCAGCGATCCGATGCGCTGATCCGGTTTGGCCGCCTTGTGCCGGAGCAGCCCGAGCGTGATCGTCAGGCCGTCCGGGCGGAGGTAGTCCAGCGGCACGGTCAGCCGGGCGCAGTCCACGCCCTTGACCTGGAACGCTTCCTGGGTCGCCCCGGAGAAGGCGTACGGCGCGCAGTCGCCCCAGGTCAGCTTCTGCGTCGTGTACTTCTGCAGGGCGGCCGGGTCGGGGGTGGCGCTGGTGGACGGCGGCGGGGCGGGCGGCTGCTCGGGTGGCGGATCCGCGGAACACGCGGCCAGGGCGAACAGGCTCGCCGCGGCCAGCGCGGCGGATCGACCGGAAAGTCGGAAGGTAGGCACGCCCGAATCCTGGCAGTGGCCGGTGGCTCGGCGCACGTCGGTAACGCGGCAGGAAGGGAGCTTTACTCCGGTTCAACAGGAGTAAAGGTCCCTCGCTCCGGTTGAGCCGTAGCGAAGGTCCCTTCCTGCCGCCCGCGTCAGCCCGAGCAGCGGGTGCCCTCGGCGGGCAGGGTGCCGTTGACCAGGTAGGCGGTGCCCGCGCCGTCGACGCAGGCGTTGCCCTGCAGGAAGACGGTGTGCTGGGTGCCCTCGAAGGTCAGCAGCCCGCCCTTCATCGCCTTGGCCAGGTTGACCCCCGCCTCGTACGGGGTCGCCGGGTCGTTGGTCGTCGAGACCACCAGCACCGGCGGGATGCCTTCGACCGTCGGCTGGTGCGGCTGCGAGGTGTTGGGCACCGGCCAGAACGCGCACGAGTCCAGCGCGGGCCCGTTCGGGCGGCCGTCGTCCAGGAACGGGGCGGCCGCGTCGTAGCGCCGCTCCGCGTCGGCGATCTCGTTCTTGTCGGTCACCCGGGGGTCGTCCACGCAATGGACCGCGGTGAACGCGTCCTGCGTGGTCGCGTAGTTGCCGCTGCGGTCCCGCTCGTTGTACTGGTCGGCCAGCGCCATCAGAGTCGCGCCGCGCCCCCGTTTGAGGTCGTTCAGCCCGGAGTTGAGCGTCTCCCACAGCTGCTCCGAGTACAGGGCCTGGATCACGGCGAGGGTCGCGTCGCCGAAGGTCAGCCTGCGCCCGTCGCCCACTTCGACCGGGTTGTCGATCAACGGTCGCGCCAGGTCCTGGAACGCCTTCGTCGCGCCCGCCGGATCGCCGCCGAGCGCGCAGTCCTGCTGCGGGGCGCACCACGCGGCGAACTTCCCGAACGCCTTGCCGAACCCGGCACCCTGCGCGACCAGGGATTCGACCGAGTCCTGGCTGGGGTCGAGCGCGCCGTCGAGCACCATCGCCCGGACGTTGCGACCGAACGCCTCGGCGTAGCTGTAGCCGATCCGGGTGCCGTAGGAATAGCCCAGGTAGGTCAGCTTCTCGTCGCCGAGGGCCGAACGCAGCACGTCCATGTCCTTGACCACGTCCCGGGTGCCGAGATTCGCCAGCATCGCGTCGCCGTGCTCGGTGCGCTGGGCGCATTTGGCCGCGAAGTCCTTGGCCTCCGCCTCCTGTTTGGCCACCCCCTCGGGGGAGCCGTCGGTGTCGAGGTCCTCGGCACGCTCGGCATCCCGTTCCGGGCCGGTCAGGCAGCGCACCTGCGGCTGGCTGGACCCCACCCCGCGGGGATCGAAGCCCACCAGGTCGAACCGCTCCCCCAGCGGGCTCTTCCCGACCTGGCTCGCCAGGCTCGCGGCGGCCTGCATGCCGGACGCCCCGGGGCCGCCGGGGTTGACCGCGAGCACCCCGATCCGCTGGTCGGGCTTGCTCGCCTGGTGACGCAGGATCCCGATGGTGATCGTGTCGCCGCCGGGATTCGCGTAGTCCAGCGGCACGGTCAGCCGGGCGCACTGCAGGTCCTTCGAGGCGTACGCGGACCGGGTGCTGTCCGAGGTCGCGTAAGATGCGCAGTCTCCCCAGGTCACCGGCTGCGAATAGAATCTGTCCAGCCCGGCGGGGACGGCTCCGACCGGCCCTTTCGTCTCGGTGACCTGCTTCGGCTTCTCATCGGCGGGATCCGTCGAGCACGCGCTGAGCGTGACGAGCAGGCAGACGCCGACCAAGGCAGCTACCCGAACGGACCGGGACCTGGTTTGGTGGAGGAGTGGCACGGCGTGATCGTGCCATCCTGGCGGGGAACTCGAACGCACCACCACTGCGTTGGGGTGTGGGACCGGTAACACAGAACAACGGGAGCACAGGGTGCCAGCACTGATCAGCCGGATGGGCAAGCGGCTGCGCCGGATCATTCAACGGCCGGCCAGCATCGAGCTGACCCGGTACGAAGCCCTGCTGCCGGCCATCGGCAAGCGCGAGCCCGAACTGGAGAAGCTCTCCGACGCCGAGCTGACCGAGGCCGCCGAGAAGCTGCGCCGTGAGGCCGAATTCGGGGACGACCAGCTGATCGAGGTCTGCGCGCTGGGCCGCGAGGCCGCGCGCCGGGCCCTGGACGAACGCGCCTTCGACGTGCAGCTGCTCGGCACCATGGGCCTGCTCACCGGGCACGTCGTGCAGATGGAGACCGGTGAGGGCAAGACGCTCGCCGGGGCGCTCGCCGCCGCGGGGTACGCGCTGCAGGGCAAGCGCGTGCACGTCATCTCGGTCAACGACTACCTGGCGCGCCGGGACGCGGAGTGGATGCGGCCGGTGTACGAGCTGCTCGGCGTCTCCGTCGGCTGGATCGAGCCCGCGCTGACCCGGGACGAGCGCCGCGAGGCGTACTCGCGCGAGGTCACCTACGGCGCGGTCAGCGAGGTCGGGTTCGACGTGCTGCGGGACCGGCTGGTCACCCGCGCCGAGGAGCTGGCGCAGCCCGAACCCGAGGTCGCGATCGTCGACGAGGCCGACTCGGTGCTGGTCGACGAGGCCCGCGTGCCGCTGGTGATGGCGGGTTCGGTGGACGCGGCGTTCGCCGACGAGGAGGTCGCCAACATCGTCCGGCGGCTGCGGCTCAACCTGCACTACGAGACGGATTCCGACGGGCGCAACGCGTGGCTGACCACCGCGGGCGCCTCGGTGGTGGAGAAGGCGCTCGGCGGCGTCGACCTGTACGACGAATCCGGTTCGGACCGGCTCGCCGCGGTGAACGTGGCGCTGCACGCGCACGCGCTGCTCACCCGGGACGTGGACTATCTGGTCCGCGACGGGAAGGTGCAGCTGATCAACGCTTCGCGGGGCCGGGTCGCCGAACTCCAGCGCTGGCCGGACGGGCTGCAGGCCGCGGTCGAGGCGAAGGAGCAGCTGCCGGCCACCGACCGGGGCGAGATCCTGGACTCGATCACCGTGCAGGCGCTGCTCGCGCGCTACCCGCAGGTGGCGGGGATGACCGGTACCGCGGTCGCGGTCGCCGAGCAGCTGCGCGAGTTCTACCAGCTTGAGGTCGCGGTGATCCCGCCGAACACCCCGAACATCCGGGAGGACCACGAGGACCGCATCTTCGCGTCGCCGTCGCACAAGCTGCGCGCGATCGTCGAGGAGATCCGGAAGGTGCACGAGACCGGGCGGCCGATCCTGGTCGGCACCCAGGACGTCGCCGAATCCGAGGAACTCGCCGAGAAGCTGGCCAAGGCCGACCTGCCGTGCGTGGTGCTGAACGCGCGCAACGACGCGGAGGAAGCGGCGATCATCGCCGAGGCGGGCACGTTCGAGACGATCACGGTGTCCACCCAGATGGCCGGCCGCGGTACCGACATCCGGCTGGGCGGGGCGGACGGCAAGGACCGCGATCGGGTCGCCGAACTGGGCGGGCTGCACGTGATCGGCACCGCCCGGTATCCGAGCAGCCGGTTGGACGGTCAGCTGCGCGGGCGTTCCGGGCGGCAGGGTGACCCGGGCAGCGCGGTGTTCTTCGCGAGCCTGAACGACGATCTCGTGCTGTCCAACGCGCCGGACGTGCCGGACGGGATCGAGGCCGAGGACGGCACCGGCGAGATCACCGATCCGGCCGCGCACCGGCAGATCAACCACGCGCAGCGGGTCGCCGAGGGGGTGCACCTGGAGATCCACCGCAACACCTGGCGCTACACGCGGCTGATCGAGCACCAGCGGCTCGAGCTGCTGAAGCACCGGAACGAGGTGCTGCGCACCGAACTGGCCGCGGAGAAGCTCCGGGAGGCGGCGAAGGAGCGGTACGACGAGGCCGCGGAGAAACTGGGCGAGGAAAAGCTGGTCCAGGTGTGCCGGGAGATCATGCTGTACCACCTCGACCAGCTCTGGTCGGATCACCTGGCGTTCCTGACCGACGTGCGGGAGAGCATCCACCTGCGGGCGCTCGCGCGGGAAACCCCGCTGGACGAGTTCCACCGCACGGCGATCCCGGAGTTCCACAAGATCATCCCGACGATCGAGGAGCGCTCGGTGAAGACCTTCACCGAGGCCGAGATCGGCGAGGACGGCATCGATCTGGCGGCGTCCGGGGTGCGGCGGCCGAACTCGACGTGGACCTACCTCGTCCACGACAACCCGTTCGACTCCGACTTCGAGCAGACCCTCAAGAAGGTCCGTTCGATGATCCGCCGCAAGAAGTCCTGAGCCCGCCGCGGCAGCGGGGGACCTTTACTCCGGTTCATCGAGAGCAAAGGTCCCTCGCTCCCGGCTCGAGGTAGCAAAGGTCCCCCGCTCCTCCGGTACCGGAGTAAAGGTCCCTTGCTCACGTTCTGGGGGCGAGGTGGGGCCGCGTGAGTCAGAATGTGCTCATGCCGCAACTGCGCATCGCGATGCCCCAGGTCAATCCCACGGTCGGCGACCTGGCGGGGAACGCAGAACTGATCCTCGGCTGGACGCGCAAGGCCGCCGAGGCCGGTGCCCACGTCGTGGTCTTCTCCGAGATGGTGCTGACCGGGTACCCGGTGGAGGACCTCGCGATCCGGCCCACCTTCTCGGCCGCATCCCGGGAGAAGGTCGACGAACTCGCCCGGCGTCTCGACGAGAACGGCTGCGGCGACGTGCTCGCCTACGTCGGCTACCTGGACGCGGACGAGGCCGGACCGCGCAACGCCGCCGCCGCGCTGTACCGCGGCGAGGTCGTCGCGCGGCAGTTCAAGCACCACCTGCCGAACTACGGCGTGTTCGACGAGCGCCGCATCTTCAAGCCCGGCGACACCCTGGACGTGCTGCGCCTGCACGGCATCGACATCGGCATGGTGATCTGCGAGGACCTCTGGCAGGACGGCGGGCCGATCGCCGCGCTCGGCAAGGCCGGGGTCGACCTGGTCGTCTCGCCGAACGCCTCGCCGTACGAGCGCGCCAAGGACGACATCCGGCTGCCGCTGGTGGCCGGGCGGGCCGCCGAGGCGAAGGCGCCGATCGTCTACACGAACCAGGTGGGCGGCCAGGACGATCTGGTCTTCGACGGCGACTCGATCATCGTGAACGCGCAGGGCGAATTGCTGGCCCGCGCCCCGCAGTTCGTCGAGCACCTGCTCGTCGCCGATCTCGACCTCGCCGCGGGCGGGCACGCCACCGAAGGCGAACTGGAGGGCCTGCGGGTGCGGCGCCGGGTTCTCTCCGAGGAGCCGTTGCCGCGGTACGAGCCGACCGCCGAGCCGACGATCAGCGAACCCCTGTCCGATGAGGCGGAGGTGTGGTCGGCGCTGGTCGTCGGGTTGCGCGACTACGCGCACAAGAACGGGTTCCGGTCGGTGACGTTCGGCTTCTCCGGCGGGATCGACTCGGCGCTGGCCGCCGCGCTGGCCGTGGACGCGCTCGGCCCGGACGCGGTGTACGGGGTCTCGATGCCGTCGAAGTATTCGTCGGAGCACTCGCGTTCGGACGCCGCCGAGCTGGCGCGCAGGCTGGGCTGCCACTTCCGCGTCGAACCGATCGCGGACATGGTCTCGGCCTACGTGGATCAGCTCAAGCTCGCCGGAAGCGGGCTCGCCGAGGAGAACGTGCAGGCCCGGGCCCGCGGCATGCTGCTGATGGCTCTGTCCAATCTGGACGGACACCTGGTGCTGGCGACCGGGAACAAGACCGAGCTGGCGGTCGGCTACTCGACGATCTACGGTGACGCGGTCGGCGGTTTCGCGCCGATCAAGGACGTGTTCAAGACGCACGTCTGGGAGCTGGCGCGCTGGCGCAACGCGGAAGCGGAGAAGCGCGGCGAGACGCCGCCGATCCCGGAGAACTCGATCAGCAAACCGCCGTCCGCCGAACTGCGGCCGGATCAGCTCGACACCGACTCGCTGCCGGACTACGCGCTGCTGGACGACATCCTCGACGACTACGTCGAGGGCGACCGCGGCTACGCGGACCTGATCGAGGCCGGGTTCGATCCGGCGGTGATCGACCGGGTGTTCCGCATGGTCGACAAGGCGGAGTACAAGCGCCGCCAGTACCCGCCCGGCACCAAGATCACCTTCAAGGCGTTCGGCCGGGACCGCCGCCTCCCCATCACCAACGGCTGGCGAGAGGGCCAGTAACCCGCCCCTTCTCTCTCCCCGCCCGCAGCAAAGGAGATTCGCTGCCGTCGCGGGGCAGCAAGGGAGGTTTGCTGCGGTTACGCGGCAGCGAGGGACCTTTACTCCGGTTATCGGATAGCAAGGGTCCCTTCGCGCCGGTTACCGGCAGGAAGGGAGATTTGCTCCGCCTACGGGGCAGCGGGGGAGATTTGCTGCCGGATAACGGTAGCGAGGGACCTTTGCTACTGCTTGGGTTCTCGCTGAGGGCCAGCGGCGCTGGGCAAGGATCCTGAGTGGGCCCCGTTCGAGGGCTAGGAGACGGCGGCGGTGGGGTTGACGAGGCCGTGGCCGTAGAAGGAGGTTTCCCGGCGCTTCGCGGTGCACACGGCGTCGGGGGTGCCGTCGCCGTTCGGGTCGTAGGTGGCCGGGCAGGGTAGCGGGGTCGCCTGGTCGAGGAGGGCTCGCCGGAGGTGGGTGGCGCTCCAGTACGGGTGCCGGGTGGCGAGCAGGGCGGCCACGCCGGTCGCGTGCGGGGCGGCCATCGAGGTGCCGCTGGCCGAGCGGTACAACCCGCCGGGCCAGGTCGACCAGACCCGCGCGCCCGGGGCGGCGACGGCGACCTTGCCGAAGGCGTAGTTGGAGAAGCTGGCCTTCACCAACTTCTCGTCCAGCGCGCCGGTGCCGACGACGCCGGGCAACTCGTGTGGCAGCCGGATGCAGTCGTTGGTGATCTCGCGGCGGGCCGGGGTGCTGTCCGCGGGGCTTTCCGCATCCACGGTCCGGTGGTCGAGGTCGATGCCCGCGTTACCCGCCGAGGCGACCACGAGCACGTTCCGCCGCTGCGCGTAGGCCACCGCGCGGCCGACCGCGAGCCGGATCGCGGCCTGGTCGATCTGGTCGGCGCAGTTGTACCGCCACGGAATCGACCGGTAGCTGTTGTTGGTCACCGCGAAACCGTGCTCGGCGGCCCAGACGAACCCGCACACCATGCTCTCGGCGGTCTCGTTGTCGTCCTTCTCGGCGAGTTTGACCGCGGCCAGGGAAACGCCCGGCGCCACGCCGACCACGCCGGTGCCGTTGCGCGCCGCCGCGATCGTGCCGGCGACGTGCGTGCCGTGCCCGTCGAGGGTGGGGCGCCACGAGCCCGGGCCACGATCGGCCCAGCCGGACAGGCACGACACCGACTTCCTGGTGTCGACCGCACCGGTCAGCTCGGGATGCGTGTCGTCGACACCGGTGTCCAGCACGCCGACGACCACCCGGCGGCTGCCGGTGCTCGTCTGGTGCGCCTGGTCCAAACCGAGCGCGGTCGCGTCCCACGCGGCGCCCTCGGCGGGCACCTGCCCGCTGTTCGGCGAACCCGGGCCGGTGTACTGAAGATCCCGGCGGGGTGCGAAGTATTCGACGGGGACCTTGGCCGTCCGGGTCGCGCCGACCGCCTCGATCCCGCGCGCTCCCCGCACCGCCGCGGCGAAGTCGTCCCGGGCGGAGTAGGCCACCACGACGCCCACCTGCGGGTACGACGAGACCACGGTGCCGCCCGCCGCGCGCACGGCACGTTCGGCGCGCCAGGTCTGCCCCCGGTTCGCCCTGGTCACCACGACGTAGGGCAGCACGAGCGTGCCGGGCGGTTCGGTGCTGGCCGGAGCGGCGGTCAACTCGGCGCCCACCTCCTCGGGCGGGGCCGCGGACGCGGTCGGCGGAGCCAGCAATCCGGCTCCCAGAACCGCGAACACCGCGGCGGTCGTCACCGAACGCCTGAACATCGCACCCACCACTGACCTCCCCAGTGCCGCAATCGATCCCGGTCCCCAGAACCTAACCGGCCGCACAAGGGCCGATCGTCGGGTCGAGCAGGCCGCGCACCGCCCGCGGCGGGTACCCCACATGCGTCCGCACCGTCCGCGTCAAATGCGCCTGATCGGCGAAACCCAGATCCGCGGCGAGTGCGGCCAGGCTGGGCTCGCCCTGTTCCAGGCGATCCAGCGCACGCCCGATCCGCACGCGATTGCGGTATCGCGTCAGCGACACCCCCAGCTCCCGGGTGAAGGCGCGGCTCAACCGGTACGGCGAGACGCCGAGGGCTTCGGCGAGCGGGAAAAGGCCGCGCGACACCGGATCGTCTTCCGCGATCGCCTGCCGCGCGGCGGCGACGTGTGCCCGGTCGGCCGCGGAAATCCGGTCGGCCAGCGGGGTGGGGCCGGTGACGACCTGGCCGAGGGCTTGGGCGAGCAAGCCGAGCAGTTCTTCGGCGAGGGCGTAGTCGACATCGGCTCCCGCGCGCAGCAGGCGGCGGTGCGCGAGGTCGAGCCGGGCGTCGACGTACACGGCCGGCCGCGCCGGGCGGGTGTCGTCCCCCGCCAGTGCCCGCCACAGGCGGGGCGGGAAGGTCACCGAGGTGCACACGTCACCGCCGGCGGGATGCGCGAACCGTTCCGCCACCCCCGGCGAGCTGAGGTAGGCGACCGTCGGGTCCACATCGGATTCCACACCCGCCGCCCGGTGCCGGAACCGGCCGCGGCGGACCAGCACCAGCCCGTGGCTGCCGCGAGCTTCCGCCGCGGACCAGCCCGCGTGATCGTCCCGGCAGGTCACCGCCGTGACGGTGAACTCCGGCCGGGACGCCAGCTTCTCCCCCGTGCGCACGGGGGAGAAGCTACGCCGGGGGTACGACAGTTCCGCAAGGATGTTCAAGACGACTCCGGAAAACGCGGGCAGGCTGGGCCGGTCAGCACGGGAAGGATGGAGAACATGGCCCACGTCCGCACCGAAACCACCATCGACGCCACACCGGAGGAGGTGTGGGACGCGTTGCGCGACTGGGGCGCGCTGCACGATCGCCTCGCACCGGGCTTCGTGATCGGCACCCGGGTCGAAGGCGACGAACGCGTCGTCACGTTCTTCAACGGCGCGGTGGCGCGCGAGCTGATCGTCGACGTCGATGACGACGCCCGCCGGATCGCCTACGCTGTCGTCGAATCGCCGTTGAACCTGCGGCACCACCACGCGTCCGCCCAGGTTCTCGCGGAAGGCGCGGACCGCTGCCGGTTCGTGTGGACCGCCGACCTCCTGCCGGAGGAAAGCGCGCAACGGGTCCGCGAACTCATGGACCGGGGCACGGCGGCGGTGCAGAACGCATTCGAACGTCAGGCCACTTCGGCCTGACCGGACGGAACGGGGACGCGAAACACATGACCGCACAAGGCTTCGCGCTCTTCGACACCGCGATCGGCTGGTGTGGAATCGCCTGGGGCGAACGCGGCATCGTCGGCGCGCAACTGCCCGAGGGCAGCGAGCACCGGACGCGCACGCGCCTGCGGCGGCGATTCCCGGAGACACCCGAAACCGAGCCGTCCCCCGCGATGCGCAAGGTGATCGACGACGTCGTCGAGTTGCTCGCGGGCGGGCAGCCGGACCTGTCCGCCGTCGAACTCGATATGACGGACGTGCCGGATTTCCACCGCAGGGTCTACGAAATCGCGCTCGCGATTCCGCCGGGCAAGACGCTCACCTACGGCGAGGTGGCGCACCGACTCGGCATGCCGGGTTCGGCCCAGGCCGTCGGCCAGGCACTGGGCCGCAACCCGTTCGCCCCGGTCGTGCCCTGCCACCGGATACTCGCGGCGGGCGGCAAGGACGGCGGGTTCTCCGCGAACGGCGGGGTCGCCACGAAACGCCGGATGCTCGTGATCGAAGGCGCGCTCGCCGAGGAGCCCACGCTCTTCTGACGGGAACGCCGGGCCTGGTCGTCGCGAGAGGACGACGAGGGTGGCGACGAGCGAGCCGGGCTCATCGGCTCTGCCCGCGCCCGGTGAGGAAGTTGATCAATTTCTGGGCTGGGTTGTCGCCGGAGAGGGCCTCGAAGAGCTTGGCGCTCTCGGTGGCGACCCTGGCGCTGCGGGAGAACATGCCCTGCTCGTATTCGGCGAGGGCGGCCTCGACGTCGCCGGGATGCGCGGCGAGGGCCTTGCCGAGTTCGGCGCCGTCGAGCATGGCCAGATTGGCGCCTTCGCCGTCCGGGGCCGAGAGGTGGGCGGCGTCGCCGACCAGGGTCACCCCCGGCACCCGGTCCCACCGGTGCCCGATCGGCAGAGCGTAGTGCGGGCGCAGGACCGGCGCGGTGTCGCCGTCGGTGATCAGCGCGGTGAGTTCCGGTGCCCAGCCGTCGAATTCCCGCGCGATCCGCGCGGTGGCCGCGGCCGGATCGGTGAAGTCGATGGCGGCGAACCACTCCAGCGGTTCGGTGAGCAGCACGTAGGTGTGCAGGGTGTCGCCGCTTTCGCGGTGGGCCTGGATCCCCTTGCCCGGCGTGGGGCCGTGCGCGCCCATCGATCCGCCGCCGACCGCTTTCGCGGTGGCGGGATGGCGGGTGTCGGCGTCGAACAGGTAGGTCTCGACGAACGACCTGCCGACGTACTCGGGTGTGGCGGCCGACAGCAGCGGCCGGACCCGTGACCACGCGCCGTCCGCGCCGACCAGCAGGCTCGTGGCGACGGTGGCGCCGTCGGCGAAGGTCACCTCGTGGCGGCCCTCGCCGAGAGCGCGGACTCCGGTGACCTTGTGGCCCCACCGGACGGTGCCGGCCGGGAGTGAATCGAGCAGGATCCGCCGCAGCTCGCCGCGCTGCACCTCGGGGCGGCCACCCGTGCCGTCGTCGGCTTCTTCGAACAGGACGGTCCCGTGCCGGTCGAGGAGCCGCAGCGCCTGGCGGCCCTCCAGGATGAGGCCGCGGAACTCGTCCATCAGGCCGGCCGCCTCGACGGCGAGCTGCCCGTTGTAGTCGTGGATGTCGAGCATCCCGCCCTGCGTGCGCGCCGTCGGGGAGGCCTCCGCCTCGTAGACCGCGGCCGGGATGCCGTGGACGTGCAGGACGCGGGCCAGGACGAGGCCGCCGAGTCCGGCGCCGATGATCGTGACGGGGGTGCGCATGGTGGCTCCTTCGGGACGCGGGCCGCCCGGTGAGCCCCGGCCGACCTCTCTGGAATGCTGTTCCAGACTACCATGTTGGAACGCCGCTCCAGACGTGTCAAGATGGCGGCATGACACCGCGGACACGCAAGTCGGAGCGGCGTGCCGAGGCGCTCTCCCGGGAGCGCATCGTCGAGGCCGCCGTCGAGCTGCTCGACGAGGCCGGTGCGGGCGGGCTGACGTTCCGGGCGCTGACCGAGCGCCTCGCCACCGGCCCCGGGGCCATCTATTGGCATGTGGCGAACAAGGACGAGCTGCTCGCCGCCGCGACCGACGCCGTCGTCGCCGCCGCTCTGGCCATCGAGCCCGCCGAGTCTCCGGGCTCGCCGCAGGACGAGATTCGCGCCGTCGCGTTCGGCCTGTTCGACGCGATCGTCGAACACCCGTGGCTCGCCACGCAGCTCTCGACACAGCTCTCCCGCGTCCCCTGGGGGCCGGTGACGCCGCGGATCTTCGAAAGCGTCGGCCGACAGGTCCGCGCGCTGGGCGTGCCCGAGGGCGGCTGGTTCACGGCGACCTCGGCCCTGGTGCACTACGTCCTCGGCGCCGCCGGCCAGAACGCCGCGAACCACGCGAGCGTCCGCGCTCTCGGGGCAGACGTGGACCGCGTCGATTTCCTCGACGCCGTGGCGAGGGCCTGGGACGAACTCGACCCCGACGACTACCCGTTCGTCCGGGCGGTCGCGAACGAGATGCGTGCGCACGACGACCGCGAGCAGTTCCTCGCCGGGGTCGATCTCATCCTCACCGGCATCACCACGGTCCACCCGCTCACCACGTAGATCACGCACTCCGCGGGCCGTTCGAGTCCGTGGGCCGGCTAGCCGCCTCGACTCGATTCAGTGGGGAATCTAGGCAGGCTGCACCTCCGACTCCGGCTGCCACGGCTGCAACCACGGCGTCGCCGGCCAGCCCTCGGCGGCGGCCATCAGCGGGAACGCCGTGCCGCCGTCGACGTGCTCGCGGATGATGTCGGCGTGCCCCGCGTGCCGGGCGGTCTCCTCGATGAGGTGGAACAGCACCCAGCGGACCGACCAGGCCGCCACGTCCTTCGGGTACCACGGCACCCCCTGGGGCACCGGCACCGGTCGACCGAGATCCTCGATCCCGGCGACGGCCTCCTCGGTCTCCCGCGCGACCAGGTCGTAGAACTCCAGCACGCCCGCCAGGGTCTCGTCCTCGCCGAGCCGGAACGCCGCGAGGTAGTCCTCCGGACCGGACAGGACGACCTTGGGTTCCTCGCGCTGCAGCATGACGTCCATCCAGCCGCGCTCGGTGGTGGCCACGTGCTTGATCAACCCGCCGACGCTGAGCGTGCTCGCCGTCGGCGTGGCCCTGGCCTGCTCGTCGGTCAGGCCGTGCGCGGCGATGCGCAGCACTCGCCGCTGCTGCGCGAGATACGCCAGCAGACCATCCCGCTCGTCGGCGATCGGGCGCACATTTCCATCCATCTCGGATCCTCCTCGCAGGGACCGGACCGGCCGGTCGAGTTGGGAGGATCCTCGCATTCGGCACCGACAATTTCGACGGTGCCGCGTCACCCGCCTCGAGGACCACGTCCACCCGCGGTCCCGGCCCGGAGCAGGCGGTAAGCCGCGCCGAACAGCGCCAGGGCGACCACGACGAGCTGGACCTGGAGCACCAGGCCCGCGAAGTGCCCGGGGCCGAGCGGGTTCAGCACCACGATCGCGAGCCCGGTCACCGCGACGACCGCGAGCACGATCCGCAGCAGCACGCGATCGACCCCGGACGCGAGCCGCTCGGCGCCCAGCGCCGCGAAGAACATGCCGAAGTTCGACGCCGCCGAGGACGCCACGTGCATGGTGTCCGCGAGCGACAGCGAGCCCGCCTCGTCCTCCAGGCGGCACGCCTCGCTCAGCGAACTCGAACAGTCCAAAGAGAACAGCGCGCCCAGCAGCACGCCCGCCCCGAACAGCACCATCCCGCCGAGCACCAGGCCCATCGGCCAGCCGGACGGGAGCAGGCGCGCGAGGAACGGGACGCTCGCCAGCAGGGCCGACCCGGCCACCAGATCGGTCACCCGGAACAGCACGTGGAACGGCTGCCCGTCGGCGCTCAGCTCGCTCACGTAGGCGTGCACCAGCGACAACCCCGTCGGGAGGACGAACACCAGGAGCCACGCCGAATAGAACACCGCGGCGACCGCGAGCACCGCCGCGGCCGATCCGCGGGCGGTCATGTTTTCGGCCTGGCGAAGGGGAAAAGGACGGTCTGCCGGATCGACGCTCCGGTCAGCAGCATGAGCAGCCGGTCGACCCCGAGGCCGAGCCCGCCGGTGGGCGGCATGCCGTGCTCGAGGGCCACCAGGAAGTCCTCGTCGAGCTCCATCGCCTCGACGTCACCGCTGGCCGCGCGCAGCGACTGCGCCTCCAGGCGGCGCCGCTGCTCGATCGGATCGGTCAGTTCGGTGTACGCCGTGCCGATCTCCGCGCCGAACGCGATCAGGTCCCAGCGTTCGGCCAGCCGCGGATCGCCGCGGTGCTGGCGGGTCAGCGGTGACACGTCGGTCGGGTAGTCGGTGTAGAAGACCGGTGCGGTGGTGGCCGGTTCCACCAGGTGCTCATGCGCCTTGAGCACCAGGTCGCCGTGGCCCGCCTCGTCGCCGAACTGGACCCCGGCGCGGCGGCACAGCTCGCGCAGCCGCTCGATCGGCGTGCCCGGATCGACCGGTTCGCCGAACGCTTCGGACACCGCGTCGTGCACCCGGACCACCGGCCAGTCCCCGGAGATGTCGTGTTCGGCGACCTTCCCGTCCGGTCCCGGCCGCCGCACGATCTGCGCGCCGTAGGCGGCTTCGGCGGCGTGCTGCACGAGTTCCCGGGTCAGCCGCCGCATGCTGTCGTAGTCGGCGTAGGCCTGGTACGCCTCGAGCATGGTGAATTCGGGGTTGTGCGTGGCGTCCACGCCTTCGTTGCGGAAGTTGCGGTTGAGTTCGAACACCCGCTCCACCCCGGCCACGCACAGCCGCTTCAGGTACAACTCGGGCGCGATCCGCAGGTACATCCGCATGTCGTAGGCGTTGATGTGGGTGACGAACGGCCGCGCGTTCGCTCCACCGTGGACGGTCTGCAGCATCGGCGTCTCGACTTCGAGGTAGTCGCGCGCGTGCAACCGGTCGCGCACCGCGCGGACCACCGTGCTGCGCAGCCGCAGCATCTGCGCGGAGTCCGGGTTGACCACCAGGTCCAGGTAGCGCTGACGCACCCGGGTCTCCGGATCGGTCAGGCCCTTTCGCTTGTCCGGCAAGGGATGCAGGCATTTCGCGGTGACCGTCCACTCGGACACCAGCACGGACAGCTCGCCGCGTTTGGACGTGACGACCGCACCGGAAACGCCCACGTGGTCGCCGAGGTCGACCCCGTCCCGCCACCCGGTCAGCGGCAGCCGGTCCGCGTCCAGCATGAGCTGCAGTTCGCCGCTGAAGTCCCGCAACCGCGCGAAAACCAGCCCGCCCAGGTTGCGGATCGCGATGACCCGGCCGGCCACCCGCACCTGGTGCCCGGTGTGCGTGTCCGGTTCCAGCTCGCGGTACTTCTTCACCACGTCACCGAGCAGGTGGTCGCGTTCGAACCCGACCGGGTACGGGTCGATTCCCGCTTCCCGCAAGCGATCCAGCTTCGCGATCCGCACCCGGACCTGTTCCGGGCGGCGCTGCGGCCGCGGGGTGACCCGGGCGGCCTTCGCGTCGATCTCCTTGACCCGCGCCACGAACTCGTCGGTGACGTGCTCCATGTGCAGCACGCGCGGCGCGGCGCCGATGCTCGGCACGAACCCTTCCAGCGCACCGGCCACGATCCCGACCCGGGGCAGCTTGCGCGCGGAGGTGTAGCAGAGGAACCGGGGTTCCCAGTCCGGCCCGTACTTCGCGTTGGACCGGTACAGCGATTCGAGCTGGAAGAACCGCGACGCGACGCTCAGCACCGAGCGCCACGCGCGCAGCACCGGGCCCGCGCCGATCCGCTCGCCCTCGGCGAAGACCGCTCGGAACATCGCGAAGTTCAGCGAGATCCGTTGCGCGCCAAGGCGTCCCGCGTTCGCGACGACCTCGGTGAGCATATATTCGTTGAGCCCGTTCTCGGCTTCGCGGTCGCGGCGCATCAGGTCCAGCGAAAGGCCGCGGCGGCCCCAGGGCACGAAGGACAGCAGGCCGCGCAACCGTCCCTTCGCGTCGTAGGCCTCCACCATGACGCAGCGGCCGTCGGACGGATCGCCGAGCCGGGACAGCGCCATGGAGAACCCGCGCTCGGTCTCCGCGCCCCGCCACTGCTGGGCCGCGGCCAGCAGTTCGGCCATCTCCGCGGCGCCGATCTCCGAGTGCCGCCGGACCCGGCTGGTGTACCCGGCGCGCTCGATCCGGCTGACCGCCTGCCGGACCGATTTGCGCTCGGGCCCGGCCAGGCTGAACTCGCGCACGTCCAGTACCGCTTCGTCGCCGATCTCCAGGGCCTTCAACCCCGCGTCGGTGTACACCTGGGCGCCGCGTTCGCTCGCCCCGAGCACGCCGGGCGCCCAGCCGAAGCGGTGCGCCTCGTCCAGCCACTCCTGCACGGCCTGCGGCCAGGATTCCGGATCGCCGATCGGGTCGGCGCTGGCCACCGTGGTCCCGGCGAGCACGCGATAGGTGACCGCGGCGCGGCCGTTCGGCGCGAACACCACGCTCTTGTCGCGGCGGGTGGCGAAGTAGCCGAGCGAATCCGGTTCGCCGTGTTCGGCCAGCAGCGCGCGCAGCCGCAGTTCCTCCTCGTCGCTGCGCAACCGGCGGCTGCGCACCCCGCGGAAGAACGCGTACAGCGCGGCGCCCAGGGTCAGCGTGCCGCCGAGGTCGAGCAGGACGTCCAGCCAGCCGGGCCCCTCGCCGACCCCGAGGCGGCGCAGCCGGAACAGTTCACCGGTCGCGTGGTTGGCGGCCCAGGCGAACCGTTCCCAGGCGTCGGTCAGCGTCCCGGGGAACACCTCGGTGAGGCCCCAGCCGACCACCACGACCGCGGCCATCCCGCCGATCAGCACCGACAGCCCATGCCGCCAGGCGCCGGGGGCGAGCTGGGCGGGAAAAGCCGGGCGCAGCGCGAGCAGCAGCGCGACCAGCCCGAGCGAGACGACGTCCGAGACGACCATCGTCCAGACCCAGTCCGGGATCTCGGCGAACTCGTGCGGTTCGAGCTCGAGCACTTCCGGCGACCAGATGAGGGTGGCCTGGACCAGCAGGACCAGCAGCAGCCCGCCGACCTGGAACAGCACCAGGGTGTAGAGCGCGGCCCGCTTGCGGCGGCGCAGCGCGGCGCCGAGGACGGCCAGCGCGAGCACGATGACCAGGTTCGAGTCGACCGGGATGCTCAGCAGCGAGAAGGTGTGGACGACGACCCGGTGGAACCGTTCGTGCTGGTCGCCGAAGAACCACAGCAGCAGCGAGAAAACCGCGCCGACCTGCACGACCGTGGCCACGACGCCGCCCGCGCGGCGTTTCCACCGCGGCACGCCCGGCGCCCAGTCCTGACCCTGCTCGCTCGTCGCGTGTCCCATCCTCGCCCCTGCTCACAGCCCTTGGACGCTCAGTGAACCCCGGTCGTCCGTCATCCTGCATCGTCCGAGAGTCTGATCCGGTGCGCACCATAGTTCCCTCGTGGGGTGGACTCTTGTGCGCATCAGGTCCGGGCCCCTCTTGTCCCGGGACGTGCCGGTGCCGGACTCGTTGCCCGGTTCGCGCGGTCCGGGTGCCTGTGTGAAGCTGGTCGCAGCCCCTTGGGGCCTCCCCTCCCCCGGTGCGACGCTGGATTTCTCCAAATCCACGACCCGGGGACCTCGCCGAGGCCTCGAGGGAAGGATGGTCGACGAAGATGTCTACCCAACCCAGTTCCGGTTCCGGTGAGGTGGCCGCCCCGTACGGCAGCGGCCCTTCGGCCCAGGCTTCGAAGCCGGGCAAGAAGGTTCGCGTCCACCACCTGCGCGAGCTGAAGGAACGCGGCGAGCCGTGGCCGATGCTCACCGCCTACGACATGTACACCGCCCAGTTGTTCGACGAGGCCGGGATCCCGGTGCTGCTGGTCGGCGATTCGGCCGCGAACAACGTGTTCGGCTACGACACCTCCCTGCCGGTGACGGTCGACGAACTGCTGCCGCTGGTCCGCGCGGTGACCCGGTCGGTCAAACGGGCGCTGGTGGTCGCGGATCTGCCGTTCGGCTCGTACCAGCTCTCCCCGGAGCAGGCGCTGGCCACCGCGGTCCGGTTCATGAAGGAGGGCCGGGCGCACGCGGTGAAGCTGGAGGGCGGGCGGCGGTTCGCGCCGCACGTCGAGGCGCTGACCTCGGCCGGGGTGCCGGTGATGGGGCACCTCGGGTTCACCCCGCAGAGCGAGCACAACCTGGGCGGGTACCGGGTTCAGGCACGCGGCGAGGCGGCGGACGTGTTGCTGGCCGACGCGCTGGCGCTGCAGGAGGCGGGCGCGTTCGCGGTGGTGATGGAGATGGTGCCCGCCGAGGCCGCGAAACGGGTCACCCACGAGCTGAGCATTCCGACGGTCGGCATCGGCGCGGGCCCGGACTGCGACGCGCAGGTGCTGGTGTGGCAGGACATGGCCGGGCTGCGCCGCGGCAAGGCGCCGCGTTTCGTGAAGCGGTACGCCGATCTGGCCGGGGTGCTCTCCGGCGCGGCGACCGCGTTCGCGGACGAGGTGCGCCGCGGCGAATTCCCCGCCCCGGAACACGCCTTCCACGACTGAAGTTCCCCGGGGACCCCTCCCCCGCACCTTCCCCCAATGTGGCGTTGGTGGCGTCGGTTTCCCCCACTGTGGCGTTCGGGGCGTTGAGCGTCCCGAACGCCACATTGGGGGCACTTGAGCACCCGATGTGTTCATGTATGTGAATGTAGGTCACGTCCTTGACGCTGTTCGGACTGTGTCCTAACGTTTACCCACCGCCGCCGCGGAAGCCTCGACGAGGAGGAGCTTGATGCGTGCAGGGGTACGGATCACGGTCACGTTCGGCGCGGTGCTGGCGGCACTCGCACTGCCCGGTACCGGTGCGACCGCGGCACCGGCGGTGACCACGGTGAACACCTCCGCCGAACTCACCCGGGCACTGTCCACAGTGCACCCCGGGGACACGATCCAGCTGGCCGAGGGCAAGACCTTCACCGGCAACTTCAAGGCGGCGGTGAGCGGGACCGAGAGCGCCCGGATCACGCTCAGGGGGCCGCGCAGCGCGGTGATCAAGGCGAGCGGCGGCCGGACGCTGGAACTGACCGGGAGCAACTGGAACATCGAGGGTTTCACCATCACCGGCGGCCAGAAGGGCCTGATGGCACTGGGCGTCAGGAACACCGTGGTGGACGGGCTGAAGGTGCACGGCATCGGGCACGAGGCCATCCACTTCCAGCACGGGAGCAGCGACAACGTCGTCAAGAACTGCGAGATCAGCGACACCGGGAAGGAAACGCCGGACTACGGGGAAGGCATCTACTTCGGCTCGGCGAAGAGCAACTGGCCCGGCGGCACGCCGGACAAGAGCGACCGGAACCAGGCGTTGCACAACCGGATCGGGCCGAACGTCGCCGCCGAGGCGATCGACGTCAAGGAGGGCACCACCGGCGGCACGCTGGACGGCAACACCTTCGACGGCACCGGCCAGACCGGCGCGAACTCCGGCGACAGCTGGGTCGACGTCAAGGGCAACGGCTACCAGGTCACGAACAACAAGGGCAGCAAGGTCTTCGTGACCGACAAGAGCTACGGCGGGTTCGAGGTGCACGTCCAGCTCTCCGGGTGGGGTGAGCGGAACACGTTCGCGAACAACACCGCCGATGTGCGGTCCCAGTACGCCTACGGCTTCTACGTCCACAAGGACGGGCTGGGCAACAAGGTCTGCGCGAGCAACAAGGTGACGAACGCCGGCAAGGGGTTCAGCAACGTCGGCACCGCCAGCGGCTGCTGAGAGCCGCCCACGGACGGGGGCCCGCTCGGTCTGGCGGCGGGGGCGGGCCCCCACCCTTACCCGTGCGCGCGTCCGGCGCGCACGGCAGAGTATGCCGCATGGAGGATCTCTACCCCGCGATCGAACCGTCCGAGCACGGTTTCCTCGACGTCGGCGACGGTCACCGCGTCTACTGGGAGAGCTGCGGGAATCCGCGGGGCAAACCGGTCGTGGTGCTGCACGGCGGGCCGGGCAGCGGGATCTCCCCGATGGCGCGGCAGCACTTCGATCCGGCCGCCTACCGGATCGTGCTGTTCGATCAGCGCGGTTCCGGGCGCAGCACCCCGCACATCGGCGAACCGGACGTGGACCTGTCGGCGAACACGACCTGGCACCTGGTCGCGGACATGGAACGGCTGCGCGAGCACCTCGGCATCGAACGCTGGCAGCTCTTCGGCGGCTCGTGGGGCGCCACCCTCGCGCTCGCCTACGCCGAAACCCATCCGGAACGGGTCACCGAGATCGTGCTGCGCGGGGTGTTCACCGCGCGACAGTCCGAATTGGACTGGATCTACAACGGTGGCGCGGCGGCGGTGTTCCCCGAGTACTGGCACGACTACCTCGCGCCGATTCCCCGGGATCGGCGGCAGGACCCGATTTCGGCGTACCACGAACTCGTCTACCACCCGGACCGGGCGGTGCGCGAGGCGGCGGCGATCGCGTGGAGCACCTGGGAGGGCGCGATCGTTTCCCTGGTGCCGCAACGGGGTTACCTCGCCGACTACGCGCGGCCCGGGTTCGCGGTGACCTTCGCGCGGATCGCGCTGCACTACTTCACGCACGGCGCGTGGCTGGACGAGGGTCAGCTGATCCGGGACGCGGCCAAGCTCGCCGGGATCCCCGGGGTCATCGTGCAGGGGCGGTACGACGTGGTGTGCCCGCCGACGACCGCGTACGAACTGCACCGGGCGTGGCCGGGCTCCCGGCTCGCGCTCGCGGACACCGCCGGGCACGCGGTCACCGACCACGGCATCCTGCGCCTGCTGCGTGAAGCCACCGACGAATTCGCCCACCGGAGCTAGCGTTCAGGGACCTGAAACGCTTTCAGGACACCGGGTCCCGGGCTCGGGAGGAAGGGAGCTTTACTACGGTTGAACAGTAGTAAAGGTCCCCCGCTCCCGGAGAGCGATAGCGAAGGTCCCTTCCTGCCGCGGCGTCCCGGAAGGTGGGGGCCGGGGGTCAGCGCGGTCCCGGGTCGACCTGGAGGGCGAGCCAGAGTTCGCTGCGCAAGCCGGGGGAATCCAGGCTGCGGCCGGTCAGTTCCTCCACCTTCCGCATCCGGTTCCGCAACGTGTGCCGGTGCACCCCGAGCCGCGACGCCGCGAGGTCCCAGTGCCCGTGGTGTTCCAGCCAGCAACGCAACGAAACGACCAGATCCCCGCGCCCGGTTTCGTCGTGCCGCCGCAACGGGGCGAGCAGCGCGTCGGCGAACGCCCGGGCGGTGTCCGGATCGAGCAGGTCGAGCAGCCCGCGCCCGGCGTGTTCGGCGAACCGCAGCACCGGGACCCGCGCCGCCTGGGCCGCCCGCGCGGCCTGTTCCGCCTGCCGCAGCCCGTCGGCGAACCCGGCCCGGCCCACCGGTTCCGAGACGCCCGCGTGCACGCCCCCGACACGCGCGGTGAACGCCTCCGCCCAGCCGTCGTCCGGCGCGATCACCACGACCAGCCCGCCGGATTCGGCGAAGAACACGTCCTCCAGCGCGTCGGCCGCCGCCTGCCGCGCCGACGCCGACCCGGCCAGCGCCACCACCGGCCACGGCTCGAGCGGGAGACCGCCCCACAAGGTGGTGATCGCCCGGACCGCCAGCTCGGCCTGCCCCGCGGCGAGCAGTTCCAGCAACCCGGTGCGCACCCGGCGCAACGCCCCCTCCTGCTCGCGATTCCGTTCCAGCGCAAGGGAAAGCAGCGAGGCCGCGGTGTTGACGATGTGCTGGTCGGCCGGATCGAGCGATCGCCGCGCGGCGACCACCAGGAACGACCGGGGCCGGGTGTCCAGGGCCTGGATCACCACCTCGTGCCCGTCGATCCGGCTCCCCGCGCTGGCGACCCGGCTGCGCAGGCGCGTCAACTCCGCGCCCAGCCCGGCGGCGAGCGACCGGGCCGACGCCGGGACCGCCTCCAGCGGCGTGCCCCCCGCGTCCAGCAGCAGCACCGACGCGTCGACCAGCCGGGCCAGTTTGCGCACGACCGCACCCGCGCCCCGCTTGCCGACCGCGGTCCGGGTCAGTTCCTGCTGACCACGTCCGGTGCGCACGAGCGACGCGTACTCGTCGGCGGCCACCGCGCGCGACACGGTCCGGCTGATCGCGATGAACGGGGTCCGTTTCGGCACCTCCAGCAACGGCAGCCCGGCCGCGCCCGCCGCTTCGACGAGCCCGGGCGGGATCTCGTCGTGGACCAGGCCGGTACCGAAACCGATCCCGGCGACCCCCGCGGCGGCCAGCCTCCGCACGTATCCCGCCGGTTCGGCGGGGTTGAGCCCGATGGTCAGCAGCAGTTCCCCGCCTTCGAGGAACGCGGTCGGATCGGCCAGTTCGGTCGCGTGCACCCAGCCGATCGGCCGGTCCAGCTCCGCCTCCCCGGCACGCACCCGCAGGCCGAGCGATCGCTCGGAGGCCAGGCCGCGCAGGGTGAGTGCCATAACGGACAAGTGTAGGCGCCGACCTCGCCGAATCGGCCACTGCCGGACCGGGGCGGCGGGCCGCATGCTCGGGGCATGACAGTCTCCGCGCCAAGTCGCGGCACTCGAGGCGACCACAGCGCGCGCCCCGGCCGCCAGGCCCCGCTATCGGGGCGGCCGGGCGCCCTCCTCACCCGCGTGCGGGCCGCTCATAAGTCGCGCCCCGGCGACACGATCGCGGACGCGCGCAAACCCGCGAAGGAACAAGCATGACCCTCCAGCAGGACACCCCGACCGCGCGCAGGTTGCGCACCGAGATCCCCGGCCCCGCCTCGCGCGCGTTGCAGGACCGCCGCGAGCAGGCCGTCGCCGCGGGGGTCGGCTCGGTGCTGCCGGTGTACGTCACCTCGGCCAGCGGCGGGCTGCTCACCGACGCGGACGGCAACACGCTGATCGACCTGGGTTCCGGGATCGCGGTGACCAACGTCGGCCATTCCGCGCCCGCGGTGGTCGACCGGGTCCGCAAGCAGGCGTGCTGGTTCACGCACACCTGTTTCATGGTCACGCCGTACGAGGGGTACGTGGAGGTCTGCGAAGCGCTGGCCGAGCTCACGCCCGGCGACCACGAGAAGCGCTCGGTGCTGTTCAACTCCGGCGCCGAGGCGGTGGAGAACGCGGTGAAGATCGCCCGCGTGGCCACCGGGCGGCAGGCGGTCGTGGTGTTCGACCACGCCTACCACGGGCGCACGAACCTGACCATGGCGCTGACCGCGAAATCGGTGCCCTACAAGCACGGTTTCGGTCCGTTCGCCCCCGAGGTGTACCGGGTCCGCGGCTCCTACCCGTTCCGCGACGCGCCCGGACTGACCGGCGAGGCGGCGGCGCGGACCGCGATCGACCAGATCGAGAAGCAGATCGGCGCGGACTCGGTGGCCGCGGTGGTGATCGAGCCGATCCAGGGCGAGGGCGGGTTCATCGAACCGGCGCCCGGGTTCTTGCCCGCGCTCTCGCGCTGGTGCGCGGAAAACGGCGTGGTGTTCGTCGCCGACGAGGTGCAGACCGGCTTCTGCCGCACCGGCGACTGGTTCGCCAGCGAGCACGAGGGCGTGGTCCCGGACCTGATCGCCACCGCGAAGGGCATCGCGGGCGGGTTGCCGCTCGCCGCGGTGACCGGCCGGGCCGAACTGGTCGACGCGGTGCCGCCCGGTGGCCTCGGCGGCACGTACGGCGGCAACCCGATCGCGTGCGCCGCGGCGCTGGGTTCGATCGAGACCATGCGGAACGAGAACCTGGCCGCCTCCGCCCGCCGGATCGGCGAGGTCGTGCTGCCCCGGCTGCGCGCGCTCGCCGCGGAGACCGGGGTGCTCGGCGACGTGCGCGGGCGGGGCGCGATGCTGGCCGCGGAATTCGTCGAACCCGGTACCCGCGAACCGGATCCCGGGCTCACCGCGCGGGTCGCGCGGGCGTGCCACGCGGCCGGGGTGGTGGTGCTGACCTGCGGCACCTACGGCAACGTCGTGCGCCTGCTGCCGCCGCTCTCGTTGTCCAGCGAGTTGCTGCACGAGGGGCTGTCCGTGCTGGAGCACGCCGTCCGCGCGGAGGTGAACCGATGACCGCCGCGTTCTGGGTCGCCGGAAAACCCCGCACCAGCGAAGAAACCGTCGTCGTGCGCCATTCCTTCGACGGCAGCGAGGCGGGCGCCCATTTCGTACCGTCCACAGTAGACACCGAAGAAGCGGTGCGGGCCGCGCACGAGGTGCGCGCGGAGGCGGCCGCCCTGCCCGCGCACGTCCGCGCCGCGGCCCTGGACCACGTGTCGCGCACGCTCGCCGACCGCTCCGCCGAACTCGCCGACCTGATCACCGCGGAATCGGCGAAACCGATCAACTGGGCCCGCGCCGAGGTGGGCCGCGCGGTGTCGGTGTTCCGCTGGGCGGCCGAAGAAGCCCGCCGGTTCTCCGGCGAACTCCAGCGCCTGGACACCGATCCGGGCGGCACCGGCCGGATGGCGCTCGTCCGGCGGGTGCCGCGCGGCCCGGTGCTGGGCATCACGCCGTTCAACTTCCCGCTGAACCTGGTGGCGCACAAGGTCGCCCCGGCGATCGCGGTCGGCGCGCCGATCGTGCTCAAACCGGCGCCCGCGACCCCGCTCACCGCCCTGGCGCTGGGCGAGATCCTCGCGGAAACCGACCTGCCCGCGGGCAGCTGGTCGATCCTGCCGGTGCCCAACGAGGCCGCCGCCGGGCTGGTCGCCGATCCGCGGCTGCCGGTGGTGTCGTTCACCGGCTCGGTCCCGGTCGGCTGGGGAATCCGGGATTCGGTGCCGCGCAAGCACGTCGCCCTGGAACTCGGCGGCAACGCGGCGGTCCTCGTCTGTCCGGATTGGACGGACCTGGACTACGCGGCGCAGCGGATCGCCACCTTCGCGATGTACCAGGCGGGCCAGTCCTGCATCTCGGTCCAGCGGGTCTACGCGCATGCCGACGTCTTCCCCGAACTGACCGATCGCGTGCTCGCGCACGTGCGCGCCCTCGGCACCGGCGACCCGCGTTCCCCGCACACCGAGGTGGGCCCGATGATCAACGTCGCCGCCGCGGAACGGGTGGAGTCGTGGGTCAGCCAGGCGGTCGCCGCGGGCGGGAACCTGCTGACCGGCGGCGCCCGGGACGGCGCGACGCTGGCGCCCACCGTGCTGACCGGTGTCCCCGAAGCGGCGGCGGTGCTGGCGGACGAGGTGTTCGGGCCGGTGGTGACCCTGAACCCGGTCTCCTCGGTGGACGAGGGGCTGCGGCGGATCAACGACTCCCGGTTCGGCCTGCAGGCCGGGGTGTTCACCCGGGACCTGGCCACCGCGTTCGACGCTTCGGCGCGGCTGGACGTGGGCGGCGTGGTGGTCGGGGACGTGCCGAGCTTCCGCGCGGACCAGGCCCCCTACGGCGGGGTGAAGGACTCCGGCGTCGGCCGCGAAGGCCCGGCGGCCGCGATGGAGGACTTCACCGAACCCCGCGTCACCGTCCTCACCGGCCTCCCGCTCTGATCCTCCCGAAAGTGGCGGCACTTTCCGGGTGCCGTCCGGCGGGCTGCGGCCGCGCTCGTCCGGTCGTGAGCGTTTTGGCCGGTTAGCGCGGCCCCTCATTAGGTCACCTGCCCGTGACCTGGTGCTCCCCGGTCGACGCCGTTCGGCGGGCGTCTTCGGTGACGTCCCACTTCGTCGGCTAAGCGGGGCCGGAAAGTGCGCGCGCTTTCGGGGGTCGCCTGGCCGACCGCGATTCGGCGACGAGTTGCGAGCTCTCGGCTGCTGAGAGGTCCCGTGCCGACCGAGGGCAACCCCCGTCACCGCACAGCGCAAAGGGTGCGAAGGAACCAGTGTGGGCGGGAAGTACCGGCCGGAACATCCCTGACATGACAAGCGGGGGCGGTTGGTGCGAGGCTCGGAGCATGGCTGGCGAAGACAAGGATCCGAACCCGGACCAGGGGTGGTACTACAACACCCGGACCAACCAGGTCGAACACCACGATCGCGGCAGGTCGATCGACCTGCTCGGCCCGTATCCGGACGAGGCGACCGCGAAGCGGGCACTGGAGATCGCGCGCGAGCGCACCCGGCAGGCCGACGCCGAGGACGCCCGCTGGAACGACGGCTGAAGCCCGGCTAACACCCGGATATACCACATCCGAACGGAGGATTCGGCGGGCCCGGTCGGGTTAGGGTCATGGTGTGCGTCCCCTCGTGATCGCCACGCAGGCGGCGGGCGGCGACTTCGGTCGGCTGCGCGCCGAGTTCGAGCTGCCGGAGTCGTTCGGCGCGGACGTCCTGGCCGAGGCGGAGGCGGCCGCGGTGGATCCCCGCGAACCGGCCGGGGCCCGCGAGGACGCCACCGACCTGCCGTTCGTCACGATCGACCCGCCCGGCGCCAAGGACCTCGACCAGGCGATGCTGCTGGAACGCGTCGCCGGCGGGTTCCGGGTGCACTACGCCATCGCGGACGTGGCGGCCTTCGTGGCGCCCGGCGGCCCGATCGATCTGGAGGCGCGGCGTCGCGGGCAGACGCTGTACCTTCCGGACGGCAACGTGCCGCTGCATCCCCCGGTGCTCTCCGAGGACGCGGCGAGCCTGCTCCCGGGCGAGGTCCGGCCCGCCGTGCTGTGGACCATCGACCTCGACGCCACCGGCGTGCCGACCGGTGCCCGGGTGCGCCGCGCCATGGTCCGCTCGGTCCGGCAGTTCGACTACGAGAGCGTGCAGGCGACGCTGGACGACCCGCACCCGTCGATCGCGGCGTTACCGGAGATCGGCCGCCTGCGGCGGGAGCTCGCCGTGCGCCGCGGCGCGCTGGAGCTGCAGCTTCCGGAACAGGAAATCGGTGGTGACCCCGATGGCGGCTGGGCGCTGGGCATGCGGCCGCGGAACCCGATCGAAGCCTGGAACGCCGAGATCTCGCTGCTCACCGGGATGTCCGCGGCGACGATCATGATCGAGGCCGGGGTCGGGGTGCTGCGGACCCTGCCCGGCGCGGAGCCCGAGGCGGTGGACTGGCTGCGCCGCTCCGCGCACGCGCTGGGGATCGACTGGCCCGCGGGCGCCAGCGTGGCCGAGCTGCTGTCCGGCTTGGACCCCGGGCAACCGGAGGCGATGGCGCTCTACGCGGACACGACCCGGCTGCTGCGCGGCGCCGGGTACACCGCGTTCGACGGCGAGGCGCCGGAACTGAGCACCCACGCGGGAATCGGCGGACCGTACGCGCACGTGACCGCCCCGATCCGCCGCCTGGTCGACCGGTTCGCCACCGAGGTGTGCCTCGCGGTCGGCGCGGACCGTCCGGTGCCGGAGTGGGTCCGCGCCGGACTCGCCGAAATGCCGGACCTGATGAGCGCCTCGGACACCCTGGCCGCCCGCGTCGAACGCGCCTGCATAGATCAAGTCGAAGCCTGGATGCTGGCCCCGCGTATCGGCGAGCACTTCGAGGCGGTGGTTCTGCGCGCCGAGGAGACCCGCGCCGAGATCATGGTCGAGAACCCACCGGTGATGGGCCGCTGCACCGGCACGAACTTCCCGGAAGGCGGCCGGATCACGGTCCGGCTTACCGCGGTTGACGTGGACAAACGCAAGATTTCCTTCGAACGCACGCAGTAGTGGATCTTGTACGCAAAGTAACCCGCTTGGGTTACCCCCGATAGTGGCGGCTGTTCTCGCGTGTGGAACTATCTCCGCCGTGCAGACGAAGATCGATTCAGAGCGTCCTGATGCGACACCGTCCACTGAGGCCCGTGCGCGACGTCGACGCGCCCGCATGCTGACGGTGGCCGCCGCCGCGCCCGCCCTGATGATCGCCTTCGCGACCGCGGCTTCCGCCGAACCCGCGGCACCTCAGTCCCCGGACGTCGCGCCTCTCTGCGTCATCATCACCTGATCCGACCACCAGGGCGGCGGCGCCGAATCGGTCCGCTGCCCCGGGATCAGTTTTCGCGGTTCCGCCGGTTCTTCCAGGCGGAGCCGCATTTTTTGTGCCCGCACATCACCGAGTTCGCGATACAGCTCGTACGCCTGCCGCCAGCATTCGTGTGATTCTTCGTTCTGCCCGAGGGCGTGGTGCCCACGACCGGAGATCTCCAGCGCTTCCGCCTTTCCCCGCAGATCGCAGGAGTCGCCCGACAACCGGATCGCCTCGCGGGCGCATGCGAGCATCTTGTCGAATTCCCCGAGCCGCTCCCGAACCCTGGCGAGCACCCGCAGCGTCTCGGCCGCCCGCCGGTGCGCCCGGGCGGCCCGGTGCAGGGAAAGCGACTCCAGGCAGAGCTTCAGGGCGCCCAGCTCGTCCCCCCGCTCCAACGCCAGCTCGCCCAGCCGGACCAGGGTCTGCCCACGGCCCTCCGACTGCCCGCTGCGCTGCCGGACCTCCAGCTCCCGGTGATAGCTGGCCACGGCGAGATCGTGTTTTCCCAGGCCGCGGTAGGCATCCCCGAGCCGCAGGTGTGCCCGCGCCTGTCCCGCCTCGTAGCCCGCTTTCTCGTACAGGTCGAGCCCGGCCTGGTAGGACTTGATCGCCGCCCGGAAGTCGTCTCGTTCGAGATAGGTCGTGCCGATGTTGTGCAAACTCGTGGCCTCGCAAACGAGATTGTCGCTCTCGCGCCAGATCGCCAGCGACCGCCGGTAGTTCCGTTCGGCTTCCGCGTATTCGCGGAGATTGAGCTGGAAGCAGGCCAGGTTGTTCAGGTGCGCGGCCTCACCGTACCGGGAACCGACCGTGCGGGCCGACCGCAGCGCCACGTGGTGGATTTCGATGAGATCGCGCGGATCGCCGTACAGGTGGAGCAGGTCGCCGAAGATCCCGACCATGCGCCAGACGTGCTCGTGGAATCCGTACTCCGCGCCGAATCGCGCCACCTCGAGGACCTGGGCGCGTTCCCGCACGCACCACCGCATGGCCTCTTCCTTGTCGCCGAAGGTTTGCGGGCGCACCGCCGTGCGCAGGCTCAGCGGCGGAACTTCGGGCTGCTGGGGAAAGATCAGCCGCAGCGCGTTGATGACCGTTCCCAGATACCAGTCGACCATCCGGTGCACCGCGTCGTGGCAGGCGGTCCAGTCCTCCCGCTCGCGCACGCGGTCGGTGGCGTACTGGTGCAGCAGGTCGTGCAGCCGGTAACCGTCCCCGGTCTCCTGGTGCAGCAGGTGGGCGCCGATCAGTTTCCCGAACACCTTCTCGACCTCGTCGGCGGGCAGCCCCGCGACGGCCGCGGCGGCGGGGGTCGTGATGCGCGCGCTCGGGTGCAGGCCCAGGAACTGGAACAGGCGCCGCGCCTCGGCGGACAGCGCGTCGCACGACCACGCGAACACCGCGCGCAGCGTGGGCGCGTCCCCGTCGCCGTGGCCGCCCGCGTCGAGCAGTTGCCCGCGCAGGTGCGCCACGAGATCGTCGCTGGGCACGTCCGGCCGGGCGGCGATGTGCTCACCGGCGATCTGCAACGCGATCGGCAGCCCGGCGCACAGCGTCGCCAGATCGTGCAGCGTGGTCATCCGCAGCTGCTCCTGGGTGTCGCCGATGCGGTGCCGGAGGAACGCCATCGCGTCCTCGATCAGGAACGGCGGCACGGTGATGCGTTCGGCGCCCTCGCGGTAGGCGAGCGTGGTGAGCTGCTGCCGGCTGGTGACCAGGACCGGGCACGGCGAGGTCGCCGCGAGCAGGGGGCGGATGTGCTCGGAATCGCGCGCGTTGTCCAGGAAGACCAGGATCCGCCGCCCCGCCAGCGCGCACCGCAGCAGCGCCACCCGTTCCTCGGTGTCCGCGGGCACCGTGAATCCGAGCGCCTCCAGGAAGGTGGCCAGCACGTAGGCCGGGCTCGTCGGCGCGCCCGGGCCGTACCCGTTCAGATCGGCGTACAGGTCACCGTCCGGAAAGTCCTGAATCCGGCTGTGCGCCCAGTGCGTGGCCAGCGCGGTCTTGCCGACGCCGGGCAACCCGTCCAGCGCCACCAGCGCGGGCCCGTTCGAGGTGACCAGCAGGGCGTCCAGGCGGCGCATCAGGCCGTCCCGCCCGAGGAAGTGCGGGGTGTCCCGGGGCAGCTGGCGCGGCGGCACGCGGTGCCGCGCCGCGGTCGCGGGCACCCCGAACGCACTGGGCAGCGGCTGCTCGTCGACCAGCTTGCGGTAGTGCCGCACCAGCCACTCGGCGGGCTGCGCGCCGAGCGACTCGCGCATCCGGCGGGTGAAGTCGTGGAAGAAGCTGGTCATGCTCCCCACCTCGTCCACCACGGCCAGCGCGCTCAGGTACTGAGCGGCGAAGGTTTCGTCGGGCGGGTGCTCGTCCAGCAGGGGACGGAGTCGCTTGAGGACCAGTTCGTGGTGGTCCTGCGCCAGATGCGCTTCGAACAGCGTGCGGTAGGCGGGCAGCAGAACCTGGCTGACGAGCTCGTCGCGCTTGCCGTACGCCCAGGTGGTGTACACGTCGGCCAGCGGCGGCTCCCGCCACAATTCCAACGCCTCGTCCAGAACCGCCACCGCGCCGCGATGATCCCCGTTCTTGACCAAATTCTTGCCTTCGTCGGCAAGTTGACGAAAACGGTAATAATCGACGAGCGACGGCTCCACCCGCAGCCGGTAGTGACCATGTTCGGTGATCAATTCGGCGTGCGACTTGGCTTTCTTCAGAATCCCTCGCGCGCGAGACACATAAGTCTGGAGCTTCTTCCGCGCGTCTTCCGGCTGCCCTTCCTCGTCCCACAGCCGGTTCACCAGGCTGTCCGCGTGCACCGCGGAGTTCGCGTGCAGCAGCAGAACCGCCAGCAGCGCACGGAGTTTCACCGAGCGCAGGTCGAAGACACCGGACCGTTGCTCCACCCGCACGGGGCCCAAGATCCGAAATTCCACCAGCACCCGCCCCCGCACTGGATCGGCTCAGCCTTCGAAACGCAGCCTAACTGCACCGGAAAAATTGATCACTATATGATATCGCATCGTTACTCGAAGTAAAAGCGCCTTGTCAAGCGAATTGCAACCAGTTTGGCGAGTTCCTCCCGGACGGTGTCTGGCGTCGTGTTTCCGCCCGTTATCGAGGGGAGCGTTTTGTGAGCGAGTCGGAGTGGCTGTCGGTGCTCGGCATCGACGGTGAACGTTGGGTTACGCGGACCGGGTGCCGGAAGGTCCTCGTCGCCGTGCACACCCTGGTCGCCGGTCAGCGGCTGCTGGACGTGACCGGCCTGGTGGAATCCGATCGGCGCGTCCAGGTGTGCTACACCCGCCCGCCGGATGTGTTCCGGCACGGGGCCGACGGCTTCGTGCGGTCCATCGGGGCCCTGGAGATTCCCTGGCAGCAAGCCGTCCGGGAGCGGTTCGACCTGGCCCTCGCCGCCGCGTACGGCGGCCTGCCGCTGCTGCACGCGCCGATCATGGTGCTGCCGCACGGTGCCGGGTACGCCAAACGGACCCCGCGCGCCGAGGCCGCCGGCCGCCTGGTGGAACGCGGCGTCTACGGGCTGGGCGCCGAGCATCTCATCCGCGACGGCCGGGTGGTGCCCGCGTCGATCGTGCTGTCCCACGAGGACCAGCGCGAGCGGCTGGCGCGCCAGTGCCCGCGGGCGGCGGAGTTCGCGCTGGTCGCCGGGGATCCGTGTCACGACCGGCTGCGCGCGAGCGCGGGGCGGCGCGCCGCCTGCCGCGAAGCGCTCGGGGTGCGCGGCGACCAGCGGCTCGTGGTGGTCGCGTCCACCTGGGGCCCGCGTTCGCTGTTCGGCGAGCATCCCGATCTCCCCGGGGAACTGGTGCGGCAGCTCGATCCGCGGCGCTACCGGGTCGCCGCGCTGTTCCACCCCGCGGTCTGGGGCGCCCACGGCCGGCGGCAGCTGCGCGCCTGGCTGCGCGGGGAACGCTCGGCGGGCCTGCTGCTCGTCGAACCGGAGGTCGACTGGCGTGGCGTGGTCCTCGCGGCCGACCACGTCGTCGGCGACCACGGCTCGGTCACCGCGTACGCGGCGGCCGCCGGAAAACCCGTGCTGCACACCGATCCGCCGCTCGACGAACTCGATCCCGCGTCGGCGCAGGCGTTCGTCGCCGAACGGGCCCCACGGCTGCGGCCCGCGGAACCGATCGAACCGCAGCTGACCGGGACACCACCCGACGGCTGGGCGGAGGCGGTCGCGTCCCGGGTGACCTCCCGGCCCGGACGGGCGCATGCGTTGCTGCGCAAGGAGATGTACCGGCTCCTGGATCTCCCGGAGCCGCCGGGCCCGCCCGTGCTCGACCCGGTGCCCCTGCCCGGAGGTGACCGCCATGCTGTGTGACGACGAAACCCGGGTGGCCGTGGACGGCACCGGGGCGCGATCCGCCGTGCAGTGCGCCGACGTCGTCCTCGGCGAGGTCCGGACCCGGGCCGAGGGCGGGCGCTGGCTCGACGCGGTGTTCACCCGGTATCCCGGCTGCCTCGTCGCGGCCGCCCGGCACCGGCGCGGGCGGTGGTGCCTGCTGGCCGTCCGCGACGGCGCGCCGGTGCTGGTGACGCCGGGCGCGCGCGGCCGGTTGTTCCGCCACACGGTCGCGGCGCTCGCCCGCGGCGTCCACGATGGGCTGGTGACGCGATGACCACGGCACAGCGAGTGGCGGTGGCCGGGGTGGTCACCGTCCGGGTCGCGCGCGGCTTCGACTCGTTCCCGATCCCGTACGTGTCCAGCACGTGCGAAACGGGCGGCATCAGCGTCCGCCTGGGCGGCGCGGGCTGGACGCTGGCCCGCACGCTGCAACTGCTCGGCACGGACGTCACCTTCGCCACCTATGTCGGGGCGGACGCGCTCGGCGAGCTCGCGGTCGGCGGCCTGCGGCGGTGCGGGATGTACGGCCCCGCCACCCAGGTCTGCGACGTCCAGCCGCGGGTGATGGTGCTCTACGACGCCGACGGCAGGCGGGCCAGCGCCTCGGATCTGCGGTCCACACCGGACCTGCGGTACCCGGCGGACTCGTTTCAGTCCCTTGTGGACAGTGGTCCGCCGTGTGCCGCGGCGGTGCTCACCAACATCGGGTTCACCCGCTCGCTGATCCCGGTCGCGGCGGATCGCGGGATCCCGATCGTGACCGATCTGCACCTGGTCGGCGCGGTCGACTGCGCGTACAACCGGGACTGGATGGCGTCCGCGCACGTGCTCGCCTGCTCGCACGAGCGGTTGCCCTGCCGCGCCGAGGACTGGGTCCGTTCGGTGTGGCAGCGGTTCGGCACCGATCTGGTCCTGGTCGGCTGCGGGCCGGGCGGCGCCGTGCTCGGCGTCCGGGCCACCGGGCGGATCTGGCACATCCAACCGGCCGTGCCGCGCGGTGTGCGGTACACCAGCGGCGCCGGGGACACCCTGCTCGGTTCGTTCACGCACCACTACTTCGCGCTCGGCGATCCGGTCGCCGCCGTGCGGCACGCGGTGCTGACCGCGGGCTGGAAGGTCGGCGGCACCCCGGACGACGACCCCGGCGTGCCCGCCGACGAGTTGCGGGACCTGCGCACCCGGCACGGCCTGCCGGAGGTGGTCACCGTGGCCTGAGGTCGAGAAAGGTCCCGGCAGCCTCGGCGTGCTGCCGGGATTCCTCCGGTTTCCCGGTGCGCTCGCACAGGTCGGCCAGCGCGCGGTGGGTGCGGCCGCGTTCGTGGTCGGCGCCCTGATCGGCGAACACCACCAGCGCGTGCCGCAGCAGTTCGTCGGCGGCCTCGAGGTTCCCGCCCGCCAGGTGCGCCTGCCCGAGCGCCCGCGCCGCGCGCGCCTCGTTGTACGGATCGGGCACGTGCAGCGAGGTGAGCAGTTCCCGGGCCCGCCCCAGCTCCACCACGGCGGATTCGTGCTCGCCGAGCCGGACGAGCGTCTCCCCCAGGTTGATCAGCGCGAGCGCTTCGCCCCGCCGCTTTCCCAGTCCCCGCAAGATGTCCACGGTCCGCGCCAGCACCCGGGCGGCCTCGGCGAACCGTCCGGCTTCGGCGAACAGCAGACCGCGGCTCTTCAACGCGCTCGCCTCGCCCCGGCGGTCACCCCGTTCCTGGCTCAGCAGCAGCAGATCGCTGATGTGCCGTTCGGCCCGATCGGTCTGGCCGAGTGCCGTGTAGACGCGCGCGAGTCTCTTGCGCACGCGTTTCTCGGCCACCGGATCGTCCAGCTGCCGCGCCGCGTTGAGGGCGAGTTCCCCGATCTCGATCGCGTCCTGGCCGTGCCGGTGCAGGATGAACAACGGTTGCAGCGCGTCGGCGAGGTGGTAGGCGACGAGAAACCAGTCGCGCTGCATGGCTTCCCGGGTCGCGGCGATGAGGTTGGGCCGCTCCGCTTCCAGCCAGCCGAGCGCCGCGGAATGCTGGTCGAGGTCGGCGGGCAGCGGGAATTCCGCCGCCGCGCCGAAGTCGTGGGTCAGCACGCGGCGCGCGGGCATCACCGCGCGATCGGCCGCCTGCGCGGCGAACAGGTACCAGGTGACGGCCCGGTGGATCGTCGCGGTCCTGGTCTCCTCGTCCTCGTCCGCGAGCGCTTGTTCCAGGGCGTGCACCCGGATCAGGTCGTGGAAGCGGTACCGGCCCTCGTCCAGTTCTTCGAGCAGGCTCGCGTCGACCAGCTCCTCCAGCGCGTCCCGGGTCGGGCGCGGCGCGGCGCGGACCATCGCGGCGACCACCTCGACCCGGAACGTCCCGCCGGGATGCAGCCCCAGCGTGCGGTAGAGGTGGCGCAGCCGCGAGTCGAGCCCGGCGTAGGCGACGTCGAATGTCGAACGCACCGAGAGATCTCCCTTCGCGGACAAGGCATCCAGGCGTTCCCGTTCGTCGGCCAGCTCGGCGGCCAGGTTCGCCAGCGACCGCCGCGGCCGGGCCGCCACCCGCGCCCCCGCCACGCACAGCGCGATCGGCAGCCCGCCGCACAGCTCGGCGAGGGCTTCGGCGGTCGGCCGTTCGGCGGCCATCCGCTCGTCGCCGATCCGCGAGGCCAGCAGGTCCAGCGATCCGGCCTCGTCGAGCGGCGCGACCGGAACCACGTGGGCGCCGTCGGCGAGCAGGCCGAGCAGGGTGTACCGGCTGGTGACCACGGTCAGCCCGCGGGGCGAGGCGGGCAGCAGCACCCGCGCCTGCCCGGCGGAAACGGCGTTGTCCAGCAACACGATCAGCTCGCGCCCGGCGGTCACCGACCGGTACAGCCCGGTCCGTTCGGTCAGCCCGGCCGGAACCCGTTGCGGTGCCACACCGAGCGAACGCACGAACTGCCCGAGCACGTCCTCCGGGGCGACCGGTTCACCGGTGGGATGGGCGAGATCGGCGTAGAGCTGGCCGTCCGGGTACCGGTCGGCCAGGCCGTCCAGCCAGTGCAGGGCCAGCGCGGTCTTGCCCACCCCGCCCGGTCCCTTCAGCACCACCACGGGCGACGAGTTCGTCCCCGGTTCGGCCAGGACGCGGTCCAGGGCCGCCACTTCGGCGGCCCGGCCCGCGAAACGCGCGGGCGGCGGGAGCAACTGGCGCGGCCGGACCGGCTCCCCGGTGCCGTGATGCACATGCACGTCCCCGTGGACAGCACCGGCTTGGACGACGGGTCCGGTGACGTCGCCCGAGATTTCGCTCCGCTGCCCTCGCTCCCGATTCATCGCTCCCCATAACGACCGTACGGATTCTTTTGCCGCCCGGATACCGCCAGACGATTACAAGGCGTCCCAGGCAACTGACAAGTAGTCATCACACGGGTTGCGGCAGTGCTCGGCGAGGCTTTCCGGGAAGACCCCGTGCTCCGCGCATTCCCGGCTGGTCACCGCCTGGATCAGGTAGTGCTGCGCGGGCGAGGTGACCGACAGGTGAACGCTTTCCCCGCGCGCGGCGATGAGCAGCAGCTCCAACCGGATGCGCGCGGTGTCGGCCGGGTCACCGATTCCGCGCCACCGGTTCTCGTCGGCCGCCCACACCGAGAGTTGCCCCGCGGACCGCCGGATCCGGTGCGCGGTCCAGGCCGCGACGGCGTACGGCGTGTACAACACGGCCTCCGGCGCGGCAACTTTCGCGTCGCCGCGGCAAACTTGGGCATGCCAGTGCAATCCGGGCGCGCGCCAGGCAGCGGTCATGCGCGGAACTTGGCGAGGTGTTCGCCGACCCACGCCCGCCCGAACCGGGACAGCCCGCCCGCCGACCAGTGCTCGTCGATCGGGATCCCTTGCCACAGGAGCATTCGCGGGCCTTGAATCGTCCCGTGCGCGATCGTCAGCCGGTGGGTGTTCTCCTCCCAGGAGAAAACGAAGTGCGCGAACATGTAGAGCCACACCCGGCGGCCGGATCGCGTGACGGCTTCCACCGGACCTTCACTCGGCAGGGGCGCGCGGTAGACGAGATGTTCCCGCCCCTTGCTGTCGGTGAAAGTTTCGGGTACTCCCCCAGGTACCACAACGGGTCGCATTTCCCCTCCATCCACTGTGGAGAGTGAGTATCCTGACGGGATCGGCTATTTCGGCACGCGGGAAATCGGGAATTCCGGTTTTGCCGATCCCGATGCGACAATGCCTTGTCGACGCGCAGAGGGGTCTCCATTGTCCGGACACGGCAATCTCACACGCCGCAAACGCCAGCTCGGCCGCAAGCTGCGCCGGATGCGCGAGCGCGCCGGGATGACCCTGGCCGAAGCCGCCGCCCGCCTGGACAAGACCAGCAGCAGCCTGCACCGGATCGAGGTCGGCGAGACGCTCGCCGACGTGCACCTGATCCGCACGATGATGGACATCTACGACCAGCGCGACGACTCCCTGCTCGACCTCTCCCGCGAAGCCAGGAAGAGAGGTTGGTGGTACACCTACTTCGGCCCCACCAAAGAACCCACCTACGTCGAACACGAACACGACGCCAACCTGGTGCGCACCTTCCAGGTCATCACGATCCCCGGGCTACTGCAGACCGAGAACTACATGCGAGCAAACTACGCCAGCTCGCATAAGGCTTCCGGGAAAGCCAACGCCGACAAGATCGTGGCCGTGCGACAGCGCCGCCAGGAACGACTGTCCGACGAGACAGAACCACTGCACCTGCATGTTGTGCTCGATGAGTCGGCATTGCGCAGGACGGTGGGCGGCCGCGAGGTCATGCGCGAGCAGTTACGGCACATCCTCGAGATGGCGAGATTGCCGACAGTCACCCTGCAGGTGATCCCGACGAACACCGGTGCCCACAGTGCCATGAATGGAGCGTTCACGGTCCTGAGCTTCGCCGATCCTGACGAGCCTGAGATTCAGTACGTGGAGTACCCGGGTGGCTCGCTCCAGATCGACAACCCCGATCGAGTGAAAGAAGTTAGGCTGGTCTTCGAGCGCCTCACCGCGATGGCGTTGTCTCCGGAGGAGTCGATTCGGCTGATCGAGGAGGTGCTCGCCGAACTGTACGGTCCGTGAAAGGAGCGGCGATGCCGGAGTGGCGCAAATCCAGCCGATCCGTAGCCGATGACAAGGACGGGGACTGCGTCGAGGTCGCCTTCCTTGCTCCCTCGGTCGCCGTGCGGGATTCCAAGCTCCCCGAGGGCGGCACCCTCCTCCTGCCCGCCTCCGCGTGGGCGCACTTCGTCGGCGAAGTGCGCCGGGGCGCCGAATAGCACCGCCGGACCGACCCACCCCACCCGGCTTCAGGGGCGATACCGGTACGGAATCTCCGTAGGCTCACCCGTAGGCCCGAATCCACCGTTCTCGGCGGGCTTTTCGGGTTCCTGGTCGGTGAAGTCGTCGAACCAGCCGCGGGGTTTTCCGGTGTCCGGGGCCGGGGTGCCGCGCGGCGGGGTGTCGGTGTCGGGCTGGTTGGCCGGGGGTTTGCTCACCCATTCCGAAGCGCTCGGGGGCATCGGTGGCTTCGGCGGTTCGGCGGGCTCCGGGCCGAGGGCCCGGGAGAGCCTCGACATTCCCGGCGCGCTCGGGGATTCCGGCGGCTTCAGCACGTCCGAGGGGCGCTTGGGCGGTTCGGGCGGCTGCCCGGGTTCCGCGGCCGCGGCGGGCCCGAGCGGGGTTTCCGGCTGCGCGGGTTGCGGCGGGCGCACGGGTTCCGGAGGCACTGGCGGGCGCTCGGACTCCGCACGGACGGGCGGGGGCGGCGCCTCCGCGCGCGGAGGCGGTTCCGGCGGGGGCGCGGGCACGGGTTCCGTGCGGCTGGGCGGTTCCGGCGGGGGCGCAGGCTCCGCGGGAGGTTCCGGAGCGGGCGGTTCCGCCGAAACCACGGGTCCGGGCTCCGCGCGGGCGGGCGGCTCCGGCGGGCGCGCGGAGTCCGCGGGCGCGGGCGGTCCCGGAGCGACCGGTGGCTCCGGCGCCGCCGCGTGCGCGGGTGGTACCGGCGGGCGGGCCGGGGTCGGCGGCGGAGCGGCCTCGCCCTGCGTGGGCGGCTCGAGGAACTGGGCCGAGCGGGGCGGCGGGGTCGGCGTGCTCCGCCACACCGGCTGCGGGCCGATGTTCATCGGCGCCGGGGGCCGCGGGCGGTCCGGCTCGCGGGACGGTGGCGGCGGCCCAGCGGGTGGGCGCTGACCAGGCCCCTGGCGCGGGATCGGATCCAGGCAGGAGACCAGGACCGTGGTGTTCCGGGGATCCTCGACCCGGCGGCCGCTGCGCTCCCGGTAGACCATCTCGCCCTCGGTGTCGATCTCCACCAGGTAGCCCGCCTCGGCGAGCTGCTCCTCGTCCAGATCGACGAGCTTCTCGTACCGCGAGGGCACCACCCGGTAGATCGGCCACGACAACCGGCCGTGCACCTCGTGGAACTGCGCGAGCAGCCCGGTCAGCTGCTGCTGCCACGGCAACGGCATCGACTCCGCGAGCGAGCGCGGCAGCACCACATACCCGGCGTCCACCCCCGGCCAGCCGCGGGACAGGTAGTCCGCGAGTGGCGTGCTCGAGGCGGGCGGGCCGGCGTGCCGCGGCAGTTGGGGCGTGCCGAACAGATCCCGCGGGTCGTCCCCGGGATCGCCCGCGCCCGGCTTGCGGCGCTTGCCGAATTTCTTGGCCATCGGGTCCGATAGTAAACGCCGGAGCGGCCTACACGCCCGGTCGGACGGCCTGGGGCATCAGCTCGCCCTCGTCCCAGGACACCGACCTGGTGTGCACCGGGACGCCGGTCTGCTGCGCCTCGACGATCTTGTTGTCGCCCAGGTACATGGCCACGTGGTGGATGGTGTTCGGATTCGACTCGTCGTAGGCCCAGAACAGCAGGTCACCCGGCTGCGCGTCCTTGACCGGCAGCATCGCGCCGTCGCGGAACTGATCGCGGGAGACCCGGTCCAGCGTGATCCCGGCCTTCTCGTAGGCCCGCAGCATCAGGCCCGAGCAGTCGTAGGAGTTGGGGCCGGTGGCGCCCCAGACATACGGCTTGCCCTGCTCGCCCAGCGCGAACTGGATGGCCGCCGCGGCCGCCTGGTTCGGCGGCAGCGCCGTGCCGACGCCCTGGCCGCAGCCGACCGGATCGGTCACCTGGCCGACGTTCTCCACCAGGTGCACGGCCATCGGTTCCCACTTGTGGTAGCGGTCCGGGAAACCGGAACGCTCCACCGCCTGCGCGGACTCGCCGGGCCGCCGCTTCTCCCAGTCCGGCACCGCGGACAACACGTCGTAGAACTTGTTCACCTGGTAGGGCGGGTTGGTGACCTGCTCGACCGTGCCCCAGCCCATCGACGGGCGCATCTGGAAGATGCCCAGCGAGTCGCGGTCGCCGTAGTTCAGGTTGCGCAGACCGGATTCGGTCATCCCGGCCTGGATCGCGATCTGCCAGGCCCGGGGCGACAGGTTGCGCTGCTTGCCGATCTCGACGATGAGCGAAACGATCTGACGCTGCTCGTCGTTCAGGTTCCCGGCGTCGGCGGCGCCCTTGTTCTGCTGGCCGGGCTGGGACGGCCCGATCCCGGCGTCGCAGCTGAGGTTCGAGTAGCCGCGGGCCTGCGCCTCCTGCTGGTTGCTGACCACCTTGATCACGGTCACGCCCCCGACGATCACGGCGAACACCGCCGCCACCAGGCATCCGATCAGCGGTCCGAGGCGCATGGCGATCAGCCCGCCTGGTCGTAGCGCGACACCCGCCAACCGGCGCCGGTGTTCACCACGGTGATGGTCAGCTTGGGTCCGTCGGTGGGCACCTGCACCTCGACCGAGCTGGTATACGAAGTCGTGGGGGTGGGATCGCCGGTGACCTTGGTCGCCGGGATGTTCGCCGGGTCCACAGTGGACATCTGCGGCAGGTACTCGTCGGTGGTGAGCGGGCGCAGCGCCTGCAGCCACTGCTCGTTGGTGATCCCGGCGGGGTGGTTCACCCAGGCCGCCGCCCAGGACTTGGCGACCGTGAGCGCCTCCGGGTTCGGCGGCGCCGAGGTCGGCGACTTCAGCGGGCTGGTGAGCCGGGTCGACTGCGGGGCCGCGCCCGGGGCCTGCGGCGAGCGGGTGCTGGTGGTCTCCGCCGAGGACGCGCTACCCGGCGGCAGGTTCCGGCCGTTCCGGTCGACCAGGACCTTCGGCAGGATGATGCCGATCGCGGTGATCAGCACGACCAGCAGGACGATCGCGAAGACCAGGTGCTTCGGGGAACGCAGCGGCCATCCCCACAGCCTCCGGTACACCGCGGCGCGGCCGCGGTTGGTGCGAATCGGCATGACTCACCTCACCACCCGATCCGTGTCGCGCAGGTCTTCCCGCACCTCGATCCCGCGCGAGGGCCGGTACAGCGTGAACACCGGTTTCCCGGCCACCACCTCGGGTTCGACCCGGCGCGGCCGCGGGGTGGCCGGGACGGTCCAGGCCGGCGGCGCCTCGGTCCCCACCGACCCCATCCGCGACGGCACCACGACCGGTTCGGGCTCGTCGCCCCAGCGGCGATCGAACACCGGCGAGGTGTCGACCCGGCGGCTCTGCGGCGGCACCTGGGCCCCGTCGGTCCGCCCGCCACCCGGCGGGCCACCACCGGCGAGCACGTAGTCGCCGCCCTCCCGGCCGTCGGAGGCGAACCCGGACAGCACGCTCGGGCCGCCACCCGCGGGCAGGGCCCCGCCGGACACCGCGCCCGCGCCACCCGGCCACGGCGCCCCGGACCAGGCCGCCGCCGGACGCGCGGCGCCGCCGCCGTCGAGGCGTTGCGCGCTGGCGAACACGGTCGCCTCGGGCCGGAACCGGCCGCCACCGGCGGTCGCGCCGATCGGGCCGCGCGCCTCGCCCTCGATGGCCTCGTCCGAATCCCGCATCTTCTGCCAGAACTCGTCCTGCGGCGTCGGCCCCTGCTTGCGCCGGAACTTGGAGAACAGGCCGCCGCTGGGCGACGGGATGGACGCGCCGACCATGCTGACCGACATCTCCACCATCTGCCACAACCGCCGTACCGGGCGCCCGACCAGGAAGAGCAGGATGGTGACCAGACCGGCCATCGCCATCTGCACCAGCATCGACAGCGAGTTGCCCGCGTCGAAGATCGCCTTGAGCAGCAAGGCGTGGATCCCGGCGAGCACCGACAGCACGATCAGGTTGAACGCGACCGCGCCGACCACCTTGGCCACCCGGCGCAGGATGTCGTGGTGCAGCAGGGCGACCAGGCCGAGCAGCGGGGCGGTCAGGGTCAGCAACCGGATCAGCACCTGGGCCAGCAGCACCGAAGCCTTGGCCAGCAACTGGAACAGCGCGTAGACCAGGCTCTGGGCCAGCGACAGGAAACCGGCGCCGGTGCGGCTGCCGTCCTCCCCGGTGAAGTACCCGGTCGCCGGGCCGAGCTGGGTCGAGATGTTCTTGAAGGCGGCCTTCTTGCCGTCCACGACCGCCTGGTTCGCGTCCTCGTCGTTGTTCATCTGGGTCCAGGTGAACGCCTGCGCGTCCAGCAGCGGGCGGCCGAACTGCTGCGCCTGCGCCGCGTCCGGCGCCCCGAACTCACCCCGGAGCCAGTTGTCGTAGACGACCTTGTTGTGCAGTTCGGTGGGCAGCACCTCGTGCGCGATCGTGTCGCCCGAGCTGTCGATGAACCCGGCCTGGATGTTGGTCGTCGTCTGCACGATCGCCTTGTCGATCGGATCGAAGTACCGCAGCATCGCGAACGAGGACGCCGCGAGCCAGACCCCGGCGAGCGCGTACAGCGCGCGTTTGCTGACCGCGGACAGGTCCCCGCGCCAGATGTTGCGGAACATGAAGATCGCCAGCAACAGCGCGGCCAGGCCGAAAAGCTGGCCGTAGATGTTGTTGTAGACCTTCTCCGCCCCGGACTTCACCGCGCTGTAGATCGGGTTGAGCAGCCCGCCTTCCATCACGGTGTAGTGCAGCGAGTTGGTGGCGCCGACGATGTTCTTGCCGATGTTGAACAGCTGGTTCCCGGCCCACGTGTCGATCGTCGAGTTGGGGTCGGTGATCCCGGCCAGCGGGCCGCAGTTGGTCTCGAAGACGTTCCAGACCATCCCGGCGTAGCTGTAGTCCAGGTACGCGCTGCCGTTCAGACCGTGCTGGCGCGGCGGGTCCAGCGCCCCGACCATGCCGGAGCCGGGCCGCTCCGGATTGGGGGCCTCACCGCAGGCCGCCGCGGACGCCGCCGGGGCGGTGGCCACCGCCTGCAGGCCGAGCACCAGCACGACCATGACCATGGTCGCGAGCTTGCCCGGTCTTTTTCGCCCCTTCACCGCATCGCGCCGGGTTCGGTTGTGGCGTAGCACGTGCCATCCCCCGGCGACGGACAACACGCCCAGCAGGGTAAGCACGGTCATGCCGCGTCCCTGCCGGTGCCACTACTTTTTCCCTTACCACCGGCCCCGCTGGGGGCGCGCTCCTCGTGCTTTCCGTTGGACGCTTCGGCGGCTTCGGTGAGCACCTGTTCTTCGGTCAGCCCGACCTCCAGCTCGGCGGCCAGTTCCAGGTCCTGTTCCAGCTCTTCGTCGTCCGGCGGCGTCGGCACGTACGGCTGCGGGTCCTCCGGCGGCGTCGGCGGGGCGCTGCGCGCCTCCGGCACCGAACCCGGCGTGGTGTCCATGGCGTTGCGCAGGTGCTCCAGATGCGGCCCGGAGAAGTCCACCCGGATCCGCTCCACGCCCCCGGCGCCGTCGCCGAAGATGAACTGCCGCGGCTCCCGGTCGCGCTCCAGGCCGCTGCGCTGGGCGCCCGGCCGCCGCCCCAGCGCGGCGACGACCTGCTCGTAGCCGACGCCGACCGGCACCTTGAGCAACCGCAACGCGTCCGCCTGGGCATCGTCGTCGTCCAGGCGGCCGACGAACACCGAGTCCAGCAGCGCGACGAAACCCTGGATCTTCAGGAAGTCCGCGGGGATCTGGGACGACAGCAGCACCCGGACGTTCCACTTCCGCGAGTCGCGCGCGAACCGGTTCATCAGCACCCGGCCGGTCGGCACCTCGGACAGGAAGAACGCCTCGTCGATCCAGACGCCCTTGCGCAGGTCCTTCGGCTTCTCGTAGACCGAGCGCTGGGTCAGCCACGCGGCCAGGTTCAGCATCTCGACGCCGAGCGCCTCGGCGTCGGTCCAGTGCTCGCGGCCGACGCCGTCCTTGGGCAGGGTCAGCCCGGCCATGGTCAGCACGGTCATCCGGTCGTCGCGCGTCTCGGCGTACGGGTCGGCGTCGGTTTCCGGGATGAGCAGGGACATCCGCTCGCGCATCTCGTCCAGGAAGTCGGCGACCACCACCGCGTGCTCGTGGTGCTCGCTGGAATCCCGCCGCAGCGCGTCGATCACCTGCCCGGGGTCGGCGTCGAACCGGCCGCCGACCGCGCGCACCGCGCGCAGCAGCACGATCCGGCTCTGCGCCATGCGGGCCACCTCGTAGGGCAGCACCCCGGTGAGCACGTCGAGCACGAGCCGCCGCCGGGTCGCCCCGGCCAGCGCCTTCTCGCGGCGCCACGCGCGTTCCGGATCGTCCTCGTCCATGAAGTGCTCGAGCAGCGGCTCGGCGACCACGCGGTACGGGTTGAGGATGCCGGGCTGGGCGTTGAGCAGGTTGATCGGCCGCGCGTACGGCCGGATCTCCGGCAGGTCGCACAGCCGCGACAGCGGGCCGGACGGGTCGAGGATCGTCCAGTGCGCCCCGGCCCGCAGCGTCTTGTAGACGATGCCGCCACCGAGGAACGACTTGCCGCCGCCGAGCCCGGCGACCATCGCGGTGAGCCCGGAACCGTCCCGGATCTCCTGCGCCATCCACGGGTCCCAGGCCACCGGGCGCCGGGTCGCCGTGCAGGTCTCGCCGAGCAGGATGCCGCGCCGGTCGCCGACCTCGGCGGTCGCGGTGGGCACCGAGGCCGCCGCCCACACCACCGAACCGCGGCGCATGTACGCGGCCGAGGCCAGCGGTTCGCCCGGGATGAACTCGCGCGCCATCGCGTACTGCGCTTCCGGGTGCTCGATGGCGATCTTCGGCTTGTACAGGTCGAGCAACTGCTGGGCCAGGCGCAGCGCGTCCCGCTCGGTCGGGCCGGACACCGCCAGCCGCCACCAGGAGCGGACCCGGGTGGCCAGCGCGGTGAAGCCCGAGGTCATCTCGTCGTCGATCTCGAGCACCCGGGTCGCCTGGCGCGCAAGCGATTGCGGGGGCTCCAGCTCGTGCTCGTCGGTGTAGTGCTTGACCTGCGAGCGCACCTTGTTCATCTGGCGCTGCAACTCCCCGGCGACCTCTTCCGGGCGGCGCACGTAGATCCGCGCGGACCATTCGACCGACGCGGGCAGCCGGTCGGCGTGCTGCACCCACGGATCGTCGACCTCGGGGATCTGCAGGCCGTGCATCTGCCCGACGGTCAGGATCGCGACGTGCCGCGAAACCCCGGCGTTGGAACCGGTGCGCCCGCGCACGGTGACCGTCGGCGCGTACGGCTCGGAGTGGAAGTCGGCGGCGTCGGTGAAACTGGCCAGGTCTTCCGGCTCCCAGGCCGCGCCGGGCACCGCGGGCATGTTCCGCGGCGCGGGCAGGCCGAGCGAGCAGGACCGGTGCATCAGCCAGGACATCTCCTCGGCGTGCACCGGGCGGCCGTCCAGCCCGGCCGAGCCGATCACCTGGTCGAGGTGCTCGACCTCGGAGTCCAGCGCGGTCAGCTCGGCGTCGACGGCCTCGGGCAGGATCTTGCGCAGCACCGGGGCGGCGCGTTCGACGGCGCGGTCCATCATCCGGCGGGTCTGCACCTGGACCCCGATGTAGACCTCCTTCTCCGCCATCGAGCGGCCCATCAGCTGCTGCTGCTCGCCGATCAGGTAGTCGTCGAAGGACAGCGCGCCCGGGGTGTCGGCGGGCCGGCCCAGCGCGTTGTGCACGTGCGCCTCGGCCCACATGCGGATCGGGTACGGGCGGGTGGTCACGCGCAGGTGCAGCCAGCGGCCCTGCAGTTCCGCGTACTGCCCGGCGATCGCCGCGATCAGGTCACGGCGCTGCGAGTCCGAACGAAAGGACCAGCGCTGCGGCGCGAGCCGGTACCAGGCGTACACCTCGTGCCCGGTGCGCAGCAGGTGCCCGTCGATGCTGCGCGCCGCGATCGACGGCGTGTAGCTGGGGATCGCCTGCTCGCCGGGCAGGCGACGGCCTCTTCCCGGCTGCTTCGGGGGCGCCGGCATGGATCGGGCCTGCTGCGGGAGCCAGGGGGCGGCCCCCGGGGACAGGTCCTGTTCCCGGTTCTTCCGGCGTGCGCCGCGACCGAACAACGACTACCTCCCCGCCGGTACCGCGGTGCGGCTACGGCGCGCTCGTGGTGCCTGCCTTGCCATGTTCTGTTGTCCGCCGCGCCTGCCCCGGCGGTTCTTCGGCCGCGGGCGCTGCGCGCGCACCCGGATCTTGCTCGCGCTGACCGCGCCGCCGGTCGCGCTGGTGCGCTCCCGCGGCGTGTGCAGCTCCCGCACCCACATGGCCATGACCGCGCCGAGCGGCCGCTCGTGGCTGATCTTGGCCGTGATCAACCGGGTGATCAAGATCGTCGCGACGAAGGCCCACGCGGTGGTGAAGAACCCGAATCCCAGGCCGAGCTGGCGCTCGACGGTCAGGACGATCAGGAACACCGGGATGCCGACGCCCCAGGCGACGTAACGGGCCCGCCAGGGGAACGTGGCCTTGGGCGGGCCGAGCCAGACGGCATCGACCCGGTAAACCTCGTCATCGGTTCGAATGCGCACTGCCGGTCGTCTCCGGCTTCAGCCGGTGAACAGGCCGGCGATCCATTCGCCGACGTTCACCCCGAGGCCGCTGACCGCCAGGCCGATGATCGCCAGCGCGATCACCACGCCGGCCAGGCGGCGCATCACCCCGGCGTTGTCGCCCTTGCCGCCACCCAGCCACAGCAGCAACAGCGCGACGGCGAGCAACACCAGCGGGATGATGTTCTCGAGCATCCAGTCTCGGACGCCCTTGGTCTTGATCTCGCCCTGTGCCAGGTCCTGCACAAGCGTCAACATGGTCATCGCGTACTCCCGGGTGCGAGGAGCGTGGTCAGGTGGGGCCCCGCGCCGCGGGCCCCACGGTCGTTCCAGAACATACTGCGCCGTCCCTACAACATCATGACGTTACGAGTTGTAGCGGTCAAAGCGCGTTCTGTTGAAGTGGGCTCATCCGCCGGACGCACATTACGGCCAATCTCACTGAAACTCGTGGTCTCCATCATCGTTGCCAACCGGCCAAGGATTAACCCCGACCACCCGGATTTCGTAGTGTGCTAGTGGACTCACTCACTCGCGTGGATCTTGATCACTCTGGGTGGGAGCGACTCCCGACCGGCGGTAGCGCGCACAGTCTTCCATGCCCCGGATGGCGGCAGACCGCGCGTCCGCTGTGTGACAGGTGCGGTGACGGGAGTTCTCGTCCGCCGTAACAGCCGATCGAGCGCGCCGAGTAACAGAATGGGGTGTTTTGCCCGATTTTTCGCCACCCTCCGTGACAATGCCCCGGAACGGTGGTTCTGCGGCCGCACAAGATTCCACCAAGAAAGCCCGAACATGAATTCTATTCCAAGATCTTGCGGTATGACGGCAGGAATTCCGGCCGGACGCACGATCGCCTCGACGGCCCACCCCGAGCCGTGATCATCCCGCCCAAACTCGTTGCCAGCGCAAATCCTACCGCGCGGTAGGGCCACGTCTCCCGTCATTGAACTGCTTTCACATTCTCCAAAACCAAACAGCGATTTCACCGTTCGCGAAACGTATTCCGGTCGGCCGAAACCGCTCCCCCGATCGGCACGGCCCATCCGGAGAGGTCACCGGGAGGACGCGAAGATTCCGTCGGGGAAGGCGCCCGCCTCGACGACCCGGCGGCTGAGCCCCTTGCCGAGGGTGATCAACCGGTCCGCCTTCTCCGCGCCCAGGTGCCGCCAGGGGTCGGCGGCCGCGGCGTTGGTCGCCTCCTCGACCCGCTCGCGCAGCGCGACGCCCCGTTCGGTGAGCGCGCCCGCGGCATCCAGGATCCCGTCTTCCCGCAGCGCGGCGACCGCGGCGTCCCACTGCTCGTCGGACCAGCCGCGGGTCTCCTTGGCCGCCGCGGGCAGGAAACCCTGACCGGTCGCGGTGTGCGAGACCAGCGCGGCGAGCCCGCCGAGGCCGTGGACGACCAGGGCGGCGATGTGGCCGTCGCCGCGGTGCTCGCGCAGCAGGGAGATCGCGTGCCAGAGCACCAGGTGCGGTTCGTCGGGCCAGTCGAGATCGGCGTGCCCGGCGTACAGCGGCCGCCCGTCCCCGGAGCAACCGGCGGTGGCCGCGCGGGCCAGTTCGGCGGCCTCGGCGAGTTCGGCGGACGCGACCACCTCGTCGCCGAGCAGTCTGCGCAGCGCCGCGTCGACCGCCTCGAACCGCGCCTCCACCACCCGGTCCGGGCTGGCCAGGGTCCACGCCCGCGGGATGTACTTGGCGACGAGATCCGGGTTGAAGTTGTAGAAGGTCGCCGCGACCGTGCCCGGGCCGACCGCCCCGCACGGCGCCGCACGGCTGGCGAAGTACCCCATGCGCCCCGGCCGCAGACCCGCCTCGGTCAGGAACTGCTCGGCCTCCGGCACGAAGTAGATCATCGAATGCAGGGCGTTGAGGGCCTTGTGCGCGCGGGCGGCGAGTTCGGAAGCCTGCTCCATGACCCGGGACCCTACCGCGCAGTAGACAACCCGGAAACCTCTGTGCCGGAAGAGGAGGCGGGCGAGTTGGCATGTAAGCCGGATCCTGTCCCCGCGGCACACGCCGCGGTGGGCGGCCATCCATCTCGGCCTGCCGTCACCGGCAGGCTCTAGCGGCCTACCCGCAGGCTCGGACGGGCCGTCCTCGAACGCCTGCGCAGACGCCGTGCGAACACGGCGTCCTCTTGGCCTTGCTCCGGGTGGGGTTTACCGAGCCATCCCGGTCACCCGGGATGCTGGTGGTCTCTTACACCACCGTTTCACCCTTACCCCGCGCTCGCGCGCGAGGCGGTCTGTTTTCTGTGGCACTGTCCCGCGGGTCGCCCCGGGTTGCCGTTAACAACCACCCTGCCCTGCGGAGTCCGGACTTTCCTCGAAACCGCGCCTTCCGGCACGATCTCGCGACCGCCCTGCCAACTCGTCCGCCTTTCCAGGGTAGTCGTTCCCACGCCGTGGACGGGCGTTGCCCCTCCCGGCGAGCCGCTGTTGTACTCGCGCCGTCGCCCCCGCAACCACGTTTTCCTTGGAGTCAGTGTGTCCACACAGGATCAATCCGGTCTGCACGAACCGCTGAAGTTCGCCTACTGGGTGCCCAACGTCAGCGGCGGGCTGGTCACCAGCGACATCGAGCAGCGCACCGACTGGGGTTACGACTACAACCGGGACCTCGCGGTGCTCGCCGAGAACAACGGCTTCGAGTACGCGCTGTCCCAGGTGCGCTACACGGCCAGCTACGGCGCCGCCTACCAGCACGAGTCGACCGGGTTCAGCCTCGCGCTGCTGCTCGCGACCCAGCGGCTGAAGGTCATCGCGGCGATCCACCCCGGGCTGTGGCATCCCGGGGTGCTGGCGAAGTTCGTCGCGAGCGCGGACGTGCTCTCCGGCGGGCGGGCCGCGGTGAACGTGGTGAGCGGCTGGTTCAAAGGCGAGTTCACCGGCCTCGGCGAGCCGTGGCTGGAGCACGACGAGCGCTACCGGCGTTCGGAGGAGTTCATCCGGGTGCTCAAGGAACTCTGGACGAACGACCACGCCGAGTTCACCGGCGACTTCTACCGGATCCACGATTTCGACATCAAACCCAAGCCCGTGGCGTCCGAGGGACGCCCGCATCCGGAGGTGTTCCAGGGCGGCAACTCCACGGCCGCCCGCAAGCTCGCCGGGCGGGTGTCGGACTGGTACTTCAGCAACGGCAAGGATTTCGACGGGTTCAGCGAGCAGGTCGAGGAGGTTCGCGGCTACGCGGCGGAGAACGAGCACGCGGTTCGCTTCGGGCTCAACGGTTTCGTGATCGCCCGCGAAACCGAGGCCGAGGCGAAGGACGTGCTGCGGGAGATCGTCGCCAAGGCCAACGTCGAGGCGGTCGAAGGGTTCCGCTCGGCGGTCAAGCAGGCCGGTAAGTCCACTTCGGACCAGAAGGGGATGTGGGCGGATTCCGAGTTCGCCGATCTGGTCCAGTACAACGACGGTTTCCGCACCGGGCTGATCGGCACGCCGGAGCAGATCGCCGACCGCGCGATCGAGTACAAGAAGCGCGGCGCGAACCTGCTGCTGCTCGGTTTCCTGCACTACCTCGAGGACGTCGAGTACTTCGGGAAGAACGTCCTGCCGATCATCCGCGCGAAGGAAGCCGACCTGGCCCGAGGCGCCGCCACCCCCGAACCCGTGCACGCCTGACCCGGTAGCCGCCCCCTTTTCATGAGGGGACCCCTCCAGACAAATTTTGTCTGGAGGGGTCCCCTCATGAAACCGGTCAAGCGAGGTTCAGGCGAGGTGCGAGATGTCGTTCACCAACCGGACCGACGCGTTCCCGTCGGGGTAGAACTCGACGATCGACAGCGACGCCAGGTCCAGGTGCAGGCGGAACAGCAACGACGGGCCCGCGTCGAGGCCCAGCCGGAGCAGCGACTTGATCGGGGTGACGTGGCTGACCACGATGACGGTCTGCCCCGCGAACTCCTCGAGAAGCTCGTCGCGGGCCGCGCGCACCCGCCGGTGCACGGCCTCGAAGCTCTCCCCGCCGGGCGCGGCCACCGAGATGTCGCCGAGCCACGCGCGGTGCAGCTTGGGATCCCGCCGGGCCGCCTCGGCGAAGGTCAGCCCCTCCCATTCGCCGAAGTCCGTCTCCAGCAGCCCGGGATGCGTCCGCACCCGCCCGCCGAGCGCGTCGGCCACCGCCTGCGCGGTCTGCTTGGTCCGCAGCAGCGGCGACGCCACGATCGGCGCGGCCACGCCATCGGCCAGCAGGCCGTCCATCCCGGCCAGGCGCTTCGCCGCCGCGGCCACCTGCTCCCGCCCGTGCTCGGTCAACGGGACGTCGCCCCGGCCCGAGTACCGGCGCTCCACCGACATCTCGGTCTGGCCGTGCCGCAGCAGCAGCAGTTTGGTCGGCGTGCCCTGGGCGCCGGTCCAGCGCGCCGGGGAGCTGCGATCCAGCGCCTTGGGCGCCTCCGTCCCCTTCGCGGCCGCGTCCATCGCCTGGTTCGCCAGCCGGTCGGCATGCGCGTTCTCGGCGCGCGGGATCCACTCGTACCGGACCCGGCCGAACCCCGCCGCGAGCTCGCGAGCCTCCTGCGCGAGCGGCTGCAGCGCCGCGTGCTTGATCTTCCACCGCCCGGACATCTGCTCCACGACGAGCTTGGAGTCCATCCGGACGTCCACAGTGGACGCACCCAGTTCCGCGGCCGCGCGCAGCCCGGCGATCAGGCCGGAGTACTCGGCCACGTTGTTCGTCGCGACGCCGAGCGCGTCCTGCCGCTCGGCGAGCACCTCACCGGTCGCCGCGTCCTTCACCACCGCGCCGTACCCCGCGGGCCCGGGGTTGCCCCGCGAACCCCCGTCGGCCTCCACGACGACGTTCACAGGCCGGACTCCAGCGTGCGCACCAGGATCGCCCCGCAGTTCTCGCACTGGATGACCTCGTCCTCCGGGGCCGCCTTGATCTCGGCGATCGCGTTGCGGTCGATGTCGAGCTGGCACGCCCCGCACCGGCGGGACCGCAGCAGCGCCGCGCCGATCCCCTTGTGCGCGCGGACCCGCTCGTAGAGCTTGAGCAGGTCGTCCGGGAACCGCGGGAGCAGGTTCGCCCGGTCGGCGTCCCGGCGGGCCTGGGTCGCGTCCAGATCGGCGACCGCCTCGTCCCGGCGCTTCGCGGCGTCGGCGAGGGTCTGCTCGGCCTTGTCGACCTCGGCCCCGGTGCGCTGCGCGTCGAGTTCGATCGCCTCCCGGCGCTCCATCAGCTCGAGCAGGTCGTCCTCCAGCGCGGTCTGCCGCCGCTGCAGCGTCTCCAACTCGTGCTCGACGTCGGTCAGCTGCTTGGCCGAGATCGTCCCGGACGCCAGCAGCTTGCGGTCGCGGTCCTCGCGCGCCCGGACCGATTCGATCTCCTTCTCCTGCCGGGCGATCTCCCGGTCCAGGTCCGAGCCCGAGGTCTCCACCGCGACCAGCGCGTCCCGCCGCTCCCGCAGCGTCTTCTCCACCTCGGCGATCTCCGCCAGCTCGGGGAGGTTGCGGCGCCGGTGCTCGACCCTGGACAGGTCCGCGTCCACCTTCGCGAGCTCGAGCATCTGACGCTGTACGGCTGGCTCTGCCTTCACTGAGCGTTCCCCTTAACTAGCTTGCTCTCAAGTTCCACGGATCGGTGCACCGCGTCGAGACGTGAACATCGACGGTACCGCCCAGCGCGGCCGCGATGACGTCCGAGGCTTGCTCGCACCACGGCCACTCGCTGGCCCAGTGCGTCACGCCGACCAGGGCGGGCACCCGGCCCGGCGCCTCCAGGTGCTCCCCGGCCGGGTGGTGGCGCAGATCGGCGGTCACGAACGCGTCCGCCCCGGCGCCCGTCGCCGCGGCGAGGTAGCCGTCCCCGGCCCCGCCGGACACCGCGACCGTCCTAATCAGACGGTCCGGGTCCCCGGCGCCGAGCACGCCCGGCGTGGTCTTCGGCAGGGCCGCGGCGACCCGGCCGACGAACTCGGCGAACGGCTCGGGTTCGGCCAGCTCACCGATCCGCCCGATGCCGGTCTCGGCCTCCGGCGCGTGCGGCTGGAGCGGGCGCAGCATGTTCAGGCCCAGCGCCGACGCCAGCGCGTCGGACACCCCGGGCCGCGCCGAATCGGCGTTGGTGTGGGCGCAGTAGAGCGCCACCCCGGCCCGGATGAGCCGGTGCACCAGGCCGCCCTTGGCGGTGTCCGCGCCGACGCCGTGCACCCCGCGCAGCAGCAGCGGGTGGTGCGCGACGACGAGCTGGGCGCCGCGTTCGATCGCCTCCTCGACGGTGGCCCGCACCGGGTCCACGCACACCAGGACGCGGTCGACGGGCTCGGCCGGATCACCGCACACCAGGCCGACCGCGTCCCACGACTCGGCGAGTTCGGGCGGGTAGGCGGTTTCCAGGGCGGCGATCACGTCGGACACAACGGGCATGCCGAGAATCCTCGCATGTACGCTCGGGCGACATGCAGCTTCGGTCGTTGCTCGCGGGCGCCCTCGCCGCCTTGACCGTCTCCGTGGTCACCGCCGCCCCCGCGTCGGCGTCCCCGGCGCGCGGTTCGCTCCTGCCGCTCACCGATTCGGCCGCGCGGCGGGTGCTGGTGGCCGACAAGGTCGCCGCGGCCAAGTTCCCCGACCAGCCGATCACCGATCCGGCGCGGGAACAGCAGGTCCTGGACATGGCCCGGGCCAAGGCCGTCGAACTGGGCCTGGACCCGGACGCCACGGTCACTTTCTTCCGCGACCAGATCGAGGCGTCCAAGGTCGTCCAGTACGGGTTGTTCGCCTGGTGGACGGCCCACCCCGACCAGGCGCCGACCACCAAACCCGATCTGCCCACCGAGGTCCGCCCGGTGATCGACCGGCTCAACGCCGAACTGCTGGCCGAGCTGGCCGACACCGTGGCGACCCGGGCGAGCGAGGGCTGCGCGCACCGGCTGCCGGTCGCGGTGCGGGTGACCGATCTGCGGCGGCACCTCGACCGCCTGCACGAACGGGCACTCGACCGCGCGGTCGTCTCGGTCTGCGGTTAGGTTCGTCGGCGATGCATCTGTGTTTCGTCTGCTCCGGCAACATCTGCCGATCGCCGATGGCCGCGCTCGTGGTGCGCGAGCACCTGCACCGGGCCGGGCTCGGCGACGAGGTGCGGGTCACCAGCGCGGGCACCGGCCCGTGGCACGTCGGTGAGCCCGCCGATTCCCGCGCCCGCGCGACGCTGGACGCGCACGGCTACCGCGGCGACCACGTCGCCGCACAGGTCGGCGACGAGCACCTGAAGGCCGACCTGCTGCTCGCCGCCGATCTCGGGCACCGGCGCACGCTGCGGCGGCTGACCGGCGACCCGGACCGGGTGCGGCTGCTGCGCGAGTTCGACCCCTCCGCGCCGCCGGAGGCGGAGATCCCGGATCCGTACTACGGCGGTGAGCAGGGTTTCGACGAGGTGCTCGGCATGATCGAACGAGCCGTGCCCGGCCTGCTCGACTGGGTTCGCGAGCACCGATGAACGCGAAGGAGGCCGTCGAACGCCTGCGCGGCGTGCCGGTCTCCGGGGTCCGCCAGGCCGGTGGCTCGGTGTTCCTGGTGACGCTCGCCGACCACGACGTGGTGATCGCCAAGCGGGGCGCCGGTGCGGGGGCGACCGCCGCCGAGGCAGCCGGGCTGCGCTGGCTCGGCGAGCACGGTGACGTGCCGGTCCCCCGGGTGCACACGCGGGACGACGAGTGGCTGGTGCTGCAGTACGTGCCCGCCGGACCGTCCACCCGGGCCGCCGCCGAGGAGTTCGGCCGCGGCCTGGCCGCGCTGCACCGGCGCGGTGCGCCCGCCTTCGGCTGCCCGCCGCCCGGTGGCCCGGCCGACGCGTGGATGGGCCTGGCCCCGATGCGCAACGAGCCGTGCGGCGACTGGGCGGAGTTCTACGCGGCACACCGGATCGAGCCGTACGTGCGAATGTGCGCCGACCAGGGCCTGTTCGGCACGGAAGAGGTGGCCGTCTTCGACGAGCTGTGCGCGCGGCTGCCGGAGCTGGCCGGACCGCCGGAACCGCCCGCGCGCCTGCACGGCGACGCGTGGAGCGGCAACGTGCACTGGGCCGGTGACGGCCGGGTGTGGCTGATCGACCCGGCCGCGCACGGCGGTCACCGCGAGGGCGATCTCGCGATGCTCCAGCTGTTCGGCACCCCGCACGTGGCCCGCATCCTCGGGGCCTACGCCGAAGCCGCGGCGGACGCGGGCACGCCGCTCGCCGCGGGCTGGCGGGACCGGACCGGACTGCACCAGCTCTTCCCGATCCTGGTGCACGCGGCGGTGTTCGGCGGCTCGTACGCCGGGCAGGCGCTGTCGGCCGCGCGCGGGGCTCTGTGACGCGGGTTCGCGGGACGGCCTACCGTTGAGGGGTGCGGTTGAAGTTCCTGCTCCGGCCGAGCTGGCTGGCGCTCACGCTGGTGGTGTTCACGTTCGCCATCGCGTGCTACACGCTGCTCGCGCCCTGGCAGTTCCGCCGGGACGACGAGCGGTCGGCGCAGAACGCCGCCTTGCAGGCGTCCTTCACCGCGCAGCCGCGGCCGCTCGCCGAGGTGCTGCCCCCGGGGGTCGCGCCGGACGGGAGCACGCAGTGGGACCGCGTGACGGTGACCGGCAGCTACCTGCCCCAGGGTGAGGTCGTCGCGCGGCTGCGGACCGTGCAGGGCGAACCGGCGTTCGAGGTGCTCACCCCGTTCCGCACCACCGGCGGCCAGGTGATCCTGGTCGACCGGGGTTACGTGCGCCCGGATTCCCGGACCCGGGTGCCGCCGTACGCGGCGCCCCCGGCCGGGGAGGTTCCGCTGGTCGCCCGCATCCGGGTCGACGAGAACGACCCGAAGAACCGGGACGCCTTCGCCGACGAGTCCACCGACGGGAAGCTGCACAGCTACACCGTGGATTCGCGGGTGGTCGCCCGGGCCAGCGGGCTGGGCATCCGGCCCGGCTACTTCCAGCTCGACGACGGCCAGCCGGGCGTGCTCGGCGCGCTGCCGCTGCCGCAGACGGACTCGGGCCCCTTCTTCTCCTACGCGCTGCAGTGGATCGCCTTCGGGACCATGGCGATCCTGGGCTGGTTGTACTTCACCGTGCGCGAACTCAAACCGGGCGGGGCGCTGACGTCCCCGAAACCCTCCCGCGAGCGCCGGAAGTCGGTGGCCCAGATCCTCGCCGAAGACGAAGCCGCCGAAGACCACCAAGTCCGCACCTGAGTTCCACGCCCCGGCACCCGAAATACACACTCGGGCACGCGAACTACACATTCCCGCACGCGAGTTACACATTGAGGTTTCCTCGGTATGCGGCTTCGCACCGTGCTCGCCGGTGCCCGGGTGTGGAACTCGCCTACCGAAATGGGGAACTCGCACGTCCGAAACGGGGGACTGCGCGCCCAACGCCGCATTGGGTGCCCCCGAGCACTATCCGAGAAGCCCATCGAGAAACCTCAATGTGCAACTCGCTTACCCGAGCGTGCAATTCGCTTACCCGAGTGTGTAGTTCGCTTACCCGAGTGTGCGACTCGCTTGGCTGAGTGTGCGACTCGCGGGGTCAGCGGCGGCGGAGGGCGGTGAGGGTGGCCAGGACGGCCGTGCTCGCCCCGGCCAGCCAGCCGACCACCCGGGACAGTTCGACCGCGCGGGTCACGTGGCCGGCGTCGGGGTTGCGGCCGTCGCCGAGGACCGGCAGCTCCTCCACGCCGTGCGGGTAGACGGTCCGCCCGCCGAGCCGGATCTCCAGCGCCCCGGCGAAGGCGGCTTCCACCCGGCCCTCGTTCGGGGCCGGGTGGGCGATCGTGTCCCGGCGCCACGCCCGCCAGGCGCCCCCGGCCGAACCGCCGACCACCGGCGCGGCGATCGTGGTGAGCAGGGCGGCGAACCGGGTCGGCGCCAGGCTGACCACGTCGTCCAGCCGGGCCGCGAACCAGCCGAACGGCCGGGAGCGGTGCCCGAGCAGCCGCCGCAGCAGGCTGACCGTGCGCGCGCCGATCAACCCCGGCGCCCCGGCGACCGCGCCCCAGAACAGCGGCGCGACCACGACGTCCGAGGTGTTCTGCGCGACCGCCTCGACCGAGGCGCGGGACAGCGCGCGCAGGTCCAGCGAATCGGTGGTGCGCGGATCGAGGTGGGCCAGGGTCTCGCGCGCCTGCTGGAGCTCGCCTTCCTCCAGGTCGCGGGCCAGCGCGGTGCCGTCCTGCGCCAGCCCGGCCCCGCCGAGGACGGCCCAGGTGGTCACCGCGGTGGCGAGCGCCTGCGACACCGGGCCGCGGCGGCCCAGCCGTTCGGCGGCCACGCCGAGGAGCACCGCGCCCCCGGCGAGGCCGCCCGCGTGCACCGCACCGGCCAGCCGCCGGTCGGCGGGCAGTTTGCTCTCCAGGACACGGGCCACGCGGGCGATTCCGGCCACCGGACGACCCCGTTTCGGGTCGCCGATCACCCCGTCCGCGGCCACCCCCAGCAACAGTCCGATCGCGCGTGCCGCGCTCACCGTGGCTCCCCAAGTCGATGGTCTCTGCGGGGAGGTTACTCGAACAGCGCGGCCATCTCGTCGCGTGCCTGCACCACGATGTCCCGCATCGCCCGCTCGGCCCGGTCCCCGTCGCCCGCGTCGATCGAGGCGGCCACCTCGACGTGCAGCGCGACCGCCTCCGGTTGCGGTTCGTCGGGCATCAGCCCGTGGCCGGTGCGGCCGGTGAGCACCTCGGCGACCACGGCCGAGAGCTGGGCGAACATCGGGTTGCGAGACGCGCCGAGCACCAGATGATGGAAGGCGATGTCGTGGCTGAGGAAGGTCTGCAGATCCCGGGCCCGCGCCGTGCCCTCCAGCCGGGCCGCCAGCGCCCGGAGCTGCCCGCGCTCCTCCGGGGTGGCCCGCAACGCGGCGAACCGCGCCGCGCTCGGTTCCACCGCCGAGCGCAGTTCGGTGAGCGTGCGCAGCGCGGCCTGCCGCCCGGCGCCGTCGAGCTGCCAGCGGATCAGCCGCGGGTCGTAGTGATTCCACTCGATCGGGTCCTGCACGGTGACGCCCACGCGGCGCCGGCTGCTGGTCAGCCGCATGGCCTCCAGGGTCCGGACCACCTCGCGCGCGACCGTGCGGGAAACCCCGAACCGCGCCTGGAGTTCCTCCAGCCGCAACACCGAGCCCGGCGGGAGGTCGCCGCAGGCGATGGTGGTCCCCAGGGCGTCCAGCACCTGCTCGTGCCTGCCGTCTGCCACCTCACCGACCCTATACCCCTTATTCGATTAAGTAGTACCTGTTCTTGATTAAGTAGTACTTTTGAGTTTGACTCTGCGGCGACATCGAGGTCAGGAGGAGCCATGACCGTCATCGTGGTGATGGGTGTGTCCGGATCGGGCAAGACCACGGTCGGCACGTCCCTCGCGGCGGAACTGGGCGTGGAATACGCCGAGGCGGACTCGTTCCACCCGGCCTCGAACATCGCCAAGATGAGTTCGGGCGTGGCCCTGACCGACGAGGACCGCCGGCCGTGGCTGCACGCCATCGCCGACTGGATCGCCGCCCACCAGGAGACCGGCGGCGTGGTCACCTCGTCGGCGCTGAAGCGGAGTTACCGCGACATCCTGCGCTCCGGGGGCCGCGTCTGGTTCCTGCACCTGGACGGGCCCCGCGATCTGCTCGCCGAACGGATGAAGACCCGGTCCGGGCACTTCATGCCGGTGTCCCTTTTGGACTCCCAGCTCGCCACCCTGCAACCGCTGCGGGACGACGAATCCGGGATCACCGTGGACATCACCCGCCCGGCGGACGAGTTGGTGCGGACCGCGCTCATCGCGTTTCGGAAGGAGCGTCCATGACCGTCATCGCCGCCGGCTGGACCGGGCACGACACCCGGTTGATCGGTGCGACCGTCCTCGCGATCGCGCTCATCGTCGTCCTGATCACCCGGCTCAAACTGCACCCGCTGCTCGCGCTGATCCTGAGTTCCGGGCTGCTCGGCCTGGTCGCCGGGATGCCGGTGGACAAGCTGATCAAGAGCTTCACCAACGGCGTGGGGTCGACGGTCGCGTCGGTCGGGGTGCTGATCGCGCTGGGCGCGATGCTCGGCAAGTTGCTCGCCGATTCCGGTGGCGCGGAACAGATCGTGGACACGATCCTGAACCGCGCGGGCCGCCGGACGCTGCCCTGGGCGATGGCCCTGGTGGCCGCGCTGCTCGGGTTGCCGATGTTCTTCGAGATCGGGCTGGTGCTGCTCATCCCGGTGGTGCTGCTGGTGGCCAAGCGCAGCGGGCAACCGTTGCTGCTGCTGGGAATTCCGGCGCTGGCCGGGCTGTCGGTGCTGCACGGGCTGGTCCCGCCGCATCCGGGCCCGCTGGCCGCGGCCGGGGCGCTCAACGCGAACATCGGCATCACGCTGGCGCTCGGCGTGCTGGTCGCGGTGCCGACGGTGATCATCGCGGGCCCGCTGTTCGGCCGGGTCGCCGCCCGGATGGTGCCGCACGCGACCCCGCCCGCGCACCTGGTCCCGGAGGGCCGATCGGAAAAGCGCGACCGGCAGCCCGGCTTTCTGTCCACAGTGGCCACCGTGCTGCTGCCGGTGGTCCTCATGCTGGCCAAGGCGCTCTCGGACATCCTGCTGGCCAAGGAAAGTCACCTCCGCCGCGTGCTCGACTTCATCGGCGACCCGCTCGTCGCGCTGCTGGCCGCGGTGCTGCTCGGCCTGTTCACCCTGGGCCGCGCCGCCGGTTTCGACCGGAACCGGTTGTCGGACACGCTTTCCTCCGCGCTGGGGCCGATCGCCGGGATCCTGCTGATCGTCGGCGCGGGCGGCGGTTTCAAGCAGACCCTGGTGGACGCGGGCGTCGGGGACGTGATCACCCGGCTGGCGACCGGGGCGAACTTCTCGCCGCTGCTGCTGGGCTGGCTGGTCGCCGTGGCGATCCGGCTGGCGACCGGCTCCGCGACCGTGGCGACGGTGTCCGCCGCGGGCATCGTGGCGCCGCTGGCGGCGACCCTGGACCCGACGCACAGCGCGTTGCTGGTGCTGGCGATCGGCGCGGGCTCGCTGTTCTTCTCGCACGTCAACGACGCCGGTTTCTGGCTGGTGAAGGAGTACTTCGGCCTTTCCGTGGGCCAGACGCTGAAGAGCTGGTCGATCATGGAGACGGTGATCTCCGTGGTCGCCATCGCCCTCATCCTGCCCCTGGGCGCCCTGCTCTAGGGTTCCGCGCGGGACGACACTCTTGGCGCCGAGTCGCCGGGGCTCGCGCCTTATCGTCTCCCGTCTCACACGCCCGTACCGGAACCGCCAGCACACGCGCGCCAACGGTCAACCCGCCCGGCCCGGGCAGGTTGGCGGTTCCGGTACGTGCGTTGACCCCACCTGCCCCAGCACGGGCAGGGGAACCGGGTTCTGGGGGTCGTGAGCGGCTAGGCCGGTTAGAACCGGTCTGAACACTCACGACCCATCAGGGTTCCGCGCGGGACCAGGCTTCCAGCATCACGCGGGCGATCGAGGAGTTGCCGGGCAGGATCAGGTTCGCCGCGCCGCCGCCGATCGGGGTGGGCACCGCGTCGCCGGAACGCAGCTGGCTGTTCTCGAAGGCCGCGCGGACCTCCGCACGCGAAACCCAGTGCGCCTGCTCGATCTCCCCGTCGGCGGGGCGCAGCGGCGCTCCCGCGTCGGCGCGGGCGGCGAACCCGAGCATGATCGACCGCGGGAACGGCCACGGCTGGCTGCCCAGGTACCGGGCATCCCGGACCTCGACGCCGACCTCCTCGCGGATCTCCCGCACGACGCAGCCTTCCAGCGATTCGCCCGCCTCGACGAACCCGGCGAGGATCGAGAACCGGTTCTCCGGCCAGATCGGCTGCCGGGCCAGCAGGACGTGCTCGCCGTTCACGCCGACGTCGTCGTGCACCAGGCAGATCACCGCCGGATCGGTCCGCGGGTACTCCTCGCGGCCGCACTGCACGCACTTCGACGCCCAGCCGAACTGGACGAGTTCGGTGGCGCCACCGCAGCGCGTGCAGAACCGCGCGCCGCGGCGCCAGTTGCGCAGTGCCTGGGCGGTGGTGAACAGGCCCGCCGAGGTGTCGTCGAGCAGGTCGCCGTGCCCGCGCAGCTCGACCCACACCTCGCCGTCGACCTCGGGCGCCTCCTCCCAGAAGCCCCAGCTCCCGCGGATCCGCACGGTTTCGCCCGCGCCCCCGGGATCGCCCGGCAGGGTCCAGTAGTCGGTGTCCTGCCACTGCCCGAGGAACACCGCGTCCTCGGGCGGGGCGTCGCCGAAGCTCAGCGCCTTGCGGGTCGCGAGCGCGTCCTCTCCCCGGCGGACCGGGGTGCGGCCCTCGTCCGAGAGCAGCACGACGCGGGCGTCCGGCCAGCGCGCGTGCAGCCGTTCGGGGTTGGTGCGCAAGGTTTCCTGACGGTCCACAGTGGACCGCGAAAGCGTCGGCAGGGCGCCGAGCCGAAACGGCGTGCTCATCGCGTGCCGGGCTCCCCCACGCGCACCCCGCCGAGCGCGGTCAGTTGCGGCGCGAGGACGTCGGCGTCCCCGATCACGACCCCGGTGAACTTGCTGGGCGCGAAGAACTCCAGCGCGGCCGCGGCCACCTCGTCGCGGGTGACCCGGGCCAGCCGGGCCGGGTGCTCGGCCAGCCATTCCGCGCCGAGGCCGTACGCCGACAGCGCCGAGAGCTGGCTGGCCAGCCCGGCCTGCGAGGAGGTCCCGATGAGCAGCGAGCCGATCGCGTACTGCCGCACCGATTCCACCTCCTCCTCGGTCGGCGGCACCAGGCCGAGCCGCCCGAGTTCGTACCGGGTCTCCAGCAGCGCGGCCGCGGTCACCTCGTTCGCGGTGTCCGCGTCCACGTTCACCACGGCGCTGCCGTCGCTGAACTCGAACCCGGAATGCGCGCTGTAGGTGTATCCCTTGTCCTCGCGGATGTTCTCCACCAGCCGCGAGGAGAAGTACCCGCCGAACGCCAGGTTCGCCAGTTGCAGCGCCGGGTACCGCGGATCGGTCCGCGGCAGCGTCTGCGCCGACAGCCGGATCTGCGACTGCACCGCACCGGCCCGCGGCACCAGCAGCAGGTCGCCGCCGGGCAGCACGGGCAGTTCCGGCAGCGGGGTGGCGGCCCGGTCGGACGCCCAGCCGCCGAGCGCCCGCTCGACGTCCGCGACGGCCCGCTCCGGGTCCACGTCACCGACGAGCACCAGGATCGAACCGCGCGGCAGCACCGAATCCGCGTGCAGCCGCCGGACCCGCTCCGGATCGACCTGGGCCACGTCGTCGGGCTCGGGCACCTCGCGGGTCGCCGGATGATCGCCGTAGCGGTGCTTCTGCAGGGCTTCCCGGGCGATCGTGCGGGGCTGGGTGCGCGCGATCGCCAGCCGCTCGATCAGCCGCGCCGACTCCCGCGCCACCTCGGTGTCCACATAGGACGCCGAGGTGAGCACGTCACCGAGCACGTCCAGCAGGGTGGGCAGGCCGCCCGACAGCGCGCTGCCGCTCAACGCGAGCCGCTCCGGGTCGACGACGGTGCCCAGCTCGCCGCCGATCAGCGCGAGCTCGGTGTCGATCGCGATCCGGTCGCGCCGGGCGGTGCCGGTGAGCATGGTCTCGGCGAGCACCTCGGCGGTCGCCGGATGCAGCCGATCGGTGCCCCCGAAGGGAATCCACATCCGGAGTTCGACCAGCGGCACGGTCGCCTTGCGCACCGCGAGCACGCGCAGGCCGTTGGCCAGCACGGTGTCCACATGGGACAGATCGGCGGCCGCCTTCTGCTCGCCCAGCGGCGGGACCGGGCGCGGCCCGGCCGCGGTCCGGCCGATCTCCTCCGCGCTGCGGTGATCCACTGAAGTCACTGCTACTTGCCTCCATTTCCGGGCTCGATCACCAGCACCGCACGGGAATCCGGGCGCAGGGCCTTGGCGGCCGCGGCGACGTCCGCCGAGGTGACCGCGGCCATCCGGTCGGTGAGCTGGTAGACCAGCGCGGGATCGCCGTAGAGCAGTTCGAACGCGCCGAGCGCGAGGGTCCGCGACACCAGCCGGTCGTGTTCGGAGTGCACGCTCGCGCTCCAGCGCGCGGTCACCTTCGCCAGTTCCTCGGCGTCCGGCGGGGTGGTGGCGAGCTTGTCCAGCTCCTCGTCGACCGCGGTCAGCAGCCGGTCCGCGGAAACCTCCGCCGGGTGGATCGCGGTGATCGTGAAGGTGTCCGGATCGCGCGCCTCGAACGGGCCGAACAGCCCGGCCCCGGCACCCACGTCGGTGACCAGCGGCTCGCGGTGCACCAGCCGCTGCTGCAGGCGGGATCCGTCGCCGTCGGAGAGGACCCCGGCGAGCACGAGATGGGCGAGGTAGCCGTCGAGTTCGTTGATCGGGTCCGGCATCCGGTAGCCGACCGCCAGCGCGGGCAGCGGCGCGTGCGGATCGGCGTGCGTGCCGCGCAGCTCACCGGCGGGCGGCGGTTCGGCGAACGAGCGGCGCGGCGGCGCCGGGCGCGCCGGCACGTCGCCGAAGTGCTTCTCGATCAGCTCGCGCGCGCGGTCGATGGCGAAGTCCCCGGCGACGGTGAGCACCGCGTTCGCCGGGGCGTAGAACGTGTCGAAGAAGGCCGCGCAGTCGTCCAGGGAAGCCTGCTCGAGATCGGTGAAGTCGCCGTACCCGTTGTGCGCGTTGGGGAACGTGGAGTACAGCACCGGCGGGAGCAGGATCCACGGGAACCCGCCGTAGGGCCGGTTCAGCACGTTGAGCCGGATCTCCTCCTTGACCACGTCGATCTGGTTGGCCAGGTTCTCCGGCGTCAGCTTGGGGGCGCGCATCCGGTCGGCCTCGAGGAACAGCGCGCGCTCCAGCGCGGCCGATGGCAGCACCTCGAAGTAGTCGGTGTAGTCCGGATGCGTGGACCCGTTGAAGGTCCCGCCGCTGGACTGGACGTGCCGGAAGTGCGCGAGTTTCTCCAGGCTCTCGCTGCCCTGGAACATCAGGTGCTCGAACAGGTGCGCGAAGCCGGTGCGTCCCTCCGGTTCGGAGCGGAAGCCGACGTCGTAGTGCACGGAGACGCCGACCACCGGCGCGGTCGCGTCGGGCGCGAGCACCACGCGCAGACCGTTGTCGAGGGTGTATCGAATGAGCTCGGGTGCGGCCATGGCGTCCACCCTACGGGCTGGTGCGCACGCGCGGGCGCGTGCCCGAGATCGCCCCGGGCAGGAGGGCGGCGAACTCGCCCGCCCCGGCGAGCTCGTCCCCGTTCTCGTGTTCGCCGAGGGCGTACCAGTACACCGCCGGGGGGCGCTTCAGCTCGCCGAACGCGGCGATCCAGGCGGGCGCCTCGCCGAGGACGAGCGCGTACGGCAGGCCGCGGGAGAACACCAGTTCGCGTTCGGGTTTTCCCACTCCGCGGACCCGCGGGGCGCGGAGCCGGTCGTGCAGGCCGAGCAGCCTGCGGCGCAGGATCCGCCCGCGTTCGGTGCGCGCCGGGAGCAGGCGCCCGCCGAGCGCGAGCGCCCCGCCCGCGGCGAGGACGACCAGGCCGAGCTGCGCGTAGCCCACGGTGAGGGCGAGCAGGACGGTGAGGAACACGCCCCAGCAGGCCACCCGGACCCCGGCCCGGAGCCAGCGGCCGCGGCGGGCGAACCAGCGCCGCCGCACGAGCTCGTCGTGCAGCGGATCGCGCACGGCGGCGAGGTCGATGCCCCCGGCCGCGCGCAGTCCGGAGAGCGTGATCGAGTCGCCACCGGCGAACAGCGTCTCGAAGACGATCCGTTCGTAGCCGGTGAGCTGGTCGTCCGCCGGGTTGCGGCGGGTCAGGGTCCAGTCCGGCAGCTCGCCCGGCACCGGGGCCACCCACAGGTAGTTGCGCACGGCGAGGTCGAGCACGGTCGCCGCGAGGTCCAGGGTGCCCGCCCGGCCGGACAGCACCGCGCCGACCTGACCGGGCAGCACGCCTTCCGGGGACGCGAACACCCCGTCCGCGGCGAGTTCGTCGACCGGGAGCGGGGCGCCCGGACGCGCGTCCCGCTGCCGCAGCCAGAGCGCGACCAGCAGGCCCGCGAGCAGCAGCACCGCGAACCCGCCCCAGGTCCAGGCGACCGGCGCCGTGAGCAGGAACGCTCCGGCCACGGTGTCCGCGGGCTCGAGCCGTTCGTTCGCGGGGACCGTGCCGCCGGGCAGTTCGACGGTGAGGTCCATCCGGTCGCCCGCGGCGAGGTTCTGCTGGGTGAACCGGGTGAGCCCGGCGTGGTCGAACTGCGCCGCGTCGCAGGTCCGCTCGCCGCCTTCGGGCCCGGCCGCGCACCGGACCGTGCGCGGGATCTTCGGCGCCGCGAACGAACCGCGCACCAGGTTGAGCGGGGTGTCCCAGCCCCCGGCGATCCGCCAGCGCACGGTCGGCAGCCCGTCGACGTCACCGACTACACCGTCCACTGTGTACCGCACGAGCGCCGTGCCGCCGTCGAGCCGCACGGTGAACGCGTCCTCGGCGACCTGGGCGTCACCGCGGCCTTCGATGGCGATGTCGCGGACGGAAAGCACGCGGTCGCGGTCGTTCCCGGCCGGGAGGCGCAGCGGCACCCGACGGTTCATCCGCGTGCCTTCGGGCACCGAAACGGCTTCGGTGACCGAGAGCGCGCCGTCGCGTTCCAGTTTCAGCGCGATCTCCGCGCTCTGCGGCAATCCGGGTACGGGCGGTTGGTCCTGGGCGGCCGCTCCCGGCGGGGCGAGCAGGCCGATCAGGACGAGCACGGCCGGGAGGACGAGCCGCCGCACGGGCTACGCGGGGACCGGGTCGCCGGTGGGGCGGATCGAACGCAGGTGGCCCGCTTCGGCGAGCAGGCCGTCCAGGGCGGTGAGGAAGGCCGGGAAGTGGCTCCGGAAGCGCTGGAGGTTCGCGTCGCCCTCGAGGCCGCCGAACCAGTACAGCCCCGGGGATCCGTCCGCGGCCGGATCGAGGGCCGCGAAGGCCTCGAGCCAGCGCTCGGTCTCGCCGAGGACGACCGCGTAGGGCAGGGACCGGGAGAACACCATTTCCCGGTCGGCGGGCGGAATCGCCACCGGATCGGCGGTGTGCAGGTACTGCAGCAGGCCGCGGACCTGGCCCGCGAGCAGGCGGCCGCGGGCGGTCCGGGACGGCAGCCAGCTCGCCCCGGCGGCGAGCGCGATCCCGGCGAGGGCCACCGCGACGCCGAGCAGCGCGTGGCCGACGGTGAACGCGAGCGCGGCGGTGCCGAGCACGCCCAGGGCGGCGACCGCGATTCCCGCCCAGGTCAAGGAATTCCGGCCGAGATCCGGGCGGCGGGTGAACCAGCGCTGGCGGACCACGTCGGCGTACATCGCTTCGCGGACCGGGGTCAGGTCGAGGGCGCCGCCGGAGCGGAGTTCGGAGAGCAGGGCGGTGTCCCGGCCGGCGGGCAGCAGGGTTTCGAAGACCGCGCGTTCGAAGTCGTGCAGGTGCTCGTCGGGCGGGTTGCGGCGGGACAGCTGCCAATCGGCGAAGCCGTTCGGGCCGGGGATCTCGGCGAGCCAGAGGTAGTTGCGCACCGCGAGATCGACCACGGTCGCGCTGACGTCGACCACGTCGACCGTGCCGTCCACGACCGTGCCGACCTGGCCCGGCAGGACGCCGTCGGGCGAGGCGAAGGAGACCCGGTCGCCGTCGCGCATCAGGACCTCGACCGGACCGGACCCGGCGGCGAGCGCGCGGGCGTCGCGGCGGCGCAGCCACCAGAGCACGGCGAATCCGGCGGCCAGGAGCAGCACCAGGATGCCGAGGCCGATCGCGGTGACCGGGGTCAGCGCGAACGCGGTGGCCACCGACGCGACCTGTTCGAAGCGGGCGTTCGCGGGCACGGTGCCCGCGGGCAGGCCGACCACCAGGTCCACCCGGTCGCCCGCCCGCACTCCGTCCTGGTCGACCCGCACGATCCCGGTGTGGTCGACCTCGGCGAGCGTGCACCGCGCGCTGGACCCGATCGGCCCGGCGAAACAGTCCGTTGTGGACGATTGCGCGGGCGCGATGAAGGAGACCTGGAGGCGGGACAGGTCGGCGTCCCAGCCGCTGGCGACCTGCCAGCGAACCTGCTGCTGATCGGCGAGATCGGCGACCGCGCCGTCCACGGTGTAGGTGACCGTGGACTCGCCGCCGCGCGCGTGGACGACGAACTGCCCGTCGGCGGTCTCCACGGTGGCGGCGCCCTCGGCCTTCGCGTCGCGGACCGTGTAGATCCGGTCGCGGTCGTCGTCGGCGGGCACCCGCAACGGCACCCGCCGAGCGAGTTCCTGCCCGCCGGGCACGGTGATCTTCTCGGTGACCGCGAGCGCGCCGTCGCGCTGGACCTTCAACGAGTCGACCACGACCGGCGCCGTGGGCGCCTGCTGCTTGAGCAGCGCGTCGGGTGCGGTGGACGGCGCCACATCCGCTCGCGAGGGCGCCGGGGGCTCCCCGGTCGGCGTGGTGCCGACCGGTTGCGCCGCGAGGCCGCTCACCGTGGCGAGCGTCGCCGCCGCGGCGAGGACCCCCAAGTTCCTGAACACGGTGCCAGACGATAGTGCACCGGCATATGCTTTCGGACGCGATCACGCCAATCGGGGTGCGGCGCCGAAGACCTCCCGGGGGATCCGACACAGATGACGCAGCAACCGCCGTGGCCGCACGGCGCCGGGCGCCCGGCGGGCCCGCCTTCCGGCGCGCACCCACACCCGCCGACGGGCAGCCACCCCGCCACCCCGGCAGGCGGCCACCCGGCCACCCCGGCAGGCGGTCAGCCGCCCACTCCGGCAGGCGGCCACCCGGCCACCCCGGCAGGCGGCCAGCCGCCCACCGGGCGACCGGTTCCGCCGACCGGCGGCCGCCCGCTGCCACCGCCCGCCGCGCGTCCCCTGCCTCCCCCGGCGGCCCGGCCGCTCCCGCCGCGCGGCGCCAGGCCCGTCCCCGGCTCCGAGCCCACGCCCGGCTCCGTACCCGCCACGCCGGTTCCGCCGCGCGCCACCGGGCCGTCGGGCGCACCGGGCGGACCCTTGCCGCCACCCGGCGCCGGATCCCCTCCGCCGGGCCGTCCCCCTGGGCCGCCCACCGGACCGCAGCCGACTTCGCCGCCGTCCACCCAGCCGCTTCCGCCTCCAGCGGCCCAACCGCTCCCACCTCCGGCAGCCCAACCGTTGCCACCTCCGGCGGCCCGACCGTTGCCACCTCCGGCGGCCCAACCGCTCCCGCCGTCCGCGGCCCAGCCGTTGCCACCGCCGGGAGCCCAGCCGCTTCCACCCCCGTCCGCCCAGCCGTTGCCGCCGCCGCGTGCGGTGGCACCGCCACCCGGGCCGGTCGGCGCGCCGCCCGGTTTCGGCCCGCCACCACCGGGCTGGGGCCAGTTCGGGTACGGCCACTTCGGACGGTTGCCCGCGAAGAAGTCCAGCACCGGCCCGGTCGTGGCGGTCTGCCTCGCCGCGGTCATGCTGCTCGGCCTCGGCGTGGTGGCGGTGGTCGGGCTCACCGGCTCGAGCCACCAGCGGGTCGCCGACGCCGGGTACAGCGAGTACCCGACCTCGTCCAGCAGCGAAGAGTCGTCCAGTTCCACGGAGTCCAGTTCGGACACCGCCACGAGCGAGACCGACGAATCGACCTCCTCCCGCGAATCGAGCACTCGTCGCACGGCCGACGACGAGCCGGAACGGCCGCGCGGCCCGCAACCGGTGAAACGGCTGGCCGACCACCCGATGTTCGCCAGCAGCACCGCGGGGTTGCAGAACATCGCGTGCTCGCTGTCCCGGTGGGCCACCGACCAGGCGAGCGCGCAGCGGTTCTTCCAGAGCGCGATCGCGTGCCTGGACCGGGTGTGGCAGCCGCTGCTCGCCGGGTTCAACCTGCCGTTCTCCAGCCCGCGGCTGACCGTGCCGAATTCGGTGTCGGAATCGTCCACGCCGTGCGGCGGCGGGGGCACCACCACCGGGCGCACACCGTTCTACTGCCCGCGCAACAACACCATCTACATGCCCATGGACCGGATCGAACTCAACCAGTGGGGCAACCGCCCCGGGCCGTACCTGGCGATGCTCGCGCACGAATACGGCCACCACGTGGAAACGCTGAGCGGGGTCATGGACGCCTACGCCGAACAGCGCTACGAAGCGGGCGCCGACTCCGCGGCCGGGCTGGAACTTTCCCGGCGGCTCGAACTGCAGGCGCAGTGCTATTCCGGGATGTTCGTCGGCTCGTCCTCGGTCGCGGGCGGTTCGGTGGACCGGAACATCTTCAACGAGGCCGCCAACAGCCAGAACCGGGGCGACGACTACAACCCGACCGGCCGCCGGGACCACGGTTCGGCGAACCACAACATCGCCTGGTGGCAGCACGGGTCGAGCAAGAACCGGACACAGCAGTGCAACACCTGGGCGTCCTCGTCCGGGGACGTCTCCTGATCGTCCCCACGGCACCGGGGTGATCCGGCGGAACCGCCGCGCCTGAGCCCATCGCTGTGGTATTCAGGTGCGGTCCGCCGGAAGCGAGCCCCCTGGGGGAGCACCCACATGACCGAGCCGCAGGGGCCGTGGGATCCGAACCGCCCACCGCCCGGCCCACGTCCGGTGCCGGGCGCGCTTCCACCCCAGCCGCCCCCGGCCGCCCAGGCCCTGCCCCCGCATTCCGGCGCGACCCGGTTCGGCCCCGCGGGCGGGCAACACCCGGCGCCGCCCACCGGGCCACCACCCGGCGGCTATCCCCCGCCCGGAGGGCCGCCGCACCGGTCGGTACCCGGACCGGCGCAGCCGCTACCGCCGCCGCACGCCATGGCGCCGCCACCCGGCCCGCCGGGCATGCCACCGGGACCGCCGCCGTGGGGCTCCTTCGAGAGCCCGGGGACGTTCCCCGCGAAGCGCTCCAACGTGGGACCGATCGTCGCGGTCTGCCTCGCCGCGGTGGTCCTGCTCGGCCTCGGTGTGGTGGTCGCCGTAGGGCTCGCGTCCTCGGGTCGCGACCGGGTGGCCGATGCGGGCTACCGCGACGCCCCGGCCACGATGAGCACCACCGAGTCCTCGGAAACCGAGACGAGCACCAGCACGTCCGCCAGCACCTCCAGCTCCAGCAGCAGCTCGCGCAGCAGTACGGAAAGCGCGCCGAGCGGGCCGCGCCAGGTGCTGGCCCTGGCCGATCATCCGCTGCTCACCAACCGCAACGCGGGCTTGCAGAACGCGCCGTGCGCACTGCCCGGCTGGCCGAGCGATCCCGCCGCGTCGGAGGCGTTCTTCACCGCGGCCACGCGCTGCCTGGACGCCCAGTGGTCCCAGACCCTCACCGCGCTGAACCTGCCCTGGCACGCGCCGAAGCTGCACTTCCCCACCGGGGCGACCTTCCAGACCGACTGCGGCACCTTCAACACGCGCAACTACGCCGCCTACTACTGCCGCGACCACCTGTACGTGCCGTTCCAGGGCCTGCAGACCGACCAGTACGGCAACCAGCCGGGCGTCTACCTCGCCCTGTTCGCGCACGAGTACGGCCACCACGTCCAGGACCTGACCGGGTTGATGACCGCCGCCTGGAACGTCATCTACGACGCCGGGCAGAACTCGGCCGCCGGTCTGGAAATGGCGCGCCGCAAGGAGTTGCAGGCGCAGTGCTTCTCCGGCATGTACCTCGGCTCGACCGCGAACCGGGGCGGCACCGTGACGCAGAAAGTGTTCGACACGGCCTGGAACGACCAGGAAACCCGGGGCGACAACACATCCGGCACCCGCGACCACGGCACCAACGCGCACTACGCCGGCTGGTGGCGTGCGGGCGCGAAGAGCAACCGCACCTCGTCGTGCAACACGTTCGCCGCGTCCAGCGGTGACGTGAGCTGACCCGCGGAACGGCTCAGCTCGGCGGCGTGAACGGGTTCTCCACGACCGGCTGCTCCGGCGCGGCCCCTTCCGGCCGCGAACCCTCCGGTGGCCGCGCCCAACCGTGCCCCCGATCCGTCGCCGATGGCGCCCAACCGTGGCCCGGATCCGGCGCGGGTGGCGCCCACCCGCTTCCCGTCCCCGGCGCGGTCGGCTGCTGCCTGTAAGGCGGCATCCCACCCGGCTGGACCCCCGCCGCCGGTGCGTAGCCGAGCATCCGGGCCTGGTCGCGCGCTCGCCGCTCGGCGAGGATCGCGGTCAGGTACGCCCAGACCGGCACCCCCGGCGGAAGCGGTGCGTTCAGGCGTGCGCCCACCTCCTGCGCCAGCTGGTAGCCCAGCGCGTCGCGGGCCTCCGGGCGCAGTTCGGCCATCCGTCCCAGGTACTGCCGGATGGCCAGCGCCAGGTCGTCGTTCAGCCCGGACAGGTCGAGCTGGGACGCCCAGGGGGCCAGTGGCGGCGGCATCATCAGCATCGGAGCCGACGCCTGCGGCACCCGCTCCCTGATCACCACCGTGCCCGCGAGGAAATCCCCGACCCGCTTGGACTTGCCCGAGCACAACGACACCACGATCGCCACCGCGCTCCACAGCAGCACCGGACCGAAGTCGACGATCGCACCGGCGAGCCCGCGGGCGAGCGCGTGCCGGAACCGGATCGGCCCGCCGTCGTCCCGGACGACCCGCAGCCCGAGCGCCATCTTGCCCAGCGTCCGCCCACCGGCGAGCGTCTCGAAGATCACCGGATAGCCGACCCGCACCAGGACGAACAGCGTCAGCATCACCGCGATCGCGAGCGCCTGGTCGGCGAAGCCGACGGCGCCCAGCACCAGGAAGAACAGGAACAGCGCGGCGAACTGCACCAGTACGTCCAGGGCGAAGGCAACGCCGCGGCTGGCGAGCGTGGCGAGCCGGAGCTCCAGCACCACGGCATCCCCGGTGACGAGTTCGGACTCAGGCTGCACGACGCGAACTCTAGTACCCGGCGACGGCCGGAAAGGCCGAAGTCGCGAGGCCTTGCTTACATCTCCCACCCCCTCTTCCTCGAAGGACCAATCACCTTGCTCCGAAGGATGGCACGCACCACCGACAAAACCCGTCCGCCCAGGTCCGCCTAAGGTTGACCCCAGGAAATCGACCGGGAGGTACCGCGTGGACGTGGACGTGTTCGTCGCCAGCCACCGTGCCGAATGGCAGCGGCTGGACGAGCTGACCCGACGCAGCGCCACCCTGCCCGGCCCCGAGGCCGACGAACTGGTCACGCTCTACCAGCGCGCCGCGACCCACCTGTCGATCGTGCGCTCGGTGGCCCCGGATCCGGCACTGCTGTCCTGGCTCTCCGGGCTGGTCGTGCGCGCGCGGTCCGCGGTGACCGGGACGCACAGCCCGGCGTGGCGCGAGTTCGGGCTGTTCTTCTCCCGGCGTTTCCCGGCGGCGGTGTACCGCAGCTGGCGCTGGTGGGTGCCGACCGCCGTGCTGACCCTGCTGGTGACCGGCGTGCTCGGCGCCTGGGTGGCCGGCGACCAGCAGGTGCAGGCGACCATCGCGGCCCCGGACGAGATCCGCAAACTCACCGAACCGGGTGGCGCGTACGAGGCGTACTACTCGAGCAATCCCGCGGGCTCGTTCGCCGCGCAGGTCTGGACCAACAACGCCTGGGTCGCGGCCACCTGCCTGCTCCTGGGCGTGCTCGCCGGGATTCCGGTCGTGCTCGCGCTCTGGCAGAACGCGCTCAACCTCGGCGTCGGCATCGGCCTGATGAGCGGGGCCGGGCGTGGTGACCTGTTCTTCGGCCTGCTGATCCCGCACGGCCTGCTGGAGCTGACCGCGGTCTTCGTCGCGGCCGGCGCCGGGCTGCGGCTCGGCTGGGCGGTGCTCAGCCCCGGCCGCCGCTCGCGCGCGGTGGCGCTCGCCCAGGAGGGCCGCGCGGTCGTCGCGCTCGCGCTCGGGCTGGCCGGTGTCCTGCTGGTGTCCGGCGTGATCGAGGCTTTCGTGACCCCGTCCGGCTGGCCCACCTGGGCGCGGATCGGCATCGGCGTGCTGGCCGAGGTCGCCTTCCTGGCCTACGTCTTCGTGTTCGGCCGCCGCGCCGCGCGCCTCGGCGAGACCGGCGACGTGGACGCGCGGTTCGCCGGGGACGTGCTGCCGGAGGCGGGTTAGGTGTGTCCTCCCGGCGTGGCGTCCGGTGGCGTCTTATAGTGACGCGATGTCGAAACGGCTCGCGTTGACGCTTTCCGACGACACCCATGCCCAGCTCGAGGCCTGTGCCGCGGAGGCGGGAACGGACCTGCACGCGTGGATCGTCGCCGCCGTCGAACGCGAGGCGTTCCGCCGGCTCTGCGAGCGGGCCAACGACTGGTGGGCGGCGCGTCCCGAAGCCGTGGCGGCGGAGAAGGAAGCTCACCAGCGCCGCCAGGAACTGCGCGCCCAGGTCGAACGGGACCGTGGCTCCTCAGCCGCGTAGGGGTCAGGTCTGGACGGTGGCGGGCGGGCAGCCGCGCCGAGTGCTGATCTACAGCGGGGACATGTTCAACGACCTGGACGACGTCCCCTATGTGATCACCATGGAGATCGTGGACCGTCCGGAGCCGCTGGAGATCACGTCCCCGGACGGGCTGCGCATCGCCTACACCCGGCTCGACCACGTGCCGAAACGCACGCTGCGCGAGCAGGTCGCCGAGCTGCCCCGGGAAGTGATGGAAACCCTGAACACCCGCCTGTTCATGGTGATCGCGACCGGCTGAAGCCGGGCTCCTTCCGCCGATCGGCCCTTCCGGGACCGGGTCGCCGCCGAGACGATGACCTCGGCGATTGAGGCGTGCGAACCACGGAGGAGACCTGATGCGCAAGCTCGGACGTGGCCGGATTCTCGCGGCGGCGACGCTCGCGGTGGCGGCCGGAGTGCTGCTCCCCGGATCGGGACAGGCGGCGGATCCCGTTGCGGGACAACGGGATCGTGTGGTGCTGGCGATTCACGGCGGGGCCGGGACCGCGGTGCCGCCGGAGCAGGAGGAGACCTACCGGCAGGTGTTGCGCGCCGCGCTCGAAGCCGGGTTCAAGGTGTTGCGGTCCGGCGGGTCCAGCCTGGACGGCACCGAGGCCGCGGTGCGGAACATGGAGGATTCCGGGCTGTTCAACGCGGGCAAGGGTGCGGTGTTCAACACCGACGCGCAGCACGAACTGGACGCTTCGGTGATGCGGGGCCGCGATCTGCGGGGCGGTGCGGTCGCCGGGGTCCAGCACATCAAGAACCCGATCTCGCTGGCCCGGCTGGTGATGGACAAGAGCCCGCACGTGCTGATGGCCGGGCAGGGCGCGGAGATGTTCGCGCGGGAGCAGGGCGTGACCACCGTGCCGCAGGACTACTTCTTCACCGAGCGCCGCTGGAAGGAGTTGCTGGAGGCCAAGAAGAACGATCCGAACCGGGAGAAGCTGCAGTTCGGCACGGTCGGCGCGGTGGCCCTGGACGGCGCGGGCGATCTGGCGGCGGCCACCTCGACCGGCGGGCTGACCAACAAGCTCGTCGGCCGGATCGGCGACTCCCCGCTGCTCGGCGCGGGCACCTACGCGAAGAACGCGACCGCCGCGATCTCCTGCACCGGCACCGGGGAGAGCTTCATCCGGACGTCGGCGGCGCATGAGATCTCGGCGCTGATGGAGCACGGGCGCATGCCGGTGCGGCAGGCCGCGGAGAAGGTCGTCCGCGAAGAGGTTCCGGCCGCGAACGGCACCGGCGGGGTGATCGCGCTGGACCGGAACGGGGTGCTGGCCACGCCGTATTCGTCGAAGTCGATGATCTTCGGTTACGTGACCGCGGACGGCCGGTTCACGCTGCGCCCGACCGGGTGACGGCCATGCACGGACCTGACTGAACCTCCCGGATTGTCACCCTCCGCCGATATCTTGCTACCGAGGGAGACAAGGAGGAGTCGTGGACCGAACTTTCACTTGCATAGCCGGTAACTGCACCGACGATTACACCTGCCCGAAGGTGTTCATGACCGATCGCGGCACGATCGCGGTACAAGGCGATCTACTCGAAGGGAGAAAGGTCCCACCGGGTGAAGCCGTGGTGGAGATTCCGGTCGAACTGTTGAAGGAGGCCGCACGTGCAGCCTGTTGAAGGCACTCACGAGGTCGGCGGCAACTGGCTGTCGGCGCAGGACTACTACGACCGGATGGACAATTTCCGACGGACGACTTTCCGGTTCCAAGCGCTCCAAGTCTACGGCATCCCACACGAGCAACCGTCGTTCCAGGAGTTCCTCAAAACCGGGAAACGAGAGGTCGACCCGAATGACCCCCGGTTAGTGAGAATGAAAGCCAAACGAACCCGAGGCCGTACCACCCAGCGAGTTCAGGTGGTACGCCACCCAATATCCGATTACCTGCGACATGCTTTCGGCTTCTTCCATGAGAGCGCTCGGCAAGGCGAAGACCTTCGCATACTCGATGCGAGCAAGACCGCGATCGATCAGCTACCCGAGTTCGATTTCCAGCTACTGGACGACGAAACGGTGATCAAGTTGCACTACGCGGATGAGGATGGCAGCGTAGTCGGCCGCGAGGTTCTTCCCGACGCTGATATTGCCGAGTATCGCCGGTACCGAGACTACGCTTTGGAACACTCGGTCCCGTTCCTGGAATACGAGAGGTCGATGCCCGCCTGATGGTTCAGCCCGCGAACCTCGGCCAGGATCGCGACGACCTGGCCGGGGTTCTGCGCGCCCTACGCAAGGCGGCCGGGCTTTCCGGAGAGCGACTCGGCGTCAAGGCACATATGAGCCAAGGCAAGGTTTCCCGGATCGAGACCGGCAAGATCATCCCCACAGTCGCCGACGTGCAAAGGATCTTGCGTGCGCTTGAGGTGCCACCGGATCGCGCCGCGGAGCTTCTGAAACTGGCCAGAGCGGCGAATATCGATTTCCTCAGCCGCAAGCGTGTGCGGCAGATCAGCGCGCGAGTTTACCAGCAGAGTCTCGGCTCGATGCTCATGCACTCGGATGAGGTGCGCTGCGTTTTCCCCGCCTTGCTCCCAGGCTTCCTGCAAACTCCAGCCTACGTGCGCGGGGTGGTTTACCATCCGCTCAGCAAGAATTCAGTGCCCCGCAGGGAAGAGATCATCGCCGCCAAGCTGGGGCAGCACGAAATGCTGCACAGCGGGAAAACCCGGTTCAGCATGCTGTTCACCGAGGCCGCTGTACGGGTTCCCATAGTCGGCCCCGAAGATATGGCCGAGCAGGTCGAGTACCTCAAGAGAATGAGCACGCTGCCCGCTGTCGATCTCGCGATCATTCCTGCGGAGAGGCAGATTCAGTTGCCCCCAGGGAACACCTTCATCGTTTACGACCAGCGTGCTGTTTACACGGAGACCCATGCCGGGGTGATCAATCTGCGGGATCCGGCGCAGGTGGAGGAGCATCTGGAGTTGTTCGAGTACTTCTGGTCGCATGCTGTGAAAGGCAAGGAGGCGCGGGAGTTGCTGCGCGGGATCGCCGACGAGTTCCGGGCTAGAGCTGACCGGCGGCCTTGAGGGCGAGGTACCGGTCCGCCAGGGCCGGGGGCAGGTCTTCGGGCACCGCGTCGACCACGTCCACGCCGTGGCGGCCCAGCAGCGCGGTGACGTGCCGCCGCTCGCCCAGGGTCCGTTCGGCGGCGGCCGCGTCGTAGACCGCTTCGGCGTCGCCGCGGCCGCGGGTCATCTCGGTGACCCGGGGGTCGGCGACGGCGGCGAGCAGGAGCCGGTGCCGCGCGGTCAGGGTGGGCAGGATCGGCAGCAGCCCTTCCTCCAGCGGCGCCGCGTCCAGGCCGGTGAGCAGGACGACCAGGGACCGCCGCCGGGTGCGGCGCAGGACCTCGGCGACCATGCCGCGGGCGTTCGTCTCCACCAGGCTCGGTTCGATCGGCGCCATCGCGTTGACCAGCGACGGCAACAACTCGGTGGCCGAGGCGCCGGACACGTTCGCCCGGACCTGCCGGTCGTAGGCGATGAGATCCACCTTGTCCCCCGCCCGCGACGCCAGCACCGCGAGCAGCAGCGCGGCGTCCATGGCCGCGTCCAGCCGGGGGCTGTCCCCGACCCGGCCCGCCGACATCCGGCCGGTGTCCAGCACGAGCACCAGATGCCGATCGCGTTCCGGGCGCCAGGTCCGCACCATGACATCCGCCGCCCGCGCGGTGGCCCGCCAGTCGATGGACCGCACGTCGTCGCCGATCACGTACTCGCGCAGCGAGTCGAATTCGGTGCCCTGCCCGCGAATCCGGGCGGCCTGGCGGCCGTCGAGCTGCTGCAGCCGCGCCAGCCGGGAGGGCAGGTGGCGGCGGCTGTGGAACGGCGGCAGCACCCGGACCGTCCACGGCACCTCGTGCGACCCCTGCCGCGCCGCCAGGCCCAGCGGCCCGATCGAGCGCACGGTGACCCGGTGCGCCTGCCGATCGCCGCGGCGAACCGGGTGCAGCGTGGTCACCACGTTCCGCCGCTCTCCCGGCGGAATCGCGATCCGGTGCCGATCGGTGACCGCGCCCGCGCTCGGCGGCCACGCGTCCCGCAGCATGCCGCGCACCCGGGTGCGCCCCGGGTTGCCCACGGTCAGCGTCACTTCGGCCGGTTCGCCGAGCCGGGCCGAGGACGCGCCGGAGCGGGTGAACGTCAACCGGCGCACCCCGCCCGCGAGGAGCAGATCGGCCAGCACCCCGGCCGCCACCACGGCGGCCACGATCAGCACCCCGGTCCACGACGGCACCGCCAGCGCGACGAAGACCACGCCGATCAGCGCGACGAGCCCGGCCCGTCCGGTCAGCGCCATGTCAGCGGGGAACGGGCACGGAGGCGAGGACGCGGTCGAGCACGCCGTCGGCGGTGGCGCCTTCCAGCTCGGCCTCCGGGCGCAGGTCCAGCCGGTGCCGCAAAGCCGGGCGCGCCAACGCTTTCACGTCGTCCGGGGTGGCGTAGTCCCGGCCCGCCAGCCAGGCCCACGCCCGCGTCGCGGCCAGCAGCGCGGTCGCGCCGCGCGGCGAGACCCCGAGCCGCACCGACGGCAGCGCGCGGGTCGCCCGGCAGATGTCCACGATGTAGCCGATCACCTCGGGCCGCACGGTGACCGCGCCCGCCGCGACCCGCGCGGCGGCCAGGTGCGCGGGGCCCGCGACCGCGGCGAGCCCGGCGGCGGCCAGGTCCCGCGGGTCGAAGCCCTGCGCGTGCCGGGTGAGGATGCCCACCTCGTCCTCGCGGGACGGCGAGGCCATGGTGAGTTTCAGCAGGAACCGGTCCAGCTGCGCCTCCGGCAGCGGATAGGTGCCCTCGTACTCCACCGGGTTCTGGGTGGCGATCACGATGAACGGATCGGGCAGCGGCCGGGAGCGCCCGTCCAGCGACACCTGCCGTTCCTCCATCGCCTCCAGCAGCGACGACTGCGTCTTCGGCGGCGTGCGGTTGATCTCGTCGGCGAGCAGCAGGTTGGTGAACACCGGCCCCTCGCGGAAGGAGAACTCGCCGCTGTGCGCGTCGTAGACGATCGAGCCGGTCACGTCGCCGGGCATCAGGTCCGGGGTGAACTGGACGCGCGTGGTCCGCAGGTCCAGCGCGGCGGCCAGGGCGCGCACGAGCAGCGTCTTGGCGACCCCCGGCACGCCTTCGACGAGCACGTGCCCGCGGCACAGCAACGCGATGATGAGCCCGGTGATCGCCGCGTCGTGCCCGACCACGGCCTTGGCGACCTCGGACCGCAGCGCGATCAACGCGTTCCGGGCCTCGGCGGCGCTGATGGGCGTCTCGGTACTGGTCAAGATCCGGTTACCTCTTTCTCGAGTTCGTCCAGTGCGCCGGCGAGCCGGACCAGGCCGGGGTCGGTTTCCGGCGGCGGACCGTAGAGCAGCGCACCCAGTTCGGCGGGGTTCCGGCCGCTCCGCGCGGCGAGGGCCGCGACGACCGCGGCGGGTTCGGCGCCCGTGCCGAGCCCGAGCACCGGTTCCAGCCGGTGCAGGGTCGCCTGGCGCAGGAGCGTGGCGGCGTGCCCGGCGGCGCCGGAACGGCGGTAGAGCCGGGCGCGCCCCTCGGTCGTCTCGGCGGCGCGCACCACGGCGGGCAGCGGTTCGGCGACCACCGGGCCCAGCCGCCGGGCCCGCCACAGTCCGAAAAGGACACACGCGACGGCGAGCTGGACGGCGCCGAAGATCCAGCCCGGCGGGATGAGTTCGGTCAGCGGCCGTTCCCCGGCGCGCATCGCCGGGTCGCCCGGCGACGGCAGGTACCAGACGAGCCGCTGGTGCCCGCCGAGCAGCCGCATGGCGAGCGCGGCGTTGCCCTGTTCGGCGAGCCGTTCGTTGGTCAGCGGGGCGCCGGCGCCGAGCAGGATCGTGTGCCCGCGCTCGTCGGACACCTGCACGAGCGCGTCGCCGTAGCAGCGGCGGTCCCGCGGACCGGCGTGGTAGCGGGTACCGCCGAGAACGGCGTCGCCCGCGGCGACCGCGGCGGCGATCGTGCAGTCCGGTGAGCGAACACTCACCTCCGACGAGCCCACGACCCGGGTTCCCGGGCGCACGGCGTCGAGGGTCGGCTGGTTCGGCGCGATCAGCACGGTTTCGGCCGCGCGCTGGCGCAGCCCCGCCAGGCGCGGGGGATCCACCAGGTCGGGCGCGGTGACCAGCAGGGTCGCGCCGCCGGGGCCGGTGAGCGCCCGCTCGGCGTCGCCCGCGGTGCGCGCGGTTTCGATGCGCACGCCCTGGGCTTCCAGCAGTTTCGCCAGCGCCCTGGACCCCTGCGGATCGGCGGCGCCGGGCTCCAGTGCGCCGTGGTCGGCGTCGCCGCGCACGAGCACCAGGAACACCGCGCCGAGCACGAGCACCACCAAGATCGCGACCGGGATCCGGGCGGCGCGCCAGATCCGGCGGGCATCCGGGGAAACCGAGGTCGTGCTCACCCGGACACTCCCGCGAGCACGGGACGTTCCGCCTGGCACCGCTGCTCCAGGGCGACCAGGCGCCGGTAGGTCTCCTCGGTGGCGGGGTGCCCGCCGTAGTGCACCCGATCGAACAGGGCCGCGCCCGCGGCGAGTTCGTCGCGGCACCCCGGCAGCCGCCGCCCGCCCTCGGCGGCGGCTTCGTCGGCGGTACGACCGGACCGTTCGTCCAGCACACCGCGTTCCTCGAGGCCGCGCACCACCGCCCGGAACTGCTCCCGGACGGCCACCGCGAACTCGCCCGCGGCCGCCGCCTCCCCGGCCGCCCGCCGGTAGTCGCTCGCGGAACGGGACGTCTCCGCGAACACCACGTGCCGTTCCCGCGCGCCGCGGGCGGTCCGGCCCACCCGGAGCCGGATCACGACCACCAGGACGACCAGGAGAACCAGCAGCACGAGCAGGCCCAGCGGCCCGCCGGGGACCACGCCGGAGGTCGCGTCGAGGAACTCCAGGAACTTCCGGACGATCCAGTTCAGCGCCTGGTCCAGCGGCGACGGCTCCGCCGCGCGGTACTCCGGCTTGGCGAGTTCCGCCGCGGCGGCCGCGCGGGCGTCGTCCCGGTCGATGCCGACCGGGACGTCCGCGGGGAACGGGATTCTCAAGCCGTTCCCGCCGCGCGGGCCAGCTGGATGTCCATGCCCTCCTTGCGCATGCGCTGGTCGATGTACAGCAGCGCGGTCACCGAGGCGACGAACGGGGCGGTGAGCGTGGTGGCGACCAGCGCACCGACCTGCTGCAGCAGCAGCGTGCCGACCGACGGCACGGTGACCCGGCCGGAGAACGCGTCCAGGAAACCGTTCACGTCGAACGGGATCTGGATGACCGAGGTGATGATGTAGCTGATGATCCCGGCGAGCAGCAGGATGCCGAACACCCGCCACCAGGAGCCGTTCACCAGCAGGCGCGACCGGGTCAGCGAGGTGCCCACCTTGCCGCGTTCGAGCACCAGGGCCGGGGTGGACAGGCCGAACAGCACCCAGACCCACACCCCCGGCACGATGCACAGGAACAGGCCGACGGCCGTCATCAGCGTGAGCAGGACGGCCAGGCCGAGCAGCGGCAGCAGCCGCGGTTTGATCTCGGCCATCGCCTCGCCGAAGCCGATCGGCCGGCCGAGCACCGCCCGGCCCACCACGACGGTGAGGAATCCGGCGAGGAACGCGGTGGTGAGCACGGTCACGACCAGGGGCAGGCTGGTGTTCAGCGCGGTCTGCCCCAGCGTGGACATGGCCGCGTCCAGCTGTTCGTCCGGGGTCATCGCGGAGTTCGTCCGGTCCGCGAGGTTCCGCAGATCGTCCAGGGTGAACAGCTGGGCGACGAAGCTGAGGGCGGCGTTGACCACGGCCACCGCGGCCGAGACCCCGAACACCAGGGCCGGGTGGCGGCGGATCGTGTTGATCGCGCCGTCGAAGATCTCGCCGAGGTTCAGCGGGCGCAGCGGGATGACGCCCGGTTTGCCGTACCCGGGGCGCCCCCAGCCCCCGTGTTGCGCGGGAGGGGGCGCCGCGGGCAGCGGCTGACCCGGCGGCGGTTGCTGACCGGGGTAGCCCGGGTGAGCGAACTGGCCCGGTGGACCGGGCTGCCCCGGCTGAGCAGGTTGTTCGGGCT
>NZ_VTHK01000010.1:0-152900 GCF_009765355.1 Amycolatopsis anabasis | reverse complement strand
CTGCGGTGGTTCCGCCCGGCCCGGCTGCTGCGGTGGTTCCGCCCGGCCCGGCTGCTGCGGTGGTTCCGCCCGGCCCGGCTGTGCGGCCTGGTCCTGCGGTTGCCCGGCCTCGGGCGGGTTTGGCTGCGTGCCGTCCGGTTTCGGTTCCCGATCCGGATCGGGAGCCGCCCAGCCTCCCGTTTCAGTCATCGACACTCCCCGGTCGTCCTATCGGAATCGTGCACACTCTTGCAGAGCGGACATCGTTCGGCTACCAGCGGGGAGGGGTGTCGGACAGCCGGTGATCTTCGGCGTACACCCTCGCGCCGGGCGGCCCGCTCGTTATGCTGTGACCATGCCGTGACAAGGCGGCCTTACGGCCCGCGCCAGCCGGGTGGCGCGGCGGCCGTGCCACACGACCCGGGAAAGCACCGATGACGCAACCGCCGCCGGGCCCCTCCGCCCCGCTGCCTCCGCCCTCCGGGCGATCGGGCGGCAGTCACCGGGCGCCGCCGGCCCGGACGGCGCGCCCCCTGCTGACCCTCACCCTCGGCGCGGTCGCCGTCCTGCTCGCCGGGCTCGTCGTCTACGTCGCGGTGACCCAGGGCCGCGAAGCCCCTTCGCCCACCTCCGGGCAGCAGGGCGATCCGGCCGCCGCGGCACCGGCGCCCGGGCCGACCAGCGGCGGGAACGGCGCCGGCGCGGCGTCGCCGACCGCGGAGCCCGGTCCGTCCGACGACCAGAAGATCCTCAAACTCGCCGACCACCCGATCCTGCAGGATCCCGACGCGGGCCTGAAGAACCTGGCCTGCGACCTGCCGACCTGGCGCAGCAACCAGCAGGGCGCCGAGGCGTTCTTCAGCGCCGCCAGCCGGTGCCTGGACCGGGCCTGGGGCCCGTTCCTGCAGTACTACCACCTCCCGTTCACCCCGCCCGCGCTGCATTTCCCCACCGGGGCGAGCTTCCAGACCGACTGCGGCACGATCAAGGTCGGCATCGCGACCGCCGCGTACTACTGCGAGAACAACCTGTACGTCCCGTTCCGGGGCCTGCAGACCGATCAGTACGGCGACAACCCCGGGGTGTACCTCGCGCTGTTCGCGCACGAGTACGGGCACCACGTCCAGGAGGTCGCCGGGCTGATGGACGCCGCGTGGGAGCGGATCTACGCGGTCGGCCAGAACAGCGAGGCCGGGCTGGAAATGGCGCGGCGCAAGGAACTCCAGGCGCAGTGCTTCTCCGGGATGTTCCTCGGCGCGCACGTCGACCGCGGCGGCTCGATCACCCGGGACATGTACGCGAAGGCGTGGAAGGACCAGGAAACCCGCGGGGACAACACCTCGGGCAGCCACGACCACGGCACCAACGCGCACTACGCGGCGTGGTGGCGCACCGGCGCGCAGGACAACCGGATCGCGCGCTGCAACACCTTCGCCGCCCCCGGCGCCGAAGTTTCCTGAACTGTCTAAAGAGGACGGTTTCCGGCCAGGATGTCCTGGCGCAGCACGTGCAAGCGCAGGCTCGGCACGTCCCCGAGGTGCCGCCGCGCGCGGGTGAACGTGTCCAGCGCGTCGACCGGCCGGTCGCACCGGTGGAGCGCGATCATCAGCTGTGCCCAGAGTTCTTCCCGCAACGGGTGCTCGGTGACCAGCGAACGCAGGTACCCCAGGACGGCGTGCGATTCGCCCAGTTCGATGCGGGCGCTCGTGTACCGCTCGGCGATCGCCGCCCGCCGTTCCACCAGCACGGCCACCTCGGCCCGCAGCACCGCGCCGGGTTCCTCGCCGGTCAGCGGGACGCCCCGCCACAGCGCCAGCGCCTGACCGAACAGGGTCGCCGCGGCGGCGAGGTCGCGTTGCCCGAGCGCCGCCTCGCCCCGCGCGGCGAGGTCGGCGAAGGCGAGCAGGTCCAGCTCGCGGGGCCGCGCGGTGAGCCGGTACCCGCCGGGAACGGTGGTCAGCACGTCGCCGGATTCCCCCGCCGCGCGGAACTTCCGGCGCAGTTCGGCGATGCCGGTGCGCAGGTTCGACGTCGGCGCGACCGGCGGGGTGTCCCACACCGCGCGGGCGAGTCGCTCGATGGTCACGGCCGTGTTCGCGTGGAACAGCAGGGCGGCCAGCAGGGACCGCTGCCGCCGCCCGGTGAGCGGGATCCGCGTCCCGTCGCGCACTGCCTCCAGCGGACCGAGGAGCCGGAACTCCACACCGGTACTCCCTCCGCGCGCTGGTCATCGCCATTGTGACCGGGCCGGATGCCCGGCTCTAGCGCCACTCGGAGCATCCCGGGAGATCAGCCCGGGGCGAGGGCGCGAGGCCGCGGCCCGCGCACGACCAGGAACGCGTACATCCCGCCGCTGAAACAGCTCAACGCGACCAGCGCGAGCCCGACCGGCCGGCGCAGTTCGCCGTGGCCCTGGGACAGCCCGGCCAGGCTGACCGCCACCGGCCCGGCGCCCGCGTCGTCCGGCACCGCGACGCTCAGCCGCTCATCCTGCCCGTGCCCGCAGCCGTTGAGCGTGCCCTCCCGGGACTGCCCGGCCAGTTCGAACCGCACGGCCTCCTGGGCGCCGCCGTCCGTGCAGGGCACCGGGCGGGTCACCGTGGCCTCGACGACCGCGCCTTCGCTCCGCGTGCTCGTTCCGAACAGCCCTGGCCCGACCCACCAGGCGATCACCACGACCGCGACGCCGACCAGCGCGGCGATCGCTAGTACGTTCCAGCGCAGGTGCGCTGACGGAGACGTAGACGGCACACCGTCAATCGTTCCAGATACGCCCGGGTAAGCACAGGAGAGCGCCCATCCGGGCAAGGGCTCAGCTCTCCACGGTGTCGGCGCGGGTCACCTTGCGCACGTAGAGCAACCGGTCACCGGGTTCGATCGCGTCGGCCTGCGGGGAATCCACCCGGTACAGCGTGCCGTCGCGGACGATCCCCAGCACGATGTCGGGCAGGTGCCGCGGCGAACCGCCCTCCTCGGACGGCTCGACCACGCGCTCGGCGATCGCCAGGCCCGACTCCGGGGTGAGCAGGTCCTCGACCATGTCCACCACCAGCGGGGTCGAGGTGGCCATCCCGAGCAGGCGGCCGGCCGTCTCGCTGGAGATGACCACCTGGTTCGCGCCGGACTGCTTGAGCAGGTGGACGTTCTCCGCCTCGCGCACCGAGGCGACGATGTGCGCCTTGGGGGCCAGTTCGCGGGCGGTGAGCGTGACCAGGACCGCGGAATCGTCCCGGTTCGCCGCGACCACGACCGCCCGCGCGCGCTGCACCCCGGCCACCCGCAGGACGTCGGAGCGGGTCGCCGAACCGTGCACGGTGACCAGGCCCAGCGCGGTCGCCGCGTCGAGCGCCTGCTGGTCGGTGTCCACCACGACGATCCGGTTCGGCTCGAGGTTCTCGTCCCCGAGAAGGGTTTTCACCGCGGCGCGGCCCTTCGTGCCGAAACCGACGACCACCACGTGGTCTCGCACCTTGTGCCTCCACTTCTGGATCCGGAAAGCCTGCCTGGAGCGCTCGGTGAGCACCTCCAGTGTGGTGCCGACCAGCACGATCAGGAACAGCACCCGCAGCGGGGTGATCACGACGACGTTGATCAGCCGCGCCGACGCGGTCGCCGGGGCGATGTCGCCGTAACCGGTCGTGGACAGCGACACCGTGGCGTAGTAGAGGCTGTCGAGGAAGGACAGGCCGTCGCCGTTGGCATCGCGGTAGCCGTCCCGGTCCAGGTAGACGATCAGCACGGTCGCCAGCAGGGCGAGCAGAGCGCCGATCACCCGGCGGACGATCGCCCGCAACGGGCTGACCGTGCCCTCCGGCATCCTGATCACGCCGACCAGTGTGTGGTCCGGTTGGTCGCTCAGCCGGTCGCCGAGCGGGAACCGCTTGATCCCCTTGATCATGCGACACCGGCGATCGGGTGCTCCGCGTCACTCACGCCGGGGATCGTAGACGAACATCACCCGCTCGGCGCAACGCCGTTCCGCCGGTGTTTCAGGACGTGCCCGGCCGGGGCGAGCACCCCGCGCGCAAGTCCTCGCAGCCGAGGCGGGTTCCGTCGGCCAGGTGGACGTCGAGCCGCGACCGGTAGTGGTAGGAGAAGAGGTTGCCGTCGTGGTCCGGGTCCACGGCCCGGGTGGCCGGATCGTCCCGCCACCGGTCGGTCAGCAGCCGCGCGTCGGCCCCGGGATCCCGCTTGAGGTACTTGTCGAACCACGCGACGGTGTAGTCCGCCGACAGGTCGATTCCGCGCAGCGACGCGCCGGGCGCCGGGAGCGGGACGAAGAACTGTTCGAGGTGGGTCCCGCCGCGGATGGTGATGTTGCCGGTGTCCACTCCGGCCGCCGAGTACGCCCGCGACGACCGTGCCTTGAAGCCCGGATCGGGCGGGGTGAGATACGGCGTCGGCGTCAGCAGGTAGTCGCCGTTGATGCCGAGCGCGGGTTTGCGCAGCACCGGCTGCGGGCCCGGTGGCGCGCTGAAGCACTCCGGGTCGAAACCGTACGCGACCGCCGGGGTGGGCAGGCCGGGCAGGAGATCGGGCCCGCGGCGGAGGAACGCGGGGAGTTCGTCCGGTGCGGGTTGCACCGGGGTGCACAGCGAATCCCAGGCCACCACCGCGTCCAGGCGCGGATCGCTCTGCCCCAGGTAACTCGCGGCGATCGCGCCGAACGAGTGCCCGGTGACCCCGAGGCTGCCCGGATCCACCAGCCGCCACAACGGGTTGTACGCGGAATTCAACCCCGCGGCGACCCGGCGGCTCTGCTTGCCCGCGTGGCTGGTGCCGGAGGTCCGGCTGGCCCGTGGCACGTACGGACTGTCCGGTGTGGACAGAAAGAAGTCGAGCGCGTCCGTGCCGCCGTCGTAGAACGGCAGCCCGTCCCCGAGCACCGGCAATCCGGCCCGCGAACCCTCCAGGACGTCGGGCGCCTCGCCGAACTGGTCGGAGTCCCCTTCCCCTTGCACGTCGAAGGTGAGCACCACGTACCCGGCCTCGGCCAGTGCCCGCGCCGCCCACCAGTACGCCCGCTCGAACCCCGCGATCGAGCCGTTGATGACCAGCACCCCCGGTCGTTTCGCCGCACCCGCCCGGGCCGCCCACACGTGCCCGGAAAGCGTCGCGCCGCTGCGGGCGGTGAACAGCACGGGCTCGACTCGCCCGTCCCAGTCGTACAACCGCACGTCGCCCTCGCAGACGGGCGTGATCGTGCAGAAGTTCGGATCGGGGTTGCGTTCCGGATCGCGCACGCGGAGCGCGAGCCGCTCGGCGGTGTGCCGGGCGACCTCGGCCGCGTACCGCGCGGCGAAAGCCGGATCGGCCAGCACCGCGGCGCGCTGCCCGGAGATCGTCAGGTTACGTACCTCCCTGCCGGGATCCGCACCGGCGGCGGCAGCGGGCGAGCCCGACGACATCAGCAGAACTATCCCGAAAAGCGCGAGCGCCATTGCCCGTGACCGCGGTGTCATGCGAGCAGCATACATAGATACAGCCCTGCATGTATCTAACCCAATAGGGTCGGTCCCGGACATTCAGCGCTCGGTCCCGCGACTGGCAACGCTCCGGCAGCTTGCCCGGGCAAGTATGGAGTTCGGCGACCGGAGTGCGGAACTCGGACGACCGGAACGGGGGACACGCGCGACCGGAACGGGGAACTCGCGGGCAGCCGGGATTCGCGGTCAGATCGCGGGGATGCTCCGCAGCAGGTCGCGCAGGCCCTCGGCGTCGAGCAGGTCCACCGGGCGCAGGGTGTGGTCCTGGCGCACGTAGTGGAACGCGGCCCGGACCTTCTCCACCGGGACACCGGCCAGCGCCGCCCAGGCCAGCCGGTACGCCGCGAGCTGGACCGAGAGCGGGGCCAGCTTGTCCTCGTCCGGCACCGACCCGGTCTTCCAGTCGACCACGGTCCAGCCGCCGTCCGGATCGGCGAACACCGCGTCCATCCGGCCGCGCACGGTCACCCCGTCCACATCGGTCGAGAACGGCACCTCCACCTCGTGCGGCATCCGGTTCGCCCATGCACTGGCCTCGAACGCCGCCTGCAGCGCCTCGAGTTCGCCGTCGGGCGGCGCGGCGGTGTCCGCGGCGCCCGGGAGGTCCTCGATCTCCAGCAGCCGCTCGCCGCCGAACCGGCGTTCCAGCCAGCCGTGGAACGCGGTCCCCCGGCGCGCGTAGGTGTTGGGTTCCACCGGCAGCGGGCGACGCAGGCGCCCGGCGAGCCGCTCCGGATCGGCGGCCAGATCGACCAGCTGGCTCACCGAAAGCTGCGCGGGAAGCACGACCTGCTCGGTTTTCTCCCGGGCTCCCGTCCACTCGGCGAGCAGCACCTCGGTGTCCGCGAGCCAGCCGTCCGGATCTTCCTCGTCGTCCGGCTCCCCGTCCGGGGTCTCGCCGCTCTCCAGGGCGGCCAGTTCTCCGGCCACCAGGTCGATCCCCTCGGTGACCTCCCAGCGGCGTTCCCCGAGCGGGTCGTACGGCCAGGTGGCCGAACGCGAGTCGGTGACCAACGGGTTCTCGGCGTCGGCGTCGGGCTCGTCGGTCCACACGTCGATCCGGCCGATCGGCGTTTCCCGTTCCTCGCGCAGGATTTCGGCGATTTCGGTGAGGAACTCCGACGGCCCCTTCGGTTTCGCGCTCGACTCGTTCCACCAGTGCCCGGACACCACCAGCGCGTGCTCGGACCGGGTCAGCGCGACATAGCAGAGCCGCCGCTCCTCCTCGGCCTCCCGTTCGGCGAACCCCTCCTCGTGCAGCTGGAGTCCCTCGTCGATTTCCTTGCGGTCGTATCCCTCGGCCACCCGCAGCTTCGGCAGGTCCTCGGCGTCCCCGCGCAGCGCGGCGGGCAGATCGGTGACCGTGCGCAGCCACGACGAGGACCGCCGCTTGCTCGGGAACACCTCGCGCACCAGATGCGGCACCGCGACGACCCGCCATTCCAGCCCCTTCGCGGAGTGCACGGTGAGCACCTGCACCCGGTCCGGCACCACCTCGACCTCACCCGGGGTGAGCCCGTCCTCCGCGTGCGACGCGGTGGCCAGGTAGTCCATGAAGGACATCAGGCTCGCGGTGGGCGAGGTCTCCGCGAAATCGGTGACCACATCGGCGAAGGCGTCCAGATGCGCCCGCCCGGCGCCGCCCGGCCGGGCCAGGGATTCGACGTCGAGCAGCATGGTCCGTTCGACATCGGCGACCAGTTCGGGCAGCGACTGGTCCAGCCGCCTCCGCAGGGCCGCCAGTTCGGTGGCCACCCGCCGGATCCGGCGATACCCCTCCGCGGAGTACTGCGCCGGGTCGCCGGGATCGTCGATCGCGTCCACCAGCCCGGTCTGCTCGGCGCGCTCGGCGAACAACGCCGGATCGTCCACCGTGGCGCCTTCCGCGCGCGGCGGGCTGGCCAGCGTCATGGCCCGGCGCCACAGGGCGGCGAGATCGGCGGCCGCCAGCCGCCAGCGCGCACCGGTGAGCAGCCGGGCGACCGCGGTGCCGGCGAGCGGATCGGCGAGCACGCGCAGGGTCGCCACCAGATCGGCGACCTCGGGTTCGTCGAGCAGGCCGCCGAGCCCGACGACCTCGACCGGCAGCCCCCGGGCGCGCAGGGCGGCCGCGATCGGCGCCATATCGGCCCGGCGCCGGACCAGCACCGCCGCGGTGGGCGGGGTGCCGGTGGCCTCCTGTTCGCCGAACCACCGCCGGGCCACGGCGTCGGCCACCCATTCCCGCTCGGCCCGGATATCGGGCAGCAGGCCGCAGTCGATGTCCGCGGGTCCGGCCCCTTCCCGCGCACGCAACCGCTCGACGCCGAGCCCCCGGGCCCGCAGCGGTTCGGCGATCGCGTTGGCCAGTTCCAGCACCTCGGGCGGGTTCCGGAAGCTGGTGAGCAACCCGTACTCCGCCGCCGGTTCGAGTTTCTTGGCGCGCTTGCGGGGAAAGTCGGTGGTGAACCGTGGCAGGTTGGCCGCGCTCGCGCCACGCCACCCGTAGATCGCCTGCGCCGGGTCGCCGACCGCGGTCACCGGAAGCGCGGGCTTCTGCCCACCACCGAACAACGCTCGCAGCAGCACGCGCTGGGCGTGCCCGGTGTCCTGGTACTCGTCGAGCAGGACCGCGCCGTACCGCTCGCGCTCGCCCGCCACGACTTCCGGGTGGCCGGAGGCGAGCTGGGCGGCCAGCGACATCTGGTCGGCGAAGTCCAGCGCACCCTCGGCCCGTTTGCGCTGCTGGTAGCCCTCGATCAGCGGGATCAGCTCGAGCCGGAACCGCTGCGCGGTGACGATGTCGACAAGTCGCTGCGGCAACGCCTCGCGCTGCCCCTTGGCCCGGGGCGCGCTTTCGATCACCCGGCACAGCCAGCGGGTGTACTCCGCCAGCTCACCCGCCTCCACCAGGTGCTCGCCGAGTTCACCGGCCAGGGCGAGCACCTGCGCGGTGACCGAGGCGGGCACCCGGTCGGTCTCCAAGTCACCGTCCCATGTGGACACCACGCGATGCGCGAGCTGCCAGGACGAGGTCTCCGACAACAACCGCGCGCCCGGCTGCACCGGCAACCGCAACCCGTGTTCGCCGAGGAGCCGCCCCGCGTAGGCGTGGTAGGTGAGCACGGTCGGCTCCCCCGCCAGCACCGCCGCCCGGCGCTGCCCGCCGGGATCGATCCGGTCCAGCAGCCCGGAACCGGCCAGCCGCCGCAGCCTCGCGCGAACCCGTTCGGCGAGCTGGCGGGCGGCCTTGCGGGTGAAGGTCAGGCCCAGGATCCGTTCCGGGGTGACGATTCCGTTGGCCACCAGCCAGACCACCCGGGCGGCCATGGTCTCGGTCTTGCCGGCCCCGGCGCCGGCCACCACCAGCGACGGTTCGGTGGGCGCGGCGATCACCGCGGCCTGTTCCGGGGTGGGCGGGTGCAGGCCGAGCGCGACCGCGATCTCGGCGGGGGTGGTCCGCTCCTCGTCGCCCGGCTGAGAACGTGCGGACGTACTCGGGCCACCGGGCCGGGAAAGGGCAGGGCTGTGCTCGGTCATGGTCCCGTCACCTGCCGGCCTTCGGGGCGCAGCGGGCAGGAGCCGCGAGCCGGGCAGCGATCGCAGTCGGAGTTCTCGTGCGCCTGGTACTCCGGCCCGGACGCCGAGGTGGCCACCTTGTGCACCAGTTCCAGCCAGCGCTTCCCGCTGTCGTCGTCCAGCGGTTCCTGCTGGCGCTGGGTGGCGCCGGTGCGGATATGCGATTTGGCCACGTAGACGAGCTTCGCCCCGCCCGGCTTCCGCCCGTCCTTGACCGCCCCGAGCAGCACCGCGAGCTGGTACGCGGCGAGCTGGGGGTGCGCTTCCGCGTCGGCGGCGCTGACCGGCACCTTGCTGGTCTTGATGTCGATGATCACCGGGCGCCCGTGCTCGTCGGCCTCCAGCCGGTCGATCCGCCCGCGCAACCGGACCCGCAGTTCGTTCTCGCCCGAGGGCAGTTCGACCTCGACGTCCTGTTCGATGCCCAGCTGGGTCAGCTCGGACCGGCTGCGTTCCAGCCAGGCGACGAAGTTGCGGATCATCTGCTCGACCCGGCGGCGCTCCCGGCGGGAGTACCACGGCGCCCCGGCGTCCACCCGGGACCACGCCTCGTCGAGCGCCTCGCGCAGCTGCTGGTCGTCGTGCCCGGTGGCGGCGGCCTGCGCCAGCCCGTGCACCAGCGTCCCGGTGATCGCGGCGAGCTGAGCCGGATCCGTGCCGCCGTGCCGCTCGATCAGCCAGCGCAGCGGGCATTTCGCCAGAACGTCCACAGTGGATGGTGAGATCCTGATGACCTCGCCCGCCGAGTGCAGCGGCTCCGCGGAGGACTCCGGCTGGACGCCGTACCAGGTATCGGGATGCGCGCCGGGCACCCCGGCCGCGGCCAGCCGCGCCAGCTGGCGCGCCGCGCGCCGCCGCCGCTCCGGATCGGCCCGGCCGTCGCAGGACACCCGCCGCAGCTCGCCGACCAGCTCGGCGAGCACCAGCGAACGGCCCGGCGGCTTCACCCGGGCGTCCGCGGTGGACTCGTCGGTGTGCTCGGCGAGGTCGTCGAGGAACCGCGAAGGCTGCTCGTCCTCCCCCGCCACCGCGCTGACCAGCAGCACGCGGCGGGCCCGGCTGGCCGCGAGGTAGAACAGCCGCCGCTCCTCGGCCAGCAGCGGCGCGGTCGCGGAGATGTTGTCGCCGTCCACTCCGGACAGCAGGTCGACCAGCCGTTCCACGCCGAGCAGCGAGCCGCGCAGCCGCAGGTCCGGCCAGCTGCCCTCCTGCACCCCGGCGATCGCCACGACCGTCCACTCGCGACCGGCGGCGCCGTGCGCGGTGAGCAGCGAGACGCCCTCGCCCCGGGCCGCGACCGGAGCCAGGCTGTCGCCCGCGATCTGCTGGGACGAAAGGTATTCCGCGAATCCGGCGACGCTCGCCTTGGGCAGCCGGTCGACGTAGCTGCCCGCCGCGTGGAACAGCGCGACGATCGCGTCGAGGTCGCGATCGGCCTGCTGGCCGAGCGAGCCGCCGCGCCTGGCCAGCCGCAGCAGCCTGTCCTGCAAGCCGCTGTCCTTCCACAGATCCCAGAGGACCTGCTCGACCCCGGCGCCGCGGGAGATCGACCGGTGCGCGGCCTCGATCAGCTCGGCCACCCGGCGGATCGGCGCCGCCTCCGCCTCGGCCAGGGCGGACAGCAGATCGTTACCGCGCAACACTTCCAGCAGCAGTTCGTCGCTGGAGCGCTGGCCGCCACCGGCCAGTTCGAGGCGGCGCAGCCCGCGCCGCATCCGGCGCAGGGCCAGCGGATCCGCCCCGCCGAGCGGCGAGGACAGCAGTTCCTCGGCGACGTCGACGGTCCACAGCGACGGGTCCGCGGCGACCCGCAGCGCGGTGAGCAGGGGCCGCACCCCGGGCTGCTGGGCGAGCGGCAGATCCTCCGAGGCCGTGGCGATCGGCACCCCGGCGGCCCGCAAGGCCCGCTGCAGCACCGGAAACGACTGCCCCGGCGACCGCACCAGCACGCTCATCTCCGACCACGGGATCCCGTCCACCAGATGCGCCCGCCGCAACTGGTCGGCGACCCAGCTCGCCTCGGCCGAGGTGGTGGGCAGCAGCCGCACCTTGACCGCGCCCGGCTCGGCCCCGCCGACGTCGATCAGGTCGCGGTGCTTGGCCACCCCGGACAGGGTGCCCGCGAGCCGGGTGACCGCCGCGTGCACCGCGGGCGCCATCCGGTGCGCCACCCGCAGCACGACCGTGTGCTCGTCACCGGGGTCCGCGTCCGCGAGCGCCATCGGATCCGCGCCGCGGAAGGAGAACACCGACTGGTCCGGATCGCCGGCGACCACGAACTCCTTGGCGCTCGACCCGAGCCGCCGGAGCAACCGGAACTGCAGCGGGTCCAGGTGCTGGGCGTCGTCGACGAACACGTGCCGGATCCGCTGCTGCTCCCGGGCGAGCAGATCGGGGTCGGAGTCGAGCGCGAGCAACGCGGAGGTGACCAGTTCCGCCGCGTCCAGCGCGGGCGCACCGGGCAGGCCCAGCGCGTTGCCGCCCGCGCCGTGCAGCAGGTTGACTTCCTCGTACTGCCGCCAGAACCGGCCGGCGGCGACCCATTCCTCGCGGTGTTTGCGCCGCCCGACCTTGATCAGATCCTCCGGCCCGAGGCCGCGTTCGGCCGCGCGCAGGATCAGATCGCGCAGTTCCTCGGCGAATCCGGAGACGGCGAGCGCGGGACGCAGCCGCTCCGGCCAGTACTCGGCGCCGTCCTCGAGGTCGCCCTTGAGCAGCTCGCGCACCACCACGTCCTGCTCGGGCCCGGACAGCAGCCGCGGCGGCGGCATCCCTTCGGCACTGGCCTGCAACCGGAGCAGGGCGAAGGCGTAGGAGTGCACGGTGCGCACCATCGGCTCGCGGATGGTGCGCCCGGTGTGCCCGGGATCGGCGGTGAGGCGGCGGGTGATGTCCACGCGCAGCGCGTCGGCCGAGCGCCGCGAGGTGGTGAGCACGAGCAGCCGCTCCGGGTCGACGCCGTCCTCGCGGATCCGGCCGGCGGCGGCGGTGGCGATGAGCGTGGTCTTCCCGGTGCCGGGCCCGCCGAGCACGCGCACGAACCCCTGTGGCGCGCGCAGCACTCGGCGCGCGCCGTCCTCCCAGTCCTGTCCGGGAGGGGACGGCACGATCCGGCGCACCAGCTGTGCGCTCGCCCGAGTCGACCTCTGTCCGCTCACGATCGCAAGGAAACCACGCTGACCCGACATAGCCGAGGACCGGCATGCATGAAGGGAACATTGAGGTCCCCCAGTGTCGCAAAGGAGTCCTTCGGGGCAGTGCATAGTGAGCGTATGGACGATGAACTGCACGAGCGGGTGCGGGAGGTCATCGCCGGGGTGCCCGCCGGAAAGGTCGCGACCTACGGCGACATCGCGGCGATCGCGGGCGCGCCGTCGCCCCGCCTGGTCGGCCGGATCCTCGCCGAGGACGGCCACGATCTGCCCTGGCACCGGATCCTGCGCGCCAACGGCACGCCCGCGCCCCACCTCCAGCACGAGCAACTCGAGCGGCTGCGCGCGGAGGGCGTCCTCGCCGACGGTGAGCGGGTGAACCTGCGCGTCTACCGGTGGCGGTCGCCACAGGAGGAGGAAGAAGCCGAAGCTGGCCTCTTCTAGGGTAGATAGGTTAGCCTCGCCTAATTAGCAGTGAAGGGGGCGAGCACATGACCGCGACATCGGAGACCCGGCAGACGCTGGGGTACAACCTGGTCCAGGTGGCGAGGGTCCGCGAGCTGACCCCGCACATGGTGCGGATCACCCTGGCCGGCGAGCAGGTCCGCGAGTTCGTGAACGGCGGCCCGGACGCGTACATCAAGGTTTTCTTCCCGCTCAGCGGCCAGGAGCGGCCGGTGCTCCCGCCGCACGAGGAAGACCGGCTGTCCTGGTACCGCCGCTACCTGGCGATGCCGGACGACGTGCGGCCGCCGATGCGGACCTACACCGTGCGCGCGCACCGGCCGGAACAGGCCGAACTCGACGTCGATTTCGTGGTGCACGGGGACACCGGACCGGCGACCCGGTGGGCGCAGGCGGCGAAACCCGGGGACGAGGTGGCGTTCATCGGGCCGGGCGGCCTGTACGCCGTGCCCGAGGGCACCGAATGGCAGCTGCTGGTCGGCGACGAAACCGCGGTGCCCGCGATCGCCGGGATCCTCGAAGGGCTGCCGGACGGCCAGCCCGCGCAGGTCTGGATCGAACTCGACGACCCGGCCGACAAGCAGCAGTTCGAGACCCGCGGCCGCGCCGAGGTGCACTGGATCGTCCGGGGATCGCGCGGCTATGGCGAGGCCGTGCTGGACGCGGTCCGCGCCGCCGAGTTCCCGGACGGGCAGCCGTATGCCTGGCTCGCCGGGGAGGCCGGGCTGGTCAAGTTCGCGCGGCGGCACCTGGTGCGCGAACGCGGGATCGACAAGCGCGCCATCACGTTCACCGGGTACTGGCGCCAGGGCGTCTCCGAGGAGCAGGAGAGCCGGGAGAGCATGCGCAAGATCGAGGCGGGAGAGCCCCTCGTCGACGAGGACTGACCGGGCTCACCGGCCCAGTTCGGCGGCCAGCAGTTTGACCAGCGCGCCCAGGCGCTGCCGCGCGGGCTGCCGGGTCGGCACGCCGAGCTCGGCCAGCGGCGCGGCGGTGACCGGCCCGACGCAGGCGCACACCACGTGCTCGCGCCGGAGCGCGGCCACGAACTCCTCGTAGCGGCCGTGTTCGCACGCCATCCGGAGCAGGTTCGCCGCCGCCGGCGCGCTGGTGAACGCCAGCGCGTCCACCCGCCCGGCGAGGACCCCGTCGATCAGGCGGTACACCCGGTCCGGTTCGGCGGGCGGCAGCCACCGGTACGGCTGCACCTCGACGACCCGGGCACCCGCGGCCCGCAACGGCTCCACGAACTCCGGCAACGGTCCCCCGTGCAGTTGGACCGCGATCCGGCGACCGTCCACACCGGACTCATGCAGGTGCTCGAAGAGCGCGCGGTTGCTCTCGTCCGGCGCGGACCAGCCCTCGCGGAGCCCGGCCCCGCGGACGGCGCCGGTGGACTTGGGCCCGCGGGTGCACACCCGGGAACCGGCGAGCGAGGTCACCAGCCGGTCGCGCAGTCCCCAGCCCTCGGCCGCCTCCAGCCAGCCCCGGAAACCCTGGCCGGTGGTGACCGCCGTGAGATCCACGTCCCCGGCGAGCACCTCCTCGGTCGCCGCGCGCAGGCGTTCGTCGTCCGGCAAGGGGACGATCCGCAGGGCGGGCGCGTGCCAGACGGTCGCGCCGTTGCGCTCCAGGGCGCCGATGAACTCCTCCGCGCGGCGTTCGGCGGTCACCCCGATCGTCACTCCGGTCAGTTCAGCCATAGTGGGCGCCCATCTTCCTGATCGCTTCGGCGACCTGTTCGCGCAGGTCGGCGGGTTCGAGGACCTGCAGGTGCGGCCCGAACCGCAGCAACTCGCCGAGCGCCGGTTCGCCGGGTTCCACCGGCAGCTCGACGCTCAACCAGCCGCCGGAGTCCGGTTCGGCGGCGGCTTCGGCCTCGCGCACGGCGCGTGCTCCGACCGCGCCCAGGTAGAACGGTACGAGGGCCCGGGCGCGCGGTGACATCCGCACCACCGCAACGCGCGGATACATCCGCTGCTCGAACCCCTCGGACCACTCCCGCCAGTACTCGGCCAGGTCGAACTCCGGCGGCCGTTCGAAGGTCTCGCCGAGTTCGGTGAGCTCGAGGATCCGGGACACCCGGTAGGTCCGGTCGCTGCCGTCGCAGCGCGCGGCGAGATACCAGTTGCCCGCCTTGAGGATCAGCCCGAGCGGATCGAGAACGCGGTCCACCTCGCGATTGCCCCAGCGCCGGTACCGGACTCGCAGCCGCCGCGACTGCCAGACGCTGTCGGCGATCACCGACAGCCACGGCAGGCTTTCGATGCCCCGGTGCCAGCCGGGGACGTCGAGGTAGAAGCGCTCGGCGACCTTCCCGGCCCGGCTGCGCAGCTCGGCGGGCAGCGCGGCGTAGAGCTTGAGCTGGGCCGCGGCCAGCACGGTGCCCAGGCCGAGCTCGGCCGCCGCGCCGGGGAGCCCGGCCAGCGGCAGCGACTGCGCCTCCTGCTCGGTCAGCCCGGTCAGCCGCGTGCGGTAGCCGTCGACGAGCTGGTAGCCGCCGGTCCGGCCGCGGTCCGCGTACACCGGCACCCCGGCGGCGGACAACGCCTCGATGTCCCGGTACACCGTGCGCACCGACACCTCGAGCTCCTCGGCCAGTTCGTCGGCCGTCATCCGGCCGCGGTTCTGCAGCAGCAACAGCACCGACAGCAGCCTGCTCGCTCGCATGCTTCGAGTATCGCGCATAAAACCTGACACGACCTGACAGGTATGTGCGGCAGGCTGTGGTCACCGACGAGAGGAGCTGCCATGTCCGAGAACACGTTCGTCCCGCTCAGCTGGGACGAGAAGATCGTCAGCGGCGAGGAGGGCACGCCGCGCTTCGCCTACGCGCACGCGACCATGCGGTATTCCGGGGTGATCGAGGGCGAGTCGGTGAGCGATTCGCTGCTCTACTACGCCGGGGAGGGCTACGACGGCGGCGGGACGACCTCGCCCGGCCTGGAGCGGATCACCGGCAGCGTCGCCGGTCGCAAGGGCAGCTTCGTGATCCGGCACGAGGTGGGTTTCGATCCGCGGGGAATCGAGGGGACGTGGACCGTGGTGCCCGGTTCGGGTACCGGCGAGTTGCGCGGCCTGACCGGTTCGGGTGGGATTTCCGGCGCGGCAGGCGCGGAGGCGATGTCCTACACGTTCGAGTATTCGTTCTAGAGGAGGCGCGATGCTGGAGGTCGATCGCAGGCAGGTGATGGCTTACCGCGTCGCGGCGCACGGCCTGCATCGCACGGAATCCGATCCGGCGGAACTCGCCGTGTTCGATCTCGGGGTCCAGGACAACCAGCGGGACTCGGTGGCCCTCGCGCTCGCGGCCCGGCTGCGGGGCGAGGTCACCGCCGAGTCCTTTGTGGACGATCCTCGGTTCGTTCTCGCGTGGACGCACCGGGGTGCGCCGCACGTGCACCGGGCAGGCGAGCTGGCCGAAGTCGTCCGGGCGCTGATCCCGCTCAGCGAAGCCGACGCCATGGCGCGGATGACCTGGCAGCGCAAGCAGGTCACCGCCGCGGGTATGCCGGCGACCGAGGCGCTGTTCACCGCGGCCCGCGCGATCCGCGAGGTGGTGACCGAACCGATGACCAAGGGGGCGGTCAGCGCCGCGGTCACCAAGATCATCCCGGCCGGGCTGTCCTTCTGGTGCCGGGGCTGCCAGGCCACGCACATCCTCGAACAGCTGATGCGCGTGGCCGCCCCGCATGCGGGCGTCCGGCTGGTCGCCGGGGCGGCCCCGGCGACCCTCGCACCGATCGAGGGGCGGGGCCGGATGGTGACCAGCCCGGACGTTCCGGCCGCGACCCGGGTGGTGGCGGCGTACCTCGCCCTGCACGGTCCGGCGACGACCGCCGAAGCGGCGGGTTTCGCGGGCACCACGAAAACGGTCGTCGCCGGGATGTGGCCGGACGACCTCGCCGAGGTGCGGGTGGACGGCCGGGCCGCGTTCCTGCCCGCGTCCCGGTTGCCGCTGCTGGAGAACCCGCCCGAACCGGCGCCCGCGCGCCTGTTGCCGCCGTGGGATCCGTTCCTGCAGGCGCGGGACCGGGAATCGCTGGTGCCGGACAAGGCGGCACGGAAGGAGGTGTGGAAGATCCTGGGTAACCCCGGCGTCATGCTCGCCGACGGCGAGGTCGCCGGAACCTGGCGCACCAAGTCGAGCGGGAAACGCCTCGACTTCACCCTCAGTCCATTCTGGACACTCCCGCCGCCGATTCGCGCCTCCCTGGAAGCGGAGGCCGAACGAGCCGCGGCGACCCGGGGCTTCCCGGACGTGCGGATCACCTGGGGGTCGTGAGCGGAGTTCGTGCCCGTGCCGCACAGCTATTCGCGCGTTCGGCTGCACCAGACACGTCTCAGTTTCCTGGAAGGGTCCACAGGTCAACACTAGGCATCGTGAAGTCGATCTCGCATAGTCAAGTACGTGTCATCAACTTCCTCCGAAAGAAGCAACCAAGAAAGGTTAAGCACTCGACATCGCACGGGAAAGCTCGTCAGGTGGTTCCTGGTTCCACTTCTGACCGTAGGGTCGTGATGTTTAAGATTTCGGGGCGGCATACAGGCTACATGAGAGGAACCGAATGGTTCACTTCACATGCACATAGCATAAATGGGATGCAACGGACCGGCCTGGCGAACGATTGCTACTTCGGATTTGTGAAAGTGCCAGGCTACAAATGGTTCCGCACTAGACCGCCAGCCTGCGTTCGTTAGTATTCCAATCAAAAGAAACCGCCCGCCCTTCAGGGGAAACCATGAAGGGCGGGCAGTACTGCTTGCAATGCCCACCTTATTGTTCAGTGTCACGACCGCCTAAGCCTGGTCGTCGTCGACCTGTATCGCCGCAAGCTCAGATCCGGACATCCGGTCAACGGCGACCGGGGTCATATCCGGCCTTAAACGAGGATCAGTGAAACGGTGTTGCGATGGGCATACCAGGACCGAATTCAAAAGCACGGTAAATGGACCATCGGCGGCACACCGCGGGCACACGATGGACTCCATCGCTCCGTCCCCAGAATCGAAGGAGATTCCCGACACCCTCCCCGCAATCGGCGGCTCGTCATTCAAAGGTACACGGTTTTCTCCCATGCTTATCATTGTACGCGATAATGCGCGGTAAGCGTGATGTCGGGTGATCTGAAGTGAGATCCAGCCCGCTCACGACCCCGGGGTGTGCAGGGGGACGGTGATCTGCTTCAGCCAGGTGCCGGTGGTGAAATCGCGGGCCTTGATCACGACCGTGCGGCGCGAGACCTCGACCTGGAGGCCCTGGTTGAACGCGCCGCCGAGGGACACCTCGCCGCCCTTGCCGTCGTCGCGCCAGCCGACTTGCACGGCGGCGGTGTTGACCACGGTGAAGCCTTCGAGGTTGCCGGTGCCCGGCACGACCCGGCGCACCACCCAGTCGGACAGGGTGAGGTCCCAGTGCGTGTGCCCGGAGAACAGGAACACGTCCGGGTAGCGGCCGAGGATCGACAGCAGCCGGTCGGGTTGCAGGTAGTCGGACAGGTAGAGCTTGTTGTGCGTGCCGGAAACCGTGTTCGGCAACGGGTGGTGGGTCAGCACCATCACCGGTTTGCGCCAGCTGGCCCAGAACTTCAGCCGCTGCTCGAGCCAGGTGAACTGCTGGTCGCTGATCCACACCTCGTCCCAGAGCTTCGGGTCGTGGTACTTGGCGTAGCGCTCGGTGCCGAGGCAGAGCACCGGAATCCCGCCGAACGACGTTTCGGTGTAAACCGTGTTGCGGCCCGCGAAGTGGAAGAAGCTGCGGAAGAGCGAGTCCTCCGTGGTGCCGTTGGGCCAGGTCTCCTGGGCGAGGGTGTCCGGGTCCCGCCACTTCGGCACGTAGAACTCGTGGTTGCCGATCGCCCAGGCGACCTCGCGCGGGTGCGGGTGCTGGTCCAGGGTCGCGCGCACCTGGGCGTACTCGAAGTCGTAGCCGCGCGGCGTGATGTCGCCCGCGATGCCGAGCCCGGCGCTGCCCGGGTTGATCGCGTGCAGATCGTCGAGCGCGCGGCCGAAATCGGCGAGGTCGCCCTGGATGTCGCTGAGGACGTTGAACCGCACGACCGGTCCGGTCGCTCCCCAGTCCGGCCGCGCCTGGGCCTGCCCCGGCAGCAACGCCGCCCCCGCCGCGCCCCCGGCGGCCACCATGAACGCCCTGCGATCCATAACCCGAACACTCCTCACGTCTCGCGTACCAAGCGAACGTAAGCGAGCGATCATGACCGGCCGCTGTCGCGCACGTGTACGGCAGCCGACGATCAGGCGGCGGCGAGGCGGGTGCGGGCTTCGACGTAGCGGCGGACGATCAGGTCGGCCACGCCCGGATGGGTGCCCAGCGGTTCGGCGATGGCGTCGGCGCCGCAGTCGCGCACCCGTTGCTGGAACAGGCCCGGGGCGAGCAGCCAGGAGGCGACCGCGACCCGGGAATGACGGGCCCGGACCTCGGCGACCGCGTCGGCGACCGACGGGCTCGCCGTGGCGGCGTAGCCGACCCGGACGGCGGCGCCGAGCCGGGTGCTCAGCGCGTAGGCGGCGTCGTGCACGTCGACCAGGGCCCGCCGGTCGCTCGAGCCCGCCGCCGCGAGGACCACGCCGTCGCCCGGCCGGTAGCCCGCGGCGAGCAACCGGTCCCGCATCGCGCGCACGAGTTCCGGCGCGGGGCCGAAGGAATCGGCCAGCGTCACCGCGCGGTGCCCGCTCGCCTCGATCTGCGCGGGGATGTCCGTGCGCACGTGGTACCCGGCGGCCAGGAAGGCCGGGAGCACCACGACCGGTTCGGCCACCGACCGCAGCACGGTCGTCACGTCCGGGTCCCGCACATCGGCGTAGGCGATCCGCACCCGCACGCCAGCCGACCGCACCCGCTGGGCCAGTTCCTCGATCACCACGGGCCCGGCCGGATCGCGGGTCCCGTGCGCCACCAGGACGATCATGTGTACTCCCGTTCCACCGCGAGCCGGTAGCCGCGCTTCACCACGGTCTGCACCATCCGCCCCTCTCCCAGGGACGTCCGCAACCTCCCGATCGCCGTCTCCACCGCGTGTTCCTCCCCGCCGCTGGGCAGCGCCGAGGTCAGTTCCCGCCGGGACACCACGCGACCCGGTTCGGTGGCCAGCGCGCGCAGGACCGCCATCGGCGCCGGGGCCACCTCGCACAACTGACCGTCCACAAGGGCCGCCTGGCCGCGCAGTTCGATCTGCCGCCCCGCCGCGCGGATCCGGGGCGACCGCTCCTCGAGCGCCTGCGACACCGTCCGGGCGAGCGCGCCGATGCGCGCGCGTTCCGGCTGCACCACGGGAATGCCCAGCGCCGCCAGCGGTCCCGCGCAGATCGGGCCGACGCAGGCCACCAGCACCCGTTGCGTCATCGCGTTCACCAGGGCGGCGAGCCGCCCGGTCCGCTTGGCCACGGCCAGCGTGCTGGCCGCCGCCGGCGCGCTGGTGAACGGCATCGCGTCGATCGCCCCCTCCAGCACGGCGTCCAGCAACCGGTCCAGCGGCCCGGGATCGGCCGGGCCCACCCAGCGGTACACCGGGACCTCGATCACCTCCGCGCCCGCCGAGCGCAGCGAGTCGACGAAGTACGGCAGCGGTTCCCCATGCAGCTGCACGGCGATCCGCTGACCCTCCACACCGGACTCCAGCAGGTGCTGCAGCACTTCGGCGTTGCTCTCCGAACGCGGTGAGTACACTTCGGACAGTCCCGCAGCGCGGACCGCGCCCTTGGCCTTCGGCCCCCGGGTGAGCACCGCGGTCCGGCCCAGCCGGGTCAGCAGCTCGTCCCCCAGTCCCCAGCCCTCGGCCGCCTCGATCCAGCCGCGGAAACCGATCCCGGTGGTCGCGACCACCACGTCGATCGGCCCGCTCAGCAACCGTTTCGTCGCCGCGTACAGCTCGGTGTCATCGGCCAGCGGCACGATCCGGATCGCCGGTCCATAACGGACGGTCGCCCCCTTGCGCACCAGCAGCGCGCCGAGTTCGTCGGCCCGGCGCGCCGCGGTGATCCCCACCGCGAAACCCGCGAGTGGCAGGACGGCCGTATCGGTCATGGCGACCCCACGTGCACAATGCCGTCGGCCACCCGCACCGGGTAGCTCGTGATCTCGACCTCGGCGTCGTCCAGGCAGGCGCCGGTACGCAGGTCGAACCGCTCCTTGTAGATCGGCGACGCGACCGTCGGGACTCCCCCGGTGTCGCCGACGATCCCGCGCGCCAGCACCGCCGCCCCGCTGAAGGGATCCATATTGGACAGTGCGTAGAACTCGCCGTCCCCGGCCAGGAAGATCGCCACCTGGATGTCCCCGGGCAGCAGCGCGGCCACGCCGCTGCCCGGCAGCACGGCTTCCACCGGGCACACCGGAGTCCAGGTCAGTTCGGCCATCGCGGTCATCGGGAAACCACCTCCGGAACCCCCAGCATCACGGGTACCTTCTGCTCACGTTCCATCCGGAACGAGATCGTGGGATCGGGCGTGCCGGGCGCGTTCACGAACGAGGTGAACCGGGCCAGCTTCTCCGGATCCTCCAGAACGCCACGCCATTCGTCGGCGTAGTTCGCGATGTGCTCGGCCATCGCGGCCTCCAGTTCGGCGCAGATGCCGAGGCTGTCGTCGACGATGACCTCGCGCAGATGGTCCAGGCCGCCGTCCAGTTCCTCGATCCACGGCGCGGTGCGCTGCAACCGGTCCGCGGTGCGCACGTAGAACATCAGGAACCGGTCGATGATCCGGATCAGCGTCTCGGTGTCCACATCGGACACCAGCAGCTGCGCATGCCGGGGCATCGTGCCGCCGTTCCCGCCGACGTAGAGGTTCCAGCCGTTCTCGGTGGCGATCACGCCGAAGTCCTTGCCGCGCGCCTCGGCGCATTCGCGGGCGCAGCCGGAAACGCCCGCCTTGAGCTTGTGCGGCGAGCGCAGCCCGCGGTACCGCAGTTCGAGTTCCACCGCGAGGCCGACGCTGTCCTGCACGCCGTACCGGCACCAGGTGGACCCGACGCACGACTTCACCGTGCGCAGCGCCTTGCCGTACGCGTGCCCGGATTCGAAACCGGCGTCCACCAGCCGCCGCCAGATGTGCGGGAGCTGGTCCACGGTCGCGCCGAACAGGTCGATCCGCTGGCCGCCGGTGATCTTGGTGTACAGCCCGAAGTCCTTCGCGACCTCGCCGATCGCGATCAGCTTCTCCGGGGTGATCTCGCCGCCGGGCACCCGCGGCACCACCGAATAGGTGCCGTTGCGCTGCATGTTGGCCAGGAACCGGTCGTTGGTGTCCTGCAGCGTCGCCTGCTCGCCGCCGAGGATGTGGCCGTTGCCCAGGGTCGCCAGGATGGACGCGATCGCCGGTTTGCAGATGGCGCAGCCGCTTCCGGTGCCGTGCTTGGCGATCACCTCGCTGAACGTGCCCAGCCGGGTGGCCCGGATGATCTCGAACAACTCCGCGCGCGAATGCGTGAAGTGCTCGCACAGCGCCTTGGACTGTTCGACGCCGCACGAGTCGAGCAGTTTGCTCAGCATCGGCACGCACGAACCGCAGGCCGTGCCCGCCCGGGTGCAGCCCTTGATCTTGGCGACCGAATCGCAGCCGCCGGAGACGATCGCGTCGGTGATGGCGCCCTTGCTCACCGCGTTGCAGGAGCAGATCTGCGCGCTGTCCGGCAGCGCGTCCACGCCGACCGCGTTCTCCCCGCTGCCCGCCGGGGCCAGGATCGCCCCGGGATCGGCGGGCAACGGCCGCCCGACGAGCGCGCGCAGCATGTTGTACTCGCTCGCGTCGCCGACCAGCACCCCGCCGAGCAGGGTGTGCGAATCGTCGGAGACCACGAGTTTCTTGTACGAACCGGCGACCGCGTCGTTGAACACGACCTCCAGCGCGCCTTCGGTTTTCGCGTGCGCGTCGCCGAAGCTGGCGACGTCCACGCCCATCAGCTTGAGCTTGGTGGAGGTGTCCGGTTCGGGGAAGGTCGCCTCGCCGCCGCCCGCGATCCGGGCCGCGGCCACCTCGGCCATCGCGTACCCGGGCGCCACGATCCCGTAGACCCGGCCCTCGACCGCGGCGACCTCGCCGATCGCGTAGATCGCCGGATCGCTGGTGCGGCAGGCGTTGTCGACCAGCACGCCGCCGCGCTCGCCGACGTCCAGCCCGCACGCGCGGGCCAGCTCGTCCCGGGGCCGCACGCCGGCGGAGAACACCACCAGGTCGAGGTCCAGTTCGGTGCCGTTGCCCAGTTTGGCGAGCAGGCGGTCGCCGTCGGCTTCGATCGAGTTCGTCGAGGTCCCGGTGTGCACGGTGACGTCGAGGGCGGTGATCAGGCGGCGCAGCAGGCCGCCGCCGCCCTCGTCCACCTGCAACGGCATCAGGCGCGGGCCCATCTCCACGACGTGCGGGGACAACCCCATGTCGCGCAAGGCTTTCGCCGCTTCCAGCCCGAGCAGCCCGCCGCCGACGACCATCGCCGCGCGGCGGCCGGTGCCGGACCGCTCGGCCGCCTCGCGGATCGCGTCCAGATCCTCGATCGTGCGGTACACGAAGCAGCCGGGCAGGTCGTGCCCCGGCACCGGCGGGACGAACGGGCGCGAACCGGTGGCCAGGACCAGGACGTCGTAGTCCTGGACGTGCCCGGCCGCCGTGGTGACCGTGCGCCGGTCGCGGTCCACCTCGACGGCCGGGTCGCCGAGCCGGAGTTCGACGTGCTCGTCGTTCGCGTAGTCCGCGCCGGGCAAGGCCAGTGCCGCCGGATCCCAACCGTCTACATAGGACGTCAGGGCGACCCGGTCGTAGGCCGGGCGCGCCTCCTCGGCGAGGACGACGATCCGCCACGCGCCCGCTTGGTCTTCGGCGCGGACCGCCTCCACCAGGCGGTGGGCGACCATGCCGTGTCCGACGACGACCAGCGTGCGACTCATCTGCGTCAACCTCCATCAACGGTTACGTCCCATGCTCACCAGCGCTCGTGTCACGCCTGCTTCCGCGCTATTTCGCCGGTGTTACCAAGACCTCTCTTCCCAGGTCAGGAAGGGTGCGATGGGTACGTCGACCACGTCACACCCCGACTCCGGCGAGGGCGACCTGCTGGGAGGAGCGGGCGAATTCGCCGCGCAGGTACACCGCCCAGGTGGTCACCGCGCACACCACGTAGAAGGCCAGGAACGAGTAGAAGGCGATGTCCCCGGAGCCGAAGCTCTGGAACGAGGCCCGGAACGCCAGGTTGATGAACAATCCGCCGAGCGCCCCGATCGCCCCGGCGACGCCGATCAGCGCGCCGGACAGGCGCCTGGCCTTGAGCAGTTCGGTCGCCTGGTCCGCGCCCGCGTCGATCGCGAGCGCGGCCTTGGTGCGGAAGATCGCCGGGATCATCTTGTACGTCGAGCCGTTCCCGATCCCCGACAGCACGAACAACACGATGAAACCCAGCGTGTACAGCGACAGCGACTGCGCGTTCGAGGCGACGATGGTCAACCCGGCACCCAGCGCCATCGCCACGAAGGTGACGAGGGTGACCTTCGCGCCACCGATCCGGTCGGACAGCTTGCCGCCCAGCGGCCGGGACAGCGAACCGAGCAGCGGGCCGAGGAAGGTCACCGCGGCCGCCTGCACCGGGCTGCGGTGGAACTGGTTCTGCAGCACCAGGCCGAACGCGAAGCTGTACCCGATGAACGAGCCGAACGTGCCGATGTAGAGGAACGACATCACCCACGCCTGCGGTTCCTTGATCACCTCGCGCATCGACCGCTTGTCGTTGCGCACGCTGGCGATGTTGTCCATGTACAGCGCGGCACCCAGAGTGGCCAGCACGATCAGCGGAATGTAGATCCACAGCACCAGCCGCGGCGAGGCCGCGCCCACCGTGCCGAGCACCAGCAGGGCGACCAGCTGGATCACCGCGACGCCCAGGTTGCCACCGCCCGCGTTCAGCCCGAGCGCCCAGCCCTTGCGGCGCTCCGGGTAGAAGGTGTTGATGTTCGTCATCGATGAGGCGAAGTTCCCGCCGCCGACCCCGCCGATCGCCGCCACCAGCAGGAAAACGCCGAACGACGTGCCCGGCTGCATCACGATCGCGGCCAGGACCGTCGGCACCAGCAGCATTCCGGCGCTGAAGATCGTCCAGTTGCGGCCGCCGAACTTCGCCACCGCCAGCGTGTAGGGCAGCCGGAGGATGGATCCGACCAGGGTCGGCGTGGACACCAGCAGGAACTTGTCCGCCGCCGAGAGACCGTAGTCCTTGCCCATGAACAGGACCATGACCGACCACAGGGTCCAGATCGAGAATCCCACGTGCTCGGCGAAGATGGAAAAGATCAGGTTCCGCCGGGCCACCTTCCGCCCGGTGTTCTCCCAGAACGTCTCGTCCTCGGGATCCCAGTGCTCGATCCACCGCTTACGGGTGGCTTCCGCGGTCACGGTCATGCTCGCTCCTTTCGGGAAGATCTAGGAAGTACTTGCCAGCCAGTCCGCGATGCCGCACACCGCGTCCCGGCAGCCACCGCAGCCGGTGGTCGCCCTGGTGACCGAGGCCAGTTCGGGCACGGACGTCGCCCCGGCGCGGAACGCCTCCACCAACCGCCCCTTGGTCACCGTGTTGCACCGGCACACCACCGCCGAGGCGGGCAGATCGGCCGGGCTGGCGGCGACGGCGGCCGCGGTGGGCAGCGCGCGGCCGAGCAGCAGGGCGAGCCGGTCTTCGGGCACCGGCACGCCCCGGTCGTAGAGCTGGGTGATGGTCGCCGCGGCGTCCGGGGAACCCAGCAGGATGGCCCCGGCGACCTTGTCGTCGCGGACGACGAGCTTGGCGTAGCGGCCGCGGGCGGGGTCGTGCAGGCTCACCACCTCGGTGTGCTCGTCGTCGGTCTCGACGAGCGCGTCACCGAACGCGGCGAGGTCGATGTCGCGGGCCTTGAGCCGGGTCACCACCGGCGTGCCCCGGTACCGCGCGGCGGTGTTCGTGCCGGTCAGCAGGTCCGCGAGCACCCCGGCCTGTTCCCAAGCCGGTTGCACCAGCCCGGAAACCGTGCCCGGGTGCTGGGCGCAGTCGCCGATCGCGTGCACCCGGCCGTCGCTGGTGCGCAACGCGTCGTCCACGAGCACCCCGCGGTCCACCGCGATCCCGGCGTCGGCGGCCAGCGAGGTCTGCGCCCGCACCCCGGCCGAGACGACCACGAGATCGGCCTGCACATGCGTGCCGTCGTCGAGTTTCAGGCCGTCGCCGGGCAGGTACCGGGCCGCGCTCGCGCCGAGCCGGAAGTCGATGCCCAGCCGGGAAAGCGAGCGCGCGAGGACACGGCCCGCGGCCGGGTCGAGCTGCCGTTCCATCAGGTGCCCGACCGGGTGCACCACGGTCACCAGGTTTCCGCGCCCGGCCAGGCCGCGCGCCGCTTCGAGGCCGAGCAGCCCGCCCCCGACCACCGCGACCGGCGCGCCGATCTTGGCGTGCGCGAGGATCCGCTCGCAGTCGTCCAGGCCGCGGAAGGCGACCACGCCGTCGGCCGGGTAACCGTCCTCGGTGATCAGGCCCTCGATCGGCGGCAGCCACGGCTTGCTGCCGGTGGCCAGCACCAGGGCGTCGTAGTCCACTGTGGATCCGTCGGAAAGCGCCACGGTCCGGGTGGTCCGGTCGATCCGGGTGGCGGCGACCCCGCGCAGCAGGGTCACGCCGTGGCGTTCCGCCCAGTCCTCCTCGTGCAGCAGCACGGTTTCCGGGCGCATGGTCCCGGCGACGACCGCGGAGAGCAGGACGCGGTTGTAGGCGTGGTGGGTCTCCTCGCCGATCACGGTCAGCGCGACGCGTTCGCCTTCGGGGTCGCGGTGGCGGATCTCCTCGGCCAGCCGGGCTCCCGCCATACCGTAACCGAGAACGACGACCTTGCGCGGGTTCATGAGTCACCGTCCACAGTGGAAAGATTCACGGCACAGACCTTGAATTCGGGCATCCGGCTGGTCGGGTCCAGGGCCGGATTGGTGAGCAGGTTCGCCCGCTGGTCACCGGGGAAGTGGAAGGGCAGGAAGACCAGATCCGGCCGCATCGTGGGGACGCAGCGCACCCGGGCCGTCGTCTCGCCGCGCCGGGAGGCGATCCGGGCCCGGTCGCCGTCGGCGAGCCCGCGGCGGGCCGCGGTGTCCGGGTGGACCTCCACGTAGGCCTCGGGCACCGCGTCGCTCAGTTCCTCGATCCGGCGCGTCTGCGCCCCCGACTGGTAGTGCTGCAGCACCCGGCCGGTGGTGGCCTGCAGGGGGAACTCGGCGTCCGGCGGTTCGGCCGGGCCGACGTGGTCGACCGGGACGAACCGGGCCCGCCCGTCGGCGTGCGCGAACCGGTCCAGGAACAGGCGCGGCGTGCCGGGGTGCGTTTCGGCGGGCACCGGCCAGTGCAGCGCCTCGCCCGCGCGCAGCCGCTCGTAGCTGATCCCGGAGTAGTCGGCGAGCCCGCCGCGGGAGGCCGCGCGCAGTTCGGTGAACACGGTTTCCGCGTCGACGGGGAAGCGATCGGCGGGCTGGCCGAGCCGGATCGCCAGCCCGTTCAGCACCTCGAGATCGGTGCGCACGCCCGCCGGGGGCCGGATCGCCTGGCGGCGCAGGAGGATCCGGCCCTCCAGGTTGGTCATCGTGCCCTCTTCCTCGGCCCACTGGGTGACCGGGAGCACGACGTCGGCGAGCGCCGCGGTCTCGGACAGCACCAGATCGGCGACCACCAAGAGATCCAATGTGGACAGTCGCTCGGCGACATGCGCGGCGCGGGGCGCGGAAACCACGACGTTGCTGCCGAACACCAGCAGCGCGCGGGGACCGTCCTCGGTGCCGAGCGCGTCCAGCAGTTCGTAGGCGGAACGACCGGGACCGGGCAGTTCGTCCGGCTCGACACCCCAGATGTTCGCGACGTGCTCGCGGGCGGCCGGATCGTCGATCTTGCGGTACCCGGGGAGCTGATCGGCCTTCTGCCCGTGCTCGCGGCCGCCCTGGCCGTTGCCCTGCCCGGTCAGGCAGCCGAATCCGGATCCTTTGCGACCCGGCAGGCCGAGCGCGAGCGCGAGATTGATCCACGCGCTGACCGTGTCCGCGCCGCTCGCGTGCTGTTCGGTGCCGCGCGCGGTGAGCACGTAGGCGTTGCGGGCCCGGGCCAGTTTCGCGGCGACCCGGCGCTGGTCCGCGGCGGCGACCCCGGTGATCCGTTCCACGCGTTCCGGCCACCACCGGGCCACGATCCGCCACACCGCGTCGAATCCGCGAGTCCGTGTGTCTACATAGGACCAGTTGAACAGCCCGTCGGCGACCACGGCGTGCAGGATTCCCAGGGCCAGCGCGAGATCCGTGCCCGGCGCCGGGGCGAGGTGCAGGCTCGCCTGTTCGGCGGTCGGCGTGCGGCGCGGGTCCACGACGATCAGCCCGCCCGCATCGGTCGCGCCGCGCAGGTGCTGGACGAACGGCGGCATGGTCTCCGCCGGGTTGGCGCCGACGAGCAGCACGGCGTCCGCTTCGGCCAGATCGGTGAGCGGGAACGGGAGGCCGCGGTCGATCCCGAACGCCTTGTTCCCGGCGGCCGCCGCCGACGACATGCAGAACCGCCCGTTGTAGTCGATCTGCGAGGTGCGCAGCGCGACCCGGGCGAATTTGCCGAGGAGGTAAGCCTTTTCGTTGGTGAGCCCGCCGCCGCCGAACACGGCGGCCGCGTCTTTCCCGTGCGCCGCCTGGATCTCGGTGAGTTTGCGGGCGATGAGGTCGAGCGCGGTGTCCCAGGTGGACGGCCGGAGTTCGCCGTCGACGCGGACCAGCGGGGTGGTGAGCCGCGCGGGCGAGGTGAGCAGGGCGGCCGACGTCCAGCCCTTCTGGCACAGACCGCCCGCGTTCGCGGGGAAATCCCTTGGTGTGACTTGAGTCTCTCCCGGTCGCGGGGTGAGGCTCATGCCGCATTGCAGTGCGCAGTACGGACAGTGCGTGTCCACGGCCGTGGCAGGGGCGGTCGCGGTGAGCGTCACGTGCTGCCTCCTCTCGCGTCGGCGTGGGTCGACGGTAAGGAGGCGGTGTTACCTGGAAATGCCCGAATGTTTCAGGCGTTTGACATTGCACTGGTGTCCGGGCTGGTGGCTGGTGAGATCTCCCCCGCCTGCGTCAGACCGGTCACTTTGGTGGGAAAGTGCCGCGGTCAAGCCGCTGACCGGCACTTTCTCCCGAAACGATCAGACGAATTCGCTGACCTCGCGGGCGGCGGCGCGCAGACCGTCCAATGCGGCCTTGGTCGACTTCGGGTTCAGCGCGTTCGCGGCGAGCCGGAACAGCATGGCGCGCAACAACATCTGCGGCCACTCCGGCAGGTGCGCCCACCGGTGCAGCAGTTCGATGTCGGCGCCGCCCCAGGCGAGCGCGTCCACCGCGACGACCGCCGCGCCCCATTCGGCCGGGCGGTAGTAGGGGCTGAAGTCGACGATGCCCGGGGCCGCGTCCCCGTCGAAGAGCACGGTGCCGAACAGGTCGCCGTGCACCACCTGATCCGGCTGCCGCATCGGCCGCCGCGCGGCGGCGAGGATCTCGAACCAGCGCCCGCCCTTGGTCTCGTCGAGCGGCACCTCCCGCTCGCCCCAGGCGACCCGGTCGGCGATCGCGTCCACATCGTCCTCCGGGACGCGGTAGGACGGCCGGGGCAGTCCCACGGCGGCCTGGGACAGCCGGACGGCCGCGAGCACCACCTCGTCGAACCGGCCCTGCTCGGTCGATCCGGTGACATACCGGTTCGCCGCCCAGCCCGCGAGGATCCAGCGGCCGTCGGTGGCGCGGATCGGGCGGGCCACCCGCAGTCCGGGCACGTCGACGCGTTCGAGGACGCGGGCGACGAACATCGCGCGGGCCCGGTCCGTCACCGGTTTCAGCACGACCGCACCGCAGCGCCAGGCGAGGCCGCCCGGCATCGGCTCGGCGTCGGCGGCCCGGACGCCGAACGCGGCGCAGACGTGCTCGGGCGGGCGTTCGCGCGGTGCGGACACGCCGCAGGACGTTACCGGCCCGAGCACACTTTTTGGCGTCCTGGCGCAAGGATTTTCACGCTTGCGGCAGGCAGGCGCGCGGGACCGACGGGTTCGGCGAACGGTCGCCGAGTGGGGTGGGTCGTGAGCGTTCCGACCGGTTCTAACCGGCCTGGCCACTCACGACCCCCAGCACCCGGTCACCAAAAAATAGCGGGGGACCTTTACTCCCGTTCAACCGTAGTAAAGGTCCCCCGCTCCCGTTGAGCCGTAGCGAAGGTCCCTTCCTGCCGCCGTCAGCCGGTCAGTAGGTGGGCAGGCTCTGGTCGATCTGGCGAGCCCAGGCGAGGACCCCGCCGCCGAGGTGGGTGGCGTCCTTGAAGCCCGCCGCGTGCAGTGCCGCCAGGGCTTCCGCCGACCGCGCGCCCGATTTGCAGTGCAGCACGATCGGCTTGTCCTGCGGCAACTCCGCGAGCGCCTCGCCGGAGAGGATCCGGTCCTTCGGGATCAGCTTGGCGCCCTTGATGTTCACGATCTCGTACTCGTGCGGTTCGCGGACGTCGATCAGCTCGAAGACCTCGTCGTTGTCGAACTTGGCCTTCAGCTCCGCCGGGGTGATCGTGCTGCCGGACGCCGCGCGGGCCGCCTCGTCGGACACCACGCCGCAGAACGCCTCGTAGTCGATCAGCTCGGTGATCTTCGGCGTCTCCGGGTCCTTGCGGATCTTGACCTCGCGGTAGCGCATCTCCAGCGCGTCGTAGCTGATCAGCCGGCCGAGCAGCGGCTCGCCGATCCCGGTGATGAGCTTGATCGCCTCGGTCACCATGATCGAACCGATCGACGCGCACAGCACGCCGAGCACGCCGCCCTCGGCGCACGACGGCACCATCCCCGGCGGCGGGGGCTCGGGGTAGAGGTCGCGGTAGTTCAGGCCCTTGCCGTTCGGCGCGTCCTCCCAGAACACGCTGACCTGGCCCTCGAAACGGAAGATCGAACCCCACACGTACGGCTTGCCCAGCAGCACCGCGGCGTCGTTGACCAGGTACCGGGTGGCGAAGTTGTCCGTGCCGTCCAGGATCAGGTCGTAGCCCTCGAAGATCTTCAGCGCGTTCGTGCTGTCCAGCCGCTCGGTGTGCAGGTGGACCTTGACGTACGGGTTCACCTCGGCGATCGACTCCTGCGCGGAGGCCGCCTTGAGCTTGCCGATGTCGGACTGGCCGTGGATCACCTGGCGCTGCAGGTTCGACTCGTCGACCTCGTCGAAGTCCACGATGCCGAGGGTGCCCACCCCGGCCGCGGCGAGGTAGAGCAGTGCCGGGCTGCCGAGGCCGCCAGCCCCGATCACCAGCACTTTCGCGTTCTTCAACCGCTTCTGCCCGGTCATCCCGACGTCCGGGATGATCAGGTGCCGGCTGTACCGGGCCACCTCTTCCTTGGTGAGCTCGGCGGCTGGCTCCACGAGCGGTGGCAGCGTGCCTGACATCGGGTCCTCCATCTCACGCGGATCGCGTCGTCGCATCCCAGTATCCACAACGCGCGCAGGCAAGCCGACCTTCCCGGCGTCCACATACTGGGAGCCAGCGCCATCCGCAGGGCATTCGCCCGGCGGAAGATCTAGGAAAAGATCTAGGGGTTCGGGAACGGGTTCGGCTTGCAGACCTTGCCGTCCGCCGCGACCTTGCCGTAGTTGGTCGGATCGACCTGGTTCAGCTGCGCCACGTAGTCGTTGGAGACGCCGAACGACTGCTGCATCATCACCGGCGCCGGGTCGCCGTCCTTCCCGCAGCCGACGTGACCGTTGCCCAGCGCGTGCCCGACCTCGTGGTTGATCGCGTACTGCCGGTACAACCCCAGATCGGAGCCGAACGCCGCGGCCCCGCGCACCCAGCGCGCGAGATTGATCACCACGCGGTTTTCGAAGCTCCGGCGGTAACAGGACGCCTCGTACTTGATCTGGAAGTCGCAGACGTCCGGCCGGTGATCGGTCTCCGGTGTGGTCAGGCTCACCCGGAAATCGGGGTCCGGTTTGCTGCCGTCCACCCACTGCAGCGAGATCCCGCTGTTGCCACCGGTCCACCCCTTCGGGTTCGCCAGGATCCCCTCGACGGCCCGGGCGAACGCGTCGTCGCCGGCGTAGCTGGCCGGGTCGATCCCGTTCTCCACCTCGATCGTGTACGTGTACGCGCGTTTGGTGCCCTTGCCGACCTTCTTGCCCAGGCCCGGCGGCACCGGGAGGACGCGGTAGGTCCCCGCGCCCTTGGGGGTGAAGTCGGCGCCCGCCGGCAGTTCGGCGGTCGGGATGTTCAGGTTGACCGGCTGGGCGGGGTTCTCGGTCGCCACCGGGCCGCCGTCCGCGCCGGCGGCGCCCGCCGACGCCGCGTTCTGCTGGTCACCGGTCTCCGGCGAGCTGGTCGCGGTCTGGAACACCACCAGCGCGGTCAGGACGACCAGCACCGGCAGCGCGTAGACCCGCCAGCCGTAGACCTTGGTGAGCCTGCCGAGCCCGCGCTTCTTGCGCGGGCGGCTTCGAGCGCCCTCGTCGTCCTCCTGCTTCGGCTGCCAGGAGGCGGTGAGCGGCTCCGCGGAGGTCCGGCGCGCCCCCGGCCGGTAGCGCTCCTCGTGGGCCCGCACGGCCCGCGGCACGGACGCCTTGGGCCGGTACTGCCCGGTCCCGCCGGGCGTCTGCGCCAGGGGTGAACGACGGGGCAACGGCGGGGTCTGAGCCCGCTGACCGTCGCCTCGCGCGCCGTGCGTCACCCGGTTCACGCACCCCAGGGTGCCACATGCGGACGGTCGTTCACGCGGCGACTGGCGCATCACACAACCGATTCCTTCACCCGGTCGGCGTAACGCGCCGCCTACCAGCGGCGCGTCGCCGACCGCTCCCACATGCCGAGGACGGCCTTCGCCACGGTCACCGGCCGTTCCATCTGCGCCACGTGCCCGGTCCGGGGCAGCACGAGCAGCCGCCCCCGCGGGAGCAGGCTCGCCGTGCGCGCGGCGCGGCGGACCGAGATGACCCGGTCCTGGGTCCCCCACACCACGAGCGACGGCATCGACGCCTTCGGCGCCACCGACCAGAGCGATCCGTCGCCCCCGGTGAACCAGGTGCGGAAGATGCCGAACGTGCTGCGCGCGAGCGCGGGCGTCGCCCAGGCGAGCCCGGCCCTGGCCTGGGCCTCCTCGGCCAGTTCGGCCAGCCGGTGCTCGGGGAACGCGTCCGGCTCGGCGAAGCACAGCCGGATCACCTGCGACGCGCGCTCCCGGGGCCCCAGCGCGGCGAGCTGGCGCCGGACGCGGCGCCCCACCACGGGCAGGTAGGCGAGCATCATCCGCGGATCGGAGAGCCTCCGGGGGTCGGGCCGCCGGTCCGGCATGGCGGGCGACACCAGGGTCAGCGTGCGCACCAGCTCGGGCCTGCGCGCCGCGAGCAGCAGGGCGACCGCGCCGCCCATCGAATTGCCCACCAGATGCACCGGCCCGGCCTCCAAACCGGTGACGAACCGGCCGAGGATCTCGGCGTGCGCGTCGAGCGAGAAGTCGAAACCGTCCGCGGGCTCGGAGAACCCGAACCCGGGCAGGTCCACCGCGACGCCCTGGGCGAACGGCGCGAGCTGCGCGGCCAGATCGGTCCAGTTGGTGGACGAACCGCCGAGCCCGTGCACGTAGACCGCGGTGGCCTCGGTGTTCCCCGGCGTGCGCCGGACGTGCAGCCGCACCCCGCCGACCTCCTCCACCCCGCCCGGCCAGGGCGGCGCGTGCTCGTCGAGCGGCGGCAGCGGGGTGGCCGAGAACGGCACGTGCGTGATCGGCGGCCGGTCTGGCGTCTCCCTGTCCATCCGGGACGCCGCGGCGGTGGAAGTCGTTTCGGACACTCTGACAATATGCCTGATCTCCCCAGGTACTTGGCATATCCGGTCTACCGGCGAGTAGTGTCGGGTCAGCTCCGCGCGGTGGTGACCCCACTCGCGAAGCGGCGGAAACATACTGGAGGAACCATGACGGAGACCGCGCCACTACAGCCGCGGGGCGTGCGCCTGCCCCGGACCGAACGGCGCGCGCAGCTGCTCGCCGCCGCGCAGCGCGTGTTCTCGGCGAACGGCTACCACGCGGCCGCGATGGACGAGATCGCCGATCAGGCCGGGGTCAGCAAACCGGTGCTGTACCAGCACTTCCCGGGCAAGCTCGACCTCTACATCGCCCTGCTGGAAAGCCATGTGGACGAGCTGGTCCGCCGGGTGCGCGAGGCGCTCGCGTCCACCACGGACAACAAGCAGCGCGTCCCGGCCACCGTGGGCGCGTTCTTCGACTTCGTCAACGGCGACGCCGGCGCGTTCCGGATGGTCTTCGAATCCGACCTGCGCGGCGAGCCCGCGGTGCAGGAGGCGGTGGACCGGGCCACCTCGGCCAGCGTGGACGCGATCACCGAGACGATCACCGCGGACGCCGGGCTCGACGAGGACCGCGCCCGGCTGCTCGCCGTCGGCCTGGTCGGGCTGAGCCAGGTCAGCGCGCGGTTCTGGCTGGCCCACCACAGCACGATCAGCAAGGAAGAGGCCGTCGCGCTCACCTCGACGCTGGCCTGGAAGGGCATCGGCGGCGGCTTCCCGTTGCACCCGCAGGGCTGACGTCCCCCAATGTGGCTTTCGGGGCGTTGAAAGTACCCAATGCGGCATTGGGGGCGTTGAGGGTTACGGAGGCCGCATTGGGGGCGGGGCTAGCTCGCCGGATCGTCGTCCTCGCCGTCTTCGGGTTCGCGCTTGCGCGCGACCACGATGAACACGGCCAGGACGATCAGCGGCCCGACGACCATGCCGATCTCGTCCCAGCCGCCCTGGTGCATCATCACCACCCGCGCGGCGAGCGGCATCGCGTTCATCCCGTCAGCGCGGACGTGCGCGCGGTGCCGCCCGAGGCCCGGGTGAGCGCCACGCCGCTGCTGCCGATCATCGCCAGGAACACCAGGCCGACGACCAGGTAACCGCTGGTCCACAACCAGCCGGGGACCCCGTCCTTCTCCTCCGGGCGCAGCAGTTTCTTCTCCTCGACGAAGTCCCGGGTCACCCCGGAGACCGCGGGCACGCCGGGCGCGCCGATCGCCGGATCGGCCGGGAAGTGCACGGCCAGCGCCACCAGGTCCTTCGGCGCGTGGTGCAGCCGGACGACCGTCTTCCACTCGCCGTGCACCGGCAGCGAGCCGGCGGACCGGTACGTGCCGTCACCGGCCGGGTTCATCGGCACCCGGATCAGGCCGCCGCCCTGCCAGGCGAGCGCGTCGAACCAGATCGCGCCCTCGGCCACGTCACCGGGCGCGGTCCGCACGGTGATCACCGCCTCGCGCCGCGGGCCGGACTTCACGTCCTCGAGGGCGAGCGTGCCGCCCGCCCTGGTGTCCGCGGTCGGCGGGATGGTCAGGCCCAGCACCACCGCGACCACGCCCACCGCCACCGCGGCGATCCGGCCGCCGGGCAGGCTGGGCACGCGGACCGGTTCGTCCCGGGCGATGTCGTCCAGCCGCGCGGACAGCCACGCCGACAGCACCCCGCCCGCGGTTCCGGTCACCGCCGCCACCGGCAGCGCCCACGCCAGCAGGTTCGCCGGCCACGGCACCGCGGAGAAGACGCCCTGCCAGACGTACTCGGCGAGCACGCCGATCGTCCCGATCAGGAACCCGGACAGTGCGCCGAAGGCCAGCCTGCGCCGCTCCGGCGAGAGGGCCAGGGCGGCCCCCTCGATCAGCAGCGCCTCGGCGATCAGCAGCGGGAAATGCGGCAGGGACAGGCCGAACCCGCCCGCGACGATCAGCGCGAGCACCGCCCGCAGCGCGGCGAAGATCGCCACCGCGAGCAGCGTGGAACCGCGGCCGAACCGGGCCCGCACGCCCGCCAGCACGGCGGCCGCGCAGAACGCGAGCAGGGCCGGGTGGTTCAGCAGCGGGAACTGGGACGCGCCGTCGTCGTACTCCATGGTGTACAGGCAGGCGCAGAGCAGGGTCGCCAGCGCCGCGCCGAACTCGTAGCCCCGCAGCCACCGGTTCTCCCCGGTCACCTGCCGGGCCTCGGCCGCGAGCAGCCAGGCGCCGACGAACGAGAACAGCGCCCCGCCCATCAGCAGGATGTGCGTCGGCCCCCACAGCGTGACGTCCTGGCCGAAGATCCGGTGCCACACGTCGTCCATCGGGAACGCCGCGAACGCGAAGAAGGCGGACAGCGTGATCAGCGCGGCGCCGTAGGGCACCCGCCACGCGCGGCCCAGGCGGAAGGTGCGGCGGGGCCGCCGCTTGTCCGCCAGTGCCAGCGAAAACCCGCCCGCGGCGAGGAAACCCAGCAGCCCGGCGAACATGAAGTAGTGCGCCGGGTTGGCCAGCGGGCCCTCGTCCCGGCCGAGGTCGAAGTGGATCGAGACGTCCCAGTAGACGCCGACCCCGGCCGAGGCGATGGACGCCAGGTGCACCAGCGCGGGCAGGGCCACCCAGCGCGGCACCCCGGCGGCGACGGCGAGCGCGTCGGCCAGCTTGCCGACGATCGTGCGGTGCCCGAGTCCCTCCCGCCAGATGACGTAGGCGATCGCGGCGAACACCAGGGTGGTGAACCCCGCGACGATGGCGATCTGGTCGAAGGCCGCTCCCCCGGCGGGTTTGACCTGCTGGGCGAGGAACATCGGGCTACTTCCTCACCTTTTCCCGGACCGCGTCGCGCACCAGCGCGCCGATCCGGACGGCAACCTCGGCCCCGCGCTCCTGGCACAGCATGTGCCCGGCGCCCGGATACCGGACGAACTCGGCGTGGGGGAGTTCTTCGGCGATCACGTGCGCGTGCGACGGCGGGCAGAGCCGGTCGCGGTCACCGGCCAGCACCACCGCGGGCGTGCCGCGCAGCGCGGCCAGCGCGACCCGCTTGTCGTGCCGGGAGATCGCGTTCTGGAACTCGCCGACGCTCGCCGGATGCGCGGAGAGCAACTGCTCCGCGACCGAGTCCAGATCGGCGCGCCGGGGCCGCTTGCCGAAGACCAGGAACCGCGCGCCCGGCCGCACCAGCGCGGGTTTCAGCGGCAGCGCGTCCCGCCGCTGTCGCGCGAGGAACTTCGCCAGGTACCGCTCGAACCGGGCCGCGCCGCTGCCCATGAGCCCCGGCAGGCCGAGGGTGATCCGGTCCATCTGCCCCGACGAGGTCGCCACGAAGGCGACCGCGACGACCCGGTCGGCGACCAGTTCCGGGTGCCGTTCGGCCAGTTCCATGATCGTCATACCGCCCATGGAATGCCCGGCCAGCACCAGCGGACCGTGCGGCGCCTTCGCCTCGAGCAGTTCGGCGAGGTCGTCGGCGAGCTGGGGAATGGTCGCGGTGCCCGGCGCCGCCGGAGCCGAGCCGCCGTGGCCGCGCAGGTCGTACCGCAGCACCCGCACCGGCCCGGTGACGGTTTCGTCGAACTCGGCCAGCACCCGGTCCCAGGTGCGGTGGTCCTGCGTCCAGCCGTGCACCAGCACGAGGGTCACCGGGGCGTCCTCGGGGCCGGTGAGCGTGAAGTGCAGCGCGGTCCCGTCGCCGGTGACGAACCGGTGCTCGCGCGCCGGATCCCAGGAGACGGGCACCGTGTGCAGTGCGGTCATCGGCGTCCCCGTCACTTCTTGGGCAGCAGGCCGGACCGGCGCCACAGGATCATGCCCGGGCCCTTGACCAGACCGGCTTCCTGCAGGAACGGCATGATCTTCTCGCCCGCGTAGGTGATCGTCTCGCGCCAGTGCGGGTTGGCCATGGCCGCCTTGCGGCCTTCGCGCGGGCTGATCCCCACGGACTTGTAGACGTTCGGGTTGATCAGCGTGCGCACGATCGCGAACGACACGATCGCCATCAGCAGCCGCTGCCAGGCCAGCACCGGCCGGGACAGTTTGCCCATCCCGCGGTTGACCTCCTCGCGGGCGAACGTGACGTGCCGCGCCTCCTCCAGCACGTGGATCCGGTTCACCATGCGCACCAGCGGCTGGATGTCCGGATCGTTCATCTGGTCGCGCTGCAGCCGGTCGAGGATCTCCTCGGCGACCAGCACCGAGCCGTAGGCCGCCGGGCCGTGCGCGATCATCGGCAGGATCTTGGCGACCTGGCGCAGCCACTTCACCGGACCGTAGGCCGGGACGCCGAAGCGCGACGCCATCTTCGCGAACATGGTCGAGTGGCGGCACTCGTCCGCGATCTCGGTCAGCGCGTACTGCGCGTGGCTGGTCGTGGGGTCGACGTTGTAGACCTGCTTGAGCAGGATCTGCATGAGCAGGATCTCGAACCAGATGCCGTTGGTCGCCACGCTGACGACCTCGTGCTTGGTGAGCTCGATGCGCTGTTCGGGGGTCAGCCGGTCCCACAGCGGCGTGCCGTACAGCGACGAGCGGTGTTGCGGCAGGAAGTATTGACCGTCGGCCAGGGGCGCGTCCCAGTCGATGTCGACCTCGGGGTCGTAGAACTTGTTGGCCGACGACTTGAGCAGCCGTTCCGCGGTCTTCTCGCGACTTGGCTCGTTGAGCGTCCGCGTCATTGCTAAGCCCCACCCTTCGTGACCCAAATGACTGTAACTTGAGGTAACAGTTACCTCTGGTAGCATGAGGCCCGTGGCGGATCGTGTCAAGCGCAGCAGCAAGCACTCCAGCAAGCACCCCATCCCGGGGGAGGCGGGCACCGGCGACGCGCGCCGGGACCGCTGGCGCAAGCACCGGATCGCCCGCCGGGCCGAATTCGTCGAGGCCGCGCTCCGGGCGCTCGACGAGCACGGGCCCGACCTCGGCATGGAGGATGTCGCCGCCGCCGCGGGGGTCACGAAACCCGTGCTGTACCGGCATTTCGACGACAAGGCCGATCTGTACGTGGCGCTCGGCCAGCGCGGCACCGAGATGCTGTTCGAGCGCCTGATCCCGGCCATCAACGCCGAACTCGCGCCGGTGCCGCGGATCCGCATGGCCCTGGACGCGTTCTTCACGGTCATCGAGGAGCACCCGAACCTCTACCGGTTGCTGGCGCGCGGTTCGCTGACCGACAAACCGATCGATTCGGACGTCGTCGCGGAGGACAAGGAACTCATCGCGACCGCGCTGACCGCGCTGCTCGGCGACTACATGCGGATGTTCAACATGGACTCCGGCGCCGCGGAACCGTGGGCGCACGGGATCGTCGGCATGGTGCAGAACACCGGCGAATGGTGGCTGGACCGGCAGTCGATGGGCCGGGACAGCGTGGTCGAGTACCTCACGCAGATCATCTGGGCCGCGATCGACGGCCTGACCCGGCAGCACGGGGTCGTCATCGACCCGAACCTGCCGCTGGAAGAGAACAAGATCGTCCAGCTCGCCGCCGCGAAACCCGAGGGCGAGCGGGAATCGGATGTCAGCTAGCGGGCAAGGAGGCCCCCGAGTGAGCGAACACGACGAGCACGACGAAGACGGCTACACCGGCGCCGCCACGCTGATCGTGGCCGACACCGAGATCCCGATCGAGGTCGAACTGCGCGGGCACTTCCAGCCGATCGACGGCTACTACCGCTGGTACGGCCGGATCGTGGCGAACGAGCAGCTCGACAAGATCGCCGAGGGCAAGAAGAAGCCCGCCGAGATCCGCACCCCGGACGGCTCGGCCAAGGGCGAGATCTCCGATCCGGACCCGTGGGGCCGGTACCGGATCATGGGCACCAGCACGCCCCCGTTCCACGTGCCGACCTCGCTGGAGGAGCTGGAACAGCTGGGCTCCTGACTGCCCCGGGCCACCTGCCGACGGGGTCGTGAGTGTTTGGACCGGTTCTAACCGGCCTGTTCACTCACGACCCCAGCACCGGGTCACCGCGAAATAGCAAGGGACCTTTACTCACGTTCTGCCGTAGTAAAGGTCCCTCGCTCACGTTTGAGCGGAGCGAAGGTCCCTTCCTGCCGCCGCTACGACCGCTGGGCGGGGATGCGTGGCCGGATCACCCGGTTCGGCCACTTCGAGAGCACGTGCAGCAGCCATTCCAGGGGCCCCCGCCCGATCCAGCGTTTCCACGCGACCGCGGCCACGATCGCGACCGCCGAGAACTCCAGGAAGTGCAGCAGGCTGAACGCCGATTCGTCGTCCGCGTTCCACAGCAGCCAGATCGCGATGAAGTGGAACACGTACGCGCTCAGGATCACCGAGCCGAGATCCGCGAGCGGCCGCAGGAACCGGGCGCACCGCCGCATCAGCAGCTGGCACCCGCCGATCACCGCGGCCGCGACGCCGATGCAGGCGACGAAGTCGAACGGCGTGTACGAATGCGCGCTGGACACCAGTTCCCAGGCCAGGGTCGTGGTCGGCGGGGTGCCGTGGATGTTGTTGAGGTGGAAGCCGAAGTACTGCTCCGGGGTCATCCCGGCCCGCGCCGCCGCCGGGGCGAGCGTCTCGTAGATCCGCCGCATCCCGCCGAACACGTCCGTGGCCAGGTAGGACGCGCCGTACGCGAGCACGGCCAGCGCGGTCCCGCCGAGGAACAACCGGCGGCACACCAGCGGTGACCGCAGGTCCAGCCGCCCGATCGCCATCCCGGCGAACAGGTACGTCATCAGGCCGACCGCCGGGAACGTGCCGGTCAGCACCAGGATGGTCAGCGCCTCCCCGAACGAGCCGAAGTGTTCGAACCGCGCGTCGGGCAGGAGGTAGTACAGATCGCGCGGGGCCACCGCGGCGCGGATGAAGTACGACGCGAACGGCACGACCACCGCCGTCACCGCCGCCGCGATCGCCAGCGCCTTGGCCCGCATCCGCAGGAACGGGATCGCCACCAGGAAACAGATCCCGTAGTAGGAGAGGATGACCAGGTACCCGGTGTTCAGGTTGGTCAGCCACAGCCCCAGCGCCATGATCAGCGGCGCCCGGGTGGCCAGCCGCAGCGAGACGCGGGTCTGCGCGAGCCCGGTCTTCGGCTCCCGGCCACCGGACATCAGCGCGATGGACACCCCGGCGAGCACCGCGAACAACGCGGCCGAACGCCCCTCGAAAGGGCGGAACAACACCCCGGCGCCGCCCTGGGACGGATCCGGCCCGACGTGGGCCGCGTACATCCCGAGCACCGCGAGCCCGCGGGCCACGTCGATCCCGGCCAGCCGGGGAACGCGTGGCGCGATCCCGGGGATCCGTCTGCTGTCCTGCCGACCCGGCTTCGTGAGTAGCTGGTCGGGTTCCGCTGCGACGGTAACGACGTCCACCTCAGCTCTCAGCTAGTCGACAGGGGCTGGACAGATCCTGACGAGCCTAACTGAGAGGTTCCTGAGACCGCGCGGTGACTGAGCTGTGACTTCACCCCGCTAAGGGACCTAGGAACCGACGGCGAACCCGACCTTGCGCACGTCGGACGGCGCGACCTCGACGTAGGCGATCCGGTCGGCCGGGACCAGGAACTTGCGGCCCTTGTCGTCGGTGAGGCGGAGCAGGCCGTCGGTGGACTTCAACGCCTCGGCAACCAGGGCCTCGACCTCGTCCGTCGACTGGCCGCTGGACACCACGAGCTCTCGCGGGGTGTCCTTGATGCCGATCTTGACCTCCACGTGCGACCTCCGCAGTTGTTTCCGCAAGCTTTACCGGGAAAGCCTAACCGAGACCGAGCACCTGCATCCGCTTGGTGTGACCCTGCTGAAGCCGCCGGAACAGGGCGGCGATCCCGGCGAGGTCGCCCGATCCCGAGATGATCAACTCGGCCAGCCCGTCCCGCTCGGCCACCACGTACTGGGCCTGGGTGAGCGCCTCGCCGAGCAGCCGCCGGCCCCACAGCGCGAGCTTGTCCCGCGTCTTGCGGTCGGCCTCGATCCCGGCCTTGACTTCGCGCTCGGCGAACGCCGAATGCCCGGTGTCGGCGAGCACGGTGAGCACCAGGTCCTTGGTCTCCGGATCCAGCCAGTTCGCGATCTCGCTGTACAGATCGGCCGCGAACCCGTCACCGACATACGCCTTGACCAGGGACTCCAGCCACGACTTCGGTTCGGTCGAGGCGTGCCAGGCGTCGATGCGCTGGATGAACGGCGCCATCGCGTCCTCGACCGCGACGCCGTGCTCGGCCAGGTGCTTCTCCAGCAGGCCGTAGTGGCCGATTTCGGCGGCGGCCATGGACGCCAGGGCCGCGTGCCCGGACAGCGTCGGCGCGCTGCGCGCGTCCTCGGCCATCCGGTCGAACGCGGACAGTTCCAGGTAGGCCACCACGCCGAGCAGGTCGACAACGCCTTCGGAGATCTTTCGCGCCTCGGTCACGCCGAGAGCGTATCCCCCGCCGGAAGGAGACCAATCCCACGCGGACTCGCCGTGCCCGAAGTGCGGAGATCAAGAAGTGGCAAGGTACACTTTCAATTGTATTGACAGGAGCCGCCGTGGCTCCGCAGCGCGTCCCTCCATGAAGCAGACGAGCTTCCTACCTGGGAGAACGACAAATCGGACGCCTCAGCCGCGGTGGAGACAGTGTGCGTGCACGCCTCGAGCGGCATTCCCGCGCAGGCCAGGTTCGCCGAGTGCCGGCGACAAGCCGAGCGAACCCCGTGCGGTCGAGTGTCGGACGTGACCAAGCCGTGCGCGCTGGCATGAGAGAGGCGATCACTCTGACCGCAACCCCGTCGGAAGACGACACCACCACCCCTACCGACCCGGTCGTCCTGGAGCACAGCGAAAGCGGGCTCCCGGAGACCGACCCCTCGCACCCGCTGCAGGCGGGCCACGAGGTCACGCCCGAATCGCCCACTTTCGCCGAATTCGGCGTGCGCCCGGAAATCGTGCGCGCGCTGTCCGCGGCGGGCATCGAGCGGACCTTCGCGATCCAGGAGCTGACCCTGCCGCTCGCGCTGGCCGGGAACGACCTGATCGGCCAGGCCCGCACCGGGATGGGCAAGACGCTGGGCTTCGGCGTGCCGCTGCTGCAGCGGATCACCACCCCGGGCGACGGCACCCCGCAGGCGCTGGTCGTGGTCCCGACCCGCGAACTGTGCCTGCAGGTCACCCACGACCTCACCGACGCCGGCAAGCACCTCGGCATCCGTACGCTCTCGGTCTACGGCGGGCGGCCCTACGAGCCGCAGATCGAGGCCCTGCGCAAGGGCGTCGACCTGGTGATCGGCACCCCGGGCCGGCTGCTGGACCTGGCCGAGCAGCGCCACCTGGTGCTGGGCAAGGTGCGCGGCCTGGTGCTCGACGAGGCCGACGAGATGCTCGACCTCGGCTTCCTCCCGGACATCGAGCGGATCCTGCGGATGGTCCCCGACGAGCGGCAGACCATGCTGTTCTCGGCCACCATGCCCGGCCCGATCATCACGCTGGCCCGCACGTTCCTCAACCAGCCCACGCACATCCGGGCCGAGGAGAACGACGCGGGCGCGGTGCACGAGCGCACCACCCAGTTCGTCTACCGGGCGCATTCGATGGACAAGCCCGAACTGATCGCGAAGACGCTGCAGGCCGAGGGCCGCGGCCTGACGATGATCTTCACCCGGACCAAGCGCACCGCGCAGAAGGTCGCCGACGACCTCGCCGAACGCGGGTTCGCCGCCGCCGCGGTGCACGGCGACCTGGGTCAGGGCGCGCGCGAGCAGGCCCTGCGGGCGTTCCGCTCCGGCAAGATCGACGTGCTGGTCGCCACGGACGTGGCCGCCCGCGGCATCGACGTGGACGACGTCACGCACGTGATCAACTACCAGACCCCGGAGGACGAGAAGACCTACGTCCACCGCATCGGCCGCACCGGCCGGGCCGGGAAGACCGGCGTCGCGATCACCCTCGTCGACTGGGACGAGGAAGCGCGCTGGAAGCTCATCTCGGACACCCTCGGCCTGGACAAGCCGGAGCCGGTGGAGACCTACTCCACCTCGAAGCACCTGTTCAGCGACCTGGGCATCCCGGAGGACGCGACCGGGCGGCTGCCGCTGGCCAAGCGCACCCGCGCCGGGCTCGCCGCGGAGTACGAAGAGGACCTGGGCAAGAAGCGCCGCGGCCGCTCCGAGCAGAGCTCCCGCAGCCGCACCCGCAAACCGCGCGTCCGCACCCGGGGCGGCGCCCGGGCCGCGGCCGCGATCGAGGCCGCCGACGCCGCGAAGAAGTCCGAGGGCGAGGGCGGCGCCACCGAGGGCGCCGCGCGCACCCGCCGTCGCCGCACCCGCGGCGGCAAGCCCAGCGGCGAGACCTCCGGCCCCGCGGAGAAGGACACTTCGGACAACGCCGAACGCCCGGCCCGCCGCCGTCGGCGCCGCCGGTCGGGCACCCCGAACACCACGGCAAACGCGTCTGATACATCCTCGTCGGCAGACTGATAGGCCCAGGAGCCGACGACCGGGGAGCCAGAGGACGTGAGCGAGCCCGTTGAGGGTGGGCGGCACCGCCGTCCCGCCGGTGAGGACATCGGCGCCGAAGACGTGTTGCCCGTTCCGGTCGAAGGCGGCGGCGCGCCCCGGCACGCCGTCGAACCGGTCGCCCGGCGCTCGCCGTGGAACCGCCGGGGCGACCGGGTGGCCGCGGCGATGATCGTGGTGGTCTGCGTGGTCGCGGGCGTGCTCATCTGGGCGGGCAGCGACCACCGGGCGACCGTTTCGGAGACCGCGAACGCCGCCGCCGAACTGCCGCCCGCCCCGGACGCGGTGCCCGGCTCGCTCACCCAGGTGTGGCAGGCGCCGAGCGGGGCCACCACCGCGCCGGTGACCGAGGGAACGAGCGTGGTGACCGGCTCCGGCGGCGAGGTCGACGGCCGGGACCCGGTCACCGGCCAGATCCGCTGGCGCTACGCCCGCGACATCCCGCTGTGCACGATCGGCGGGGCGTGGTCGCGGGTGAACGCGGTGTACCGCAAGGAGATCGGGTGCAGCGAGGTCACCCAGCTCGACCCGTCGACCGGGCACCGCACCGCGCAGCGCAACGGCGACGCCGAACTCGGCACCCGGCTGCTCAGCGACGGCTCGCACGTCACCGCCACCGGGCAGCGCCTGCTCAACACCTGGCGCGACGATCTGGTCAAGAGCATGGAGTACGGGCAGGTGCCCGCGCTGGTCAACCCGGAGAAGCAGCCGCGCACCGGCTGCACGTACGGCTCGGTGGCCGTGTCGTCGGGCAAGGTCGGCGTGATCGAACGCTGCCCGGGCGACCTCGCCGACCGGTTCACCGTGTACAAGTCGACCGGCGACAAGGAGGACGAACCGAAGGTCCTGTTCAGCGCGCTGCTCGCGGGCCGCTCGGCGAAACTGGTCGCGATGTCCGGTGACTCCGCGGCGATCGCGTTGCCGGAACAGCAGTTGCTGGTGCTCTACGGCGCGGACGGCAACCAGCGCGCCGCCTACCCGCTCACCATTCCCGCGGCGGACCTCGCGCAGGACCCGCCGGGCGGGGTACTGCCGACGACCACGACCGCGAACAACGTGTACTGGTTCACCGGCTCGAAGACCATGGCCCTGGCCAAATCCGATCTGACTCCACTGTGGACACTCGACGGCACGCTCGGCCCGGGCGTGCTGTTCGCCAAGCAGCTCGTGGTGCCGATCAAGGGCGGGCTCGCGGTGCTCGACGAGCAGACCGGCACGACGATCCGCACGATCGGCGTCGACCGGCACGGCTATCAGGGCCCGGTCCGGCTGGGCGCGCTCGGCCCGATGCTGTTCGAACAGCGCGGCGACACGCTGGCGGCGTTGCGATGAGTGTGGTGGAAAGCGGCCGGGTCGGGCAATTGACCCCGCACCACGCCGAACGCGTCGACCTGCCGGGCCGCCACGGCCCGATCGCCGCCCTCCGCACACCGGGCGCGGCGGACGCGACCGTGCTGCTGGTGCCCGGGTACACCGGGTCCAAAGAGGACTTCGCACCGCTGCTGGACCCGATCGCGGCGGCCGGGTTGCGGGCGGTGGCGATCGATCTGCCCGGCCAGTACGAGTCGCCGGGCCCGGACGACGAATCGGCGTACCTGCCCGGCCCGCTCGGCGAGGAGGTGGCCGAACTCGTCGGCACGTTCGACGGTCCGGTCGTGCTGCTCGGCCATTCCTACGGCGGGCTGGTCGCGCGCGGCGCGGTCCTCGCCGGGGCCCCGATCGCCGGGCTGACCCTGCTCGACAGCGGTCCGCGGCACCTGCCCCGCGGTATGCGGTGGGACGCGTTGTCGATCGGCGAACCGCTGCTGCGCGCCGACGGGCTCGCCGCCGCCTACGTCGAGCGCGAGAAGGTGAGCGCCCGCTTTCCCGTGTGGGCGCTGCTGCCCGCCGAACTCAAGGACTTCTTCCGCGCCCGGTTCCTGGCGTCGGCCCCGGCCGCCCTGCTCGGCATGGCGCAGGGGCTGCGCACCGAACCGGACCGCGTCGACGCGCTCGCCGAAGCCCTCGCCGGGCGGCCCCGGCTGGTCGCCGCGGGCGAGAACGACGACGCGTGGCACGTTCCCGAACAACGCGAGATGGCCCGCCGCCTCGACGCGCCGTTCGCGCTGGTGCCCGGCGCCGCGCACTCCCCCAACATCGAGAACCCCGCCGGGCTCCTGGAGGTCCTGCTCCCTGCCTGGCGGTCCTGGCGCTAGATCGCGGTGTGTACGCTGTAGACATGGCTGATCAGGGCACCGGGGAACGGATCGCGTCCGCGGCATTGGCGATCCTGGTCGAGGAGGGCGCCCAGGCGGTGACCATGCGCCGGGTCGCCGCCGCCGCGGGGGTCACGCCGATGGCGACCTACCGGCACTTCCCGAACCGCGAGACGTTGCTGCGCTCGGTGGCCGAAGCCGGGCTCGCGGAGCTGGCGCAGGACTGGGGCAAACACGTCGAGGCCGCGGATATGAACACGCGCCTGGAGTCGTTGCTGACCGACTTCCTCGATTTCGCGCTCGGCAAGCCGAATCTCTACACCTTCCTGCTCACCGACCGGCGGGAGGCGGCACGCCGGTTCCCGGAGGACTTCCGGTCCGGCGGGTCGGCGGCGTTCAACCCCGTCTACGAGGCCGTGCAGGACTGGATGCGGGAGGGGTTGCTGCGTCCGGACGATCCGCTGGAGGTCACGCTCGCGCTCACGTCGCCGGCTCAGGGGCTGGTGCAGCAGTACCTCGCCGGCCGCATGGCGCTGTCCGAGGCCGATTTCCGCGCGCTCTGCCGGCGAACCGTGGAACGGGTGCTCAACGGCGTCAAGGCGCCCTAGAACCACCAGAACAGCGACATCGCGAGCACGGTGTCCGCCACCACCACGAGGCCCGCGATCCCGGCGACCCGGCCGCGGCGGTGGTCGGCGATCCACTGGGCCGCCACCGCGACGACCGCGGCGACCGGGTGACCGATCAGCGACACCGCCCCCGGCCCGGGTGCGGTGGAGAGCAGGGTGATCCCGAGGACCACGAGGGCGAGCACGACCAGGCCCGCGGCGAGCGATCCGGTCAGGCCGCGCCACCAGCGGACGGCGGGCCGCTCCCCGGGCGTGCCTGATGCTCCCAGCTCCAACTCTTCGGTTTCCGCTTCCGGTCCCAACTCGTTACCCGTCCTCACGGTGCCAGCAGATCCCACGATTTCGCCGCCGGTGCGGCCTGCTGTCCCTCGGCGCAGCTCGGGCGGAAGTCGCACCACGCGCAGCGCCGGCCGGTCTGCGGTGGGAACAGGACGTCCGCGTCCCCGCCCGCGGCAAGCGTATCCGCCGCGAGCCGGAGATCTTCGGCGGTCTCCTCGGCGCGGACGAGCTGGCGGCGCAGGCTGTCGTCGGTGTGCTCGGCGGCGGCGATGGTGCCGGTCGGCACGTGGTGCAGTTCGACGCGGTGGCACGGGCGGCGCAGGGTCCGGGCCGAGGCGACCGCGTACATGGCGAGCGCCTGGGAACCGCGGGCCTCGTACTCGTCGGGCGGGCGGCGGCCGGTCTTGTAGTCGATGATCACCAGTTCGCCGTCGCGTTCGTCGATCCGGTCCGCGCGGCCCTCGATGATCATCGTCGGGTTCGCGCGCCCGCCTTCGTGCGGGTTGACCGGGGCGGAGATCCAGCGCTCCAGGCCGACCGGGTCGATGGTGACGTCGTTCTCCTCGACGTAGTCGGCGACCCAGGATTTGGCACGCTCGCGGTAGATCGCGGCCTGCGCGGCGTCGGCGAACCCGGCGTCCTTCCAGTGCTCGGTGAGCAACGCGGCGGCGCGCGCCGGGGTCCGCTTCTCCACCGGCAGGTCGAACAACGCCCGCAACGCGTTGTGCACCACCGCGCCGAGCGTGCTGTGCGCCCACGGCCCGGTGCGCTGCGGCGTCGGGCGATCCAGGTACGCCATGCGGTACCGGCGAGGGCAGTCCTCGAACGTGGCCAGGCGAGCCGGGCTCACCTTGGTCAGCCGCCGAGGCTGCACCCCGAAGTCGAAACCGATCTGCTCCACCGGCAAACACCCCTGCTCCACGGGAAAAGCTCCCCCGGGTTCCACGCTACGCACCCCCACCGACACTCTTCGCCCCCGGGGCACCGATCCGGCAGCGAGGGACCTTTGCTATCGCTCGCCTGGAGCAAGGGACATTCGCTACGGCTAACCGAGAGCGAGGGACCTTTGCTCCAAGTTCGCTCCAAGTTCGTGAGCGGGGGACCTTCGCTGCCGCGAAACCGGAGCGGGGGACCTTTACTACAGAAATACGTGAGCGAAGGTCCCTTCCTGCTTCCGCGTCGCGGCCAGGGGGTGGCCGGGGTCAGGCGCCCGCGATGAAGCCGCGCACCGAGTTGGCGACCAGTTCGACCGCGATCGCGGCGAGCAGGAGGCCGGCGATCTTCGCGAGCAGCGTGATCCCGCTTTCCTTGATCAGCTTGATCACCACGCCCGAGTACCGCATGCACGTGTACAGCACGAAATGCACCGCGACGATCGCCAGCGCCAATGCGACGTACGCGCCGAGCCGCCCCTCCGCCTGCCGCACGAACACGATCGTCGCGGCGATCGCGCCCGGTCCGGCGAGCAGCGGCGTGCCGAGCGGCACCAGCGCCACGTTGACGTCGTCGGCGACCTCGGGTTCGCTGCCGCCCTTCCCGGTCAGCAGGTCGAGCGCGATGAGCAGCAGGAGCAGGCCACCCGCCCCCTGCAGCGCCGGGATCCCGATCCCGAGGTAGGACAGGATCGCCTGGCCCGCCACCGCGAACAGCGAGATCACCAGCAGCGACACCAGCACCGCCTGCCGCGCCGCCCGCGCCCGGACCGCGGGCGACTTGCGCCCGGTGAGGCTCAGGAAAACCGGGACCGTGCCCGGCGGGTCCATGATGACGACCAGCGTGATGGTCGCCTCCATGAACAGCTTCGGTTCGAAGAAGTCGGTCAGCGCCACCGGTCAGCCCGTCCGGACCCGGGCGCCGGTCGCCCGTTCGACGATCGCCTCGAAGACCTCCGGGTCCGTGGTCTCCTGGCCGAGGCCGATCGTCTTGTTGGTGCCGTGGTAATCGCTGGACCCGGTCTTCAGCAACCCGAGCTCGTCGGCCAGCCCGCGCAGTTTCGCGCGGGCCTCCTCGTCGTGGTTGGGGTGGTCGACCTCGACGCCGCCGAGGCCGCGGTCGGCGAGTTCGGCGATCGTGGCGGCGGAAACGGTCGCGCCGCGCGAGTACGCGAAGGGATGCGCGAGCACGGTGACCCCGCCCGCGTCGGCGATCATGTCGATCGCCGTCTCCACCGGGGTGTCCTCCCGCGGCAGGTAGTAGCCGCGGCCGTGGCCGAGGTACTCCGCGAACGCCTGGTCGACCGATTCCACCAGCCCGGCGCGAACCAGTGCCTGCGCGAGGTGCGGGCGACCCGCGGGGGCGTCCTCCGGCAGCAGGCCGAGCACCTCGTCCGCGTCGATCGGCAACCCGTCGGCGGCCATCCGCACGGCCATCGCGTGCAGGCGCGTCCGCCGCTCGAGGCGGAGCCGCAGCTGCTCGGTGACCAGCGCGGGCGAATCCGGATCGAACAGGTAGGCCAGCAGGTGCACGCTGATGCCGTATCCGGCGTCCCGGTGGGACACGCAGGACAGCTCGGCGCCCGGCACGAGCGTGAGCCCGGGCGGCAGTGCCTCGGTCGCACGAGCCCAGCCCGCGGTGGTGTCGTGGTCGGTCAGCGCGACGACGTCGAGCCCGGCGCGCGCCGCGGCGGCGACCAGCTCGGCGGGGGTGTCGGTGCCGTCCGAGACGTTCGAATGGGTGTGCAGATCGATGCGCATCGGACCCATTCTTGCCGACCGCCCCCGACCAGTCTCTACCAGGTGGAACGACCGTCAAGCGAGAACACGTTCTAGCCGACCATCTTCTTGCCGCGCGCGGCGCGCTGGGCCTTGATCATCGAGAACCGCTCGGCCTGCTTCTGCTTGTCGCCGAACACCAGCTCGGAGATCGTGTCGTAGAACTCCTCGGGGCGGGGCAGGTACTCGATCCGGTTCAGCGCCTGGATCTGACCGGCGGACTCCACGACCATCGTGCCGTAGCCCAGCATCCGGCCGTTCCAGGTGCGCTCGTAGGTGAGGTCGGTGACCTTGCTGATCGGCATCATCAGCACCTTGGTGGTGAACACCCCGGTGGTCATCACGAACCGCTTGTCCGTGACCACCAGGCGCTCGACCCACCACTCCATCACCTGGTAGGCGTAACGCAACACGACGAGCAACGCGGCGTACCAGAGCACGTTCTGCAGCACCCACATCGACGGCGGGAGCAGGTAGGACACCATCACGCAGATCGCGATGAGGGCGACCGCTTCGAAGCTGTCCCACATGAGGTACGCCCAATGGCGGCGGATCCGGATGACCCGCCGCTCGGTGTCGAGCAGGTACTCGTCGGGGTCGCGTGGGGCGAACATACCCGGAGACTATCCGTCGATCAGCTGAACACGTTGCGGACGAATGTGATCACCGATTCCGCCGAATCCCGCAGGAAGCCGATGATGTTGTTGACAAGACCCGCTGCTTGTCCAGGCTGGGCGATCACGAAAAACAGAACCAACGCGATTGCCGCGATACCGATAAGCTTTTTCGCGTTCACAACGATCAATCCCGTCTCTTGCGTACGCCTGTCTTGCAAGGGCAACCAGTTACGTTGTACCGCACCGCCCTGCGTTACGGGAGGAAAGTCCCGCGCTTGGGTCAGCGACCGGTTGAGAGTGTACCGTACGACTACTCTCCGTGTACACCGTGGTCCGGATCACCCCGGTTAACCTCTCCCAATGCAGGTGAACGACCAGAATTCCGTGCGGTGCGTAGGCGGAATCGTGTACGACGGCGCGGGCAGACTACTGCTCGTCCAGCGCGCGAACGAACCGGGCCGCGGCCGCTGGTCGCTGCCTGGTGGCCGGGTGGAAGGGGAGGAAACGGACGCCGCCGCGGTGATCCGGGAACTGCGCGAGGAAACCGGGCTCGAGGTGCGCCCGGGCGCACTCGTCGGCACGGTGGTGCGCGGTCCGTACGAGATCTTCGACTATCGCTGCGCGGTGACGGGCGGACGGTTACGGGCTGGTGATGACGCCGCCGACGCGCGCTGGGTCGGCGCGGCGGAGATCGCCGAGCTCGACGACGCGGGAGCCCTCACCGACGGCCTGGTCGACACGCTCCGTAACTGGAACGCCCTGCCGTCGGCCTAACCCTGGACTCGGCGGTCGCGCCCCGCCCATTCCCGTTCGCGGAGCTGGAACTTCTGGATCTTGCCGGTCGAAGTCTTCGGCAGTTCCGGCACGAACTCGACCGCCTCGGGCACCTTGTACCGCGCGATCCGCCCACGCACGTGCTCGAGCAGGGCCTCCGCGTCGGGGGTCGCACCGGGGCGCAGCACCACGTAGGCCTTCGGCCGCTCGCCCCACTTCTCATGCGGCACCCCCACCACGGCGACCTCGAGCACCGAGGGGAACGCGTAGATCGCCGCCTCGACCTCGATCGTCGAGATGTTCTCGCCGCCGGACACGATGATGTCCTTCGCCCGGTCCCGCAGTTCGATGTACCCGTCCGCATGCCACACCCCGAGGTCCCCGGAGTGGAACCAGCCGCCGCGGAACGCCTTCTCGGTCGCCTCGGGATCGGCGAAGTACCCGGACATCACGTTGTTGCCGCGCATCACCACCTCCCCCATGGTCGCCCCGTCGCGCGGCACGTCCCGCAGCTGTTCGTCCACCACCCGGATCTGGTCGGCGACGATCATGCCGACCCCCTGCCGGGCCAGCAGTGTGCTGCGCGCGGCCACGTCCAGCTTCGCCCAGCCCTCCTGGTACTCGCACACGGTGTAGGGCCCGTAGGTCTCGGTCAGCCCGTAGACGTGCACCAGCCGCGCGCCCAGCCCGGCCATCCGCTCGATCACCGTCGGGCTCGGCGGCGCCCCGGCCGTGGTGACCACGACCTCGTTGGCCAGCGGATGCGCGCCCTCGTGGTTCGCGATGGTGACCAGCACGGTCGGCGCGCCGTTGAGGTGCGTGACGCCCTCGGTGTCCAGCAGCCGCCAGATCTCGGCCGCGTCCACCGCGCGCAGGCACACGTGCGTGCCGCCGATCGCGGTCACTCCCCAGGTCGTGCACCAGCCGTTGCAGTGGAACATCGGCAGCGTCCACAGGTACCGCGACTCCGGCGTGTGCCGCGAGTGCACGACCTCGGCGAGCGCGTTCAGGTAGGCGCCGCGGTGGTGGTACATCACGCCCTTGGGCTTGCCGGTGGTGCCCGAGGTGTAGTTGATCGAGATCGTGCCGCGCTCGTCCTCGACGGTCCACGGCAGCGGTTCGTCGCTCCCCCGCGCGAGCAGTTCGGCGTACGAGATCCCGCCGACGGCCGGATCGGGCCGGGCACCGGAGGCCGGATCGGTGACCGTGACGATCTCCGCGAGCTCCAGTTCGGCGGCGATCGGCGCGATCGAGGCGTGCAGCCCGGAGTCCGCCACCAGCACCCGGGCGCCGGAGTGCTCGAGGATGTGCCGGATCTCGGCGGGGGCCAGCCGGGTGTTGATCGCCACCAGCACCCCGCCCGCCAGCGGGACGCCGAAATGCGCGACCAGCATCTCCGGGATGTTCGGCAGCAGGTAGGCCACCCGGTCGCCGGGTCCGACGCCGGTGGCGCGCAGCGCGTGCGCCAGCCGGGTCGCCTCGGCGGCGAACTCGCGGTAGCTGGTGCGCCGGTCGCCGTAGACGATCGCGGTCTTGTCCGCGAAGACCTCGGCCGAGCGCTCCAGGAACGCCAGCGGGGTCAGCGGCGTGTACCAGGTGTCCATGGCGCCCCATCCTCACCAGAGGCCGGGCGCCGCACAACCACTAGAGCCAGGTCATGCGCTGGCCGTGGGGGTCCGTGCGGGCGAGCGCCCTCGCCTGGATGGAGCCGCCGGACCAGTGCGCGAGGCCGAGCACGCACGGCGGCTCGCCCGCTTCGGTGCGCAGATCGTCGCGGCCGGGCAGGACGTAGGCGAGCCCGGCCTGGTAGGGCCCCTGGCTGACCCACCACAGTGGACGGTCAGCCGCGATGTCCCCCAGCGCGGCGACGAAATCCGCGCGCCGCCGCTCGGGGAGGTAGACCAGCGCGTGGCTGGTGAGCACCACGAGCGGGAGTTCGGCGGGCACCCGGGCCGCCGCGGCGGCCAGATCGTCCACCGCGTCCCCGGTGACGAACTCCGGCGGATCCTTGCGCTGGGCGGCCGCGGCGGTGCGCAGCAACCGGATCCGGTCCACCTGATCGGCCCAGACGCACGCTTCGAGCCAGGCCAGTTCGTCCTCGTCGTCGGCGTCCACCGGCGCGCGGTCCAGGCCCACCTTCGCGGCGACGGCCAGTTTCTTCGGCAGCTTCGGCACGGTCGCGCCCGGCGCCAGCTCCAGCGCGCAGTGCAGCCCGACCGCGGCCTTGGCCGGGCCGACGGCGAGCTGCTCACCGCCGTCGCACTGGTAGCGGTAGCCGTACTTGTCCAGCCCGAGCAGCAATCCCGCGCTGCAACCCGCCTCCAGCAGTCCGACCTTGCCGCCCGCGTCCTTCGCCGCCAGCGCGACCCCGGGGTAGAGCAGGGCCGCGCGGCGCACCTCGTTGGTCTGGGTGAACCGCGTGCCGATCAGCTCGCGGGCCTGGTCCGCGCGCTCGAGCAGGAACGACCGGAACAGCGGCCAGGTCTCCGAATCCACCCCGTCGAATCCGCCCAGCGAGGGGTAGTACCGGGACAAGGGGTGGATCGGATCCGCCTGGATGAGCCGGTGCGCGACCGCGAGCAGCAGGTTCGCCCGCGCGTCCTCGGGCGCGGCGTGCGTGAGCAGCCCGGCGATCTCGTCATCGTCGGCGGCCCGCGACGCCAGGTGGTCGTACAGCGGCGAGTTGCCGCGCGCCTCGCGCTCGGCGAACCGCCGCAGCCGCCGCTTGACCTCGTCCAACTCGATCGACACGCTGCCTCCAGGCCGCACTTCGTCGGCTAAGTGCGGATCACTCGTGGGGTACCGGGCGGCCGGGTTGTTCGCCGCCGCGGGTCTCACCATACGAGCGTTTCGGCACCATGACCTTCCGGCGGAACACGCACACGATCGTGCCGTCCTGCTTGTACCCGCGGGTCTCCACGTACACCACGCCCCGGTCGTCCTTCGACTTCGACGGCGTCTTGTCCAGGACCTCGGTCTCACCGTAGATCGTGTCGCCGTGGAAGGTCGGCTTCACGTGCCGCAGCGACTCGACCTCCAGGTTGGCGATCGCCTTGCCGGAGACGTCCGGCACCGACATGCCCAGCAGCAGCGAGTAGATGTAGTTCCCCACGACCACGTTCTTGCCGAAATCCGTGGTCTCCCCCGCGTAGTGCGCGTCCATGTGCAGCGGGTGGTGGTTCATGGTGAGCAGGCAGAAGAGGTGGTCGTCGTATTCGGTGACCGTTTTGCCGGGCCAGTGCTTGTACACCGCACCCACCTCGAACTCCTCGAAGTACCGCCCGAACTGCACGATTTGTCCTCCTCGGGTAACGCCACATCGACCTCTGACGACATGGGGTGATGTTGAGGAGTACCCTCGACCATTGGTGTCAGTGCGTCAACGCGAGCAATGACACGTTGTCGCAGCCGCCGACCCGAGGAGGTGAGGAACGCACGATGAGTAGTGGCGATAGTCCGCTCCCTAGTAGTCCCAGCGTTCCCCGCACGCCGGTCGGCCTGCCTTCTCACTGGTAGCCCGGGCGCGAACCGGGACGCTGGTTGTGCCGGGCGGACCCCGATCCGTTCGGCGCGTCGTAGCCATGCACGACGTCAGCCCCAGGAGATGCCATGCCTGCGATTCCTTCCCTCGGCGGTCTGCGAGGCCGGGGCAACGGCCGCGCCGCGCGCGTCGAGCCGCCCATCCCCGTCCCCCTTTCGGCGTACGTCGTCGACTGCGCCGTCTACGTCGACGGCGAGCGCCAGCCCGGGCGCTGTTCGCACATGGACGCCATCAAGGAGGTCCGCGAGCAGGGCGACGGTTTCGTGTGGATCGGCCTGCACGAACCCGACGAGATCCAGATCCAGGGCATCGCCGAGACGTTCGGGCTGCACGAGCTGGCCGTCGAGGACGCGGTGCAGGCGCACCAGCGCCCGAAGCTCGAGCGCTACGACGACACGCTGTTCATGGTGCTCAAGACCGTCCGGTACGTGGAGCACGAGTCGCCGACCACCGCCAACGAGATCGTCGAGACCGGCGAGCTGATGGCGTTCCTCGGCCAGGACTTCATCATCACCGTCCGGCACGGGAACCACTCCGGCCTCGCCCGGCTGCGGCACGAGCTGGACGCCGATCCGGAGCGGCTGCGGCTGGGCCCGTCGGCCGTGCTGCACGCGATCGCCGACCACGTCGTCGACCACTACCTCGACGTCACCGCGCGCATCGAGGGCGACATCGACGAGATGGAGACCCAGGTGTTCGCGCCGCGGTCCTCGGTCAGCGCGGAGACCATCTACTTCATGAAGCGCGAGGTGCTCGAGCTGCGCCGCGCGGTGATGCCGCTGGCCACCCCGCTGCGCCGCCTCGCCGAGGGCTACACCCGCCTGGTGCCCGACCAGGTGCGCTCCTACTTCCGCGACGTCGACGACCACCTCACCACGGTGTCCGAGCGGGTGGCCGGGTTCGACGAGCTGCTCACCACCCTGGTCGACGCCACGCTGGCGAAGATCACGCTCCAGCAGAACACCGACATGCGCAAGATCACCGCGTGGGCCGCGATCGTCGCCGTGCCGACCGCGGGCGCCGGGATCTACGGCATGAACTTCGACTACATGCCCGAGCTGCACTGGCAGTTCGGCTACCCGATGGTCATGTGCGTCATTCTCGGCGTGTGCCTGCTGCTCTATCGAATATTCCGGAAGAACCGCTGGCTCTAGAAGTTCTTCCGACCATTCGATTGAGAGGAGTTCTGCCATGCCTCGCCTGCTCACGAACCTGAAGTTCTGGGGACTCATGTTCGCCGTCGTCTGGGTCGTGGTGGTCACCGCGATCATCGCCCGGGATCCGGGCTTCGCACACGGCACGCGCTGACCAGCCAGGACGTACCCTGGGCGCATGCTCCGCGCGCTGGTGGTCGCCGACGAGGTGGACGAGCGGCTGTGGACCGCCGCCGTCCACGAGTTCTCGGTCGACCTGGTGCTGGGCGCGGGTGATCTGCCCTACAAGTACCTGGAGTTCCTCGCCGGTTCACTGGATGTTCCCTGCGTGTTCGTCCCCGGCAACCACGATCCGGATCTGAGCGGTTTCACCCGGTACGGCGGGCTGTCCATGCGGGACGGTTTCCCGGCCGCCTGGCCCGGCCCGGCGGGCGGGATCAACGCCGACGCGCGCGTGGTGGACGTGGCCGGGCTGCGGATCGCCGGGCTCGGCGGGTCGATCCGGTACAACGACGGCCCGAACCAGTGGACCGAGCGCCAGCAGGCGCGCCGCGCGCGCAGGCTGGTGCGCGCGGCCGGGCGCCAAAGCCGCCGCGACGGCCGCGGGGTCGACGTGCTGCTGACCCACGCACCGCCGCGCGGCGTCGGCGACCGGGACGACCCGCCGCACCACGGGTTCGAGTGTCTGCATCGGACGGTCGAGCGGCTGCGGCCGAAATGGTTGCTGCACGGGCACATCCACCCGTACGGCGAGCGGCTCCCGGACCGGCGGATGGGGGAAACCCGGGTGCGCAACGTGGTGGGCCGGCAGATCATGGAGTTCGACGTACCCGCCGAGCACGAGGTGAAGTCGTGAGTCGCGACACCGGGTTCCCGAAGGCCGACGCCGAGCACGACTTCCTGCGCGCGCGGCGGCGCCAGGTGCTCTCCCGGCTGGCCACCTGGCTGCGCCGCGAGCCCGACGACGTGAACATCATGTTGCCGTTCCACGAGGTCGTGGACGCACTCGGCTACCAGAGCGAGCGGCGGATCGGGCTGCGGGTGATCCGGCTCGATTCGATCGTGGGCAGCGTGGACCGCGGCCGCGACTTCGACCGCCGGTTCCGGCCGACCTCGGGCCGGGTGCGGGAACGCTGGGAACGCCTCGCGCTGGCCGCGCGGCGCGGGGAGAGCATCCCGCCGATCGAGGTGTACCGGATCGGCGAGCTGCACTTCATCATCGACGGCCACCACCGCGTTTCCGTCGCTTACGCGCAGGGACTGTCCACAATAGAGGCTTCGGTGACCGAGGTGCGGACCAAGCTGAACCCGAGCGGGATCCGGTACCGCGGCGACCTGATCGTCAAGGACTACCGCCGGTTGTTCCTGGAACGGGTTCCGCTCACCGGCCAGGCGCGCGCCTCGGTGCTCGTGTCGGATCCCTGGGACTACGCGCAGCTCGGCGAGCACGTCGAAGCGTGGGGCTTCCGGCTGATGCAGGACGAATGCGCCTACCTCGACCGGCCGACCATCGCGAAGCGTTGGTACGACGAGGAATACGTGCCCGTGGTCGAGATGCTGCGGCAGGCCGACCTGATCGGCGCCCGCACCGAGACCGAGGCGTACCTGTGGGTCGCGAGCGAACGGTACCGCCTGATCCGCACCCACCGCTGGGACGACGACGTCATCGAAACCCTCCGCAACACCCGCAGGTGACCCGATCCGGTGATCGGTGCGGGATCCCGCGCCGCACCTCCCGCGGCGAGAGTGCTCCGCGCGCGAGCATGAAACGGGTGCACGGGGAGGTCCTTGCGTGGCGCGGTACAGCGTTCCTTCGATCAGGCGGCTGCAGCTGGGCCGGGAACTGCGCGACCGGCGCCACCGCGCGGGTCTGACGCTCGAGCAGGCGGCCGAGGACCTCGACATGTCCCCCAGCGGCCTGCACCGCGCGGAACAGGGCTCGGTGACCGTGCATCCGCTGCACGTGCGCGCGATGGCCGAGCTGTACCGGGTCTCCCTCGACGACCTGGAACACCTGATGGCCATCGCCCGCGAAGCCATCAAACGCAACCACAACCTCATCGAAGGCGTAACCGCCAACAGCTACCCCGCCCTGGAGTCGGAAGCAGTAACAGTCCGCAACTTCCAGCTCGCGACTGTGCCGGGACTACTCCAAACCGAGGATTACGCCCGCGCGTTGTTCACTGTGGGCGACACTCGCGAGAAGAACCGCAACCTCCGGATTCGGATGGGCCGCGCCAAGCGGCTATTCGGCGAAGACCCGCTCACATTGCACGCGATTGTCGATGAGACCGCGCTCGTCCGGCCCATCGTGGAACCCGCGCTGCTGGCCGCCCAGATGCGCCACATCCTGGAAATGTCCGAGCTGCCGAACATCACCGTGCAGGTGGTTCCCGCGCAGATCGGAATGTACAGCGGCCTGACCGGAGCCTTCACCGTGCTCACCTTCCCCGAGGACACCATCGCCGACATCGGATACGTGGATCATGCCGCTGGAAACCTTCAGCTGGTCAAGGAAAGCCAAGTTTCCGATCTGATCACCAAGTTCAAGCGGCTTGCTAAGCTCGCTCCCGGCGAGCCCGACTCACGAGACCTCGTCGCCCGGCTCGCCCGCGACTTGAGTACCTGAGGTGAGCCGTGAACTTGGATCGAGCAGTCTGGCGCAAAAGCAGCCACAGCCATGGCGAAAACACCGCGTGCGTCGAGGTGGCCTTCTGGCGCAAGAGCAGCCACAGCCAAGGCGAAAACACCGAATGCGTCGAGGTGGCCTTCCTGCCCGAAGCCGCCGTCGCGGTCCGGGACTCCAAGAACCCCACCGGCCCCGTCCTCACCTACCCGCCCGCCGCCTGGCTCGCCTTCCTCGCGAGTCCCGCGTTCCGGTAGCGCGAGTTCCCCGTTTCGGTAGGTCAGGCTTCGGGGAGGAGGTGGAAGCCTTCCCCGATGGCGGCTTCGCACAGGCGTTTGTCGAAGGCGGCGAAGGTGCGGCACTCGGGATCGGCCGAGGCCGCGAGCTGGGCGGTCGCCAGTTGCACGGCGTCGAATCCGCGCAGGCCGTGCACGCCGGTCAGCCGGGCCGCCACATCGAAGATCAGCTGGGACACCGGGATGACCTCGAAACGCGGGGCTCGCTTCGGGGTGCCGTGGTAGTCGGCCTCGAAGGCGGACAGGAGCCGCCGGGCGCCGGTGGCCGTCAGCCCGCCGACGCGGTGCTTCCGCCAGATCGCGGACGGCACCTCGACCGAGGCGATCTGGGACACCACCACGGCATTCAAGGCGCGAACGCGGTCGTGGCCGTGCTCCGGGACGTAGAACTTGACCAGCGCCGACGTATCGGCGAAGGCGCTCACCTCGGTTCGCGCTCTTCGACGACCAGATCGGACAGCAGCGGCCCCCGGGCAGCCGCCTCCCGGCCTGCCTCGGCGACCGCCACCGGATCCGGCTCCGGCCGCGGGTCCCTGGGCGCCAGCAACAAGCCCGCGCGGGCCAGGCGTTCGCGCAGGCGCTGCCGCTCGTCCCCCGCCCACTCCGGATTCGTGGCCGCGTCGAGCACCTGGGTGATGTACTCGTTCATGCTTCTCCCCTCCCGCTCGGCCACCTGACGCACTCGGTCCACCAGTTCATCCGTCGCGCGCCATGAAACCTGAGCCATGCATGCATGCTAGCACGAATGCAGGCATGCATGCATGGCTCGAGGAGGGAGAACCTCAGCCCTCGTAGGTCAGGTTCTTGCCCGAGGACGGGTCGAACAGCTGCACCTTGTCCGCGGAGAACCAGACGTCGACGTTCCCGCCCTCGGTCACCGAGGAGGCCGCCGAGAGCCGGGCGACGATGTTCGCGCCGCTGTCCGGGACGTCGTCCGAACCGGAGTCCGCGGCCAGCTCCTGCAGTTCCGAGGTCGACGCCAGCTCACCTTCCACGGTGAAGTGCGCGTACTTCTCCGACCCCATCGACTCCAGCACGTCGACCTGCGCAGTGAACGTGGTGCCGCCCTGTTTCTGGGCGTCGTCGAGCAGGGCCGCGTCCTCGAAGTGCTCCGGCCGGATCCCGGCGATCACCTCGCGCGGGGCGTCGGCGGCCTCGACCAGCCGCCGCACCCGGTCGGACAGGACGAAACCGCCGAGCGGGCCCCTGATCCGCCCCTCCTCGAGCGTCACCGGGACGAAGTTCATCGACGGCGAGCCGATGAACCCGGCGACGAACAGGTTCGCCGGCTGCTCGTAGAGGAACTGCGGCGAGCCGATCTGCTGCACGTGCCCGGCGCGCAGCACCACGACCCGGTCGCCCAGGGTCATCGCCTCGGTCTGGTCGTGCGTGACGTACAGCGTCGTGGTGCCCAGCTGCTTCTGCAGCTTCGACACCGAGGTCCGCATCTGCCCGCGCAGCTTGGCGTCCAGATTGGACAGTGGCTCGTCCATCAGGAACGCCTTGGGGCTGCGGACGATCGCCCGGCCCATCGCGACCCGCTGGCGCTGGCCACCGGAGAGGTTCGCCGGTTTGCGGTCCAGGTGCTGGGTCAGGTCCAGGATGCGCGCGGCCTCCTCGACCTTGGACCGCACCTCGGCGTCGGGCACCTTCGCCAGCCGCAGCGGGAACGCCATGTTCTCCCGCACGCTCATGTGCGGGTACAGCGCGTAGGACTGGAACACCATCGCGATGTCGCGGTCCTTGGGCGCGCGCTCGTTCATCCGCTGGCCGTCGATGCGCAGCTCACCGGAGGAGATGTCCTCCAGCCCGGCCACCATGTTCAGCGTGGTCGACTTCCCGCAACCCGAAGGCCCCACCAGGATGATGAACTCGCCGTCGGCGATCTCGATGTCGACCTCGGACACCGCGAGCGCACCATCGGGGTACCGCTTGCTCACCTTGTCGAGAACGATCTCAGCCATTTGCTACCCCTTAACGGCGCCGGACGTCAGCCCCGCGACGATGCGGCGCTGGAAGAACAACACGAACAGGATGATCGGGATGGTGATCACCACGGCGGCCGCGGAGATCGTCCCGGTCGGGTCCTCGAACTGCGAGGCCCCGGTGAAGAACGACAGTGCCGCCGGGACCGTGCGCGACGCCTCGGTGGACGTCAGCGAGATGGCGAACAGGAAGTCGTTCCAGCAGAAGATGAACACCAGGATCGCCGTGGTGAACACGCCGGGCGCGGCCAGCGGGGCGATGACCCGCCGGAACGCCTGGCCCGGGGTGGCGCCGTCCATCTTCGCGGCCTTCTCCAGCTCCCACGGGATCTCGCGGAAGAACGCCGACAGCGTGTAGATCGCCAGCGGCAGCGCGAAGGTGATGTAGGGCAGGATCAGCCCCGGCCAGGTGTCGAACAGGCCGAGCTGCCGTTCGATGTTGAACAGCGGCGTCACCAGCGAAACCTGCGGGAACATCGCGATCAGCAGCGACACCCCGACCAGCAGCTGCTTGCCGGGGAAGTCGAGCCGGGCGATCGCGTACGCGGCCATCGTGCCGAGCACCACGGCGATCACCGTCGCGATGATCGCGATGCCGATCGAGTTCACCAGCGCGCGGATGAACTCGGTGGTGTCGAAGATGTCCGCGTAGTTCTGCAGGGTCCACTCGCGCGGGATGAAGTTCCCGTCGGTGAGCGTTTCCTTGGTCTTGAAGGAAAGCGAGACGATCCACAACACCGGGACGATCGCGTACACCACGACCACGATGTCGATCAGCGTCCACTTGACCTTGCGGCCGGTGGTGACCGCACCTGTGATGGCCATCAGCGCTTACCCCCTTGATCGCTGCCGGGCGCGGCCGTGCCGAACAACTTGATGAACACGAACGCGATGAGCGCGACCGTGAGGAAGATCAGCACCGCCATCGTCGAACCGATGCCGAGGTTCAACCCCTTGAGCAGGTTGTTGTAGGTCTGCATCGACACCGACGACGTGTCCTGCGCGCCGTTGGTGAGCACGAAGATGTTGTCGAAGATCCGGAACGCGTCCAGCGTGCGGAACAGCAGCGCCACCAGGATCGCCGGTTTCATCACCGGCAGCATCACCTTGGTGAACCGCTGCCACGCGTTCGCGCCGTCCATCGAGGCGGCCTTGAGCAGGTCGTCGGGCACCAGGGCCAGCCCCGCCATCAGCAGCAGAGCCATGAACGGCGTGGTCTTCCAGACCTCGGCCAGCACGATGATGCCCAGCGAGGGCAGCCATTCGGTCAGCGGCGCGGAATCCGACGCGAGCAGATCGGCCAGGTAGCCGGTCTTCGGCGTCCACGCGAAGTACCAGGAGAACGCCGCCACCACCGTCACGATGCCGTACGGGATCAGGGAAACCGTGCGCACCAGGCCGCGGCCGACGATCGTGCGGTGCATGATCAGCGCGAGCGCCATGCCCAGCACCAGTTCGATGGCCACCGAGACCACGGTCAGCAGCATGGTCGTGCCGAACGCGGTCCACCAGTAGCCGTTCGTCAGCACCGCGGCGTAGTTGGCCAGGCCCACGAACTCCTGCTGCGCCGGGAACCGCAGGTCGTACCGTTGCAGCGAGAGCCAGATCGAGTAGATGATCGGCCACCCGGTGACCGCGATCATCACGATCGCGGCCGGGGCGCACAGCAGCAGCCCGAGCCGCCGCTCCGCCTTCTTCCCCTCGCTCAGCGCGGGTTTCTTGTGCTTGGCCGGGGTCCGGCCCGCCTCCTTGATCGCCGTCGAGCCGACGACCGTCTCGGCCGGTGAAGGTCCCTGGGTGGTCACGGGATGACTCCCTTCGACTGCAGCGCATCACCGATCTGCTCGCGGAGCTTGTCCGCGGTGGCCTTCGGGTCGATGGCCGAGGGCGGCGAGAGCAGTTTGGAGATGACCGTGGACGCGCTCTGGTAGGCCGGGGTGAGCGGCCGGACCGCGGCGTTCTTGAGCGCGGCGAGAATGGTCTCGCGCATCGGGTACTTCGTGTCCATGCTCGGGTTGTCGTCACCCGCCGGTTTGCTCGGGTCCAGCCCGGTGGTGTCGGTGTAGATCGCCTCGATGGTCGGCGGGACGCCGTCCTTGAGCGCGGAGAACTTCTGGTTCTCCTGGCTGCGCAGGCACAGCGCCGCCTCGAAGGCCTCCGGCTTGTGGTTCGAGTACGAACTCACCGCCAGGTCGTACCCGCCGATCGTGGTGCGCGGCGGCGTTCCCGGGATCACCGCGGGATAGGTGGACCACTTGAAGTGCGGCAGGTCCGCCTTCTTCTCCTTGGCGAAGGACGGGTAGACGAACGGCCAGTTCAGCTCGAACGCACCCTCGCCGCGCTGGAACGACTGGCGGACGTCGTCCTCCTTCTGGTTGGTCAGCGACGGGTTGGTGATGCCCGAGGAGGTGACCCGCTTGAGGATCTCCAGGGCTTTCACCGCGCCCTCGTCCATCACCACGGATTTGCCGTCGTCGGAGATGATGTGCCCGCCCGCGGACTCGACCAGCGTGTTGTAGATGACCACCAGGCCCTCGTACTGGGCGCCGGTGAACAGGATCTGGTGCGGTTTGCCCTGCGCCTTGAGCGCCTCGGCCTGGGCGATCATCTCGTCCCAGGTCTCCGGGGGCTTCGGGGTGACCCGGTCGTCGTACCAGAGCAGCTGGACGTTGGTGTTCTTCGGCGCGCCGTAGAGCTTGCCCTTCCAGGTCGCCGTCTCCAGCGGGCCGGCCAGCACACCTTCGGAGGCCTTCGCCTTGTTGTCACCGGTCCATTCCGCGGCCCAACCGGCCTCGGCGAACTCGGACACCCAGTTCACGTCCAGCCCCAGGATGTCCAGGGTGTCGTCGCCCGCGGCGAGTCGCCGGACCATCTGCTGGCGCTGGTCGTCCGCGCCGCGTGGCAGCTTGTTGTAGACGATTTCGTAGCGTCCGGCGGCTTTCTTGTTGCAATTGTCCACAACGGACTGGAAGTTGTCTTCCGGCGCGTAGTAGATGTTGATTTTCATGCCGCTCGCCGAACCACAGGCGGTCAGCAGCCCCGCCGCCATCATCCCGGCACCGAGCGCGGCGGCGATTCGACGTCGTGGTCGACCGCTCGCTTTCCCCATCAGGCCTCCTTCCCAGCGCGCACACCCCGGCGTCAGCGGCCGGACCGGAACGCGGGCGCGGCGAGACGCACCGCACCTGCACCCCGACGTGCATGGAGCCGGGCGAGAGCGCACGAATGAGCACGCGAGCGCCCGGCTGGTGCTGAGCAACCTATGCCCGGTGATGATCGCAATCAAGCAACAACCGTAACGATTCAGCGAAATGCTCCAGATGGGCAATTCCGCCGGTGCAGGTCAAAAGCTCGCCAGGGTAGCGAACCCCTAGACCAATCGTCGCAGTAGGGGTGACTCAGGAGGGTTTCATGGCCAGCTTGGCGAGCAGGTCGCGGCCCTGCTCGGCGTTGCGCGGCTGGCACAGCACGTCGTAGCGGCCGGCGACGAGCTGGCTCGCCGAGGAGAAGTCGCGGCGCCCCTTGGTGGAGGCGTAGCTGATGGCGGCGAACACCAGGCCGAACAGCACACCGGAGAACAGGCCGACCAGGATCGGCTGGTAGTTGAAGCCGCTCTGGTTGCTGAACATGGACAGCAGCACGCCGACGAACAGGCCGAACCAGGCGCCGGAGACCGCGCCGGTGCCGAGCACCTTGCCCCAGGACAGGCGGCCGATCACCCGCTCGACCAGCATCAGGTCGACGCCGACGATGGTGACGTCCTCGACGGTGAAGTCGTTGTCCGCAAGGTGTTCGACGGCGCGTTGCGCCTCGGAGTAGGTGCCGTAGGAGCCGATCGGCCACCCGGACGGCGGCGTCGGCAGGCGGGGGTGCCCCTGGGGGGAGCGTCCTGCTGACGAGAATGGACCGGTCACGATCATCACCCATGCCTTGCTCGAACGGATGTTTCCATCCTGCCAATGTCAAGGTAACCACGCGAATCCGGCATGGGGCAGCCGCCAGGCGAGCCCGGTGTCCGGCACCACACCGCGCCCCGGGGACCGCGAAGCTCACCGGCAGGAAGGGACCTTTACTCCGCCTGATCGGGAGCGAGGGACCTTTACTCCGGTTGAACCGTAGTAAAGCTCCCTTGCTCCCCCCGCTGCGCGAAAGGAGCGGAGGGGCTAGACGACTTTGATCTTGACGCCGAGGGTGGCGTCGTCGCCGCCGATGCCCTCGTTGCCGACGCCCTTCGCCGTGATCCGTTCCGGGGCGATCCCGCCGGCGATGAGTCCCTGGACGACCGCGTCCGCGCGCTGCTGGGAAACCTCGGTCGCCTTCTTGCCGTCCTCGAACCGGGCCGTCGCGATGACCTCGAGCTTCGCGCCCGGCGGGCAGTGCGCCGCCTCGGCGATCTGCTTGATGGTCGCCTTGCTGGCCTCGGAGAGCTGGACGCTGTCCGGGTCGAACCGGAGCGGGGCGCCGTTGAGCAACTCGTCCAGCTTCGCCTGCAGGTTGTACCCGCCGCCCGCGGGGGTCGGGGTCGGCGCGACGGACGAAGCGCTCGACGGCGGCGCGGGCGGGGCCGGGGGTGAGACCACCAAGCCGCTGGTGGTACCGGGCTGGGACCCGCCGTCGCCGCCCACGGCGGTGCCGTCGCCGTCGCATCCGGTCAGCGCGGCGACCGCGACAACCGGGAGGACCAGGACGCCGAACACACTGCGTCGAACCACTGAATCACCATCCCGGGTAGCCGATGAGGCGTCGGGAATCTAACTCAGCGGATCGGGCCCGGAAAGCCGAAACGATCTTGGTCGAGATGGATTCACTCCAACGTGTCCTTCCGCGACCAAGATCAGATGGCTAGTGTTCCCGCGTTTAGCCCTTCGACTTGTACTCGCGCAGCAGCCCGCGGCTGATGATCGTCTTCTGGATCTCGCTGGTGCCCTCGCCGATGAGCAGGAACGGCGCCTCCCGCATCAGGCGTTCGATCTCGTATTCCTTCGAGTACCCGTAGCCGCCGTGGATCCGGAACGCGTCCTGGGTGACCTCGGCGCAGTATTCGCTGGCGATGAGCTTGGCCATCCCGGCCTCGACGTCGTTGCGCGCGCCGGTGTCCTTGAGCCGCGCGGCGTTCACCATCATCAGGTGCGCGGCCTCGACCTTGGTGGCCATCTCGGCGAGTTTGAACGCGACCGCCTGGTGCTCGGCGATCGCCTTGCCGAACGTCTTGCGCTGCTGGGCGTACTCCACGGCCAGTTCGAACGCGCGGATCGCGATCCCGCAAGCCCGGGCGGCCACGTTGACCCGGCCGACCTCGATCCCGTCCATCATGAACGAGAAACCCTTGCCCGGCGCCGCGCCGAGCACCTGGTCGCCGCCGACGCGGAATCCGTCGAACACCGCCTCGGTGGTGTCGACGCCCTTGTACCCCATTTTGTCGATCTTCCCGGGAATGGTCAGCCCGGGCGCGACCTCACCGAAACCCTCCGGCTTCTCCACCAGGAACGTGGTGAGGTTCTGGTGCGGTTTCTCGGCGCCCTCGTCGGTGCGCACCAGCAACGCGATCAGGTTCGACGTGCCGCCGTTGGTCAGCCACATCTTCGACCCGTCGATGACGTAGTCGTCCCCGTCCTTCTTCGCCCGGGTTTTGATGGCCGCCACATCGGAACCGAGATCCGGCTCGGACATGGAAAACGAACCGCGCACCTCACCGGTCGCCATGCGCGGCAGGAAATGCTGCTTCTGTTCCGGGGTGCCGTGCCGGGAAATCATGTGCGCCACGATGAAATGGGTGTTGATCACGCCGGAAACGCTCATCCAGCCGCGCGCGATCTCCTCCACGACCAACGCGTAGGTCAGCAGCGACTCGCCGAGGCCGCCGTACTCCTCGGGAATGGTGATCCCGAACAGGCCCATCTCCTTCATGCCCTCGACGATGTCCGCCGGATAGGTGTCGGAGTGCTCCAGTTCCTGCGCGTGCGGGATGACCTCCTTGTCCACGAAAGACCGGACCGTGGACAGGATCTCGGACTGCACGTCGGTGAGACCGGCAGTCTGCGCGAGGCGGGCCATGCATGCTCCCTTTTCGTGGCGCGATGGGTTACCGGTGAGTATGACCCCTGCCGGGCGATGGCGCCATGACGATGCTCACCCCAAGGTGAGTACGGTGATCGGGCAGCCTGGGGAGGACGCGAGGGGGCAGCATGACCAATCCACCGAACCCGTACGATCCGCGACCGCCGTCGGGATCGCAGCCCTATCCCCAGCAGTACCAGCAATACCCGATGCAGCCCTACGGGGCGCAGTACCCGATGCAGCCCTACGGCTACGGCTACGGGCCGCCGCCCCAGCAGGAACAGGGCATGGCCGTCGCGAGCCTGGTGTGTTCCCTGGTCGGCATTCTCTTCTGCCTCCCGGCGATCCTGGGCATCGTCTTCGGCCACATCGGGTACAGCAAGGCCAAGCGGGGCGAGGCGGGCGGCCAGGGCATGGCCCAAGCCGGAATCATCATCGGCTACGTCATCGTCGGTCTCTGGTTGATCCCGTTGTTGCTCTGGCTGTTCTTCGGCTTGGCGGTTCTGGGCTCGGCGGGACTCCGGTGATCCGCGGCCGGATGTGAGATGCTCCCGGGAGGGGAGCCTTTTTCGCTGCCCGGAACTGCTCAGCGCAAGGGGTCGCACAGGACATGACATATCCGCCGAATCCGTACGAGCAGCAGCCCGGCGGCCAGCAGCAGCCGTCTGGTCAGCAGCCTTATCCGCAACAACCCTACGGTCAGCAGCCGTACGGCCAGCAGCCCTACGGTCAGCCGTACGGGTACGGCCCGCCGGTGCAGAACCAGGACACCGGCATGGCCATCGGCGCGCTGGTCTGCTCCCTGGTCGGCATCGTCAGCTGCGGCGCGGTCACCATCGTCGGGATCATCCTCGGGCACCTCGCCTACGGGAAGGCGAAACGCGGTGAGGCGGGTGGCCAGGGCATGGCGCAGGCCGCGTTCATCATCGGCTACGTCGTGCTCGGCCTCTGGCTGGTCTTCTGGCTGCTCGTCCTGATCGGCGGGATCTCGATGCGCTGGTACACCTGACCCCGGTGCCGCCCGGCTAGGTGCTCGGCGCGGGTTCGTCCGGTGTCCGCGGCGCCGGTGCGACCTGCTGCCCGTTGGCCTGGGCCCGTTCCTGTTCCCGCGCGGGCCCGGCGTCGCGGGTGGCGTGGTCGAGGAAGCGCAGCAGTTCCACCGGGAACGGCAGCACCAGCGTGGAGTTCTTCTCCGCGGCCACCTGGACGACCGTCTCCAGCAGGCGCAGCTGCAGCGCCGCGGGGGTGTCGGCCATGGTGGCCGCGGCCTGGGACAGCTTGTGCGAGGCCTGCAGTTCGCCGTCGGCGGAGATCACCCGGGCGCGGCGTTCCCGTTCGGCCTCGGCCTGCCGGGACATCGACCGCTTCATCGACTCCGGCAGCGCGACGTCCTTGATCTCCACCCGGTCGATGTGGACGCCCCAGTCCAGCGCCGGGCTGTCGATCATCAGCTCCAGGCCCTGGTTGAGCCGTTCCCGGTTGGAGAGCAGATCGTCGAGGTCGCTCTTGCCGATGATCGAGCGCAGCGAGGTCTGCGCGACCTGGCCGACGGCGAACCGGTAGTCCTGCACGTTCACCGCGGCGGTCACCGGTTCGATGACCTTGAAGTAGACCACCGCGTCCACCCGCACGGTGACGTTGTCGCGGGTGATGCCCTCCTGCGCCGGGATGGGCAGGGTGACGATCTGCATGTTCACCTTCTGCAGCCGGTCGGCGATCGGGATCAGGAAGGCCAGCCCGGGTTCCCGGACCCGGGCCCGGACGCGGCCGAACCGGAACACCAGGCCCCGCTCGTACTGTCTGACCACGCGAAAACCGGCGGCGAGCCAGGCGGCTCCCGCGATGGCGGCCGCGGCGATGATCTGCACCAACATGGCGCCTCCCGGGGTAGGCACCCCTCCTGGAGATGTTACTCCGGTCACGCGGGCCGGGGAAAACCGTTCGACAGGGCTGAAAAGCTGGGCACGTGCGCGAACTGATCATCCCCGCGGCCTTCGCCGAGCAGACCGCCGACCGCGAGGGCGCCGCGGGCGAGGCGTGGCTGGCCGAGCTGCCCGGACTGGCGGACCGGTACTGCCGCGCGTGGTCGCTGGAACCCGACGGCGACCCCCTGCACGGTTTCGTGGGCCTGATCCTGCCGGTGCGGCGCGCCGACGGCACGCGGGCGATGCTCAAGCTGTCCTGGCTGGACGAGGACACCCGGGACGAGCCGGTCGCACTGTCCACATGGAACGGTGACGGCGCGGTCCTGCTGCTGGAGTCGGATCCCGCGCGCGGCGCGATGCTCCTGGAGCGGCTGGACTCCGGGCGGATGCTGCAGACCGAGCCCATCGGCGACGCGGTCCGCGTCGCCGCCGGGCTGCTGCGCCGCCTCTGCGTGCCCGCCCCGCCGGGGCTGACCTGCGACCTGCGCGCGGAAGCCGCCCGCCTGGTCGAGGAGTTGCCGCGGGACTGGAAGGAACTCGGCGAGCCGTTCCCGCGCCGCCTGGTGGACGCCGCCGTCGAAGTCTGCCGGGACCTGGGCCCGTCCGCGGACCGGTTGATGGTGAACGAGGACCTGCACTACGAGAACGTGCTCGCGGGCACCCGCGAACCGTGGCTGGTCATCGACCCGAAGCCGGTGGTCGGAGACCCGGAGTGGGGCACGATCTCCTTGCTGTGGAACCGATTCGAGGAGTCCACAGTGGACGATCGGTTCGCCGCCGTGGTCGCGGGCGCGGAGCTGGACGCCGGCCGCGCGCGGGCGTGGACGCTGGTGCGCGCGGTGCAGAACTGGCTCTGGTACCTCGAGGACGACGAGGATCCGGACGAGTTCGAGGACTCGGACGATCCCGCGTTCCAGGCGGCCCCGCACCTGGCCCGCTGGGCGGCCGCGTCGTACTGAGCAACGCGAAGCGACACCGGATAGCCTGGCGGCATGGCCGCCGTGAACCGGGTTTTCGCTGCTCAGCTGGCCGGGCTTCCGGTCTTCGGGCCGGACGGGGAGTCGATCGGGAAGGTCCGCGACCTGGTCGCCGGGCTGCGCCTGGACCAGCAGCCGCCGCGCGTGCTGGGCCTGGTGGTCGAGCTGTCCACCCGGCGGCGGGTGTTCGTGCCGATGCTGCGGGTCACCTCGCTCGAACCGAACGCGGTGACGCTGGCCACCGGCTCGGTGAACATGCGCCGGTTCCACCAGCGGCCGAACGAGGTGCTCGTGCTCGGCCAGCTCTTCGACGCGCACGCCCGGCTCGTCGACTCCGACACCAGGATCACCGTGGTGGACGCGGCGATGGAACCGACCCGCACGCGGGACTGGGTGCTGGCCAAGCTCGCGATCCGGGAACGCAGCGCCCGGCTCGGGCTGGGCCGCAGGCGGTCCTCGCTGCACGTGGTGCCGTGGTCGGAGGTCGCCGGGCTCGGGCTCACCGATCTGTCCGGTCAGCCGCAAGGCGCCGGGCAGCTGCTGATGCTCTTCGACACCATGCGCGCGGTCGACGTCGCGGCGACCCTGCGCGACCTGCCGCTCAAACGCCGCCACGAGGTCGCCGACTCGATGGACGACGAGAAGCTGGCGGACGTCATCGAGGAACTGCCCGAGGAGGACCAGAAGGAACTGCTCGCCCACCTGTCGGAGGAACGTGCCGCGGACATCCTCGAGGCGATGAACCCGGACGACGCCGCGGACCTGCTCGCCGAGCTGACCCCGGCCGACCAGAGCCGCCTGCTGGAACTGATGGAGCCGGAAGAGTCGGCCCCGGTGCGGCGGCTGCTGGCGTACTCCGCGGACACCGCGGGCGGGCTGATGACCCCGGAACCGGTGGTGCTCACCCCGGACGCGACCGTCGCCGAGGCGCTGGCCCACATCCGCAACCCCGAGCTACCGGCCGCGCTGGCCACCATGGTTTTCGTCTGCCGCCCGCCCACCGACACGCCGACCGGACGGTACGTCGGCTGCGTGCACTTCCAGCGGCTGCTCCGCGAACCGCCCGCGGAACTCGTGGCCAGCGCGGTGGACACCGATCTGGCCGCGTTGCGCCCCACCGCACCGCTGTCCGAGGTCACCCGCTATTTCGCGGCGTACAACCTGGCCTGCGGACCGGTGGTGGACGCCGAAGACCACCTGCTCGGCGCGGTCACCGTGGACGACGTCCTGGACCACCTGCTGCCGGAGCGCTGGCGGGAGACCGGACTGCACGACGTGGCCGGCGATCCGGTGATCGACACCGTGACCGACTCGGAGGTGGACCGTGCCTGAGCTGCTGCCGAGGCGCAGGCTGGACCAGCCCCGCGGATCGGGCCGTTTTTCGTTCAATATCGACCCGGACACCTTCGGGCGGCTGTCCGAGCGGTTGGCCCGCTTCCTGGGCACCGGGAAGTACCTGTTCTGGCAGACGCTGATCGTCGTCGTCTGGATCGTGCTCAACCTCACCGCGGTGACGCTGCAGTGGGATCCCTACCCGTTCATCCTGCTCAACCTGGCGTTCTCCACCCAGGCCGCCTATGCCGCGCCGCTGATCCTGCTCGCGCAGAACCGGCAGGACGACCGGGACCGGGTATCCCTGGAGGAGGACCGCAACCGGGCCGCGCAGACCAAGGCCGACACCGAATACCTGGCCCGGGAGCTGGCCGCGCTGCGGCTGGCGATCGGCGAGGTGGCGACCCGGGACTACCTGCGCGGCGAGCTGGACAAGCTCCGCGAGGACCTGGACACCAAGCCGCGGCGGAAGAAAGGCGGGCGTGCGGAACCGGGCACGGCTACCGATCCGTAACATGGAGGACAACCGCAGTTTTGTCGCGAGAGAAGGCCGGTGCTCGAGCAGTGACCAGCACGCAGCAGCTCCCCAGCGTCGAAGATGTCCGCACCGCGTTGAAGAACGTCTACGACCCGGAGATCAAGAAACCGATCACCGACCTGGGCATGGTCAAGGACGTGGTGGTCGGTGACGACGGCCTGGTCACCGTGGGGATCTACCTCACGGTCGCGGGGTGCCCGCTCAAGGACACCATCACCAAGGACACGACCGCGGCGGTCGGGAAGCTCGACGGGGTGCGGGACGTGCGCGTCGAGCTGGACGTGATGAGCGACGAGCAGCGCACCGAGCTGCGCAAATCGCTGCGCGGGGACGCCGAGGAGCCGGTCATCCCGTTCGCGCAGCCGGGCTCGCTGACCCGGGTGTACTGCGTGGCGTCCGGCAAGGGCGGGGTCGGCAAGTCGAGCGTGACGGTGAACCTCGCGGTCGCGATGGCCCAGCGCGGGCTGTCCGTCGGCGTGGTCGACGCGGACATCTACGGCCACTCGGTGCCCCGCATGCTCGGCGCGCGGGAGAAGCCGACCAAGGTCGAGAAGATGATCATGCCGCCGCAGGCGCACGGCGTGAAGGTGATCTCGATCGGCATGTTCACCCCGGGCAACACGCCCGTGGTGTGGCGCGGGCCGATGCTGCACCGGGCGTTGCAGCAGTTCCTGGCCGACGTGTTCTGGGGCGATCTGGACATCCTGCTGCTGGACCTGCCGCCGGGCACCGGGGACATCGCGATCTCGGTGGCACAGCTCATCCCGAACGCGGAGATCCTGGTGGTCACCACGCCGCAGCAGGCCGCCGCCGAGGTGGCCGAGCGGGCGGGCGCGATCGCGATGCAGACCCGGCAGCGGCTCGCCGGGGTGATCGAGAACATGTCGTGGCTGGAGACCCCGGACGGCACGCGGATGGAGATCTTCGGCTCCGGCGGCGGGCAGCTGGTGGCCGATTCGCTGTCCACGACGACCGGGTCCACGGTGCCGCTGCTGGGTCAGGTGCCGCTCGACCCGAAGGTGGTGACCCAGGGCGACGCGGGCACGCCGATCGTGCTGTCGGATCCGGAGGCCGCGGCGTCGAAGGTGCTGAGCGAGGCGGCCTCGAAGCTGTCCACCCGGGCCCGGGGGCTGGCCGGGATGATGCTCAACGTCACCCCAACCGGCCGCTAGTTCACCCGGCAAGGCGGCGAGGGAACCACGTGGTCGCCTCGCCGCGGGGCCGGGTCGTGAGTGGTTGGACCGGTTCTAACCGGTCGGAACGCTCACGACCCCGCTGGGGCGCTCGGCGCGGCAGGAAGGGACCTTCGCGATCGTTCTCCGGGAGCGGGGGACCTTTACTACGGCCAGACGTGAGTAAAGGTCCCTTGCTATCGATTCGCGCGCAAGATCAGGTGGCGTCCGGGTCGACCGGGGGTTTCTCGCCGGGTTTGAGGGGTTCGGGCAGCGGGTTGGACTGGACGACCGGGTAGCCGTTCGGCTTGGTGCTGCCCCCGCTCGTCCCGTTCAGCCCGAGCGGATCCGGGTCGCCGTCGAACAGGTGCTGGGTGACCGCGCGCCGCGGGTCGAAGTTCCGGAGCTGGCGCAGGTCCTCCAGGGGCTTGCGGAAGTCGTCGAACTCCGGCCCCATCTCGTCCCGCAGCTGCTGGCGGGCGCCGCTGGCGAAATCGCGCACCTTGCGCATGCCCTTGCCGAGCCAGGCGGCCGCTTCGGGCAGCCGTTCCGGACCAAGGATGAACAGGCCGGCGACGATGAGCACGAGGATCTCGCCCCAGCCAACGCTCTCGAACACCGCGAAACCTCCGCCTCACACAGGCAATCCCGCCGCCCAGGATACCGCCTTCCGCACGCTACCCGGTCAATCCGAACCCAGGGGAACGTCCACGGTGATCTGTGTTCCCTGCCGGACCAGTTGCACCGGCACCGTGTCCCCCGGGCTGTGCCGCCGCACCGCGACGGTCAGCTCGGCGGCGTTGCGCACCATGCGATCGCCGACCTTGATGATCACGTCCTGTTCGGCGATCCCGGCCTTCGCCGCGGGCCCGCCCGGCGCGACGTTCTGCACCTGCGCGCCCTTCGACGTGCTGGCCTCCACCGAAGACGCGTTGATCCCGATGTCGGCGTGCTTGACCTGGCCGTCCTTGATCAGCGTGCGGGCGATCTTGATCGCGTCGTCGATCGGGATGGCGAAGCCGAGACCGATGCTGCCGCCCTGCCCGCCCGGACCGGCATCGGTCCGGATCGACTCGTTGATGCCGATCAGCGCGCCGGTCGAGTCCACCAGCGCACCACCGGAGTTGCCGCGGTTGATCGAGGCGTCGGTCTGGATGGCGTCGTAGACGACCGGCGGCTCGCCGTTGGTCCCGCCCGCGGTGACCGGCCGGTTCAGCGCGCTCACGATGCCCTGGGTGACGGTGTTCTCCAGGCCGAGCGGCGAGCCGAGCGCGATGACCGAATCGCCGACCTGCAGGTCCGCGGACTTGCCGACCTGGATGGCGACCGGATTGCTGACCGCGACCTTGATCACCGCGACATCGGTCTTCGGATCGGTGCCGACGACCTTGGCCTCGGCGCGGGTGCCGTCGAAGAACACCGCGGTGACCTTGACCTTCGAATCCCGCACGGCGTCGCTGATCACGTGGTCGTTGGTGATCGCGTAGCCCTGGGTGTCGATCATCACGCCCGAGCCCTGGCCGCCCGGCTGGCCGGGCGCGCCCACCTCGAGCGAGATGACCGAGGGGGCGATCCGCTTGGCGATGTCGGCGATCGAGCCGGGAGCCCGTTCCTTGCCCGCCTCGGCTTCGGAGATCTTGGCGTCCCCGGTGAGCGATTCGGCCGTGCTGGTCAGCCACCAGCCGACCAGCCCGCCGAGCGCGCCGATCAGCAGCGCGATCACGCCGAGCAGGCCCAGCGCGGTCGGCTTCACCCGGCGGCCGAACAGCACCTCGGGCAGCGACAGCATCGCGCCGCGCGGACGCGGCGCTTCCGCTTCGGCCTCCCGTTCGGCGCCGACCGCGGGGCCCGCGAGCACCGCGCCCGCGCCCGGATCCCGCCACGGGTCGGCCGAGGACGTCCACAGCGGCGGTTCCGAGCCGTTGGCCGGTGCGGAACCGTTGTCGTCGTGCGGCCGCTGGAGCACGACGTCCTCGGCGCCCGGCGGGCGGCGGAACGCCTCGGCCAGCGATTCGGGCGGTGGGGGCGCCAGCGGCAGCTTGTCCGGCTCGTTCCCGTTGCGGGAATCGGGGGCGTAGAGCTTGTCGAACGCGCCGTCGACCCCGCGCGGCCGGCCGAAGGTCGCCGCCTGGGCCGGATCCACCGCGGGGCGGTCCAGGGGCCGGGGGGTGAGCCGCTGCTCGCGCGGCGGTTCGCCCGGACGGTTCTGGGGCGGGTTCGGCTCGCTCATCATTCCCCGGGAAGACGGATTCGGTGGTCGCTCGACGTGACGATACGCCAAGCCTCACCCCGGAAATTCTGCCGTCGGACCGGTGAAATGAGCGTTGCCTGCTCGACCGCGGTTCAGGGGCGGGCGGCGGGCGCGAAGCTGCCGGCGGGTGCGGGCGTGGTCGTGGTGGTCGTCGGCGCGGGCGCCTCCGGCACGCCGCCGAGCTGGGCGCGCAGCACACCCGGCGGCGGGCCGCCCGGGCTGGTGTTCGGCTCTTCACCGGTGCCGCCGCTCGACGTGGCGACCAGGGCCAGCGCGCTCAGCACGAGCCCGGACACGACGACCCCCGCGCCCTGTGCGGCACGGCGGCGGGCCGAACCGGCGAACCGGCCCCCGCCCAGGACGTTCGGCGAATTGCCCAGTGCCGAATTACCCAGTGGCGCGGTTGTTCCCAACGGCGCGGTGCCCCCGAGTTGCCCCGCGTCGCGCAGTCCGGCCACCCGGTCCGGGCGCTGGATGGCGACCAGCTGGCCGTCCTGGGTGATCGCCAGGTTGTCCGGGGTGGTGGTGAGTTCGGTGTGCTCCGGGATCGAGCGCAGGCTGGCCAGGAAACCCGCGGACATCGGCGGGGCCGCCGCGCGCTTCACCGCGGCGCGGGCCTGCCGCTGCGCGGCGACCTCGGCGGCGCAGGATGGGCAGCGGGCGATATGCGACGACGCGCGATCCTGTGCGCCCAGCGACAGTTCTCCGTCGACGAAGGCGACTACGGCGTCCGGGAGAAGATGCGACTCGGGAAGTCCCCAACCGCGCGGTTCGGTCATACCGTCGACCCCACAGGCTCGTTCTTGAGGGCGCGGCGGCGTTCCAGCGAGGCACGCAGCGCCTGGCGGCCGCGGTGAATCCTACTGCGCACGGTGCCCAGCTTCACGCCGAGCGTCGCGCCGATCTCCTCGTACGAGAGGCCCTCGACGTCACACAGCACGACCGCGGCGCGGAACTCCGGCGGCAGCTCGTCGAGCGCGGCCTGCAGGTCGGGGTCGAGATGGGTGTCGGAGTACACCTGCTCCGGGCTCGGGTCGTCGCCGACGATCCGGTCGGTGTCCTCGGGCAGCCCCTCCATGCGCACGCGGGCGCGGCGGCGCGCCATGTCGAGGAAGAGGTTCGTGGTGATCCGGTGCAGCCAGCCCTCGAACGTGCCGGGCTTGTACGAGGCCAGGGAGCGGAACACCCGGATGAACGTCTCCTGGGTGAGGTCCTCGGCGTCGTGCATGTTACCGGTGAGGCGGTAGGCGAGGCGGTACACCCGGTCGGCGTGTTCGCGCACGACCTCGTCCCAGGACGGCGGCGTCCACTCGGCGTGGTCCACCGTCACCGGCTCGGCCTCGGTCATCGGGCTGTTCTGCATCGGCGGGGAAGGCACCTCCATCAGGCTTGTCTCCCTACTACTCCACCCAACGCGGGCCATCCGCACTGTGTTCCCTGTTTGTCAGACGTAGTTTCACTGACTTCCTTATGGTTGTAGTGAGACGGCGCTGAGAAGAGCCTGAGAGAACTTGGGGAACTTAGGATGACGTGCGGGTCAGCCTGCACGGATTTATCGACAACCAGCGCTAACCTCCTCGGGTGAGCTCCGAGACGCACATCTCCGCTTCGGCAGGCCTCGGTGATTACCTCGACGGCTACCTGCCCGACGACGAGGTGCTCGTCGCCGCCCGCGGCCGGGCGGACGACTTCGGCCTGTCCCCGCTCAGCCCGGCCGGGGGCGCCTCGCTGCGGTTCCTCGCGGCGGCGCTGCGGGCGCGGGCCGTGGTGGAGATCGGCACCGGCGCCGGGGTCAGCGGGCTCTACCTGCTGCGCGGGATGGCCGAGGACGGTGTGCTGACCTCGATCGACATCGAACCGGAGTACCACCGCGCCGCGCGCAAGACGTTCCTCGACGCGGGGTTCCCGGCCGGGCGCACCCGGCTGATCATGGGGCGCGCCCTCGACGTGCTGCCCCGGCTGACCAGCGGCGGGTACGACCTGGTGTTCATCGACGCCACGCGGGCCGAGTACCCGAGTTACTACGAGCACGGCGTGCACCTGCTGCGCCCCGGTGGCGTGATCGCGTTCCACAACGTCCTGGCGGGCGGCTGGCTGGGCGATCCGTCCCGCCGCGACGCCGAGACGCTGGCCATGCGGGAGGTGGCGCGTGCGATCCGCGAGGACGAGCGCCTGGTCCCCGCGCTGCTTCCGGTCGGCGGGGGCCTGCTGGTCGCGTCCGCTTCCTAGGTTCGCCGGGTCAGGAACACCGACGACGCGGCGAGCGCGAGCCAGACGGCGGTGGCGCCGATCAGCCAGTTCCAGCCGGCGTGGCCGTAGACGAAGCTGCCGATGGTCCCGCCGAGGCTGCTGCCGAGGTAGTAGGCCAGCGTGTACAGCCCGGCGACCTGGCCGCGAGCCCGCGCGGGCGCCTCGGCCGCCGCCCACCCGTTCGCGACGGCGTGCGCGGCGAAGAACCCGCCGGTGAGCACGACGAACCCGAGCACGACCAGCGGGAGCGAGTCGGGGATGGTCAGCGCGGCGCCGCCGATCGTGACGGCGAGGCCGCCGACCAGGGCGCGGGGACGGCCGAAGCGGCCGATCAGGCGGCCCGCGGTGGCCGAGGAGACCGCACCCATCGCGTAGGCGAGGAAGACCAGCGACGCGACGGCGGGCGCGAGGCCGAGCTCGCCGGTCAGCCGGAACCCGGCGGCGTTGTACAGCGCGACGAAGGAACCCATGGCCAGCAGCGCGACCGCGTACTGGGCGAGGAGCACGGGCCGCCGGATCGCCAGGCCCAGGCCGCGCAGCACGTTCCGGGCGGCGGATTTTTTAGGAAGGGACCTTTGCTCACGTTTTTCGGTAGTAAAGGTCCCTCGCTCACGTTCAGCCGGAGCAAAGGTCCCTTCCTGCCGCGGCGCCGGGGGCAGGGTCGCCACGGTGACCAGGGAAAACACCAGCGACAGACCGGCCACCACGGCCAGCGCGCCGTGCCAGCCGAGCCAGTCCGCGGTGAACCCGGCGGACAGCCGCCCCAGCATCCCGCCGACCGTGTTCCCCGCGATCATCGCCCCGACCGCCGCGGCGACCCCCGCCGCGCCGAGCCGTTCCGCCAGGTACGCCGCCGCCACTCCGGGGAACCCCGCGATCGCGATCCCCTGCAACGCCCGCAGCACCAGCAGCGCTGGGTACGACGGTGCCAGCGGCAGCAGCAGGCCCAGCACCACCGACACGATCACCGAGGTCAGGATGATCGGCCGCCGCCCGATGACCTCGGACAGCGCCGCGATCGGCAGCACACTGATCGCCAGCGCCCCGGTCGCGACGCTGACCGCCAGCGACGCCCCGCCCGGATCGAGCCGGAACTGCGCCGCGAGCTGCGGCAACACCGGTTGCGGCGCATACAGCAGCGCGAACGACGAAATCCCGGCGGCCGCGACGGCGACCGTCACCCGGCGCGTGCCGGAAACCCGATCGGCGAACAGTGAGGTAGCCACGCACCGAAGCTAAGTGCGGCTAACCAATACGTCTAATACGTCTATCTGCGACTATCCATACCGTGACGAATGAAAGCCTCGTGACCCGGCTCGCCCCGAACCTGGCCATGCTCGCCGCCCTCCGCACTACGGCGAACATCACGAAAACGGCCGAGCTGCTCGGCGTCCCCCAGCCGACGGTCAGCCGCCGCCTGGCCGCCCTCGGCGACGCGCTCGGCGCCCCGCTCACCCGCCCCGCCGGTCGCGGCATCCGGCTGACCCGGGCGGGCGCCCAGCTGGCCGAAGCCGCCGAACGCGCACTGGCCGCCGTGGAAACGGGCGCCCGCCAGGCCCGCGAGGAGATCGATCCGGCCAGCGGCCACGTCGTGCTCGGCTTCCTGCACCTGCTCGGCCGGTCCCTGGTCCCCGAACTGGTCCGCGGCTTCCGCGCCGCCCACCCGCGGATCCGGTTCACCCTCGCCCAGGGCTCCCGCCAGGACATGCTCGACCGGCTCACCGGCGGCGAACTCGACCTCGCCCTGCTCGCCCCGGTGCCCGACGATCCCGCCCTGGACGCGGTGGTGCTGAGCCAGCAGGAACTCGTCCTCACCGTCCCGCACGCCCACCGCCTGGCGAACCGCTCGACGATCCGCTGGGCCGAACTGGCCGACGAGGAGTTCGTGACGCTCGAACACGGCTACGGCCTCCGCCAGATCACCGACGAACTCTGCGCGCGCGAAGGCTTCGAACCCCGCATCGCGTTCGAGGGCCAGGAATCCGACACCGTGCGCGGACTGGTCGCCGCCGGGCTCGGGGTCGCACTGCTCCCCCGCTTCGACCCCGGCCCGCCCGCGGGGGTCACCGAGGTCCCCCTCCAGCCGGTGGTGACCCGCTCGATCTGCCTCGCCTGGCCCGCGCACGAGCCGCTCACCCCGGCCGTGCGCGTCTTCCGCGACTACGTGCGGGCTCAGGCGTAAGAGGCCGCCAGTTCGACCAGCGTGCGCGCGGCGAACCCGGTCGCGCCGGGCACCACCTCCGCGTAGTTCTTGTCCGCCCGCGCGGGCCCCGCGATGTCCAGGTGCGCCCACGGCACCCCGTCGACGAACTCGCGCAGGAACAGCGCCGCGGTGATGCCGCCGGGCCCGGACGGCGCCTGCGTCACGTCCCCCAGCTCACCGCGGACCGCGTCGGCGTGCGCGTCGAGCAGCGGCATCCGCCACCACGCCTCGCCCGCGTCGCCACCGGCCGCCAGCACCCGCTCCGCCAGGTCGTCGTCGTTCGCGAACAGGGCGCCGGTCCGCAGGCCCAGCGCGACCTTCATGGCGCCGGTCAGGGTCGCCGCGTCCACCACCGCGTCCGGTTTGAACCGCCGGATCCCGTAGACGAGCGCGTCGGCGAGGACCATCCGGCCCTCGGCGTCGGTGTTGGCGACCTCGGTCGTCCGGCCGCCGTAGTGCCGGACCACGTCCCCGGGCCGGTACGCGCCACCGGACACGTGGTTCTCGGCGGCGGGCACGAGCGCGGTCACGCGCACGCCGAGCCGCAGCGACGCGATGGCGCGGACCGCGGCGATCACGGCCGCGCCGCCCGCCATATCGGTCCGCATCAGGTGCATCCCGTCCGCGGGCTTGATCGACAACCCGCCGGTGTCGAACGTGATGCCCTTGCCGACCAGCAGCAGGTGCGTCTTCGCGCCGCGCGGCCGGTATTCGGCCTCGATCAGCCGGGGCGGGCTCGCCGAGCCGCCGCCGACCGCGAGCACACCGCCGAAGCCCTGTTCGGCCAGCCAGATCTCGTCGCGCACGGTGACCCGCAGGTTCGGCACGCCGTCGGCGACGCGTTCCGCGGTCTCCGCGAGCCAGGCCGGGTCCTTCACGTTCGACGGGGTGTTGGCCAGGTCCCGGGCCAGCACGGTGGCCTCGGCGAGCGCGCGCACCCGGGCGACCACTTCGGCGTACTCGGCCACGCGCTCGGTCGGCGCCAGCAGGTGCAGGGCGCGCACGCCCGGTTTCGCCGGTTCCGCGCTGACCGTGAACCGGTAGCCGCCGAGCAGGAACCCGGTGACCAGCCAGGCCACGTCCTCGCCCCGCAGGTTCTCGCCCACTTCGATCCGCACGGCCCGCGGCGGCCGCGCCCCGGCCTCGGTCTCCGCGGCGATGTGCGCGTCGGCGGCGCGGGCGAGCGCGGCGCCCGCACCACGGAGCTGCTTCGGCTCGCCGGTCCCGATGCCGGCCAGCCAGCGCACCCCGCCGTCGGGACCGGACGCGAGCCGCACGTCACCGGCCTTGCCGGAGGGGCGCACCCCGGAAACCGGATCGGGTTCGAGCGCGGCATCATCTTCGGGCGACCGGACGAGCACGGCCACCGCCGCGCCACGCCGGGCCGAGTCGATGACCTCGACTTCGGCCAACGAACTGGGAACGGACGGCAGTGCCTTGCTGAGGGTGCGCGCCATCTCCTGACCTCCACGCTCGGGGCTGGGGATCATGGCGAGGGGAACCACGATCTTTATGGGCAGACGAACCACGACCCCGGTCTCGGCACGCGAGACCGGGGTGCGGAAGAAACGGGGGACCGGCTGGGATGTTCGTCCAGCTCGGCGGGAACTAACTCAGCTGGTGGCCTCCTGCAGGGCCACGCCTAGATCCTTGGCCTCCTCGGCCGACAGCTCGACGACGAGACGCCCACCACCCTCGAGCGGTACGCGCATCACGAGGCCCCGCCCCTCCTTAGTCACCTCAAGGGGACCATCTCCGGTCCGGGGCTTCATGGCCGCCATAGCGTGCTCCCTCCGTCTCAACCGGCGCGCCCGGGTCGCGCTCGCCTAAGCCAACCGGGTTGTGACCATTCTCCCTCATCAGTACGGGGGCGCGAACGCGGACCGATCTTTTCGTGTTGCATAGGTGCTGGTATGCGGCTCGCGGGGCTGCCAGACTCCCGCTTGCCGGCCCCTTTTACCAGGAGGACATCTGTGACCACCGAGGACGTGTTGCTGACCGCCGATGCCGACGGGGTGCGCACGCTGACGCTGAACCGTCCGAAGGCGTACAACTCGCTCACGGTCGAGCTGAAGGAGCGCCTGCTCGCGGCGCTGCGCGAGGCCGCGGCGGACACCGGCGTGCGCGCGGTCGTGCTGACCGGCGCCGGGAAGGCGTTCTGCGCGGGCCAGGACCTCAAGGAGCACGTCGGCCTGCTGCAGGCGGGCGACCCGTCGCCGCTGCGCACGGTGGCCGACCACTACAACCCGATCGTCCGCGCGATCGTCGACATGCCGAAGCCGGTGATCGCCGCGGTGAACGGCCCGGCGGCGGGCGCGGGCGCCGCGTTCGCGTACGCCAGCGACCTGCGGATCGCGGCGAGCTCGGCGAACTTCCTGATGGCCTTCGCCAACGTCGGCCTCGGCCCGGACTCCGGCGCGTCCTGGACGCTGCAGCGGCTGATCGGCTACGGCCGCGCCGCCGAGCTGATGCTGCTCGCCCGCACGGTCGACGCCGAAGAGGCCCAGCGCCTCGGCCTGGTCGGCGAGGTCGTCGCCGACGACGAACTGGCCGCCCGCACCCAGGCCGTGGCCGCGCGCCTCGCCTCCGGCCCGACCGTCGCCTACGCCAAGATCAAGAGCGTGCTGACCGCGGCCGCCGAGAGCACCCTCGACGAGGCGCTGGCCGCCGAGGACGCCGCCCAGGGCGCGCTCGGCGCGACCGCCGACCACCGCGAAGCCGTCGAAGCCTTCGTCACCAAGCGGAAGCCGAACTTCACCGGCGCCTGATCTCGGAGTAGCACTGTCATGAGGGGACCCCTCCGGACGAAATTCGTCAGGAGGGGTCCCCTCATGACAGTCAGGCGGCGCGGAAGCAGCCGGTTACGTGGTCGTCGACCATGCCGGTGGCCTGCATGAGCGCGTAGCAGGTGGTGGGGCCGAGGAAGGAGAAGCCGCGCTTCTTCAGTTCCTTGGCCATGGCCTTGGATTCCGGGGTGGTGGCGGGGACGTCGGCCATCGTGCGCGGGCGCGCGCGTTTCCCGGTGGGCGCGAAGGACCAGAGGAGTTCGTCCAGCGGGCGGTCGAGTTCCGCGATCGCCCGGGCGTTGGTGATCGCGGCGACGATCTTCGCGCGGTTCCGCACGATCGACGCGTCCTCGAGCAGCCGCCCGATGTCGTCCTCGCCGAACTCGGCGACCTTCACCGGGTCGAAGTCCGCGAACGCCCGCCGGAAGCCTTCGCGTTTGCGCAGGATGACGATCCAGGACAGGCCGGACTGGAAGGACTCCAGGCACAGCCGCTCGTAGAGGGCCTGCTCGCCGTGCAGCGGCACGCCCCATTCGGTGTCGTGGTACACGGCGTAGTCCGGGGCCGAATTGCCCCAGGAACAGCGGGCCACGCCGTCCGACCCCAGTAGTTCGCTCACGTTTCCCCCATCGAATACGCCTCGGCGAACCGCGCGAACTTCTGCAGCGAATGCCGCAGCCCCAGGGTGAACGCCGGTTTGGCCACCGGCCAGCCGAGCCGCCCGAGCAGCCCGAACGGCGGGATCAGCTGTTCGGACCAGACCAGAGTGGACCGCTGCGGCCCCTTGCCCTGCACGTGGAACGCGCCGGTTCCGCGGATCAGTTTGCCCACGTGCCGGACCGTGCAGCGAATCGGGGGCTCCCAGCCGATGATCTCCATGGTGTCGGTGAACCCGATCCCGGCCACGCCGGTGAACGCCGACAGCCGGGAGCCGACGCTGCGCCCGTTGCCCTCGATCACGTGCACCTCGGTGCCGAGCATCCACTCGCCCTGCCGGGACCAGTCGGTCAGCGCGAGCCAGGTCGTCCCGGCCGGCGCGCCGATCTCCACCGAGCACGCGACATCGGTCACTGCGAGACCTCGCGCTCGGCCTCCAGCTCCCGCACGCGTGCCCGCAGGCCGTCGATCTCGGTACCCAGCCTGCGCATCACCCAGTCCACTTCGGACATCTTGTACCCCCGCAGGACGAGCTGGAACCGCACGTCGTGCACGTCGTCGCCGGTGATGTCCTCGGCGGGCAGTCTGGTCGGCGAGCTGCCCGGCGCGAGCGGGGCGAGCTCCTCACCCCGGCCGAACACGACCGCGGCCAGCAGGAACACCACGGCCGCCACGAGGAGCATCACGACGAGGTAGATCAGCGCGGTGGTCACGCGACGATCGTGACACAGGACGTCCAGGACCGTCGCGCCAACACGACCAGCCGCACACTCACCAGGATCGACAGGAACCCGACCAGGGCGCACGGCACGCTCAGGAACAGCCGGTCCACCTCGACCAGGCCGGTCGCGCCGAGCAGCGCGAACTGGACCGTGACGTGCACGCCGAGCAGCACGGCGAGCAGCAGCGCGATGCCCCGGCCGATCCGCGCGCTGCCCGCACGGCGGCTGACGAACCGCAGGACGACCAGCGCCAGCACGCTCAGCCCGGCCAGGGCGCTGCCGGTGTAGTCGTTCAGCAGGGCGACCGGGCGGTACCAGTCCGGCGTCGGCGACCGGAGCTGGGACCAGTCGCCGAACCACACCGCCCGGGTCAGCTCCCACACCACGTACATGGCCGGTAACGCGAACACCACCGTGCGCAGCGCGTGCACGCCGCTGGCCACCCCGAGTTCGGCCTGGTACTCCCGGGCGACGACGTCGAGGTCGCCGAACTCGTCGACCGCGCGCCGCTCGGCGGCGGAATCGGGATATCCGGCGTCCCGGTAGGCGTCGGCGGCGTCGGTGAGCCCGTCGCGCGCCTCCGCGAGCAGGTCGCCCTTCACCCGGGACGGCCCCCGCAGGCGCGCGGCCAGGTCGCCGAGGTACCCGTCGATCACCGCCGCACCCGTCATGTCCCGCCCTCCAGAACTCCCCCGATGACCGAGGTGAACTCCCGCCATTCGGCGCGCTCGGCCGCCAGCGCGCGCTGCCCGGCGCGGGTGAGCCGATAGGTCCGGCGCTTGCGGCCGGACACCACGTCCCATTCGCTGGCCAGGTAACCGGCCCGCTCGAGCCGGCGCAGCGCCGGGTACACCGTGCCGGTCGGCAGGTCCAGCGCGCCGTCGCTGCGCAGCTGCAACGCCTCGATGATCGCGTAGCCGTGCAGCTTCTTCCCGTCGAGCACGGCCAGCAGCAGGGCATCGAGATGTCCGCGCAGCGCGTCCGCTTTCATGCATAGGCACTCTACTCATCGGAACCGGGCGCGGGTAACCCTGGGACATCCCTGATATTTCCCTGAACCGTCCCTGAATTCATAGATTCGACCGCTACATGTAGTACGCCTACCTATAGGCGTCCTGCGCAACCGGTGAAGGGACCTCGGATGGACGCACTTCTGCGGCACGCACACCGAACTCCTCGCGAACTCCGGCTACTACGCCAGTCGCCGGCAGGCCGAACGGGCACGCGAACGCTAGCGGTCGCCCAGGTTCCGCAACACGTCCCGCGGCACCTCCGCGAGGTTTTCCACCCGCCGCAACGTGGTCTCCGTTTCCACGTAGACGACCGGCGGCGCGTCGGCGAATTCCATCAGCGCGAACGGTTCGGCGTGCCGCGGATCGGTCCCCGAGGACGCGGGCACCACCCGCACCGAAACCTGCGGCCGGGTGCCCACCCGCGCCAGGTGCCGCAGTTGCCGGGCCATGATGTCGTTGTCGCCGATCGGGGAGAGCAGGGCGCGCTCGTGCACGAAGAACGTGTACCGCCCGGGATCCGGGCGGTCGAAGACGTCCTGGCGGGCGATGCGGATGGCGACCCGCTCGTCGATTTCCTCCGCCGGAATCTCCCGGTCCCGCAGCATCGAGGCGCGGGCGTAATCGGCGGTCTGCAACAGGCTGGGAATCAGGTCACCCGAATAGGCCGTAATGCTGATCGCCCGATTCTCGTAATCGACGAGTTGGCGCATTTCCGCGGACAGCCGCATTGTCTTCCGATCCATGTCCCCGAAGCTAGTCCGGGTGTCGCCGAATTCGGCGGCCCGGGGACCGAATGCACCTGAAAGATTCCTCGATTGCCCGGGGGGCAACAGGCGAACCTAACCCTCGGCTGATTCCGCGCCCGGCGGGCGCAGCCCGGCCAGCACGTCCCGCATCGGCGGCCGATCGGCGACCAGAACGTCCGTGCTGTCCGGCAGCCATTCCCCGGAAACCTGGACGAACTGGGTCAGCCGCGCCGGGTCGTCCTGCGCCACGCCGCAGCGGGCGAGCGCGGTCCCCAGGATCTGGCGCGCCATCACCCCGAGTTGCAGCAGCGACCGGTTGCGGTGCTTGCGGACGCCGAGGTTGACCTGGGCCAGCGCGTCGAGCCCGTAGCGCGCCTCCGCGTCGAGCAGCAGGCCGATCTCCACGCCGTACCCGGCCGCGAACGGCACCGATTCGAGGAATTCCCGGGTCGCCGCGTACTCGCCGCCGAGCGGCTGCACGATCCCGGACAGCGCCGGGCGCAGCGCGGACAGCACCGGGCGCGCGAGCAGTTCGGTGACCCGGCCGCCGCCGGTGCCGATCTCCGCGGTCTCCAGCCGCAGCGGCCGCCGGTAGAACCCCTTGACCATCCGCACCCCGTGCTCGCACAGCAGCGGACCGAGCAGCGCCGGGACGAAGGCGGGATCCGGGTCGACCAGGTCCGAGTCGAGGAAGACCACCAGATCGCCGCGGGTCGCGGCCAGCGAGCGCCACAGCACCTCGCCCTTGCCCGGCAGCGGCGCCCAGCCGGGGAGCACGTCCTCGCGGCGCACCACCCGGGCGCCCGCGCGTTCGGCGATCGGCACGGTCGCGTCGGTCGACCCCGAATCGATCACCACGAGTTCGTCCACAAGGGAACCGAGATGCGGCAGCACCGAGGCCACCACGCGGGCGACCGTGTCCTGCTCGTTCAGCGCCGGGAGCACCACCGACACCGTGCGCGAGCCCTTGACGCGAGCGAGTTCGCGGGACGTCCACGGCGGGTGCTGCCAGGTCCGCCCGGCAAACCAGTCGGCGCTCAAGCGGCTTCGCCCGGCCGTTTGTGGTAGCGGTCGACGTACTCCTGGCCGGAGAGCTCGGAGATCGCGTACATGACCTCGTCGGTGACCGCGCGCCGGATCGCGGGCGAGTTCTCCATGCCCTCGTAGCGGGAGAAGTCCAGCGGCTCGCCGAACGTGACGGTGATCCGGCAGATCCGCGGGATCTTCCGGCCGCCCGGCTGCAGGTTCTCGGTGCCGGCCAGCGCGACCGGGACGACCCGCGCGCCGGTGGCCAGCGCGAGCGCGGCGACCCCGGTGTGCCCGCGGTGCAGGCGGCCGTCGAGCGACCGGGTGCCCTCCGGGTAGATCCCGAACGCCTCCCCCGCGTCGAGCACCTTGCGCGCCGCCTCCAGCGCGGACAGCCCGGCCTGGGCGTTCCCCCGCTCGACGGGCACGTAACCGAGCGCGGAAACGAACCTGGCCATCATCCGGCCGCGGAACCCGGTGCCGGTGAAGTACTCGGCCTTGCCGAGGAACCGGACGACCCGCGGCGCGACCATCGGGATCACCGCGGTGTCCAGGGCGGCGCGGTGGTTGGACGCGAAGATGATCGGTCCCTCGAGCGGGATCCGCTCCGCCCCCGACACGTCCGGCCGGTAGAGGAAGCGCGCCAGCGGGGCGAGCAGCCAGCGGATCAGCAGGTGCACCAGGACCCTCCTCCAGGGCGAACGCGAGCCGGGCTCACCAGTCGCCCGTACCTACTCGACGGTACAAGAAGGTGCCGGCAGGAGGTCAGGTCCACTTCGCGACCGAGGTGGGCTCGAACTTCGCGAACGCGTCCAGCAGGGCCGCCGGATCGGCGTCGAAGGAAATCAGGTCGCGATGTTCCTGCCGCAGGAAACCCTGCTCCACCATGTGGTCCACAAACGTCCACAAGGGACGGTAGTAGCCGTTCACGTCGATCAGGCCGATCGGCTTGCCGTGCAGCCCGAGCTGTGCCCAGGTCCACACCTCGAACAGCTCCTCCAGCGTCCCCGCCCCGCCGGGCAGCGCGAGGAACCCGTCGGAGAGTTCGGCCATCTTCGCCTTGCGCTCGTGCATCCCGGGCACCACATGCAGCTCGGTCAGGTTCGCGTGCGCGATCTCCACCCGCATCAGGTGTTCCGGGATCACGCCGACGACCTCGCCGCCGTTGGCCAGCACGGCGTCGGCGACCACGCCCATGATGCCGACGCTCGCCCCGCCGTAGACCAGCCCGATGCCCCGTTCGGCCAGCAGCTTGCCGAGCCGCATGGCCTGCTCGGAATACTCCGGCGAGTTCCCCGCCGAAGAACCGCAAAATACGCAAACCCTCTTCGGTGTTTCCCGTGAGCCCGCGCGCGACACGATCGCGTCACCGGGGCTTGACTCGTTCATTTGGCTTCCCTTTCGTTGTCCGGACGCCGCGCCGCCACGATCGCGGGGCCTCCGGCCAAAACGCGCTCGGTGGTCACCACGAGTGCCGCGGCGCGGCTCCACGAGATCCCCCGCATCAGTGCGTGTCCTCCCAAGCCTGGTAGGCCTCCAGCACGACCTGCACCGCGTCGTCGATGTCGTCGGTGACGTGCAGCAGCGCCGCGTCCTTCTCGCTGATCTTGCCCTCGGCGAGCACGGTTCCGGTGATCCACTCGTACAAGCCACCCCAGTAGGAACTGCCGAACAGCACGACCGGGAACTTCGTCACCTTCTTCGTCTGCACCAGCGTGAGCGCCTCGAACAGCTCGTCCAGCGTGCCGAACCCGCCCGGCAGGCAGATGAACGCCTGCGCGTACTTGATGAACATCGTCTTGCGGGTGAAGAAATAGCGGAAGTTCACGCCGAGATCGACCCACGGGTTCATGCCCTGTTCGAACGGCAGCTCGATGCCGAGGCCGATGGACAGCCCACCGGCCTCCGAGGCGCCCCGGTTCACCGCCTCCATCGCGCCGGGCCCGCCGCCGGTGATCGCGGCGAAACCCGCACCGGCCAGCGCGGCGCCGATCTTGCGGCCCAGTTCGTATTCCGGATGGTCGCGGGGCGTGCGGGCCGAGCCGAACACGGTGACCGCGCGCGGCACCTCGGCGAGCGCGCCGAAACCCTCGACGAACTCCGCCTGGATGCGCAGCACCCGCCACGGATCGGTGTGCACCCAGTCGCTCGGCCCGCGCGAATCCAGCAGCCGCTGGTCGGTCGTGGTGTCCTCGGACCGCCGATCCCGCCGCAGCACGACGGGCCCCCGATGCCGCTCCGGTGGGTGCTCGGGGTACTGCTCGCCGGTCACCGCTTCTGGTCGCTCGCTCACTCCAACAGCCTAGGGGAGCCCGCCATCGGATTGCCGGTGATCTACCGTGAGGCGAATGACGCTCGGGTGGCCGGAAGCCGGTGCCGGAGAAGGCCTCGGGGAGAGGATCCGCCGCCTTCGGGTCGCGCGCGGGTGGACCCAGCGGGAACTGGCCGAGCCCGAGTACAACCGCGGTTTCCTGGCGAAGGTCGAATCCGGCCAGCGGTCACCGTCCGAGGAAGTGCTCGGTTACCTGGCCCGGAGGCTCGACCTCGACGTCGACGACCTGCGCTACGGCCGCCCGCCCGGGCTGGCCGAAGCCATGTGGGCCGAACTCGACGAGGCGTACCGGTCGCTCGCGCAGGGCCGGATCGAACGCGCCGAGGCCACCTTCGTCGACGTGGAGACCCGCGCCGCGCGGTTCCACCTGCCCGGCGTCGAGTGCTACGCGCGGTTCTGCCTGGCCGAGGCGCGCTGGCAGCGGTTCGACATCGCGGGCGCGACGGTCGGCTTCGAACACGCCGAGCGGGTCGCGGCGGCCGCGCCGCCGTGGCTGCGGGCGATGATCGTGCACCGCTGGGCGGGCTGCCAGTACCTCTCCGGGTTCGCGACGACCGCGGTCGCACGGGTGGAGGGCGCGCTCAGCGAGTTGCGGGCCGGTGACCGGCCCGATCCGGACGCCGAACTCGCCCTGCTCACCGCCCTGATCCACCCCCTGGTGGAAATGGGCGACCTGCGCCGGGCGCGGCGGGCGGCCGAGGCCGGGGACCGGATCGCGCCCGCGGCGAACCGCGCGGACTTCGTCGCCCGCTTCCACCGGCAGGCCGCGCAGCTGTGGCAGGCGGTCGGGCACGCGGACCGCGCGGACGCGGACCTGTCCGAGGCGCTGCGGCTGTGGTCCGCGCTGGGATTCGACCGGGACATCGCGCGCTGCCGCTGGGCGCGCGGGTTCCTGCTGCGCGAGGTGGGGCGCCTGGACGAGGCCCACGCGGAACTGACCCGGGCCCGGGACCTGCTCGCCGGGATGGACTCCCAGGAGGGCGTCATCGGCGCGACGATCGAACTGGCCGAGGTCCGCCGCCGCCAGGGCGCGCTGGACGAGGCCGAGGCGCTGATCCGGGAGATCCGGCCCCTGCTGGAAGCCTCGCCCGACGTGGAGGCGCGGGCCGAGGCCACCCGGCTGCTCGGCCTGCTCGCCCGCGCCCGCGGTGACCTGCCGCGCGCGGAAGCCCTGTTGCGCCGGGCCGCCGAGGACCAGGAACGGGCGGCCCTGCGCACCGCGCTGGTGACCACGTCGCTGCATCTCGGCGACGTGCTGCGCGCGCAGGGCAGGCTCGACGACGCGGTGGCCGCCTACCGGCGCGGGGTTCGCGGTGCCGACCTACTTTCCGAGTAGTCCGAATGGCGAATTGACGCGGACCGCGAGCCGTCCTTTACTCGAATAAAGCGTCCATAAGAATAACGGCAGTTATTACTCGGGACGCACCAGAGGCATAAAGCTCCGGCATACCCCCGTGCGGTCGGCGCTCCCTGCCATGCCTCTCCCGGCGCCGACCGCACGGCCCCGAGCCGACCAGGGCCTACCTACTTTCCGCGTAGGCCGAATGGCGAATTGACGGAAGTCGTTGATCGCTCTTTACTCAACGAATGCGCCTATAGGCATAACTCTAGTTATTCCATCAGGCGCATCCCTGCACATGGTTTGACGATCACCGCGCGGACGGCACCTCCCTGCCTCGCCTTTCCGGCGCCGGTCGCGCGGTCCTGCCCTGGAAGGAATCCATCCATGTCATCCCAGCGAGGGCCGAGAACGGGCTTGGCGGCGATAGCCGGCCTGGCCCTGACGTTCGCCCTGCCGGTGATCCCGGCGAGCGCGGACACGACCATCCAGCAGACGGCGGACCCGCAAGCACTCGCGGCCACCGCCTCGGACCAGGCCGCCGCGGCCGGGCTCGACCGGCTGCGCAAGGGCGTCGGCGAAGCGTTCCACCGGGTGCTCACCACCCCCGGCGCCGGTGGCCTGTTCTACTCCGGCTACGAACGCACCTACCGCGGCCTCCCGGTGGTCGGCGGCGACGCGGTCGTCGTCGCGGACGGCCAGGGCCGGGTGCGCGACACCACCGCCGCGGAGACCGCGCCCATCGCCGTGGACACCACCGCGAAGATCGACGCGGCCAAGGCCGCCGAGGTGGCCCGCCGCCAACTGCCCGCGGTGGACGGGGTGGACTCGCCACGGCTGGTGGTGCTGGCCGGAAGCGCGCCGAAACTGGCGTACGAGGTCGTGGTGAACGGCCGGACCGACAAGGCGCCGAGCAAGCTGCACGTGTTCGTGGACGGCACCAGCGGCGCGGTCCTCGACACCCGGGACGACGTCCGCACCTACGCGCCCGCGGCACAGGCCGCGCAGCCGCAGGGCGACGTTTCGATCGCGGGCACCGGGAACAGCTACTACAACGGCAACGTCACCATCAACACCACCCAGTCGGGCAGCCAGTACTCCACAGTGGACCCGACGCGCAGCGGCATCCGCTGCGGCACCAACAGCAGCAAGCAGCCCTTCACCGGCCCGGACGACGCCTGGGGCAACGGCTCCGGCACGAACCTGGAAACCGCCTGCGTGGACGCGCTCTACGACGTCCAGCGGGAATGGGACATGCTGCGCGAGTGGCTGGGCCGCAACGGGATCAACGGCAACGGCGGCGGCTTCCCGGCATGGGTCGGCCTCAACGCGGTCAACGCCTACTGGGACGGCAGCTCGACCACGTTCGGGCACTCCCAGGACAACCAGCGCCAGGCCACCCCGATGGACGTCGTGGGCCACGAGTACGGGCACGCGATCTTCCAGACCACGCCCGGCGGCGCGGGATCGGGCAACGAGAACGGCGGGCTGAACGAGTCCACCGGCGACATCTTCGGCGCGCTCACCGAGCACTACGCCAACAACCCGAACGACCCGCCGGACTACGAGGTCGGCGAAGAGGTCAACCTGGTCGGCCGGGGCCCGATCCGCTACATGTACGACCCGTCCCGCGTCGGCGACCCGAACTGCTACTCCTCGTCCATCCCGAACACCGAGGTGCACGCGGCCGCGGGTCCGCAGAACCACTGGTTCTACCTGCTCGCCGAGGGCACCAGCCCGGGCGGCGGCAAGCCGAACAGCCCGACCTGCAACAACTCCTCGATCACCGGCATCGGCATCCAGAAGGCCGGGAAGATCTTCTACAACGGCCTGCTGAAGAAGACCTCCGGCTGGAACCACCGGGCCGCCCGCAAGGCGACCCTGGAGGCCGCGATCGCGGTGTTCCCGGGCAGCTGCACCGAGTACGACACGGTGAAGAAGGCCTGGGACGCGGTGAGCGTGGCCGCGGTGGCCGGTGAACCGACCTGCACTTCGCAGCCGGGCAACGACTTCTCGATGACGCTCAGCTCGACCTCCGGCACCGTCCAACCCGGACAGTCGGCGACGGTCACGGTGAGCACGCAGACCACCAAGGGCAACGCGCAGACGGTGAACTTCACCGCGAGCGGCCTGCCCGCGGGGGCGACCGCGACGTTCAACCCGGCCTCCGTGCAGTCCGGGGCGACCTCGACGCTGACCATCACCACGTCGAGCAGCACCCCGAACAGCACCACGCCGATCACCATCAAGGCCGATGGCGCCGACATCGACCACGAGGCGCAGTACACCCTGACCGTCGGCTCGGGCGACATCCGGAGCTTCAGCAACGACGCCGATTTCCCGATCCAGGACTTCGGCACCGTGCGCAGCCCGATCACGTCGTCCGCGTCCGGCACCGCGACGTCGCCGGTGCAGCTGTCGATCACCGCGAAGCACACCTGCGCCGAGGACCTGCGGATCAGCCTGCAGTCCCCGGCGAACAAGTCGTACTCGGTCAAGGCCACCGGATCGGTGCCCTGCACCGAATTCGGCACCCGCACCTATTCCGTGCCGGTGACCGGGGAGAACGCGAGCGGCACCTGGACGCTCGTGCTCTACGACGCCTACTCGCAGGACACCGGGACGCTCGACAGCTGGAGCATCACGCTCTAGCGCGTGCCCACCGAATTCCCGCGCGGCGGCACCGGAGGAGCCCGGTGCCGCCGCGCGGGCGCCATGCTTTCCGCTCCCGAACGGAGATTTCTGGTCATGAACACGAAGAAGACCCTGCGGGCCGGGCTGGCGGCACTCGCCGGGCTCGCCCTCACCCTGGCCGTTCCGGCCACCCCGGCCCAGGCGCAGACCACGACCGCCGCCGCGCCGGACATCTCGCTCGCCAACGTCAAGGCGCATCTGAACCAGTTCCAGAGCATCGCCCAGCAAAACGGCGGGAACCGGGCCCCGAGCGGCGGCTACACCGCCTCGGTGTCCTATGTGGAGCAGAAGCTGCGGGCCGCGGGCTACACCGTGAACCGGCAGACCTGCACCAGCTGTGCCGGGCAGACGCAGAACCTGATCGCCGAATGGCCGAAGGGCGACGCCAACCAGGTCATCATGCTCGGCGCGCACCTGGACAGCGTGAGCGCCGGGCCGGGCATCAACGACAACGGCTCCGGGTCGGCCGCGATCCTGGAGACCGCGCTGACCCTGGCGCAGCAGAACCCGGAAATGGTCAAACGGGTCCGGTTCGCCTGGTGGGCCGACGAGGAATCCGGGCTGCGCGGATCCCGGTACTACGTCAGCCAGCTGCCCGCCGCCGAGCGGACGAAGATCAAGACCTACCTCAACTTCGACATGATCGGGTCGAAGAACTGGGGCCACTTCGTGTACGACGACGTGGCCTCGATCAGGGCGGTCTTCGACGAGTACTTCGCCTCGATCAACATCCCCACCGAGGGCGACACCGAAGGCGACGGCCGGTCCGACCACGCGTCGTTCAAGAGCGCGGGCATCCCGGTCGGCGGCCTGGCCACCGGCGCGGGCTACACCAAGAGCAGCGCACAGGCGCAGAAGTGGGGCGGCACGGCCGGGCAGCCGTTCGACAACTGCTACCACCGCGCGTGCGACACCATTTCGAACATCCCGGACACCCCGCTGGACCGCAACAGCGACGCGATCGCCTACGCGGTGTGGAAACTGGCGGTCGGCACCAGCCAGAGCCGGGACTTCTCGCTCTCGCTGAGCCCGTCCTCCGGCACCGTCCAACCCGGACAGTCGGCGACCGTCGCGGTGAACACGCAGACCACGGCCGGGGCGGCGCAGACGGTGAACCTCTCGGCGAGCGGCCTGCCCGCCGGGGCGACCGCGACGTTCAACCCGGCCTCCGTGCAGTCCGGGGCGTCCTCGACGCTGACCATCGCCACGTCGAGCAGCACCCCGAACGGGACCTCCACGATCACCGTGACCGGGGACGGCGCCGAAGTCGACCGCACGGCCCAGTACACGCTGACCGTCGGTTCGGGTGACGTGCGGATCTTCCGCAACGACACCGATTTCCCGATCGCCGACTTCGGCACCGTGCGCAGCCCGGTCACTTCCTCGGCGTCCGGGTCCGCGGCGTCGCCGGTGCAGCTGTCGATCACCGCGTCGCACCCGTGTTCCGAGGATCTCCGGATCAGCCTGCAGTCCCCGGCGAACAAGTCGTACTCGGTCAAGGCCACCGGATCGGTACCGTGCACCGAATTCGGCACCCGCACCTATTCCGTGCCGGTGACCGGGGAGAACGCGAGCGGCACCTGGACGCTCGTGGTATATGACGCGTATTCACAGGACACCGGGACGCTCGACAGCTGGAGCATCACGGTCTGAGCAGTCTGAGCAGAAGGTGAGGCGGGCTTTCGTGAACGGCTCGTTCGGCGCCGAACCGGCGAGCCGGGCGCGGGAGCCCGTCGGCGCCCGGTTGCGGCGGCTGCGGTCCGAGCGCGGGCTGACCCAGCGCGCGCTCGCGCAGCCGCACTACACCGCGGCCTACGTGTCGTCGGTGGAAAGCGGGAAGCGGACCCCGTCCGGTGACGCGTTGCGGCATTTCGCCGACCGGCTGGGGCTCGACCCGGAGGAACTGCTGACCGGGCGCTCACCGCAGCAGGTCATGCTGCTCGACCTCGGGCTGGTGGAGGCCGCGCAGGCGTTCCTGGCCGGGCGGCCGGACGCCGCGCGCACCCGGTTGCGGCGGCTCTGGCCGGAAGCCGATCGGCTCGGGCAGGCCCGGCAGTCCGGGCTGGCCCGGCTGTGGCTGGCCCGGGTCGAGCTGGCGAGCGGGGACCTCGCGGCGGCCGAGGAGCACCTGCGCGCCGCCGAGCGCGCGCTGGAACCGGACACGCCGCCGGTGCGCGCGCTGGCGGTGCCGGTGCGCGCGCTGGTGCTGGCCGAGGCGGGCGAACCGCATTACGCGACCTACCTGCTGCAGAACTGCCAGGACGAGCTGCTGCGCGCCGGATACCGGGATCCGGTCGTGCTGCTGGCGTTGCGCGCGCTGCTCGCCGATCTGCACCTGCGGCTCGGCGACGTCGAACGCGCGGGCGAGTGCGCGCGCGGGGCGCTGCGGCTCGCGCGGCTCGGGCCCGAGGACGGGGTCACCGAACTGATCGGCCACTACGCCGGGTTGTGCCGGGCGCAGCTCGCCGAGGACCGGTTCACCGACGCGGCGGTGGCCGTGGCGCACGCGCACGACCTGGTGCACGAGCTCGCGTTGCGCCCGGCGATCGCGCGGTGCCTGCTGGCGCGGGGCCGGATCCGGCGGCTCGGCGGCGACCGGCGCGGCGCGCTGGCCGATCTGCGGGCGGCCCGGGAGTCGGCGGCGGCCGGCGACCTGAGCGCGATCACCCTGGAACTGGCCGAGGTCAACCGGGAACTCGGGCGGCTCGACGTGGCGGCGGAACTGCTGGACGAGGTGCTGCGGGCACTGGGCACCGACGATCCGCTCGCCGCGGCGGTGCGGTACGAGTTCGGCGCGCTGGCGCTCGCGCGGGCGGACGAACCGGCGGCGGAGGAACACTTCCGGGCGGCGATCGAGGTGGCGACCCGGTTGAACGCGCGCGGCCCGCTCGCGGTGTCGCTGGACCGGGCGGGCGAGCTGCTCTGCTCGCAGCACCGGCTCACCGAAGCCGCCGACCTGCTCCGCGACGGCCTCCTCACCCTCGGCGCCACCCCCGACTGACCCCGAAAGTGCGCGCACTTTCGAGCGGGGTCAGGGGCGCAGGAAAGCCTTCAGGATCTTGGTGACCTGGGTGATTTCCGCGGTGGCCACGTTCTCCTGCTGGGTGTGCGCCAGGGTCGGATCGCCGGGGCCGAAGTTGACCGCGGGCATGCCGAGCGCCGCGAACCGGGCCACGTCCGTCCACCCGAGTTTCGCCGCGGCCTCGCCGCCCGCGGCCGCCACGAGTTCCGCCGCGGCGGGCGCGGACAACCCGGGCAGCGCCCCCGGCGAGGAGTCCACAACGGACAGTTCGTACCCGTCGAACACCTCGCGCAGATGGGCCTCGGCCTGCGCCGGCGTGCGGTCCGGGGCGAACCGGTGGTTGACCGCGAGCACCGCCTCGTCGGGCACCACGTTCCCGGCCACCCCGCCCGCGATCCGCACGGCCTGCAGCCCTTCGCGGTAGGTCAGGCCGTCGATGTCGACCACCCGCGGCCGGTACTCGGCGAGCCGCCGCAGCGGTTCGGCGAGCGCGTGGATGGCGTTGACGCCCATCCACGCCCGCGCGGTGTGCGCCCGCTGCCCGGCCAGCGGCAGCTCGACCCGCATGGTCCCCTGGCATCCGGCCTCGATCACCGCGTTCGACGGCTCCCCGACCACCGCGAGATCGCCCCGCAGCCAGTCCGGCAGCTCCCGCTCGATGCGGCCGAGGCCGTTGCGGACCGCCTCGACCTCCTCGCAGTCGTAGAAGACGAACGTCAGATCGTGGCGCGGTTCGGTCACCGTGGCGGCGAGGTGCAGGAACACCGCGTCCCCGCCCTTCATGTCCACGGTGCCCAGGCCGTGCAGCCGGTCGCCCTCCCGCCGCAGCGGCAGGTTCCGGTTGACCGGCACGGTGTCCAGGTGCCCGGCGAACACCACCCGCGACGGGCGGCCCAGGTGCGTCCGGGCGAGCACCGCGTCGCCGTTGCGCACGACCTCCAGGTGCCCGGCCTGTGCGGTGAGCGCGGCCTGCACGGCGTCCGCGATCGCGCGCTCCTCCCCCGAGACGCTCTCGATGTCCACCAGCGCGGCGGTGATCTCGACGGGGTCGGCGAGCAGATCCAGCGAACTCATGGGCCGGACGCTACCGGGGGCGCGTGCTGCGTACGGTGAGGGGCGTGCGAAGGATTCTGGTCGCCGCGGGCGGCGCGCTGGTGCTCATGCTCGCCGGATGTTCGAACGAGGCGGGCCCGAAACCGGGCCGCCCGGCACCGGACCCCGGCCCGGAAGCGCTCCAGGTGAAACTGGACGCGCTGGCCGTGGACCCGTGCTTCGTCGCCCCGGAGAAGCAGAAGCCCAAGGGCTGTGAGAAATACGTCACGCAGCTCGCGAACACCGCGCTCACCGCGCGCAAGCTCGCCGGGACCCGCAACCCCGGGCTGGCCGCGCAGGCCGATCAGCTGGACAAGGCCGTCGCCACCTATCGCGACAAGGGCTGCAACGCCGCCGAGGACCCGGGCACCGCCCCCTGCGGCCCGGCCCTGACCGACATGTCCGCCGCCCTGCGCGCGATCAAGGCTTCGCTGCGACAGAGTCAGGCCACGACGGGCTGAGCGATCCCCGCTCGGATACCGTGGCGATCGTGAGCGAGCAGAGCCCGAATCCCGAGAGCACCGGCGCCTCCGGCGTCGGCCTGGCGACCGTCCGGCCCGACGGAACGGTCCTGGACACCTGGTTCCCCCAGCCGAAACTGCGCGAAGCCGGCACCGGCGGCACCGAGCGGCTGACCCGCGAGCAGGCCGTCGAGGCGCTCGGCGAAGACGCCGCCGCACTCCTCGGCGAGGACAGCGCGCGGGGCGTCGAGGTAGTCGCGGTGCGCACCGAGATCGGCCGCCTCGCCGACGCCCCGGCCGACGCCCACGACGTCTACCTCCGCCTGCACCTGCTGTCCCACCGGCTGGTCCAGCCGCACGGCCAGAGCCTGGACGGCATCTTCGGCCTGCTGGCCAACGTGGTCTGGACGAACCACGGCCCGTGCCCGGTGGAGGGCTTCGAGGCCACCCGGCTGCGGCTGCGCGCCCGCGGCCACGTGACCGTGTACGGCGTGGACAAGTTCCCCCGCATGGTCGACTACGTCACCCCCACCGGCGTCCGCATCGCCGACGCCGATCGCGCGCGGCTCGGCGCGCACCTGGCCAGCGGCACCACCGTCATGCACGAGGGCTTCGTGAACTTCAACGCCGGCACGCTGGGCGCCTCGATGGTCGAGGGCCGCATCTCGGCGGGCGTGGTGGTCGGCGACGGCACCGACGTGGGCGGCGGCGCCTCGATCATGGGCACGCTCTCCGGCGGCGGCAAGGAGGTCATCTCGGTCGGCGAGCGCTGCCTGATCGGGGCCAACGGCGGCTGCGGGATCTCCCTCGGCAACGACTCGGTGATCGAGGCCGGGCTGTACATCACCGCGGGGACCAAGGTCGTGGTGGAGGGCCGGACGGTGAAGGCCCGCGAACTCTCCGGCATTTCCGGCGCGGTGTTCCGGCGCAACTCCTCCACCGGGTCGGTCGAGGTCGTCCCGCGGACGGGGGCCGGGATTGAGCTGAACGCGGCGCTGCACGCCAACGACTGAGTGCGGTTTCCGCAGGCTAGGGCGACATAACCGCAGTTCACCTAGTATTCACCAGGTGAGCACCGAAACGTTGCGCGAAGAACCGCCCGGCAAGCCCCGGACCGCGACGCCGACGCCGGCGGAGATCGGCCTGCCCGAGGAGCCGCTCACCGCGAAACCCGCGGACCCGCCCGCGACGCACGTCCGGGCCCGGCTCGACGCGCTGGCGCGCACGCTGCTGGCCCACGAGGCCGGGACCCGGTCCGGAGTGGACCCCGAGGATCTGCACCAGATGCGGGTCGCGGTCCGCCGGATGCGCAGCGTGCTCAAATTGTCCGGTGGCTTGCTCGGCCCGGCCGCCGAGCCGGTGCGCGCCGAACTGGGCTGGCTCGGCGCCGCGCTCGGCGAGGTGCGCGACTACGACGTGCTGATCGGCCACCTGCGCGCCACGGTCGCCGATTTCGAGGCCGTGGACCAGTTGGCCGCGCAACGGCTGGTGGCCACGTTCGTCGCCGAACGCGGCAAGGTGAAACGCAAGCTGACCAGGGCGTTGAACAGCACCCGGTACGCCACGCTGCGGACCTCGGTGGCCCAGCTCGCCCGCCCCGCGGTGCGGGAGGCGACCGAGGCGCCCCCGGCCGCGGTGGCTGCCCGGAGTGATCTGGTGGGCGCGCTGCGCAAGGCGTACCGGAAACTGCACAAGGCGGTGGCCGCGCTCGGCCAGGACCCGGTCGACGACGATCTGCACGATCTGCGCATCCTCGGCAAACGCCTGCGCTACGCGGCCGAACTGGCCAAGCCCGCGGCCCGCAAGAAGCAGGCGAAGGACGTGAAGGCCCTGATCGGCGCGGCCAAGCACCTGCAGGAGGTGCTCGGCGACCACCAGGACGCCGTGGTGGCCGCCGAACGGATGCGCGCCCTGGTGGAGACCGCGTCCGACGCGAAGATCGGCTTCATCGCCGGGCGGATCGCGGAACGCGAACTGGCCAAACGCGCCCGCGCCCGCGCAGCCTGGCCCGCCGCCGTCACCGGGATCGACCAGGCCGCCCAGCACCTGCTCTGAGGGGCGGGTCGTGAGGTGCTGCCCGAAAGTGCGCGCACTTTCGGGCCTGCGTCGAGGCGGCACCTTCTCCCCGGCCACGGTGACCTCCTTGCCTGCGCGAGCGAGGGAACCGGGTGCTGGCCAAGGCGGGAGGAAGGGACCTTCGCTCACGAATAGCTGTAGTAAAGGTCCCCCGCTCCGGTTGAACCGGAGCAAAGGTCCCTTCCTCCCGAGCGCGACGCCCCGGGGTCAGGCGGCGGTGAATTCCCGGAGGTAGCCGTCCGGCCGGACGAGGACCCGGGTGCCCTCGGCCACGTCGTAGGCGGCGAACGCGTGGCCGTCCACGTCCACCAACGCGTCCCCGGTGACCGCCTGGCCGGGTCGCAGCACCCGGTGGACGTGCACGCCCGGCTCCGCCTCGGCCGGTCCGCCGCCGAACGCGAGCAGGGTGGCGTGCGGCCCGCGGAACAGGTCGAACAGGCGCACCTGCTTCCCGTTCGCGTCCGCCACGGGCGCGTCCGGCGCCCGGTCCCCGGCCCGCACCGACCCCGGCCGCGCGCGGTCGTCCCGGGACAGCGGGCTCCCCCGGTACCCGATGTCGAGCTGCCGCGTCTCCTCGCCCCGCTCGTGCGCGTCGGCGGCCCCGTCGGTGTACTTCCGCAGCAGCTCGGAGCTGACGCCCAGCACCCGCGCCGCGACCGGCAGCCGTTCGGCCTCGTAGGTCGCCAGCAGTTCCGGATCGCCCGACGCGAGCTTCCAACCCAGGTTGTAGGCGTCCTGGACGCCGGTGTTCAGCCCCTGCCCGCCGGTCGGCGGGTGCACGTGCGCCGCGTCGCCCGCCAGGAACACCCGTCCCTGCGCGAACCGCTGGGCCAGCCGCACGTTCGGCCGCCAGATCGTGGACCACACCAGGTCGCGCAGCCGGAGATCGGACCGCCCGGAGTACTGCTCGAACAGCCGTTGCAGGGTCGCCAGCGAGCTGTCGTCGGCGTCGAGCGGGGTCGCGAACTGGAAGTGGTCGCCGCCGGACAGCGGGGTGAGCCCGATCCCGGCCATCGGCTCGTCCGCCCGTGCGAACCAGTAGCCGAAGTCGTGGTCGAGGCCGTCCACCCGGACGTCCCCGAGCAGCATCCGGATCGATTCGTCCGTGGTGCCCTCGAACGGGATCCCCAATGCCTTGCGCACGAAGCTGCGCCCGCCGTCCGCGCCGACCAGGTACGCCGCGCGAACCGTTTCGGTGGCGCCGCCGCGGGTGAGCGTCGCGGTCACCCCGTTCTCGTCCTGTTCGAACGCCGTCAGCTCGGTGGCCAGTTCGACGCGCACCCCGAACTCGGCCAGCCGGTCGCGCAGGATCGCTTCGGTCCGCGACTGCCCGAGAAACCACGCGTTGGGGTAGGGCACCGCGGGCGTGGGCTCCCGCCATTCGGCCATCCGGCGTTCCCCGGCGAACTTCCCGTCGAGGTGGACGCGCGTCACCGCGGGCGGCGCCCCGGCCGCGAACACCGCGTCCAGCACGCCCAGATCGTCGAAGACTTCCAGCGTGCGGGGCTGCAGGCCGTCGCCGCGCGAACCGGCGAAGTACTCGGCGGCCTTGTCCACGACGCGCACGCCGACCCCGCGCCGGGCCAGTTCGAGGGCCAGCGTCAGACCGGTCGGACCGGCCCCGCTGACGAGGACCTGAACGTCCACGATGACTCCTTGAATGAATTTAGATTCAGTGAATATGAATTCAGTTTGCCCGCTGCTAGCGTTCGCGTCAAGGAGGTGGGGGTCGTGACGACAAGCCGCAAGGAGAAGGCGGCGGAGACCGAGGCGGCCTTGAAGGAGGCGGCCAAGCGCGTCTTCGCCGAGCGCGGCTACCTGAACACGAAGATCACCGACATCACCCGGGAGGCGGGCCGCGCGGCGGGCTCGTTCTACAACCACTTCGCGGGCAAGGAAGAACTCCTGGAAGCCCTGCTCGCCGATCTGTCGGCCGCCGGGGACGCCAGCGCCGAACTGCCGGAGCACAGCCCGGACTTCACCGATCCGGCGGCGGTGCGCTGGCACATCGCGGCCTACTGGCGGTTCTACCGGCAGAACGCGGCGACCCTGGTCGCGCTGCGGCAGGCGGCGATGGTCAGCGACGACTTCGCGCGGACGCTGGCCCGGTTCGGCGCCCGGGAACAGGCGGACGTGGCCAGTCACCTGGCCCACATCGTGCGCGCCGGGATGCGGCTGCCCGCCGAACCGGAGACCACGATCGCGATGATGTTCGGCATGGTCGACAGCTTCGCGCAGCTGTGGCTGGTACCGCCCCGCCCCGAGGGCTGGCGGGAGCTGTCCGACGACGAAGCGATCGACGCGCTGACCAGGTTCGTCTACCGCGGCCTCACCGGCCGCGACCCCGAAGGGGGCTACTGAGCCAGGCGCTCCGCGGCGACGTCCACGCGCTCGTCGGTGGCGGTCAGCGCGATCCGGACGTGCTGGGCGCCGGCCGGGCCGTAGAACGTGCCCGGGGCCACCAGGATGCCGCGTTCGGCCAGCCAGCGCACGGTTTCCCAGGCGTCCTCACCCCGGGTCGCCCACAGGTAGAGCCCGGCCTCCGAATGATCGATCTGGAAACCGTTGTCCCGCAACGCCTTGCGCAGCACGGTCCGGCGCCGGGCGTAGCGGTCGCGCTGGGCGGCCAGGGCCTCGTCGTCGACGAGCGCGGCGACCATCGCCTCCTGCACCGGTCGCGGCACGATCATCCCCGCGTGCTTGCGCACCGCGAGCAACTCCGCGACCAGCGCCGGATCACCGGTGACGAATCCGGCCCGGTAACTGGCCAGGTTGGCCGATTTGGACAGCGAGTGCACCGCGAGCAGGCCGTCGGTCCGTCCACCGTGGACCGACGGGTGCAGCAGGGAAACCGGTTCGGCGTCCCAGCCCAGCGCCAGGTAGCACTCGTCGGACACCACGATCACGTCCCGCTCGCGGGCCCATTCGACGACCTTGCGCAGGTGGTCGACGCCGAGCACGCGACCGGTCGGGTTCGACGGCGAGTTGAGCCAGATCATCGCCGGGCGCTGCGGTCCGAGCGCGACGAGCCCGTCCGAACGCAGCACCGACGCCCCGGCGAGCAGCACCCCCACCTCGTAGGTGGGATACGAAAGTTCCGGGATGACCACCGTGTCGCCGGGGCCGAACCCGAGCAGCCGCGGCAACCAGGCCACCAGCTCCTTGGAACCGATCGTGGGCAGCACCGCGTCCGGCTCGAGGCCTTCGACGCCGTGGCGGCGGCTCAGCGCGTCGAGTGCCGCCGCCCGCAGCGCGGGGGTGCCGTGCGTGGCCGGGTACCCGGGGATCTCGGACACCGAGGCGAGCGCGTCCCGGATACCGGCCGGGACCGGATCGACCGGGGTGCCGATGGACAGATCGACCGCCCCACCCGGATGCGCGTGCGCGGTCGCCTTGTGCCCGGCGAGCGCGTCCCAGGGAAAGTCGGGGAGTTCCGGAGCCCGCCGCGTCATTCGCCCTGCGGGGGCAGCTTCTTGATCCAGTCCGGATCGTGCGCGGTCTTGCCCACCTTGGAGGCGCCGCCGGGCGAGCCGAGCTCGTCGAAGAAGTCCACGTTGGCCTTGGTGTAGTCGGCCCACTGGTCGGGGACGTCGTCCTCGTAGTAGATGGCCTCGACCGGACAGACCGGTTCGCAGGCACCACAGTCGACGCACTCGTCGGGGTGGATGTAGAGCATCCGCTCACCCTCGTAGATGCAATCGACGGGACACTCGTCGATGCACGCCTTGTCGAGCACGTCGACGCAGGGCTCGGCGATCACGTAGGTCACTGCGCTCTCCTGCTTTTCTTCTGCGGTCTGTCAGCATTCGGGACATTACGCGGTCAGCGCCCGAGGTTCACTGGTAAGGCCACCCTTAATCACCACGGGTTAACAGCGTTCATAGTTGAAGCATACCCAAAGTATGCGAACTACCGCGCTCGGCGATTCTTGGGCGGCGGAACGCGTTTGTCCCCGGTGACCACGAAGCGCGGCCGCTCGGGCTCGGGCTCGTCGCTCTTCTTCCTGGCGCCGAGCGCGCGGGTGAAACTGTCCGCGATCTCGTTCACCAGGTCTTCGTTGTGCCGGTCGTCCTTGCGCGAGACGCTCATCAGCCCTCCTCCAGTCCTCAAGCACAATGTAACCGTGTACTCGGTCCTGACGCTGGAACAAGCCTGCGCGGACGCCTGGCCGCCCCTGGTCGGCGACAAGATCGGTGACTGGCGGTTGCGCGCGGCCGCCGGGTTCACCGGGCGGGCGAACAGCGCGCTCGCGGTCGGTGATCCCGGGATGCCGGTGGCACGCGCCCTGGAAATCGTCTGTGACTTCGCCCACTCGAACGGGATCCCGCCGATGGCGCACGCGATCCGCGGCGGCGCGGTCGAGGACGCGCTCACCGCGGCGGGCTGGACGCCGCACGCGACGCACCCCAGGGGGTTCGAGGTCAGCGTGCTGACCGCCCCCGTCGACGGCGCGACCGCGCCGGAGGTGCGCGTGCTGGACGCGCCGACGCCGGACTGGTGGCGGCTCGCCGCGGGCTCGCCGGAGCCCACCGCGGCGCAGCGGCACGTGCTCACCGGCGCCCCGCTCGTCGGCTACGGCGTGGCCGAGGCCGGCGGCGAGACGGCGGGGACGGTGCGCGCGGCGGTGGTCGACGACCTCCTGCACATCAGCGTGCTCGCGGTGGATCCGGCCTTCCGGCGGCGCGGCCTGGCGAAGGCCCTGCTCCGGGCGGGCGGCGCGTGGGGAGCCGAACGCGGCGCGCGGACCTGCGTGCTGCAGGTGGCGACGCACAACGACCCCGCGCTCGGGCTCTACCGGGCACTCGGCTTCACCGAACACCACCGGTACCGGTACTGGGTGCCGGCCGTCGGTGCGGCGTGCGAGGATCCGACATCGTGAAGGTTGTCGTAGTAGTCGGCGGAGTGGGCGGCGCCCGCTTCCTGCTCGGGGTGAAGGCCGCGCTCGGCCTGCCCGCGGTCGGCGCCGTGCCCGAGGGCGCCGCGCACCAGGTCACCGCGCTGGTGAACACCGGGGACGACGTGTGGATGCACGGCCTGCGGATCTGCCCGGACCTGGACACCTGCATGTACACCCTGGGCGGCGGGATCGACACCGCGCGCGGCTGGGGGCATGCCGGGGAGACCTGGACGGTCAAGGAGGAGCTGGCCGCGTACGGCGCGGAGCCGACCTGGTTCGGGCTGGGCGACAAGGACATCGCCACGCACCTGATCCGGTCGCGGATGCTGCGCGCGGGCTACCCGCTGTCCGCGGTCACCGAGGCGCTGTGCGATCGCTGGCGGCCGGGGGTGCGGCTGCTGCCGATGTCCGACGACCGGGTGGAGACCCATGTCGTGGTGGACGACCCGGAGGAGCCGAGCCAGCGCAAGGCGTTGCACTTCCAGGAATGGTGGGTGCGCTACCAGGCCGAGCTGCCCGCGCATTCGATCGTCCCGGTCGGCGCGGACGAGGCGTCGGCGGGCCCGGGCGTGACCGACGCGATCGCCGAGGCGGACGCGGTGCTGTTCGCCCCGTCCAATCCGGTGGTCTCGATCGGCACCGTGCTTTCGGTGCCGGGGGTGCGCGAGGCGCTGCGCAAGACCGAGGCGGGCGTGGTCGGCATCTCCCCGATCATCGGCGGGAAACCGGTGCGCGGGATGGCCGACGCGTGCCTCACCGCGATCGGCGTGGAGACCTCCGCGGAGGGGGTCGGGCGGCACTACGGTTCGCGGCAGACCTCCGAGGACGGGCTGCTCGACGGCTGGCTCGTGCAGTCCGGCGAAAAGGTGGACGTACCCGGGGTGGCGGTCCACGCGGTGCCGCTGCTGATGTCCGATGTGGACGCGACCGCGGCCATGGCGCGCGCCGCGCTCGAACTGTCCGGAGTGGACTTTGACTGATCACGCGTCGAACCGGCTGGAGATCCTCCCGGTCGAGGGCCTGCCCGAGTTCCGCCCCGGCGACGATCTGACCGGCGCGATCGCGGACCGCGCGCGGTGGCTGCGCTCCGGCGACGTCGTCGTGGTCACCAGCAAGATCGTGTCCAAAGTAGAGGGTCGATTGGTCCGCGTGCCGGAGGATCCCGAGGCGCGGGACGCCGCCCGGCGCAAGCTGGTCGAGGAGGAGGCGGTCAAGGTCGTCGCCCGGATCGCGCGGACGCTGATCACCGAGAACCGGCTCGGCATCGTGCAGGCGGCCTCCGGGGTGGACGCGTCCAACGTCGCCGGGAACGAGGTGGCGCTGCTGCCCACCGATCCGGACGCCTCCGCGCTGGCGCTGCGCAACGGGCTGCGCGAGCGGCTCGGCGTCGAGGTGGCGGTGGTGGTCACCGACACCATGGGGCGGGCCTGGCGGGTCGGGCAGACCGACGCCGCGATCGGCGCCTCCGGGCTGCGGGTGCTGCACGCGTACGCCGGTGAGGTGGACGGCCAGGGCAACGAGCTCGCCGTCACCGAGGTCGCGGTGGCCGACGAGGTCGCCGCCGCGGCGGATCTGGTGAAGGGCAAGCTCGGCGGGACCCCGGTGGCCGTGGTCCGCGGGCTGAACCTGGTGGCGGACAACGAATCGACCGCGCGCGACCTGATCCGCCCGGTCGCCGAGGACCTGTTCCGGCTCGGTACCCGGGAGGCGATCGCGCAGGGCCGCCGGGAGGCCGTGCCCGCTCGCCGGTCGGTGCGGGAGTTCTCCGGTGAGCCCGTCGATCCGGAGGCGGTGCGGCGGTCCATCGGCGCCGCGCTGACGGCGCCCGCGCCGCACCACACGCATCCGGTACGGTTCGTGTGGCTGCGCACGCCGGGGCTGCGGAAGTCGCTGCTGGACGCGATGCGCGAGGCCTGGCGGGCCGATCTGGAAGGCGATCCGTTCACGCCGGAGCAGGTCGAGAAACGGCTCAACCGGGGCAACATCCTGTTCGACGCGCCCGAGGTGGTGCTGCCGTTCCTGGTGCCGGACGGCGCGCACACCTATCCGGACGCGCGGCGCAACGCGTGCGAGCACACGATGTTCACCGTCGCGGGCGGGGCCGCGGTGCAGGGCCTGCTGGTGGCGCTGGCGGCGGAGGGGCTGGGCTCCTGCTGGATCGGGTCGACGATCTTCGCGGCCGACGTGGTCCGCGAGGTGCTGGACCTGGAGCCGAACTGGGCACCGCTGGGCGCGGTGGCCATCGGCTACCCGGCCCGTGCACCGGGGCCCCGGCCGCCCCGCGAACCGGGTGAAGGGCTGGTCGAACTGTGAGCCTGCACCTCGACACTTCGTCCACTTTGGACAAATGGCGCCCGTTCGAGGCGAGCCAGGAGTCGCTGCGGCAGGCGTTCCTCGGCTTCCTCGCCGCGCGGGAGGACGCGTGCGCGCGTTCGTGCGCGGCCGGGCACATCACCGCGTCGGCGGTCCTGCTGGACGCCGACGGCACGCGGGTGCTGCTCACCCTGCACCCGCGGGTGGGCCGCTGGCTGCAACTCGGCGGCCACTGCGAACCCGAGGACGCGACCCTGGCCGGCGCGGCCCTGCGCGAGGCGCGCGAGGAATCCGGCATCGACGGCCTGCGCATCGACCCGGAACCGGTGCACTTGGACGTGCACCCGATCACCTGCTCGCTCGGCGTGCCGACCCGGCACTTCGACGTCCGCTTCACCGTGCACGCCCCGCGCGGCGCGGAACCGGTGCGCAGCGAGGAATCCGACGACCTCCGCTGGTGGCCGATCGACGCCCTGCCTCCGGGCTGCGAAGACCTCGCCCCCATGATCACCGCCGCCACCCTCCGCTGACCACGCGCCCGCAGGAAGGGACCTTCACTCCGGTTCAACGGGAGCGGGGGACCTTTACTCCGGTCTTTCGGTAGTAAAGGTCCCCCGCTATTTTTGCCGGCTTTGTATCGAGGTTTGTGCTGGGGGTCGGCGCGAGGCGGCGGAGCGGGATACGGTTTCCCGCGTGAACCTCAGCGTGGACAGCGACTCCCCGGTGCCGCCGTACGAGCAGGTTCGTTCCGCGCTCGCCGGGCAGATCAACGACGGCACCCTGCCGGTCGGCGCCAAACTGCCCACCGTGCGCAAACTCGCCGCCGACCTCGGCATCGCGCCGAACACCATCGCGCGGGCGTACCGCGAACTCGAGGAGGCCGGGCTGATCGAGACCCGCGGCCGGGCCGGGAGTTTCGTCGGGGCCTCCGGCGACGAGAGCCGCGAACGCGCCCGGCAGGCCGCCGCCGAGTACGCCGCCACCGCCCGTAGGCTCGGCCTGAGTCCGGGTGAAGCGCTCGCCATCGTGACCGCCGCGGTGGAAGGCGCCTGAAAGGGGAGGAAGCGCGTCCATGGGGATCACGATGCTGCTCATGTTGCTCGGCCTGGTGATCGTCGCCGGTGGCGTGGTGCTGGTGGTGGTGCTGGTCAGCAGCAACAACAAACCGAAGCCGCCGCCGTACCCGCCCTATCCCCCGCAGTACCCGCCCCAGCAATACCCGCCGCAGCCCCCGTACCCGCCGGGCCAGCAGCCACCGCCCCCGCCCGGCCAAACCGGCCCGCCACCACCCGGCTGGCACTAGGCTGAGACCCCGGAACGGAAACGGGGGGTCCGATGAATCTGGCACGGGTCAGGGTCCACGGCAGCGGCGACGGTTTCACCGTCTGGCATCTCGTGTTCATCCTGGTGGTCATCGCCATCATCGTGACGATCGTGCTGGTGCTCAAACACCGGAACAAGCAGCGGCTGCGGCAGGCGCGGTTCGGGCAGCAGCAACCCTTCTCGCCCCAGTACCCCGGCCCGCCGCCGCAGTACCCCGGGCCACCGCAGGCCTACCAGCAACCCCCGCAGCCCCAGCCCTACCAGCCGTTCCCCCAGCAATACCCGCCACAATCCGCCCAGCAGTACCCACCACCCCAGCAATACCCGCCCCCGGGCCACCAGCAACCCCCGACCTGGTAACCGCTCTCGCGAGTCCCCCGTTCCGGACGTGCGAGTTCCCCGTTTCGGCACACCGAGTTCCCCGTTCCGGTAGGCCGGGCGGGCAACGGCCAACTACATCGCGCGGTAGTCGCGGACCGGGTGCCGCGGCCCGAACCGCGGCCGGGAGAATCCGGCGGCCTCCAGGTAACGGACCGCGCGCTGCCGTTGCGGCGCGTACGGCGCGAGCACCTCGGCGAGTCCCGCGTCGTCGAGCGGTTCGCCGAGCAGGGCGTGGCCGACGACCGCCGGGATGTGGAAGTCGCCGAAGCTGACCGCGTCGGCGTCGCCCCAGGCCCGCTGGGCCACCTCGGCGGCGGTCCACACCCCGATGCCCGGCACCTTGCGCAGCAGCGCCCGCCCTTCCGCACCACCGAGTTCGGCCGCCCGGGCCAGCCGGTGCGCCACCTGGGCCGCGAAGATCAACGTCCGCCGCCGAGCGAGGTCCACCCCCGCGCGATGCCACTTCCAGTCCACAATGGACATGATCGCCCGCGGGGTCGGCGGCACGCGCAACCCGGCGGGCGCCGGTCCGGGCGCCGGTTCGCCGAACCACCGGCACAGCTCCCGCCACGACCGGCGCGCCTCGTACCCGGTCACCTTCTGCTCCAGCACCGCCGGAATCAACGCGTCCCAGACCCGGCCGGTCGCCCCGATCCGCAGCCCCGGCATCCGCCGCCGCGCGGCCGCGACCGCGTCGTGGTGACTGACGAACCCGGTGTCGTCGTCCTCCGCGCCGAGCAGGGCGGGAACGCCCTCGAGCAGGCGATCGGCGCCGGGTCCCCACGCCGCGGCCTCGATTTCCCCGTCCGCGCACCGGCGCAACGCCAGCGTGCCCGCGCCGTCCGCCGTGTTGCCGGTGAGCCAGCTGATCCCGGTCTCGTCGACGCGCAGGCACGGATCACCACCGCCGCGCCGGTGCGGGGCGAGCACGGCGGCCAGATCGAGCGGGAACGGCGGGCGGTACCGCATCAGGCGTCGCTGGAAAACCGCACCCCGCCGTCCGGCAGGGTGATCCCGGGCCATACGCGCACCCCGTCGAGCAGTTCGCAGCCGGCGCCGACCGACGCCCCGTCGCCCAGCACGACGCCGCGCAGCACCGCGCCCGCGCCCACCCGGGCGCCGGTGCCCAGCACCGACCGCTCCACCACCGCGCCCTCGGCCACCGAAGCGCCGTCGAACACCACCGAACCGTCGATCCGCGCCCCCACGCCGACGGTCACCCCCGCGCCCACGGTGGCGCCACCGGTCACCTCGGCGTCGGCCGCCACCACGGCCCCGTCCAGCACCAGCGACTCACCCACCGGACCGGGCAGCGCGGCGGTCGGCGCGAGCCCGCGCACCAGATCGGCCGAGCCCCGGACGAACGCCTCCGGCGTGCCCACGTCGAGCCAGTACGAATCGTCGACGAACCCGTGCACGTGCGCGCCCCCGGCGAGCAGGCCGGGAAAGGTCTCCCGCTCGACCGAGACCCGGCGACCGGCCGGAATGGACTCGACCACCTCGCGGCGGAACACGTAGCAACCGGCGTTGATCTGATCGGTCGGCGGATTCGGCGTCTTCTCCAGGAACGCGGTCACCCGGCCGTCGCCGTCGGTCGGCACCGAACCGAACCGGCTCGGATCGGCCACCCGCTGCAGGTGCAGGGTGACGTCCGCGGCGGCCGCGCGGTGCGCGGCGACGAGCGCGCCGAGGTCCGCGCCGGAGAGGATGTCGCCGTTGAAGATCACCGCGTGCTCCGCGCGCAGTTTGCGCGCCACGTTGCGGATCGCCCCGCCGGTGTCCAGCGGCTCGTCCTCGACGACGTATTCCAGTTCCAGCCCGAGCGCCGAACCGTCCCCGAAGAAATCCTCGAAAACCTCGGCCCGATAAGAGGTTCCGAGCACCACATGGGTGATCCCGGCGGCGCGGATGCGGGACAGCAGGTGGCTGAGGAAGGGGGCGCCCGCGGTCGGCAGCATCGGCTTCGGCGCGGACAGGGTCAGCGGGCGCAGCCGCGTGCCCTTCCCGCCGACGAGCACCACGGCGTCGACTCCAAGCTCCGACGTCACGTCAAGATCCTTCCGTCCGTCTCGTATCACGCACCGCCGGGCGACAAACCGTGGGGAAACAATGACGGCGGCGGCCCGGAGGGCCTACCCTAGACAGCACAGAGGCGGCCCCGGTTGGAGAGGGCCTCGGGCGGAGTCGGGAGGCCGACGGGATGGACCCCCGCGAACGGGCGGACGCCTTGCTGTCACGGGCACGGGCGCGCGGCGCTTTCGTGGTCACCCCCGAGGACGCGACGTCCCCGATGGACTCGGCGAACACCCAGCAGATTCCGCGCGCGGTGGTCAGCGAGATCGACCGCAGCCAGGATCCGGACACCACGACCAAGCTCTCGTCCTCGATGATCGAGGCGCACGACCACCCCCTCGCCAAGCCGCAGCCGACGACGAGGATGGACCGCCGGGGCGCGCAGGACACCAAACCGCTGCCCGCACAGCCGGACGGCGAACCGCGCACCGAGGAATTCGGCGGGTTCCTGCCCACCAAGAAACAGACCAGCGGCCGCTCGAACCTCTCCCGCCGCCTCGACGGAATCTGAGCTCAGCCCCGGCGGGACTCGAGTTCCAGGCGCAGCCGCAGGCCGAGTTTGATCGCGGCGAGCACGGGTTTCCAGGCCAGTCCGCGGTGCCGGTCCGCGAGGTACCGGTAGGCGCTCGCGTGGTGCGCGGCGAGCATCTTCTTCGGCGCCTTCTTCGTCGCCTGCCCGCCGATGTGCATGACACTCGCCGAGGGCGCGTACACGTTCTGCCACCCGGCGCGGCCGATCCGGTCGCCCAGGTCCACGTCCTCGAAGTACATGAAGTACCGCTCGTCGAACCCGCCCACGGCCTCCCACGCCTCGCGCCGGATCAGCTGGCACGAACCCGACAGCCACCCGGACACCCGCTCCACCGGCTCGCCCTGCTCCTGCCGGTAGGCCCGGGTCCACGGGTTCGCGGGCCACACCTTGCCGAACACCGCGTGCCCGACCCCCCGGCCGAGCGAGGGCAGCAGCCGCGCCGACGGGTACACCGAACCGTCCGGCTCCTTGATCAGCGGGCCGAACGCGCCGCCGCGCGGCCAGCGCCGCGCGACCTCGAGCAGGGTGTCCAGCGAACCCGGGCTCCACTCCAGATCGGGGTTCACCACGACCACCCAGCCGAAGCTGTCGTCGAGCGTGGCGACACCCCGGTTCGCGGCCGTGCCGTAGCCGAGGTTCTGCCCGGTCGCGAGCAGGTGCACGTTGTCCCGCTCGGCGGCCTTCTCCGGCGCGCCGTCGGTGGACGCGTTGTCCGCGACCACCACCCGCACGTCCCGCGTGGTGGCCTTTTCCAGGGTGTCCAGGAAGTTCTCCAGGGTCTCGCCCGGGAAGTAGGTCACGACGACGACGGCCAGCCCGTCGCCAAAGCGTGTCGGCTCGGTCACGCGGGCCATTGTGCCTTGCTCATCGGGCGCGGCGGTGGCGGGACCACGCCTTCGCGTACGCCTCGCGGTGGCGCTCGGCGCTGGTCGCCCAGGTGAACTCCTTCGCCCGGCGCTGCGCCGCCGCGGCCAGGTTCGCGCGGCGCGACGGGTCGTCGAGCAGTTCGGTCAGCGCCGCGGCCACGTCCCCGGCGCCGACCCCGCAGTACGCGACCGCGTCCCCGCCGACCTCGGGCAGCGACAGGCGCCGGGTGGTCAGCACGCACGCGCCGCAGGCCATCGCCTCGAGCACCGGCAGGCCGAAGCCCTCGCCGAGGCTCGGGTACGCGACGAGTTCGGACCCGCCGAGGAACCCGGCGAGCGTGTCGAACGGCAGGTAGCCCGCCCGGATCACGCGCAGCCGGTGCGGCACGGCGTCCAGGGCCTTCTCCACCTGCGTGTCCCAGCCCGGCTGCCCGGCCAGCACCAGCGCCGGCGGGTCCGGCCGGTCCAGCACCGCCCGCGCGAAGCCCCGGATCAGCGCCGGGACGTTCTTCCGCGGCTCCAGCGCCCCGAGGAACGCGACGTACGGGGTGCGGCCCAGCCCGATCGCATCCCGCGCCGCCCGCACCTCCTCCGGGGTCGGCGAGTGGAAGCGCTCCACGTCGACCCCGTGCTCGATGATCTCCAGATCAGCGGCCTCGACCCGGGTGACCTTCGCCAGTTCGTTCGCGGTGGCGACGCTGGGCACCACGCACAGCGAGGCGCGCCGCAGCGCGGTGACCGTCCACGCGCGGAAGAAGCGCGCCTTGACCGAGGAGTGCAGTACGGCGTCGGTGAAGAAGGTGGCGTCGTGCAGGGTGACCACCGAGGCCGCCGGGCTGGCCAGCGGCATGGTGTAGTGCGGCGAGTGCACGACGTCGGCCGCGAGCCGGCGCGCCATCATCGGCAGCGTGGTCTGTTCCCAGGTCAGCCGGGCCGTGCGGGTCGCGGTGGACTGGACCGTCGGGACCACCCGGGACCGCGGCGCGAGCTGGTCGTAGAGGCGCGCGTCGCGCGGCTGGCAGACCACCGTGATCCGAGCGCCGTCGGCGTCCAGCGCGGCGACCAGCGAATCCACGTAACGACCGACGCCCCCGCGGTCCGCCGGGACGGCCGTCGCGTCGATCAGCACGCTCGGTTCGACTGCTACCACTCGTGCAGCGTACGACCGATCGGCCGAGTGTTGGGCAAGTACCAACAAACTCAAAAGATCATTTTCGCAGGTGGGTGGTCCAGACCGCCTCGGCCGACCGCGCCCAGGAGAACCGGGCGGCCCGGGACCGGCCCGCGGCGGCCAGTCCGGCGGCCCGCGCCGGGGACCCGAGGACCTCGCGCAACGCGGCGGCCAGCGCGCCCGCGTCCCCGCGCGGCACCGCCAGCCCCGCTCCCCCGGCCACCTCGACCAGGGCCGGAACGTCCGAATGGACCACCGGCACCCCGGCGGCCATCGCCTCCAGGACCGGCAGCCCGAACCCCTCGGCCAGGCTGGGCGCGGCCAGCACGCTCGCGCGCCGCAACACCGCGCCGAGTTCGGCGTCCGGCACCCGCCCGAGCACCCGCACCCGCTCGGCGGGCAGGCCGTGTTCGCGGGCCAGTTCGCGGGGATCCAGCCCGCCCCAGCCGGGCTGTCCGGCCAGCAGCAGCACGACGTCCACCTCGCGCATCGCCGCGATCAGCACGTCGATGCCCTTGCGCGGTTCGAGCGTGCCGATCGCCAGCACGTACCGCTCCGGCAGGTCGAGGCCGGTGGGCTCGTCCCGGGTGAGCGCCTCGGCCACGCCGTGCCCGGCGACGGTTATTTCCGCGCGAACCGCCACCCGGCGCCGCAGGTCCCCGGCCACCGCCTCGGTCGGCACCACCAGCGCGTCCGCCCGGCGGGCCGCGCGCCCGATCATCGCCCGGTGCCAGGACACGCCCCGCGGGGTGAGCGTTTCCGGATGCGTCCACGGCACGGTGTCGTGCACGGTCACCGAAAGCGTGCGCCCGCGCGGCGCTCGCGGCGGGGCGAGCGGGGTCGGCGCGTGGACCGCGTCGCCGCCCGGCCACCACGGGACGCCGAGCTGCCAGGCCGCGATCAGCGTCCGGGGCGGCAGCGGGAGGATCCGCGGCCCGTCGACCCCGTCGATCCGGGCGGCCTCGACCTCGGCGTGCCGGGCGACCACGCTGGACACCGTCCAGCCCGGCGGGGCGGTCGCGGCCAGCGCGCGCAGCAGTTCGGCGGTGTAGCGCCCGGTCCCGCCGGGAACCGGGGCCAGCAACTGCTCGGCGATGACCACGAGTTCGGGCATGCCCGTATTCTGCCCAGCATGGGTCTGCTCACCACCGTCGTGGTGGTCACCTGGCGGGGCGCGGAGCACATCACCGGCTGCCTGGACGCCCTCGCCCGCCAAGATCGTCCACATCGGACGCTCGTGGTGGACAACGCCTCCACCGACGGGACCGCGCGACTGCTGGCCGAGCACCCGTCCGCGCCGCACGTCTTCCGGCCGCACCGCAACCTCGGCTACGCCGGGGCGCTGGCGGCCGCGCTGTCCCTTGTGGACACACCGCTGATGGCCTGGCTCAACGACGACACGGTGCCCGAGCCCGGTTGGCTCGGCGCGCTGGAAGACGCCCTGCGCGACGCCCCGGAGGTGGCGGCCGCGGGTTCGGCACTGGAGCACGCGGACGGCTCGCCGCAGTCGCTCGGGGTGCGCCTGAGCGCCGACGGGCACGGCGCGGACCTGACCACCCCGGCGCCCGCGTTCGGCTTCTGCGGCGGCGCCGCGCTCCTGCGCACGGACGCGCTGCGGGCCGTCGGCGGCGTCCCGGCCGGGTTCTTCTGCTACTACGAGGACACCGACACCGCGTGGCGGCTCCGGCTGGCCGGGCACGACGTGCGCATCGAGCCGGGCGCGCGCGTGCGGCACCGGCACGGCGCCAGCACGCGGCCCGGTTCGCCGCTGTTCCACCGCTGGAACGAACGCAACCGGCTGCTCATGCTGCTGCGCTGCGCCCCGGCCGCGGTCGCCGCCCGGGAACTCGCCCGGTTCACCGCGATCACCCTGCTGCTCCCGCTGCGGCGCGGCGTCCCGGACGCCGCCAACTTCCGCCCCGGCCTGCGCTGGCGCGTGCTCGCCGAGGTCGCCGCCCGGCTCCCCGCGACCCTGCGCGCGCGTCGCGGTGTCGGCGGGCGCTCGGCCGTCCCACGAGGCGAGGTCTGGCGCAGGTGGGCGGGCCGATAGGCTCGGGTGACAGACGCGGAAGGAGCGAGGCGTTGGTCCAGGGGGAAACGGCGCTGCCGCTGGTGTCGGTGATCGTGGTGAACTACCGCGGCGCGGACGACACCATCACCTGCCTGCGCGCGCTGACCGGGCAGCTGGACTACCCGCGCCTGGAGATCATCTGCGTGGACAACGCCTCCGGCGGTGACGACGTCTCCCGCATCCGGGCGGCGGCCCCCGAGGTCAAGCTCATCGAATCGCCGGCGAACCTCGGTTTCGCGGGCGGCTGCAACCTCGGCGCCCGCGAGGCGAACGGCAACGTGCTCGCCTTCCTCAACAACGACGCCCGCCCGGATCCCGGGTGGGCCCGCGCGGCCGTCGCCGTGCTCACCGCCGACCCCACGGTCGCCGCGGTCGCGAGCAAGGTCGTCGACTCCGGCGGCACCGGGGTCGATTTCGTCGACGGCGGGCTCACCTGGTTCGGCATGGGCTACAAGCGGCACGCGGGAAGCCCGCTGGCCGACCTGCCCGCCGCCGAGCACGAGGCCGCCAAGGACGTGTTGTTCGCCACCGGCTCGTCGATGTTCGTCCGGGCCGCGGTGTTCGCCGAGCTCGGCGGCTTCGACGAACGCTTCTTCATGTTCTACGAGGACGTGGACTTCGGCTGGCGGTTGAACCTGCGCGGCTGGCGCGTGCGGTACGTGCCGGAATCGGTGGCCTACCACCGCCACCACGCGACCATGTCCGAAGTGGACGCTCCGGAGACCGGGCGTGAGACGTTCCTGCTGGAGCGCAATGCCTTGGCCGCGCTGTACAAGAACGTCTCCGACGAGACGCTGGCCAAGGTGCTGCCCGCCGCGCTCGCGCTCGCGGTGCGCCGCGCGACCGCCCGGGGTGAGCTGGACGCGACCCAGCTCGACCTCGCCCGCGGCGTCGGCCCGGTCGAGACCGGCCCGATCCCGGTGCCGCGCACCACCCTGGCCGGGGTGCTCGCGATCGACCAGTTCGTCGAACTGCTGCCTTCGCTCGCCGCGTCCCGGGCCGCGGAGCAGGCGGCCCGGGTCCGCACCGACGCCGATCTGATTCCGTTGCTGCGCGAGGCTTTGGAGCCCGCCTACCCGTTGCCGCGCTACCTCGCCGCGCACGAGATCCTGGTCGAGGCGTTCGGCATCGAGGGCGTCTACGGGCAGCGGCGGAAGATCCTGGTGATCACCGGCGACGCGCTCACCGAGCGGATGGCCGGCCCGGCGATCCGGGCGTGGAACATCGCGTCGGTGCTCTCCGGCGAGCACGAGGTCCGGCTGGTCACCGTGAACCCGCTCGCCGATCCGCCCCCGGCCCCTTTCCAGGTCAGCGCCGCGAAGCGCCGGGACCTCGCCGAGCCGATCGACTGGGCCGACATCGTCATCCTGCAGGGGCACGTGCTGGAGATGGCGCCCGCGCTCAAGGCGGAGGACTCGGCGAAGATCGTCGTCTGCGACCTGTACGACCCGATGCACCTGGAACTGCTGGAACAGGGCAAGGGTGTGCCGGACGACAAGCGCGCCGCGGACCTGGTGAGCGTCACCAAGGTGCTGGACGCGCAGCTGGAGCGCGGCGACTTCTTCCTCTGCGCCTCCGAGCGGCAGCGGCACTTCTGGCTCGGGCACCTCGCCGCGCTCGGGCGGCTCACCCCGCGGCTGTACGACGCCGATCCGACCACCCGGTCGCTGCTCGCCGAGGTGCCGTTCGGGCTGCCCGCCGAACCGCCGGTGCGCACCGGCCCCGGGTTGCGGGCCGCGCTGGACGGCATCTCCGAGACCGACCACGTGGTGCTGTGGGCGGGCGGCGTCTACAGCTGGTTCGACCCGCTGACCCTGGTCCGCGCGATCGACCGGCTGCGCGCGCGGCGCGGTGACGTGCGGCTGGTGTTCCTCGGCATGCGGCATCCCAATCCCGAGGTCGCCGAGATGGACATCGGCGCGCGGACCGTGCGGCTTTCCGACCAGCTCGGGCTGACCGGAAAGCACGTGTTCTTCAACGAGCAGTGGGTGCCCTACGCCGAGCGGCAGAACTGGCTGCTGGACGCCGACTGCGGGGTCACCACGCACTACGAGCACGTGGAAACCACGTTCGCGTTCCGCACCCGGGTGCTGGACTACTTCTGGGCCGGGCTGCCGGTCGTCACCACCGACGGCGACGCGTTCGCCGATCTGGTGCGCGCCGAGAAACTGGGCGTGGTGGTGCCCGCCGAAGACGCGGAGGCGCTCGCCGGCGCGCTGGAAAGAACCCTGTACGACGCGGAGTTCGCGGCCGCGTGCCGGGAGCGGCTGGCCGTGGTCGCGCGGCGGTTCGCCTGGCCCGCCGCGCTCGCGCCGCTGGTGGAGTTCTGCCGGGACCCGCGCCCCGCCGCCGACCGGCTCCCCGGTTCGGCGGACCTGGTGGTCTCGGAACCGTTGCGCGGGGCCGAACTCGTCCGCCGGGACCTCGCGCTCGTGCGGGAGTACCTCGACCAGGGCGGGCCGCGCGAACTCGCCCGGCGCGTCCTCGGCCGGGTCCGCAAAGTCGCCAGGCGCGGCCGTGGTTGAGCCGCGCCTCCGGGTCCTGCTCGACGGCACCCCGCTGCTCGGCGCCCGGACCGGTATCGGCCGCTACACCGCTTCGCTGTCCGAAGAACTCGCCTCGCTGTCCGATGTGGACATGCGCGCGGTGGCGTTCACCCTGCGCGGCTGGCGCAAACTCCGGCACGCGTTGCCGCACGGCGCGCGGGCCCGGGGCATGCCGGTCTCCGCGCGGCTGCTGCGCCAGTGCTGGCTGCGGTCGGTGTTCCCGCCGGTCGAACTGTTCGCCGGACGGGCGGACATCGTGCACGGCACCAATTTCGTGCTGCCCGGCACGTTGCGCGCGGCCGGGGTGCTCACCATCCACGACCTCGCCTTCCTGGACAACCCGGAAGAACTGGCCCCCAGCGACCACGACCTGCCCGCGCTGGTCCGCCGCGGCGCCGCCCGCGCCGACGTGATCTGCACCCCGACCGCCGCCGTCGCCGACGCCGTCGCCACTCGCCTGGACGTCGCGCGGGACAAGGTCGTGGTGACCCCGCTCGGGGTCGACGCCGCCTGGTTCGCCGCCCGCCCGCCGAACCAGGAACTCCGCGACCGCCTGGACCTGCCGTCGAAGTACCTGCTGTTCGTCGGCGCCTCCGGCCCCCGCAAGGGCCTGGACTGGCTCACCCGCGCCCACGACTCCGCGCCCGACCTGCCGCCCCTGGTGTTCTCCGGTCCCGGGCCCCACGCCTCCGGGAAACGCGCCCGGCACGTCGGCTATCTGTCCGATGTGGACCTGCGCAGCGTGGTCGCGGGCGCGGCGGCGCTCGTGCTCCCTTCCCGCGACGAGGGTTTCGGGCTACCGGTCCTGGAAGCCCTGGCCTGCGATGTGCCCGTGGTCTGCTCGGACATCCCGGCACTGCGCGAGGTCGCCGACGGCCACGCCCGGCTGGTGCCGCACGGCGACGTGACCGCGCTCGCCGAGGCCCTCCGGGAAGCGGTCTCCGATCCGCACGCGGCATCCCTCTCCGCCGCCCGCCGCGCCCACGCCGCCGGCTTCACCTGGCGCCGCTGCGCGGAAACCACCGTCACCGCCTACCGCCAAGCCCTCGGCTGACCGAACTTCCCCCAATGTGGCTTTCGGTACCTTCAACGCCCCGAAAGCCACATTGGGTACCTCCAATTCCCCCAATGCCACATTGGGGGAATTGAGACTGGGTCAGGGGCGGAGTTCGGCGCCGTGGCGGTTGAAGAATTCCTTGAGCGCGTCCTGCCACGGGCGGAGCGGGGTCAGCCCGGCTTCGGCCCATTCCTCTTTGGACAGCACCGAATACGCCGGGCGCGGCGCGGGGCGCGGGAAGTCCGCGGTGGCGCACGGTTTGACCCGGTCCGGATCGGCGCCCAGCTCGGCGAAGATCGCCCGGGTGAAGTGGTACCAGGTGGTCTCGCCGCCGCCGGTGCAGTGCAGGATCCGCGCGCTCGGCCCGCGGCCGTCGGCGATCAGCCGGGCCAGCTCGACCAGCCCGGCGGCCAGATCCGCGGTCCACGTCGGCGAACCGCGCTGATCGTCCACAACGGACACCGTGTCGCGCTCGCCTTCCAAGCGCACCATGGTGCGCACGAAGTTGTGCCCGGTGGCGCCGTACACGTAACCGGTCCGCACCACCCAGGCCGAGGCCCCGGAACCGAGGACCGCGTCCTCCCCCGCGGCCTTGGTCCGGCCGTAGGCGCTGCGGGGCCGGATCGGGTCGTCCGGCCGGTACGGGCGGTCCCCGTCACCGGAGAACACGTAGTCGGTCGACAAGTGCACCAGCGGCACCCGGCGCGAGGTGCACGCCGCCGCCAGCACACGGGGACCGTCCGCGTTCACCGCGAACGCGCGGTCCTCGTACTCCTCGGCGTCGTCCACCTTGGTGTAGGCGGCCGCGTTGACCACGACCGGCCGCCTGCCCGCGCTCTCCGCCCGCGCCGCGAGGTCCGCCACGGCTTCGATCACCGCACCGGCCTCGGTCACGTCCAGTTCGGCCGAACCGGGTGCGCGCACTTCGACGTCCTCGCCGTCGAGCGCGGCGAACTCACGCCCCAGCTGACCGGAGCCGCCGGGGACGAGCAGGGAGAGCTTGGCCGGAGCGGTCATGGAAGCGCCGGCCCGCCCGAGGTGTCCGCCAGCGCCGCCCGGCCCTTCAACGGCTCCCACCAGGCGCGGTTCGCCTGGTACCAGCGCACGGTGTCGGCGAGCCCGTCCGCGAAGGACACCCGCGGCGCGTAGCCGAGCTCCTCGCTGATCTTGGTGATGTCCACCGAGTACCGGCGGTCGTGCCCCTTGCGGTCCTCCACCGGCTCCACCATCTCCCAACCGGCGTCGAGGGCGGCCAGCAGCCGCTCGGTCAGGTCGGCGTTGGTGAGCTCGGTGCCGCCGCCGATGTTGTAGATCTCCCCGGCCCGGCCGCTGTCGGCGACGAGCTGGATGCCACGACAGTGATCATCCACGTGCAGCCAGTCACGAACATTGAGGCCGTCCCCGTAGAGCGGCACCTTCTTGCCGTCCAGCAAATTGGTCACGAACAGCGGGATGACCTTTTCCGGGAACTGGTACGGACCGTAGTTGTTCGAACACCGGGTCACGCAGACCGGAAGTTTGTGCGTGCGGTAGAAAGCGCGCGCCAGCAGATCCGAGGACGCTTTCGACGCGGAATACGGCGAATTCGGTTCGAGCACGTGGTCCTCGGTCCACGAGCCTGTTTCAATGGATCCGTAAACCTCGTCGGTGGAGACGTGCACGAACTTGCCCACCCCGGCGCCGAGCGCCGCCTGCAGCAGGGTTTGCGTGCCGAGCACGTTGGTGAGCACGAAATCCGCGGAACCGAAGATCGAACGGTCCACATGGGACTCAGCCGCGAAGTGCACGACCAGGTCCACTCCGGACATCACTTCGGACACCAGGTTCGGATCGCAGATATCGCCCTTCACGAATCGGAATCGCGGATTGCCCGCGACCGGCTCGAGGTTCTTCTCGTTACCGGCATAGGTGAGTTTGTCGAGTACCACCACTTCGGCGTCGGACAACGTCGGATACTCACCGGACAATGCCTGCCGCACGTAGTGCGATCCGATGAAACCCGCGCCCCCGGTGACCAACACGCGCATCTGCGTCCCTGCCCTTTCACCTGCTCGCCTGCCGCCACCCGCAGTGTGCCATGCGCGGGGCAACTTTGATGAGCCTACGGACGTCTAACAGGGGTCACAGTAAAATGGAGCGGTGACACCGGTCTGTGACGGTTGTCCGGGGGCAACGCTGATCGGCAGACGGGCCTGGGAGGAGCGCGCGTGAGCAACGTACCGCCACCTCTCGCCGCGCCCAGACGCGCCCGAGCGGGTGTGTTCGCCCTGGTCAGCGGCAAGATCGTGGTCGGCCTGGTGTCCGCGCTCATCCTGGCGCTGACCTGGTACGGCTGGCAGTTCATCGGCGACCCGAACGACGGGCTGGCCACCACCAACGTGTTCGACAAGCCGATGGAGGCCAAGCCGCTGGACGGCGCGGTGGACATCCTGCTCGTCGGCCAGGACAGCCGCACCGACGAGCAGGGCAACCCACTGCCCCGCGAGGTGCTGGACATGCTGCACGCCGGCGACTCGGACGGCGAGCGGCAGACCGACACGATGATCCTGGTGCACATCCCCCAGAACGGGAAGCGCGCGGTGGCCATCTCGTTCCCCCGCGACTCCTGGGTCGAACTGGCCGGAGGCTACGGCAAGCACAAGCTCAACGGCGCCTTCGTCTACGCGTACAACGACAAGTCGAAAACCCTGCAACAGCAGGGGATGACCGATCTGAAAGAGGTCGACAAGCAGGCCAAGGTCGCCGGCCGGAAGAACCTGATCGCCACCCTCGAGCAGTTCATGGGCAAGCCCGGCATGATCGACCGGTACGCCGAGGTGAACCTGTCCAGTTTCTACGAGGTCACCAAGGCCATCGGCGGCGTCGAGGTGTGCCTGAACAACCCGGTCCGCGAGCGGAAATCGGGGGTCGACCTGCCGGCCGGTCACCAGACCGTCGAAGGCGTGCAGGCGCTGGCGTTCGTCCGGCAGCGGTACGACCTGCAGAACGGCGACCTGGACCGGATCGCCCGCCAGCAGGCGTTCCTGTCCGGTCTCGCGCGCAAGGTGCTGTCGCCGGACGTACTGGCCAACCCGGTCAAGGTCGGCGACGTGATCGAGGCGGTGAAGAAGTCGGTGGTGCTGTCCCAGGACTGGGACCTGCTCGAGTTCGCCGACCAGATGCGCGGGCTGACCAGCGGAAACGTCGAGTTCCACACGATCCCGGTGCAGGGCAACGCGGTGATCGGCGGGGCGGACGTGATGAAGGTCGACGCCGCGCAGGTGCAGGCGTTCATCCACGAGCTGACCGACGACGGCACTCCGACCGGCCCGACCAGCCCGTCTTCGACCGGCGGCACGGCGAAGATCCCCGGCGCCGAGGCGTTCACCGTGGAACTCTTCAACGGCACCGGCGACGCCACGCTCGGCGCGGACACGCGGAAACTGCTGCAGGCCAAAGGTTTCCGTGACGGCGGCAGCACGCAACTCACCCCCCGGGCGACCACCCTGGTCCGGTACGCGCCGGGCGAGGAGTCGGGCGCCGCGGCGATCAAGCAGGCCCTGGGCGATCGGATCCAGGTCGAACCGGATCGGGATGTCGCGCGCGGTCACCTCCGGGTGCTGCTCGGCCGGGACTACCACGGCGCCGCCACCCGGCCCGACCAGCCGGTCGCCCAGTCGAGCGCCCACCCGCCCGTGCCGTCGTCCCCGCCGTCGAGCACTCCCTCGTCCAGTTCGGCCTCGAGTTCTTCGGCGCCGCCCGCTCGCCCCATCACCGCAGGCGGCGTGCCCTGCGTCAACTGAGGTGCGCCGGGCTCCGTGCCTTAATCTTGACCACGGCAGGTGACGATCGACTTCGAGGCGGGGTGGGGAGGTGAGCCCGATGCGCGACAACAGCCACGACCAGCAACCCACCCCTCCCAAGAGCACCGCTCACAATTCAGAGCACCCCCCTCCACCCCCAGAGAGCACCGCTCTCGAATCAGAGCACCCCACCTCCCCAACTTCCGAGAGCACCGCTCTCCCCACAGAACCGCAAGCCCCCGCAGAATCCCGGGCCTCCACGGAACCTCAGGCCTCCACAGAAACAGCCCCAGCCCCCGCGGCAACCGAGAGCGCTGCTCTCGAATCAGAGCACCCCGACTCCACGGAATCCGAGAGCAGCGCTCTCCAATCAGAGCGGCCAGTCCTCGCGGGAACAGAGAGCGGTGCTCTCTCGAGGGACCGCTCCGATGCCGCAAGAACAGAGAGCAGCGCTCTCGAAACAGAGCGGCAGGATGCCACGTGGTCGGAGAGCGGTGCTCTCGAAGCGGAGCACCCTGACGCCGCGGAGTTGGAGAGCGGTGATCTCCGAACGGAGCACCCTGCCTCCACGCACGGGGAGAGCGGTGCTCTCGAAGTGGAGCGCCCTGACGCTGCGCCTTGGGAGAGCACTGCTCACCAGGGGAAGCAGGGGGTTTCCGGAGAGCCGCCCAGATTTGAGGATCACCTTCCGCTGTTGACGCATGGTGATCGTCCGCGTCCGACTCCTTATCCGCGTTCCAGGCCCGCGACGCCCGGGGCGGCTCCTGTCGGCGAGGCAGGTCCTCGGCACCGCAAGGCGAGCAAGACCCGGACCGTCGGCAAGGCCGCGCTGGCACTGCTGTCCGTGGCCGCGCTGGTCGCCACCGGCTACGCATACGCGACCTACGACCGGCTCCAGGACAACATGCACACCACGGACGCGCTCGATCAGGGCGACGACCGGCAGGCGCCGCCCGCGGACGACGGGGCGACCGACATCCTGCTCGTCGGCACCGACGCCCGGACCGACATGCAGGGCAACCCGTTGCCGCTCACGGTACTCAAAGCACTGCGCACCGAGGAGAAGGCCGGCATCAACACAGACACCATGATGGTGCTGCGGATCCCGAAGAACGGCGGCAAACCGGCCGGGATCTCCCTTCCCCGCGACACCTGGGTGGATGTCCCGCAGGGCGGCCAGGCCAAGATCAACTCCGCCTACGGGGCAGCCAAGATCGCCGAGGCCGCCCAGCTGCGCAAGGACGGCAAGACCGACAACGCGGAAATCGAGCGGGAATCCGACCAGGCCGGTCGCAAGGCTTTGGTGAAAACCGTGCAGGACTTCACCCAGATCCGGATCGACCACTACGCCGAGGTCAGCCTGCTCGGCTTCTACCTGCTCACCGAAGCCCTCGGCGGCGTGGAGGTGTGCCTCAAGCACCCCACCGAGGACAAGGACTCCGGCGCCGACTTCCGCGCGGGCCGCCAGGTCGTGTCCGGGGGCGAGGCGCTTTCCTTCGTGCGCCAGCGGAAGAACCTGCCGCGCGGGGACATGGACCGCATCCTGCGCCAGCAAGCGTTCCTGGCTTCCGCGCTGCACAAGGTGCTGTCCGCGGGCACGCTCACCAGCCCGTCGATGCTGAACCAGCTCACCGACGCGATCCACCGCTCGGTCGTACTCGACCCCGGCCTCAACATCCTCGAATTCGCCGAGCAGGCCAAGGGAATCGTCTCCGGTGACGTCCGCTTCGAGACCATTCCGGTGACCAAGATCGGCGGGCGCAGCCCGGACGGCCAGAGCATCGTGGAAACCGATCTGACCGCGGTCCGGCAGTTCGTCCGGGATCTCGTCGGCCGCGGCGCCCCGGCCTCGCCGGCGCCCGGCGCGGGTGGCGGCGGCAGCGGCTCCGGGGGTGCGGCGCCCGCCGCGCCGCAGGTCGCGGCCGGTAGCGCAACCTGCGTCGACTAGGCGACTGTGCGGCTCGTTACAGTCGCCTGGTGAGCGTTACCGAGCACCTGTTGCGCCCGCTGCTGACCACCGGCGGAGCGCGCCCACTGATCACGCACTACGACGACGCGGCCGGCACCCGTGTCGAGCTCTCCGCGGCCACCTGTGCGAACTGGGCGGCGAAGACGGCCAACTGGCTGGTCGAAGAGCTCGACGTCGAACCGGGTGACAAGGTCGCGGTGGCGCTGCCCGCGCACTGGCAGACCGCCGGGGTACTGCTGGGCGCGTGGTGGTGCGGTGCGCACGTGGTCGCGGATCCGGGCGACGCCAAGGTCGCCTTCATCGCCCCGGGGAACCCGCCGACCACCGCGGAAGCGACCGCCGTGGTCGCCCTGGACCCGTTGGGGCGAGGGCTTTCCGCCCCGCCACCGGAGGGCGCGCTCGACTACCTCGCCGAGGCGCGGCTCGCCGGAGACGACTTCAGCCCGCTGTTCCCGATCTCCGGCGACACACCCGCCCTGCTTTCCTCCACAGTGGACTCCGTCCTGGCCGACGCCCGGGCACGAGCCACCAGCCAGGGCATCGGGGCCGGTGACCGCGTTCTGTCCACTCTGGACTGGTCGCTGCCGGATGGCGTCCTCAGTGGACTGATCGCCCCGCTGACCGCGGGCGCGCATCTGGTCCAGGTCACCGGCGCGGATCCGGCCAAACTGGACGACCGGCGCCGCACCGAGCAGACCACTGTGGACCTGGGTCAGGCGACCTGAGGCGCGGCCACCTGCCGCTCCTTCTTCGCCTCCCGCTTGCGCCAGAACAGCAGGTAGTCCAGCGACAGGCGGCCGCCGTTGAACCCGAGCGCCAGCCCGGCCGCGGCGAGCACCAGCACCAGCTCGTAGCCGCCCTGACCGGTCAGGCCGTTGTCGATGTGCACGGACAGGATCGCGCCCACCGAAACGACCACATAGCCCAGGCCGACCAGCGGCAACGCGAATCCGACGATGAACGCGATCGACCCGATGACCTCGACGGCCATCGCGAACAGCGCGGCCACGGTCGGCAGCGGGATGCCCGTCTTGCCGAAGAACGCCGACGTGGCGTCCAGGCCGTTGTCCCATTTCTGCAGGCCGTGCGCCAGGAACACGACCGCCACTCCGATGCGGCCGAGCAACAGGGTCACATCCTGAACCCGAGTGAACATCCGGAACCAGCTCCCCGATCAATTGAAACTTCAACTACCGATCGACGAGGCTACCGCAGCCGGGGCTAAAGCTCACGTAAAACCCGCTTCGCGGGACATCCGTCACCCGGACGGCAGCACAGAACCGCCCCGAACCCGCGTTCGCGGAATCCGGGGCGGTTCTCCGGCGACGGCCGTCAGCCCTTGAGCAGGGCGCGAGCCATGACCAGGCGCTGGATCTGGTTGGCGCCCTCGTAGATCTGGGTGATCTCTCCCCGAGTTCTTGATCACCTGCGGATCTCAGCCGAAAAAGGCCGCTGACCTGCCTATTTACCTCTCGACAGTTCTCGCGCGTTCTCGGCCGTGCCCGACCTCCGACGGCCTGGAGACGGCCTGATCTTGCTCGACCACTCCTCCCCCATCGCTCCGATACGCAGCCATCCCACGCGGCCGTCGTGCCGGGTCAAGGCACGCTTTCCCGCCTTGACGCGGTGCGGCGGCCGTTGGACGATCCGGCGTTCGGGGCGGTGGGGCTGGCGACTGGCGAGCGTGAGCCGTCCGGCTGGAGAGCTGGCCTGTGGTGCTTCGGGTCGCCTGCGGCGGCGCGCCGGTGACCACCTGCGGGCGGCCGTGCCGCGCGGCCTGCCGGGCCGTGAGCGGAGCGGCAGGCCCGGCGTTGGCCGCGTCGACCTCGGGCACGGCCGCCAAGGTGACGGGCCTGACGCGCGCTGCCGCAGGCGGCGCGCCTTGATCCCATAGAACAAATTCGGCAACGTAACGCCGAACCACCGACTGCCGACTCTCTTGCCACAGCAGTGAGAAACGAGAATGGAGACTATCGAATGCTAGAAGAATCATTGCGCGAACTCCGAAAAGGGTTTGTTGCCGCAAACCCTCAGGCGGGCGACCAGATTCCCCCGCATGTACTCCGGCGCATTTATGCTTTATCTCGCAACCAGAAGAAGATCCTCTACGACGTTTCAATTGACTGGAATATCGATACAACTGATGGAGTTGCAATACTGTTCACCGAGTCGACTGTAGTGAAAGCAACATGGAAGGATTCGTCAGTCCCCGAAACAGGCGCAGATCCGTTCGACCAGGCAGATGTGCTAGTCGATATGTGGTCTCGTCAACTTCTTCGTTCTGTCACAATAATTCCCCGTGAAAATTCTGGGCGTACCGTAAACCAGCCATGGCTTGAGAGCCATGGGAACGGACAATGGCCATACGGCGCTAGGATTCAATTGAATTACGACTCACCCATTAAGGACAGGATCATCGTTCCAAGCTGCGATCAACGAGACGATAGCGAAAGCAGCAATTTCACCAAATTCGTAGCTTCCCTACATGGAGACCTCAACCGAGTCCCGAAAAATTAAGTCTGTTCCTGTTCTGCAACAGCAGTGACGACGAGCGAAAGTAGTGCAGCGGAGATAGATGGACTGGCTGCGATTGTTTCGCGAGAACCAAAGTTGTGCATATCGCCGGTTGCGTCGATAACTTCTACGCCCGCTTCGCGGGCGAGGAGGACGCCTGCGGCGGTGTCCCAGGGTTTGTTGGCGAGGATGATGCAGGCGTCGGTGCGGCCTTCGGCGACGAAGGCGAGGTCGAGGGCGGCGGAGCCGAACATGCGGACCCGTTCGACGTTTTCGGCTAGGAGTTTGGTGAGGGCGAGGCGGCGGCGGTTCTTCTCGGCAGCGTTCTTGCCCACGGCGTAGTCGCCGATCGAGACCATGGCCTTGTTCAGGCTGGTGGTGGTGCTGGCCTGCATGCGGCGGCCGTTGGCGTAGGAGCCTTCGCCCTTGATGGCGTGGTAGCGCAGTTCCAGGAACGGGGCGACCATGACGGCCACGACCGGTTCGCCTCGGTGGACCAGGGCAAGGGAGACCGCGCAGAGCGGTAGGCCGTGGGCGAAGTTCGAGGTCCCGTCGATCGGGTCGAGCGCCCAGACGTAGTTGGCGTCCTGGTCGAGGGTGCCGCCGCCTTGTTCTTCGCCGAGGAAGACGATGCCGGGGGCGGCTCGTTCCAGGTAGGTCTTGATCTCGCGCTGGATGCGAAGGTCCAGGTCGGTGACCAGGTCGCGGTCGCCTTTCTCGTGGACCTGGCCGGGGCCGGTGGTGGTCATGAGCTTGTAGCCAATCTCGACCGCGGCTTGGGCGACGGCGAGTAGTTCGGCGGTATCTTTCACGCGGTGACGTCCTTCGCCCGGTCCCACATCGAGGTGAGCACCTGGGTGAACGTGTTGAACAGCCCCGGCGCCCCTTCCTGCTTCTCGATCACCAGTGTCGGCGACTCCACCCCGCGCGCATCGGGCAGGTAGGGCTGCACGACGCAGGTCACATCGTCGATCACGGTGATGTTGAACCGTACGGCTTCGTCGTAGGTGCGGATGCGCAGGTTCCCCTGGGCCTCGGGTGAGAGCTTGCTTTGGAGGCGCTGCACGGTCTGGATGTTGAGTGCGGTGAGCGTGGTCAGCACGCCCGGCCGGTGGGACTCCTCGCATTCTCGGGCCTTGATGTACTCGCCTTGCGGGTCGAGGAACAGCAGCTCGACGACGGTGCCGGTTTCGAGGAGATCGGTCAGGGACTTGTCGGAGTACTGCTGGCACAGCAGGTTGAGCGATAGCCCGACCATGCTGATCTTCTCGGCGTTGTCGAACAGCTTGTGCGGTGGAACCTCGTGCAGGAACGCGGGCCGGGTGGGAAATACGGCCGTCACGTCTGCCATGCCCTGAGCCGGGACTGGGCTCGCGGCGGCCTTCGCCGGGGGCTCGGGAACAAACTCGTTGCCGCCGGTATGTGGTTCGAACAGTTGGGCCGCTGTCCACGCGGGGAACATGCTTTCCAGGATTCGGCAGTGGTGCGCATACGGCAGGCCGCGAAGTTCGCCGGAAAGCCACCGGTAGAACTGCGCCTTGCTCGGTCCACTACCGACAAGATCCGGGTCAATTTTCTTGGCGAGCTTGTCGTATTCCTTGTTGAACGCGGAGTGCCCTTGCAGGTGCCGCTGTCGCAGCAGCACCTTCAGCACGACCGGCTTGCTGACCACCGGAGTACCCCCTCCGTTGCTGCTCATGAGACGAGGCTACCGCAAGACGAGACAGAGACGAGACTCGGCGAGTGCTGGAAGTTCAAGAGGAGATCTTCGCGCTGTCGTGACGCGACTCAACCTGGCCGTACCTCTGAAGAGTGCCGCGAGTACAGCGGCGAACTCGAAGAAAAACGACACGGAAGGTCACGACGAAATGGCGATTCTCAAGGGGTACCGGTTCCCGATCGAGTCGCGGCTATGAGCTGGAAAGTTGATCAATATGGCACGGTCGAGACCGACGAGGGCGATGTGTTCACCGAGGACGGTGCGGACTGATGCCGCACGGCCGCCACGCCCGCCCGGAGCCGGAGTTGCTGCCCTGCTATCGGCCGTTGATCGGTGGCGTGCGGCACCGGACTCAGTACCGCGTCCGGCCTCCAGCGGGCGAGTACGTGAAGACGCTGTGCGAAGCGCTGCACCGGGTGCCCGCCAAGGACCGCAGGAACCAGCCCCACATCTACGAATGCCACGTCTGCGACGAGATCGCCGAGACGAACGCCAACGACCTGACAACGGAATCATGTATCGCCAAGTCGAACTCGAGCACGCCATGTCCGCGCCGTTCGCCGACCCGCTCACCGAGCTGACCCGAGATCTCGTCCGGCTGCGCCACAACCGCGGTCTCACCCAACGCGAGGTTGCCGCCTACCTGGGTCGCGACGCGGCTTTCGTGTGCCGCCTGGAGAAACTCCAGCGCGAAGTCACCGTCCGCGAATTGCAGGCGTATGCCCACGCGATCGGGTTCCGGATCGTCATGGTCATCTCCCCGCTCGGCTGATGCCGGAAGGACCGGCATGCGCCAGAACACCGGCCTGCGCCTGACGCAGGCCGGTGACCGGCAAGAAACGGCTATCGGAGGAGCTGGCGGGCCATGACCAGGCGCTGGATCTGGTTGGTGCCCTCGTAGATCTGGGTGATCTTGGCGTCGCGCATCATGCGCTCGACCGGGAAGTCGCGGGTGTAGCCGGCGCCGCCGAAGAGCTGGACCGCGTCGGTGGTGACCTCCATCGCGATATCGGAGGCGTAGGACTTGGCGGCGCTGGCCATGAATCCGGCGCGCGAGTCGCCGCGCTCGGTGGCGGCGGCGGAGGCGTAGATCAGGTGCCGGGCGGCTTCGACCTTGGTGCCCATGTCGGCGAGCATGAACTGCACGCCCTGGAATTCGCTGATCGCCTTGCCGAACTGCTTGCGCTCCTTGACGTAGGCCACGGCCGCGTCCAGGGCGCCCTGCGCGATGCCCAGGGCCTGCGCGCCGATGGTCGGGCGCGTGTGGTCGAGCGTGCGCAGCGCGGTCTTCAGGCCGGTGCCCGGTTCGCCGATGATCCGGTCGGCCGGGATCGTGCAGTTCTCGAAGTAGATCTCCCGGGTCGGGGAGCCCTTGATGCCGAGCTTGCGCTCCTTCGGGCCGACCGAGAAACCCGGGTCGTCCTTGTGCACCACGAACGCCGAGATGCCGTTGGCCTTCTTCTCGGCCTCCGGATCGGTGACGGCCATGACCGTGTACCAGGTCGACTCACCGGCGTTGGTGATCCAGCACTTGGTGTCGTTGAGCACCCACGAGTCGCCCTCCAGGCGAGCCCGGGCGCGCATCGAGGCGGTGTCCGAACCGGCTTCCCGCTCCGACAGCGCGTAGGAGGCGGACGCCTCACCCGACGCGATCGACGGCAGGACCAGCTTCTTGAGCTCCTCCGAGGCCGACAGCAGGATCGGCTGGGTGCCCAGCTTGTTCACCGCGGGAATCAGCGACGCCGACGCGTCGACCCGGGCGACCTCCTCGATCACGATGCACGCCGCGATCGCGTCGGCGCCCTGGCCCTCGTACGCCTCGGGAATGTGCACGGCGTTGAAACCGGCCTTGGCCAGCGCGTCCCGCGCCTCGACCGGGTAGCGCTCCTGCTCGTCCACCTCGGCGGCGTAGGGAGCGATCTCCTTCTCCGCGAGGGCACGCACGGCAGCCCGCAGCTCCTCGTGCTCCTCGGCAAGCTGGTACAGCCCGGGGCCGTCAGACACCAGTGTCACCTCTCTCGAGCGATACAAGACCACTGTTGATGTTAGCGCTCGTTTACTTGCTCGTCCTTGTGTCTTCGGCCGCAGTCTTCGTACCGTGCAGTGATGCCGATCACCACGCGATCCTGGCCACCGGGCCTGCCCAGAACCCTCGACTACCCCGACGTCCCGGTCGGCTCGATCGCGGCGGGAGCGGCCAGGCGGTACGGCGAGCGGACCGCCTTCGCGCACGGCGACCGGAGCCTGAGCTTCGCGGAGGTATACCAGGCCGCCTGCCGGTTCGCACGCGCATTGGCGGAACGCGGCATCGGGCCCGGTGACACGGTGGCCGTCCGGCTGCCGAACTGCCTCGCCTACCCGGTCGCCTACTTCGGCGTCCAGCTGGCCGGGGCCACGTTCAGCCCGGCGAATCCGCTGCTGCCACCGGATGATCTCGCCGCGCAGCTCGACGACTCCCGTGCGGTCGAGGTGCTCGACGATCCGGCGCGGGTGGAGTCGGCGGCCTTCGGCGGCGAACCGGTCACCCCGCCTCAGGTGCGGTTCGACCCGCGGACGCTCGCGAACCTCGGCTACACCGGCGGGACCACCGGGCGGTCCAAGGGCGTGCGGATACCGCACCGCAACGTCGTGGTGAACGCCCTGCAGTACGCCTGCTGGTCGACCGGATCGATCCCCGCGCTCGACCCGGCGGGGGACGTGCTCCTGGACCAGATCGGCGACGAGCGGGAGTGGCCGATCCGGCTCGGCACCGGGGTGGCGATCAACCTGACGCCGTTCTTCCACGCGATGGGCCTCATCGGCTCGCTGGTCATCCCGGTGCTCACCGGAACGACCGTGGTGCTGCACGACCGGCTGAACCCGCCCGCCTACCTCGCGGACGCGGAACGGCTGCGGGTTACCACGATGGGTGGCGCACCCGCGTTGTTCGCCGCGCTGATGGCATGTCCCGACTTCCCCGCCCGCGACCTGTCCTCGGTGCGGATGCTGACCTCCGGCGCCGCGCCGATGGCCCACGAGATGATCAACGCGTTGCGGCGGCGGTTCCCGGAGGCGGTGATCAGCGAGGGCTACGGGCTGACCGAGGTGACGATGGGCGCGGTGTCGTCACCGTCGTTCCGGTCCGGGCTGCGCAAGGTGGGCTCGGTCGGGATCCCGGTGTTCGACACCGAGGTCAAGCTGGTCCCCGCCGACGGCGGGGACGGCCCGGTCCCGGCGGGCGCCGCGGGCGAGGTGTGCCTGCGCGGCCCCCAGGTGATGGACGGCTACCTCAACCGGCCGGAGGAGACCGCCGAGGCACTCACCGACGGCTGGCTGCGCACCGGCGACATCGGCGTGCTCGACGAGGACGGCTATCTGTCCATTGTGGATCGCAAGAAGGACATGCTGATCTACAAGGGGTACAACGTGTACCCGCGTGAACTGGAGGAGCTGCTGATCGCCCAGCCGGGGGTGGCCGCGGCGGCCGTGGTCGGGCGGCCCAGCCCGGAGGCAGGCGAACTGCCGGTCGCGTTCATCGTCCGCGCACCCGGCGACGGCGCACCGAGCGAACAGGAACTCCTCGACACGATCAACGCGAAAGTGGTGCCGTACAAGCGGATTCGCGAGCTGCGGTTCGTGGACAGCATTCCGGTCTCGGCCGCGGGCAAGGTCCTCAAGCGCGAGCTGAGGGCCCAGCTGGAGGCGTGAGTCAGCCGTCGACGCGCTTGCGCAGGGCGGCGTCCTTGTCCAGCACGAGCTGTTGCAGATCCGCCTGGAACTTCGCCATCCGCTCCCGCAGCGCGGGATCGCTCGCGGCGAGGATGCGCACCGCGAGCAGGCCCGCGTTGCGCGCGCCGCCAACCGAAACCGTGGCGACCGGCACGCCCGCGGGCATCTGCACGATCGACAGCAGCGAATCCATCCCGTCCAGGTACTTGAGCGGCACCGGCACGCCGATCACCGGCAGCACGGTCGCCGAAGCCACCATGCCGGGCAGATGCGCGGCGCCCCCGGCCCCGGCGATGATCACCTGGAGTCCGCGGCCGGCGGCCGAGGTCGCGTAGTCGAGCATGCGCTGGGGCGTGCGGTGCGCCGAGTACACGCCCACCTCGTACGGCACGCCGAACTCGTCGAGGGCCTGCCCGGCGGCCTCCAGCACCGGCCAGTCCGAATCGCTGCCCATGATCACACCAACGCGCGCAGACATGCGGAAAACTCCTCAGTGGATTTCGTAGCCGTCGAGCCATTCGGCGTGGGAGAGCCAGTGCGCGGCGAGCTTCGCCCGCTCCCGCGACTGCTCCAGGTCGCCGCCGAGCAGGTTCACGTGCCCGAGCTTGCGCCCCGGCCGCTCCCCCTTGCCGTACAGGTGCACCCGGGCGTCCGGGAACCGCGCGAACAGGTGGTGCAGCCGCTCGTCCGGCCCCATCGCCGGGGTTTCCGGCGCGCCGAGCACGTTCGCCATCACCGTGGGAGCCAGCAGGTCCGTGGCGCCGAGCGGGTAGTCCAGCACCGCGCGCAGGTGCTGCTCGAACTGCGAGGTCCGGGAGCCGTCCATGGTCCAGTGACCGGAGTTGTGCGGGCGCATCGCCAGCTCGTTGACCAGCAGGCCCTCGCCGGTGTCGAACAGCTCGACCGCGAGCACGCCGACGACGTCCAGTTCGGCGGCGATCCGCAGCGCGAGCCCCTGCGCCTCGTGCACCTGTTCCGGAGTCAGGCCGGGGGCCGGGGCGAGCACCTCGGTGTTGATCCCGTCCGACTGCACGGTTTCCACCACCGGCCACGCGGCCCCCTGCCCGAACGGCGAGCGGGCGACCAGCGCCGAAAGTTCGCGGCGCATCGCGACCTTCCGCTCGACCAGCAGCGGCGTCCCGACCGCGAGCAGTTCGGGGATCAGGTCGCGCGCGGCCCGCTCGGAGTCGAGCATCCACACGCCGCGGCCGTCGTAACCGCCGGTCGCGGCCTTGAGCACCACCGGCCAGGAATGCTCGTCACCGAACTTGAGCGCATCGTCCACATCGGACACTTTGGCGAACGGCGGCCCCGGGAAACCGTGTGCGGACAGTCGTTCCCGCATGAGCTGCTTGTTCTGGGCGAACGCCAGCGCGTCCGGGCCCGGGCGCACGACCACGCCCTCGGCGACCAGCGTGCGCAGGTGTTCGCCGGGCACGTGCTCGTGGTCGAAGGTCAGCACGTCGACCCCGGCCGCGAACGAGCGCAACGCGTCGAGGTCGGTGTGGTGGCCCTGCACGACCTCGCCCGCGACCAGGCCGGCGGAGTCGTTCTCCCCCGCCGCGAGCACGCGCAGGGACTGGCCGAGGGAAATCGCGGCCTGATGGGTCATCCGGGCCAGCTGGCCACCGCCCACCATGCCGACAACGGGAAGCCGGGTGCGTTCGTCCATAACGGGGAACAGATTAACCGCGGGGTCTGCGCAGCTCACGGGCGGTCAGGCCGAGCAGCGCGACGGCCGCGGCCACCACGTACGCGTTGCCCAGCACCGCCAGCGGGAAGCCCCAGCGGAACTCGGCGTCGCCGCCGTTGGGCACCAGCATGATCACGCATCCGGCGAACAGCGCGGTGACCGCCAGCGCCCACCACCCGCGCCCCTCGACCACCAGGAGCAGGATCAGCGGCACCGCCCACACCCAGTGATGCGACCAGGAAACCGGCGAGACCAGCAAGCCGTAGAACGCGGTCACCAGCAGCGCGGCCAGCTCCTCGCCGCGCCGGTGCAGCCGCACCACCAGCCACACCGCGGGCACGGCGAGCACGGCCGCGATCGCGATGGCCACCGGCAGCGACCACGGCGCCAGCTCCGACGCGCGGTTCAGCATGCCGTTGAGGGACTGGTTGAAGATCCAGTGCACCGCGCCGATCCGGTCGGGATCGGAGGCGGCCTCGGTCCAGTACCGCACGGCATCGCCGGGCATCAGCGCGAACATCAGGCCCTGCAACGCGGCGAACGTCCCGAGCGCGCGCACGGCGTCCCTCCAGCGCCCGGTGCACAGCAGGTGCGGCACGAAGATCAACGGCGTCAGCTTGACCGCCGCGGCGACACCGACCAGCACCCCGCCCCACCGCGAACCCCGCGCGCCGAGCACCAGGACGTCCAGCACGATCAGCGCCATCAGGATCAGGTTGATCTGCCCCAGGAAGATCGTCTTCCACACCGGCTCGAGGCCGAGCGCCAGCACGGTCAGCCCGGCCACCGCGAAGGCCCCGTACGGCCGGTCGGCCCCGCGCACGCACACCCGCACCACCACGGCCAGCGACAGCACCGACGCGGCGGCGAGGATTCCCCACGCCAGCCCGGACGGCAACGCGGTGAGCGGGACGAACAGCAGCGCCGCGGCGGGCGGGTAGGTGAACGGGAGCGCCACCCAGGGCGGCAGCGTGGTGAGCGTCTGCGGGGTGTACAGCGGCTCGCCGCGCAGGAAGGTCAGCGCGCCCGCGCGGTAGACCGCGCTGTCCGCGCCCAGCCGCCAGCCGTCCAGCCAGGCGAACACGCCGACGACCAGGGCGACCGCGACCAGCAGGGCGACCGCGATCCGCCCCGCGGGAAGGTCAGCTGGAAGTCGTGGCGTCGACATAGTCGTCCACGCTCGCCCCGGCCGCGCGCAAACGTTTGCGGCGCATCAGCCACCAGCGCACCACCAGCACGATGGCCAGGACCACCGGCATCAGCACGTACGCGCTGCCCAGGATGTTCTGCCAGAACGCCCAGTGCAGCTCGAGGTTCCGCCCGTTCGGCAGGATCAGCAGGATGCAGCTGATGAACACCGCGGCCACCGCGAACGCGCCGAGCCAGCGGCGCCAGGCGGTCGCCGGGGTGGTCTGCGGCAGGCGGGAGATCAGCAGCACGATCAGCGGCACCGCCCACACCCAGTGGTGCGACCAGGAAACCGGGGTGAACAGCAGCGCCCAGAAGGCGGGCACCAGCAACGCGGCCAGCGCCTGGCCGCGCCGGTGGAACCGGAGCATCAGCATCAGCGCGAACGGCGCGAGCAGCAGCATGATCCCCATGGCCAGCTGCTGCGACCACGAGGCGAGCCCGGTCAGGCGGTTGATCATCCCGGTCAGCGACTGGTTGCCGGCCCAGTGCAACGGGCCGATCCGGCCGGTGTCCTGCAGGGTCCGCGTCCAGAACCGGGCCGCGTCGTGCGGGGTGATCAGGAACATCAGCGCCTGCAGCCCGAAGAACGTGCCGAGCGCGCGCAGCGCGTCCATCTTCTTGCCGGTGAAGAACAGGTGCGGCACGAACACCAGCGGGGTCAGCTTGACCGCCGCGGCGACACCGACCAGCACCCCGCCCCATTTCGACCCGCGCGCGCTGATCACCAGGACGTCCAGCACGATCAGCGCCATCAGGATCAGGTTGATCTGGCCGAGGAAGATCCCGCGCCAGACCGGTTCCAGGCCGAGCGCCACCAGGGAGAAGATGATCGTCGCGCGGCCCGGTGCGGCCCAGCGCGGCAGTTCGCCCTCGGGCCGGGGCAGCGAGCCGATCGCGATGCGGATGACCAGCGCCATCGCCAGCACCGAGATCGCGATGATCACGCCCCACGCGACCTGGGTGGGCAGCGCGGCCAGCGGCACGAACAGCAGCGCCGCGGTCGGCGGGTAGGTGAACGGCAGCAGCGCCCAGAACGGTTCGGTGGGCAGCGTGTTGGCGTCGTAGAGCGGATCGCCGTGCAGCAGGGTCAGCGCGCCCGCGCGGTACACCGCGCTGTCCACGCCGATCTTCCAGTCCAGCAGCCAGCCGATGATCCCGCAGACGATCGCGGCCACCGGCACCGCGATCAGCAACAGGACCGACCTCGGTCGCACGGACAACCGGGCCAATGAGGTGCGCAGCGCGAGGCGGGGCGGCGCTGGGCGTACGAGGGACTCGCCGTCGTCGGTTGCGGCGGGCACGGGCTGCGTCACCCCATCAGGAAATCACGGAGCCGTATCGGCGGGTTGACAAGCCCCCGAAGTCAGGGGGCGATCAGCCCGAGATGTCCTGATCTTGCTGGTTCGCCGACTCCTGGCCGGTGCGAGATCAGCCGCGGGAGAGCTGGCCGAGGAGTTCGCAGGCGGCTTCGTGGGTGCCGGGCAGCCGGATCACCTGGATCCGCGGTTTGCCGACCTCGTGCAACTGCGCGTCCACCGAGAGCCGCTCGGTCAGCTCGCGCCGCAGCATCACCGCGTGCGCCGCGATCCGGCCGTCCCGCGGCACCAGCACGGCGACCGCGGACGGGCCGAGCACGGCCACGCTCTCGCCGTGGTCGAACACCGCGCGCACCACGTCCGCGACCAGGATCATGCCGGTCAGCCGGGGCCAGCCGGTGACCCGGGACAGGTCCATGGACACCACCAGCAGCGTGTGGTCCTCGGCCGCCTGCCGCTGCTCGGCCGCGGCCTGCCGGTAGATCTCGCCGAGCCGGGTGCGCAGGTAGGCGGCGCTCGGCAGCCCGGTGAGCGAATCGAGCACCTCGACGTTCGAGAGCTGGTCCACGGCGACGTCCGCCCAGGCGATCGCGGTCACTCGGAGTAACCGCGACGGGGTGGCGTCCACGTCCGGTGCGACGAATCCATCCACCGCATCGGGTTCGGCGAGCACTGCGTGCAACGCGGCGAGATCGGCCAGCGTCTCGGCGAGGCCCGCTCCGGCGGCGGCCCGGGCGCGGGCCAATCCGGCCAGCGGGACCTCCGCCTCACCACCCTTGACCACGGCGGCACACACGGCATCGACTTCGGGCAACGCCCAGTCACTGGGAAATCGCCACCCCGAGGCCAGGCTCGCGGTCCGCCAGCGCGCACGCAGCGCACGCAGGGACCGGTCCCGGTCGACCCGTGCCGAATCCTGGTGCTTGCCGCCCGCATCGGACAGCGCACCGGTGGCCGGCACATCCACTGAGCAACCGTCCTCTCGATCTGTCGCATTGTTCCGATCAGGTGACTGCAAATGGCCGCGGACGTGACGGCGCTTTCGCACGCCGTTTGTCTCGGGGTGGGTGAACCGATTGGGCTCTCCGGGTCATCGGGCTACCCACGAGGTGACGTGCGCCTCAGCGTCCGTCACACTAGTCCCCGCGCGACGTCAGGGTTTACGAGCGGTGCGGGAGACACCGCCCACGACCCCTGCCATGAAGGAGACCTGTGTCCACCGTTCCCGCCGATCCCACTGGCAAGAGCGATGCCGAGCTGATCGCCGCCGTGCGCGGGGGAACGCTCGCGGCGTACGGCACGCTCTACGAACGGCATGTCGCGGCGGCCTACAACCTGGCCCGCCAGCTCGCCAAGTCCAAGGCCGAGACCGACGACCTGGTCAGCGAGGCCTTCGCCAAGGTCCTGGACACCCTGCGCGCGGGCAAGGGACCGGATTCGGCCTTCCGCGCCTACCTGCTCACCGCGTTGCGGCACACCGCCTACGACAAGACCCGCAAGGACCGGCGGATCGACCTCAACGAGGACATGAGCGAGGTCAGCGGCCCGGCCGCCGAAGCGCTGACCGTGCCGTTCTCGGACACCGCGGTGCAGGGCCTGGAGCGCACGCTCGCGGCGAAGGCGTTCCGCAGGTTGCCCGAGCGCTGGCAAGCCGTGCTCTGGCACACCGAGATCGAACGGCAGACCCCGGCCGAGGTCGCGCCGCTGCTCGGGCTGACCGCGAACGGTGTCTCCGCGCTGGCCTACCGCGCCCGCGAGGGCCTGCGCCAGGCGTACCTGCAGGTCCACCTCGCCGAGACCTCCGCCGAACGCTGCCGCGCCACCGCCGAGCGGCTCGGCGCGTGGACCCGGGACGGGCTGTCCAAACGGGAGCGCGCGCAGGTCGAGACGCATCTCGACGAATGCGACCGCTGCCGCGCGCTGGCCGCCGAACTCGCCGACGTCAACGGCGCCCTGCGGGCGATCATCGCGCCGATCATCCTGGGTGGCTCGGTCCTCGGGTACCTGGCCGCCGCCGGAGCGCTCAAGGGCAGCGCGGCCACCGCGGCGGCGGCCGCGACCGCCAGTGCCGCGGGTGCGGCGGCGGGGTCGTCCTCGGGTGGCGCCGCGGGCGCGGCCGCCGCCGGGCCCCGCCAGTTCGTCGGGGTCGGGGTGTCCGGCGTCGCCATGGCCGCCGCGATCGCCGTGGGGCTCGCGGCCGGCGGTGGGACGCAGGAGATCCCGGCCGCCGCACAGCAGCCCGTCGTCCCGGCACCCGTGCAGCAGCCGCCACCACCTCCTCCGCCTCCGCCACCGCCACCGCCGCCGCCCGCGAACCCGCCCGCGCAGCCACCGGCGCCGCCCCCGCCACCACCGCCCGCCGAACCGGCGCCGCCGCCGGTCGCGCCCCCGCCCGCACCGGCCCCGGCACCGAACCCGCCTCCGCCGCCCGCACCGCCGCCTCCGCCGGCGCCGCAGCCGCCGAAGCTGACCGCCCAGCCGCCGGGAAACATCGAGCTGCAACCGGGCGGCGAGCCGGTCAACCTGCCGATCACCGTGCGCAACGACGGCGGCACGGTCTCCGAGCCGGTCGAGGTCTCGCTCGACCTGCCCAAGGGCGTGCACGCCGTCGCGCCCGCGGCGGGCGGCGGCGCCGCGGGTTCGAATGCCGCGGGCAGCGGGCCGGGCGGTTTCGCCGCCCAGGCCACCGAGCAGCAGACCGTGCAGTGCCCGGCGGGCAGCGGCACGGTCACCTGCCGGACCGCGCGGGGCCTGCAGCCCGGCGAATCCGCGGTGCTGATCTTCCGGCTCAAGGCCGACGGCTCCGCCCAGCCGGGCCAGGTGCGGGGGTCGATCAGCTCGGGCGGCCAGGTCAAGGTGTCGATCACCGTGCAGGTCACCGTGCGGGAGGCGCCGGACAAGGTCGGCCTGCGCGTGCACACGCTGTGGAGTTCGACGTTCCCGTGGGCGCGGTCGGCGTGGCTGAGCGTGGACGTGCGCAACGACGGCCCGAACACCAAACCGGCGACCGTGACCGTGAGCCGGGAGGCGCGGGTGATCCTGGGCCAGTGGCGGGTGCGCTGCGACGGCGGCGGTTCGATCACGTGCCGGAGCACCGAACCGCTCGAACCCGGTGAGCACCTGCGCCTGTGGTTCGAGCTGGAGGATCGCCCGGACGACGACGAAGCCGTGACCGTCACCGCGGCGCTCGGTTCGGCCACCCGGTCGGAAACGGTGTACTTCGAGTGCTGGGACTGGCCGATCGGCCCGGTCCCGACGACGAAGCCCGGGCCGACGGGGACGCCGGGGCCGACGGGCGCCCCCGGCCCCACGGTCACCCCGACGCTGCCGTCGAAGACACCGAAGAAACCGACCGTGACGACCACACCGTCGGTCACCGAGACCCACGGGCCGTCCGGCGGTGGCCGCAAGCCCGCCAAACCCACGGTCACCACGTCGAGCAAGCCGTGGTGGCCGTTCTGGTGATCGGACGGGGGTAGCCTCGGCGAGCATGTGGGACGCGGACCGGCTCCTCGGGCGACTGCCGAGGCCCTTGAAGGCGCTGCTGATCAGGCACCACGAGCTGCTCAAGTTCGGGGTCGTGGGCGCGATCTGCTTCGCGGTCACCACGGTCGTCAACTACGTGCTCAAGCTGACCGTGCTGAACGCCAACCCGCTGACCGCGTTCGGCATCGCGGTGCTGGTGGCGACGGTCTGCTCGTACGTGCTGTCGCGGGAGTGGTCCTTCCGCACCCGCGGCGGCCGGGAGGGGCGGCACGAGGCAGCGCTGTTCTTCCTGGTCAGCGGGATCTCGGTGGGGCTGACGCTGCTGCCGCTCGCGGTTTCCCGGTACGTGCTCGACCTGCGGGTGCCGCACGTCGGCCTGCTGACCCAGGAGGTGGCCGATTTCGTGAGCGGTTTCATCCTGGGCACCTTGCTCGGCACGGTGTTCCGCTTCTGGGGATTCCGGAAATGGGTGTTTCCGCAGGCGAATGCCCGGATCCGGCGGCCGCGCGGCGGCCGGAACGAATCGGGCGAACAGGACCGCCGCGCCGCCTGAGCCCACTCGGGGCCCGCCCGCTACGTACACTGCGGCCTGTGAACGTTGTCGAAACCGTGCTCGCGCACACTCCCGAACCGCTGCGTTCGGTGCTGATCCGGCACCGGGAGATGCTGAAGTTCGCGATCGTCGGCGGCACGACGTTCCTGATCGACAACGGCGTCTGGTACCTGCTCAAGCTCAGCGTCCTGGAATCGAAGCCGACCACCGCGAAGGCCATCGCGATCATCGTCGCGACGATCTGCTCGTACGTGCTGAACCGGGAATGGTCGTTCCGCACCCGCGGCGGCCGGGAGCGGCACCACGAGGCGGCGCTGTTCTTCCTGATCAGCGGGGTCGCCGTGGTGGTCAACCTGATCCCGCTGTACGCCTCGCGGTACGTGCTGCACCTCGAGGTGCCGCATGTCTCGCGACTGGTGCAGGAGGCCGCCGACTTCGCCAGCGGTTCGGTGATCGGCATGCTGCTGGCGATGGTGTTCCGCTTCTGGGGCTTCAAGAAGTGGGTGTTCCCGGACGATCTCGGCAAGCGCCGCCGGGACGCCGACCGCGACGGCGACGAAGAGGAAGACGCCGAAGTCAAACCCCTCAGCCGCCCGTAGCGCGGCCTCCCCGAGTCGTGAGTGGACAGACCGGTTGGAACCGGTCGGAACACTCACGAGTTACTTGCACTTTGACATGCAGTTGTTTAGAGTCAGCCAGGCACGCGCCGGGGAGCGCGTGTTCTGCCGAAATCACGCATCAGTGAGGACGCCACCCGGGTTCGAACGGGTGAGTGGGACGAATTCGAGGTGATCGACCAAGCGCGGAGAGGGCCGCATCCAGTGGTGACTGGGCGCGTGCCGGAATCCCCTGTCTTGGCGGGGTAGTGCGGTCTCGCACACCCCAATCGTTCCTGTTTCCTTCGCACTGATGGGAATTCATCTTGTCTGCTCCCTCAGCGGAGTCGATCTCCGCTGCCCGGATCCGGGTCGCCCCGGTCCTGACCGGGCTCCTGCTTTCGGTCTTCCTCGCCATGCTCGACGCCCAGGTGGTCGCCACCGCGCTCCCCCGCGTGGTCGGCGACCTCGGTGGCCTGGACGCGTTCTCCTGGATCACCACCGGCTACCTGCTGACCAGCACGGTCAGCGTTCCCCTGTACGGCAAGCTCGGCGACCTCTTCGGCCGCAAGCCGGTCTTCCTGACCGCCGTCGCGCTCTTCCTCGCCGGTTCGGCCGCGTGCGCGGTCGCGCCGAGCATGGGGGTGCTGATCGCCTGCCGGTTGCTCCAGGGTCTCGGCGCCGGTGGCCTGTTCGTGTCCGTGCTGGCGATCATCGCCGAACTGTTCCCGCCCCGCGAACGCGCCCGTTACTCCGGCTACTTCGCGACCTGCTTCGCGGTCGCCTCGGTGGCCGGGCCGCTGACCGGCGGCCCGCTGACCGATCTGCTCGGCTGGCGCGCGGTGTTCTACCTCAACCTGCCGATCGGCGCGGTCGCGCTGTTCCTGGTCGTGCGGTTCCTGCGCCTGGCACCGCACACCCGGGTCCGCGCCCGGCTGGACGTCGCGGGCCTGCTCTGCCTCAGCGGCGCCATCGCCAGCCTGACGCTGCTCGCCGCGTGGGCGGGTTCGCGCCACTCGTGGACCTCACCGGTGATCCTCGGCCTCGGCGCCGCGGCGATCCTGTTCGCGGCGGCCTTCGTGTTCGCCGAACGGAAGGCGGCCGAACCGGTCATCCCGCTCCGGCTCTTCCGCGACTCCACGTTCACCGTTTCCGTTCTGGTCAGCGTGGTCGCCGGATTCGCGTTCCTCGGCTCGGTGACCTACCTGGCGCTGTTCGTGCAGGCCGCCTCCGGGGCGAGCGCTTCGGCGACCGGGCTGCTGCTCGCGCCGATGATGTTCGGCGTGGTCGCGTCCTCGATGGGCAGCGCCAAAATCATCGCCAGGACGGGAAACTACCGGTGGTACCCGGCGGCCGGGATGGCGCTGGGCATCGTCGCCGGAATCCTGATGTCCACAATGGATGAATCGACCACGCGGCCGGTGGTGCTGGCGTACCTGGTGTTGTTCGGCCTCGCCGCCGGACTCAACCTGCAGGTGCCCGCCCTGGCCGCGCAGAACACCGCGCCGCGCGAGGACATCGGGGCGGTTTCCGGCACGGTCACCTTCCTGCGCTCGCTCGGCACCGCGCTCGGCGTCTCGGTCTTCGGCTCGGTCTTCACCGCCGGGCTCGGCACGCGCGCACCCGGCCCGGCGGACTACGCGCACGCCCTGCGCGGCGTGTTCTTCACCGCGCCGCCGATCCTCCTCATCGGACTGATCGCCGCACTGCGCCTGAAGAACATCCCGCTGCGCCAACACCATTGACCACTATCCACAAAGGAGACTCACATGATCCTGATCACCGGAGCGACCGGCAAGGTCGGCCGCGAACTCGTGCCCTGCCTGCTCGACCGCGGTGCGCCCGTGCGCGCGCTCACCCGCGACCCGGGCGCCGCGCGCGTCGATCCGCGCGCCGAGGTCGTCGCGGGCGATCTCGACCGGCCGGAGACGCTGCCGCCCGTGCTCGAGGGCGTCGACCGCGTCTTCGTGCTCACCTCGGGCCACGGTTCGACCGGTCCGGTCCAGGAGGCGAACCTCGCCGCCGCGGCGGCGCACGCGGGCGTCGAACGGCTGGTGAAACTGTCCACCACCGGCGTGCACTTCGGCGGCGCCGACCCGATCTCGTCCGCGCACCGCGAAGCCGAGGAGGTGATCCGCGCCGCGGGCCCGGACTGGACGATCCTGCGGCCGGGCACCTTCATGGACAACCGGTACGGGTGGATCGAATCCGTCCGCGCGGAAGGCGTCGCCTACGTCAACCAGTACGAGGGCCCCTCGGCGATGATCCATTGCCGGGACATCGCCACGGTCGCCGCCGAGGTGCTCACCTCGCCCGGGCACGCGGGTGCGATCTACCCGCTGACCGGCGGCGAGGCGCCGACCCCCGAGGAACAGGTCCGCGCCCTCGCCGACGCCCTCGGCCGCCCGGTGCGCTGCGTCGTCGAATCCGCCGAGCAGACCCGAACGCGATTCGCTTCCTGGGGCTGGCCGGTCTCCGCGGTGGACGGAATCCTGGAGATGAAACGCGCGGCGGGCCACACCGAAGCGATCGTCTTCGACACCGTGGATCGGCTCACCGGACGAAAACCGCTCACGTTCAGCGACTGGGCCCGCGAGAACGCGGTGGCATTCGGCTGAGGACCAACTCCCGTACGGCTCCCCTTTCGGGCTATTCCGCGCCGGAAAGTGAGCCGTACGGGACGCCGTTCCTAGGCCGAACGGGTGGCCGCGTACCCGGCGAGTAGGGGAATGCGCTGGGCTGGACGCATCCGCTGAGGGATGCTTCACAACGTGTTCAGATCGGGGGGCGCCCGACGCGAGCCCGCGTTCTTCCTGCTGCTCTGCATCGTCTTCCTGGTCGCGGCCGGGTGGGCGATCGCGTGGCGCGCGCTCACCCCGAGCGACGGAACCGTGGTCAACACCGGCGATTTCGCCGTGCCGGGCGGCGCGGTCACGGTCGAGACCGCCGCCCCGGACGGTCCGCTGCGGGCCGGTGACCAGGTCCTTTCCATCAACGGCGCCACCCCGGGAAGCGTCCCCGGCGGTCCCGCCGCCGAGGCCGGTCAGGTGCTGCGCTACCAGGTTCTCCGCGACGGGCGGCCGCTCGATCTGGACGTTCCGCTCCGCCCGTACCCGGTGGCCGACAGCCTGCTCGACTCGTGGCCGTCGATCCTCGTCGTCGGCGCGCTGCTGGCCACCTCCGGTGCCATTTTCGCCGCCCGGCCCCGGGATCCGGCGACCCAGGCGGCGATCACCGCGTCCGCGATCGGCGCCGCGACCGTCGCCGGTTCCGGCTACTTCCAGCTCGAGGCGCTCGACCTCGTCGCCGGCTCCCAGTTCTGGCGCTGGTACGGCGGGGAGTTCTGCTTCCTGCTGCTCTGGGGCGGGATGCTGCACTTCGCGCTGTCCTTCCCGGAGGTCGGCTCCCGCCGCCGGTTCTGCCGCCACGTGCTCGCCGGGTACGGCCTCGGGCTGGTGCTCTACCTGGCCGTCGCCGGGTACGCGCTGCTCGCGGAGGACGATCCGCTCACCCGGCTGAACCTGCTCGGGTCGCCTTCGCTGGGCGCGCTCTTCGCGTATCCGCCGGTCATCGCCGCCGCGCTGATCGGCAAGTACGTGACGCACAAGGATCCGTTGCTGCGCAAGCGCATGCGCTGGCTGGTGGCCGCGCTCGGCGGCGGCGCGACGCTGTACCTCGTCGTGTGGACCATTCCGGCCGCGGTGCACGGCACGCCGTGGCTGGACTGGCGGTTCCAGACGCTGGCGTTCCTGCCGGTCCCGTTCGTGGTGTCCATGGCCATCGCGCGGCACCAGGCGCTGAACATCGAGGTGGTGCTCAGCCGGTCGCTGGTCTACGGCACGCTGAGCGTGCTGCTCGCCGGGCTGTACGTCGGCGTGGTGAGCGTGTTCAGCCTGCTGTTCCCGCCGGTGGACCAGCTGTGGCAGCAGGCGATCGCCGCGGCGCTCATCGCGCTCGCGGTGCAGCCGCTGCGGGCCCGGGTGCAGGCGCTGATCAACACCCGGCTGTTCGGCGAGCGTCACGATCCGTACCACGTGGTGTCCGCGCTCGCGTCACGATTGGAGAAAATCCACACTCCAGCGGAGCAATTACCGGCGGTCGTGGAAACGATCGGCGTCGCGCTGCGATTGCCCTATGTGGCCATCGAACTGGACCGGGATGCCGGGCGCGAGAAGGCGGCGAGCTACGGCGAGCCGACCGCGCTGTGCCACCGGCTGCCCCTGAGCTACCAGGGCGAGGCGGTGGGCAGCCTGGTGATCGCCCGGCGCAGCCCGCGCGAGGTGCTCGGCCGCAAGGAGCGGTCCGTGCTCACCGAGGTCGCGCGGCACGCCGGCACGGTCGTCTACACGGCCCGGCTGACCACCGACCTGATCCGCAGCCGGGACCGCCTGGTGACCGCGCGCGAGGAGGAGCGCCGGCGGCTGCTGCGCGAACTGCACGACGGCGTCGGCCCCACGCTGGCCGCGATCACGCTCGGCCTGCACGCGAGCCGCCGCGCGATCGGCGAGTCCACGCCGACCGGGGTGATGCTCGCGCGCCTGCAGGAGGCGCTCAAGGGCGCGAACGCCGAGATCCGGCGGCTGGCGCACGGGCTGCGGCCGCCGGTGCTGGAGAAGCGCGGGCTGCTGGCCGCCCTCGAGGACTACATCGGCACGGTGAACCGCGCGGCCCAGGACGCCACCCCGGGCCTGACGATCGCGCTCGACGCCCCGGACCGCCTGCCGGACCTGCCGCCCGCCGTCGACGTGGCGGCCTACCGGATCATCTGCGAGGCACTCACGAACGTGACCCGGCACGCCCGCGCGCGGCGGTGCACCGTCGCGCTCCGGGCGAACGGGGAACTGTCCATCACGGTCACCGACGACGGGGTCGGCCTGCGCGGCCGCAACGGCGCGGGGATCGGCCTGAGTTCGATGCGCGAGCGCGCCGCCGAGCTGGGCGGCGAATTCCGCGCTGAGCAAAACGAAACCGGAGGGACGCGGGTATGCGCGACACTGCCGTTGCCACCGCCGAAGGAGACCGATTCATGACCGATACCGAAGTGCTGCGGGTGCTGGTCGTCGACGATCATCCGCTGTTCCGCTTCGGGGTCTGCACGATGCTCGCGGCGGAGCCGGTCATCGACGTCGTCGGCGAGGCGGCGAGCGGGATCAACGCGGTCAGCGCCACGGCGGCCCTCGCGCCGGACGTGGTGGTGATGGACCTCCAGCTGCCGGACATCAGCGGCGTGGAGGCGACCCGGCGGATCGTGGCCGAGCGGCCGGGCACCGGGGTGCTCATGCTGACCATGTCCGACGAGAACGAATCGGTGTTCGCGGCGATGCGGGCCGGCGCCCGGGGTTACCTGCTCAAGGACGCCGAACCGGACGAGATCGTGCGCGCGGTGCAGGCGGTGGGCCGCCGGGAGGCGATCTTCGGCCCGGACATCGCGACCCTGGTGCTCGGGTTCTTCAACGGCGTGGTGCCGGGTAACGATCCGGTGTTCCCGGAACTGACCTCGCGCGAACGGGAAGTGCTGCGGCTGATCGCCTGCGGGCACAGCAATTCCTCGATCGCGCAGCGGTTGTCGCTGAGCCCGAAGACGGTGCGGAACCACATTTCCAGCGTATTCGGCAAACTCCGGGTGGCCGACCGCGCGCAGGCGATCATCCGCGCGCGCGACGCGGGCCTCGGTGAGCAGCCGATCGCGCCGATCTGACTCCTGCGATCGGGCAGGCTCGCACGCCCATACGGGCAAGATAGGGACTTCAGTCCCATGCGCCTGGGACTTCCCCTGATGCACAGTTGACTCCAGCCGCGAGGACAGTCGAGGGGAAACACCATGTTGAGCAAAGCCCGCACACCGGTAGTCGTCCGCGCCACCGACCCGATCCTGCAGAACGGGGTGTGCATGGCGCTGCGCACCCGGGACGAGGTGTGGCTGGTGGACGAGGAGTCCGCGGACGGCAGCGCGGTGGCGCTCCTGGTCGCCGACCGGCTCGACTCCCAGATGACCCAGTTGCTGCGTTCCCTGCAGTGCCAAGGATTCACCCGGATCGTGCTGATCGCGGGAGAGGTGGACGACAACGAGATCCTCAGCGCCATCGAGCACGGGGTGTGCGCGGTCGCGCGCCGGTCCGAGACCACTCCGGACGTGCTGGTGCGGTTGATCAAGGCGGCCGCGGCCGGGGAGGGCGCGCTGCCGCCGGATCTGCTCGGCCGGTTGCTCAACCGGGTTTCCCGCCTGCAGCGCCAGGTCCTGGAACCCCGCGGGCTGCACCTGGCCGGGATCACCAACCGGGAGACCGAGGTCCTCCGGCTGGTCGCGTCCGGACTGTCCACTCAGGAGATCGCCGATCAGCTGTGCTACTCGCAGCGGACGGTCAAGAGCATCCTGCACGACGTGACGAACCGGTTCCAGCTCAAGAACCGCTCGCACGCCGTGGCCTACGCGATGCGCGAAGGGCTCATCTAGCCGGGGGCTCGTCGGCTGGCTGGGGGTCAGCCGGAGAGGCGGCCGGTGAAGGAGACCGCGGGGGTGCAGCTCCCGGTGCTCGCGGACTGGCAGTTCACCGCGATCACCGGGGGCGATCCCGGCGGGAAGATGAACGGTTCGACCAGGTGGTAGTCCAGATCGCGAATGTTGTTCAGGCCGACCTCGAGCAACACGTCGTTGCCCCGTTTGAGCTGCAGGCGGCCGCCGTCGCCGGCCGGGTTCTGGAACAGCAGATCGGTCACCACCACGGTCTTGCCCGCGGGCGGAGTCCCGGTGAACGGGGTGTAGGTCGTGGTGTCGCCGGGACGTTGCGGGGTGTTCGCGGCGACCCGGAAGTCGAACGAGCTGCCCTTGCTGATGTCCACCCCGCCGGGGCCGGTCACCTGCCCGGTGCCGCCGGGGGTGCCGCCCGCCTGCTGCCCCTTGGCCGCCATGTCCCCGGCCTGCTGCTGCGCGGCCTGGGCCTTCTGCTCGGCCGCGCCCGCGGACTGCTTGGCCTGGTTCGCGGTGTCGGTGATCGCCTGGACCTGTTCGGCGGCGGCCTGTTTCGCGGCCTCGCGCGCCGCCGACTGGACGGTGGGCTTGAGCACGGTGAACCACAGCGTGACCGCGACGATCGCCAACGCCAGCAGGGCGATGAGCGCGGGCAGCAGCCATTTCGGCAGGAGCTGCTGCTGGACGACCGTGCCCTCGGCGGTCATCGGCGGCTGTTCGCTGGTGACCGCGGTGACGCCGAAGGGGTGGCGGCGTTCCGGGCCGCGGAGGAACCGGTCCTCGGGGCTGGCCTTGAGCTTGAGGAACGCGGCGGTGCCCGGTTCGACGGTCAGCACCGGGTGGTCGAGGTCGAACTTGAGCGCGTCCTCCTCGTCGCGCGGGAGCACCTCCACCGAAACCGGGTGGTTGCTCAGGTTGTCCACCACGACCTCGTGCCGCGCCTTGGTGCGGCAGGTGGACGTGCGCGGTGAGAGTTCGATCTGGAGGTCGGTGAACGGTTCGACGTGCACCACGCCCTCGTCCACCCGCGAACCGCCGGGATCCTCCCGGGACAGCACCCGGACGCCGAACGGCACCGCGCCGGCCCGCACCTCGGCCTTGCGCGGCGGGCGGAAGTGGACGGTCGCCGTACCGTCCTGGCCGGGCAGGAGGTTGATGACCGGTGGCTCGACCTCGGCCCAGGTTCGCGTGTCCCCGAGGACGTCGATGCTGAACTGGTCGACGACGGTGCCCGAGTTGCGTATGTGCACGGCGCAGCTGGCGGCGTCGCCGGGTGTGACGACCAGTTCGGTCTCCGCGAGTGATGTCGTGGCGCCCATGGCTGGAAAGTGTGCGCGGCGCGGGCATTCGCGCTGGAGCCGCGAACGGGAGCCCGGCGGGGCAGCGGCCGCTGCCCGAACGGGCGGGGCACGGCGTCCGGTTCGCCACCCGGCCGCCGACGCCGATCAGCGCGCGTGCTGCCTAGGTTGGGCGGACCGGCTCTGTGCGGAGGTTCGTCGTGCCTGCAAGATTTGTCCACAGTAGACGAATGGCGGCGGCGCTGGCGGTGCTCGCCGCCGCGGCGATCGTAGTGGCCGGGGACGGCGGCGAGCGCGCCGACGCCGCAGCCGCGCCCGGCACCACGGTACGGGCTTCGGTGCAGAACGGGACGAACGCCCAGGCGCAGTCCGGCGGGCGGGACTCGGACCTCTCCGCCAACGGCACCCAGGTCGCCTTCACCAGCCGGTCGGAGCTGGCGGATCTGCCCGTTTTCGACGCTCAGCAGAACGTCTTCGTCCGCGATCTGGTGCGCGACCGCACGGTGCAGATCAGCCGCGGCCAGTTCGTCGTCCCGGAACCGCGACCGCCGGTCATCCACCTGCGGCAGGCGCAGCCGGAAAAGGACGTGCCCCCGGACGGGGAGAGTTCCCAGCCGAGCATTTCCGGGGACGGCCGGTACGTCGCGTTCCTCACCGGCGCCCGCAACATCGTCGAGAACTCCTACTCCAGCGAGATCATCGTGGTCTGCGACCGCGATCCCGACGGGGACGCCGATTTCGACGAGCGAATCGCACCGGGGAGGTTCGACTACCGCTACCACCTGGTCACCCTGCCCGCCGGAGAGTCGAGTGCGTACCCGCCGCGGACGGTGGATCTGGCCGCGGACGCCAGCCGCGTCGTGTGGCAGTCCAAATCGGACAGCGGCGCCAGTTACGCGATGACCGCGGTGCTCCGGGTGAACGGCGGGCCGGTCGGCCGACCGGCGGTCAACACCCCGGTGCCCCGGATGTCCAAGGGCACGATCGAGGCGCGGCAGTTCTTCCCCAAGGTCTCCGGGGACGGGCGGCAGGTGCTCTACGCCGCCACCTTCCCGAACGAGGCCGATTTCAGCTCGGCGCTGGTGGTGTGGAACTCCACGACCAACGCGCTGTACCGGGTCGACGCCGGCGCCGACGGGAAGTTCCTCGGGGACGACCCGGCGACCGCCCTGCGTTACCCGGCGCTTTCGCACGACGGCTCGGCGGTGGCTTTCGTCGACCGCCGCGACTTCTACCGGCCGGACGTGTACCTGGTGCGGCGCGACCCGAACGGTCCGGTCGGCGCCCGGCTCACGTCGCGGGTGGTGTCGCGGGACAACGCGGGCAACCCGGTCAACGGGCTGCACCCGGCGCTGTCCGGGGACGGCCGGTACCTCGCCTTCGTCACGGACAATCCCGGCGCGCACGACGGGATCGACCGGCCGCCGGTCCAGGACACCTGCATCCGGCCCTACTCCGGGGGCACCTCCGACGGGCCGGTGGTGCGGGACCAGACGCCGCGCGACGTGCGGACCCCGTGCCAGGTGGTGGTCCGCGATCTGGTGGTCGACGAAGCCCAGGGCGCCCGGTTGCCCGGCGCGCTCGCGTCCCCGGCCCAGTTCCCCACCTGCCAGCCGCCGCCGGACGGCACGTGCGCGGGAAACGCCGACAGCACACCGCGGCACAACGACGGACAGCTGAACCTGAGCGGCGACGGTGCGCGGGTGGCCTACGACTCCGACGCCAGTGACCTGGTGCCGGGGGACACCAACGACGCCGAGTGCTGCCGGGTGCCGGACGTCTTCGTGCGGACGTTCACGCCGTCGCCGCGGGTGGAGCCGGTCGAGTTCGGACCGGTGGTGCTCGGCGGGTTCGCGGAACGCACGGCGACCCTGGCGCATTCGGGGTTCGGGCCGCTGCCGGTGGAGCAGCTGGCCGTGGGCGGGGTGAACTCCGGTGAGTTCGTGCTCGGCACGCAGACGTGCGCCGGGTTGACGTTGTACGAGACGGGCCGGTGCCTCGCCGAGATCCGGTTCACCCCGGCCGGGGACGGGCCGCGGCAGGCGCAGCTGGAGGTGCGGTTGCGCGGGGTGCCGCAGCCGGTCGTCGTGCCGTTGCGGGGCGCCGGTGAGCGGCCGCCGTCCCCTCCGCCGCCGGACCAGCCTCCACCGCCGCCCGCGCCGCCGGGGTTCGCGGCGAGCCCGGATCCGCTCGAGTTCGGGATCCGGTTGCCGCTGTCGACCGCGCCGGACGCCACGCTCGTGGTGGCGAACACCGGCGGGTCCCCGCTGACCGTGACCGGGGCGGGGGTGGAGGCCGGGGCGCCGGGTTCGGCGCCGGGTGACTTCGCGGTGACCGGGAACGGGTGCGCGGGGGTGGCGCCCGGGGCCACGTGTGCCGTGACGGTCCGGTTCACCCCCGGCGGCCCGGGCGACCGGGCGGCGGTGCTGGTGCTAACCAGCAACGCGCCCGGCGGGCCGCATCTGGTGGGCCTGCACGGGCAGCAGACCGTCCCGGCGATCCAGGTCAACCCCGGGCTGACCCCGCCGGGCCGGGTGACGACGGTGACCGGCACCGGTTTCCCGCCGTCGCGGGCGATCACGGTCACCATGCCCGGCCGTCCCGAACGGGCGACCGCGCGGACCGACGCCGCGGGAACCTTCGGCACCCAGCTGGTGATCCTGCCGAAGAGCGCCCCCGGTGACCGGACCGTTCTGGCCGCGGTGGACGGCGCCCCGGCGGTGTCGGACCAGGAAGCCTTCCTGGTCGTGTTCGGCACCAGCGGCCCGCCCAAGTTCACCGAGCGCGGCTGACCCCTGTTCGCCCCGAACGTGCAACTCGCTTACCCGAGTGTGCAGTTCGCTTACCCGAGTGTGCGACTCGCCGGGCCCGGGCAGGTTCGGCGAGTCGCACGTTCGGGTAAGCGAGTTCTACGTTCGGGTAAGCGAGTTGCACATTCAGGACTTGCGGAAGAGTTCGATTTCGCTGATGGCGACCTCGGTGCCGTTGACGGCTTTGAAGGTGGCGACGACGTGGATTTCCACGCCCTCGGCGCCTTCGCCGCCTTCGATCTCCAGTTCCTGGGCATCGGGTTTGTCGGCGAGGGTGACGTCGGCGGTGCGGCCGGTGGAGAACACCAGGTGCAGGCGTTCCGGGCGGTGCTGGGCCTGGAAGCCGTCCGGGGTGCCGCTGTGCACGATGATCCGGCCCAGGTCGACGGCCCGGTCGAACTTGAGCACCACGACCGGTTCGGCGCCGTTCACCGGGGCCGCCCAGTGCGTGTTCTTGAACCCGTCGCTGACCAGGGTGGCCGGATGGTCCGGGGTCTGGACCGGGGACTGGATGCTGATCGGCGCAACCGGTTCGTACCGCGGGAAGATCAGCCCCTCGACGCCGTTCTTCGCCTCGGTCGCGTGCTGGTTCACCCAGCCCCGGAAACTCGGCAGGACACCGTAGGCGATGCCGAGCACGATCAAGGCGATCCCGATCATCCGGCGCGCGACGCGGAACGTCGTGCGTATCGTGCGCGAAGCGGGTGAGCGGCCGCGTTTCTTCGGGCGGGCGCCCGAAGCGCGGACCTTCGCGCCGGAGCGGGGCAGCAGTTTGCGCCACCACGGCGTTTTGACGACCTCGGCCTCGGCGAGGGAGGAGCCGCACCGGCCGCAGAACTTCCGCGTGGCCTGGTTGCCCTCCCCGCAGTCGCCGCAGATGAGGTCCCCGGGCCGCAGGCGCCGGGTCGGCGGCCGTTTGCCGATCGCCGGGGCCTTCTTCCGGGCTTCCTGCGGCAGGAGTTCGGGCGCGGGCTTCGGCGCGTCCTCGGGAAGCGGCGCGACGAGCGCCTCGGCCTTCGCCACCACCGGATCCGGCAACTCCGGCGGCGGCGGTGGGGGTGGCGGCGCCTCCAATGCGGCATTGGTGTCGTTCAACGCCCCGAAAGCCACATTGGGGGACGCGGGTGGCGGCGGCGGGGGCGCGCTCGGTGGGGGTGGCGGGGGTGCGGGCGCGCCGGGTGGGGGCGGGGGCGGCGCGC
>NZ_VTHK01000001.1 GCF_009765355.1 Amycolatopsis anabasis | reverse complement strand
AACTTCACCGACATAAACCCATGCGCATAATCAGCCAGCAACACATACAGCAGATACCAACCCAGGAACAACGCAGTCATCGGGAAGACGAAATTGCGCAGGCGCTTTCTGAGCAGGGCGAATTCCGGGCTCGCCTGAACCTTTTTCCACTCGCCTGGTTCCGGATCGTTCGGGAGGTCGTGGTCGGTGGCGCTCATACGACAGATCATGCTCCTCAAACGGCCCAGAAGACTCTGGTCTCTTTGAGTGAAGAGATTTACTCTCGGTATACCTTTCTCGATCAAAAGTCGAGTACTTTGTCTGGATACCGGCGCGAAAGAGAGAATTCGCCGCGGCTTTGAGCTACCCAGGGTGACGGAACCGCCAAGCGGGCTACTTCCGATGGCGGCCCTTCGAGGTCCGGGCCTTCTCCTCCGCCTGGCCGAACCGGGCCACCGCGCGATCGCGCATGAAGCCGAGCGGGTCCGGCGCGTGCAGCCGCAGCATCACCGAGTTCAGGTCGTCCGGCGCCCCGCGCGGGGTGGCCAGGCTGACCAGGATCGTGGCGAAGAACGCCGAAGGCACCGTGATCAGCGCCGGTTGTTCGGTGAACCACGGCGCCCAGTCGCCGGTGTACCCGCTCACGATGTTCGTGATCAGCGCGCTCAGCACCATGCCGCCGCCGACGACCATCCCGGCCATCGCCCCCTGCCAGCTCAACCGGCGCCACCAGACCCCGAGCAGCAGCAGCGGGCAGAACGTCGACGCGGCGAGCGCGAAGGTCATCCCGATGCTCAGCGACAGGTCGTTCGGGCGCAGCAGGATCGCGAGCAGCATCGGCGCCAGGGCCACGATCACGGTGGCCACCCGGAAATCCCGGACCCGGCCGGGCAGGACGTCGGTCGACACCACCCCGGCCACGCTCACCAGCAACCCGGACGACGTGGACAGGAACGCGGCGAACGCCCCGGCCGCGGTCACCGCGCCGACGATCTGACCGCCCACCCCGGGCAGCATCGCGAGCGGGAGCCGCATCACCGCCGCGTCCGTCTTCCCGGTCACCAGCAGTTCCGGCACGTACATCCGGGACAGCGCGCCGAGCAGGGTCGGGAAGAGGTAGAACAGCCCGAGCAGCAGCAGCACGTGCACCGTGGTGCGGCGGGCGGCCTTGCCGTCGGGGTTGGTGTAGAAGCGCACCAGGACGTGCGGCAGGCCCATGGTGCCGAGGAAGGTCGCGAAGATCAGCGAATAGGTGCTGAGCAGATCGGCGAGGCTCTCGGAGTTGGGGTGCAGCCAGTTCGCGTTGGACACCACCGCCTGGGAGACCACCGGCACCGGCGTGCCCGCGGCGAACCGCAGCGTGGTGCCCTCGCCCACCGGGTGCGCGCTCTCGCTGGGCCACACCACCTCGTGGTCGGCCGACTCCCCCGGCTCGCGCACCCGCACCGGGGTGAGCGTGCTGACCTGCAGGGTCACGTCCTCCTGCACGTCGACCTTGGTGTCCGCGGTGAACACCGGCGGCGCCGGCGTCCCGAGCGAGGTCGGCGAAGCCGAGGTCCCGCCGCCGAGGAACACCACGCACAGCACGAAGGTGGGCGCCGCGATCGCGAACAGTTTGAGCCAGTACTGGAACGCCTGGACCACGGTGATCGCGCGCATGCCCCCGGCGATCACGTTGAACGCCACGACGATCGTCACCAGGACCGAGCCGACCCACACCGGCGCCGGGGCGATCGAGGTCAGCGCGAGCCCCGCGCCCTGCAACTGCGGGACCATGTAAAGGATCCCGATGAACACCACGAACGCGGTGGAGAACCGGCGCAGGTGGATCGACCCCAGCCGCGCCTCGACGAAGTCCGGCAGGGTGTAGGCGCCCGACCGGCGCAGCGGCGCGGCGACGAACAGCATCAGCGCCAGGTAGCCCGCGGTGAAACCGATCGGGTACCACAGCGCGTCCGCGCCGTCCTTCAGCACGATCCCGGCGACGCCGAGGAAGGACGCGGCGGACAGGTATTCACCGGAGATCGCGGCCGCGTTGCGCCGCGACCGCACGGTCCGGCGCGCGACCAGGAAGTCGTGCGTGGTGTTCGCGAACCGGGACGACCGGTGCCCCAGGTAGAAGGTGAGCACGGCGACCAGCACGATGCTGCTCAGCGCCCACGGGTTCAACTGCACTGCAAGATCCTCGCACCTGGAGCGGGAGAACGCCGACGCCGCTAATTCTCGATCATGTCAACGAAGTCGCGTTCGTGGCGCTCCGCGAGCCGGTTGTACCAGAGCCCGGCCCCGAACAACAACGGGAAGGGCAGCACCCCGAGCAGCAACCACGCCAGCGGCACCCCGATCACCGAGGCCGAGGCGAACGCCGGCGCGAGGTAGAAGGCCAGCGGCAGCGAACCGAGCACCACCACGACCAGCGCGGCCAGCCACATTCCGGTCCGGAACTGCGCCTTGACCAAATCCTTGATGAGCAGTTCTCCCCAGCTGGTCTGCTCTTCCAGCTCGACCCGGGCGCGCAGGCTGGTCGTCGGCTGCCGGGGATCGGCGAGCACCACCCGCTGCCGCTTGGGTTTCACCTGCGGCTCGGGCTCCGGCGCGGGGATGACCGGCAGCGCCACCGGTTCCACGGCCGGTCGGCGCAGCCGCCGGATGTTCTTGCCCAGGGTGGGATCCGGTTCCCGAACACCGTCGATGCGCCGGTAGAAGTCTTCCGTCATGGGCTAGCCGTTCCGGGCCGAGCCGACCAGACGATCCTTGAGTTCCCGCGTGTGCCGCCGGCTGACCGGGAGCACCTTCTCCTCGTTGCCGATCACGACCTGGTACCCGCCCTGGCCCATGCGCAGCTCGGTGATCAGCGGCAGCGCGACCAGAAAGGACCGGTGGATCCGCACGAACCCCGCCTTCTCCCAGCGTTCTTCCAGCTGTGCCAAGGGAATCCGCACCAGATGGCTGCCCTCGGTGGTGAACAGCCGGGCGTAGTCGCCCTGCGCCTCGACCCAGCGGACGGTGGAGCGCGGGATGAGTTTCGTGGTGCCGGCCAGTTCGACCGGGATCACCTCGTCGTCGTTCTTGACCGGTTCGCCGACGGTCGTTTCCGGTGCCGGAACCGTCTGCATCTTCTCCAGGACGCGTTTGATCGCCCGGTCCAGCCGCTCCTGCTTGCACGGTTTGAGGACGTAGTCCACCGCGCCGAGGTCGAAGGCGTTCACCGCCTCGTGCGCGTGCCCGGTGACGAAGACCAGCATCGGCGGCGCGCTGAGCGCGGCGAACACCCGGGCCATCTCCATCCCGGAGAGGCCGGGCATCTGCAGGTCGGCGAACACCGCGTCGACCGGCGGGAGCCCGCGCTCCCGGCGGCCGCGCACCTCGTCCTCGGCCGAGGACAGCACGCCCAGTGCCTCGGAGGCGTCCACCGCGGTGAGCACGGTCCCCACATGCGCGTTGTTGTGCAGGCAGTGGGCCAGCTCGGCAAGGCCGTGCGGCTCGTCGTCCACCGCGAGGACGAGGAGCTGGCGGGTGTCATCGTGAGCACTCACAGTGAGTCGCATCCTGCCCATTGCAAGCTCAGATGTCCAGAGCACGAGCGGGGGAACCCACGGCGCCACCCTCGACAGTGAGTGTGCCGCCGTGGTATTCGGCCGATTACGCGAAGCGGAAACGCCTGGTCACGCGCCGGGAGTCAACCGGTCGGCGAAGACGTGGTGAACACCCGGCGCCGTCATCGGCCGCCTCCCGGTTTGGTCCAGACCGCCACGTAGTCGACGACCATCGGCACGTCCGGGCGGGTGGCCGGGGTCGGGGTCTTCCCGCCGAGCGCGTCCGGGAACGCGCCGCCCACGGCCACGTTCAGCAGCAGGAAGTATCCGGCGTGCGAGGTCATGTTCGCCCAGGTGCCCGCGTCGACCCGGTTCTGGTCGACCCCGTGGAACCCGACGCCGTCGACGTACCAGCGGAACGCGTTCGGCGTGACGCTCGTGTCCCATTCGAAGCGGTAGGTGTGGAAACCGGACTGGCAGGGCGAGCCGGGGCACGCCCGGTTCGCCCCGAGGCCGGTGGTCTCGTTGCACGGGCCGCCGGGGTTCACGCCGCAGTGCAGCACGCCCCAGACCGAGTTGATCCCGTTGACGTTCTCCATGATGTCGAACTCGCCGATCCCCGGCCAGTTCCAGTAGTTCCCGCGGTAGGGCGAGCCGAGCGCCCAGAAAGCGGGCCAGTAGCCGAGCGCCGCGTCGCCGGTGACGTCCGGCATCCGGATGCGGCCCTCCAGCCGGAGCACCCCGCCCGCCGGGGGCTTGAAGTCGGCGCGCCGGGTCTCGATCCGCGCCGAGGTCCAGTGCCCGGCGCCGTCGCGCCGCGGGGTGATCCGCAGGTTCCCCGAACCGTCGAGGGCGAGGTTCGCGGGGTCGCCGGTGTAGTTCTGGATCTCACCGGTGCCCCAGTTCGCCGGACCGCCGGGATAGGAGTGCCCGGTGTCGACGATCCAGTTCGCGGCCGCGGGCGACGAGCCCGCGGCGCCGGTGAAGTCGTCGGCGAACACCTGGATCCAACCGGCGTCCGGGGGCGGGACGGTGGCGCTCGCGGGCGTGGCGAGGCCGAGGGGAACGAGCGCGGCGGCGGCGAGCGCGAACCACCGGATCCTGGCGAGCTTGGATGCGGACATGGGCGACCTCCTCGTCGGCCCGGAGCAGCAGGGTTGGTTTTGTTGCCAGTAACAACAAAGCCGTTACCATGGAAACTCCGGGCGGGCGCCCTGTCGACCCGCCATTGGTATGAACCAAACGCGCGGCTCAGAGCCCGAAGCGGGACCAGGCGGCGCGGTGGCTCACCGCGTCCAGGATCGCGTTCGCCGCCGCCGGTGCGCCCAGGCCGAGCCGGGCCAGCAGCGGCTTCTTCGGCTCGGCGACGGTGATCTCGGCGTCCGGGTAGCGCTCGGAGATCACCTCGCGCAGGTTGCCGATCCCGTCGACGAGCCCCAGCTCGACGGCCTTCGACCCCAGCCAGACGTCGCCGGTGAACAGGTCCTCGGTGTCGGCGAGCCGGTCACCGCGGCGCTCCTTGACCCAGTCCACGAACTGTTCGTGCAGCTGGGCGTGCAGCTTCTTCAGCCACTCGACGTCCTCGGGCTTCTCCGGGCTGAACGGGTCCAGCCGCGCCTTGTTCGCGCCCGCGGTGTGCAGGCGGCGTTCGATGCCGAACCGCTCGAGCAGCCCGGTGAACCCGAACCCGCCGCTGACCACGCCGATCGAACCGACCACCGAGGTGCTGTGCGCGTAGATCTCGTCGGCGGCGCAGGCCAGCCAGTACCCGCCGGAGGCGGCGAGGTCCTCGGCGAACGCGAGCACCGGCACGCCCTTCTTCGCGGCGAGCTGCCGGATCCGCTCGGCGACCAGCGCGGACTGCGTCGGCGCGCCGCCCGGCGAGTTGATCAGCAGCGCGACGGCCTTGAGCCGGTCGTGGTCGAACGCCCTGGTCAGCGCGGATTCCATGGCGGCGAGGTTGATCGCGCCCCGGGCCAGCGGCGAGGGGGTCGGCGTGATCACGCCGTGCAGCTTGACCACGGCGACCACATCGGTGCGGTCGCCCCGGTCGCCGATCCGGGGAATGCGCGAAGTCAGCTTGTCCGTGACGCTCATGGACCCACCCTACTTGCGCATACCCGGGTGCTCAGGCAGGTCGGCTGTGCGCCGGTCCGGTGCGCGGCGCCGGGCCGGGGCGCGCGCTCTGGTCGGGCACCTCGGCCGAGTAGTCCGGCAGGTTGGTGCGCACGCCCGGAGCGAACTTCGGCACGCGCAGGGTCACCTTCATCCCGGCGCCGGGCGCGGTCTCCACCATGAGCGCGTACTCGTCGCCGAAGAGCTGCCGCATCCGCTGGTTGATGTTGCCCAGGCCGACGTGCGCGCCGCTGCGGTGCGAGTTCCGCAGCTCGCCCAGGCGCGCCGGGTCCATGCCGATGCCGTCGTCCTCGACGCTGATCAGCGCCTCGGTGCCGTAGTCCTGCGCGGTCACGGTGACCGTGCCGCCGGTCGGCTTGTTCGCCAGGCCGTGTTTGACCGCGTTCTCCACCAGCGGCTGGATGATCAGGAACGGCACGACCACCGAGAGCACCTCCGGCGCGATCTTCAGCCGCACCTCCAGCCGCCCGCCGAACCGCGCGCTTTCGATGGTCAGGTAGCGGTCGATGTTGCGCAGTTCCTCGGCCAGCGACGTGAACATGCCCGAGGTGCGGAAGGAGTACCGCGTGAAGTCGGCGAACTCCTGCAGCAGTTCGCGCGCCTCCTCGGGATCGGTGCGGATCAGCGAGGAGATCGTGTTCAGCGCGTTGTACACGAAGTGCGGCGAGATCTGCGCCCGCAGCGCCTTGATCTCCGCCTGCTGGAGCTGGTGCTTCGATTCGTCGAGGCGGGCCAGCTCGAACTGCGTGCAGACGAACTGCGCGACCGCGTCGGCCATCTGGATCAGCCGCTTGCCCTTGGTCCGGCCGACCACGATCAGCGCGGCCTCGGTCTCGCCCTCGACGATCAGCGGCACTATCACCGCGGTGCGCATCTTGCAGGTGCCGCGGTGGTTGCACGGCATCTTCTCGTGCCCGACGACCTCGCGCCGGTGCTTGCGGATCGCCGCGCCGATCGCGTCCACCAGGTCCATGTAGTGGTCGTTCGCCTCGCCGTCCCAGGACAGCAGGGTGCCCTCGGCGTCGGTGATCCCGACCGCCACGCATTTGAGCAGTTCCAGCAGCCGGGAGGTGATCCGGTCCGCGGCCGACTGGTCGAAGCCCTCGCGCAGGTCGGGCGTGGCCTTCGACATCAGGTAGACGGCTTCGAGCACCGCGTCCTCGACGAACCCGCTGGGCTTGCGGGACCGCAGCAGGACGACGACGACCACGATGATCGCGAGCACCACCAGCCCCCACGGGATGATGAGCGCGATCGGCAGGCCGGACACGGCGTCCATGCTCTGCGCTCGGCCATCCGGGTGCAAGCCTTCCAACCCACTTTCTGTGCAGTTGTGACCACTGCGGGTGTAGTCCGAACTCGAGGTTCCGGTAGGGCTGACCCTACCGACAGTCCGGTGGCGATCTTCATGGTTCCGCGCACGCCCCCGCGACATGCTGTGACCGGACGATCCGGAACCGAAGGGGAGAAAGATGCGCGGGTGCCGCAAGGTCGTGGCCGGGGTGGCGATGGCGGGGCTGCTGGGGACGATCGCGGCGCCCGCCGCGGCGGCCGGCGAGCAGGACCCGCTCGGGGGCGCGCTCGACCGGCTCGTCCAGGCGGGGTTCCCGGGCGGGCTGGCCTACCTGCGCGCAGGGGAACGGGTCCGGTACGCGACCGCGGGGGTGGCGGAGCTGCGCACGGGGGAACCGGTGCGGCCCGGCCAGCGGTTCCGGATCGCCAGCAACACCAAGGCCTTCGTCGCGACGGTGCTGTTGCAACTGGTCGGCGAGGGGGAGTTGTCCCTGGCGGACTCCGTCGAGCGGTGGCTGCCCGGCACCGTGCGCGGCGAAGGCTACGACGCTTCGAAGATCACCGTCCGGCAGTTGCTCAACCACACCAGCGGGATCCACGATCCGCGCGACCCGCACTTCTTCGACCCGTACCTGAAGGACGAGAACTGGGGGTACGTGTACACCCCGGACGAGGTGATCCGGCAGTCGCTGCTCGACCCGCCGGACGACAAGCCGGGCTACACCAACACCGGCTACCTGCTGCTCGGCAAGATCATCGAGCGGGTGACCGGCAACGACGTGCGGGACGAGATCTCCGCGCGGATCCTGCGCCCGCTCGGGCTGAAGGACACGTACTTCCCGCTGACCGACCCGCACATCCGCGGCCCGCACCTGCACGGTTACGACTTCGGCCTGCGCGACATGTCGGTGTTCAGCCCCTCCTACGACTGGACGGCCGGGGCCATGGTGTCCACAGTGGACGATCTGGCCGCGTTCCACCGGGCGCTGTTCGAGGGCGACCTGCTCGAGCCCGAGCAGCAGCGGCTGCTGAAGGAACTGGCGCCGGGCGGGCACTACGCGCTCGGGGTGGAGCGGGGTTCGGTGGACTGCCCGTCCGGCGAGCGGACGATCTGGGGCAACACCGGCGGCGGCCCCGGCTACACCAGCATGTCGTTCACCACCGAGGACGGGTCGCGGCAGCTCGTGTTCGTGCTGACCCAGTTCGACCTCGCCGCCGACCAGGCGGGCCGGTTGCCGTGGCAGGCCGTGCCGACCCCGTTGCTCGAGGCCGGGTTGTGCTCCTGACCTACTTGAGCAGGCGGGAGAGGCGCCGGTCGGCCAGCGGCTTGCCGCCGGTCTGGCAGGTGGCGCAGTACTGGAAGGACTTGTCCGCGAAGGACACCTCGCGCACGGTGTCCCCGCACACCGGGCACGGCAGCCCGGTGCGGGCGTGCACCCGCAGCCCCGAGCGCTTCTCCCCCTTCAGCCGCGCCGCCTCCTGGCCGACCGAGCGGTGCACCGCGCCGGTCAGGATCTCGCGCATCGCCTCGGCGAGCCGGTCCAGCGCCTCGCCGGACAGCTTGCCGGTGGTGGCGAACGGGGAAAGCTTGGCCATGTGCATGATCTCGTCGGAGTAGGCGTTGCCGATCCCGGCGATCAGCGACTGGTCGGTCAGCGCGGTCTTCAACCGGTCGGTCCGCCCGGCCAGCAGTTCGGCGAGGCGCGCCCGGTCCACCGACAGCGCGTCCGGGCCGAGCCGCGCGATGCTCGGCACCTCCGCCGGATCGCGCACGATCCACACCGCGAGGCCCTTCTTGGTCCCGGCCTCGGTGAGGTCGAAGCCGGAACCTGCCGCGGACTCAAGATGGACCCGCAACGCGATCGGTCCCTTACCGGGTTTCGGCGGCGCCGGGGCCAGCGAATCCGACCAGCGCAGCCAGCCCGCGCGGGCCAGATGCGTCACCAGGTGCAGGTCGCCGCATTCCAGGGCGAGGTGCTTGCCGTACCGCGCGGCGCCGGTCACCTCGCGGCCGTGGTGTTCGGTCCACGCCGGGGTCACCGTCTTCAGCACGGTCATCGAGGCGACGTCGACCCGGAACACCGTCTTGCCGACGGCGTGCTCACGCAGGTGGTGAGCCAGGGCTTCGACCTCGGGCAACTCCGGCATACCGCCACTATTCCACCGGATGCAGCGGACCGTCGAAGTCCGGCAGGGAGTGCTTCTGAATGGTTCGGATGATGTTGTTGACCTCGCCGCGCACCGCGAACAGGCCGCGGATGGTGCCCACCCAGCGCTCCGAGGGCCGCTCGCCGCCGACGTCGCCGTCGGTCTCCGCGACGACCGTCCACGGCCGCCGCAGCACCCAGCGCAGCGGGAAGAACAACGCGATCAGCAGGAGCGCGAGCGGCACCCACGCGGGCACCAGCACGTCGTCGGGCATCCAGATGATCAGCACGATCCCGAGCACCGCGGCCACGATCGCCATCGCCACCCCGGGCGCGTAGCTGCCCGCGACATCGTGCTCGAAGTCGTCGGCCGTGGCCGGTGGCCGCCACTCCAGCTGTGCGCGAACGACCCATTCCCGGCCGTCGTCGCCCTGCACCAGCCGGTTCATCACTGCCTCCTGCGCGCCGCACGCGGTCCGTTGAGCGCTGTCACGGTACCGTGCGCGCGCCGGGGCGTGCGAGATCCGAGCCCCGAACGGAAGCGAGGATCCGCTATCCGGATGATGTCGTGGTTTCCGTCGACGAGCACTCCGTCACTTCGATCCGGGTGTAGGAGTACCGCGCGGTCTTGACCCGGGTGACCTTCGTCTTCTTGACCTTGGCCTTGGTCGGCTTCTCCGCGTTCGTGCTGCCCGCGGTGCCCGCGCGCGTGGTCGGCGTCCGGGTCGGGGCGGTCGAGGGCAGGTCCGACCGGCTGGAGGAGCTGTCCGGGGGGTCCGTGCTCGACAGCGGGGTCGGCTCGGGTTCGGTCGAGCCGCCGCCGGACGGGCCGCTGGTGTCGATCCGCGGGCTCGTCCCGCCCGGCTTGTCCGGCTCCTTCGGCGTGCTGCTCCGTTCGTGCGTGCCCGGCAACTGCTCAGCGCGACCGGGTTCGGCGGGCGCCTGGGCCGCCGGAGCCTGCGGCACGGCGGCCGGTCCCGCGTTCGGGCGGCCGTGCTCGCGCTGGCCGCCCGGGAACCAGATGATGTTGTGATCGGCGCCGACCGGCTGGGTGACCGGCGGCAGCGGTGGCGGCTGCTGCGGCAGCGCGATCCGCAGCTCGACGCCGTTGCCCTGGCCGGGCAGCCCGATCGTGTGCGCCGAATCGGGATCGATCATCGCCGGGCCGACCGCCATGCCGAACGCGCCCGCCGCCGCGGTGGAGGCCAGCGCCACGCCGACCTTCATCTTGGAACCGACCAGCAGGCCCTTGAGCGTCGCGGCCAGGCCACTGCCGACGCCGGACGATCCCGCGCCGCTCAACGCCAAGCCGGACGCGGGGACCAGGAGCACCAGGACACCCGCGTGGGCTCGCAGCGACGAGCACACGTCGCGCAGTTCCGCGTGCATCGACCGGCACGAGGCGCACCCGAGCAGGTGCGCGCGGATCCGCCGCGCCTCCGCCCCGGTGACGCTGCCCGCGGTGTAGCCGCCGAGCTTCTCCATGACCGTGCGGCACCCGGTCTCCGAGGTGCGGTTCACCGCGAGGTGCGCCTGCAGGTAGGCCGCCCGCAGGCCCAGCCGGGCCCGCCGCGCCAGCGCCGCGGTCGCGTTCGCGCTCAGGCCGAAATGCGGCGCGACCACCGCGGGCTGCTCGCCCTCGACCTCGGTCTGCCACAGGACCGTGCGCCAGCGCTCCGGCAGGCTGGTGAACGCGCGGGCGATCAGGCTGTGCTCGGCGCTGCGCGCGTGCGTGTCCGCGCCCGCACCGGCCCGGTGGGTCAGCTCGTCGTCGGTGACCGGGACGTCCCGTTTGGCCCCGTGCCACTCCCAGGACACGCGCCGGGCGACGGTCAGCAGGTAGGCGCGCACGTGGTCCTTCGGACCCGCGCCGCGCCGCAACGCCTGGAGCACCCGGAAGAAGGTCTCGGCGGTGATGTCCTCCGCCTCGGATCTGTCGTTGGCCAGCCCCAGCGCGAGCCGCCGCACGGCCGCCGCGTGCAGTTCGAAAAGCTCCCCGAACGCGGCGTCCTCGCCCGCGCGAAGGCGTTTCAGGAGCACCTGCTCATCGGACCCCGGCACCACGCGCGGCAGTACCGTCCCCTGCTCGGTCATCCGGCCAGGCACCTCCTCCCCGCGGGACTAACCCTTTCGGTTGAATGGGGACACCATACGGAGCTGAGCGGTTGGCGTCACCCCCTGTACGCCCGGAGTAACCATCTTCCCTCCTTCTGGGTGGGTGCGAAACCGCCAACCGCGTCGGTATAGACTGTGCGCCGCACCGGTTCGCCGGTCAAATGCGGACGTAGCGCAGTTGGTAGCGCATCACCTTGCCAAGGTGAGGGTCGCGGGTTCGAGTCCCGTCGTCCGCTCTCGTCTTCCAGGGGCCCGCGGGCCCCTTTTCTTTTTCGGCATTCCGGATCGTTATATGTGCTGGGCCGGATGGCGCAGTGGAGCGGCCGTTCTGGTGAAGGTTCTTCGCGGGCGGGTTGGGCCGGTCGGTGGTCTGAACCAGTTGCGCGGGGAGAACAGACTTTGTAACACCCTGCTGCCCTGCTTCGAGAGGAATTTTCCCATGCGCAAGCGCCTTGTCGCGGCCATGATCGCTGGGCTCGTCCTGCCGTTCGTCTGCACCGGCACCGCCACCGGCCACGGGTACACCGCCAACCCGCCGAGCCGGTCCTACCACTGCAAGACCGGCGCGGTGAAGAACTGCGGTCCCATCCAGTGGGAGCCGCAGAGCGTCGAAGGCCCCAAGGGCTTCCCCGCACGAGGTCCCGCGGACGGCAAGATCTGTTCGGCCGGGCTGTCCCAGTTCAAGCAGCTGGACGATCCGCGGGGCGGCACCTGGCCCGCGAAGAGCCTGACCAGCGGCGCGCGGTTCGAGTTCACCTGGACCCTGACCGCGGCGCACGCCACCACGTCGTTCCGCTACTTCGTCACCCGCGACGGCTGGAACCCGGCCGCCCCGCTGACCCGGGCCCAGCTCGAGGCCACGCCGTTCCTGACCGTCCCGTTCAACGGGCAGCGCCCGCCGAACACCGTCAAGCACAGCGGCACGCTGCCCGCCGGGAAGAGCGGCCGGCACCTGATCCTCGCGGTCTGGGACATCGCGGACACCGGCAACGCGTTCTACTCCTGCGACGACGTGCAGTTCTAGCCTCCTGGCATGGACTACGCGCTCTTGCACGGGACTACGCAGTCCCCGGAGGGGTGGGCCCCGCTGGCCGAGGTGCTGACCGGACGCGGTCACCGGGTCGGGCTGGTCGACTTCCCCGTCGACCAGCCCGGCCTGAGCATCTCGGACTACGCGGAGATCGCGGCCGAACAGGTCGGCGACCGGCTGGTGGACCCGGTGGTCGTGGCGCATTCGGCGAGCGGCCTGCTGCTGCCCGCGGTCGCGTCCGCGCTGCGCGCGAGCCGGCTGGTGTGGCTCGCGGCCTACGTGCCCGATCCGGTGGACGGGCGCAGCCTCGCCGAGGAGATCCGGACCTCGCAGGCGGAGATGTTCAATCCCGAGTGGACGTCACTGCCCCGGTCGCCGACCGAGGACCCGGCGATCGCCGCCTACTTCCTGTTCCACGACGGCGATCTGGACGCGCTGCGCCGCGGGCTGGCCTCCCTGCGGAAGTTCTACCCGGCCGCCGCCTACACCGAGGCCCCGGCGCTCGTGCCGGCCGTGGCCCCGTCGACCTTCGTGCTGCCCCGCCACGACCGCACCCTGCGCCCGGACTGGATGCGGCGCAGCGCCACCGAACGCCTCGGTGTCGAGCCGATCGAGATCGACGGTGGCCACTGCCCGCACGTCGCCAATCCGCTGACCGTCGCGAACGCGATAGCGTTTTAACCCGCTTGCCCTTTCCGCACCGGCGGTCACCGACTATTTTCCGCGAATTCCTGTTCTCACCGCGCTAATCGTCGGGGTAACCGTCCTCGACGGTCGGCACCACCGGGGAGAGGAACGGGTCGGCGTGCCGGGTCACCTGGCCGCGGGCCATCCGGTAGACCTGGAACTCGTTGCCCTGGAACGGATCGTCGTCGTCACGGACGTACAGCAGCCCGTAGGAGCCGGGGGCGAGGCGAGCGATCTGGTTGAACAGCTCCACGATCTCCTCGCCCCAGCTCCCGCGCCGGATCGGCGAGCCCGCGAGGTGCACGTGCGGGACGCCGTTCATCCAGCGCAGGTCGAGGAGGTGGTCGCCGCCGATGTCGTTCAGCTGGCGCCGGACCCGTTTGACCGCGCGGTTCAGCAACGCGTCGTCGCCGTCCAGGCCCGGGGTTTCGGAGATCGCCACCCATCCGTGGTACTCGAACACGCGGCGATGCTAGCGGTTACGCCGTTCGGCGCTGTGTGCCGTACGCGAAACCGGAAGCGCGCGTGGAGTCAGGTGAGGGTGAACACCACGACGTCGGCGGATTCGTCCCTGGTGAGGCGTTGCCGGTCGACCGGGCGCCGGAGGACCTCCGCGTACGGGCTGGATGCCGCGGCGACCTTCAGCACCGCGACCTTGCGGATGCCGTACTTCTCGAGCACCGCGATGCTGTGCGCGTCCGGGAAGGACTGGGAGGCCGCGACGATTTCCTCGTACTGCGGCGGGAAGTTCCCGGAGTTGCCGTTGGCGATCCGCGGGAAACCCTCGGTGGACCACAGCAGGTAGTTGAACTCGCCGAAGGTGTCGATGGGGAGGATGAGGATCGGATCGCGGGTCTGCGCGAACACCTGGCGCAGCCCCGGCGGAATGCCCGGGGGCGTGGCGTGGCTCTGGTCGGGGACGCCTTCGAGCAGGGCGCCGAGCACGGGCAGGACGAGGACGAACGCGGCGAGCCGTTTCCGGACGCCCCGTTCGGCCAGCACCTGCGAAAGCCGGGTGACCGCGCCCGCCGCCAGCAGGGCGAGCAGCAGGATCGTCCAGAGGATCAGGCGCCCGGGCGTGCGGAGGGCCTCCCAGCCCGGGAGGTTGTTCCACAGCAGGAGGTAGGTGAACCCGCCGCCGAAGAAGTTCGTGCCGAGCGCGAGGACCGTCGCCACGGCCGCCCCGGCGGCGAGACCGATCCGCACCCGCACCGGCCAGGCGCTCACCACCAGACCGGCCAGCGCCAGCACGAGGACCACGAGCCCGGGGAACAGCAGCTTCTCCCCCGCCGCGGGTTCCGGTATCCGGGTCAGATCGTCGAACACCGTGCCCTGCCACAGCCAGCTCTGCCCGTGCGCGGTCAGCAGCCCCTGCGGCGGCGGCGACATCACCTCCACCTCGTGCGCCGAGCGTCCGAAGTGGTAGGTCTCGACGACCCGGCGGTAGGGGATCGTCAGGAGGTACGTGACGCCGAGGAAGACCACCATCCCGGCGCCGTTGGCGAGGTTCACCCGGCGACCGAGCTGCCGCCGTCGCACCCCGTTCACCACCGCGATCACCAGGCCGACCAGGCCCATCACGTAGACGAACGGGATGCCGACGGCGAAGCCGAGACAGACCTGCCAGGCGGCGAGCAGCCACCCGGCGAACGCCCACCACGGCCGCGCGCGCTCGGGGCGCAGACCGGACCGGAACGAGTAGCCGTGCCCCCGCGCCAGCGCGAACAGGGCCAGCGCGATCCCGCCCACCGAGAGGACGTTGAGGTGGCTGTTGTGGGCGAGCCGCCACGGCGCCCACGCGAACACGACCCCGGCCAGCGCCGCCGCCTGCCAGGTGCCGCCCAGTTGCCGGGCCAGCAGGTAACACCCGACGAAGGCGAGCGCGAACGCCAGCAGGTAGGCGATGTTGTAGCGCAGGATCGCGGCGTACTGCCCGTCGCCGAACAGGGCGAGCGGGAAGTAGCCGAGCAGCGAATCGGTGAACGCGAAGGTGTCCTTCGCCGGGTAGAACATGTTGGCGGACCAGAAATCCCCGCCCGCGGTGAGGAAGTGGTGCTGCCACGCCAGTTCCCAGGCCTGCAGGTTCGGATCACCGATCCCGCCCAGCACCGTGGACTTGGGATGCCGGACGATCGGCCAGTTGAAGATCGCCGAAAGCGCCAGCCCGGCGAAGACGACGAGCGGCCCCTCCCGGGCGAACCAACGAAAGATCGGCTTCGCCCGGACACGTGTGACCGGGCCGTCCGCAACGGTGTCGGTGACCACGAACTCCCCCTGAATGTGCTGACCTGCCACGCCTCGCGGTCACGAGACGGAGGTCAGCGGTTACCTTCCGCGCACAAGGGGACCCTACTACTCACCTTTCCCGCTCAACCCGATCGGGCAGTTCCTTGTACTCAGGCGTGATACCCCAGGGCACGGGTGAGACGGATCAGCATCGGCTCGGACGGAATCGTCGCGCCCGCCTCGAACCGCACGACCTCCACGTGCGGCACCCCAGCCGCCTCGGCAAGCTGTGACCGCGTGAGCCCGCGTTCCTCGCGGAGCATCCGCACCAAACGACCCGAGTCGTCGGCATCCCACCGAGCCCGCTCCAACTTGGTCATACGCGGCGCGCGGAACTCGCTCAGCCGCTCGGATGTCCCGTTCACCGCTCACCCTTCACGTTCAGGCCGACCGGGCAGCTCACGCCGGTGCCGCCGAGGCCGCAGTAGCCGTTCGGCACCTTGTACAGGTACTGCTGGTGGTAGTCCTCCGCGTAGTAGAACTCCCGCAGCGGCGCGATCTCGGTGGTGATGTCGCCGTGGCCCGCGGCGCGCAGGGCGGCCGCGAACGTTTCCCGGGAGGTTTCCGCTTCGGCGCGCTGGGTGTCGTCGGCGTAGTACACCGCCGAGCGGTACTGGGTGCCGACGTCGTTGCCCTGGCGCATGCCCTGGGTCGGGTCGTGGCCCTCCCAGAACACCTTGAGCAGCGTCTCGTAGGAAACCCGCGCCGGGTCGTAGACGACCAGCACGGCTTCGGTGTGCCCGGTCAGGCCCGAGCAGACCTCCTCATACGTCGGGTTCGGGGTGTAGCCGCCCGCATAACCCACCGCCGTCGAGTACACCCCCGGCGTCATCCAGAACAGCCGCTCGGCGCCCCAGAAGCAGCCGAGGCCGAACACCGCCGTGCGCAGGCCGTCCGGGAACGGCGGTTGGATGCGGCGATCCGGATGCACCGCGTGCGTCTCGGGCGCCGCCAGTGGCTCGCTGCGACCCGGGAGCGCGTCCTCGGCGGACACCGGCCGGGTCCTGTCTCGACCAAACCACGACATGCCTCCACTCTACGCAGTGAATCGCCCGGTTCCCCCAGGTGAGATGTCCGGATGCCCGGACGACTTTCACTCGAAAGCGCTACGGTTACCGCCGAGGGGCGTCGAGGGTCCCGGGAGAGACCGACGAGGAGCGACCAGATGAGTTGGCAGGAAGAACTGCGCCGTCTGGACACCGAGCTGGCCGGCGGCAAGATCACCCAGCACCAGCACCGCAAGCTGCGGGACGAGTTGCTCGCCTCGGCTTCCGGCGGCGCCGCGCCCTCCCCGGTCGCCTCCCCGCTGGCCCGCACCGACCGGCCCGGCTGGCAGAGCGCGAACCCGAGCACACCCCCGCCCGCGCCGGAACCGCCCAAACCCGCGAAGCCGTCGTCGGCGGCCCTGCTCTCCACCGACAAGCCGACCACCGCGCCGAGTCCCGCGGACAGCCGCACCACCGATTCGATGGAGCACCCGCGCCTGGCCGAGGCGCCGACGGTCATCCGGCCCGCGGTCCGCCCGCCCGCGCCGCCGCCGGTTCCGCCACCCGCGCCCGCGCCCGTGCCCGCGACGCCGAGCACGCAGCCCTATCCGGTCGACGATCCGTTCCCCGCCATGCGGGCCAACCGCACGAAACCGACGTGGCTGTTCCTCTCGCTCGGGGTGCTCCTGGTGCTCGCGCTGATCATCGGCGGCGCCTGGTGGTACAACTCCACCCGCGCCGGCGATCCGGCGTCGAGCCCGCAGGCCCAGCCCCCGGCCCCGTCCGCCCCGGCGGACGCGCCGCTGGAGGAACGCCTGCCCGCGTTGCCCGGGGTGCAGAACCCGAACAACTCGACGATGTCCATCGCGCGGGGCCGCGAACTCGGGCTCTACCCCCAGCAGTACGCCGACGCCTTCGCCCGCAACGGCGCGACCGAGGTCATCTTCCGCGGGTCCGCGGTGAACGGCAGCAGCTACCTGGTCCTGGTGGTGCCGACCGGCAGCCCGGCCAACGCCAAGTCGGTGGCCGAGTACCTGTACCGGGGCACGCTCGCCAGCGGCTTCACCAAGGTCGATTCCGACGTCACCACGGCGACCGGGTCCGACACCAAGACCCGGGTCAAGGCGACCTGGTACGCGTCCGGGGACAAGGTCGTGAGCGTGGCCTTCGGACAACCGCTCGACCAGGACAAATCGACCCTGGCTTCGCGGCAGGACGAGGTGGTCAAGGCCATGCGGGCGGTGCTTCCCCCGGGGTGAGCCCGCGCGCTGGTTACGAATCGACCCTCGGCAGCCGGGGCGAAACGCCCTGAGTGCACAATGTGCGTGAGTCTGCGGGGCTCGGGCGCACTTTGAGGGAAGGGGGCCAGGTTTGTCCTGGCAGGAGGAACTTCGCCGGTTGGACCAGGAGCTGGCCGCCGGGCAGATCTCAGCCGACGATTACCGGGTTCGGCGGGACAACGTGCTGTCCTCGGCCGTCAACGCCGACCCCCAGAACCAACAGCCCCAGCAGGGCACCGGGAACGCGGACAGCACGCAGATCATCGCGCCGGTGAGCGGGCCGCCGCAGCAGCAGCCGCCCGCACCGGGACCGTCCGCCGACAGCACGCAGATCGTCGGGAACGCCGACACCAGCGGCGAGCGCACCCAGGCCGTGCGGCCCAGCTGGCAGACGGCCCAGCCCGGCCAGGGCGACGCGGACCGGACGCAGGTCGTCCCGGGCGTGCCGCCGCAGCAGGTGGCCGGCGGGTACCCCGGCGGTCCGGCCTCGCCCTCCGGCGGCTTCCCCGCCCAGCAGCAGCCACGGCAACAGCAGCCCGTCTGGAACTCGCCGAGCGCCGACGCCAGCCCGCCGTGGGGTGGCGGTGACTTCCCGCCGATCGCGCCGTCGAGCAGCCACGAGTGGGTCGGCCAGGGGCCCGAGGTCTTCGGCGAGCCGTCCGGCTCGAAGAAGAAGATCATCGCGATCGTCGTCGCCGTGGTCGTGCTCGCCGGTCTGGGCGTCGGCGCGTTCTTCCTGTTCTCCAACAAGTCGGACGACACCACGCCGCCCACGGCGAGCCAGAGCAACCAGCCGCCGGCCAGCTCGGCCAAGCCCAAGGACAACCTGGAGATCGCCAAGCTGCCCGGCACGGTCGCCGAGGTCACCGACTTCCCGCAGTTCTCCGAGGTGACCGCCCGCAAGGTGCTGACCGACGACGAGAACGCCGCCTACACGACCGCGGGCGCGGAGAAGTCCCGGCTCGCCGTGTCGAACCTGCCCTCGAGCATCAGCGCGGTCGTCCTCACCTCGGAGTCGTCCTCGCCGAACGCCGCGACCATCGCCCGGGACAAGCTGGTCGAGCTGCAGATCAAGTACGGCCTGCAGTACTACTCCGGGGCCACGCCGCCGGGCGTCAAGGTGACCCAGCTGAACAAGGTCGAGGGCGGCAAGGCGCTCATCCGGGCGCACTACGCCCACAAGAACACCATCGTGCGGCTGCACGTCGAGGGCAACGACCTCACCGAGATCAGCCGGGTGTTCGACGAGATCCTCGCCGCGCAGCTGCAGGCATTGCCCGCCGACAACAGCTGACGATGACGTCTGAAACCGGAGTGAACTGCGAAAATGCACCGGGGAACTCGCCCGGCCGAAGGCCCCGCTAGCGCGGCGGCAGGGTGCCCAGCAGCAGCGCCGAGCGCGGCTCGCCAAGGAGCGCCCTGTCGACGTGATCGCGGAGCGAGTTCTCGGGGCAGGCGCTGAGATGGCGACCGGGGCAGCCACCGTCGTCGCCCGGGACCGGCTCCCCGCCGCCCGGGTCCTGGCCGAGACCTACCTGGAACACCATCCCGGCCAGGAGTTCGTGGTCCTCGTCGTGGACGGGACAGACGAAACCGGCGACGGGTACCGGATCGCCGGGTACGACTGGCTCGACCTCGATCCGGACGCCTACCTGCGGCTGGCCACCTGTTACGGCGCGGACGACCTGATCGAGGCGGTCCGGCCGCTGGTGCTGCGGCAACTGCTCGACCGGTTCGAGGTGGCCGTCCTCCTCGATCCGGAAACCGAGGTCTTCGCGCCGCTGTCCGAGGTCACCGCGCTCGCCGCGGAGCACGACCTGGTGCTCACGCCCGCCCTGCTGGCCCCGTTGCCGGACGACGGCCGGGATCCCGCCGAGGCGCCGGGCGTCTTCGACCCCGGTTTCCTCGCGGCCGGGCAGGGCGCCCGGGGATTCCTCGACTTCTGGGCCGAACGGGCCCGGCGCAAGCAGCCCGAACCGGTGCCGCCGCGGCCGGAACGGCCCGTGTTCGACCTGGTGCCGGGGCTGTTCCGGCACACCGTGGTCCGCGACCCCGGGCTCGGCGTCGCGTACTGGAACCTGCACGAACGCGGCCTCGGCAACGTCCGGCTCCTGCACTTCACCGGCTACGACCCGGAGACCCCGTGGCTGCTCAGCGGGACCTGCTCGAGCAAACCGCGGGTCCTGCTGTCCGCGGACGCCCGGCTGCGCGAACTCGCCGACGCCCACCGGGACAAGGTCGTCCGGGCGGGCTACCGGAAGGACGTCCGCTACCGGTTCGACCGCCTGCCGGACGGTTCGGCGCTCACCCGGGAGATGCGGCGGCTGTTCCACGCCGCCTGGCGCAAGGTCGAACGCGCCGAGGTCGAACCGGATCCGCTCGGCCGGACCGTCGAGAAGGCGCCGCCGCATCCGTTCGGCGAGGACCGCGGCCTGGCGTTCCGGCAGTGGCTGGCCTCCCCGGCTTCGCCGGTCGAGGCGGCCGCCGGGCTGAACCGGCTGATCATGGCGGTCTGGGCGGCCCGGATCGACCTGCAGGCCGTGTTCGGCGACCCGGTGGGGTCGGCCGGATTCCGCCAGTGGTGCACGGCCCACGGCACCGAGGAGGGCCTGCTCCCGGAGTGGGCGCTGCCCCGCGATCCGGCCCCGGTGGACGATCCGGTCGACGAGTTCGGGGTGAACGTGGCCGGTTACCTGACCGCCGAACTCGGACTCGGCGAGATGGGCCGGATCGTGCACCGCGTGGTGCGGGAATCGGGCGTGCCGGTGGTCTCCGTGGTCGAGGAGCACTCGCTGACGAAGACCGTGCGCACCGCCCTGGACCACCCGGACACGGCCGGGCGGCCGCGTTTCCCGGTGAGCGTCCTCGCGGTCAACTCCGACTACACCGCACTGCTGCTGAACAGCCATCCCGAGGTCGGCCACCACCGGTACCGGATCGGCCTGTGGGCCTGGGAGCTCGAGGAGTTCCCGGAGACCATGCACGCCGGGTTCGCCCACGTCGACGAGGTGTGGACGGTCAGCGAGTTCGCCCGCCGGTCGATCGCCGCGCATTCCCCGGTGCCGGTCAAGGTGATCCCGGTGCCGGTGCTCGACCCCGGCCCGGTCACCCGCCCGCCGCGGGAACCCGGGGCGCCCGCGCGGTTCCTGTTCGCCTTCGACTTCAACTCGACCGGCGGGCGCAAGAACCCGTGGGGCGTGGTCACCGCGTTCCGGCGCGCGTTCCCCGGCCGGGACGACGTGCGCCTGACGATCAAGGCCACCAACGGGCACCTGCACACCGCGGCCGCGGAACGGCTGCGCCGCGCCATCGGCGACGATCCGCGGATCGAACTGCTCGACCGGTACCTCGGCGTCGACGAGCTCGCGGCCCTGTACGAGACCAGCGACGCGTACGTGTCCCTGCACCGCAGCGAGGGGTTCGGGCTGACCGTCGCCGAGGCCATGGTCCGCGGCCTCGCGGTGATCGCGACGGACTACTCCAGCACCACCGAGTTCTTCACCGCGGACTGCGGCTGGCCGATCCCGTACACGATGACCGAGGTCGGCCCCGGCTGGGTGCCCTACCAGCAGGAAGCCGTCTGGGCCGAACCCGATCTGGACGCGGCGGCCCGCGCCCTGCGCGAGGTGGCCGACGACCCGGCGGAAGCGCGCCGGCGCGGGGCGGCGGCCCGCGAGCACGTGCTGCGCACCCGGTCCCTGGACGCGGCCGCGGCCTGGATGCGCGATGCACTCCGCGGCGCCTACGAGACCTGGCGCGCCCGCGGCGGCGACGGGCCGCCCGGGGACGATCCCCTCGCGCCGCTGGACCGGGCCCGCGAGGCGCTGCACTGGGAGCCCGATCCGCACAGCCCGTCGCGGGTCCCGCTCGCCCCGGCCCTGCGCCGGGTGATCCGCCGCGCGCTCGACCACTACGACACCCACCAGCGCCGGATCCTCGGGAGGCTGACCGACGGCACGCGGGAGGCGATCCGCCGGGTGCAGCACCGGTCCGATCGGCAGGCCGAAACCCAGGCCCGGCGCCTGGACGCGATCGAACGACGACTCGAGCGACTCGAAAGTCCCGAAGACAGATGACCGTCGGCGACCGGCAGACCCCGCTCCCGCCCGTGCACGAGGCGTGGCTGCCGCGCGAGCACGCGCTGCACCGGCCCCGGCACGCGCGCCGCCAGACCTTCGCGCTGGTGTGCGCCGCGATCTTCTTCGCGACGCCGCTGCTCTCGTTCTCCCTCGGGGCCCGCCCCACCGAGTTCGAGAACCACGCCCTGACCCCGTTCCCCAGCCTCGGCCAGGGCTGGGGGTTCTTCACCGGGCTTTCCCAGTGGGCCACCGATCACCTGGTCTTCCGGGAGCAGGCGATCCACGCCGCGGACGGGATGAGCCGGGGCCTGTTCGGCGAACCGCCCGCACTCGGCCGCACCGGCGGGCAGCAGGGCCCGATCCAGTCGCCTCCGGTCGACACCGTCCCCAAGCACTACCCCACCGCGATCGAGGGCAAGGACGGGTGGCTGTACCTGGGCGACGAGGTGGCCAGCCACTGCGCGCCGAACCAGCCGCTGGACACCACGCTGGCCAGCCTGCGGCGGCTCCGGGACGGGGTGGAGGCGTCCGGGCGGAAGTTCGTGGTGGTGGTCGCCCCGGACAAGGCGACGATGGTGCCCGAGCACCTGCCCGACGACTACGTCGGCAAGGACTGCCACCAGAAGACGGTCACCGAGTTCTGGAACCGGGTCGCCGGTGAGGACTACATGCTCGACCTGCGCGCCCAGCTGCGTGACTGGGGTGTCCGGAACGGCGCGCCGGTCTACGGGCCGCTGGACGCGCACTGGTCCGACGAGGGCGCGGTGACCGCGACCCGTGCGGTGGCCGAGAAACTGCGCGCCGGGATCAGCGCGACCTGGCGGGTCGAACCCGGCGCGAACTGGAAGGTCCCGGCCGATCTGCCGCCGCTGATCGGCCGGTCCGGGCAGACCACCGGCCGCCACTACGAGCTGATGCCGGACGGCAACCGGGACCAGACCCGCCCGATGCCCTCGGACTTCTCCACCCCGCTGCGGCTGGACACCGCTTCCGGTCCGGGAACCTACGGGCTGAGCGTGGGCCTGCTCGGCGACTCCTTCACCATCCGCACCCTCCCGTATCTCACCGCCGCATTCCGGAACATGACGGTTCTGCACCACGCCACCGTCGCCGAAGATCAAGGAAAGGCGGCGGGGCAAATGTTCGCCGGAAGCAACGTGGTGGTGCTCGAAGTGGCCGAACGTTCCCTGGTCCGGGGCAACGTCGGCGCGATCAATCCGCCCGCGCTGGACACCATTCTCCAAAGCCTTTCCCGATGAGGAAGAATCGATGTTCCGGCGAGTGCGCGATTACCCGAGGGCGTTCCCGGTAGACTCCCCCCGATTTCCGGGGATCTCATCGCTGACTCGACGGAAGAAGTAATGTCTGAAACACGCGTGGCGCACGCATTGTCCCGGCTCGCCGAGCACTACGAGCTGCACCTGCCGCTCCGGCGGACCGACGTGCTCGGCCGGCTGGCGCTGCGTTTCCTCTGGCGCCGCCACCTCAAATGGCAGGTCGAGACCAATCTCGCGGTACGCGAGGCGCTCGAGGGGCTGGAGGAGGCGCGGCGCACCCAGCAGACCGGGCTGGACCGGATCGCCGAACGGGGTGATCTGGTCACCCACCCCCAGCTCGCGCACGAGGTGGCGCTGCTCAAGCAGAGCGACCAGAACCTCACGGCCGGGCTCAACCAGCGGTTGTACGCCGCGATCGGCCGCCTGCAGTCCCAGCTGAGCGACCTGCGGCTGCAACTCACCGAGGCGGCGGAGAAATCCGACGAATCGCAGCAGCGCCTCAAGGCCGCCGAGGAACAGCTGGCCACGCTGAACTCGGCGGCGCGGGACGTCCGCTCCCGGCACGCGCAGCTGGACGTCTTCCTCGACGAACTGCGCGCGGGCAAGACCGCGGCGGAAACCGCGAACACCGTGGCGGACCGGGATTCCTTCCTCGAGCTGGCGGTGTCCGAACTGCTCGACGGGCCCGCCGACCGCGTGCGCGCCGACCGGGCGACCTGCCTCCCGGTGGTGACCGAAGCCCGGGAGAAGGGCGCCACGGGCCCGGTGCTCGATCTGGCCCCCGGCCGCGGTGAATGGCTCGAGGTCCTGCGCACCGCCGCGGTCCCCCACCGGGCCGCGTCGGTGAATTCCTTGGTACGCAGGCATTCCGCCGATCTCGGCCTGACGATCGAGGACGCCGAACCGCTCGACGCGCTCGCCGGAACCCCGCGGCGTTCCCTCGGCGCGGTCACCGCGTTCCGGTACGCCGAGCGCCTCGACCCGGCGGCCCTGGCCCGGATGGTCGACGCCGCGGCCGCCGCGCTGCAGCCCGGCGGGGTGCTGCTGGTCGAGACGCCGGAGGCGGGCGACGACTTCCACCTCGACCCGTTCGCCCGGCGCCCGGTGCATCCGGCCTTCCTGCGTTTCCTCGCCGAGGCGGCGGGTTTCGCGAACGTGGCGGTCCGCACCGGGGAACCGGGCGGCCGCTACCGGCTGATCGCGTGGCGCTAATGCGCTCCGCGATGTGGACGCCGCTGCCACCCCAGCGCAGCGGTATCGCCGACTACAGCTTCGAACTCCTGGAGGCGCTGTCCGGCCGCACCGAGATCACCGCGGTGAACGATCGGGCGGGCACCGCGCTGACCCCGGCGGGGGGCCGGGTCGCCGATCCGGACGCCGTCTTCGGCGACGACACGCTGCACCTGTACCACATGGGCAACCACGCGAGCGCCCACGCGTGGATCTACCGGCGGGCGCTGGCCGTGCCCGGGGTGGTGGTGCTGCACGACACCTCCCTGCTGGACTTCTACTCGGGGTACTTCGGCAGCCGTTCCGCACCCGAGTTCCGGGAGGAGGTCCGGTTCGCGCACGGTCCCGTCTGGGGTGATCCGCACGATCCCGGGCTGATCGAGGGCTGGCCCGCGATCGAGGTGGACGGCGTGCCGACGCTGGACCGCGCCACGCTGACCATGGAACGGCGGCTGGTCACGGCCAGCCGGGCGGTGCTCGTGCACGATCCGCATTCGGCGGACTTCCTGCGCGCGCGGTACCCGGGCACGCCGGTGCACACCGTCCCCTCGGGCGCCCCGATCCGGGACGACGCCGATCGCGCGGCGATCCGGGCCCGCCTGGGCTGGGACGACGAGAACGTGGTGTTCGGCGTGTTCGGCAGCCTGGCGCGGATCAAGCGGGTGACCGTCGCGGTGCTGGCGTTCGCGGAGGTCCGCCGCCGGTGGCCGCAGGCCCGGCTGGTGATCGCGGGCCACGGCGAAGCCGACGACGTCCTCGCCGAGATCCGGCGGACCATCACCGGAACCGGCGCCGACGGTTCGGTGCACATCGCGCTCTCCCCGGACAAGCGGGAGTTCGAGGACCTGATCACCGCCACCGACGCGGTGATCAACCTGCGCTGGCCCACCGCCGGGGAGACGAGCGCGGTGATGATGCGCGCGTTCGCCGCGGGCCGCCCGGTGATCACCAGCGATCTCCCGCAGCACCGGCACTACGACCGCGCGTTCTGCTGGCCGGTGTCGACCGATCCGGCGCAGGAGGCCGAGCAGCTGTACGGCCTGCTCGAACGCGCGGTGTCCTGGCCGGAGGACCTGCGCGCGGCCGGTCGGCAGGCCCGCGAGTACGCGCGCGAGCACCTCGCCTGGCCGGTGGCCGCGGACGCCTACCTCGAAGTGCTGGAGTCCGCCCGGGACACCCCGCCCGCACCGGCGCGCGCGGAACCCCGGTGGGGCGTGAACGTGTTCGCCGACGCGCGCGCGACCACCGGACTCTCCGAATCGGCCCGGCGGCACATCCACGCGCTGGCCGCGACCGGCGTCGAGATGACCTACACCGAGTTCAACACCCGGGCCCCGAACCGCTCGCTGCCGCTTTCGGAAACCCTCACCGGCCTGCGGCGGGGCAAGGAGTTCCCGGTCGACCTGTGGCTGGTCAACGTCAACGAGTTCCAGCTCATTCGTGAGGATTCGCTGGACCGGTACACGATCGCGCTGTGGGCGTGGGAACTGCCCGCGATGCCCGAGCACGCCCTGGTGCAACTGCCCCGGATCGACGAGCTGTGGGTGCTCTCGTCCTATGTCGCCGAAGCCTGCCGCACGGCCACCGACATGCCGATCACGGTGATCCCGAGCGTGGTGCCCCAGGACCGGGAGATCGCGGGCGACCGCGCCCGGTTCGGGTTCGCCGAAGACGGCCTGATCGTGCTGTTCACGTTCAGCGCGTCCTCCAGCGACGCCCGGAAGAACCCGTGGGCGGTGATCGAGGCGTTCCGGCGGGCGTTCCGGCCGGAGGAGTGGGGCACCACGGCGCATCTGGTGATCAAGGCCAACGACCTGCACCGGTTCCCCGAGCTGTCCGCGCATCTCGCTTCGGCGGTGGCGGGCGTGCACGGCACGCTGCTGGAGGAGGAGATGTCCCGGGAGGACATGGACTGCCTCCTCGCCACCTGCGACGTGTACATGTCGCTGCACCGCTCGGAGGGTTTCGGGCTCGGCATGGCCGAGGCGATGGCCATGGGGAAACCGGTGATCGCGACCGGCTACGGCGGCAACGTCGACTTCATGCCCCCGGGCGCGGCGGCCGTGGTGGGCTACAAGATCCGCCCGATCGTCGAACAGGACCACCGGCTCGCGCTCGCCGCCGGATTCGGCGACTGGTACAGCCCCGGGCAGCTCTGGGCGGAGCCCGATGTGCCGCTCGCCGCGCGCTGGTTGCGCTGGCTGGCGGGAAGCGAGCGGCGGCGGCGCGAACTGGGCGCCCGCGGGGCCGCGGCCGTCCGGGCGGTCAGCAGCCCCGAGGCGGTCGGCGCCGTGATGGCGCGGCGGCTGGACCAGCTCAAGCACCTACCACTCAAGGAAGCGCGGGGATGACCTCTCTCAGCAAGGAAGAACGCCAGGCGGCGGTCGACGCCGTCCCGTACTGGTTCCACTCGATCGACGTGGGCGACGGCGTGGTGACGCCCGGTACGAAGAGCGCGGAGTTCAGCGCCCAGAAGGAATGGGCGATGTGGCGGGTGCCGGACCTGACCGGGCGCAGCGTGCTGGACATCGGCGCCTGGGACGGCCAGTACTCCTTCGCCGCCGAGGACGCCGGCGCCGCGCGGGTGGTCGCGCTCGACCATTACTCGTGGTCGATCGACTTCCCGAAGTACTACGCCCTCGCCCACGAGCTCCGGGAACGCGGCGAGCGGGTTCCGGACGCGAACACCGTCGCCGAAGCCTGGCGGCCGGACACCCTGCCGGGGAAGGCGGGCTTCGACACCGCGCGCAGGCTGCGGGGCAGCAAGGTCACCGAAGCCGTGCTGGACTTCGCCCAGGACGACCTGGGCTCACTCGGGTTGTTCGACGTGGTGCTGTTCGCGGGCGTCCTCTACCACCTGGCCGATCCGGTCGGCGCGCTGCGGCGGCTGTACTCGGTGACCGGGGACCTCGCGGTGATCTCCACACACGGGATCCGGATCGCCGGGTTCGAAGACCGAGAACTGGCGCATTTCTTCCCGTTCGACGGGTTCAACGGCGACCCCACGAACTGGTGGGTGCCGAGCATGAAATGCCTGATCGGCTGGTGCGAGGCGGCGGGTTTCCGGAAGGTCGAGGTGGTCCTGGGCCCGGACGTGCGGCCGCTGGAACTCGGCGAATCCGAGATCTACACCGCGATCGTTCACGCGTTCCGCTGAGTCAGCTGCGCTTCCAGCTCGGCGACGCGGTTTTCCAGCGCCGCCGCGTAGCGACGCGCCCGGGCGGCGTCGCGCTGGGTCTGCGCCAGGGTCTCCTCCACCTTCCGGACGTACGCGTCGCGTTCCGCGCTGCCCTCGTGGGCTTGCTCCAGCAGCCCTTCCAGGCGGCGGATGTACCCGGCCTCGGCCGACCGCTCGGTCCGCAGTTCCGTGCGGAGGCGGGCGAGGTCGTAGCGCTCGTACTCGTCGAACACGTTCGCGGGCGCGGCCAGCCGGGCCAGCGCCTCCTCGTCGCCGGCCTGGGCGTAGAACCGGTTGAGCCCGTCGAACAGCGCGCAGCGGTACCCGGCCGCGGTGAGGATCGGCTCCCACTCCGCGTGCGCGGGGGTGGGCGAACCGGGTTCGGTCGCCTCGACCACGACGACCCGGGGGCGGTGCCGGGTCCAGTCGGCGCCCTCGATCACGTCCCGCTCGGCGCCCTCGACGTCGATCTTCAGGAAGTCGACCGGACCGGGGTGCTCGTCGAGGAGGTCGGCGAGCGTCACCACGTCGACCTCGACCTCGTGCACCGGCCAGTCCCGGCGGTACTTCTCGGCCAGGCCGTCGTCGAGGGTCGCCCGGCCCCACTGGCCGTCGACCACGTGCAGCGCGGTCTTCCCCGGTTTCGCCCCGACGGCGACCGCCAGGTTCACGTCGTCCGGCCGTTCCCGGCGCAGCCGCCGCGCGAGCGTCGGCTCGGGTTCGATGTTGATCCCCCGCCAGCCGCGGTCGTGGAAGTGCTTGGTCACCGAGTCCTCGACCGGGTAACCCGCACCGATGTCGACATAGCGACCGGTCTCCTGGCCGTGGAACACCCGGGCCAGGACCACGTCCTCCGCGTTCTGGGCGTAGGAGATCACGGGAGTTCTATTCCAGCCTTTCCGGCTTCGAGGTTCAGGTCGTGGTCGACCATCATGGCCACCAGGGACTCGAAGTCGACCTGGGGTTTCCAGCCGAGTTCGGTGCGCGCCTTGGTGGCGTCGCCGACCAGCACGTCGACCTCGGCGGGGCGAAAGAACCGGGGATCCTGGAGCACGAACCGTTCCCAGTCGTCCAGGCCCACGTGCCGGAACGCGGCGTCGACGAAGTCGCGCACGCTGTGCGTGTGCCCGGTCGCGACCACGTAGTCGCCCGGTTCGTCCTGCTGCAGCATCTGCCACATCGCCTGCACGTAGTCCCCGGCGAAGCCCCAGTCGCGGCGCGGGTCGAGGTTGCCCAGCGCGAGCGTCTCCTGCAGGCCGAGTTTGATCCGGGCCACCGCGTTGGTCACCTTGCGGGTGACGAATTCGATGCCGCGGCGCGGGCTCTCGTGGTTGAACAGGATCCCGGAGCAGGCGAACAGGCCGTAGCTGTCCCGGTAGTTGACCGTGATGTCGTGCCCGAAGACCTTCGCGCAGCCGTACGGCGAACGCGGGTAGAACGGCGTCGATTCGGTCTGCGGCGACTCCCGGACCTTGCCGAACATCTCCGAGCTGGACGCCTGGTAGAACCGGATCCTGTTGCCGGAACTGCCGCCGACCATGCGGATCGCCTCCAGCAGGCGCAGCACGCCGAGCCCGGTGACGTTCGCGGTCAGTTCGGCCTGTTTGAAGCTCAGCGCCACGAACGAGATGGCGCCCAGGTTGTAGACCTCGTCCGGCTGCACCTGTTCCAGCGCGGCGACCAGGCTGGACAGGTCCTGCAGATCGGCGGAGACGAGTTCCACGAACGGGAACTCGGTCCGGATCAGGTCGATGCGGGGATTGTTCTGCCCCTTGATGAGACCGAACACCTCGTAGTTCTTGCTGTGCAGGAGTTCCGCGAGGTACTGGCCGTCCTGACCGGTGATACCGGTAATCAACGCTCGACGCACGCGCCGAGAATAGTCGCACGTCACCGGCACCGGGCGGGGATCCCCGATAACGACCCGTCCCCCTTCCGGATGGACGGCGGCCACCCTTGTGGGTGAAGTCGGCCGTGTCGGACCACGCACCTCCCCCGGCGGCACGTCCTCCCGACGGAGCATCGGCTGCGCAGAAGGAAGGAGCCGCATGCTGCTGGAAATCGCCTTCGTCGTCGCCTTGGCCGTCGTGTTCCTGGTCCGGCTGGTCCTCCAGCTGGGCCGCAGACCCTAGTTCCCGCCGCGCGGGGTGACCAGGCCGGATTCGTAGGCCAGCACGACCAGCTGGGCCCGGTCGCGGGCGCCGATCTTGGTCATGATCCGGCTGACGTGCGTGCGCGCGGTCGCCGCGGAGATGACCAGCTGCGCGGCGATCTCGTCGTTGGACAGCCCGCCCGCCACGAGCGCGAGGACCTCGCGTTCGCGTTCGGTGATCTGCCGGATCGCCCCGGTGTCGATGCGCCGGTTCTCCGGGCGGCCGACGAATTCGGAGATGAGTCTCCGAGTCACCGTGGGCGCGAGCAGCGCCTCGCCGGAGGCCACCACACGCAGCGCGCGCAGCAGTTCCGGCGGGTCGGTGTCCTTGAGCAGGAACCCGCTGGCCCCGGCGCGCAGCGCGTCGTAGACGTACTCGTCCACGTCGAACGTGGTCAGCACCAGGATCTTGACCCCGCCCAGCTCCGGGTTCCGGGTGATCCGCCGGGTGGCTTCCAGGCCGTCCACGCCGGGCATCCGGATGTCCATCACCACGACATCGGGCTTGTACTCCTCGGCGAGCGCCACGGCCTGGCCCCCGTCGCTGGCCTCGCCGCAGACCTCGAACCCGTCCTCGGTCTCCAGCAGCACGCGGAATCCGGCGCGCACGAGCGCCTGGTCGTCGGCGAGCACTACGCGGATGGTCACCGGTGTTCCTCCTGGATCGGGAGTTCGGCGCGGACCTCGAACCCACCTTCGACGGCCGTCGCCCGCACCCGGCCGCCCAGTGCCTCGGCCCGTTCGCGCATGCCGCGCAGGCCGTTGCCGATCTTCGGTTCGGTCGCCCCCATGCCGTCGTCGCGCACCACCAGCTCGAGGCTGCCGCCGTCGCGTCCGAAGTGGACATCGACGTGCTTCGGCTGGTTGGCGTGCCGGACGACGTTGGTCAGCGATTCCTGCAGGATCCGGTAGGCCGCCGCGTCGGTCGGCGCCGGGAGGTTCCCGGGCGAACCGTGCACGCGGACGGTCAGCCCCGCGGTGCGGGTGTGCTCCAGCAGCTCGGCCATCTGGTCCAGGCTCGGCGCGGGCGCGTGGTCCTGACCGCGCAGCACCGCCAGGGTGGCCCGCAGGTCGGTGAGCGCGGCGGCGCTGGCCTCCTTGATGTTCCGCAGCGCCTCCTTGGCCTGTTCGGGCCGCCGGTCGGCGACGTGCGCGGCGACCCCGGCCTGGACGTTGATCATGGCGAGGCTGTGCGCGACCACGTCGTGCACCTCGCGCGCGATCCGCAGGCGTTCCTGTTCGGCCATCCGTTCCTGGTGTTCGACGGCCTGCTCGCGGGCGGCCCGGTTCGCGGCGATCCGGTTGCGCACCGCGGTGCCGATGCCGACCACCGCCGCGATCCAGGCGATCGGGAGCGCGGCGCGCGCGTCGGTGACGAGGGTCCCGCCGGTGGCCAGGTGCACGCCGTAGAAGCCGATCCCGATCGCCAGGGTCCCGGCGATCCCGGCGATCAGCGGGCCGCGGTCCCGGGTCAGCAGGAACAGCGCGATGGTCGGCAGCACGGCCGCGGGGCCGCCGGTGTCGTAGACCGCGTAGTACGCGACGGTCAGCACGCCGGTCACCGCGAACGCGGAGAGCGGGAACCGGCGGGCCACCAGCAACGGCAGCGCGCAGGCGATGAGCCACAGGTAGCCGAGCGTGTCCAGCCGGGGCGCGTCGTGCTGCCAGCGGTTCGCGCCGGAGGTCACGCCGAGGACGAACCCGAGCGGCAGGACGGTCAGCAGCACGTCGCCCAGGCTGGGCAGGTACTGACGCACGGCACGGATCACGCAAGTGAAGTTACGTCACCCGGGGGCCGTCGCGCGTCGGTCGTAAAGCGGCTGTTGCGTTACGACACCGGCATTACTCCGGGTGGGTCAGAAAACGGGGAGCTTGGCCGCGGTCTCGGGGTCCGGGAGGTAGCTGGTCACGTGGATCTCGGACCGGCGGCCCAGCCACAGGTAGGTGAAGTCGAACTGCAGCAGCCCCGCCTCGGGGTGCAGGAACCGCTTGGTCACCACGCGGTTGTTGGTCACGTCGTGCTGGTTCCACAGCTTCTCGAACAGCGGGGACTCCGCGCGCAGCCGTTTCACCAGCGACTTCCAGCTCGGTTCGGCGATGTGCTCGGCCATCGCGGCGCGGAACGCGCTGACCACCCGCGGCATGTTCTCTTCCCAGTCGACCAGCCGCTCGCGCCAGGACGGGTTGAGCAGCGCCTGCAGCAGGGTGTTGCGCTCCTCGAACGGGATCTGCTCGATGCCGCCCATCAGCCAGTCGTAGCCGCGGTTGTAGGCGAGGATGTCGCAGCGCCCGTTCTTCACCACCGCGGGGAACGGCTCCAGTTTGCGCAGCATCGCGTGCACCGCGGGCGTGACCGAGCGGCATTCCTTCGCCATCACCGGTTCGGGCGCACCGGCGAGCGTGAACAGGTGCGCGCGCTCGTGCCGGTCCAGGCGCAGCGTGGTGGCGATCGCCTCCAGGACCTGCTCGGACGCGTTGATGTCGCGGCCCTGTTCGAGCCAGGTGTACCAGGTGACCCCGACCCCGGCGAGCTGCGCGACCTCCTCGCGGCGCAGGCCCGGCGTGCGGCGGCGGCCGGCCGGGGGCAGGCCGACCTGGTCCGGGGTGATCCGCTCGCGGCGGCTGCGCAGGAACGCGGCCAGTTCCCGCCGCCGGACCGCGTCGCTCTGCTGAGCGGTCGGCTGCTGTTCGGCTGCGTCGCTCGGGAGATCGGGACGGACGGCGGTGGTCATGCGAACACTCTCGCACAACCCTCATCCTGTTACCAGGTAGTCCTGATACCTGGATAAACAGGCTCCTGGTACCAGTTTCGGAACGGCCCCAACCTGGTACCCATGACAACCCAGACCTTGCTCGAGCCGACCACCCGTGCGGCCGGGCGACCCCTCGGGCCGGGACTGACCTCCGCCGGACTGATCACCGTGCTGCTGGGGGCGGCCCTGCCACTGATCGACTTCTTCATCGTCAACGTCGCGCTGCCGACGATCAACGCCGACCTGAACGCCTCGACCGCGACCCTGGAACTGGTGGTCGCCGGGTACGGGATCGCGTATGCGCTGCTGCTCGTGGTGGGCGGCCGCCTGGGCGACGCGTTCGGGCGGCGCCGGCTGTTCATGATCGGCCTGACCGCGTTCACGGTGAGTTCGCTGGCGTGCGGGCTCGCGCCGGACGCGCTGACCCTGGTGCTGGCCCGCGCGGCGCAGGGGGCGTCCGCGGCGATGATGCTGCCGCAGGTGCTGTCGATCATCCAGGCCACGACCGAGGGCGAGCGCCGCTCGAAGGCACTCGGCCTGTACGGCGCGACCGGCGGGATCTCCACGGTCATCGGCCAGCTGCTCGGCGGGGTGCTCGTCGCGGCCGACATCGCCGGGACGAGCTGGCGGCCGATCTTCCTGGTGAACGTCCCGATCGGCCTGATCGGCCTGCTGCTCGCCAAGCGGACGCTGCCGGAGACCCGTTCGGCCAACCCGATGGGCGTGGACCGCTGGGGCACCGTGCTGCTCGGCGTCACGCTGCTGACCCTGCTCATCCCGCTGATGGAAGGCCGCGCGCTCGGCTGGCCGGTGTGGGCCTGGCTGCTGCTGGCCGCGTCCCCGTTCGCGGCGGCCGGTTTCCTCGCCGTCGAGCGGCGGCTGGAACGGGCCGGTGGCGTGCCGCTGCTGCCGCCGTCGATCATGCGGATGCCGAGCATGCGGCGCGGGCTCGCGGTGGGCGTCCCGTTCTTCACCGGGTTCGGCGGGTTCATGTTCGTCTACGCGGTGACGCTGCAGGACGGCCTGCACCTCGGGCCGATGGGTTCCGGCCTGGCGCTGACCCCGATGGCGATCGGGTTCTTCGGCACCTCACTGGTGAGCAGCCGCCTGGTGGCCCGGTTCGGGCAGAAGGTCGTGGTGGCCGGCGCCGGTTTGCAGGCGATCGGGATCCTGTCGCTGATCGGGGCGACCTTGCTGTCCTGGCCGGAGGTGAACGCGCTCGACCTCGCGCCCGGGATGCTCCTCTGCGGCATCGGGCAGGGGATGGCGATGACCACGCTGTTCCGGATCGTGCTGTCCCGCGTTCCGGCCGAGCGGGCGGGGGTGGGCAGCGGGGTGCTGACCACGACCCAGCAGACCTCGCTCGCGCTGGGCGTGGCGACCCTGGGCAGCCTGTTCGCCTCGCTCAGCCACCCGGACCTGCTGGGCATGCGCGACGCGTTCGTCCTGGTGATGGCCGTGCAGGCGGCGGGCGCGCTCCTGGTGCTGCTGCTCGCCCGCGCCCTCCCCGACCCGCGCGTCTGACCCCCTTCGCGGGGAACGCCGGGGGGCACTTTCTCCCCAAGTGCCCCCCGGCGAGCGCCCCCCGCACTCAGCCGGCAAAGTGCGGCCCCGCCCCCGCGGAACCCGATCTCCACCGGCCAAGCACCTTCCTCCGGCCCGCGCAAGACCGCACTCTGTCGGCAAAGTGCGACCCCCAGTTGGCGCACTTTGCCGACTTCGCGCGGATTCCGGGCGGGAGCGACGAGCGAGCCGGGCAGCCCGCTACTTCCACCAGTTGTTCTTCCACTCGGCGTTCTGGGCGGCGAGGGCGCGCCACAGCAGCGTGAGCGGGTGCTCCGAATCGTGAGCGGTGCTCTCGCCTTGCCGCGTGAACGCGCCGACCAGCACCTCGAGCTTCGGCCCGATGTCGTTGATCAGCTCGATCTTGCGCAACCCCTCGCCGTCGGGCAGCCGCCCGTCGCTCGCCGCCTGCCCGACGCCGCTGGTGACCAGCATGCAGCCGCGCAGCAGCCCGGACCGCAGCAGCTCGAACCCGTAGTGCACCGCGTCGATCTCGGCCGCGATGTCCAGCTTGTTCCGGTAGTCCGCGCCGAACCAGCCCTGCAGGAACCCGGTGATCAACCCGCTCGCCGGCACCACGAGCGGCAGCGAGCGCAGTTCGCTGGCTCCCGCGGACGGCCCGGGCAGCTGATCCTCGGGCAGGTTCGTCAGCACGGACAGCCCGCCGCGCCGCCACTCCATCACGTCGAACGCCTCGAGCCGCTCGTCCTCGGCCGTCACCACGCTGCCGCAGACCACGTCGACCTGCTTGGACAGCAACGAATCCAGCAGATCCCGGGTCCGCACGTGCACCACCTTGAGCTCGATCCCCCGCCGCTCGAACTCCCCGGCGACCCGTTCCCCCGCGCTCGCCAGGTACCCGAGTGTGAATCGCGTGGTGCCGACGGTGAGCGTTTCCCCGAGGTGGCGGCGGCATTCGTGGATTCCGTCCAGCCAGCCGCTCAACGTGTCCCGTGCCATCTCGACGAGCGCTTCTCCGGTCCCGGTGAACAGCACGTCTTTTCCGCGTCCCTGTTTGCGGACCAACGGTTCGCCGCAGAGTTCGCGGAAGTTGCGGTTGAGGGTGTCGAGCTGTTTCTGGATGCTCGACTGCTCCCGCCCCAGCAGGCGCGCGGCGCCCAGCGCGGTCCCGGCTTCCCGGACCGCGATCAGCGTCCTGAGCTGGTCCATCGTGGTGTCCAGCAGGGCTTGGGGGCTCTGCAGCAATCGACTTCTCCGGTTCACGGCTGGCAGTCGCAACGGCCCGGGTTCGGTCATAGCGCAAGAGTGTATCCCCGGCGAAACTAATCTCGGATGCAGTAAAAGTAATCTCGAAATCATTTCCGGATTCGCTGTCACCAGCATTCCACTCGTGGCACACTTTCGCAGCCCGAATGGTCGTTGCCGTTCCGCACGACCGGATTCGTCCCCACCTTCGCAAGGAGAAATACGCTCGTGACGTATGCACAAGCCGCTCCCATCGCGCCCCCAGCGCCGCCCTCGCGGCCGCCGACGGTGCTGGCCCTGGTCGGCACCGCGGTGGCGGCGGCGCTGGCCGCGGTCGTCGGCGCGGTCCTGGTTTTCGCCGGTGGCCGGGACCTGGCCACCACCAACCTGAACGAGGCCATGGACAAGCTCCTGCCGGACATGGGCCTGCCCGAAGGCATGAGCACCGAGGACGTCAAGGGCCTGTCCGGCCTGCTCTGGGACGCCGCGATCGACGAACGGATGGCCACCCTGGTCGCCCGCGCGGGCTTCGCGCTGTTCTTCGCGGCCTGGCTGCTGATCTTCGGGCTGTGCGCGCTCAAGGCGGCCACCTGGGCGCGGGTGCTCATCACGGTCGGCGCGGTGCTCGCGCTGCTGCCGCACCTGCTGATCATCAGCGACTACTCGCCCGCGTCGGTCTCGGCGACGAGCTGGGCGGCGATGGCGCTCGGCCTGATCGCGCTGGTGCTGTGCTGGCTGCCCCCGAACAACCGGTACGCCAAGGCCCGGAAGGTCCGCTACTAGGCGCGTTCGGCGGCAGAGGGGGACGTGAGTGCCGCGGGCGCGGGGGAGCCGTCCGCGGCACTCACGACGCCGACCCGCACCGGCAGCCCGGAAACCGCGCTGGTGCCGGTCAGTTCGTCGATGAAGTGCTCGTCGGTGACGTCGTTGACGCTCACCCCGGCGTGCTCGCTCGCCACCCGCAGCCGCACGCCCGGGCGGTGGTGACCCCAGCCGTGCGGCAGGCTCACCACCCCCGGCATGATCGAGTCGGTGACCTCGACCGGCACCTCGATTTCCCCCGCACGGGAGGAAAGCGTGGTGGTGTCGCCATCGGCGAGGCCCCGGCGCGCGGCGTCTTCGGGGTGAATCAGCAGGGTGCAGCGCGGTTTGCCCTTGACCAGCCGCGGGCTGTTGTGCATCCAGGAATTGTTGCTGCGCAACTGGCGTCGCCCGATGAGCAGGAGTTCGTCGGCGGGCTGCCGTTCGAGGCGGGCCCGCAGGCGCGGCAGATCGTCGAGGTAGAGCCGCGGCGCGAGGTCGATCTTCTTGGCCCGGCCGGGCAACCGGCGTTCCAGCGGGCCGAGGTCCACCCCGTGCGGCTGTTTCTTCAAGCGCGCCAAGGACAACGAACCGCGGAGTTTCCGGAGGCCGTGCGGTCCGGCGCGTAGGCCGAGTTCCAGCAGTGCCTCCGGGCCGAGGCGACGCGCGAGCGCCCGGACCGCGGATCCGCCGCCCAGCACGCGGGTGGCCAGTTCCAGGCAGATTTCCCAGTCGTGGCGCTGATCCGGGGCGCGCGGGAAGATCGCCGGAGAGTACTTCGCGGTGTTGCGGACGGAGAAGTTCGCCAGCGCCAGTTCGTAATGCGACCGTTCCAAGTGGACGGTCGGCGGCAGGATGACGTCCGCGTGCCGGGTGGTCTCGTTGAGGTACGGGTCGATGCTCACCATGAAGTCGAGCCCGGCCAGCGCCCGGTCGAGCCGCGCGCCGTTCGGGGTGGACAGCACCGGGTTCCCGGCCGAGGTGATCAGCGCGCGGATGCGCCCCTCACCCGGGGTGTCGATTTCCTCGGCCAGCACGGAAACCGGCAGTTCACCGCTGAACTCGGGCAGCCCGCGCACCCGGCTGCGGTACCGCCCGAACGAGCCCAGCTGCCCGGCCGCCGCGGCCAGCGGTACCGCGTCGATGGCGGGCGAGGTGAACATCGCGCCCCCGGGTTCGTCCAGATGCCCGGTCAACGCGTTGACCACCAGCACCAGCCACGCCGCCAGCCCGCCGAACTCCTGGGTGCAGATCCCTACTCGCCCGTAGAGCACTGCTCTCGAAGTTGACGCCAGCTCTCGCGCGAGAGCGCGGACCCACTCCGGATCCAGGCCGGTGGCCGCCGCGGTGACCTCCGGCGCGAACCCGTCGGCGACCACCCGCAGCGTGCCGAGCCCCCGCACATGCGGCGCGAGCCGCCCCAGGCGCACCAATCGTTCCTCGAACAACACGTGCATCACCGACAACAGGAACGCCGCGTCGGTCCCCGGCCGGATAGAGCAGTGCTCCGAAGCAAGAGCAGCGCTCTCGGTTCGCCGCGGGTCGACCACCACGACCCGGCCGCCGCGGTCCCGGATCGCCTTGAGCCGGACCCGGATGTTCGGCGCGGTCATGATGCTGCCGTTGGACACCGCGGGATTGCCGCCGAGGCAGATGAACAGGTCGGTGCGGTCGACGTCGGGCACCGGCATGAGGAACTGGTTGCCGAAGACCTGCAGCGCGGCGAGCATGTGCGGGAGCTGGTCGATCGAGGTCGCCGAATACTCGTTCCGGGTGCCGAGCGACCGGAAGAACGGCAGGCCGAAGGTGAGCAGCCCGAGGTTGTGCGCGCTCGGGTTCCCGATGTACACGGCGAGCGCGTCCTTGCCGTACTGGCGGCGGACGTCCTTCAGCCCGGCGGCGACCAGTTCGAACGCCGCGTCCCAGCTCGTCTCGAACCAGTCGTCCCCGGCCCGGACCATCGGATGCCGCAGGCGGTCCGGATCGTGGTGCACGTCGGCGAGCGCGGTCGCCTTGGGGCAGATGTAGCCGCGGGAGAAGGGGTCCTGGTCGTCGCCGCGGATGTCCAGTACGCGATCGCCTTCGACGGTCACCGCGATCCCGCAGGTCGCCTCGCACAGGGTGCAGCTGTGGAAGTGCGTCGTCGGCATGGCCACCTCCTACTCCCGAGTCAATCACACCCGTCCAGATCACTTCACCGACGAAGTCGTCCCCCCGCCCCCAGCGGGTGCTGGGGCATCAACATGTCCGGAATCCGCCAGCACGCGGGCTCGTCGAAGTCGCCGACGACATGGGGTTCTGCTTCGAGCACCGGCGGGCGCACCGGGAGGCGTGGCTGGTGCGGTACACGACCGCCTGCGCGCAGGATTACCTCGATCGGGTGGCAGCGCGGGCTGGAACCTGGCTGGTCAGCGTGTACCGGCTGCTCGGCGGCGAGCGGCGGCATTTGGTCACCGTCCGGATGAAGCGCGAAAAACTTGGCGATTCGCCCGTCGGAAAGTCGAGTCCCCGGACGACGATGCAGGTGTGACGGATCCACGGGTACGACCGGACCCGGCCTTCGCGCTGCTCGATCTGTACGAGTCGGCGCTGCCGGAGGTGTACGGGTACCTGCTGTCCCGGTGCGGGGACCGGACGCTCGCCGAGGAACTGACTTCGGAAACGTTCCTCGGGGCGGTGCGGACGTGTCGCGCGCCCGGTGCGCCGCCGGTGAGCACCGGCTGGCTGATCGGGATCGCGCGGCACAAGCTGGTCGACCACTGGCGGCGGCGGGAACGGGAAGAGCGGGGGCTGCGGCTGGTGCACGACACCGAGCCGGAGCACACCGACCCGTGGGATTCCGAACTCGACGCGATCGTGGCGCACGAAGTGCTCGCTTCGCTCGGCGCGCACCACCGGGCGGCGCTGACCCTGCGGTACCTGGACGGCCTGGGCGTGCGCGAGGTCGCCGAACACCTGGACCGGACCGTGCACGCGACCGAAGCCCTGCTGGTGCGGGCGAAGGCCGCGTTCCGGCGGGCCTACGACGAGAAGGAGGGCCGGGATGACTGATCCGTTCGACGCCCTCCGCGAACCCGTGCGCGCGGTGGCTCCCGATCCCGATTTCGCGGCGACGCTGCGGGACGAGTTGCGGCGCGCGATCCTTCCTGGAGGCGAAATGACCACCACCGAATCTCCCGCGCGAGCCGAACTCCGCTCGCTCACCCCCTATCTCGCCGTGTCGGACGCGCGGCGGGCCCTCGACTTCTACGTCGAGGTGTTCGGGGCGCGGCGGCGAGCGGATCCGATCGTCATGGACGACGGCCGGATCGGGCACGCCGAACTGGCGATCGGCGACAGCGTGCTCATGCTGGCCGAGGAGTTCCCGGAAATCGGCCACGTCGCCGCCCCCTCCGGCGGCGCGAGCCTGCGCGTTGAAGTGTCCGATGTGGACGCCGCCGTTTCGGCGGCGGTCTCGCTCGGTGCCGAACTCGTCGAACCGGCCCGCGATGAGGGGCACGGTCGCAACGCGTCCATCCGGGACCCGTTCGGCCAGCGCTGGCTGGTCGCCCAAGCCCCCGCGCGCACCGCGACCGGGGAAACCGCCCCCCGGCACGGCGAAGCCGGGTACTTCACCTTCCAGGTGCCCGATGCCGAAGCGGCGAAGGCGTTCTACGGCGCGGTGCTGGGCTGGCAGTTCTCGCCGGGCCGGGTGGAAGGCGGCTGGGGTGTCGAAGGCAGCGGGCTGCCCGGTGGTTTGTGGGGCGGCCCGGGTCGGCAGGTCGGCTGGAAACTGATGTACGCGGTCGACGACCTCGACGCCGCCGTGGCCCGGGTGCGCGCCGCGGGCGGCCAGGCCGCCGAACCGACCCGCGAGTCCTACGGGCTCAGCGCCGAATGTGTGGACAACCAAGGAATCGAGTTCTGGCTGTGGCAGGCATGAAGTACGAACGCTGGCTGAACGACCTGTGGAACGGTGACCTGGCTTCGCTGGAGGAAATCGCGCGCGAGGTGGTGTCCCCGGACTTCGTCGGCAACTGGCCGGGCCGCCCCGGCTTCGCCCTTGGCCCGGACTCCCTCGCCGCGATCATCCGCCAGGGCCGGGAGATGTTCGACGACCTGACCTTCTCGATCGCCGTCGGCCCGATCGCCTCGGGCGACCTGATCGCCGCCCGCTGGGTCGGCCGCGGCCACCTCTCCGGCACCCCGGCCGAATTCCACGGCCACGACCTCCTGCGCCACGCCGACGGCCGCTTCACCGAGTACTGGGTCATCGCCGAAGACCCCACCGGATAGCGAACTCACCTCCCCGAGTGTGTAGTTCGCGTACCCGAACGTTGAATTCGCGTACGCGAGTGTGTAGTTCGCTTGCCTGAGTGTTGAACTCGGCTACCGGAACGGGGAACTCGCGCGACCGGAACGGGGGACTCGCGGTTAGCGGCCGGTGGCGTAGCCCTGCATGCCTCGGGGGTTGGCGGCGGCGCGGAGGAGGCCGGTGGCCGGGTCGCGGGAGACCGCGGAGAGGCGGCCCAGGGCCCAGGGGCCCGCGTCGACGATTTCGTGGCCGCGGTCGCGGAGGTCGGTCAGGGTGGCCTCGCCTAGGCGGGATTCGACGATGAGTTCGCGCGGGGCCCAGGAGCGGGGGTAGAAGGAACTCGGGAACGCGGTGGTGTGCCAGGCGGGGGCGTCGATCGCGGCTTGCAGGTTCAGGCCGCCGAGGACGTGCGCGAGCCAGAAGCACAGCTGCCACTGGTCCTGCTGGTCGCCGCCGGGGGTGCCGAAGGCGAGCACCGGTTCGCCGTCGCGCAGGGCCATCGACGGGGACAGGGTGATCCGCGGGCGTTTGCCGGGGGCCAGGGAGTTCGGCAAGCCCTGTTCCAGCCAGAACATCTGGGCCCGGGAATCCAGGCAGAAGCCCAGTTCCGGGATGGCCGGGCTGGACTGCAACCAACCCCCCGAAGGCGTCGCCGACACGATGTTCCCCGCCGCGTCCACCACGTCCAGATGAACCGTGTCGCCGCGCGCGGTTCCGGTCGGGCCGATCGTCGGCTCCCCGATCGCGCCCACGCCCGCCGGAATCCCGCGCAGATCCTCCAGAATCGCGGGCATCCGGGGTTCCCGGCCGTCCGGGGCGCCGGGACGGAGAGCACCGCTTGCGGTTTGGGACACCCGCTCTCGGCGGAGAGCGATGTACTCCTTCGAGAGCAGTGCTCTCAACGGCACGTCGGGGCTGTCGCCGAACCAGGCTTCGCGGTCGGCGAAGGCGAGTTTGGTGCACTCGGCGGCCAGGTGGACGGTCCGCGCGGTCGGCACACCATCCACATAGGACAGTTCGTCGCGGAAACCGTCGAGGAGCAGGAGCTGCTGGGCCAGCGCCGGGCCCTGGGTCCACGCGCCGCATTTCACCAGGCTCCAGTCGCCGAAGTCGGTGATCAGCGGATCCTCGTAGCTCGCCCGCCACTTCGCGAGATCGTCGCCGGTGAGCAGGCCCGCGTGGTCGCGGCCGGAGTCGTCGCGGAACGCGCGCCGGGAGAACGCGTCGATCGCCTCCGCGACGAAACCCTGCGACCACGCGCGGCGGGCGGCGTCGATCTGCGCCTCGCGGCCGGTCGCCGACTCGGCCTCGGCGAGCAGGCGCTGCCAGGTCCGGGCCAGCGCCGGATTGCGGTGCAAGGTTCCCGGGACCGGTGGTTTGCCGTTCACCAGCCACAGTTCCGCCGAGGTCGGCCAGTGCTCGGCGAACAGCGCGGACACCAGCCCGATCGTGGTGGTCACCAGCGTGACCAGCGGAACCCCTTGGCTCGCATAGGAAATCGCGTAGCTCAGCACATCGCGCAGGCTTTTCGTGCCGTAGTCGCGCAGGAGCAGCAGCCAGCCGTCCCAGGCGCCGGGCACGGTCGCCGGGAGCAGCCCGCTGCCCGGGATCAGGTCCAGCCCGAGGTCCGCGAAATGCTCCGGGGTGGCCGCCGCCGGTACGACCCCCTGCCCGCACAACACCTTCGGCGTTCGGTCACCCGCGGTCGCGAAGATCGCCGGGACCTGGCCGGCGGGGCCGCACATGTGCGGTTCGGCGACCTGGAGCACGAACCCCGCCGCGACCGCCGCGTCGAACGCGTTCCCGCCGTCCTCCAGCACCGCCATCCCGGCCGCCGAAGCCAGCCAGTGCGTGGACGCGACCATGCCGTGGGTGCCGATGAGTTCCGGCCTCGTCGTGAACACACCTCGACGATACGGCCAAAACTTCGCAACCCCAACTAACGATCAGGCGCTGACCCGGGCCCGGGGACGCGGGCGGCCGACGCCCTGCCAGGACAGGCCCGCGTCCAGGACCGGGTGCGGGTCGAGGAGGTTGCGGGTGTCCACCACCGCGTCGCCCTCCATCAGCTCGGACACGTACGTCCAGTCCAGCCGCCGGAACTCGTCCCATTCGGTGAGCACCACGACCGCGTCCGCGCCCTTGGTCACCTGGTACGGGTCGTCCACCACGGTCATCCCGGGGATCTCGCCGCCGACCGCCGGGTCGTAGGCGGTCAGTTCGGCGCCCAGCGCGGCCAGCACCGAGGCCACCGAGAGCGCCGGGGAGTCGCGCAGATCGTTCGTCCCCGCCTTGAACGCCAGGCCCAGCAGCCCGATCCGCGCGCCTTCCAGCGCGCCGCCGACCGCGCCCGCGATCTTCGCGACGATCCGGTCGCGCTGCGCCACGTTCTCGTCGATGGCGGCGGTCAGCAGGCCGAAGTCGAACCGCACCGATTCGGCGATCCGCACCAGCGCGTGCGTGTCCTTCGGCAGGCACGAACCGCCCCAGCCGGGCCCGGGCTTGAGGAACGACCGGCCGATGCGCCGGTCGTGGCCCATCCCCTCGGTCACCGCCTCGATGTCCGCGCCGAGCCGCTCGCACAGTTCGGCGATCGAGTTCACGTACGACAGTTTCATCGCCAGGAAGCAGTTGGCCGCGTACTTCACCAGCTCGGCGCTGGCGGCGTCGGTGACCACGCTCGGCGCGGCGAGGTCCCGGTACAGCTCGGCCACCCATTCGGCGGCCGCCGCGTCGTCCGAGCCGACCACGATCCGGTCCGGGCCGAGGAAGTCGGCGACCGCGGTGCCCTCGCGCAGGAACTCCGGGTTCGAGACCACCGGGATGTCGTCGCGGCCGAGCAGGTCGCGGATCCGCCGCGCGGTGCCCACCGGGACGGTCGACTTGGTGATCAGCGCGCAGCCCGCCGGGAGCACGTCGCCGATCTCGTTGGTCACGGCCTCGACCGCGCGCAGATCGGCCGCGCCACCCGCGCCCATCGGGGTCGGCACGCACAGGAACACGCCCTGGGCGTCGCGAACGGCGTCCCGCCCGCCGACCACGAACGACAACCGGCCCGCGGTGAGCCCGCGCCCGACCAGTTCGGCGAGCCCCGGTTCGAGGATGTCCACCCGGCCCGCCGACAGCCGCGCCACCTTCGCGTGATCCACGTCGACGCAGGTGACCTGGTGCCCGAGGCTGGCCAGGCAGGCGCCGGTGGTCAGCCCCACGTATCCGGTACCCATGACGACGATCCGAGCTGCGCTCATATCCGAAAGGTCGCAGCCGGAGTTGACCTCCTCACTAACGGAAACCGACACCGCCGAATACTCCTCGCGACGGGTGAGGAGCCTTACCCTCCCGGCCGAGCGCGAACGAACGTTAACCTGTGGCCAGTTCGACGCAGGTCAACGAAGACACGGGAGAAAGAATGCAGATCACCGACACCGCGGCCGTAGTCACCGGTGGGGCGTCCGGCCTGGGTGGGGCGACGGCGAAGGCGCTGGCCGCCAAGGGCGCGAAGGTGTTCGCCCTCGACCTGGCCGCCTCGATCGAGAAGGCCGAGCAGGTCGACGGCGTGACCTACGTCGAGGCGGACGTGACCAACAGCGAGCAGGTCCAGGCCGCCGTGGACCAGGCCGCCGCCTCCGGCTCGCCGCTGCGGATCGTGGTCAACTGCGCCGGGGTCGGCTGGGCGGGCCGGATCATCTCGAAGCACGGACCGCACGACCTCGAGCTGTTCCGCAAGGTCCTCGAGGTGAACCTCCTCGGCACCTTCAACGTCATGCGCCTGGCCGCCGAGGCGATCTCGAAGACCGACGCGCTCACCGACGACGCCCGCGGCGTGGTGATCAACACCGCCTCGGTCGCCGCGTTCGACGGGCAGATCGGGCAGATCGCCTACTCCGCGTCGAAGGGCGGGGTGGCCGGGATGACCCTGCCCGCCGCGCGTGACCTGGCGAAGCACGGCATCCGCGTGATGACCATCGCGCCGGGGATCATCGACACCCCGATGCTCGCCGGGGTCTCCGAGGAGTTCCGGGCCGGGCTCGCCGCCGGGGTGCCGTTCCCGCAGCGCCTCGGGCGGCCGGACGAGTACGCCCAGCTCGCGGTGAACATCGTGGAGCACGACTACCTCAACGGCGAGGTCATCCGCCTGGACGGCTCCCTGCGCATGGCCCCCCGCTGACCGGGCGCCGGGCTTCCATGAGGGGACCCCTCCGGACAAAATTCGTCAGGAGGGGTCCCCTCATGACACCGGGTGTTAGAAGGGGTCCCCTCATGACAGTGGGGGTCAGAGGTCGCCCATGAAGGGGACTTCGAGCATGGCGCGGTCGGTCATCCAGGTGCGGAGGGCGTGGGTGGCCAGGACGTCGTCCTCGTTGTAGGTGAGGATGCGTTGCCGCTGCGCGGGATCCGGGGCCTCGCCGTCCATGCCGACGGCCGCGCGGTACCAGCGCATCGACGCTTCACCGCCCGCTTCGGGGTCGCGCCACTGGAAACCGGCGACCGGGGCGACCACCTTCAACCCCTTGCCGTGCGAGCAGAGGAACTGGTCGGCGACGCTGCGGAAGAGGTCGACCCATTCGTCGGAATCCACGAAGGACTGGATTTCGGCGCGCGCGGGGACGCCCTCGGCGCCCGCGAAGCGTTCGACCGAGCCGAAGAGCCAGCGGTTCTCGGCCATGGCGTTGTAGCAGTAGGCGCGGAAGGTGAGCCCCGCGGCGGCGGTGCGGGCGCGGACCTCGGAGAGGAACGCCCAGAACTCGGCGAAGGAGCGGCCTTCGTCCGGGGTGGGCAGCGGTTCCCAGGTGGCGAACGCGCGGTAGCCGGGCTCCAGGCCGATGTCGGCGCCGGTGAGCAGGCAGCCCCACAGGTAGGCGCCGGAGTCGCCGAAGCTCTCCATGTCGACGTCGACTTCCACGTCCGCGCGCGGGACCTCGACCCGGTCGACCTTGCGGACGACCGAGAGATCCGCCAGCCAGGCGCGGGCGAGGGCGATCGCGTCGGCGAACACCTCGGCGGGCCAGGCGGCGACCGGCGGTTCGTCGGACGGGCTGAGCGCCGCCAGTTTGTCCACTGTGGAAACGCCCGCTTTGCGCAGTTCCATCGCGTCTTCGCCGCGGACCACCAGGCTCACGTCCCGGACGCTGGTCAGTTCCGCCTCGCAGGTCGGCCACCACGGGCAGCGGCGGCATTCCAGGATCCGCGACGGCTCGGCGAGCGCCGCCCGCCCGGCCTCGGCCGCCTGCGCGATCGCCAGCCGGTCGGCGAAGCGGCTGTCGTACTCGGCCAGCGCGGTGCGCCCGCCCGGCCAGGTCGGCGCGTCCAGATCGAGCCACACCACGACATCGGCGTCCAGGCCGATCACGCCGCCGAGCGCGCGTTCGGGTTCGGCGTGGCCGAGGGTCTGCAGCATGCGCCGCAGGTGGGCCAGGCGGAGCTGGTCGCGCGGTTGCGAGCGGACGCGGCGCGCCGGATCGGGGCGGACGTTCGCCGGGTCGAGATCGGTGAGTTCGGTGGTCGGGGCGCCTTCGCCGCGGTCGGTGATCCGGTGCCGCACCACCAGCACCGGCACGTATCCGGTGGCGGTGCGCACCAGCAGCTCGGCCCCGCCGCGCCGGTGGCCCTCCCGGTCGACCGGCAGCAGCGCGCCCCAGATGTACGCGGCGCCGGAGGCCAGGGCCTGTTCGGTCATCCGCGACCGATCGGCCGAAGGCAGCTCGCGCGGGACGGTCACCCAGCCGTCGCCGGTCGCCTGCACCAGCCGGTTCCGGATCTCCGCCCGATGCGCGGCGGCATCGGCTATCCGCTGCTCAGCGGCCGGATCCGGCGGGGAAAGCGGCACACCGAGCATGACCGGGTCGTGCTCGAGATGCACGCGTCGCCGGCAGCGGCTGACCGCCCCGGCATCCAGTAGCACCTCGTTACCCACAGTCCCCACCTTAGAAGGCCACCCCGACAGTGCCATCCGTCATGTGGTTGGACCCCCGGCCGACGTGCCCGCGGATGCGCGGACCAGTAAGTTCGACGCCGACGGCAGCAACCGGAGGTGGTCATGGCGCGCAAGAAGGCCGCGGAGGGCAGCAAGCAGAGCAGGCTGACCCCGAAGAACGCCCGCAACGCGGTCGGCGTGGCCAAGATCATCGGCCCGGCCGTGCTGCCGGTGCTCGCGCCGCTCGCGGTCCGCGCGGCCGGGGTCGCGCGCGAGGCGTACGACCGCTACCAGGCCCGCAGGATCGGCGTGCCGGTCGAACGGCTCAGCGAGTTCACCGGGCGCGGCGCCGCGCTGCGGGCCCGGATCGCCGGGCTGGCCGACGGGCTCGCCGATCTGCGCGCCGCGCAGCGGGCCACGGCCGACGACCGGAAGTTCGCCGACGACACCCAGGGCACGCTCGAGCAGCTCGCCGCCAGCGTGCGCGCCGCGGAACGGATGCCCGCCGCGCGCCGCAAGGCCGCCCACCGCGCGGTCGCCGGGGAATTGGACCGGCTGGAAGGGCAGTTGCTGCAGCGGCTCGGTGTCTAGCTGGTCTTGATGAATCCCTTGGCCACCATCCAGTCGCGGGCCACGTCGCCCGCGTCCCGGCCGTCGATGTCGACCTGCTTGCCCAGTTCGATCATCTGCTTGTTGTCGATGGCCTTCGCCACCGGTTCCAGCACCCGGCGCAGTTCGGGATGCGCCCGCAGGTAGTCGTTCCGCAACGTCACCGAGGCGTTGTACTGCGGGAAGAACTTCCGGTCGTCGTCGAGGACGCGGAGGTTGAGCCCGGCGATCCGGCCGTCGGTGGTGGAGGTCTCCCCGAACGGGCAGCTCCCGCTCGCGATCAGCGAATAGATCGTGCCGATGCCGAACAGTTTGGTCTCCCGGACCGGAATCCCGTAGACGTTCCGCACGCCCGGGAAGCCGTCGGCACGGCTGGAGAACTCGGTTTCCACGCAGAACACCCCCTGTTCCGGATGTTGCCGCACGAAGTTCGTCATATCGGTGACCGTGCGCAGGTTGTGCCGGGCCGCGAAGGCCTCGGCGGCGGCGAACGCGTAGGTGTTGTTGATCGGCGAGAAATCCAGCCAGGTGACGGAGTTCTGCTGCTCGTCCGCCTTCTTCACCGCCTCGAACTGCGCGCGCTCGTCCGGGATCGGATCGGTGTTGCCCTGGTAGCTGATCCACGCCGTGCCGGTGTACTCCCAGTAGAGATCGATCTGCCCGCCGACGAGCGCCTGCCGCGCGCTGTTGGAGCCGGTGATGTTGGTCAGGTCGACGACGTTCGCGCCCGCCGCGGACAACGCCATTTCCGCCATGTACCCGAGCAGGATGTTCTCGGTGAAGTCCTTCGACCCCACGGTCACCGAAAGCCCCCGCAACTCCGGCACCGGCTGAATGGACCCCGGCAACACCTGGAACGGCAGCGCCGCGTTCACATCCAGCCCGCACCCGGTCGCGGCCAGCAGGCACGCGCCGGTGAGCAGGGCGAGCGCCTTCTTCCGTACCGATCGCACCGATCAGCCCCCAGAGGTTTTGATGAATCCCTTCGACACCATCCAGTCGCGGGCCACGTCGCCCGGGTCCCGGCCGTCGATGTCGACCTGCTTGCCCAGTTCGATCATCTGCCGGTTGTCGATGGCCTTCGCCACCGGTTCCAGCACCTGCCGCAATCGCGGGTGCGCCCGGAGGAATTCGGTGCGCATGGTCACCGAGGCGTTGTACTGCGGGAAGAACTTCTTGTCGTCCGCGAGCACCTTGAGGTTCAGCCCGGCGATCCGGCCGTCGGTGGTGAAGATCTCCCTGAACTGGCAGGCCCCGTTCGCGATCGACGAATAAATCGTGCCGGTCCCGAACGACTTGATGTTCGTCGCCGGGAAGCCATACGTCTTCTGCACGCCCGGGAAACCGTCCGCCCGGCTGGCGAACTCCGTTTCCACGCAGAACACCGCCTGGTCCGGATGTTCCTTGAGGAAGTTCGTCATATCCGTGGTCGTGTTCAGGTTGTGCTGCCGCGCATACGCTTCGGTGGTGGCGAAGGCATAAGTGTTGTTGAGCGGTGAGAAATCCAGCCAGGTGATGCCGTTCTGCTGCTCGTCCGCCTTCTTCACCGCCTCGAACTGCGCGCGCTCGTCCGGAATCGGATCGGTGTTGCCCTGGTAACTGATCCACCCGGTTCCGGTGTACTCCCAGGAAATGTCGATCTGCCCGCCCAGCAACGCCTGCCGCGCGCTGTTCGAACCCTTGATGTCGGTCAGATCGGTGACCTCCGCGCCCGCCGCCGACAACGCCATTTCGGCGAGATAGCCGAGCAGGATCTGTTCGGTGAAGTCCTTCGACCCCACGGTCACCGAAAGCCCCCGCAACTCCGGCACCGGCTGAATGGACCCCGGCAACACCTTGAACGGCAGCGCCGCGTTCACATCCAGCCCGCACCCGGTCGCGGCCAGCAGGCACAGGCCGGTGGCCAGCGCGGTCAGCTTCTGCACCAGGCGCACGGATCAGCCCGCGCTCGCGCCGGATTCGATGAAGCCCTTCGACACCATCCAGTCCCGGGCCACGTCACCGGGATCCCGGCCGTCCACGTCGACCTGCTTGCACAGCTCGATCATCTGCTGGTTGTCCAGCGCCTTGGACACCGGCGTCAGCACCTGCTCGATCTCCGGATGCCGCGCCAGGTAGTCCTTGCGGACCGTCGGCGCCGCGTTGTACTGCGGGAAGAACTTCTTGTCGTCGGCCATGACCTTGAGCTTGAGCCCGGCGATCCGGCCGTCGGTGGTGAAGATCTCCCCGAACTGGCAGGCCCCGTTCGCGATCGACGAATAAATCGTGCCGATGCCGAACGACTTGATGTTCGTCGACGGGAACCCGTACGCCTTCTGCACGCCCGGGAAACCGTCCGCCCGGCTGGCGAACTCGGTCTCCAGGCAGAACACCCCCTGGTCCGGATGCTGCTTCAGGAAGTTCGTCATATCCGTCGTGGTGTTCAGGTTGTGCCGCGCCGCGTAGGCCTCGGTCGTGGCGAACGCGTAGGTGTTGTTCACCGGCGAATAGGGCAGCCAGGTGATCCCGAACTGCTGCTCGTCGGCCGCCTTCGTGGCGTCGTACTGCTTCTGCTCGTCCGGGATCGGATCGGTGTTGCCCTGGTAGCTGATCCAGCCGGTGCCGGTGTACTCCCAGTACAGGTCGATCTGCCCGCCGACCAGCGCCTGCCGCGCGCTGTTCGAACCCTTGATGTCGGTCAGGTCGGTGATGTTCGCGCCCGCCGCGGACAACGCCAGTTCCGCCATGTACCCGAGCAGGATGTTCTCGGTGAAGTCCTTCGACCCGACCGTCACGTCCAGGCCCTCCAGGCCCGGCGTCGGCCGGATCGAGCCGGGCAGCACCTTGAACGGCAGCGACGCGTTCACCTCGAGGCCACAACCGGACAACGGCAAGCACAGCAGCGCGGCGGCGAACGCCGCCTTCAGCCTCCGCGCCCTCATGTCAGTCCCCTCGGACCGAACACCTCTTCCAGCACCGCGCCCAGCCAGTCGATCAGCAGCGCGAGCCCGACCGCGAGCACCGCGCCGGTGATCAGCACCGGGACGCGGTTGAGCTTGTAGCCGGTGTCGATCAGCTCACCGAGGCCGCCGCCGTTGACGAAGAACGCCAGCGTCGCGGTGCCGACCGCGAGGACCAGCGAGGTGCGCAGGCCCGCCAGGATCAGCGGCACGGCCAGCGGCAGCTCGATGCGGAACAGCACGCCGGAGGAGGACATCCCGATCCCGCGCCCGGCGTCGGTGAGCGCCGGGTCGACCGAGTCGATGCCGACGATCGTGTTGCGCAGCACCGGAAGCAGCGAATAGAACGCGATCGGCAGGGCCGCGCACCAGAAGCCCTCCCATTCGGTCCACAGGAAGAACAACACGATCATGCCCAGCGCGGGCGCCGCTTGGCCGATGTTCGCGATCGCCACGAACACCGGCGCCACCGGCCGGGCCCAGGTGCGGGTGAGCACCACGCCCAGCGGCACGGCGACCGCCACCACGATCGCGGCCACCGCGACGGTCAGCAGCAGATGCTGCCAGGTGCTGGTCAGCAGGGTGGCGAAGTTGAGGCTCTTCGCCTCGATCTTGTCGTTGTCCCGGGTGAGCGCCCACAGCAGCACCGCCGCGAGGATGACCACCACGACCGCCGGCTGCGCGAACAGCCGGACCCGGTCGGCGCGCTTCGAACCGGACTCGGTCGAGAAGCCCTGCGTGTCGACGGCGGTCATGACCGCGCGCCCTCGGCGTTGTCGGCGTGTTCCTCGCGCAGCCGCCGGATCGTGTCCATCACGGTGTCCAGCTCGATCGTGCCCACGTACTCGCCGCGCGCACCGGTGACCGGCACCCCGCCGCCCTCGGCGAGCATCGCCTCCAGCGCGTCCTGCAGGGTGGACTGCAGGCTCACCACGTCACCCAGCGGTTTGCCCGCGGTGCGCAGCGAGGCCGCGGTGCCGAGGTCGCGCACGTGCACCCAGCGGATCGGGCGCTTGCGCTCGTCGAGCACCAGGGCGAACTGCTTGCGCCCGTTGACCATCTTCTCCCGGACGGTCGACGGCGACTGGTCGAGCGTGACCGTCAGCGGGGCGTCGGTCAGCTCGACGTCCCGCACCCGCAGCAGGGTCAGCTGCTTCAGCGAGGCGCCCGCGCCGACGAACCCGGCGACCGTGTCGTTGGCCGGGTTGGCCAGGATCGCGTCCGGGGTGTCGTACTGCAGGATCGACGACTGGTTGCCGAGCACCGCGATCTTGTCGCCGAGCTTCACGGCCTCGTCGAAGTCGTGCGTGACGAACACGATCGTCTTGCGCAGCTCGGCCTGCAGACGCAGCAGTTCGTCCTGCAGGTTGCCGCGGGTGATCGGGTCCACCGCGCCGAACGGCTCGTCCATCAGCAGCACCGGCGGATCGGCGGCCAGCGCGCGGGCCACCCCGACGCGCTGCTGCTGCCCGCCGGAGAGCTGGCGCGGGTACCGCTGGGCGAAGTCCTTCGGGTCCAGCCCGACCAGGTCCATCATCTCCTGGACGCGGTCGTCGACCTTCTTCTTGTCCCAGCCGAGCAGGCCGGGCACCACGCCGATGTTCTGCGCCACGGTGAAGTGCGGGAACAGCCCGGCCTGCTGGATCGCGTAGCCGATCTTGCGGCGCAGGGTGTCCGCGTTGAGCGAGAGGGCGTCCTCACCACCGATGGTGATCTTGCCGGAGGTCGGCTCGATCAGGCGGTTGATCATCCGCATGGTCGTGGTCTTGCCGCAGCCGGACGGCCCGACCAGGATCACGATCTTGCCCGCGGGAATGGTCATGTTCACGTCGTTGACGGCCGGCTCCCGGGATCCGGCGTACCGCTTGGTCACGTGCTCCAGCTGGATCTCGACCCCGGAGACGCCACCGTTTTCTGTGGTGGAAGCAGTTTCAGCCACGGATACCCCTTGAGACGGTGAAGCGGGCGATGAGGAAGTAGACGCCCTCGAGGAGCAGGGCGAGGATGACGACCCCGAGCGTTCCGGCGAGCGCCTGGTTGGTCGCGTTGGCGCTGCCCGCGCGGGTCAGCCCGGAGAACACCTCCGGCCCGAGGCCGGGCCCCTTGGCGTACGCGGCGATCACCGCGATGCCCATCAGCATCTGGGTGGCGATCCGCATCCCGGCGAGGATCGCGGGCCACGCCAGCCGCAGCTCGACCCGGGTCAGCACGCCGAGGCGGCTCATCCCGATGCCCTTCGCCGCGTCGCTCACCGCCGGATCGACCCCGCCCAGCCCGACGATCGTGTTGCGCACGATCGGCAGCAGCGCGTACAGCACGAGCGCGACGATCGCGGGTTTCGCGCCCAGCCCGAACACCGGGATCAGCAGGCCGATCAGGGCGAACGAGGGGATGGTGAGGATCGTGCTGGCGAGCGCGGTGGCCACCGCGGAGCCGATCGGGCTGCGGTACACCGCGATCCCGACCAGCACCCCGATGACCGCGGCGATGATCGTGCACTGCACGACCTCGCTCACATGCAGCAGCGCCTGCAGGGACAGCTTGTCCCAGCGGTCGGCCACATAGTCGAAGAGATTCATGACCGACGGCCCCGGGCGAGCCGTCGCCGCGGCTTGCCATCGGAGTTCGTGCGTTCGGCGTGGATCTCCTCGAGGGCCTTCATCATTTCGTCCTCCCGTTGCACCAGGGGATCGTGGCGCAGATCGCGCCACAACGAGACGCAGAGGCCGATCATCACGACGACGAACGGCACGGCGACCAGGATGGTGAGGTTCTGCAGGCCCTTCAGCCCGTCGTTCCCGCCGACCATCAGCATCACCGCGGCCACCGCGCCCATCAGCACGCCCCAGAAGATGACCACGTTGCGGGTCGGGTGCACCGAGCCGCGCTGGGAAAGCGTGCCCATCACCACCGACGCGGCGTCCGCGCCGGAGACGAAGAAGATCGACACCAGCAGCATCACCAGGATCGCGATCGGCACGAACCACGGCAGGGTCTGCAGCAACGTGAAGGTGGCGGCCTCCTCACCGCCCGCGCCCGCGATGTCGGTGCCGTGCAGCTGCCGGTCGATCGCGGCGCCGCCGAAGATCGCGAACCAGATCAGGCTCACCACGCTGGGCACCGCGATCACGCCGATGATGAACTGGCGGATGGTGCGGCCGCGGGAGATCCGCGCGATGAACATGCCGACGAACGGGGTCCACGAGATCCACCACGCCCAGTAGAAGACCGTCCAGCCGGACAGCCAGGTCTGCATCTGCTCGCCGCCGGTCATCCCGGTGCGCCCGGACATCTCGGCGAGCTGGCGGAAGTAGTCGCCGATCGCGCCGGGCACCAGGTTCAGGATGAGCACGGTCGGCCCGACCACCAGCACGAACACCGCGAGCACCGCGGCCAGCACCATGTTGATGTTGGACAGCCACTGGATGCCCTTGGCCACCCCGGACACCGCGGAGGCGATGAACGCCACGGTGAGGATCGCGATGATCGCGACCAGCAGGCCGGTGCCCGGGCTGTCGATCCAGCCGACCGACGCCATCCCGCCGCCGACCTGCAGCGCGCCCAGGCCGAGCGACGCGGCCGAGCCGAACAGGGTGGCGAAGATCGCCATCACGTCGATGGCCTTGCCCAGCGGCCCCTCGCTGCGGCGCTTGCCGAACAGCGGCGCGAACACCGAGCTGATCAGCTGGCTGCGGCCCTTGCGGAAGGTGCTGTAGGCGATCGCGAGCCCGACGACCGCGTAGATCGCCCACGGGTGCACGGTCCAGTGGAACAGCGTGGTCGCCATCGCGGTGTGCACGGCCTCGTCCGAGTTCGCCGCGGCGGTGCCGGGCGGCGGGCTGGCCAGGTGCGACACCGGTTCGTAGACGCCGAAGAACATCAGCCCGATGCCCATCCCGGCGCTGAACATCATCGCGACCCAGGACGAGGTGCGGAACTCCGGTTTCTCCCGGTCCTGCCCCAGCGGGATGCGGCCGTACCGGCTGATCGCCAGGCAGACGGCGAACAGCACGAACCCGCTCGCGGTGAGCACGAACGCCCAGCCGCCGTACGGGATGACGGCCTTGTTCAACAGGGTCTTCGCCACCGAGGCCAGGCTGGACGGGGACGCGATGCCCCACGCGATGATGATCACCGCGACGACCGCGGCGATCCCGAAGACCGTGCGGTCGGTGCGCGCCGGTTGTTCCGCGGCCAGCTCGATCGGGACGTGTTCCTCGGGGGTGTGCCCCGCGCCGGTGGTGTCCGGCGCCTGAGCGCGACCGCCACCGTCGACGATCGTTTCCTCCGTTGGCCTGGCGTCCTCTGAGTCCGTAGCCATGCGTACGCGCCGGGCGATCGGCGCGACCTCCCTTCGACTGGTTAACCCATTCGGTGCAGCAGCCTAGCCCCAGGGGTCTGGACCAGTCGGCCAAAGACGCGGACCCCCAAGGCCGTCAATGGTGGGCTCACAGTTCCCCATCACCTGGGAAACGGCAACCTGCACACCACGGTCTTTCACCGTGCGTTGCCTGATCAGGCACGCTCTGATCAGGGAAAATAACCATTTCTCATTAATTTCCCCACGATCGTTCTCACGTTGTGCTCACCACGCGGGAGGCCGTCGCGCGAGGGTGCCGGTGTCTCCTACCCTGAGGACGTGAAAAGGCCCCCGAACGGACGTGGAGCGTTACGCGCCGTACGCGGAGCCCTACTGGCCGCCAGTTCCACCACGCTCGCCGTCGCCGCGCACGCCGTGGCCGACGGGGGCATTCCGGACAGCGCGCTGACCCTGCTGCTCACCGTGCTGATCGGCTGGATCGCCACCGCGCTCGCCGACCGGACGCGGGGTCCGCTCGGCACGCTGGTGACGCTCGGCGCGGGTCAGCTCGCCCTGCACGTGGTGCTCACCGAACTCGTCGACCACGAACTGCACGGCGGCGGCATCCCGGGCCCGTTCCCCGGGGACGTGATGTTCGTCGCGCACGCGCTGGCCACCGTGGTGACCGCGCTGCTCCTCGCGCGGGCCGACGCGCTGCTGGTGGTCGTGGCGACCGGCCTGCGCCGGCTGCTGCCGGTGCGCTGGCACGCCATGCCGGTGCCGCCCGGCCCGGTGCGGCCGCCCCTGGCGCTGCCGACCGGCCGGACGCTCACCGAGCTGCTGGTCCGGCGCGTCCACGGCCGCCGTGCTCCGCCTTGCTCCCGCGGATAGTGCGGCTTCTTTAACTTCGACGAGATCTTCCGGTCTCGCCGCCCCTCAACTCCTTCAGGAGCATTTCGCCATGTCGAAAACACGGATGTTCAAACGCGCCGGATTCCTCGCCGCCGCGGTCGGGGTGACCGGCCTGCTCGGCGCGGGCGTCGCCTCGGCGCACGTCACCGCCAACGTCTACGGGGACCAGCCGGCCAAGGGCAGCTACGGCGCGATCGTGCTGCGCGTGCCGAACGAAGAGGCCGACGCGGGCACCACGAAAGTCGAGGTGAACGTCAAGCCCGAGTACGCGATCAGCTCGGGCCGGGCCAAGCCGGTGCCCGGCTGGACCGCCGAGGTCACCAAGACCAAACTGCCCGCGCCGGTGAAGAACGCCAAGGGCGCGGACGTGTCCGAGGTGGTCACCAAGATCAGCTGGACCGCGCAGCCCGGGAACAAGATCGCCGCGGGCGAGAGCGAGTTCCAGGAGTTCGAGATCACGCTCGGCACGCTGCCCTCGAACACCGACGAGCTGCTGCTCCCGGCGAGCCAGACCTACGAGAACGGCAAGGTCGTCAACTGGGACCAGCCGACCCCGCCGAACGGCGAGGAGCCCGAGCACCCCGCGCCGACGGTCAAACTGGCCGCCGCGAAGGAAGGCCACGGGGGCGGCGGCACCGCCGAGCCGGGGCACGACAAGTCCGAGGCGGCCGCCGCCAAGGACGCCAGCGACGACACCGCCCGCTGGCTCGGCGGGGCCGGGCTGGTCGTCGGCGCGCTCGGCCTCGGCTTCGGCGTCGGCGCGACGCTGCGGGCGCGCAAGGCCGGTGCCGCGAAATGAGGAAGGTGTTCGTCACGCTGGCGCTGATGGTGGTGGCCGTGCTCGGCACGGCCACCCCGGCGCTCGCGCACAACGTGCTGGTCTCCTCCGATCCGGCGAAGGACGCGAAACTGGAGACCGGGCCGAGCAAGATCACCCTGACCTTCGACGCCCCGGTGCAGCCCGGGGACGTCAACCAGGTCGCGGTGACCGGGCCCGGCGGCACCCAGTGGACCGAGGGCCCGGTGCAGGTCAGCAGCAACGTGGTGACCGCGCAGGTGCGCCCGCTCGGTCCGGCCGGCGAGTACACCATCGGGTACCGGATCCTCTCCGCCGACGGGCACCCGGTGTCGTCGGAGCTGAAGTTCACCCTGACCAAGGCCGGTAACGGCACCCCCGCGCCGCCGAGCGCGAACAACGCGGCGGGCACGGTCGCCCCCGGCGGCGGCCAGGACTCCGGTTCGGACGGCGTCCCGGTCTGGGTGTGGATCGTCGGCGCCGTGGTGGTGCTGGGCGCCGGGCTGGCGCTGGCCCTGCGCATGGGGAAATCGGAGAAGTAGGCGATGACCAAGGCCGAGACCACCTCGGACGTCCGGTACACCACCGTGCTCTGCGTCGTCACCGCGGCGATCGCGGGCACGCTGATCGGGATCGCGTTGAGCGCGACCACCCCGATCCCGGGGGTGACGGACGTCAGCGAGGTGGTTTCGGCCGCCATCCCGCTGGTGCGGGTGCTGCTCGACCTGGCCGCCGTCGCCACGATCGGGCTCTCGCTGCTGTCCGTGCTGGTCGGCTACGACCGGCCGAAGCTGAGCGAACCGGTGCTGGCCCGCGCCCGGCCCGCCGCGGTCGCGGCCTCGCTGGTGTGGGCGGTGACCGCGCTGGTCGCGCTCATCCTGCAGACCGCCGAATACCGGCCCCAGGTATCCACGATCGGCCTCGGTGACGTCTGGGACTACGTGGTGACCATCGGCGCGGGCAAGGCGCTGCTGGTGGTCGTGGCGTTCGCGCTGGTGCAGACCGTGCTCGGGGTGCTGACCGTGCGGCACGGGGAGAAGGTCCCGGCCGAGGTCCGGGTCGGGGTGGGCCTGTTCGCGCTGCTCCCGCTGCCGGTCACCGGGCACGCGTCGAACTGGAACTACCACGACTACACGATGATCTCGATGGAACTGCACGTGATGAGCGCGGTCGCCTGGACCGGCGGCCTGGGCGCGATGACCGTGCTGCTCATCGGCAACCGGACCCTGCTCGCGCACGCGCTGCCCAGGTTTTCCAAGCTGGCCACGCTGTGCCTGATCCTGTCCGCGGTGACCGGGCTGTTCAACGGCATCGTCGAGATCCTGCTGAACCCGACCATGAGCTTCTGGGCGGGCCTGTTCACCACGCCCTACGGGCAGCTGGTGCTCCTGAAACTGGTGACCGCGGGCGGCATCGCCGTGCTCGGCGCGCACGCCCGGTGGCGCCTGATGCCGCACATCATCCGGCACCAGCGCACCGCGTTCGCCCTGTGGGCGACGCTGGAACTCACCCTGATGGGCCTCGCCTTCGGCTTCGCCGTCGTCCTCACCCGCGCCCCGGTCGCCTAGCGCTTCTCGCTCCTGCCGGGAAGCGCGATGACTTCGAGTATTGGACTCAGGTCCGCGAAGTCCGCGCCATTCCGGGTCACGAGTGGCAACTGGTGGATCGCCGCTACCGCCGCGATCAGCAGATCCATTCGCCGGGGCCGGGGATTACGTCCGGCATCCAGCACCATGGCGTAAAGCTGGCCGTACCTCCGAGCGGCCGCTGGGGTGAACGACAGCGAAGCGATCGCGGCCTCGACTCGTTGGAGTCGCACCAAACGCACGGCGCGTTCTCGGGCGTCGGTCGCGGCATGCACACCCGCGGACAGCTCGGCCAAGGTGATCGAGCTGATCGCGATCTCGCTCCCCGAGGGCAGATCGGCACTGTCCGGCAGATCGATCACCGCGGACGTGTCCAGCAAAACCCGGGGGCGAGTGGACGTTCCGCCTCGGGTCACTCGCGCTCACCCTCACCGGCGGCCCGAAACGGATCCGGATCGACCGCGGCATCGAGCTCAGCGAAGAACGTCTCCGGAGCGGTGCGCGGAAGATCGGCCATCAGCTCGGCGAACTCGGTGAACGGAAGGAAATCCGGGCGCTGGGTATGCGGCACGAGATCGGCGATGGGTGTCCCGTTGCGAGTCAGTACGAAGCTCTCGCCATCCTCGACCGCCCGCATGATCGCCGGAGTGTCGTTGCGCAATTCGCGCTGCGTGATCTGTTTGGCCACGACCACAGCTTAGGTGGCCTGGGACCCAATCGCTACAAAGCGCTACAGAACCCTCGGCTCGACCGATCGGCAAGCGGGATTGGGCCGAATGGGGTGTCCGGTTGCGCCGTCGGCGGGCTGTTTGATCGATTTCGCGGTTTTTCCGCACGCGATGGGCGATGCTCTGTCCCGCCCGGGGACCCCGTGCGGAGGAGGACGGCGAACGGCGATGGGTGACCCTTCCACCGGCGAGGACGGCTCCCGGATCATCGGTGTCCGGCCGGAACGCCGCGGCGCGGTCGAACTCACCGTGTCCGGCGCCCCGCGCCGCCGCGCCGCGAGGCAGCGCGACGAGCTGCCGGTGCCACGTCAGCTCAAGGTTCCCGAGGCGCATTTCACCAACCGCGCCGACGAGCTGGCCCAGCTCGACCGCATCCTGGACGAGGCGCGTGCCCGCCCGACGATCCAGGTGATCCACGGGCCGGGCGGGATCGGCAAGACCGCGCTCGCCGAGCACTGGATGTACCGGGTGCGCGCCCGGTTCCCGCGCGGCCAGCTGCGCGCCGACCTCGGCGCGTTCGGGCCGAAGGGGCCGGTGGACACCGGCGAGCTGCTCGGCCAGTTCCTGCTCGCCCTGCGGGTGCCGCCGGAGCGGATGCCGTTCGACGTCGAGGAACGGGCCGCGCTGTACCGCTCGCTCACCGCGGACACCCCGCTGCTGGTGCTCCTGGACAACGCCGACTCCGCGGCCCAGGTGCGGCCGCTGATCCCGGCCGCGGCGGCCAGCGTGGTCGTGGTGACCACCCGGCGCCGGTTGGGCGAGCTGGCCGTGCGCGACGGCGCGCGGCTGCTCCAGCTCACGCCGTTCACCGGCGACCACGGCCGGGAGTTGCTGCACCGGGCGCTGGGCGCGGACCGGATCCGGCCCGGCGACCTCGACGCGGACAAGGTCGTGCGGCTCTGCGCCGGGCTGCCGCTCGCGCTCTACGTGACCGCGACCCGGCTGACGAACCGACCCCAGTTGTCGCTCACGAAGGCGGCAGTCGATCTTGAGAGGAGGAGACTGGGGGTCCTGTCCGACCCGGCCAAGGAGGACCTGTCCGTGGAAGCCACCTTCGACCTCTCCTACGAGGCGCTGCCCGCCGAGGCCGCCCGCCTGTACCGGGCGCTCGGCGCGCATCCGGGCGCCGAGTTCGGCAGCGGGGTGGCGGCGGCCGCGGTGGACGCGACGCTCGACGAGGTCGAGCGGCTGCTCGACCAGCTCATCGAGGTCGGCCTGCTGGACGAGGTCGAGGAGGACCGCTACTCCTTCCACGATCTGGTCCGGCTGCATGCTCTGCGGAAGGCCCAGGTCGACGGGACCGAGGCCGACCGGGACACCGCCCTGCGCCGGATGCTCGAGTGGTACCTGCGGGCCGCCTTGACGACCGAACACCTGGTCACGCCCGATCAGGACCCGATCCCGTACGACTACGCCTTCCGCGCGCCGGATCCCGCGACGCTCCCGGACCGGGCGGAATCCCTGGACTGGCTGGAACGCGAGCGGATCAACCTGGTCGCCGCCGTCCAGGCCGCCCTCGAACACGAGCTGCCCGAACTGGGGTGGCAGCTGGCCGCCGCGATGTGGCCGCTGTTCCTGCTGCACAAGCACTACCGGGACTTCCTGGCGGTGAGCGAATTCGGCGTGCGCTGCGCGCGGCAGATGGGCGACGCCTCGGCCGAGGCCCTCATGCTCAACCGCAGCGGCGCCGCGTGCCGGGGCGCCGGGCGGTTCGACGAGGCGATCGGGCACTACACCCGCGGGCTGGCCGCCGGGGATCCGGTGATCGCGATCCGGTCGGTCGAGGGCCTCGGCCTGGTCGCCCTGGCGCAGGGCCGCCTCGACGACGCGCTCGGCCACTTCGAGGAGGACCTGCGGCGGTCGACCGAACTGGACCGGCCGCACGACATCGGGCTGGCCCTGATCAACCTCGGGTCGACGCTGACCAAGGCCGACCGCGCGGGCGAGGCGATCGAACGGCTGACCCGGGCCCAGGAACTGCTGGCCGCCTGCGGCGACGAGTACAACGTGGCCCGGGCTCGCACCGACCTCGGCCGCGCCCTGGGCCGGGACGGCCGGACCGCGCTCGCGGCCGAACACCTCACCGCCGCGCTGGCGATCATGGCCGACCGCGGCTCCCGCTTCGAACAGGCCCGGATCCTGCAGGTGCTCGGCGAGGTCGCGGAGGTGGCGGGCGAGGTCGAGGAAGCCCGGCGGCACTACGGCGAGGCGCTGCCGATCCTGGAGGAGCTCGGCAGGCCGGAAGCGGACCAGGTGCGCAAGCGCCTGAACCTCGTCCGGTAGGGTGGCTCTCCGTAGCTGCAAGTTGCACTTGTGGGTGGTTAAATACCGCCTTCTGGGGTGATCAGTCGGGCCGAATTTGTCACTACGTGCTGTGGTTGAGAAGGCAAACGACGAGCGGTCCAATCCGGTCGGCGAATGCCCGGATTAATCCAGTCCGACCGACATCCGCCCGCTTCTGCCGGTTAATACCGGTCCCAGCGGGATTCCGAACGCCCGGCGCGCAGGTCGTCCAGGCGCCGCCGCAGTTCGCCCCGCACCTGCGGGTGGCTGCGCAGGATCGGCAGCACGCTGGTGGTCAGCTTCAGCTCCCGCGCGGCGCGCAGCACGGCGAAGCCGTCCCACGCGGTCACGTCGAACCCGTAGACGTCGGCCAGCAGGCGGTAGCGGCCCGCCGGATCACCGAACCGCTCGCGGCCGACCGCCAGCGGCGTCAGGTCCCATTCCGGCGGCCCGACGCAGGAGGAATCGAAGTCGCAGAGCACCGGGCCGGACGGTCCCACGATCACGTTGCCGGGATGCGCGTCGCCGTGCACCAGGCCGCGCGGCAGCGGGAAGTCCAGCTCCCCGAGCGCCGCCTCGACCTCGGCGCAGCGGCGCAGCAGGAACCGCCGGTCGTCGGGCCCGAGCTCCTCGGCGTCGGCGACCCGGGCGCGGACGTCGTCCAGCGGATTCCAGTCGCCGATGCCCTCCGGCGGCGGCAGCGCGTGCACCTTCCGCAGCAGGCGCGCGAGATCCGCCGAACCGGCCCGCCGTCCGTTCTCCGGCACCTTCACCCACACGGTGACCAGGTGTTCACCCACCCGCATCGGCTGCTTGATCCCCGGCACCAGGCGGATCGCGGGCACGCCGTGCCGGGCGAAATGCCGGGCCACCGCGACCACCTTGCCGACCCGGTGCCGCAACGCCACCGAGCCGACGATCCGCACCACCACCGGCTCCCGGGCCAGCGCGTACACCGCGTTGTTGGTGAACCGGAGCAGGGTCGCGCCGCGGGCGTCCAGTCCCAGCGAAGTACAGGTCTCAGCGAGCACCTCGGCTAGCTTTTCCCTGGTGAACCTGCCGTCCAAGACGGTGTTCCCGGCCTGGTCGGCTCCCCGGTCAGGCCGCGTAGAAGGCGTTGATCCGTTCTGCGAGGTCGCGTGCGTCGACATTGTTCCGGCGGCGTTCGGCTTCTTCCTTGAGCGGCTTCATGCGCTCCTTGATCCGGGCGGACTTGATGCCGTCGGCCGAATCCAGCGCCGCCCTGCCCACCTTCGCGCCCTGGTCTATGTCGCCGTCGAGCAGGTGGTTGGTGGCCAGCGCGCTCTGGTTGAAGGTCTTGCTGCGCGCCATGTCGTCGCCGTAAGCATCGATCGCCCTGGTCAGCGCGGGGATCGCGTACTTCGTGTGCTTCTGGTCGACCTTCTGCGCGAGCACCGTGTGCACGGTCCCGATCATCGCGTAGACGTCGGTCTCGTTGAAGAACCGCACCCAGGACTCGGCGTTGGCGAGATCGGAGCGGGCGAAGGCGTCCTTGCTCTGGCCGAGCAGCTTCATCGCCTGCGTGTCGTTCTCCATCATCGCGTAGGCCCACGCCTCGTTCGCGCAGAGCACCGCGACCGCCAGCTCGGAACCGGATTCCTGGGCCGCGATCTGGCCGAGCTGGAACAGTTTCAGCGCGTCGTTCGGGGCGTCCTGGTGCAGGTAGACCCGGCCCATCCGGTACAGCACGTTGGCCACCAGCGGGTGGTTGTCCCCCTGTTTGGCCAGATCCAGCGCGTTCGCGAAGTGGCTGCGCGCCGAATCGACCAGCCCGGTGTCGAACGAGGTCCAGCCGGCGAGGCTGTGCAGGTCGGCCAGCGCCACATACAGTCTGTTCTTCACGGTCTCGATCGCGCTGGACTCGAGCATCTGCTGCCCCCAGGAAAGCTGCGCGACCACCGCGTCCCGGCAGAAACCCCCGCCGTACTGGTAATCGAGTGCGCGCAGGGCACGCGTCGCGGCTTCCACCTGCCGGACATCGGTCATGCCGATGCGGCCGGGCGCCGGCGTCCTCGCGGGAGAAGCTGCCCAGGCTTCCGGAGCCGATCCGAAGACCGCCGCTCCCATGGTGACCTGGGCGGCATGCGCGAGGAACTTCCGCCGTTTCACGGACTCGTCCTCCTCAGCCTGCTGGCTGTCGGCCGCACCGACAACCGTTACCGCCGTGGCCTCGTCGTAGGCGAGGCCCATGTATCCCCTTGGGATGCCCAGGCCGTCGGCGATCCTCGCGAGCACGTCGTAGGCCATGACCTGGCGACCCTTGAGGATCTCCGACACCTCGGACTGCGATTGGCCGGTCATCGCGGCGATCTGGCGCTGGGAGACACCTTCTTTGCGCAACAAGCGGTAGACCGAGCTGATCTCCCGCGCCGCCAGGGCTTCTCGCATCTCCGGTCGCTCCCAAACGCTCGAAGCAACGGGATGCCCCTGCCGGGCATCGTTGGCGTCCATGCGCGCCCCCTCACAATCCGTCGGGCGTCGAATCCAGCGTAGGCACACCTATTCAACCGCGCTAAAGCCCGTTTGTAGAGCCTGATCGGCCGGACCGAACTTCTCTGACCGCTTAACGTGGAACCGAGGCCGGTCGCCGCTATGACGCCGGTTCCTCCTTCTATCGGCTCACGTTTCGTCGCAATGTAGTCGTCAGTTCTCCGTGACCGTGCGAGCACCGCCCGCGATCACGGAGAGCAACCAACAGCCCCAGGGCCCCAGCGGCCCGAGACGGAACAGAGCGGAGTGGAACCGGTGGAGTTCGTGGACACGTTCACAGCAGGGCATGCTGCGACCGCCACGAGCCCCGTGCGGCCTGCGAGGCCGATCACGGTGGCCCGGCCGGCGCATGTATCCGCCGCACCGCCCGTCTCGGACCCGCGCGCCGCACAGGTGCGCCGGCACGAAGGCGGCCAGCTGGTGTGGCGAGTGCAATGCGGCGATCTCATCGATCGCGAGCGTTGCGTGACCGTGCTGGTGGAGAAGGACCAGGTGGTACTGGTCTCGCCACCCGGTGAGACCGCGCGGCTGACGGCGGGTCAGCTCGGCCAGCTGCGCGCCGCGCTCAACGAAGCCGCCAAACTGGCGGAAAGGTGACGGTGAGTTCCAGGTGGATCAGATACTCGGCCAGGTGCTCCGCAACGCCGTGTGGGAACGCCTCGACATGCTCTCCGATCTGGCCAATCGCGCGGACGCCCAGTCGCTGGTGTCCGTCGCACGTTCCGAACTGCCCCGGCTCACCGAGGGATGGCGCGCGATGCTGAGCGCGCACGAGCCGGACGAACGGGGCGACTGCCCCACCTGCTCCACCCGGTGGCACCGGTGCAAGGCGCCCTGCTCGGTCTGGCAGGTCGCGCACGAGCACCTGGTCGCCGGCGGGCTGGCCCCGCAGCAGGACGTGCGGCGCCTGGGGCGGCGGAAGAAGGCCGCGGTCCCGGCGCAGAACCGGGCCCACACCCCGGCGGCCCCGGCGCAGCAGACGGGTCGGCACGCGCTCGTGCCGACCACCCCCGCCCGGCACGCCATCGCGGGCGCCGCCACGCAGTGATCCCTCTTCAAGACCGGCGAACTCGGCGACCGATACGCCCCCATCGGGTTGACACCGAGCCCTCGCCATCGCCGACGGTCGGCTCGTCCGTACCCCCGAGCGTGACGAGCCGACCTCGGTCCTCCCGGGCGCGATTAATCCGAAAATAATGTGTGAAACACCTAGCGGAAGCCGTAATCACCCGCTATGTTGATCATCGTAAGCGCTCGCAAAATTGCAGATCGCAACCTGTGGACCCCCGCCCACAGAGGCCCCGAAACTCCGCGGGCCGGTGCCGTTGCACTCCCCTCCCCCGACCGGCACCGGTCCGCGGCCCCACAGGTGTAGGGGCGACCTCCTCGTTCGCTTCGCTCACTTCGCGGTCGGCCACCTGTGGCGATGTCGGGGGCCGAGCCCCCAAACCCCCACGTTCCGAGCTCCTTACGTTGGCGGGCGCTGGGTGCGTTGATGTTGAACCAGCGCTGGCTTCGTATGGCGGGTCGTCAGCGAACCGAGTGGACCCGCGTGATCAGGCCGCCCGCGATCAAGGTCGCCGCGGCCGAAGCGGCGAAGAGCCCGCGGTAGCCGCCGAGTTCGGCGAGGATCACCGTCGCCGCCAGCGGCGCGAGCACCTGCGGTAGCGAGTTCGCGATGTTGACCACGCCCAAGTCCTTCGCGCGATCCCGCGCAGCCGGAAGTACCTGGGTCAGGATGGCCAGGGCGACCGCCATGTACGCGCCGAAGCCGATACCCAGCAGCGGGGACGCGACGAGTGCGGCGGGCCAGGTCGGCCAGGCCACCAGGAGCAGCGCGGCCAGGGCCATCACCGCGGAAGCGCCGAGAACGTAAGGCTTGCGGCGGCCCGAGCGGTCCGAGAACACGCCGGTCGCGACGCCGCCGATCGCCAGCGCCACGCCGTAGAGGCCCATCATGATCAGCAACCCGGTGTCCGGATCCGGGTAGCGCACCGCGTCCTTGAGGAAGAACAGCAGGTACAGGGTGCCCAGGGCGTTGCCGAACATGATCATGAAGTGGCCGGACCAGGCCCACGCGAAATCCGGGTGGCGGCGCGGGGAGATCCAGAGGTTGGCCAGGATCTCGCGCGGGCGACCGGACGGGCGGAAAGCCTCGGGGAGCACGGCGTCCGGGGTCAGCACCACGAACGCGGCGGCGCCGAGGACCACGAGCACGGCGCAGGCCAGGTAACCGCCGGGCAGGCTGGTCACCAGAACGGTGACCAGGACCGCGCCGAGCACGGTGCCGAGCATCTGGGAAATCCCGATCAGGCCGCCGATCGACGCCCGCTGCGCGACCGGGACCCGGTCCGGCAGCGCCGAGGTCAACGTGGCCAGCATGCCGTTCAGCCCGGCCTGGACCAGGCACCAGCCGAGCGTCATCACAGCCACGTTCGGGGCCGACGCGAGCACCGCCAGCCCGGCGGCTCCGGTGACCGCGCCGAGCAGGGTCCACGGATGGCGGCGGCCGAAACGGGAGCGGGTGCGATCGGACAGCAGGCCGACGGCCGGGTTCGCGATCATCGAGACCACCGCGCCGACGCCGGTGACCACACCGAACACCAGTTCCTTGTGGCCCGCGTTCAGCAGTTCCGCCTGCCGCGGCAGCAGCACCTGGATGGGCGCGTAGATCCCCAGCCACAGCCCGAGGTTGGCGAGGAAGAGCAGGGTGGTCCAGCTCGGCCGGACCCGGACGACCGGTTCGTCGAGCGCGGCCGGGAGCGCGGGGGCGGCCTCCCCGGTGCTACTCACCCCGCACCAGCTCGCGGTACCACGCGAAGGAGTCCTTGCGCGTGCGGCGCAGCGTCTCGTAGTCGACGTGCACCAGCCCGAACCGCGGCGCGTACCCCTTCGACCATTCGAAGTTGTCCATCAGGGACCAGACGAAGTAGCCGCGCACGTCGACCCCGGCGTCCATCGCCGCGCGGACCGCCCCGAGGTGTTCGGTGAGGAAATCGATCCGCTCGGGATCGTGCACACCGCCGTCCGGCGCGACCTCGTCGGCGAAGCTGCACCCGTTCTCGGTGAGGTAAATCGGCGGCAGGGCCTCGCGGTAGCGCCGCTCGAAGGAGACCAGCAGTTCGCGCAGTCCGTCCGGGACGATCGGCGAATCGTTGGTGGTCATCGGATACCCCTCGATCGCCCGCAGCTCGAACGGCAACGGGTTTCCTTCACCGGGCGCGGCGACGCCCTGCGGTTCGTAGTAGTTGACGCCGTAGAAGTCCAGCGGCGCGGCGATGGCGGCGAGATCGTCGGCGAATCCCGGGGGCAGGTGCTCGACGATCTCGTCCGGATACCGGCCGAGCAGCACCGGTTCGGCGTAGAGACGGTTGATCAACGCGTCCAGCCAGTCGGCGGCCGTCCGATCGGCTTCGGTGTCCGCGGCGGGCCAGACGGGCGAGTGGTTGTTCGCCGTGCCGATCGTCGTCGCGCCCGCGGCGCGCAGGGCCCGGACCGCGCGGCCGTGCGCCAGGTGCTGGTGGTGGGCGGTGGGAATCGCGTCCAGCAGCAGGGTCCGGCCGGGAGCGTATTCCCCGATCGCGTAGCCATAAATCGACATGACCATGGGCTCATTGAGTGGAATCCACATTTTCACCCGATCGTGGAAATGTTCGCCCAGGATTGCCGCGTACTCTCCAAAACGCTCGGCGGTATCGCGGGCCAGCCAGCCGCCGTCGTCCTCAAGCGCCTGCGGGGTGTCCCAGTGGTACAGGGTGCCGACCGGATCGATCCCGGCCTCGGCCAGTGCGTCGAGCAGCCGGTCGTAGAAGCCGATCCCCTCGGGGGTCGGTTTGCCCTTGCCGTCCGGCTGAATTCTGGGCCAGGCAAAGGACATCCGGTACGCGCCAACGCCCAGTTCGGACAGCAGGGCGACATCCTCGCGGAAGCGGTGGTAGTGATCGGCGGCGACCCGGGCGTGCTCGCCACGCGCGATCTTGCCCGGCGTCGCGGTGAACGTGTCCCAAATGGACGGTCCGCGTCCTCCCTCGTTCGTGGCACCCTCGATCTGGAAGGCCGATGTGGACACACCCCAGACGAAGTCGTGCGGGAAGATCAAGTTTTCCACCGGAAACGCACCTTTCAGCCGGGCACCGTCGGGGTCGAACATGAAAAGTTCTCAAATATTAGCCATTCCCTCGACCGGGGGGAAGCCCGTCGACACGATAAAGTCCCTGATCAGCACAGGAGGAGCACGACGTGTCCGACACCAGGGCCGCGAGGCCGGCCGCCGCCGAGGCGACGCCCCTTCGCCGGCAGCCCGTCCAGCAACGCAGCGCGAAGCGCGTGGAGCAAATGCTGGACGCGAGCGCTCAGCTGATCGACGAAATGGGCTATGACGCGCTGACCACCACCCTCATCGCCAAACGGGCGGGCGTGGCCGTGGGATCGCTGTACCAGTTCTTTCCGGACAAACGGGCCGTCGTGCAGGCGCTGACCCAGCGCAATCTGGAACGTTTCCTGGCCGCGGTGACCGAGCGGCTGGGCAGTGTCGACCACGGCCACTGGTGGGACGTCGTCGACTCGATGCTCGACATCTACCTCCGCATGCACCGCGAGGTTCCGGGCTTTTCCAAGGTGCATTTCGGGGACGTGGTCGACCTCCGGCTGCTCGACGACCGGCGGGACAACAACCGCGTGGTCTCCGATTCGCTGGTCGGCCTGATCACCAGCACCCTGGACCTGTCCGCCGATCAGGTCGCGCTGCCGATCTCGATCGCCGTGGAAACCGCCGACGCACTGCTGAACCTGGCCTTCCGCCGCAATCCACAGGGAGATCAGGAAGTCGTCGACGAAACCAAGTACCTCATCAAGGGTTACCTGGCCAGCAGGCTCGGCGAGTAGCCCTCCTCGAGTTGTCCACACATCCACACCCCTGTGGACAACTCCCGATCTTCGCCTCCCCCGATCGGGGTGAGGCGGTACGGTGAGACTGGGGTCGCCCCCCAGGGAGTGGTGGGGGGTGGGTACTGGGTGAGGGCGAGGTCAGCCGAAGTTCTTGCCTTCGCCGCGGTAGGTGGGCACGGTGCGTTCCAGCTGGTCGCCCGAGATCAGGTGGTACTCGGTGAAGCGTTCGGCGAGTTCGCCCGCCTTCGCGTGCCGCAGCCACACGCGGTCGCCGAGCCGCAGGTTGCGTGCGGCCTTGCCGGTCACCGGGGTCTGCACCTCGCCCGCGCCTTCCACGCCGAGCAGTTTCAGGCCCGCGGGCAGGTACGGCGAGGGCAGCCGCGATTCCGACGCCGGGCCGGAGGCGATGTATCCGCCCGAGTACAGCGTCGCGATCCCGCGCGCCGGGCGGCGCACCACCGGCAGCGCGAACAGCGCCGCGGGCCGGGGCCGGAAATGCGAGTAGCCGTCGAACAGGGTCGGGCCGATCAGCCCGGAACCGGCCGCGATCTCGGTGACCGAATCGTCGGACCGGGTGGTCTCGATGCTGCCGGTACCGCCGCCGTTGACGAATTCCAGCTCGGTGAGCGCGCGCACCGCGGCCACCGCGGCCGCGCGGCGCCTGGCCAGTTCCGCCGCCGACCGCCGCTGCATCCACCGCACGAGCGTGCCGCCCGCATCCGGCAGGCCCGCGATCTGACCCTCGTACGCCATCACGCCGACCAACCGGAAACCCTTGCGCGCCAACACTTTCCGCGCGAGTTCGGCGGACTGGCGCGGGGTGAACACCGGCGAGCGCCGGGTGCCGACGTGCAGCCCCGGCACCGGGCGCCAGGACGCGTCCAGTTCCAGCGCGACCCGGATCTCCGGGTGCCCCGGCCCCAGCGCGGCATCCACCAGATCCAGGTGCTCGACCGAATCGACCATGATCGTGATCTCCGTGCGCGCCCGCTCGTCCGCGGCCAGCGCGCGCAGGGCCGCGTGGTCCACCGTCGGGTACGCGACCACGATGTCGTCCGCGGTCCGCTCCCCGGACAGCCACAGCGCCTCGGCGAGCGAATAGCACATCAGCCCCGCGAAACCCGGTTTCGCCAGCGCCCGGGCCAGCAGCGCGCGGCAGCGGACCGACTTGCTGACCAGCCGCAACGGCTTCCCTTCGGCGCGCCGGAGGAGATCGGCGGCGTTCGCGTCGAAGGCCGCGAGATCCACGACGGCCAGCGGCGCGTCGAGCCCCTTCGTCGCCAGCTCGAAAGGTGTTCCGGTTACGGAGGTCACACCCAGTACGGTACGACAACAAGGCTTGAAACGCGAATTCTATTCACTTACTGTTCCGGTACTCACAACAGGAGCAAGGTGAGCCCATGACACGGTGGACCAACTGGGCGGGCACCGCGACCGCGAGTCCGCAGCGCGTGCACACTCCCCGCAGCGTCCCGGAAATCGCCCGGGTCGTCACCGGCGCCGCGATCGAGGGCCGCCGCGTGCGCGCCTGGGGCAGCGGGCATTCCTTCACACCCGTCGCGGTCGCCAACTCCGACGCGATCGACCTGACCCAGTGGACCGGGATCGTGTCCGCGGACATCCAGTCCGGCCTGGTCACCGTCCGCTCGGGCACCACCCTGCGCCGGCTCAACGCCGAACTGGACAAACTCGGCCTCGCCATGAGCAACCTCGGCGACATCGACGCGCAGACGATCGCCGGGGCCGTCTCCACCGGAACGCACGGCACCGGCGCGCGGTTCGGCGGGCTCGCCACCCAGATCGCCGCGCTCGAGCTGGTCCTCGCCGACGGCACCGTGGTGGACTGCTCGCCCGACCGCCGCCCGGAACTGTTCCAGGCGGCGCGGATCGGCCTCGGCGCGCTCGGCGTGATCGCCACGGTGACCCTGCGATGCGAGCCCGCGTTCGTGCTCGCCGCGCAGGAGCGCCCCGAACCCCTGGAAGCCGTATTGGAAGGCTTCCACCAGTTCGCCGACGAGAACGACCACTTCGAGTTCTACTGGTTCCCCTACGGCAGCCACGCGCTGGTCAAGCGGAACAACCGGCAGCCCGCGGGCACGCGCGCCGAACCACTGGGCCGGGTAAGGGAATTCGTCGACTACGAGGTCACCGAGAACCTCGCGTTCGGCACGCTGTGCCGCCTCGGCCGCACGGTGCCCCGGCTGGTGCGCCCGCTCGGGAAGCTCGCGTCCTCCCTGCTGTCGGCACGCGAGTACAGCGACACTTCGCACAAGGTGTTCGTCACCCACCGCGGGGTCAAGTTCGTCGAATCCGAGTTCGCGATCCCGCGGGAATCGGTGCACGACGTCCTCGGCGAACTGCGCGCCCTGGTGCCCCGCCTGGAGAATCCGGTCGCGTTCCCGGTCGAGGTCCGGGTCGCCGCGGCCGACGACATCTGGCTGTCCACCGCGCACGGCCGCGACACCGCCTACATCGCGATCCACCAGTTCACCGGTATGCCCTACCGCGAGTACTTCGCGGCGTTCGCTTCGATCGTCGCGCAGGTCGGCGGCCGCCCGCACTGGGGGAAGCTGCACGACCTGGACGCCACCGCGCTGCGCGAGCTGTACCCGCGGTTCGACGACTTCGTGCGCGTCCGCAAGGAGGTCGACCCGGCCGGGGTGTTCAGCAACGAATACGTCGACCGTGTTCTCGGCCGGGGCGACCGGCGGCGCGCCTGACCCCTAGGCCCGGACGATCGCCTCGTCGATCGGGGTGTGCCCGTCGACGAGCTCGAGCGTGCGGCGCACCGTGCGGTCCTCGCCGAGCAGCGCCACCAGCACCGCGGCCACGTTGTCCCGGCTCACCTCCGCGCGGTCGACCGAGTCCGCCAGGTGCACGTTCCCCGTGCCGGGTTCGTCGGTGAGCCGGCCGGGCCGCAGGATCGTCCAGTCCAGCTCCCGGGCCCGCAGATCGTCTTCGGCGGCTTTCTTCGCCCGCAGGTAGGCGGCGAAGACCTCGTCCATTCCCGGATCGTCCGCGCGGTCCAGGCCCATCGCGCTCACCTGCACGTGCCGCCGGACCCCGGCGAGTTCGGCGGCCTCGGCGAACAGCGCGGCGGCCCCGAGGTCCACGGTCTCCTTGCGGGCCGCGCCGCTGCCCGGACCGGCGCCCGCCGCGAACACCGCCGCGTCGGCGCCGTCGAGCACCGCGGCGACCTCCTTCGCCTGCGCGGTCTCCAGATCGAGCACCGCGGGCTCGGCGCTGGAATCCCGCAGATCGGCCGTGTGCTCCGGATTCCGGATGATCCCGACCGCGTGATCCCCGCGTTCGGCGAGCAACCGCTCCAGCCGCAACGCGATCTGCCCATGCCCTCCAGCGATCACAACCTTCATGCGGCCCAGCCTAGGCACGCACGCGGAGTGCCGCCGGTCAGTCCACCCCGACGGGGAGGTCGTAGGAGGCGAGCAGCTGCTCGTAGACCATCTCGTTCACCCAGCGGGACACCGCGTCCTCGGTCAGCAGCAGACGCTCGGTGCGCCCCTCGAGGTCGAGGTCGACGACCGCGTTCTCGTCCGCGGTGACCACGGCCAGGCCGTAGGTGCGGGCCCGCGGCAGGCAGTTGTCCACGTAGTCCTCGGTGAGCACCGCCGGGGACGGGAGCACCATCGCGGCCTCGCCGTAGCGGGAGAACGGCACCGCCGAGGCCATCGCGGTCCGCCAGTGCCGGGCGACGGCGAGGACGCCGACGATCTCGGCGGCGGGCGCGGGCGAGGTCGCCGCGAACTCCGGCCACGTCCAGGTGGCCACCGTCGCGCGGTCGGCGACCGGACCGATGCCCATCGCGATCCGCTCGGCGTGCACGTCGGTCCGCAGCCGCGCGACCACGCACACGCGGCGGCCGAGCATGGTGACCTCGGGCAGCACCACGCCGTTCCAGCCGAGCTGCGCCGCCGCCTCGTGGGCGAGTTCGGACGTGCTCGCCGGGAGCTCGATCTTCGGCACCACACGGGTCGGGAACGACCGCGTGCCGTCGGTCACCGCGGAATCCACCGTGTTCGGTGTGTGTCCTGGTGTCATCGCCACGAGTCCGCCTCCTTCGCCGTGCTGGTTCATCGGGTCCGCTACCTCGTGAAAAGAGGCACATGACTTGAGTACCAGGGCGGACGGCGTTTCTCGCCGGGTAGCCGGAGTGCCTGCGATCGACGGCGCCCAACGGTCGGTGACCGGTCGGTAAGCGGTCGTCCCACTTCAGTCCGACCCTGCCGCCGGACGAGTGACGGCGAGTTGAGTGACATCGCAGGGGGCGATCGGTATCACAAAAATCCCGGTGGAGCAGCGAAAATGATGTTAGGCCAAGTGGCGTAACCAAGATCGGCGAACGGTCTAATCGCTCCACTGTGGACAGCGGCGAACTCGGACAGAGATCGTCCGTCCACTGTGTTCACTTTCCGCCCGCGGTTTCGAGAATCCGATCCAGGCCCGGGGTGTTCCATTCGTCGACGATCGCCAGCCCGGTCTTCGGCAGGTACCAGAGCCGCTGGATCACCGGCGGCGCACCGGAACCGCAGGAGACCCGCCATTCCGAGTAGGCCGCCTTCTTGGTCCCGACCGGGCGCAGTTCCCGCTTCAGCAAGACCGGCGCGGACTGCTCGAGATCGGGCCTGCCCACCGGATGGCACCGCCGGGGGCCGGAACCGCGGTAGGGCCTGCCCTCTTCGTGGGCGACCAGGGTGGTGTCCGCGAACAGGACACCGGGACAGCTCTCGGGTTCCCCGGTGCAGAGCCCGGTTCCGAGGTACTCCTCCACGTTGGCGCTCCGCAGCACCGGCCACGATTCCGGCACGGTGAGCACGATCTTGGCGAGCTCGACCCGTTTGCCGGGCGGCCCGTTGGTCCCCTGCGGCAGCAGCGCCCGCAGTTCCGGGCGCAGCAGATCGGCCAGTTGCTGGTACGGCAACGAGAAGGTCTGGAAATCGCACGCCATGGCGTACCCGAGCCGGGGCGTGTAGACGACGAACTCCGCGTTGTCCGCGGCGAAGGCCGGTTGGACCACCGGCTCCTCGCCGGTGAAGTGCTCCGGCGCGAGCCGCTCGATGTCGTCGCCGAGGTTCGAACCGGCGCAGTAGCCCTCCGGGTAGCGCGCCAGCAGGCGCTCCCCGATCGTCCCCGGGGTGGTGGTCAGATCGCGGAACACGTCCGCCGCGGTCAGCGCCCGCCCGGTGGTGAGGTCGACGGTGGCCGCGCGGAGGCTGTATCCCGCGTGGTTCCCGAAGTTCCCGGATCCGGCGTCGCGGGTGTAGACGACCGAAACCAGTTTCGGACCGGACATCCGCACGTCGGCCTTGACCGTCGGTTTCGCCGTGCCGCCATCGGGTTCGCGCCCACCGGCGGCTTCGACACCGTTCCGGACGAACCGGACCCAGTCGTCGATCGGGGCCATCAGCGCGTCGTTGACCCGTTTCTCCACGGCCGGGTCGGTCAGCCCGGAGACATGCGGGTACTGGGCGGAGAGATCGAATTCCGGGTTCGTGAAGTGTTCGGTGCGGGTGCGCAGGTCGACCTTGACCGCGGCCTGCGCGACGACCGGGGGCGGGACCGGCGGCGGGGGCGGATCGTCCCCGCCGGTGAACACGATGACCGTGCCGACGGTCGCCGTGGCCACCACGGCCGCCACCGCGGCGGCGACCTTCCCCGCGGTGATCCCACCGGCACCCACGGTCGCCGCGACCCCGCCCGCCTGCGCACCGGCGACCGCCGCGCCGGGGGCGAGCGCCGTCGCGGTGCCCAGCACCGCCAGCGGGGACAACGCGAGCAGCACCCCGGCCCGCTGGGCGAGCCGGGTCCGCCCGCGGCGCTCCCAGTCGGCGCCGTAGGCCGCCGCGGCGACGGATTCCAGCTCGGCGACGAACTCCCGGGCGCCGGCCGGACGTCCGGCGGGATCCTTGGCCATCCCGCGTTCGATGAGCCCGCGCACCGGTTCCGGCGCCTGCTCGGCCGGGATCGGGGCGTGCTCGTGCAGCCCGCGCAGGGTTTCGGTGTCGTCGGCGAGGTAGGGCCGGTGCCCGGCGACGGCCTGGAAGAACACGCAGGTGGCGGCGTACACGTCGGTCGCTCGCGTGGCCGGGCCGCCGCGCCACTGCTCCGGCGCCATGTACGCGGGGGTGCCCGCCGCGGGGCCGGATTCCCCGGCCAGCACGGCGATTCCGAAGTCGACCAGCTTGCTCTCCCGGTCCGGGCCGACGAGCACGTTGTCCGGTTTGTAGTCCCGGTGCACCACCCCGGCCGCGTGCGCGTCGGCCAGCCCGAGCAGCGAACCCTTCAGCACGGCCAGGGCGGATTCGGGTTCCAGGACCGGTTCCGCGGTCAGGATCTCCCGCAACGGCACGCCCCGCACGGCCTCCATCACGATCGCCGCGCCCTCGGCGGTCTCGACGAAGTCGTACAACCGGGCGACATGCGGGCTCGTCACCCGGCGCAGCGCCGCGGCCTCGCCGCGGAAGGCGTCCAGGTGCACCCGATCGGTCAGATGCCGGGCGAACAGGTACTTGACGGCCGCCACGGTCCCCGATTCGTGCCGCGCGAGCACGACCCGCCCGAATCCGCCCTCGCCCAGGGCCTCGAGCTCGGTGAATCCCGGCAGGGACCACTCGTCCACGCGTACCTCCCGCATCTCTCACCCCATCGGAGGTGAGATTCGCCGCAGCGGTTCCCGCTCCGGCAAGGTTAGGGTTACTCGCGAGTCACAAAATCGCTGCGACGGAGGAACGATGCGTTCGCCGAAGGACTTCTTCGCGCCACTGGCCGTGGGGGCGCCGGAACCGGTCCGGGAGATCCCGGCACTGCCCTCCCGGATGATCCACTTCTTCGATCCGAGCAACGAGAAGATGGCGGCGAAGGTCCCGGGGCTGGCCACCAAGGTCGACGTCCTGCTGGGCAACCTGGAGGACGCGGTCCGCGCCGACCGCAAGGAGGCCGCGCGCACCGGGCTGGTCGAGATCGCCAAGGCGAACGACTTCGGCGGCACGCAGCTGTGGACGCGGATCAACAGCCTGGACTCGCCGTGGGTGCTCGACGATCTGATCACGCTGGTCACCGAGATCGGCGACAAGCTCGACGTGATCATGGTGCCGAAGGTCGAGGGCGCGCAGGACATCCACTACGTCGACCGGCTGCTCGCGCAGTTGGAGGCGCGGGCGGGCCTGCGGCGGCCGCTGCTGGTGCACGCGATCCTGGAGACCGCGAGCGGCGTGGCCAACGTGGAGGAGATCGCCGGGGCGAGCCCGCGCATGCAGGGCATTTCGCTGGGCCCGGCGGACCTGGCCGCGAGCCGCCGGATGAAGACCACCCGGGTCGGCGGCGGGCATCCCGGCTACCTGGTGCGCACCGATCCGGTCGGTGAGGACCTGACCGAGGGCCGCACCACCTACCAGCAGGACCTGTGGCACTACACGGTCGCGCGGATGGTGGACGCGTGCGCGGCGAACGGGATCCTGCCCTACTACGGTCCGTTCGGGGACATCCGGGACGTGGTGGCGTGCGAGGACCAGTTCCGCAACGCGTTCCTGCTCGGCTGCGTCGGCGCGTGGAGCCTGCACCCGGCGCAGATCGACATCGCCAAGAAGGTGTTCTCCCCCGAACCGTCCGAAGTGGCCTGGGCGCGCCGGGTGATCGCCGCGATGGGCGACGGCACCGGCGCGGTGATGATCGACGGGAAGATGCAGGACGACGCGTCCTTCAAGCAGTGCAAGGTGGTCGCCGAACTCGCCGACGCGCTGTCCGCCCGCGACCCGGAACTGGCCGCGGCGTACGACAAGGCGACCCAGGAGGCGCTGGCAAATGACTGAGTTGAAACCCCGGCGGTCGGTGCTGTACATGCCGGGTGCGAACGAACGCGCCCTGGAGAAGGCCAAGACGCTGCCCGCCGACGCGCTCATCCTCGACCTGGAGGACGCGGTCGCCCCGGACGCCAAGGAATCCGCGCGCGAACGCGTGTGCGCGGCCGCGTCCTCGGGCGAGTACGGCTCGCGCGAGATCACCATCCGGGTCAACGGCCTGGACACCGAATGGCACGACGCCGACCTGCGCGCCGCCGCCCAGGCCGGGCCCGCCGCGGTCGTGGTGCCGAAGGTGAACTCGGCGCGCGAGGTGCACAACATCGAACGCGCCCTGGAACTCGGCGGCGCGCCGGAACACACGAAGATCTGGGCGATGGTGGAGACCCCGGTCGCCATGCTGCACGCGGAGGAGATCGCCGCCGCGAGCGACCGGCTGACCGTGCTGGTGATGGGCACCAACGACCTCGCGAAGGAACTGCACGCCGAGCACGTCCCCGGCCGTGGCCCCCTGCTGGGCGGCCTGTCCCTGTGCCTGCTCGCCGCGCGGGCGACCGGGAAGGTGATCCTGGACGGTGTCTACAACGACGTGCAGGACCTCGAGGGCTTCGAGGCGGAGTGCGTGCAGGGCCGCCAGTACGGCTTCGACGGCAAAACCCTGATCCACCCGAGCCAGCTCGAACCGTGCAACCGGGTCTTCGCGCCGTCGGCGGAGGAGATCGAACGGTCCCAGCGGATCATCGAAGCCTTCGACCAGGCCCAGGCGGCCGGTCAGGGCGTCGTCACGGTCGACGGCCGGATGATCGAGAACCTGCACGTGGACAACGCCCGCCGCATCCTCGCCCTCGCCGACGCCATCGGAAAGGCGACCGAGTAGCGCCCGGCGGACATCGCCGAAAGTGGCGGCACTTTCGGGGATCGTAGGTCACGGCCAGGGGCGTGGTTGCGGGCGGAGGGTTTCGAAGGCGGCGGCCAGGCGGAGGACGCCGGGGTCGTCGAAGCGGCGGCCGGTGATCTGCAGGCCGATCGGCTGGCCTTCGGCGGTGTAGCCGCAGTTGATCGACAACGCGGGCTGGCCGGACATGTTGTACGGCACGGTGAACGCGATGTGTTCGAACGGGCGGGCCGGGTCGTTCGTCGGGGAGGCCCAGTCGGCGGGCGGGGCGGACACCGGGCAGACCGGGGAGAGCACGAAGTCGAACGGTTCGGTCGCCGCCAGCGCCGCCCGGCTGATCACGTCGATCTGGGCGAAGCCGCGGTAGGTGTCCACACCGGACAGTTCGGCGCCGCCGCGGGCCCAGTCGGCGATGTAGGGCAGCACCCGCTCCTGCCGTTCCCCGGGCAGCGCCGAGATGTCCGCGTGGGCGCGCACGCGCCAGAACCGGTCCAGGCCGGTCAGCATGTCGCGGGTGAGGAACGGTTCGACCGGTTCGACGATCGCGCCCGCGGCCTCGAACAGGCGGGCGGCCGCGGTGACCGCGACGCGGATGTCCGGATCGACCGGCAGGCCGACGCCCGGGTCGAGGTGCAGGCCGACGCGCAGGCCGGAAACCCTGGCCGCCGACGAGTCCCACGCCAGATCGGCGGGCGGCAGGCACAGGTGGTCCCGCGCATCCGCGCGGGAGAGCACGCTCATCAGCAGCGTGGCGTCGGCGACGGTCCGGGTCATCGGGCCGGCCACCCGGCCGAGGAACGGCGGATCCACCGGCACCCGGCCGAAACTCGGCTTCAGCCCGACCAGTCCGCACCAGCCCGACGGGAGCCGGATCGAACCGCCGATGTCGGTGCCCACGTGCAGCGGCCCGTAGCCCGCCGCGGCCGCGGCGGCGGCGCCCGCGCTGGAGCCGCCGGGGGTGCGCGTGGTGTCCCACGGGTTCCGCGAGGCGGTGTGGAAACTGGACAGGCCCGAGGTGAGCATCCCGTAGTCGGGCATGGTGGTCTTGGCCAGCAGGACCCCGCCGGATTCGCGCACGCGCGCGGCGGCCGGGGCGTCCTCGGGCGCCGGGACCAGTTCGGTGGCGGCCGTGCCCAGCGGCACCGGGGTGCCCTTGGTGGCGATGTTCTCCTTGAGCGTCAACGGGATTCCGTCGACCGGTCCGAGCGGTTCCCCGGCGCCGAACCGCGCCTCGGACTCCTTGGCCGCGCCCCGTGCGCGGTCCGCGTCGAACGCGTACAGCGCGCGCAGTTCCGGTTCGCGTGCCTCGATCCGGGTCAGCACCGCCTCGGTCACCTCGACCGGGGACAACGTGCCCGCCCGGTACGCGGCCGCCAGTTCGACGGCGGTCAGGTCTGCGATCTCGGTCATCGCGCACTCCCTGGGGGCTCGAAACGTCCGTCCACCGCGGTCCAGCCGCCGTCGACCGGCAGCACCGCGCCGGTCACGAAGCTGGCCGCGTCCGATGCCAGATACACCACCGCGCCCGCGAGTTCGGCCGGTCGCGCCCAGCGGCCGAGGGCGCTCTTGTTCGCGTAGGCGGCGTACCAGTCCGGATCCGCCTTGATCTGGGCGGTCAGCGGGGTCTCCACCACGCCGGGCGCGATCGCGTTCACCCGCACCCCGGCCGGGCCGAACTCCGCGGCCGCGGTGCGGAACAGCTGCACCAGCCCGGCCTTCGTCGCCGCGTACACGCCCTGCCCGGGTTCGACCGTGGTGCCGCGGATCGAGGAGAACCCGATGATGCTGCCGCGGCCCCGCCCGACCATCCGCGCGCCGAACGCCCGCACCACCTCGAACGTGGCGCCCAGGTTGAGCGCGACCACCCGCTCGTACTCCTCGCGCGTGTAGTCCAGCAACCGCTTGCGCACGTTCGTCGCCGCGGTCAGCACCACGACGTCGAGCTCGCCGAGCGCCTCCGCCGCGCGGCCGACCGCACCGGTGTCGAGCAGGTCGATCTCATACGCCGTGGCGGCCTCGCCGATCAGTTCGGCGGTCTCGTCGGCGGTGGCGAGATCCCGGTCGGCGCAGACCACCGAGGCGCCGTGCGCGGCGAGCGCCCGCGCCGATTCGCGGCCGATCCCGCTGCCCGCGCCGAGCACCACCGCCCGGCGTCCGTCCAGCCGGAAGAGGTTGCCGTAGTTCACGGTCTGATCACCGCCATCCTGGTCACGGTCAGCTCGTCGATCGCGAAACGCGGCCCTTCCCGGCCCACCCCGGAATCCTTCACGCCGCCGTAGGGCATGGTGTCGGAGCGGAAGCCGGGCACCTCGTTGATCACCACGCCGCCGACCTCCAGCCGGTCCAGCGCCCGGAACGCGATGTCCAGCGAGCGGCTGAACACGCTGGCGTGCAGCCCGTAGCGCGAGGCGTTCACCACGTCGAACGCGGTGTCCACATCGGACACCGTGCGCAGGCAGACGACCGGGCCGAAGATCTCCTCGTCCCAGCAGGCGACGCCGTCCGGGACGCCGGTGAGCACGGTCGGCCGGAGCACGCCGCCCTCCTCGCCGCCGCCCCCGGCGAGCTTCGCGCCCGCCGCCAGGGCCTCGTCGACCCATTCCAGCACCCGTTTCGTGGCCCGCCCGTCGATCAGCGCGGACACCCGGGTGGTCTCCTCGCGCGGATCGCCGATGACCACCTCGCCGAGGCGGTCCACGAGTTTCTTCGTGAACTCGGCCGCGATCGTTTCGACGAGAAGTACCCGCTGCACCGAGATGCACGCCTGACCGGAAGCGTAGAACCCGCCGCGCAGCACCGCGTCGGCGGCCGCGTCCAGGTCGGCGTCCCCGGCGACGACCAGCGCCGCGTTCGAACCGAGCTCCAGCAGGGTCTTGCGGGGCGCGGCGTCCCGGGCGATCCGGTGCCCGACCGCGGCCGAACCGGTGAACGACACCGCGCCCACCCGGGGATCGGTGACCAGCGCGGAGCCGACCTCGACGTCCCCGGTCACCAGCTGGACCAGTTGGGCGGGCACGCCGAGCCGTTCCGCGGCCGTGCGGACCAGGTGCACGAGCCACAGCGTGGCGAGCGGGGTGGCCGGAGCGGGTTTGCACACCACCGGGCACCCGGCGGCGATCGCGGGCGCGATCTTGTGCGAGGCCAGCAGCAGCGGGTAGTTGAACCCGGCGATGCCCACCACCACGCCGATCGGGCGGCGCGTCCAGAACCCGATCAGCCCGTCGCCGGAGGGCAGCAGGTCCAGCGGCACGGTCTCGCCGTGCAGCCGCGCCACCTCCTCGGCCGCGGCCTGCCAGGTGACCAGCGTGCGAGCCACCTCCACCCGGCAGTCGGCGAGGGGTTTCCCGGTTTCCGCGATCAGCAGTCTCGTCAGTGACTCCCGCTCTTTTTCGAGAGCACTGCTCACTTCCAGGAGCAGCGCTCTCCGAGTGCGGGAGGGCAGCTCGGCCACCGCGCGGGCCACCGCCACGGCCTCGTCCACCGCGCGCCGCGCCTGCTCCGGCGTGCCCACGGAGGCCCGGGCGACCAGGCTCCCGTCGTAGGGGAACACCACGGGGGCGGTGCCCGGGGCGGGCTCCCAGCCGGGTCCGATGGGCAGTCCGGGCGGGTACGGCGGGTCGAACATCAGGCTCCTTCCCCCAATCTCGCCAGCGCCCGCGCCAGGTTCGGCGCGGCCGCGATCAACTCCCGGGTGTACGGGTGCTCGGGTCGCTGGTAGACCCGGCGCACGTCCCCGAGTTCGACGATCTCACCCCGGCGCATCACCGCGACCGTGTCGCAGACGTGCCGCACCACCGCGAGGTCGTGCGAGACGAAAACGAGCGTCAGTTCGAACCGGTCCACGAGATCGGCCAGCAGGTCGAGGATCTGCTTGCGCACCGAGACGTCCAGCGCGCTGACCGGTTCGTCGGCGAGCAGCACGCGCGGCCGCGGCGCGAGCGCGCGGGCGATCGAGATCCGCTGCCGCTGACCGCCGGAGAACTGGTGCGGGTACCGCTGCCCGGAGTCCGCGGGCAGACCGACCGCGTCGAGCAGTTCGCGCACCCGTTCGGCCCGGTCCCGCGCGCGGCCCAGCGGTTCGCTGATGATGTCGCGCACGCGCATCCGGGGATCCAGCGAACCCATCGGATCCTGGAACACGATCTGCAGTTCCGATCGCAGGAAACCCAGCTTCCGCTCGGGCAGCCCGTCGATCCGGGTGCCCCGGAAGTGGATCTCACCGGAGCTGGGCCGGTCCAGCGCCGCCAGCAGTCTGACCAAAGTGGACTTCCCGGACCCGGATCCGCCGACGATCCCGAACCGCTGCCCCGCCCGCACCTCGAACGAAACCCCGCGCAGCGCCTCGACTTCGCCGCCGCGCGACCGGCGGTAGGTCCGCCGCAGCTCGGTCACCTCGATCATCGCGGCTCCAGTTCGGACGCGGCCAGCAGCTTCCTGGTGTAGTCGTGCCCGGGTGCGGTGAGGACGTCCCGGGTCGGGCCCGCCTCGACCACCCGGCCCTCGTGCATCACCAGCACGCGTTCGCACACCGAGGCGACCACGGCCAGATCGTGCGTGATGAACAGCAGCGCGGAGTTCCGCCGCGCGACCCCGGCGAGGATCAGCTCCAGGATCTGCGCCTGCACGGTGACGTCGAGCGCGGTCGTCGGCTCGTCGCAGATGAGCAGCGCGGGATCGTTGGCCAGCGCGATGGCGAGCAGCACGCGTTGCCGCTGCCCGCCGGAAAGCTGGTGCGGGTAGGCGCGCGCGGCCTTCTCCGGGTCCGGCAGGCGGACCGCGTCCAGCAGTTCCACCGCCGCCGCCCGGGCCGAACGCCGGTCCGGCCGGGTGCCGTGCAGCAGGATGCCCTCGGCCACCTGGCGGCCCACCCGCATCGCGGGGTTCAGCGCGGTCATCGGTTCCTGGAACACCATCGACATCTCCCGGCCGCGCAGCCGGGACAGCTCCCGCTCGGGCGCGCCGAGCAGTTCGCGGCCGCCGAGTCTCGCCGAGCCGGTGGCCCGCAGCCCCTCCGGCAGCAGGCCCATGATCGCCGAGGCGGTCAGCGATTTCCCGGAACCGGATTCGCCGATCAGCCCGACCCGCTCGCCCGGCGCGATGTCCAGGGACACCTCGTGCACCAGCGGATGGTCCGCGACCGAGACCCGCAGCCGGTCGACGCTCAGCACCGGGGTCGTCATCGGCGGACCTCCAACCGCGGGTCGAACCGGTCGCGCAGCCCGTCGCCGAGCAGGTTGAACCCGAGCACGGCGATCGCGATGGCGACGCCCGGCACCAGCGCGAGCCGGGGTTCGACGGCGAGCAGTTCCTGCGATTCCTGCAGCATCCGGCCCCAGGACGGGGTCGGCGGCCGGGTGCCGAAGCCGAGGAACGACAGCGCCGCCTCGCTCAGCACGGCGATCGCGAAGGACACCGAGGACTGCACGATCACCAGCCCGGAGATGTTCGGCAGCACGTGCCGCACCGCGATGGTGAACCGCGACCGGCCCGCCGACCGCGCGGCCAGGACGTACTCGGTGCTGTCCACCTGCAGCGTGCCGGACCGGGCGATCCGCGCGAACGACGGCACGGTGGCGATGCCGATCGCGACCATCGCGGTGAGCGTGTCCGCCCCGAACACCGCGCCGAACATGATCGCCAGCAGCAGCGCGGGAAACGCGAGCACGAGATCGTTGACGCGCATGACGAACTCGCCGAACCACCGCTTCGACATCCCGGCGAGCACGCCGAGCGGCGTGCCGATCAGCGCGGCCACGCCGACCGCGACCACGCCCACGTACAACGTGGTGCGCGCGCCGACCATGATCTGGCTGGCCACGTCCCGGCCGAACTTGTCGGTGCCGAACCAATGTTGCCCGGTCGGCCCGAGCAGCCGGACCGAAGCGTCCACTTTGGCCGGATCGTGCGGGGTCCACAGGAACGACACCAGCGCGGCGAGCACCACCAGCCCGACCAGCACGCCACCGGCGAGCAGGTTCGCGTTCCGGGTCCGTCGCACCAGCACCATCACGACCCCCGCAGCCTCGGATCGAGGACCGTGTACAGCACGTCCACCACGAAGTTGACCACCAGCACCCCGGCCACCAGCACCAGCACGATTCCCTGCACGGTCAGCAAATCCCGGGACGCCACCGAGTCCAGCAGCATGCTGCCCAGCCCGGGCAGCACGAACACGCGTTCCACCACCACCGCGCCGATCAGCAGCGTGGCCAGTTGCAGGCCGAGCACGGTCACCACCGGGACCGCGGCGTTGCGCAGCCCGTGCCGCACCAGCGCGGGATAGGGCCGCAGCCCCTTCGATCGCGCGGTGCGCAGGTAGTCCTGGCCGAGGGTGTCCAGCACGGACGACCGCACGTACCGGGTCAGCACCGCGCCCTGCACCAGCCCGAGCGACAACGCGGGCAGCACCAGGCCGCGCAGGAACTCGCCCGGATCGGTGACCGGCGGGGTCCAGCCACCCGAGGGCAGCCAGTGCAGCCGCACCGCGAACACCTGCACCAGCAGGATCCCGGCGAGGAACGCGGGCACCGCGATGCCGAGCTGGGACAGCCCGCTGATCACCGCGCCGCTGGCCCGCCGGTGCCGGACCGCGGCGAGCGTGCCGAACGGCAACGCGATCACCAGCGCCACCAGCATTCCGGCGCCGACCAGCCACAGCGTGACGCCGAGCCGGTCGGCCAGTTGCGGCCCGATCGGTTCCCGGGTCACGTACGACCGGCCGAAGTCACCGCTCGCCACGCCCCCGATCCAGTCGAGGTACTGGGTGACCAGCGGGCGGTCGATGCCGAACTCGTGCCGCGTCTTCGCGAGCAGTTCCGGGGTCGCGTTCACGCCGAGCGCGACCTGCGCCGGATCGCCGGGCAGCACGTTCATGAACAGGAAAACCACGATGGAGGCGGCGAACAGGCTCACCAGGAAGATCGCCGTGCGGCGCAGGATCTGCGCGATCACGATTTCCCCAGCCCGGTCAGGTCGAAGGATTCGCTCACCTGGTTGGGGACGAAGCCGGTCACCTTCTTCTTCGCGGCGATCACGTTGGGGAACAGGAAGAGCCAGTCCGCGGCGGCGTCGTCGCTGAGCGTCTGCGCGACCGCGCGCATGGCTTCGACCTGCTCCTCCGGCGTGCCGCCGTCGGCCCGGTTCACCAGGTCCCGCACCCGCGGGTTGTCGTATCCCCAGTAATACTTGGGTTTGGCGAACGTGGTGATGTCGCGCGCCTCGACGTGCTGGATGATCGACAGGTCGTAGTCGTGGTCGGTGAACACCTGTTTGAGCCACACCGCGGGGAAGTCCAGCGGTTCGATGGTCACCGTCACGCCCACGTCGGCGAGCTGGGAGGCCACAACCTGGGCCGCGGACACCGCGTACGGCAGGTTCGGGATGCGCAGGCGCAGCGAGAGATCCGGTTTGCCCGCCTCGGCGAGCAGCGCGCGGGCCTTGTCCGGATCGTGGGGGTACGCCCCGGACAAATCGGTGAACCAGGGATCGGTCGGCGGGACCATGCTGCCGATCAGCGTGCCGCGCCCGGCCCACGCGGTGGCCAGCAGGGCCTTGCGGTCGATCGCGTAGGTGAGCGCGCGGCGCACGCGCACGTCGTTCAGCGGCGCCCGCGCGTTGTTGAACGCCAGCGTCACCTCGCTGTTCGTGGTGCCCTGGAAGACGTTGAACCGGGTGTCGGCCTCGAACTGCGGGATCGAGTCCGGTGCGGTGATCGCGGCGATGACGTCGATCCCGTTGCTCAGCAAGGCGTTGTTCAGCGCGGTCGGGTCCTTGATGTACTTCAGGTACACGGTCCGGTACGCGGGTTCGCGGCCCCAGTAGGCGGGGTTCGCGCGCAGCACGATCACGTCGCCGCGGCGGCGCTGCGCGACGACGTAGGGCCCGGTGCCGACCGCGGTGTTCGCCAGGTCCGCGACCGCGGTCGGGCTGAACATCGCGCCGATCCGGCTGGTCATCGCGAACAGCCAGCCGTTGCTCGGTTTGCTCAGCACCACGCGCGCGTGCGCCGGATCGACCACGTCGACCCGTTCCACGACGTCCATCGAGGACTTCAGCGAGACGGTCCAGTCGGTTTTGACCCGGTTGATCGAGAACTTCACGTCCTCGGCGGTGAACGGCGCGCCGTTGGCGAACTTCGCGCCGCGCCGCAGCTGGAAGTCGTAGGTCTTCCGGTCCGGGCTGACCGACCACGATTCGGCCAGCAGCGGGACGATCCGGCCGTTCGCGTCGAGTTTCACCAGGCCCTCGTAGACGTTGTAGAGCAGGGCCTGCGGGATGGCGGCGCCGTCGGTGCGGGTGAAGTCGAAGTTCTGCGGCTCGGCGGTGAAGCCGACCGACAGCGAGGACTCGTCGTTCGCGACCGTGGCACGCGAACCCGCCGAACAGCCCGAGGCCACGACCAGCAGCGCGAGTGCCGCGGTAGCGAATCGGGCTTTCATCTCGCCTCCAACCCAGTATGCTGGTCGGACCAGTAGCCCAGGTTTGCATCAGAACACGCGGCGGTCAAGGGGGTGAACCTGACATGAGATTCGAGCCGGTGAGTGCTGTTCGCGCCTACGAACGCGTGGTAGAGCAGATCGAAGAGGCGGTGTTCACCGGCCGCCTCAAACCCGGTGAACGCCTGCCCAGCGAGCGGGACCTGATGACCCAGTTCGGGGTGAGCCGGTCGACCGTGCGCGAAGCGTTGCGGGTGTTGCAGGCGGGCGAGGTGATCCGGTCCCGGGCGGGCGATCCGCGCGGGCCCGAGGTGGTGGCGGCCTCCCCCGCGGCGCTGCACAAGTCGATGCACCGGCTGGCGCGGGCGGACTCCCTGCGACTGGTCGAGTTGCTGCAGTTCCGGATGCTGCTGGAAGGTTCGGCGTACCTGCTCGCCGCGCGGCTGCGCACCGGCGAGCAGCTCGCCGAGATGGAGACGGCGCTCGCGGAGATGGAACGGCACGTCGACGTCGGGTACGCGGAGTTCAGCCGGGCCGATGTGGCGTTCCACGACGCGGTCGCGCGGGCGACGCAGAACCCGCTGATCGTGGTGTGCGCCGAGGTGGTGCGCGGGGTGGTGCTCGAGCTGATCGAGGACAAACTCGCCCGCGCCGAGGACCGGGCGGCGTTGATGCGGCATTCGCTGGAACACCACGGCGAAGTGCTGCGCGCGGTCCGCGACGGCGACGGCGAACTCGCGTCCCGGCTCGCCCGGTACGCGCTGTTCGACTACTACGCCGAGCACGTCCCGGAGGCCGAACGGGCGATGCTGCGGCCGCTGCTCGAAGGGGCAGACTTCGGCTGAACGGGGCTTCCGCTACGCCGAGTGGACGTACACTCGATCCCCTTCTGGCGAGGGGGAGACCATGAACGACAACTCGATCGGCCTGTGCCTGTCCGGCGGTGGCTACCGCGCGATGCTGTTCCACACCGGTGCGCTGTGGCGGCTCAACGAACTCGGCTTCCTGCCCAGGCTGGACTACGTTTCCAGCGTGTCCGGCGGTTCGATCACCGCGGGCGTCCTGGCGCGCGCGTGGCCGGAACTGGAGTTCACCGAGGGCGTGGCGAGCAACTTCGGCGAGGCCGTGGTCCGGCCGATCCGCGCGCTCGCCGGGCGGACCCTGGACATCCCGGTGGTGCTGCGCGGCCTGGTGAAACCGTGGCGCAGCGTGGGCGAGGAACTGGCGAAGTCCTACCGCAGGCACCTGTTCGGCGACCTCACCGTGCCCGAACTCGCCGACGACGGCCCGCGTTTCGTGTTCACCGCGACGAATCTCCAGGACGGCGAGCTGTGGTGGTTCTTCCGCCGCGCGGGAAACCAGCCGCCGCCGGAGGACGCGCTGGCCCCGGCGATCCCGCTGGCCACCGCGGTCGCCGCGTCCTCGGCGTTCCCGCCCTTCCTGTCCCCGGTCGTGGTGCCGACCGGGCAGCCGGACGCGGAGACCGGGCGCCCGGGGAAGGCCGTGCTCAGCGACGCCGGGGTGTACGACAACCTCGGCCTCGATCCGGTCGTCGGGCGGTGCGGGACGGTGCTGGTCAGCGACGCGGGCAAGCGGATGCCGTACCGGCGGCGGATCCACCGCAACTGGGCGCAGTTGTTCACCCGGGTGGTGAGCGTGATGGACCGCCAGGTCCGCCACCTGCGCACCGGCTCCCTCATCAAGTCCTATGTGGACGGTGAGTTCGGCGGCGCCTACTGGTCGTCCTACAGCGACATCGACAACTTCGACCTGACCGACACGCTGCCCGCGCCGCGGGCGGACACCCGGAAACTGGCCGAGTCACCGACCCGGCTGAGCCGGACGCCGGACGCGTTGCAGCAACGCCTGATCAACTGGGGCTACGCGATCTGCGACGCGGGCATCCGCCGCTGGGTCGACCCGGAAGCCAAGGCCCCGGAGGACTTCCCCTACCCCGCCGCCGGAATCGCCTGAACCTCCGCGCGCCCCATACCTAAGGCAGCCCCCCACCCATCCCGGGGGCCGAGCCCTGCACCAGTCTACTGGGGCCTGGGGTTGACGGCCTGGAAACAGTCGGGTTGTCCACAGGTGGGGGTTGTTGTGGACAACCGCGTTTTCGGTGCGGGGCAACGGGTTTCCGGCTGGGCCGGAGAACTCGTTCAGGCGTTCTGGTCGAGGGCCTGCCGCAGGTCGTGCCAGAGGTCGTCGGGATCTTCCAGGCCCACGCTGAACCGGATCAGGCCGGGTGGCACGTGCGCGTCACCGGCCAGGGCGGCGCGGCGTTCGACCAGGCTCTCCACGCCGCCGAGGCTGGTCGCGTGGCGGATCAGGCGCAGGGCGCCGCAGAGCCGGTCGGCGGCCTCGGCGTCCGCGAGTTCGAAGGCGAGCATCGTGCCCAGGCCCGGGTACCGGACCCGGGTGACCGCCGGATGCTCCGGCAGCAGGTCGGCGAGCCGCGCGGCGGTGCGGGACTGCTCGGCGTACCGGACCGGCAGCGTGCGCAGCCCGCGCAGGGCGAGCCACGCCTCCAGCGCCCCGGGGGTCGCGCCGCTCCGGATCCGCGCGTCGCGCAGTTGCCCGGCGAGCGCGGCGTCCGCGGTGACGGTCAGGCCGAGCAGCAGGTCGCTGTGCCCGCCGATCAGCTTGGTGGCGCTGTGCACGACGACATCCGCGCCGAGGCTCAGCGGCCGCTGCCCCAGCGGGGTGGCGAAGGTGTTGTCCACGACCACCCGGGCCCGCCCGGCCGCGGCGTCGAGCACCGCCCGCAGATCGACGAGGTCCAGGGTCGGATTGGTCGGCGACTCCAGCCACAGCACGTCGGCGGTCCCGGCGGCGGCGATCCACGCGCCGGTGTCGGCCGGTTCGATCCGCCGCACCCGCAGGCGACCGGCCCGCTCGGCGTGGTCGGCCAGGCCCCGGGTGCCGGCGTAGCTGAAGGTCGGCAGGGCCACCTCGGCGCCGAGGGGCACCAGGTCGAACACGGCCGCCGCGGTCGCGATGCCGGAGGCGAACGCGGTCGCGTGCCCGCCTTCCAGCGCGCCGACCGCCTCCTCCAGGGCCGCCCAGGTCGGTGTGCCGTCCTCGCGCGAGTAGGCGCGCTCACCCCCGGCGAGGAAGGTGCTGGCCGGGACGATCGGCGTGTTCAGCGGCTCGCCGGGACCGTCGGGCCGCCCGGCCGCGATCGCCCGGGTCCGCGGGGACCAGTCATCGTTCACGCGGTCACGGTATTCCGGCGCTCAGAGCTCGTAGGCCTTCGGATGACGAGGCTCATACAGCCCGACCGTGCCGCCGCCGGGCAGCCGGATCGCGCACAGGCGGCCCCAGCCCTGGTCGCTGAGCGGTTCGGCGAGCTCCACGCCGTTGGCCGCGAGTTCGGCGATCGTCGCCTCGACGTCGTCGGACATCAGGTACAGCTCGTGCTGCTCCGGCCCGTCCGCGGGGTGGACCGCGACCTCGGCGGGCGGCAGCTTGAAGATCAGCCACCCGCCCCCGGCGTCGACGTGCGGGTACCCGAGCACGTCCCGCAGGAACGCGCGGTCGGCGTCCGCGTCGCGGCTGTACAGGATGACGTGCGCACCGGTGATCACGCGCGGGACCCTAACGCCTGCCGGGGAACTCCACCACCTGCTGGAAGGTCGGCCGGTTCTGCGTGCTCACCTTGTCGTGCGTGATCCCGCCGAGCGGCCGCTGGATGATCGAGTCCGCGCACCACTGGTCGCCCGCCGAGCAGTCGCCGTCGCCCGGGTACACCTCGGCGATCGGCCGCGCGGCCGCCTTGGCCAGCGTGTCGGCGAGCACCGCGCGGCACCGGCCGAGGTCGCCGCCGCCGCAGAACTGCACGGGCAACGGGCCGCGCACCGGATCGCCGAGCACCGACCGGATGTCCTTGGACACGTACCCCCACCAGCCGTGCTGGTAGGCCGATCCCTGGTGCGGCTGGCCGACGTGCTTGCCGGGAGTCTCGTTCTGGAAACCGGACGGCGACTCGTTGATCTGCAGCACCCCGGTCATCGCGTCGTACGCCTTGTCGCCCAGGCCGGGTTTGAACTCCCCGCCCACCAGCAGCGGCCACCAGGCATCGAGGGTCCGGATCGCGTCGGCGTTCGCGTAGGCCTTGCTGCCGGGCTTGGTCTCCGCCCGCAGCCCGCCCTGCGCTCGCCACGCCTTGAGCTTGGCCACCGCGTCCGCCGCGGGAGCGGGCAGCGGACCGCCCTCGAGCACCCGCAGCAGATCCGGCAGGACTTTCTCCGCCCGCAGATCGGCCAGCGCGGCCTCGGCCATCGCCTGGGTCAGGTTCACCCGCGTCACCTTGGTTCCGCTGGAGATCAGCCCCTTGACCCGGCGATCGAGCAGATCCCCGCGGTGCACCGCGGATTTGTCCGCCCCGGCCGCCGCGTAACCGAGCGCCTGCGCGTTGTTCCAGCTGATGTAGTAGTCCTGGTTGATCGAGTTCGGATGCTGCTCGAACGGCGTGTAGTCCGCCGTGTTGCCGTCCGGGTTCCAGCCCTGCCAGTCGAATCCCGCGTCGGCCCGCACCGGCATGCTCGGGTCCACTGTGGACTGGCGCACCGGGTTCGCGCCGGAGTTGAAGTACGCGGTGTCGTTCGCGTCCGCGTAGAACCAGTTGAAGGTGAAGTTGATGTCGTTCGCGGCCCGCTGGAAGTCGGCCGCCGAGCGGATCGCACCCGGATCGTTGAATTCCTGGAACCCGATGATCGAGTCCGCCTCGTGGAAGTAGGTCGACCGCAGCGCGGCGTAGGCCACCGGTTTGCCGCCGACCAGCGCGCGGTGCGTCACCGGGCCGTACTTGGTCCGGTAGCTGCGCAACGTGTAGGAACCGGCCGGGGTGCCGTCGGCGATCGTGGGCTGCCAGGCGTTCTTGCGTTCCACGGTGTCCATCGGCAGGCACTGGCCGCGGTAGCGGTAGTAGTTCGAATCCTTGGTCGCGGGCGCGCCGCTCGGTTCACACAGTTCGAGCGCGTAGGTGTCGATGATGTCCTGGGCGGACGTGGTCGCGCTCCACGAGTAGTCCTGGCCGCGGCCCAGCAGCACGTACATGCCGAGCCCGGCGAAGGACGCGCCGCGCGCGCTGATCCCCGGCCCCTGCAACTCCTGCAGCATCAGCAACTGCGGCGCGAAGTACCCGGTCTGCGGGCCGAACACGGCCACCGGATGCCCGCTCGCGGTGTGCTTGCCGGACACCACGAGCGCGTTGGACATCCCGTGTTTCGCGCCCTGCCGCACGGAATCCGCGCCGCCCGACGCGCTGCCGGTCTGGTCGAACACCAGCCGCTGCGCGCTCACCGAACCGGGATCGGGCAACGCGCCGCCCCGCGGGTTCGGCGGCGTCTGTCCATACCGGAACGTCTGCCCGTCGTGCAGCGTGCGCACGGTTTCCGGATCGTCGGCGGCCCGCAGGCTCTGCCACACCTGCTCGCCCTGTTCCACGCCGTAGCGTTCCTGCAGCGCGAGTTTGGCGATCGCGTTCCGCACCTCGCCGCCCCCGCCACCGCCGAACTGGGCGCCGACCACCGACGCGAGCACCACCAGGTCGGTGAGCTTGAACGGTTCGATCTTCCCGGCGTTGGTGATCGCGTCGACGTGCCCGGTCAGCACGTACTCACCCGGGAAGTACCGGCCGCGGTGGGATTCGGTGAGGTACTTGTTGATTCCATCCACATAGGACTGGGCATCGGCCAGGCCCTGCGCGCCGCGCGGGCCGCTGCCGGCGAGCCGGTCGATCTGCTGCTGGAGTTCGGCCTCGGTGTAGGGCGCGGCGGCGAAGAACTGCTGTTCCAGGCCGCGGTTGGCCTCGGCTCCCCCGGCGAACGGCGTGAGCTGCCCGCGGCCGACGTGCCGCATCACGTCCATCAGCCACAACCGGTCCTGCGCGGCCGCGTAGCCGGCGCCGAACTCGGTGCCCGCGCGCGTGGTGCCCTGGATGTGCGGCACACCGGTGGCCTTGTCCCGGGTGATCGTGACGTCCGGGCGCGGTTTGACGGTGCTTTCCACCTGGCCGACGGGCACGCCGAAGGACGCGTCGTTGAAGAACTTGTTGATGGTGTCGGTGGTCAGGCCGCGGTAGTCCGAGCCGAGCGAGGCGTATTTGCCCAGCTGATCGGCCGCGTGCGCGGGGCGGGTGCCGAACGCCTTGTGCGCGAGGATGTCCGCGAGCGTCGCGTTGCCGTTCTCACCCGGCGGCAGGATGTCCGAGCACTGGCCGCCGCAGTAGTCGTTCGCGGCCGGAGCGGCGGTGGCCACCGGCTGCGCCACGGTGAGCACCCCGGCGCCCAGCACGAGCGCGGTCATCGTGGTCAGGGTCCGCATGCGTCGTCGCATCCCGAGCACTCCCATCCCGGCGGCGGGTGACCCGCGACACATTACCGACGGGTATGCCAGTTGTGAAGAACTTTCGCATTCTGCCCTCATCAAGATCGGTCAAACGGCGCACCCGTCGCGTCCGAACGACTTAAGCTCTGCGCGACCGGATGCGGAGGGACGGGACGGATGCGTCGGGGAATTCTCGCGGCGGTTGCCGCCGCGCTCATGGTCTGCCTGGTGTGCACCGGGTGCGCTTCGGAGATCGCCGGGAAGGCGCTGCCCGAGGGCGCCGGGGGCGGGCAGCCGGAACAGCGGACACCGAAACCGAAGGACCGCGACCTGCAGGCGGTGACCGTCGCGCTGCGCAAGCTGGACGCGTGCGGGGTCTTCGACGTGGAGCTGGCGAAGTCCCGGGGCGCCACCACCGCGACACCCCTGGCGACCGGGCCGCACGGGTGCATGCTCGCGCCCAAACCGGACTACAGCCCCGGCGACGACGGGATCGAAGTGCAGGTCGGTGTCTCCTCCGACCAGTCTTCGCGGTACCGGGCCACCCCGGTCACCGTGGGCGGGGCGAAGGCGTACGAGTCGAAGGACTACGGCTCGTCGGCGAAGCGGTGCGAACTGGTCGTCCCGGTGAGCTTCACCCGCGGGATCGAGTTCAAGTACCAGAGCTACGACGACGTCGACACCTGCCCGGTGGTGCGCCAGTACGCCGAGGCGGCGGTCGCGAAGCTGCGGAACCCGGACACGATCACCGTGGACACCGCGAAGCGGCCGTTCGCCGCCTGGGACGGCTGCGTGTTCCTCACCCAGGTGCTCGGAGCGGACGCGAACAACTACACCTACCAGCCCAGCGGCACCAAGGACGAGTTCAGCGGCTGCGAGACGCGCCGGAAGGAGGGGACCGGCCGGCCGTCGTACGACCCGAAGCTGGAGGTCTTCTACGACCAAGTGCTGGAGAAGCCGGAGGGCCCGCGGCAGATCGGCGGGAAGACCGTCGAGGTGAAGCAGGTGGGATCGTGCGTCCTGACCTGGGACCAGGCCGATTCGGGCACCGGGAACAAGTGGCTGGCGACGCTGAAGTTCAAGCTGACCGCGGCCGACTGCGAGCAGGGCGCCAAGCTCGCCGAGCAGGCGATGCGGCTGGCGGACCAGGCCCCGCCGGACGCGAACGCCCAGCCCCAGCGCCCGCTGTTGTTCGCCCCGGACGAGAACGACACCGGAGCCGTCGGCGCGTGCGCGGACTTCGGCGCCACCGGCGGGCAGGCGGATTGCGAGCCTTATCACGAAACGAAGGTCCCGCAGGGCACCGAGGCGATCATGTCGGCCTCGGACTCCGACCGGAACCTCTGGTGCGCGGTGTACGCGGACGCGGTGAAGGCGCACTTCGGCCCCGAGCTGAAGGCGCTGACCTGGGGTGAGCACTGCTTCTTCGTCGAGCCGACGCACACCTTGTCGCTGCGGATGAACGTGGACTCGGAGAACGTGCCCGCCGACTACGGCGACCGGCCGGACCTCTACGTCGAACGCCAGGAGACCCAGATCGCCGGGAAGCCCGCGGTGACCTTCTACGACAAGCGAAAGTCGACCTTCGACATCTACCTGTCCCCGTGGGGCGACCTGGGCCGCAGGGGGAACCTGCACATCGGCGTGGAAGCCTTGCCGGGCCGGGGTGACGACTCGCGCAACGATGCCCAGCTCGACCCGGCGAAAGCTCAGGCGGGCATCCAGGCGATGACCGACACGGTGCAGAGGTACTTCGCCTCCTGACGCCCGAATCGCGCCCCGGCCGCCGCGGCCCTACGGTGCTCGAACATCCCTCATACGTAAGGAGAACCTGCATGGCCCTGGAAAAGCCCGAGATCGACCGCCCGGACGGCGAGCCCCCGGCCGACCTGGAGACCACCGACCTCAAGGTCGGCGACGGCCCGGAGGCCACCGCCGGTCAGGTCGTGTCGGTGCACTACGTGGGCGTCTCGTTCTCCACCGGCGAACAGTTCGACGCCTCCTGGGACCGCGGCGAACCGCTGCGCTTCCCCCTCGGCGCGGGCCGCGTGATCCCCGGCTGGGAACAGGGCGTGGCCGGCATGCGCGTCGGCGGCCGCCGCAAACTCGTGATCCCCCCGCACCTCGCCTACGGCCCCCAAGGCGCCGGCGACAAGATCAAACCCAACGAAACCCTCATCTTCGTCGTCGACCTGATTTCGACGAACTGAACGGAAGGCACCCACCCCCACCACCCCGAACGGCAACCTACGCCGTGGGGGTGTGGGGGTGTGGGGGGTCGCCCCCCACAATCAATCAGGACAACGGGAAAAGGGTCAGGCCGCCAGGCCTGACCCTTGAACATGGTGGGCGAGGAGGGAGTTGAACCCTCACGTCCTTTCGGACACACGGACCTGAACCGTGCGCGTCTGCCATTCCGCCACTCGCCCGAGCAACCGCGACAGCCAGCAAAGCGTATCAGGCCGGTTTCGCGGGTTTCGACGACCCCACTGTTCAACCCTGCGCACACAGATAGGATCGAGTGCGGAAGCACACGCGTAAGGAGGAGTTGTCCAGGTGGGCCGCGTTGAGCGCTTTGATCGGCGCCTTGAGCACCTGGTGGGCAATACCTTCGCGCGGATGTTCGGTGGCAACGTCGTCACGCAGGAAGTGGCGCAGGCGCTGGAGCGTGAGAGTGAGGACAACGTTCGTGAGCTGGCAGGCGGCCGTCAGCTCGCCCCGAATCACTACATCGTGTCCTTGGGGCAGGCCGATCACGACCGTATGGCCGGCGATGAACAACGCGTCACCCGAGTACTCGCGGAAGCAGTGGCGGAACACCTCGCCGAGCACGGCTGGGACACCTATGGTGACGTCGTAGTTTCGCTCGAGCGCAACGAGGCGCTGCATACTGGACAGTTCAAGACCCGCTCGTCCGTCGACCCCGACGTCAAAGCCAGCGACGTCACCGGTTCAGGACGGTCAGCACGACCCAGCAACGCAGGAGACCCAGCAATGAGCCAGCCCCCCGGCTACGGCCAATACGACCAGGGTGACCCGTACGGCCAGCAGGGCCAGTACGGCTACGGACAGCAGGGACAACCCGGGTACGACCAGGGCGGCTACGGCGGTGGCCAGCCGGGGTACGACCAGTACGGCGGCGGCGCTCCGCAGCCGGGCTACGACCAAGGCGGCTACGGCGGCGGTCAACCGGGTTATGACCAGTACGGCGGCGGCCAGCCGGGCTACGACCAAGGCGGCTACGGCGGCCAGCCCGGTTACGACCAGGGCGGTTATGGCGGCGGCGCCCCGCAGCCGGGGTACGACCAAGGCGGCTACGGCGGCGGCGCTCCACAGCCGGGCTACGACCAAGGCGGCTACGGCGGTGGCCAGCCGGGGTACGACCAGTACGGCGGCGGCCAGCCCGGTTACGACCAGTACGGCGGCCAGCAGCCGGGTGGCTACGCGCCGCCGCAGGCCGCGCCGGACCCCTATGCGCAGCAGGGTTACGCCCCGCCGGCGGTGCAGGGCGGCAACCGCCAGCTCGCCGCGAGCCTGCAGCTCGACGACGGTTCGAACCGCACCTACTCGCTCAAGCAGGGCGGGAACGTGGTGGGCCGCGGGCAGGACGCCGACTTCCGCCTGCCGGACACCGGGGTTTCCCGGCGGCACCTGGAGATCACCTGGGACGGGCAGAGCGCGACCCTCGCGGACATCGGGTCGACGAACGGCACCACGGTCAACGGCACCCCGGTGCAGACCTGGCAGCTGGCCGACGGCGACGTGATCCGCGTGGGGCATTCGTCCCTGGTGTTCCGGACGCAGGGCTGAGCCGGAGCGGCGACCACCCCGCCGTTCCGGGGCCAGCGCGAGGGCCGATCGGGGCGTCCCGCAGAATTACCTGTGGGGGTCCCGCGGCGAACCGGCGTCGTGGGGTGGGGCGCGGACAGGCGGGAGCTGACACAACAAGTGCCAGAGCTGGTCGTTCAACTCACCAGGGTCGGGTTTCTCATCCTGCTCTGGCTGTTCGTGCTGGCCGCCCTGCGGGTGGTCCGGTCCGATCTCTACGCGGCATCCGGCCTGCGGGTCGCGGTGCCGAGTTTCCGGCGGAACAAGGAGAAGAAAGCACGCGGGGGCGGTAAGACCCCGCGCCAGCTCATCGTGACGCACGGCGCGCTGGCCGGCACCCGGATCGCCCTGGACGGGCGGCCGATCATGATCGGCCGCGCGGACGACTCGACCCTGGTCCTGGACGACGACTACGCGTCGACCCGGCATGCCCGGTTGTCGTTGCGCGGCACGGATTGGTACGTAGAAGATTTGGGCTCGACGAACGGGACATACCTCGACCGGGCTAAGGTCACTGCACCCCTCCGAGTTCCGCTCGGGGTCCCCATCCGGATCGGCAAGACGGTGATCGAGCTTCGCCCATGACACTCGTCCTTCGCTACGCGGCCCGCAGCGACCGTGGCCTGGTGCGTTCGAGCAACCAGGACTCGGTGTACGCGGGTCCCCGCCTGCTCGCACTCGCCGACGGCATGGGCGGTCATGCCGCCGGTGAGGTGGCCAGCAAGGTGGTCATCGCGTCCCTCGCCCCGCTCGACGACGACGAACCCGGCGACGATCTGCTTTCCCAGCTCCGCGAAGCGGTGGCCAACGGGAACGGCGCGATCGCCGAACTGGTGGCCAACGACCCGGACCTCGACGGGATGGGCACCACGCTCACCGCGGTGCTGTTCTCCGGTTCGCGCCTGGGCATGGTCCACGTCGGCGACTCCCGCGCCTACCTCTACCGGGGTGGCCAGTTCACCCAGATCACCCGCGACGACAGCTTCGTCAACGAGCTGCTCGAGCAGGGCCGGATCACCGAGGCCGAGGCGGCGACCCACCCGCAGCGTTCGCTGCTGCTCAAGGCGTTGACCGGGCACGAGGTCGAACCGAGCCTGACCGTGCGCGAGGCCCGCGCCGGCGACCGCTACCTGATCTGCTCGGACGGGCTGTCCGGCATGGTCAGCAACGAGACCCTCGCCGAGGCGATCCAGATCCCCGATCCGCAGGACTGCGCGGACCGGATGATCGAGCTGGCGCTCAAGGGCGGCGGCACGGACAACGTCACGGTGATCGTCGCCGACGTGGTGGACGTGGACTTCGGCGAGGACGCGCCGATCGTCGGCGGCGCCGCGGGCGACGGCAGCGACGAACAGCACCAGGGCGACTCCCCCGCGGCCCGGGCCCGCGCGCTCACCGCGCCGCCCCCGGCGCCCCGGCCCGAGCAGATCGAGCCGCAGCCGGACCCAAAAGCCAAACGCCGTAAGCGGTTCCGCTGGCTGGTCGGCATCTTCCTGGCGCTCGTCGTGCTGGCCGCGGCCGGTATCACCACCCGCTACTTCGTGCTCAGCCAGTACTACGTGGGCAAGGGCGCGAACGACGAGGTGGTCGTCTTCCGCGGCGTTCCCGGCAGCATCCTCGGCATCGATCTGCACCAGCAGGCCGAAGGTTCCTGCGCACCAGGGATGACCCTGTGCAAACCGCTGCTGGTCAGCCAGTTGCAGGAGACCGCGCGCACCGCGGTCGGCAACGGCGTCAAGCGCGACGACCTGAACCAGGCCCGGGACTACATCAGCACCCTGCGCAAGAACAACGTGCTCGACTGCGCTCCGCAGCAGGAAACCACTCCGCCGAGCTCCCCGCCGCCGGGCGTCCCGGGCGACGGGTTCGCCAATCCCAGTGACGCGAGCAGCGCACCGCCCGCGCCCCAGCAGCAGCCAGGAGGGGACTGCGGCCAGACGCCCGGCACGGGTGGCGGTCGCTGATGGGCCAGCCCATCCCGGACTCGCTGGCCAGCCAGTACCAGACCAACCCACCGCGCGAACTCCCCACCCGCCGCGGCACCGAACTGCTGATGCTCGCGTTCGCCGCGTTCATCGTGACGATCGCCCTGGTGCTGGTGGAAGCCAACCAGGAGCAGGAGCTCACCTCGTCGATCATCTGGCTGGGCCTGGCCTATCTGGCCATGTTCGGCCTCGCGCACTGGGCGGTGCGCCGCTGGGCGCCCTACGCCGACCCGTTGATCCTGCCGTGCGTCGCGCTGCTCAACGGCCTCGGCCTGGTGATGATCTACCGGATCGACCTGGCGCTGGCCGACCGCGCGACGCAGAACGGCGACGACTACTCCGCGGCCTGGCCGAAACAGGTGCTGTTCACCGCGCTCGCGCTGGTGTTCTTCCTCGTCGTGCTGATCGTGGTCTCCGACCACCGCACGCTCACCCGCTACGGCTACACCGGCGGCCTGATCGGCATCATCGCGCTCGCCCTGCCCGCGGTGCTGCCGAGTTCGCTGTCCGAGGCGGGCGGCGCCAAGGTGTGGATCAAGATCCCCGGCGTCACCGGGATCCAGCCCGGTGAGTTCGCCAAGATCCTGTTGATGATCTTCTTCGCGTCGTTCCTGGTGTCCAAACGGGACATCTTCATGACGGCGGGCAAGAAGGTGCTCGGCTTGGAACTGCCGCGGGCCCGCGACCTCGGCCCGCTGCTCATCGCGGCCGGCGCCTGCCTCGGCATCCTGGTCTTCGAGAAGGACCTCGGCACCTCGTTGCTGTTCTTCGGCGTGGTGCTGATGCTGCTGTACGTGGCGACCGAACGGGTCGTCTGGGTGATCCTCGGGCTCGGCCTCTTCGTCGGCGGCTGCGTGATCGCCTACAACCTGTTCACCCACGTGCAGACCCGGGTGCACAACTGGATCGACCCGTTCGCCGACGCGGACCGGGGCGGGTACCAGATCGTCCAGACGCTGTTCGGCCTCGGCACCGGCGGGATGGGCGGCACCGGGCTCGGCGCGGGCCGGCCGGACATCGTGCCCGCGGCCAACACCGACTTCATCACCGCGGCCTTCGGCGAGGAGATCGGCTTCATCGGGCTGGCCGCCATGCTGGTCGTGTACACGATCCTGGCGCTGCGCGGCATGCGCAGCGCGCTCGCGGTCCGGGACACCTTCGGCAAGCTGCTCGGCGGCGGGCTGGCGTTCTCCATCGTCCTGCAGGTGTTCGTGATCGTCGGCGGGGTGACCAAGCTGATCCCGATGACCGGTATCACCACACCGTTCCTCTCCTACGGCGGTTCCTCGTTGCTGGCCAACTACATCCTGGTGGCGCTGCTGCTGCGGATCTCCGACGCGGCGCGGCGTCCCGCGCAGCCGTCGAAGCCGAAACAGCAGAAGCAGGCGCCGCTGGCCGAGGCGCACACGGTGATGGTGCAGCGCCCGGAGGCGACCGGGGGGAGTGCCGGATGAACACGCCACTGCGCAGGGTCGGCGTCACCATGCTGGTCATGGTGGTGCTGCTGCTCGCGAACGTGACCTACATCCAGATGGTCAAGGCGGACGACTACCGCACCGACGGCCGCAACCTGCGGGTGCTCTACGACGAGTACGCCCGCCAGCGCGGCCAGATCGTCACCGAGGTCGGCGGGCAGGTGCTGGCCGGGGTCGACCCCTCGAACGACCGGTACAAGTTCACCCGCACCTACGTGAACGGCCCGCTGTACGCGCCGGTCACCGGGTACTACTCGGTGCGCTACGGCGCGGGCGGCATGGAACGCGCCGAAGACGAGGTGCTCAACGGCTCGGATCCGCGGCTGCTCGTGCGCCGCCTGTCGGACATGATCACCGGCCGGGACCCGCGCGGCGGGAACGTGCAGCTGAGCATCGTGCCGAAGGTGCAGCAGGCGGCCTACGACCTGATGACCAAACGCGGCTACACCGGTTCGGTCGTGGCGATGGACCCGAAGACCGGCGCGATCCTGGGCATGGTGTCCACCCCGTCCTACGACCCGAACAAGCTCGCCTCGCACGACGGCAAGGCGCAGGGGCAGGCGTGGTCCGGGTTCGACCAGGACCCGAACAAGCCGATGCTGAACCGCGCGATCCAGGAGACCTACCCGCCGGGTTCGACGTTCAAGCTGGTCACCGCGGCGGCCGGCCTGGAGAACGGCCTGGTCAAACCGGACACCCCGATCAACACCGCGCCCAACGTGAAGCTGCCCGGCACGAACGTGACCCTGGAGAACTACGGCGGCGCCGCCTGCCAGGGCACCACGTTCAAGGACGCGCTGGCGCACTCGTGCAACGTGCCGTTCGCCGAACTCGCCGGGGCGCTCGGCAAGGACAAGCTGAGCCGCACCGCGGCCAACTTCGGCATCGGCAAGACCGATCTGACCGTGCCGATGCGGGTGGCCACCTCCGGCCTGGGCGACCTCGCCGGTCAGCCGCAGCTGTTCCAGAGCGGCATCGGGCAGCGGGACGTGCGGCTGACCCCGCTGCAGGACTGCCTGCTGGCCGCGACCGTCGCCAACGGCGGTATCGCGATGAAGCCGTACCTGGTCAAGAAACTGCTGGCGCCGGACCTGTCCGACATCGAGACCTTCGGCCCCGAGCAGCTGACCGGCGACCCGGCGCTGTCCCCGGAGAACGCGAAGATCCTCAAGGACCTGATGATCGCCTCCGAGGCGAACACCAAGGGCGGCGGCAAGCGCGGCGACCTGACCATCGCGTCCAAGACCGGCACCGCCGAGCACAGCAACGACCCGAAGAACACCGCCCCGCACGCCTGGTACACCGGGTTCGCCCCGGCCGAGGACCCGAAGGTCGCCGTCGCGGTGATCGTCGAGTCCGGCGGCAACCGCGGCCTGGAGGCCACCGGTGGGACCGTGGCCGCGGAAATCGGCCGGGCCGCGATCAACGCGGCGCTCGGGGGTGGATAGCGGATGCTCTCCACGGGTCAGCTGCTTGCCGATCGTTATCGGCTGGCGAGCCGGATCGCCGTCGGCGGGATGGGCGAGGTCTGGCAGGCCAACGACACGCGGCTGGACCGTACCGTCGCGGTGAAGGTGCTCAAGGCCGAGCTTTCCGGTGACGCCGAGTTCCTGCACCGCTTCCGGACCGAGGCCCGCACCACGGCATCGCTCAACCACCCCGGCATCGCCGGCGTGCACGACTACGGCGAGACGGTGGCGGACGAGCTGTCCATCGCCTACCTGGTGATGGAACTGGTCGAGGGCGAGCCGCTGGCCGGGATCCTGGCGCGCGAGGGCCGGTTGAACGCCGAGCGCACGCTGGACATCCTGGAGCAGGCCGGAAACGCCCTGCAGGCCGCGCACGAACGCGGCCTGGTGCACCGCGACGTGAAGCCCGGCAACATCCTGGTCACCCCGGCCGGTCAGGTGAAGATCACCGACTTCGGCGTGGCCAAGGCCCGCGACGCCGCGCCGGTGACCCGGTCCGGCATGGTGATGGGCACCGCGCACTACATCGCGCCGGAGCAGGCGCTCGGGCAGGACGCCGAACCGGCCAGCGACGTCTACTCGCTCGCGGTGTGCGGGTACGAATGCCTCACCGGCTACCGGCCGTTCCTGTCCGACAACGCGGTGACCGTGGCGATGATGCACATCCGCGACATGCCGCCGCCGCTGCCGCCGGACGTTCCGCCGGGCGCCCGGGCGCTGATCGAGGCGACCCTGGTCAAGGACCCGCGGCAGCGCTACGCCACCGGCGGCGAGTTCGCGAACGCGGTCACCGCGGTGCGCGCGGGCCACCCCCTGCCGACACCCGCCGGGCTGCTGAACGCGGCGTACGCCCCGGGCCCGATGATGCCGCCGAACAACCCGATGACCCCGGTCGGCCCGGGATCGCATCCGGCGATGGCGCCCGTCGCCCCGCCCGGAATGCACCCGCCGCACACCGGGATGAACGTGGCGCCCCCGCGCCGCCGCAACCACACCGTGCTGTGGGTCGTGGTGGCGATCGTGGTGGCCGGACTGATCGTGGCGGCGCTGCTGATCGTGCCGCGGCTGCTGAGTTCGACCAACGGCGGACACCCCGGCCAGGTCGGCACCAACAGCACCGAGCCGGGTGGCCAGACCAGTGAACCGGCCCTGCGACCGGTGCCCGAACGGTCGACCCGCCCGGCCGAGCCGACGGACGGCCCGCCCGGCCACACCACACTGCGGCAACCGGGCGATGTCACCGAAGACTCACCCGGCACGGGCCCGTCTTCAGCCACAGGCAACGGGCTACAAGGCATGATGAGCACACCTTGGACGGAACGGAACGGCATCTCGCGATGAGCACACCCAGACTGCTCTCCAACCGCTACGAGCTGGGCGACACGCTCGGCTACGGAGGCATGTCCGAGGTCCACCACGGCCACGACGTCCGCCTGGGGCGCGAGGTCGCGGTGAAGATCCTGCGTGCCGACCTGGCCCGGGACCCCCAGTTCCAGGAACGGTTCCGCCGCGAAGCGCAGAACGCGGCCGCGCTGAACCACCCGGCGATCGTCGCCGTGTACGACACCGGCGAGGCGCAGACCGAGTACGGTCCGCTGCCCTACATCGTCATGGAGTACGTCGAGGGCCGGACGCTGCGCGACATCGTCAAGACCGAGGGCCCGATGTCGCAGAAGCGCGCCATGGAGGTCATGGCGGACGTCTGCGCGGCGCTGGACTTCTCGCACCGGCACGGGATCGTGCACCGGGACGTCAAACCGGCCAACGTGATGATCACGAAGAACGGCGCCGTCAAGGTGATGGACTTCGGCATCGCCCGGGCCATGCACGACGGCCAGTCCGCGATGACGCAGACCGCGGCGGTGATAGGGACCGCGCAGTACCTGTCGCCGGAGCAGGCCCGCGGCGAGGCGGTCGACGCGCGCAGCGACGTCTACGCCGCCGGTTGCGTGCTCTACGAGCTGGTCACCGGCGAGCCCCCGTTCACCGGCGATTCGCCGGTCGCGGTCGCCTACCAGCACGTGCGGGAGGATCCGCACGCCCCGTCCACGGTGAACCCGGCGGTCTCCCCGGAACTGGACGCGGTGGTGCTCAAGGCGCTGGCCAAGGGACCGGCCAACCGGTACCAGTCGGCCGCCGAGATGCGTTCGGACCTGGTGCGCACGCTGTCCGGCCAGCGCCCCTCGGCCCCGATGGTGATGGCCGACGACGAGCGCACGCAGCTGATGGACAGCAACCGGCGCCAGCAGGCCGACGAATACGCCGACGATCTCTACGACCCCGAGGAGGAGGCGCGGCAGAAGCGCAAGCGCCGCACCCGCCTCGCGGCGGTCCTGGTGGTGCTCGGCATCGCCGCGGTAGCGATGGTCATGTGGCTGGCCGGGGCGTTCAACAGCAAACCCGACACCGTGGCCATGCCCAATCTCGTGGGGCAGTTGCAGGCGCAGGCGGAGAGCCAGCTCATCCAGATGGGCTTCGGCAAGCCGAAGATCGAGACCGTCCCCTGCCGCCAGAAGGCCGAAGGCGGCTGGACCTGCCCGTCCGATTCCATCGGAAAGGTCATCGAGACCGATCCGAAGCGGGACACGCAGATCCCGACCAGCCAGCAAGTAACCCTCAGGGTAGGCGCCAAACCCCAGCAGACGTCCGTGCCGGATCTGGTCGGCAGGACCCGCGAAGACGCCGAGGGGACGCTCAAGAACGCGAACCTGACGCTCGACACGAACATCGAGGAGGTCGAGGTCAGCGACCAGAGCCAGTACGGCAAGGTGATCAAGCAGAGCCCGACCGCCGGCAACAAGGTCGACGAGGGCACCTCGGTCAAGATCACCGTCGGCAAGACGCCGAACATGGTCCAGGTCACCAACTACGAGGGCAAGACCTTCGCCGAGGCGTCGGCCGGGCTCAAGGCGCTCAACCTGCAGGTGACCCGCAAGGATGTCGACTCCGACCAGCCGAAGGACCAGGTGGTCCGGCAGACCCCGAACGGCGGCAGTGTCGCCGAGGGTTCGAAGGTCACGCTCGAGGTGTCGAAGGGCAACAAGCAGCTGATCGACATGCCTTCGCTGATCGGCATGACCGAAGACCAGGCGCTGTCCGCGCTGCGCGACCTGGGCTGGACCGGCAACGCCAGCACACAGGCGGAAAAGGTCACCGACAACTCGCAGGTCGACAAGGTGACCAACACCAACCCGCAGAAGGGCGCCAAGATCCCCAAGGACCAGCCGATCGTGCTGTTCATCGGGGAGAAGGGCAACGCGACCACGCCACCGTCCTCGATCGGCATCCCGGGCCTGCCCCCGGGCTGATCCGGCAGCTACGCGAAAAGCCGCGCACCCGTTGGAGGTGCGCGGCTTTTCGCGTAACGGTCCGGTTTCGTCGGGGGTGCTCAGCTCCGCCGCTGGACCAGAACGCCGACCAGGACCGCACTGGCGGCCAGCACGAGCGCCGACACGGCGGCACCGAGCAGGACTGCGCCGGACATGCTCTCGTCCGCCGCCAGCGTCCGCAGCATCGGGTTCACCAAGGGGATCGGCCGGGCCAGGACCACCACGGCGAGCGCGAGGAGCGCGCCGATGACCGTCCACCCGGCGCGCGCGACCAGCAGGCGCGAGCAGGGCAGGCCGATCGCGATGCCCGTCCCGGCGCACGCCAGGTGCGCCAGCGCGCCGAACCCGAGTTCCGCGCCCGGGACCGCGCCGTGGGTGACCAGCGACCAGGCCAGCACCAGCGCGGTCAGCCCGGCCGAACACGCCAGCACCGCCGCGACCACGCCGCCGAGCACCGCGGACACCCGGCGCGCGTGGGCGAGCGTGATCAGGCGCTGCACCGGGTCCTCGGCGTCGACGAGCGCGATGGTCAGCCAGCACGCGACCACGGTCAGGGCTCCGGCGCTGACCGCGAACTCCGGCGGCGCCGGGGAGTCGCGTTCGTTGAACAGCACGGCGAGCAGGCCGAGGTACGCCAGCAGCGGTGGGAGGTATCGCTGCGAGTGGCCGAGGAGGGCTAGCTGGTAGCGGATCATCGGTTTACCGGAGTGTCGACGGATGCCACGGACCAGCCGCGGCGCAGGGCGGACAGCAGCACCGCGTCGCAGCGGGACGCGGCGACCGCGAGTTCGACCCGGTCGCCGTCCGCGGTCACCAGCGCGACACCCGGTTCGGCGCGCCAGTCCCCGGCGCCGGGACCGCGCAGCACGATCCGCGCCCGCGGCCCGGGGTCTTCCGGGGCGGTGTGCTCCGGGCGCAGCACGCCCCCGGCGAGCCCGAACACCGCGGTCGCGTGCTCGCGCGCCACCTCGAGCCGGTGGTCGGTGAACACCACGCTCGCGCCGCGGTCCCGGGTTTCGGCGAGGATCTCGGCGAGCACCCCGTGCGCCGCGGTGTCCAGGCCCGACCACGGTTCGTCCAGCACCAGCAGTTCGGGATCGCCGAGCAGCGCCTGGGCGAGGCCCACCTTCTGCGCGTTTCCCTTGGACAGCTGGCGCAGCGGCGCCCCCGGGCCGCCGACCAGGGCGAGCCGCTCGAGCAGTTCGGCGGCCTGTTTGTCCACAGTAGACAGACCGCTGATCCGGCCGAGGTGGCGCAGGTAGGCGAGCGCGCTCATCCGGGTGGATGCGGGAAACCGGTCCGGCATGTAACCGATCGCGGGGCGACCATTCAAGGTTCCGGATGTCGGCCGGGAAACTCCGGCGAGGATCCGCAGCAGCGTCGACTTGCCCGAACCGTTGGCGCCGACGACTCCGATCACCTGGCCGCCGCCGATCTCCAGATCGACTCCGGTCAGCACCTCCGGGCCGCGCCGGTAGCGCTTGCCCACCCCCAGCAGGCGCAACATCTAGGCCGCGGCGGACTTCTGCAAAGCCCGGGTCTCCCGCTCCAGGTTGTCCACTGTGGACTCCTCGGCCGGGTGCCCGGCGGAGCGCATCCAGTTCGCCAGCATCCGGTGGCCGCCCTCGGTGAGCACGGACTCCGGGTGGAACTGGACGCCCTCGATCGGCAGTTCGCGGTGCCGCATGCCCATCACCACACCGGATTCGGTGCGCCCGGTGACCTCGAACTCGTCCGGAATCGTCTCCGGCAGCACGGTCAGCGAGTGGTAGCGGGTCGCGGTGAACGGATCGGGCAGCCCGGCCAGCACGCCCGCGCCGGTGTGGTGCACGCTGCTGGTCTTGCCGTGCAGCAGTTCGTGCGCCCGGTCCACAGTCGCGCCGTAGACCGCGCCGATGGCCTGGTGCCCGAGGCAGACTCCGAGCATCGGCGTCCGGGTGTCCGCGCAGCGCCGGACCACGTCCATGCTCTGCCCGGCCCGTTCCGGCGTGCCCGGCCCCGGCGAGACCAGCACGCCGTCGAACTCGCCGACGCGGTCGAGGTCCACGACGTCGTTGCGCCACACCGTGCAGTCCGCGCCGAGCTGGGCGAGGTACTGGACCAGGTTGTAGACGAAGCTGTCGTAGTTGTCGACAACGAGTACGCGCATGCGGTCACTCTACCGGTGTTCACATGCTGGACCGTCATTCGGATCACAGTGAAAGTTAGGGCAACCTTACCTTACCTTGAGACGTGTGAATCGATCTCTTCGCGTCGCGATCGTGGGCGCCGGCCCGGCCGGTATCTACGCCGCCGACATCCTGGACAAGTCCGAAGCCGACGTCAGCATCGACCTGTTCGAGCGCATGCCGGCGCCGTTCGGGCTGATCCGCTACGGCGTCGCCCCCGACCACCCGCGCATCAAGGGAATCGTCACCGCGCTGCACAAGGTGCTGGACCGCCCCGGCATCCGCCTGCTGGGCAACATCGACTACGGCACCGACATCAAGCTCGACGACCTGCGCGAGTTCTACGACGCGGTCATCTTCGCCACCGGTGCCTGCGCCGACCGGCCCCTGGACATCCCCGGCATCGACCTGCCGGGCAGCCGCGGCGCCGCCGACTTCGTCTCCTGGTACGACGGCCACCCCGACGTGCCGCGGACCTGGCCGCTGGAGGCGACCAGCGTCGCCGTGCTCGGCGTCGGCAACGTGGCCCTCGACGTCGCCCGGATCCTGGCCAAGACCGCCGACGAGCTGCTCGCCACCGAGATCCCGCCGAACGTCTACGCGGGGCTGAAGGCCAGCCCGGTCACCGACGTGCACGTGTTCGGCCGCCGCGGCCCGGCGCAGGCCAAGTTCACGCCGATGGAACTGCGCGAACTCGACCACTCGCCGAACGTCGAGGTCATCGTGTACCCGGAGGACATCGAGTTCGACGAGGGTTCGATGGCCGCGATCCGCGGGTCCAAGCAGGTCGACATGGTGGTCAAGACCCTGCAGGAATGGGCCATCCGGGACCAGGGCGACCGGCCGAAGCGGCTGCACCTGCACTTCTTCCACTCGCCGGTCGAGGTGGTCGGCGACGGCCGGGTGACCGGGCTGCGCACCGAACGCACCGAGCTGACCGGGGACGGCAACGTCCGCGGCACCGGCGAGTTCCACGACTGGGACGTGCAGGCGGTCTACCGCGCGGTCGGCTACCTGTCCACCCACCTGGCCGAGATCCCGTTCGACCACGTCTCCGGCACCGTGCCCAACCAGGCGGGCCGGGTCCTCGACCTGGACGAGAACCAGCTGCCCGGGGTGTACGTCACCGGGTGGATCAAACGCGGCCCGGTCGGGCTGATCGGGCACACCAAGGGCGACGCCGCCGAGACGATCGCCAGCCTGCTCGCCGACGCGGGCACGCTCGCCCCGCCGACACGCGGAGAGCCGGACGCGATCCTGGACTTCCTCGCCGAGCGCGGTGTCCCGTACACCACCTGGGCGGGCTGGGGCCGCCTGGACGCCCACGAGCGATCCCTGGGCGCACCGCAGGGCCGGGAACGCGTCAAGGTCGTCGAACGCGAAGAGATGATCCGGGTGTCCCGGGACTACTGAACCGACACGTCGTTGAACGGCAGCAGCGGCTCCACCCACGGGAAGATCACGAACATCAGCAGCGCGACCACGCCGGCCACCAGGGCGAGCGCGAGCACCGCCTTCGCGGCCACCGGCCCGGGCAGGTGTCGCCAGATCCAGTGGTACATCAACCCTCCCCGATCTGCTTGAGCAGTTCCGGATATCCGCCGCCGTTCGGCGCCTTGCGGAACTGCTTGACCAGCACCGCGTGGATGATGAGCCGCTCGCGGTCGGAGAACTGCGGGTGGCAGGTGGTCAGCGTGAGCAGCGCCGCCTGGGACGCCTTGGGCAGCAGATCGGTCGGCCGGTAGGGCACCGGCGCGACCGCGTCACCGCGGTTCGGGCTGACGATCTTGCGCCCGACCGTCTCGCCGTACGGCCCGCCGCCGGGCTGGTTCGGATCGCGCAGCGTGCCGACCTTCGCGCATTTCGGCTGCATGCCCTTGCCGGTCGCCCAGCCGTTGATCTCGTCGTCGTGCGGCAGCACCCGGTAGACGAAGAAGTCGCTCGCCGTCTCGACGACGATCGCGTCGCAGGAGTTCAGCAGGTCGAGGTCGTTGAACGGGGCGCCCTTGCCGACCCGGTGCCCGGCGACGCCGAAGTTGCCGGGCTCGCCGGGCAACGCGGTGCCCTTGTAGTGCCCGGGCCCGATCTCCAGCGACTCCGGGCCGACCCCTTCCTGGATGGTGAAGTGGTAGTCGGCGCCGAAGGTCGGGATGTACAGCCGGGCGAACGCCTTGCCGTCGATCAGCTCGGGGTGCAACTGGCGGCCGTTGGCCCAGTCGTCGTCCAGCGCGGAGCTGGCCGTGGCCTGCTTGCCGGCGGAGAACCAGTCGGTGACGTACAGCTCGTAGACCACGAACAGGAGCACCACGATGCCCGCGGTGATCAGCAGCTCGCCGACCGTGCGCACGGTCCGGCCGCCGGCGCCCGCGGGCCCGGACCGCCCGGTCGTCGCGGTGCGCCCGGGGCCTTCGCCGCCCGGCCCGACGAACTCGCGTCCGTCCGGATCCGGTCCGTCGTGGATGGTCACGCAAGCTCCTCTCGGCAACGAACAAGCAAGGACGGCTCCGCCCCGGTTCTTGCGCGTCCTCGATTACGTTAACGTGTTCACGAAGCACTGGTTGCGCCCCCGATCGGGGACGCTTCCGGGCCGACGACACACTCGGACAGCACGCGAGGACTGACAGATGCCCAAGTCCAAGGTTCGCAAGAAGACGGCGTACACCCCGCCGACCGACCGGCGCACGCCGGTCAAGGTGCGGGCCGCGGGGCCGTCCCACCCGATTTACAAGGGCGTCATGTTCGGGCTTATGCTGCTCGGGCTCGTCTGGCTCGTGGTGAACTACATCGCGGGCGACAAGATCCCCTTCATGATGGAGCTGGGCAACTGGAACTTCGCGATCGGTTTCGCGCTGATGATCTCCGGTCTCCTCATGACCATGCGCTGGCGCTGACGGTAGTGACTCGATTACTCCGAACGGCCGCTTGACACCGAATTACACCGGTGTGACTCATCCCCATTGTGGATAAAGCCTGTGGATAACTCGGCTTCGTGGGCACCTCGTCCGGCGCTCGTCGCCGTCGCCTGGCTGTCCACGGCCGCGGCCGCGGGCGGCGCGGTGCTGACCGCGCTCGCCGGTGACCGGCCGGGCGCGGTGCTGTTCGGCGTCGCCGCCGTGGTCCTGGCCGCGCTCGCGGCGCACGGCACCCTGCTGCGCCCCCGGCTGACCGCCGATCCGCACGGCATCGGCGTCCGCACCCTCAGCGGCCGCCTGCTGCTGCCGTGGCCGGACGTCCAGGTCCGCCTGCGCACCACCCGCCGGCTCGGCCGCCAGGCCCAGACGCTCGAACTGGAGGCCGAGGAGGTCCTGCTGGTGCTCGGCTGGCTCGAACTCGGCGCCGAACCGCGCGACGTCCTGGACACCCTCAGCACCCTGCGCACGGGGCACTGAGATCACCGGCGGTCACCGGCAGACGAACACCTGCCGGAGGTAACCGCAGGTCATCCCGCTGATCTCGCTGTCGCGGTACACCACCAGGCCGATCAGCGCCACGGCGAGCAGCGCCACCGCGCCCGCCTGCCAGAACGCCCGGTTCTTCTCCGGCGCGTACACCATCGCCGCCGTCACCAGCGCGCCGACGACCAGGCCGCCCAGGTGCGCGAGCAGCGAGATGTTCGGGATCCCGATGCTGATGGCGATGTTCACCGCGATCACCACGAGCGCCGGGACCGGGTTGAGCCGGAGCCGGAGCACGGCGACCAGCAACCCGCCGAGCAGGCCGTAGATGGCCCCGGACGCGCCCGCCGACGGGCGGTCGATCTGGTCGAACAGCATCACCGCGACCGACCCGCCGAACAGCGAGAGCACGTACACGGCGAGGAACCGCACCCGGCCCAGCAGCAGTTCGATGTCCCGGCCGAGCACCCACAGCGAGAACATGTTCACCGCGACGTGCAGCGGGCCGATGTGGAAGAAACCCGAGGTGAGCAGGCGCCACCACTCGCCGTTGAAGACGACGCCCGGCGTCCACATCATGCTGTCCTGCTCGATGGGCGCGAGCTCGTTCTGCATGAGGCTCTGCGCCTGGATCACCGTGAGCACGAACAGCGCGAGGTTGATCGCGATGAGCACCGGCGTGACGACGGCCCGTTCGGCCGGCACGGCGCCCGCGACCGTCCGCGTGCCGTAGCCCGCGCCGCGGTACTGCCGACGCTGGGCGCGATCGGCCTGCCGACCGGCCTGCACGCAGTCGATGCACTGGTAGCCCACGGAAGCCTCACGCAGGCAGTCCGGGCAGGCCGGACGGTCGCATCGCGTGCAGCGCAGGCCGGTCGCACGGTTCGGGTGCCACCAGCAGCCAGGCATCGCCGCCTGCTGGCCGGGCTGGGGGTACGGAGGCTGATTCACGATGACTCCAACCTACCGAAGTCGCGTGAACTCGGCCGTCAGCGCTCGATGTCGATGCTTTCGATGACGATGTCGTCGACCGGCTTGTCCGCCAGGCCGGTCGCGGTCTGCGCGATCGAGTCGACCACGTTGCGCGACTCCTGGTCTTCCACCTCGCCGAAGACGGTGTGCTTGAAGTTCAGGTGCGGCGTCGGCGCGACGGTGATGAAGAACTGCGAGCCGTTCGTGCCGGGACCCGCGTTGGCCATCGCCAGCAGGTACGGCTTGTTGAACTGCAGTTCCGGGTGGAACTCGTCGCCGAACTTGTAGCCGGGGCCGCCGCGGCCGGTGCCGGTCGGGTCGCCGCCCTGCACCATGAAGCCGTCGATGACCCGGTGGAAGATCGAACCGTCGTAGAACGGGCCGGTCTTCTCGCCCTTGGCGTTGGGCTGGGTGTAGTCCTTGGTGCCCTCGGCCAATCCGGCGAAGTTCGCGACCGTCTTCGGGGCGTGGTCAGGGAAGAGCTTGAGGCGAATATCGCCCTTGTTGGTGTGCAGAACGGCCTTCTGGGCACCACCAACGGGCGATCCATTGCTATCAGTCACGAGTCTCATCGTGCCATCAGCGGCGAGATCCGCCGGAAAGGGGCACGATAGGTTACAGGCAACGGACAGGAAACAAAACGATTGACGAGGTGAAGGCCATGACTCGGGCCGCGGATTCGGTGGGTGAGTCGGCGAAGGCCGGCCTGCTCGGCCTGCGGAAGAAAGCCGTCGAGGCCGGTAGGGCCGGTGCCGAAGCGGCTGCGCACGCCGCACAGGCAGCCGAGCACAAGCTCGCCGAGGGCGCCGATGTCGCACGGAAGGACGCCGGTAGGACCAGCCGTCGCGCGCAGAAGAAGCTCGCGCGCAAGGCCGGGGTGACCCGCAAGGAGCTCGCGCGCAGCGGCAAGCAGGCGCGCAAGGAGGCGGCCGAACGGCTGAAAGAGATGCGCAAGCCGGGCCGCAAGGCCAAGAAGGCGGCGCTGCGCGCGGCCAAGGCCGCCGGGGAGTCCAAGCGCAAGGCGAAGAAGGACTTCAAGGGCGCCAGGAAGGACTTCAAGGCCGCGCTCGCCGAAGCCAAGGTCGCCGCCCGGGGCGGGCGCAAGCGCCGCCGCTGGCCGTGGATCCTCGGCCTGGGCGCGCTCGCCGCCGGTGTCGCCTACGCGTTGCGGTCCAAGCAGGAGCCGCCGGTCGCCCCGGCGCCGCCGCGCAGCACCACCCCGGCGACTCCGGCGAAACCGGCCGCTCCGGCGAAGCCCGCCGCCGCGAATCCGGAACCCAAGCCGGAGGCCAAATCCGAGGCGAAGCCCGCGGCCAAGGCGGAGCCCAAGCAGCCGGTCCAGCGCAACGGCCAGCAGGCGTCGAACCCCGCCGGCAGCGAGAAGAAGAACTGACCACCGCACGCGAAAGGCCGGGCACCTGCTTGAGGTGCCCGGCCTTTTCGCGTTGTCAGGCGTTCGCCGCGTGCTTGTCGATCAGCTGGCCGAGGCGGGGCAGCGCCTCCTCGACGTTCTTCTTGCCGTTCGGGCGCAGCTTGCCGTAGACCTTCTTGATGCTGTCGCGGCTGCTCTTCTCGGCGCGCGCGTCGGTCACGCTCAGCAGCGCGTCCGCCGCCTCGTCGGACCGGCTGGACAGGTAGGCGCCGAAGTCGCCGCCGCCCTTGCCGCGGAAGTCGGCGTAGAACGGCTCGAGCGAGCCGGCGAAGTCGTCGAGCAGGCTGTCCACCGCGGCGGGGATGATGCCCGGCTTGATCTTCTTGACGGCCGCGAAGCCGGTCTTGACGACCGCGCCCGAGACACCGCCCTTGTCCGAGACTTCCTGGTCGACGAGCACCTCGAAGTCGCTCACGACGGCCGGACGCCTGCTGGAGTCGAGCAGGATTTCCTTGAGGGTTTCAGCCACGGGTTTCTGTCCTTTGTTGATCGAAGTTCACGAACTCTTGCGCAGCCCTGACGCGCCAGCGCGGCGTGCTGGGACACGCCTGCGCGCAGGTCCTCCCCGGCTGCGGTGTGGTCAGGGTAATACAAGATCAATTTTGCCCCGCACGTGCTCACCCGGTTACAGAGCGAGTGCCGAAACGGCCTGTTTGGCCACCGTGCGTGCCTTGACGGTCTGCCGCTGGTTCGTGGTGACCACGACCGCCGTGCCCTGTTTCGCCACCGCGTACACCGCGCCGCCGTCGGTCGCCTGCGAACCGCCCTGCCAGCCGGGCGGTTCGTCCGCGGGATTGCTGGTGTTCACCGGGGCCGCCTTGTCCACCAATGCCTTGGCCACCACCGGATCGCCGGTGTAGACCCGGACGGTCAGCTGCGGTTTCCCGTTCAGCGCGTAGAAGAAGCACGCCGGATGCGGTTTGTCCGCCGACGTGCGCACCTTCGACACCCGCTGGCCGTTGGCCTGCGCGACGAAACCGTTCTCCAGGTACGGGCAGGGCCCGTCGGCCACGGGTTCCGGATCGGGCGGCGGCGCGGGCGCGGTGGAGACCGGGGAACTCGGCACGGGCGGGACCGAAGGCGGGGCCCCGCCGCCCGGGGAACAGGCGGCGAGCACGGCGACGGCGGCTGCCAAGGCCGCGGCGGGGATCACTACTGGTCGCATAGCAGGGCCAGTGAAGCACGTCCCTGCCGCCCTACGAAGCAGGCACCTCGATGGTTCAACTTTCACCAAGATTTGGACCAAACGCACAATCCGACGAAAGTCGGCCGCAAGTAAGGCTACCCTAAGCGACACCTCTCACCCCTGCTGGAGGACGAATGAAAACCCTGGCCCAAGGGCGGGAACACGTGCTCGCGTTGTTCCGGATCGTGGTGGGTTTCCTGTTCGCGTGCCATGGCGCGGCCACCCTGTTCGGCATTCTCGGCAAGGCGAAGGCCGCCGAGTTCGGCGTGTGGCCGGGCTGGTGGGCCGCGGCGATCCAGCTCGTCGGCGGCGCGCTGGTCGCCCTCGGCCTCGGCACCCGGGCCGCCGCGTTCATCTGCTCCGGCTCGATGGCCTACGCCTACTTCGTTTCGCACCAGCCCGACGGCCTCCTGCCGATCGAGAACGAGGGCGAGGCCGCGGCGATGTTCTGCTGGGCGTTCCTGCTGCTGGTGTTCTTCGGCCCCGGGCGCTGGGCGCTGGGCTCGGTGTTCGCCCGCCGCTCCGGTTCGGTCGCGACCGAAGCACAACCCGCACACTGAATCCGCGCACGTGCGAACATGAGCCCGGCGGTGAAAGAGGCCGGAGGAGGTTCGCGCATGCTCACCCCAGAGCAGTACCTCGGTGTCGTTGCCGAGCGGATCCAGCGCTCCGGCGGCCGCCTGAACTCGGTCCAGATCGGGCCGGCGACGGCGGCCGTCGGGCTGTTCACCGAATCGGTGGCGCTGTCCACCATGAACTACTGCGTGGTGGCCGCGCCCGCACCGGACATCACCGCCGCGGCGCTGTTCGACTTCACCGCGCGGGCCACGCAGCACGCGCGCGCGAACGTGCTGGGCACGGTCGGCTGGACCGCCGCGTCGGTGGTCATCGCCGGGCTGGTCGGGCCGCGGGTGTACCCGGACGCCGCGCAGGCCGCCTCGGCGAAAACCGGCAACCAGTTCGGCGGGGAGACCCGGATGGTCGCGGTCGACCTGACCTCCGGCCAGGTGCACGCGTTCATCGGCACCAAGCTGTGGGGCGCGGCGGTGCACAGTTCGGTCAACGCCAAGCTGACGTTCTGCTTCCCGCAACCGGCCGAGGCGTGGCAGCAGGTGCAGTGGGCGGCCCAGCAGCAGCCGCGGCTCCCCCAGCCGCCCCAGGGACCGCCGCCGGGCCAGGCGCCGCCCGGTCATCCCGGGTACGCGCCCCAGCAGCCCGGCCCGCACTACCCGCCGCACCGGTGATGAGCGCGCTCCGCGGCTGGCCCTCCTTTCCCGAAGAGCTGCCGGATTTCGATCCCGGTGACGTCCCGGCGCGACCGCACGAGCTGTTCCTCGCCTGGCTCACCGATGCCGGCGCGCACGCGCTGGCCCCGCACGCCACCACTTTGTCCACTGTGGACGCTGACGGCGTGCCGGACGCCCGGGTGGTGATCCTGAAGGACGTCGACGCGGCCGGGTGGTCCGTGGCGTCCGGTTCGGACAGTCCGAAAGGCTTGCAACTGGCCGCGAATCCGCGGGCCGCGCTCACCTTCTTCTGGCCGGTCCGCGGCCGCCAGGTGCGCGTGCGCGGCCGGGTCGCCCCGGCCGCGCCGGAGGTTTCGGCGGCGGACTTCCGCGCCCGCCCCCTCGCGTCCCGGGTGGAGGCGTTCATCGGGCGGCAGTCCGAGGTGCTCGACGACCCGGCGGACCTGCTCGCCGCGGCGGCCGAAGCGGAACGCCGGGTGAGCGAGGACCCGGATCTCGTCCCGCCCGGGTGGACGCGCTACCTGGTCGTCGCGGATTCGGTGGAGTTCTGGCAGGCCCGCCACGACCGGCGGCACGTGCGGTTGCGGTACCGGCGCGCGGACGGCGACTGGCTGCGCGAGCGGCTCTGGCCGTGAGTGTATTTCCGACTATCGACGGGTTGTAGGCAACAAATCACTACTGAACTCTGGGCGTCACCTGATTTCAGTGACCGTTCGGAGGCGAGATGTTGACCAGACGGCGCACCTGGAGCGCGCTGGCCGCGGCCGCGGGGCTCGCGTTGCTCACCGCAACCACACCGATCGCCGATGCGCAGCCCGCGCCGGCGCGGGGGCTGTACTCCCTGCAGGGCGCGCACACTTCGGCCCAGCGCACGGCGGTGGCGAATGCCGGGGTGGACATCGCCGGTTCGTCGGACGGCACGCTCAGCGTGGTCGCCACGCCGGAGCAGGCGGCGAGCCTGCGCGCGAACGGGTTCACCCTGAACCAGGTCGGCGACTTCGACCAGCTGCTCGCCCAGCGCAGCAAGGGAACCGGTGTTTACCGGGCCGGGGACTTCCCGTCCGGCGACGAGGGTTACCACACCTATGCCGAGACCACCGCGGAGTTGCAGAAGGCCGCCAAGGACCACGGCGACATCGCGAAGCTGTCCAGCGTCGGCAAATCGTTCGAGGGCCGGGAACTGAACCTGCTCACGATCGGCGGCGGCGACAACAAGCCCGGCGTGCTGTTCACCTGCAACCAGCACGCGCGCGAGCACCTGACCACGGAGATGTGCCTGCGCATCGTCAACCGGTTCACCGACGGCTACGCCACCGATCCGAAGATCAAGGAAATGGTGGACGGGCACACGATCTATGTGATCCCGAACGTGAACCCGGACGGTTCGGAGTACGACATCTCCGGCGGCGAGTACCACGGCTGGCGCAAGACCCGGCAGGGCCAAGGCGTGGACCCGAACCGGAACTGGGACTACAAATGGGCCTGCTGCGGCGGATCCAGCGACAACCCGGGCGCCGAGGACTACCACGGCCCCTCGGCGTTCTCCGAACCGGAGACCAAGGCGGTCGCCGCGTTCGTCGATTCCCACGCCCAGCAGATCAAGACGCACATCGACTTCCACACCTTCTCCGAACTGGTGCTGTGGCCGTTCGGCTTCACCGAGGACGACACCACCGAGGGCATGACCCAGGAGGAGGCCAAGCGCTTCCAGGACGTCGGCAAGGAAATGGCCGGCACCAACGGCTACACCCCGGAGCAGTCCAGCGACCTGTACATCACCGACGGCGACGTCAACGACTGGGCCTGGGGCAAGCACAAGATCCTCAGCTACACGTTCGAGATGTACCCGAAGAACGGCGGCGGCCTGGACGGTTTCTACCCGCCGGACGAGAAGATCGGCGAGCAGACCACCCGCAACGACGCCGCGGTCGACATCATCATCCGCGAAGCCAAGTAGGTCAGCCGGGCGCGCGTCCCGCGGTGGCTTCGAGTTCGCTCAGCCAGTCACCGGCCGGGGCGCGCGCCTCCAGCAGCCAGGTCGCCCCGGCCGCCGCGTACCCGGCCGGGGCCTGACCGGGCGCCCGCAGGGCGATCACGTCGAACCCCTCCGGCACCGGGCCCAACGCCGCGACGACCGCGGAAACCCCTGCCGGATCGAGAAATCCGCGTTCGCGGTCGATGATGATGGCGCCGTCCCAGCGGCGGGCCCGGGCCAGCGGGCGCCGGGCGGGCCAGCCGCACGCGATCCAGAGCGGCGGCCGCGGGCGCTGCACCGGCACCGGCCGCAGTTCCGCGTCCACGGTGAAGTGCTTCCCGTGATGGACGATCCGGTCCCCACTCCAGAACCCCGCGACCAGCTTGAGCGCCTCGTCCGTGCGCTCGGCGCGGATCTTGGCGTCCGGCTCGTCGCCGAACGCGGCGAACTCGTCATCCGGCAGGTTGCCCAGTCCGACCCCGGTGATCACCCGCCCGCCGGAGACGTGGTCGAGGGTGGCCACCTCCTTCGCGAACTTGTGCGGCCGCCGCCGGGCGAGCGGGGTCACCATGGCGCCCAGCCGGATCCGCCCGGTGGCGTGCGCGATCGCGCCGAGCAGCACCCACGGGTCGTGGGGTTCGAGGCCGCTGCCGGGCGGCATCCGCACGTGATCGTCGAGGAACACCGCGTCCCAGCCGGAGTTCTCCGCGGTGACCGCGAGTTCGATGAGCCGGTCCGCCGGAGCCATGCTCGGCAGGGCAAGTCCGTGTCGCATCGCGCACCTTCCTGAGGTCCTCTAACCTGAACCGACGTTCATGATCTATCATGAACGCAAGTTCAGCTTTTTCGCAAGGAGGTCGCCGTGCGGAAGCCGCGCGCGGATTCGATCCGCAACCGCGCGGAGATCCTGCGCGCGGCGCGGGCGTTGCTCGCGGCGGACGGCCCGGCGGCCGGGATGGACGAGATCGCGCGCGAGGCCGGGGTCGCGGTGGGCACGCTGTACCGGCACTTCCCTACGAAGACCGATCTGGTCGGCGCGATCATGGCCGAACTGGCCGCCGAGGTCGTCGGCGAACTCGATGCCGCCCTCGCCCGCATCACCGGTGGGGGCCGGGCGTGGGACGAGATCGCCGCCCTGCTGCACCGGGTGGTCGTCGATTCCGACGACGACCGCGCCCTGCGGGAGGCGGCGACGAACCTGGGCGCCTACTCGGACGAACTGGAACTGCGGGCACGCGAAGCGGTGTCCGCCATGGTCACCGCCGGGCACCGCGAAGGCACGGTCGCGCCCGAGGTCACCGCGGACGATCTGGCGTTGCTGATGAAGACGCAGCCCCCGGCCGCCGATCGGCGCCGCTGGGCCGAACTGGCCCTCCGCGCCATCGCCGCGCGCTGAGCACGCACCGTCCGAAAGGGAAGTTCCGCCCGCCCATTCGGTCGCACGCAGGCTTTTGACCAGGGCGTTTCCGTGGCGCACGCTCGTTTCCCGGACACGGGCGAAGGGCGGTGCCGGATGACCGACCACGCGGACGAAGCCGCGCCGCCCACGACCCGCGAGAACCTGCGCCGCGCCAAGAGCTTCTCACCGTTCGGCCTCCTGGTCACCGTCGCCGGGTCGATTCTCGGCACGGTGATTCCCACTGCCTTCGGGGAGGGACCGGTGCCCACCCTGCTCGGCGCCGCTTCGCTCGCGGTGCTCACCGCGGCGGGGCTGACCGGAGCGGACGGGACGGCCCGCGGCGTGCGGGCGATCGCCGCGGTGCTGCTGGCGATCGGTGCGGTGGCGCTCACCGTCAGCGGGGTCACGCTCACCGATCTGATCCGCGGGAAATCCCTGAACGGCGAACACCAGAACACGTTCCCGGTCGCCCCCGCCGCGGCCGAACCGCCGACGCGGGCGCCGAGTTCACCGAAAACCGTCAAACCCGGGATCTCGCTGCCCGCCACCCTCGACTGCGGCCGCGGCGCACCGCGCACCGCGCATACCTGCCCGGCGATCGAGGTACGCAGCACCGGCGGCGCGCCGTTGAAGATCACCAAGCTGGAGTTCGACGGACCGCACCGCGCCGAGTTCGCCGTCGACCGCACCGGAACCGACTGCGGCGCCGCGAATCTCGACCCCGGCGACGAATGCGCCATCACGCTGCGCTTCACCCCGGCCGCCCCGGGAAACCGCACGGCCCGGCTGGTGGTGCACCAGAACCTGCCCGGCCCGGCGTCGTTCGTGAAACTCACCGGCACCGGCTCGGGCCGCCCACCCACGGCCACCCCCAGCACCCTCCCCCCAAGCGGCTGAACTTCCCGCGCAACCGCTTCAACACGCGAACCAACCACCGCTGGTCCAAGCAAGTCGCGCCCAGCTCTACCAACGAAAGGAGCTCGGAACGTGGGGGGGTGGGGGCTCGGCCCCCACAACGAAACAGAACAACGGGAAGGTCGCCGAAAGGCGACCGAACACGACTCGGGTGGAGCTGAGGGGAATCGAACCCCTGACCCCTGCCTTGCAAAGGCAGTGCTCTACCAATTGAGCTACAGCCCCTGGTGCGGGCGACGGGCGCCCGCGGAAGTTCAGTTGTTGCTGGCCGCGTCCGAGGAGCTGGCCTTGGCGGGGGCGCTGCCGTTGCTGGACACGCCGCTGAGGGGACGGTCCGCGGGGGCGGTGGCCTCGCGCCAGAGGTCAGCTTCGGCCTTGGCGTCCTTGTTGCGCTTGATCACGAACAGCACACCACCAGCGATGGCCGCGAGCGCCAACAGTTTCTTCACGTGAAGCCCCCTTCGACAGCTTGCTCGGCTTGCCTGTCGATGCTACTGCACGCCCCCACCCTCCGTTTGCCCGGTGTTCGCCCCGGGTAGGTGGAGGGAGACGGTCACCAAAGGAGGTAGCGCAGTGACGGAACGAGACGAACAGCGAGAAGGCGTCAAGGGCGCCGTCGAGGACCTCAAGGGCAAGGCGAAGGAGACCGCGGGCACCTTTCTCGGCAACGACACGCTGGAACGCGAAGGCAAGGCACAACAAGACAAGGCGGGCGCACAACAGGAGATCGCCGACAAGGAAGCCGAAGCCCGGCGAGCCCGGGAAGAAGCCGCGGCCGCCGAATCCCGCGAACGCCGCGAACAATAAGCACACTTGCCCCACATCGTGTGCCCCACCTCACGTTCCACGTGGAACGACCGGTAAACCAACCCTGAACACCCCGGCGATCCGGCCGGGCGCTGGTCCAAGCCAATCGCGCCCAGCTCTACCAACGCAAGGAGCTCGGAACGTGGGGGTGTGGGGGCTCGGCCCCCACAACAAAACGGGACAACGGGAAAAGGGGCTCGGCGCCAGCCGAGCCCCTTGAACACACGGAATGTGGGCCTACCAGGACTTGAACCTGGGACCTCTTCGTTATCAGCGAAGCGCTCTAACCGCCTGAGCTATAGGCCCGTGGAACGAGTAGAGAGATTACCTGACGCCCCGGGGGGCGCTGCAATCGGGTTACTCTCGCTCCGAAAGGGTGACCTCCAGACCGCCCGCGAGGTCGGCGGACACGTTGTAGATGAACGCGCTGACCGTGGCCAGCGCCGAGATGAGCACGATGTTGATCGCACCGATGATGGCGGCGATGCCGAACACGCGCCCGGCGCTGATCAGCGGATCGGTCGCGACCGCGTTGCCTTCGCCCTGCACCAGGCTCGTGTAGGTGCCGTTCAGCTTGTCCCAGACGCCCATGCCGTCGAGCACGGTGTAGAGCACGCCGACGGCGACGAGCCACACGAAGAACAGGGCGACGCCGAGCACGAGCGAGAGCTTGAGCACCGACCACGGGTCGAACCGTTTGATCTGCAGGCTGGCGCGCCGGGGACCGCGGCCCGGGCGGCGCAGGGCGGTGGGGGTGGCGCGGCCCTTGCTGCCGGCGACCCCCACGCCCACGGCGTCCCGGACTCGACCGGGGCGCCCGTCGTCGCGGACGGCCTGGCCGCTGCCGGTGTCGGCGGGGTCGCCGAACAGGCGGCGCGCGGCGGTCCCGGTGACCACCGGCTGTTCACCGGTGTCCGGGCCGCGCGTCTCCTCGGCGGCCGGTCCCGGGTGCTCCTGCTGCGCCGTGGTGTCCGCGGGCAGCTGCCCCGCCGACCACTGGTTGCCGAAACTCTCGGTCTCGGCGGCACCGTTTCCGGAGTCCTTGCCCAGCCGCTGCCAGGGCGGCGGGGTGTCCGGTCCGGTCGTCGTGCCGTTGGGGCCGCGCCGCTCGGAGTTCTCGGGTGGTGTCACGAACAGTCAATCCTTACCGAGTAAGGCGCCATTACTCCGCCGGCGCCGTGCTGTCGTCTCCTTCATCGCCATTCCCACCATTACCGACGTCCGAGGGCTCGTCCGCGTTGCGTGCGACCGCGAGCAGCGTGGTCCCCTCACCGAGGTTCATCAGCCGCACTCCCTTGGTCTGCCGGCCGGCCTTGCGCACCTGGTTCGCGGCGGTCCGGATGACCCCGCCGCTCGAGGTGATGGCGTAGAGCTCGTCATCCTCGTCGACGATGAGCGCCCCCACCAGCCTGCCACGTTTCCGGTCGTGCTGAATGGTGAGCACACCCTTGCCGCCACGTCCCTGGACCGGGTAGTCGTCGATCGGCGTCCGCTTGGCGTAACCGCCGTCGGTGGCGACGAGCAGGAACTTCTCCGGTTTGACCACGCTGATGCCGAGCAGCTCGTCACCCTCGTTGAACCGCATCCCGAGCACGCCCGAGGTGGCCCGGCCCATCGGCCGCAGCGCCTCGTCGGTGGCGTGGAACCGGATGGACTGCCCGTCGGAGGAGACCAGCAGCAGGTCGTCCTCGGCGGAGGCGAGCACCGCGCCGACCAGTTCGTCGCCTTCGCGCAGATTGACGCCGATGAGGCCGCCGGAGCGGTTGGAGTCGAAGTCGGTGAGCTTGGTCTTCTTCACCAGCCCCCGCCGGGTGGCGAGCACCAGGTACGGGGCGACGTCGTAGTTCTTGATCTGGATGACGCCGGCGATCTGCTCGTCCGGCTGGAACGCGAGCAGGTTCGCCACGTGCTGGCCGCGGGCGCTGCGGTTGGCCTCGGGCAGGTCGTAGGCCTTGGCCCGGTACACCCGGCCCTTGTTGGTGAAGAACAGGATCCAGTCGTGCGTGGAGCACACGAAGAAGTGCTGCACGATGTCGTCCTGCTTGAGCTGGGCGCCCTGCACGCCCTTGCCGCCGCGCTTCTGCGACCGGTACAGATCCGTCTTCGTCCGCTTGGCATAACCCGTGCGGGTGATGGTCACCACGACGTCCTCGACCGCGATCAGGTCTTCGACGTTGACGTCGCCGTCGAACGGGATGATCTGGGTGCGCCGGTCGTCGCCGTGCTTCTCGACGATCTCCATGAGCTCGTCTTTGATGATCTGCCGCTGCCGCTCGGGCTTGGCCAGGATGTCGTTCAGGTCGGCGATCTCGGCCTCGATCTTGGCCAGTTCGTCGATGATCTTCTGGCGTTCCAGGGCGGCGAGGCGGCGCAGCTGCATGTCCAGGATCGCGGTCGCCTGGATCTCGTCGATGTCGAGCAGCTCCATCAGGCCGGGCCGGGCCTCGTCCGCCGAGGGCGACCGCCGGATCAGCGCGATGACCTCGTCGAGCGCGTCCAGCGCCTTGACCAGGCCGCGCAGGATGTGGGCCCGCTCCTCGGCCTTCCGCAACCGGAACCGGGTGCGCCGGACGATGACGTCGATCTGGTGCTTGACGTAGTGCCGGATGATCTGGTCGAGCCGCAGCGTGCGCGGCACGCCCTCGACCAGGGCCAGCATGTTGACGCCGAAGTTGTACTGCAGCTGGGTGTGCTTGTAGAGGTTGTTCAGCACGACCTTGGCGACCGCGTCCCGCTTGAGCGTGACCACGATCCGCATCCCGCTGCGGCTGTTGGATTCGTCGGCGATGTCCGCGATCCCGACGAGCTTGCCGTCGCGCACCAGGGTGGCGATGTTCTCCACCAGGTTGTCCGGGTTGACCTGGTAGGGCAGCTCGCTGACCACCAGGATGGTGCGGCCCTTGGCGTCCTCCTCGACCTCGACCACCGCGCGCATCCGGACCGAGCCGCGCCCGGTGCGGTAGGCGTCCTCGATGCCCTGGGTGCCGAGGATCTGGCCGCTGGTCGGGAAGTCCGGCCCCTTGATCCGCTGCAGCAGGGCCGCGAGCAGTTCGTCGTCGGTGGCCTCGAAGTTGTCCAGCGCCCACGAGACGCCTTCGGCGACCTCGCGCAGGTTGTGCGGCGGGATGTTGGTCGCCATCCCGACCGCGATCCCGGAACCGCCGTTGACCAGGAGGTTGGGGAACCGGCTGGGCAGGACGTCCGGTTCCTGGGTGCGGCCGTCGTAGTTGTCGGAGAAGTCGACGGTCTCTTCTTCGATGTCGGCCAGCATGTGCATGGCCAGCGGCGCGAGCCGCGCCTCGGTGTACCGCATGGCGGCCGCGGGATCGTTGCCCGAGGAACCGAAGTTGCCCTGCCCGTCGACCAGCGGGTACCGCATCGCCCACGGCTGGGCCAGGCGCACCAGGGTGTCGTAGATCGACGCGTCACCGTGCGGGTGGTAGTTGCCCATCACGTCGCCGACGACGCGCGAGCACTTGTTGTGCGCGCGCTCGGGCCGGAACCCGGAGTCGTACATCGAGTAGAGCACCCGGCGGTGCACCGGCTTGAGGCCGTCGCGCACGTCCGGCAGCGCCCGCGACACGATCACGCTCATCGCGTAGTCGATGTACGAGCGCTGCATCTCGTGCTGGATGTCGACCGGTTCGATGCGATCGTGTTCCGGCGGCAAGGTTTCCGTCATCTGGTCCTTCTTACCGAGGTCAGTCCGATGTGGACAGCTGAGTCAGGGGCGGACTACACGTCCAGGAAGCGAACATCCTTGGCATTGCGGGTGATGAACGACCGCCGCGCTTCGACGTCCTCGCCCATCAGCACGGAGAACAGGTCGTCCGCCTGCGCGGCGTCGTCCAGGGTGACCTGGCCCAGCAGCCGGTTGGCCGGATCCATGGTGGTCTCCCACAGCTCCTCGGCGTTCATCTCGCCGAGACCCTTGTACCGCTGGATCGCGTCGTCCTTCGGCAGCTTCCGGCCGGCCTCCACGCCGCGCTGGATCAGCGCGTCGCGCTCGCGGTCGGAGTAGGCGTACTCCGGCTCGGAACGCGGCCACTTGATCTTGTACAGCGGCGGGCGGGAGAGGAAGACGTGCCCGTTCTCGATCAGCGGAGTCATGAACCGGAACAGCAGGGTGAGCAGCAGGGTGGTGATGTGCTGGCCGTCCACGTCGGCGTCGGCCATCAGCACGATCTTGTGGTAGCGCAGCTTGCTCACGTCGAAGTCGTCGTGGATCCCGGTGCCCAGCGCGGTGATCAGCGACTGGACCTCGTTGTTCTTCAGCACCCGGTCGATCCGGGCCTTCTCCACGTTGATGATCTTGCCGCGGATCGGCAGGATCGCCTGGTACATGGAGTCGCGGCCTTCCTTGGCCGAACCGCCCGCCGAGTCACCCTCGACGATGTAGAGCTCGCATTCCTCGGGTTTGGTGGACCGGCAGTCCTTCAGCTTCCCGGGCAGGCCGCCGATGTCCAGCGCGCCCTTGCGGCGCACCAGATCGCGGGCCTTGCGCGCGGCCATCCGCGCCTGCGCGCTGGAGACCGCCTTGTTGATGATGATCTTGGCCTCGGCCGGGTTGCGCTCGAACCAGTCGGCCAGCCACTCGTTGGACTTGGTCTGCACGAAGGACTTCGCCTCGCTGTTGCCCAGCTTGGTCTTGGTCTGCCCCTCGAACTGCGGTTCGGCGAGCTTGATCGAGACGATCGCGGCGAGGCCCTCGCGCACGTCGTCACCGGTCAGGTTCTGGTCCTTCTCCTTGAGGAGTTTCTTGTCCCGCGCATACGCGTTGACCACCCGGGTCAGCGCCGCGCGGAAGCCCTCCTCGTGGGTGCCGCCCTCGTGCGTGTTGATCGTGTTGGCGAACGTGTAGACCGACGGCGTGAAGCCGTTGTTCCACTGCATCGCGACCTCGACCTCGAGGCCGTCGCCCTTGGCCTCGTAGGAGATCACGCTCTTGTGGATCGGGTCCTTGCTGCCGTTGATGTGCTTGACGAAGTCCTCGAGCCCGCCCGGGTAGTGGTAGACGCGTTCCTTGACCCGGGCCTGCTGACCACCGGCGTCCTCCTCGGTGTCCTCCTCCGCCACCCGCTCGTCACGCAGGCTGAGGGTGAGCCCCTTGTTCAGGAACGCCATCTCCTGCAGCCGCCGCGCGATCGTCTCCGCGTTGTAGGTGGTGGTCTCGAAGATGTCCGGGTCCGCCCAGAAGGTCACCGTGGTGCCGGTGCTGTCCGCGGCGCCCGCTTCGATCAGCTCCTGCGGCTCCGACCGCTCGTAATGCTGCTTCCAGAGCTTGCCGCCGACCTTGATCTCCACATCGAGCGCGGTGGACAGCGCGTTCACCACGGACACGCCGACGCCGTGCAGGCCGCCGGACACCGCGTAGGAGTCGCTGTCGAACTTGCCGCCCGCGTGCAGCTGGGTCAGCACGACCTCGACGGTCGGCTTCTTTTCTTTGGGGTGCATCTCGACCGGGATGCCGCGGCCGTCGTCGACCACCCGGACCCCACCATCGGCGAGCAGGGTGACTTCGACCTTGGTCGCGTACCCGGCCATCGCCTCGTCGACGGAGTTGTCCACCACCTCCTGGACCAGGTGGTGGAGACCGCGCTCGCCGGTGGAGCCGATGTACATGCCTGGACGCTTGCGGACCGCTTCGAGGCCCTCGAGCACGGTGATCGAAGACGCGCCGTACTCGTTCTTGTTAGCTGCCACCGGCCTGATTTCTCCTCGTCTCGCCCAAGGGGGACGCTCGCTCCCTCCATCCTACTTGGCCACGTCCGCACACATGCGGCAAGGACACCCCTGATTTCGTCACAGAGCCACGAACTCGACCACAGACGGGTCCGGTTGTAGCTGACTGTCATGCCGGGGCCCCTCGGCGCACTCATCCGGGGGAGAACGAAGCCCTTCAGCCGTAGGTGTCGCGCGGTCCGCGGCCGGAGACGTGCCGCAGTCCCTTCCGCCAGCTCGGCGCCGTCGGACCGTGGATCCGCATCCGCTTCACCACGCCGTGGCCGACCCCCGCCGCGATCTTCGCGAGGAGCTGGCCCTGGAGCAGCCGGAGCTGGGTGGCCCAGGCGGTCGAGCTCGCCCGCACGGTCAGTTCGCCGTCCTTCAACGCGACCGGCTGGGCGTGCTCGGCGACCTCCTCCCCGACCAGGCGGGCCCACCGCCCGAACACCTGGCCGTTGGCGAGCCGGTCGTTCCAGCCGAGGTCGACGGCCAGCCGGGAGGCGAGCCGCCCGAGCGGCTGGGGATCGCGCGGATCCGCCCCCGCCCCGGACCAGCGGCGGCGGCGCGGGTTCTGGGCGAACCCGCCGGCGCTCGGTTTGCCCGCTTTGCGCCGGCCGGGTGGGGTACCCCGCTCGGCCGCCTTCTGCCGGGCCGCCTCGAGCGCGGCCTTGGCCAGATCGCGGCCGGTGGTTTGTGTACCCCCATTCACGTTTAGCCCAGCGTCCACGTTACGCTCGGTGCCCTCCGCGTCCTCCTCTGCCGGGGGACCGCTCAAGTGAGGGGAATCAGTCCCCTCATTCGGCCTCTTGATCACGCGCGGCGATAACGCGTTCACGGTGTTATCCACACTATCCACAGGTTTGTCCCCAGATCGGTGGGTAACTTGTGTGTCCGCGATCACCTTGCGTATCTGACTTGATCTTGGCATCGGGCCTTCAGACACGTTTGACCTCACCTTCTGCCACCGCGAACCGGGTTCCGGCGAGTTCGGCCGGCACGTCCTCGTCCACCGCCGCGGTGACGAGCACCTGCTCCGCGCCCGCGGCGACCTCGGCCAGCCGGGCCCGGCGGCGCCGGTCCAGCTCGGCGAACACATCGTCCAACAGCAACACCGGTTCCCCGGCTTCGCCACGCAGGAGTTCGTACGAGCCGAGCCGCAGGGCCAGCGCGAACGACCACGACTCGCCGTGACTCGCGTACCCCTTCGCCGGGGCCTCGCCGAGGACCAGGTCCAGCTCGTCCCGGTGCGGCCCGACCAGGCTCACCCCGCGTTCCAGCTCGGCCTGGCGCGAGTCGGCCAGCGCCCGCAGCAGCACTTCGGTCAGCTCGCCGATGTCCGCCCGCGCGCCACCGGGAACGCCGTAGTCCGCGGGCAGCGCCTCGCCCAGGCTCGACCGGTACCGGATCTCGGTGGGCCGCGAATCCGGCGCGACCCCGGCATAGGCCGCCGAAGCGTGCGGCGCGAGATCGGCGACCAGGTCCAGCCGCGCGGCCAGCAGCTGCGCCCCGGTCGTGGCCAGGTGGTTGTCCCAGACCTCGAGGGTGGACAGCGCGTACGGATCCTCCCGGGTGCCCTTGCGCTTCCCCGCCGTTTTGAGCAGGGCGTTCCGCTGTTTGAGCACGCGGTCGTAGTCGGCGCGGACCCCGGCATACCGCGGCGCGCGCAGCACCAGCAGTTCGTCGAGGAACCGCCGCCGCTCCCCGGGATCGCCGCGGACCAGCGCGAGGTCCTCCGGGGAGAACAGCACGGTCCGCAGGATCCCGAGGACGTCCCGGGGTTTGCCGACCGCGCCCCGGTTCACCCGGGCGCGGTTCGCCTTGCCCGGAGTGATCTCCAGTTCGACGGTCAGTTCCCGGTCTTCGTTGATCACCGCGACGCGGACCAGTGCCCGCGCACAGCCGTGCCGGATCAGCGGCGCGTCGGTGGCCACCCGGTGCGAACCGAGGGTGGCGACGTACCCGATCGCCTCCAGGAGGTTCGTCTTGCCCCGTCCGTTCGGGCCGACCAGCACGGTCGGCCCCGGCTCCAACGGCAGGTCGACGAGCTCCCACGACCGGAAATCCGTGACCTGCAGATGACGGAGATACACCGGCAGGCGCCTAGCCGCCGACCTTCTTGACCGCGTGCCCGCCGAACTGGTTGCGCAGCGCGGCCACCGCGCGCATCGCGGCCGAGTCCTCCTGGCGCGAGGCGAACCGGGCGAACAACGCCGCCGAGATCACCGGCGCGGGCACCGCGTTGTTGATCGCCTCTTCCAGCGTCCACCGGCCCTCGCCGGAATCCTCGACATACCCCTCGAGATCATCCAGCTCCGGATCCTCGTCCAGCGCCCGCACCAGCAGGTCCAGCAGCCAGGACCGGACCACGGTGCCCCGCTGCCAGCCCTTGATCACCGCGGGCACGTCCTCCACGACCTTCGCCGACTCGAGCAGCTCGAAGCCCTCGGCGAACGCCTGCATCAACCCGTACTCGATGCCGTTGTGCACCATCTTCGCGTAATGCCCGGCGCCGACCGCCCCGGCGTGGGAGAAGCCTTCCTCCCGCGGACCTTCCGGGCGCAACGCGTCGAAGATCGGCATCGCCCGCTCGACGTCGGCCGCGGCGCCGCCGACCATCAGGCCGTACCCGTTGTCCTTGCCCCACACGCCACCGGAGACGCCCACGTCGAGGTAGCCGACCTTGTGCCCGGCCAGCAACTCCGCGTTGATCTTGTCGTCGGTGAACTTGGAGTTGCCGCCGTCGATCACCAGATCGCCCTCGCTGAGCAGCTCGCCCAGTTCGGCGACCGTGGCCCGGGTGGGCTCCCCGGCCGGGACCATCACCCACACGATCCGCGGAGCACTCAGCTTGGACACCAGATCCGCCAGCGACTCGGAGTCGCTGACCTCGGGGTTGCGGTCGTAACCGACCACCTCATGCCCGGCGGCACGCAGCCGCTCGCGCATGTTGAAACCCATCTTGCCGAGACCGATCAGGCCGAGCTGCACCATGGAAATCCCCTCTTGCTCTTGGGCGGAACGTTGTATCGCGGCCGTCAGCCGGGGAGGCGGACCGGCATCAGCAGGTACAGGTAACCGGGCACGACCTCGCCCTCGTCGTTGGCCGGTTTGATCAGCGCGGGTCGGTTCGGCGTGGTGAACGTCAGCTCCGCCCGGTCGGCGTGCAGCGCGCCCAGCCCGTCCACCAGGTAGCCCGGGTTGAACGCGATGGTCACCGCCTCACCCTCGTAGTCGACCGGCAGCTCTTCCTCGGCGCTGCCCTCGTCGTCGCCACCGGCGGACAGCCGCAGCAGCCCCTCGGCGAACTCGAGCCGCACCTGGGTGCCCCGCTCGGCGACCAGCGACACGCGCTTGATCGCGTCAGTCAGCGTGCCGACGTTGATCACCGCGCGGGAGGTGTGCTGGGACGGGAGCAGCTGGCGGTACGGCGGGAACTCGGCGTCGAGCAGCCGGGTCGTGGTGTACCGGCCGGAACCGGACAACCCGAGCAGGCCTTCCCCGCTGGCGAGCGCGAGCCGGACCTTGGCGCCGCTCGATCCGAGCGACTTCGCCGCCTCGGCGAGCGTGCGCGCGGGCACCAGCACCGCCGCGTCCTCCAGCCCCTCGGCCGGCTCCCAGGCGAACTCGCGCATCGCGAGCCGGAACCGGTCGGTGGCGACCATGGTCAGCGAGCTGCCGGAGATCTCCAGCCGCATCCCGGTGAGCATCGGCAGCGTGTCGTCCTTGCCGGCGGCGACCGCGACCTGGGTGACCGCCTGGCCGAACGCGTCGCCCGCGAGCTCACCGGCGAAGGCGGGCTGGGCGGGGAGCTGGGGATAGTCCTCGACCGGCATGGTCGGCAGGCTGAACCGGGCGTTGCCGCAGGTGATCGAGGCGCGGGCGCCGTCGACCGAGATCTCCACCGGCTGGGCGGGGAGCGCCTTGGTGATGTCGGCGAGGAGGCGGCCGGAGACCAGCAGGCGGCCGCCGTCGGCGATCGTCGCGGGTACGCCCACGGTCGCCGACACCTCGTAGTCGAATCCGGAAACGGTCAGGGCGTCGGTGGCGCCGTCCGACCCGGCGTCGAGCAGCACACCACCCAGCACCGGAACAGGTGGCCTGGACGGCAGGCTTCTCGCCACCCACGCGACGGCGTCGGCCAGCCCGTCACGCTCGACGCGGATCTTCATGAGCCCATCCTTTCGACAGCCGAGCCCCTCCGGCTCGAGAAGATCGACAAACCCCTCCGGGCGCGCTGGGCAGCGGTCGGCCGGAGTTCGCGGTGTGGTGTGCGGCCCGGATGCCGGTGTCGCCAACGACGAGCGGGCCAGGTGTGGGCCTCCACGTTAGAACGTGACCGCCGTGCGCGTCATTCGGGTCGGCCCGTCGACATGTCGACAAGGTGACGCGGAGGTGTCGGCTGTCCCCAGTTCCACAGCCCGGTTGTTTTTCTTTTGTTCTCTTCTTCGAAGAACCAAGGGCAGTGACAGTAATAAGCGTTGTGGGTTGTGTGGAAATCCGCCGTTGTCGCAGGTCTGGTCGCGCGGCCGGGTGTGGACATGTCGGGTGCGCGGCCGGTGGACAGTCTGAGCGAGCGGTGGAGAACTCGGGCGTCCCCACAAGCGGTCCACACCCATCCACAGTTGTCCACACAGATGTCCCCAGCTGTGGGTCGATCTGTGCCCAGGCCCTCCACGCCGCCGCGCGCCGCGAAGACCGCCCCTCCGAGTGATGTCAACGGGTTCGCGCGACCGAAGTTGTGAGCGGTGCCACGCGTGCGCGCGATTTCCCCGTCACCGCGGGGACATCACTCGGTCACGCTCACGGTTTTCCTTGCCACGGCGGGCGACGCGGCGCGCGCGGGCGGTGACGGCCGCGGCCGCGCACACCACGCAGCCGATCCCGAGCCAGCCGGGCAGATCCGGAATCTCGGCCAGGATCAGGATTCCCGCGACTCCCGCGACCGCCGGTTCGAGGCTCACCAATATGCCCGCGGCGCCGGGAGACAGGTGGCGCAACGCGGCGAACTCGAGGGAATAAGGAAGGACCGCGGTGAGCACGGCGACGCCGAGACCGGCGAGCAGCACCCCGGGGTTCGCCGAACGCGGCGCCGATTTCCGTGGCGCCGAAGGGAATCGTGAGCACCGCCGCCCACGCCACCGCGAGCGCGAGCGCCGAACCGTCGACCGAACCCGTGCCCGCGCGGCGGCTCAGTAACAGATAGGCGCCCATCGAAACCGCGGACGCGAGGGCGAACGCGACGCCGGGCAGCGGCAGCGGTGCGGAGAACGGGTTGCCGCACAACCACACTCCGAGCACGGCGAGCAAACCGAAGCAGAGATCGGAAAACCGGCGCGAGGTCACGATCGCCACGGCGAGCGGGCCGAGCAACTGGATCGTGCTCGCGACCGCGAGTGGCAGAAAGCGCAGCGCGGGATAGATCAGATTCATCCCCGCGATGGCGGTGCCGAAACCCAGTACCAGCGGTACGCGGTTCCACGGCGGCAGCGCGGGGCGGTGGATCACGAGCAACAGCACCGCGGCGAAACCGAGCCGGAGCGCGATCGCGCCCGCGGGCCCGGTGTGCGCGGAGAGCTGCTTCCCGAACGCCTGGCCGAATTGAATGCTGACGACGCTGCCGAGCAGGAACACGGGTGCGGGGATCGCGGGCATGACCCGAGTCTCGGCCCGGAAATCCTTGCAGGTCCATCGAAACTATTTCGACGAAAAGCGTTAGCTTGGACTACATGATTGATCTGCGCCGGGTACGAGTCCTGCGGGTGCTCGCCGAGCGCGGGACGGTCACCGCCACCGCGCACGCGCTGCACCTCACGCCTTCCGCGGTGTCCCAACAGATTCGCCTCCTCGCCCGCGATGTCGGCGCCGAACTGCTCCGGCGCGAGGGCCGCCTGGTGCGGCTGACCCCGGCCGCGCGGATCCTGCTCGAGCACGCGGATTCCCTGGCGATCCACTGGGAACGGGCGCGGGCGGAGATCGCCGCGTCGGCGGACGGTGAGGCCGGGCCGTTGCGGCTGTGCGGGTTGTCGTCGGTGGTGGCCGCGCTCTTCGTCCCGGCGGCGGTGGAACTGCGCGATTCCCATCCGCGGCTGCGGGTGCACATGAGCGAGCACGAAAGCGCGGACTGCTACGAACTCTTGCTCGCCGACGAGGCGGATATCGCGGTCGTGCTGCCCACCCCGGAGGTCCCGCCCGCGGACGATCCGCGGTTCGAGCAGTGGCCGCTGCTCGACGATCCGCAGGATCTGCTGGTGCCGCTGGGACATCGCCTGGCGAACCGGCGCGGCGTCGAACTCGTCGAGGCGGCCGGGGAACCGTGGATCGTCAAGCCGTTCGACAACGACACCCATACCTTGTTATTGGCGGCGTGCGCGGCCGCCGGGTTCTCGCCGCGGATCGCCCAGCACGCCAAGGAATGGTTCGCGGTGTCGGCGTTGGTCGCCGCGGGGTTCGGGGTGTGCCTGCTGCCGCGGCTCGCGCCGATCCCGCCCCAGCACGAGGTGGTGCGGGTGCCGCTGCGGGGAGTGTCGACGCCGTCGCGCCGGTTCGTCATGTGCGTCCGCCGGGGCAGCGCGGACCACCCGGCGATCGCCACCGGGTTGGACGCGTTGCGCGTTATTGCCGAGCGCAGTGTTTGATCGGCAGCCCGAAACGAAAAGCGTGTTTCGGCCCGCGTGCACCGCGCTCGGCCCTCACCTCGAGCGGTCCGGCACCAGTTGTCATTGCCGAGCGCGCTGCTTGATGCGGGAGGTCAGTTCCTGCACCTGGTCGTAGATCCGGCGGCGCTCGGCCATCTCCTTGCGGATCTTCTTGTCCGCGTGCATGACCGTGGTGTGGTCGCGGCCGCCGAAGGTCTGGCCGATCTTCGGCAGGGACATGTCGGTCAGCTCGCGGCACAGGTACATGGCGATCTGCCGCGCGGTGGCGAGTGCCTTCGTCTTACCCGGGCCGCACAGGTCGTCCATGGTCACGTCGAAGAAGTCCGCGGTGACGCCCATGATCGTCGGCGCGCTGATCTCCGGCGCCTGCGAATCCGGGATCAGATCGCGCAGCACGATCTCGGCCAGGCCGACGTCCACCGGCTGCTGGTTCAGCGACGCGAACGCGGTGACCCGGATCAGCGCGCCCTCGAGTTCGCGGATGTTCGCCTCGATGCGCGCGGCGATGAACTCCAGCACCTCACCGGGAACCGCGAGCCGGTCCTGCGCGGCCTTCTTCCGCAGGATCGCGATGCGGGTCTCCAGCTCGGGTGGCTGGATGTCGGTGATCAGGCCCCATTCGAACCGGGTGCGCAGCCGGTCCTCCAGGGTTTCCAGGCGCTTGGGCGGCCGGTCCGAGGAGACCACGATCTGCTTGTTCGCGTTGTGCAGCGTGTTGAAGGTGTGGAAGAACTCCTCCTGGGTTCCTTCCTTGCCTTCCAGGAACTGGATGTCGTCGACCAGCAGGATGTCGATGTCCCGGTAGCGGCGCTGGAACGCGACCTTGCGGTCGTCGCGCAGCGAGTTGATGAAGTCGTTGGTGAATTCCTCGGTCGACACGTACCGCACCCGCATCCCGGGGAACAGCCGCTGCGCGTAATGCCCGACCGCGTGCAGCAGGTGGGTCTTGCCCAGCCCGGATTCGCCCCAGATGAACAGCGGGTTGTAGGCGCGCGACGGCGCCTCGGCCACCGCGAACGCGGCCGCGTGCGCGAACCGGTTGGACGCGCCGATCACGAAGGTGTCGAAGTTGTACTTCTCGTTGAGCCGGGTCTTGGAGGTCTGCGGCTGCGCGGGCGCGGTGTAGGGCTGCCCGGCGATCGGCTGGCCGGAGAACATCGGCCAGATGTCCTGCGCGGTGGCGAGCGCCTCGCCTTCCTCGTCGACCTCTTCGTCACCGTCGTCGTCGGCCCCGGACGGGACCGGTTCCGGCTGCTGGATCCGCGGGTGCCGGACCGGCGGCAGCATGCCGTCCTCGATCGGCGGCATCTTGGGCGGCAGCTTCGGTTGCTCGGGGGCGGGTGCGGCGCCGTTTTCCACCCTCGGGGGGGACGCCTGATAGGGCGGCGGGGGCGGGCTGGCGATGCCGTCGGCGGCGTCGACCTTCACGGCGAGGGACACCGCGCGGCCGAGGCGGCGGGAGAGCGCGTGGGTGATCGGTTCGCGCAGCGCCCGTTCGATGGCCTCCTTGGCGAAGTCGCTCGGGGCGGCCAGGAGCGCGGTGCCATCCAGCAGGCCGATCGGGCGGGTGACGCGCATCCACGCCCGTTGCTGCGGGGACAGGGTGCCGTCCGAAAGTTCCCGGACGACCTGTTCCCACACGACACCCAGATTCATCTGGTGCTCGGACACCTGCTCCGCTCCCCTCCCCCGCGTCTCCCCGACAGCGTCGAACCCGGACAACCTCACCCCTGGCGGCGCACACTCCACTCCATCGAGCGGCTTCGCAGCTTTCTATAGTCACCCCGCGCAGCAGGTATCCACAAAGTTGTCCACAACTGTGCACTAATGTACGGCGACCCGCAGCCACTCCACCTGCGGGTGCTCCCTACGCCTGCCGGAGTCTCCACTTCCTCCGACGGCGGCGACCGCACCGCGACCGGTGACTCAAGAAAAGGCACGCTAACAAGCGTTTCGCTTAGCCACAAGACATCGTTGGTGGCAAGCATTTCACGGTGTACGGCGTGTCGCCATTCGGTGCTGGAGCGTGCTCGCTCGCGGGCAGTCTAGCGGTAGCGTTCGGTGGTCGGGGGGCCGGTTTCGGTGTCACCGAGCCGGGTGCGTACCCTCGTAAGGTCTCCCGCTTGCGGCGGGTGCCGTTCGCGTGCCCGGGTCCACGTCACTCGACGTGGCGGAGCCGGGAATTACACGATGGTAGGAGACACCACAGACCGCCGTGCTGCACGCACGACACGCCTGACGACGGCCGAAAACGGCTGCCGGAGAGGCCGAGACACAGGAGAAGTTGAGCCGTGAGCAAGGGCAAGCGCACCTTCCAGCCGAACAACCGCCGTCGCTCCCGGACCCACGGGTTCCGGCTGCGGATGCGTACCCGTGCCGGCCGGGCCATCTTGGCGGCCCGCCGTCGCAAGGGCCGCGAGAAGCTGTCCGCCTGATCGCGGCCACGACGAGGCACGTCATGCTGCCTGCTGCCGCGCGCCTGCGGCGCAGCGAGGACTTCCGCGTGGTCATGCGCAAGGGGTCCCGCGCCGGGCGGCGGCGCCTCGTCGTCCACGCGTTGAACACCGCGAACCCGCCCGGGCCCGCCCGGGCGGGTTTCGTGGTGAGCAAGGCCGTCGGCAATTCGGTGGTGCGCCACCGGGTCACCCGGCGGCTCCGGCACCTGGTGGCGGCCAGGCTCGGAACACTTCCGCCGGGTAGCTCGTTGGTCATTCGGGCTTTACCTCCGGCGGCCACCGCGACCAGCATGGAACTCGGCTCGGACCTCGACGCGGCGTTCCGGCGGCTGGGACTGGGTCCCGGGCACCGGCCGGTTCGTCCCGGTGCTCCCCGGGCCACCACTGCTCGCGGCGACGACGACAACGGATCTGCGGTGTGAACGAAACTCGGAATGCCACGACCGAAGAGCCGGCGGGGGTCACCCGGCCCGGCCCGGTGGCCTGGGTGCTGCTCCTGCCCATCCGGTTCTACCGCAAAGTGATCTCCCCTTTCTTCCCGCCCGCCTGCCGGTTCTACCCGAGCTGCAGCGCGTATGCGGTGGAAGCCCTGACCCGGCACGGCGCGGCTCGAGGCTCGTACCTCGCCGCCCGCCGGCTCTTGCGCTGCGGCCCGTGGACACCACCGGGCCGTGATCCGGTGCCCGAGAAGTTCTCGTGGCGGCACACCCCGAGACCTGACACATCGATCGAGGAGTAGCTCAGTGCTCGATTTCATCTACTACCCGGTGTCCTTCATCCTGTGGTGTTGGCACAAGGTCTTCGGGTTCGTCTTCGGCGAGGCCACCGCCATCTCGTGGATCCTGGGCATCATCTTCCTGACGTTCACCGTGCGCGGCATCATGTTCAAGCCGTTCGTGAACCAGGTCCGGTCGATGAAGAAGATGCAGGAGTTCGCGCCGGAACTGAAGAAGATTCAGAAGAAGTACGCGAACGACAAGCAGCGCCAGGCCGCGGAGATGCAGAAGCTCCAGCGCGAGCACGGCGTGAACCCGCTCGGCAGCTGCCTGCCGATGCTGCTGCAGATCCCGGTGTTCATCGGTCTGAACCACGTGCTGCGGATGTTCACCGTGAACCCCAACGGTGGCCCGAAGACCGAGAACTACTTCTTCGACCAGGCCGGGGTCGAGTCGTATGTGAACGCCAAGCTGTTCGGGGTCAACCTCGGTGAGGCGATCCACAACGCGACGATCGTCGGCGGCGCCGGTGGCGGCTGGCACTGGAACGTGGCGCCGGTCGCGATCCCGCTGATGATCGTGGCGAGCATCGCCACCCACCTGACCGCGCGGCACTCGGTGCAGCGGCAGAACGCGGCGGCGGCCACCCCGCAGACCGCGATGATGAACAAGCTGACGATGTACGTCTTCCCGCTCGGCGTGCTGGTGTTCGGTGCGCTGTTCCCGCTCGGCCTGCTCTTCTACTGGCTGGCGAACAACGGCTGGACGCTGATGCAGCAGCGGTTCGTCTACACGCGCATCGACAAGGAAGAGGACGCCAAGAAGGCGGAGGCGATCGAGAAGCGCGCGGCGCTCGGGCCGAAGCCGGGGCAGAAGCCGAAGCCCGGCCAGAAGCCGGTGCAGCAGAAGAAGACGTCTCAAGCGGACTCCGGGCAGAGCGGCCAGTCGTCGAACGGCAGGAAGAACCCCAAGGCCGGTTCGCCGCACAAGTTCGCCCAGCAGCCGACCAGGCCCAAGAACGCGAGCCAGTCGAAGAAGCCCGCCGCGGGCAACAAGAACTCGGAGCAGAAGAGCTCGGACGGGAACGGCACCGGGGTGCCCGGCCTGATCAGTGACTCGACGAAGAAGCCGGGCCGGAAGCGTCGTTGACGCGCGTGCGCGTTGCTCATAAAGACACAGAGGAGAACAGGGATGTCGGAGACGGTCGAAGCGATCGACACCGAGCAGGACGAGGCGGGCAAACCGGCGGAGGCCGCCGACGAGCAGTCCGCCGCCGCGGATGACGACGCGCTCGTCAAGGAAGGCGACATCGCGGGTGACTACCTGGAGCGCCTGCTCGATCTCCTGGACTACGACGGCGACATCGATCTGGACGTCGAAGCGGGCCGGGCGATCGTCAGCATCGACGGTGGGGACGATCTGGAGAAACTGGTCGGCGTCCGGGGCACGGTGCTGGAGGCGCTGCAGGAGCTGACCCGGCTGGCCGTTCAGCAGGAGACCGGATCGCGCAGCCGCCTGATGCTGGACATCGCGGGCTGGCGGGCGGACCGCCGCGAGGAGCTGCGCGAGCTCGGCCGGTCCACCGCGGAGACGGTGCTCTCCACCGGCGAGCGGGTCCGGCTCCAGCCGATGAGCCCGTTCGAGCGGAAGGTCGTGCACGACGCGGTCGCCGCGATCGACGGAGTGCACAGCGAAAGCGAGGGCGAGGACCCGAAGCGGCGCGTGGTGGTCTTCCCCGACTCCTGACCGGCGAACGATCTCCAGGGCGCGGCCCCTGCCACTGCGGCAGGGGCCGCGCCTTTTTCGTGGGTCCGGTTCCACGTGAAACCGGCGACCATCGGAGATCAGTAGGTTGGTCTGGTGAGTGTGACGGTTGAGGTTCTCCGCGAGATCACCGACGAGACGGTCGAGGCGTTCGCCCGGCTCCTTCCCCAGTTGTCCCGGACGGCCCGGCCGCTCGACCGAGCGGCGCTGGAGGCGATGGTCGCCTGCGGCGCGAACACGGTCCTGCTGGCGCGGTCGGGCGGCCCGATCGTCGGGACGCTGACCCTCGTCCGGTTTCCGATCCCCTCGGGGCTTCGCGCCCGGATCGAGGACGTGGTGGTGGACGAGTCGGCGCGCGGGCCCGAGGAGGCGGTGCGGCTGGCGCGCGCGGCCGGGGCGCGGACGGTGGACCTCACTTCCCGCCCGTCGCGAGGCTCCGCCAATCGCCTTTACGAGCGTCTGGGCTTCACGGCTCGCGACTCACGGGTGTACCGCCTGACCCCGTGACCCGCGCACCGCGTTTCACGTGAAACCGGCAGTGGAGTTGTCCACAGTTTCGGCCCGGCGCACGGATCCGGTGCCGCCGTCGGGGACAATCGAGCGGACCGGGTTTCACGTGAAACGACAAACCGTAGGGAGTGCTGGGTGGAAGACGTCGAAGGTTCCGTGCCGACGCCGGAGATCGCGAGCCGGGTGTTCGGGGACGGCCTCGACGACGCCCGGCGGTTCGCCGGGCTGCTGGAACGTCACGGCGTGGAGCGCGGGCTGATCGGTCCGCGCGAGGTGGACCGGCTGTGGGATCGGCACCTGCTGAACTCCGCGGTGATCGGCGAACGGATCGCCCACGGCAGCCGCGTGATCGATGTGGGCTCCGGCGCGGGGCTTCCCGGGATCCCGCTCGCCATCGCGCGTCCCGATCTCGATCTCGTCCTCGTCGAGCCGATGGCCCGCCGGGTCGACTGGCTGACCGAGGTCGCCGATCGGCTCGACTTGGCGATTACGGTGGTCCGGGGGCGCGCCGAAGAACGGGCCGTGCGGGACGAGCTGGAGCTAGCCGACGTGGTGACCGCGCGGGCGGTCGCCCCGCTCGCCCGGCTGGCCGGATGGTGCCTCCCGCTCACGCGGGTCGGCGGGGTCGTGCTCGCGCTCAAGGGAGCGAGCGCGCGGGAAGAAGTAGCGCGAGATGAGACCGCGGTGGTTCGCGCGGGAGGGACGCGCCTTAGAGTGGCGGAGTGCGGCGCGGGCCTCCTGGAGACGCCCACCACGGTCGTGATCGTGGAGCGCACCCGTCTCGACACAGCATCCGGTCCGCGACGACGACGCGGCACCAGTTCCGGCAAGGCGCGCAGGGCCGGATGACTCGCGATGACTAGATTAGGTACCCAACCCGAGTGTGAGAGCCGACCAACTATGGAGCGACGAATGTTCCACGTGAAACGGCGCGCTTGGAGCGCCCCCGCAGCGTCGACGACGGGAAGGTGGCTCGGCCGGTGACTCCGCCTTCGTCAGACCCCACGACCAGCCACCAGGTCGGCTGGACGCCCATCGGTGAGGAAGCGGAGCGTGCCGCGCGCATCCTGCATCCCGAGGGGAACAACATGCCCCGCCCGGACCACCGCCGGGTGCTCACCGTCGCCAACCAGAAGGGGGGCGTCGGCAAGACGACCAGCGCGGTCAACCTCGCCGCGGCGCTCGCCGTGCACGGGCTGCGGACCCTGGTGATCGATCTCGACCCGCAGGGCAACGCGAGCACCGCGCTGAACGTCGACCACCGGTCCGGCACGCCGTCCGTGTACGAGGTGCTCCTCGGCGAGGTGTCGCTGGCCGAGGCCGCCGCGGTCAGCGAGCAGTCCCCCAATCTCTTCTGCGTGCCGGCGACCATAGACCTCGCCGGTGCCGAGATCGAGCTCGTCTCGATGACCTCCCGCGAGTCGCGGCTCAAGGAGGCGCTGTCGGCCGAGGCGTTCGATCAGCTCGGCGTGGACTACGTCTTCATCGACTGCCCGCCCTCGCTCGGCCTGCTCACCGTGAACGCGATGGTGGCCGCCCAGGAGGTGCTGATCCCGATCCAGTGCGAGTACTACGCGCTGGAAGGTCTCGGGCAGCTGCTGAGCAACATCGACCTCGTGCAGAAGCACCTGAACCCGACGCTCGCGGTGTCCACGATCCTGCTCACCATGTACGACGGCCGCACCAAACTGGCCGACCAGGTGACGCAGGAGGTGCGCAACCACTTCGGCGAGGTGGTGCTGAAGACCGTCATCCCGCGCAGCGTGAAGGTGTCCGAGGCACCCGGCTACGGCCAGACGGTGCTCGCCTACGACCCCGGTTCGCGGGGTGCGATGAGTTACATGGACGCGGCGCGTGAGGTCGCGGAGCGAGGTACGAAGAGGGGAACACCATGACCGAGCGCAGGGGCGGGCTGGGCAGGGGGCTCGCCGCGCTGATTCCGACCGGTCCGGCCGTCGCCGAGGGGGCGGCGCCGGAGGTCCGGCCGGAACCGGCTGCCCGGGAAGGCGACAAGGACTGGTTCGCCGCGAACGGCGCGGTGCGGCCGGTCGGCGGCGAGGTGGCGGGCGCGGTGTATCGCGAGGTGCCCGTCTCCGCGATCAAGCCCAATCCCAAGCAGCCGCGCCAGGTCTTCGACGAGGATGCGCTGGCCGAGCTGGAGCACTCGATCCGCGAGTTCGGGCTCATGCAGCCCATCGTGGTGCGCGAGCTCCCGGGCGACGAGTACGAGCTCGTCATGGGCGAGCGTCGGCTGCGGGCTTCGCAGCAGGCCGAGCTCGAGGTCATTCCCGCCATCGTCCGGCAGACCGCGGACGAGGCGATGCTGCGCGACGCGTTGCTGGAGAACATCCACCGGGTGCAGCTCAATCCGCTGGAAGAGGCGGCGGCCTATCAGCAGCTGCTCGACGAGTTCGAGGTGACGCACGAGGAACTGGCCGGGCGGATCGGGCGCAGCCGGCCGGTCATCACCAACACCATCCGGTTGCTGAAGCTCCCCCTGCCGGTGCAGCGCCGGGTCGCGGCGGGCGTGCTGTCCGCCGGGCACGCCCGCGCGCTCCTCTCGCTGGAGGACCCGGGCGCGCAGGAGGAGCTCGCCTCCCGGATCGTCGCCGAAGGGCTGTCGGTGCGGGCGACCGAGGAGGCGGTGACGCTCAAGAAGAGCGAGGCGCCGCCGAAGCAGAAGCAGCAGCCGCGCAAGCCGATCCAGGCGCCCGGGCTGCAGGAGCTCGCGAGCCGCCTCTCGGACACCTTCGACACCCGGGTCAAGGTCGACCTAGGCCGCCGGAAGGGACGGATCGTGGTCGAGTTCGGCTCGGTGGACGACCTCGAACGGATCGTCGCGCTGATGGACCCGAACGGGACAAATCAGACACCGAAAATCGACTAGGGATTACCCACGGTTGTTTCGTCACGGTGATGATTGCGCAGCGTGGCGGAAAGCGCTACTGAGCGCGCTGGATGGCGCGCGTGATGAGTTCGGTGAACACGACCCCGAGGGAAGCGCCCGAGGCCTCCATCGCCATCGGCACGGTGGAGGTCTCGGTCAGTCCCGGCGAAAGGTTCACCTCGAGGAACTGGACGGTCCCGTCCGGCTGGACGACCGCGTCGGTCCGGGAGATGTCCCGCAGCCCGAGTTCGCGGTGCGCGGCGACGGCCAGCTCCCCCACCGCCTTCGCCGCGTCGCCGGACAGCCGAGCGGGGGCGAAGAAATCGGTGAGCCCGGCGGTGTAGCGCGCGGTGTAGTCGTAGATCCCGTTCTCCGGCACGATCTCGACCGCGGGCAGCGCTTCCGGGCCGTGCTCGCGTTCGACCACGGTCACCGCGACCTCGACCCCGTCCACGAACCGCTCGGCGAGGACGGTGTCGCCGTAGGCGAAGCAGCCGACCATCGCGGCGGGGAGCTCACCGGCGTCGCGCACGACCTGGGCGCCGAGTGCCGAACCGCCCTGGTCCGGTTTGAGGATCAGCGGCAGGCCGAGGTGCTCGACCATCGCGTCCAGCACGTGTTGCGCGCCGAGCTCGCGGAACGTGCTGTGCGGCAGCACGACCCAGTCCGGGGTGACGAACCCGGCCTTCGCGATCATCGCCTTGGCGATCGGCTTGTCCCAGGCGCGGCGACACCCCTGGGAGCTGGTGCCCACGAACGGAACCCCGAGCATTTCCAGCACGGTCTGCACCGAGCCGTTCTCGCCCTCGCCACCGTGCAGGGCGACGACGGCCGCGTCCGGGCGCTGCGCGCGCAGCCGGTCGACGAGCCCGGCGTCGGTGTCCCATTCCTCGACGAGGATGCCCTCGTCCCGCAGTGCGGCCGACAACCGGCGGCCGGACCGCAGCGAAACGTCGCGTTCGTGCGAAAGGCCACCGGCGAGAACGGCGACGGTACGGTCAGCCACGCGGGAACTCCTCATCAGAATGTCTACAGTGGACAATTGATCGCGACCGTCCGGTGCGGACGCTGGAAAACCTAGGCGGTGTCGGGCGACGGCGTCTGCGGACCCGAGATCGCGCGGGTGGTCACGCTACCGAAGGTGCGCACCAGGTCCATTTCGGACTCCAGCACCGCGGCCAGGCGGCGCACGCCTTCCCGGATCCGTTCCGGGGTCGGATAGCAGTAGGACAGCCGCATCTGCCGGCTGCCGAATCCGTCGGCGTAGAACCCGGTGCCCGAGGCGTAGGCGACCCGGGCGGTCACCGCGCGCGGCAGCATCGCTTTGGTGTCAACGCCTTCCGGCACGGTGACCCAGACGTAGAAGCCGCCGTCGGGCCGGGTCCAGGTGCAGCCGGGCGGCATGTGCTGTTCCAGCGCGGAGAGTATCGCGTCCCGGCGTTCGCGGTAGTTCTCCCGGAACTTCTTGATCTGGCCCTTCCAGTCGTGGGTGGCCAGGTAGCGGGAGACGATCAACTGGTTCAGCGTGGGCGGGCACAGCGTGGCCGATTCCGCGGCCAGCACGAGCTTTTCGCGCACCGCGTGTGGCGCGAGCACCCAGCCGACGCGCAGCCCCGAGGCGAACGTCTTGGAGAACGAACCGAGGTAGACCACGTTGTCCGGGTCGGTGGACCGCAGGGCCGGGTAGGTCTGGCCGTCGAAACCGAGCAGTCCGTACGGGTTGTCCTCGATCACCAGGACGCCGTGCCGGCGGCAGATCTCCAGGATCTCGGCGCGGCGCTCGACGGCGAGCGTGACACCGGCGGGGTTGTGGAAGTTCGGGATGGTGTAGAGGAACTTGACCCGGCGTCCCCGGTTCTCGGCTTGGGCCAAGGCTTCCCGCAGCGCTTCGGGGACCAGGCCGTCGTCGTCCATGGTCACGTGCACGACCTGGGCCTGGTAGGCGGCGAAGGAACCGAGCGCGCCCACGTAGGAGGGGCCCTCGGCGAGCACGATGTCGCCGGGGTCGCAGAAGAGCCGGGTCACCATGTCCAGCCCCATCTGGGAGCCGACGGTGACCACCACGTCGTCGGGGTGGGCCGAGATGCCCTCCAGCGCCATGATCTCGCAGATCTGCGAGCGTAACGCGGGGACACCGTGCGCCGAGCCGTACTGCAGGGCGACCAGGCCGTCCTCGGCGATGATCTCGGAGACCTGCGCGGACAGCGAGTCCAGCGGGAGCGCGGCGAGGTTCGGCATGCCCCCGGCGAGCGAGACCACCTCGGGCCGGCTCGCGACCGCGAAGAGCGCCCGGATCTCCGACGCCGTCATCCCCGCGGTGCGCGCCGCGTACCGGTCGAGATGCGGGTCGAGGTTGTGGCGCCCGACCTGGGCCGGGTTCTTCTCGGGCTCTCCGGAGGCAGTCATGTGCACTTCGCTCGGGTTCGGGGTCGTGGTTCTACCGGCGGGTAGATCCATCGAGTGTAACCACCCACCCTTGTGACGAACCCGGCCTTTCGGCCCTCGTCACATCGGCCTATCCTCGAACTCGGCCGTTCGGCCGTGATTAATCGTGCTTGCGGGCATTCGCGTGGAGATCAGCACAGTCCGGGGAGGTCAGGTGTCGCGACGCGTCCTGGGCGTCACACTGGACAACCTGGAGCAGTTGCCCCGGCACTGCCGGCGTTGCGTGTACTGGGAGCTGGCCCCGCATCTGAAGGCGCAGGCCGAGGAGTTCGGCGAGACCGAGGTGGAGAAGGAGGCCTGGGTCTCCAGCGTGCTGCTGGAATGGGGCTCCTGCGGCCGGATCGTCTACAGCGACACGCTCCCGGTGGGGTTCGTGCTCTACGCCCCGCCGAACGCGGTGCCGCGGGCGAACGCCTTCCCGACCTCGCCGCCCGGACCGGACGCGGTGCTGCTGACCGGGTTCTACGTGCAGCCGGAGTTCCGGGCCGGTGGCCTGGGCCGGATGCTGGTGCAGGCGGTCGCGAAGGACCTGACCCGGCGCGGGGTGCGCGCGATCGAAGCGTTCGGCGATGCCCGGCCGCCGGAAGCCGAACCGGAGACCCCGGGGCACAGCTGCGTGGTCCCGGCCGCCTTCCTGCAGAGTGTCGGCTTCAAGACCGTACGACCGCATCCCCGGTGGCCCAGATTGCGGCTGGAGCTGCGTTCGGCCATCTCCTGGAAGGAAGACGTGGAGGCGGCGCTCGAACGTCTCCTGGGCCAAGTGAGCGTCTCCACCGCCGAACCCAGCACGGCCCGCGCGTAGCCGCGCGAGGATACGCCGAATCCCGGCACGGCGACCGTTTCCGGGCATGGTTATCCACAAATTGTGGGCAACCGGCGCAGTTGTCCACAGATTCTGTGGAAGCCCCGTTCCCCAGGCCCCCGGCGATACGATTGCCGTGGGGTCGCCCCCCTGGGAGTGGTGGGGGGTGGGTAAGGGGCCTGGGGTGTGCCGGTGGGTGTGGTTACTCGGCTTTGGCCAGTTCGTGGGCCAGGACGTCGGCGAAGGTGAAGGTGCCGGTGGGCTGGTCGTTCTCGCCGAGCAGGTAGAGGCGTTTCACCGCGATGAGGATGCCTTCGGCGACGACGTCGCGGAACGCGGATTCGGAGAGGCGGCGGCGGTCGCCCGGGTTGGTCAGGTAGCCGATCTCGATGCGGACCGCGGGGCAGCGGGTCAGGCGCAGGATTTCCCAGGTCTTCGAATGCGTGCGGCAGTCCAGCAGGCCGGTGCGCGCGGCGAGTTCGCGCTGGAGGAACCCGGCGAGCAGCTCACCGACGGTGGACGTGGTGCCGTGGCCGTTGCCGAAGTGGAAGCTCGCGACGCCCTGGGCGTGCGGCGACGGGTTCTGGTCGCTGTGCAGGGAGAGCAGCAGGTCGGCGCCCGCCTCGTTGGCGAAGGCGGCGCGTTCGGCCTCGCTCGGGCCGTGGTCGCGGCCGCGGGAGATCAGGGCCTCCATTCCGGTGGCCTTCATCCGGCCTTCCAGCCGGGTGGCCAGGTCCCAGGCGATATCCGCCTCGCGCAGGCCGTCCACCTCGACGCCGGAGTCCGCGCCGCCGTGGCCGGGGTCGATCACGATCCGCTTGCCGCGCAGCCTCGGGCCGGCGCGGCGGACCTGCTCCTGTTCGCGCAGCAGCACCGGACGGCCGCCGCTGGCGCGGGGCGAGAGCTGCTTCAGCGCGCGGACGGTCGCGGCCCCGCAGATGCCGTCGATGACCATCCCGTAGTCGCGCTGGAAGTTGCGCAGCGCGCGTTCGGTCTGCGGGCCGAACACCCCGTCCGGGCGACCGGCGTCGTAACCCAGCTCGGTGAGCCGGTCCTGCAGCGCGAACACGTCGTCGCCGTGCACCGGCGACGAGATCAGGTACGCGAGCGGACGGCTGCCGAGGTGGTAGCTCGCACCGCGCAGCACGCGATACGTGGCCGGGCCGACCACCCCGTCGGTGATCAGCCCGCGGCGCTGCTGGAAGCCGCGAACGGCCTGCTCGACGCCCGCGTCGAAGATCCCGGAGCTCCCATTGCCGTTCGCCCCCTGCGGGAGCAGTCCCAGCGACGCAAGCATCGACCTGATCTCGGCGACGTCGGGTCCGGCGTCACCGCGGCGGAGCACCCGCATGCACTCCTCGCTCTTCCTCGGGCATCGAACGATCTCGATGCTGCGCAGACAATTTCTGGGTGAACCCAGGGTCCCTATTGTGCCCTGTGAACGCTCGGTGAGCGCGCAGGGCCGGTCGGTGCGTTTTGGCTCGTCACACCGGGTGTTTTGTAACCCGGACGTGAGTCACCCGGTGGCATCGAGTGACATCCACTCCGGGTAGCAAAAACCCGGGCCCGTCCTTGAAGACGCGGCGGACCCGGGTTTTCGTTGCTCTCACCGTGGTGAGTGATGTCTCAGAGCACTTCGGAGAGGTCGGACAGCAGCGCGGCCTTCGGCTTGGCGCCGACGATCTGCTTCACCGGCTTGCCGCCCTGGAACAGGATCAGCGTCGGGATGGACATCACCTGGTAGTCCCGCGCGGTGTGCGGGTTCTCGTCGATGTCCAGCTTCGCGATGGTCAGCTTGTCCTTGTTCTCCGCGGCGATCTCCTCGAGCACCGGGGCGACCATCTTGCACGGCCCGCACCAGGTGGCCCAGAAGTCGACCAGAACCGGTTTGTCGCTGGTCAGCACGTCGTCGGCGAAGGTCTTGTCGGTCACCTTGACGGTGTCGGTCATCGTTTCTCCTTCTTTCGGGTGGAGCTCGGGGCAGGGGTCAGTTGGCCTGGGTGGTGGCGTAGCCGCCGCCGACCAGTTCGGGCGCCTCGTGCGCCTCCTCGGTCACCGCGTGCTCGGCGAGCCACCGTTCCGCGTCGATCGCCGCCGTGCAACCGGACCCGGCCGCGGTGATCGCCTGCCGGTAGGTGTGGTCGACCAGGTCGCCGGCCGCGAACACGCCGTCGAGGTTGGTGTAGGAGCTCGGCGCCTTGGTGAGCACGTACCCGGCGTCGTCGGTGTCCACCTGGCCGCGCACCAGCTGGCTGCGGGGGTCGTGCCCGATCGCCACGAAGAACCCGGTGACGTCCAGCGAGGACTCCTCGCCGGTCACCGTGTCGCGCAGCTTCAGGCCCTCGACCTTGCCCTCGCCGACGACCTCGGTGATCTGCTTGTTGAGCTGCCAGCGGATCTTCTCGTTCGCGCGGGCGCGCTCCAGCATGATCTTCGAGGCGCGGAACTCCTCGCGGCGGTGCACGATCGTCACCGACCGCGCGAACTTGGTCAGGAAGGTGGCCTCCTCCATCGCCGAGTCACCCCCACCGGCGACCACGATGTCGTGGTCGCGGAAGAAGAACCCGTCGCAGGTCGCACACGAGGAGACCCCGCGGCCGAGCAGTTCCTGCTCGCCCGGCACGTTGAGGTACCGTGCCGCCGCCCCCATCGCGAGGATCACCGCACGCGCCGCGTAACGCTGACCGTTCGCGGTGACGTACTTGACGTCCCCGGTGAGCTCGAGCTCCTCGACGTCCTCCGCACGCAGTTCGGCGCCGAAGCGCTCCGCCTGCTTGCGCATCTCCTCCATCAGATCCGGACCCTGGATGCCGTCCCGGAAACCCGGGTAGTTCTCCACCTCGGTGGTGGTCATCAGCGCGCCACCGAACTGGGAACCCTCGAACACCAGCGGATCGAGCTGCGCCCGCGCGGCGTACACGGCCGCGGTGTATCCGGCGGGACCCGATCCCACGATGATCAGGTTCCGAACGTCCTCTGCAGCCACCCGTGACCTCCACTCGTCGTGACCAGTGGGCCTACCACCGTCAACACGATCGTAGGGGCCGGTGTTCCCGGGGTGAGTCAGGGCACAGGGGCGCTACTTGGCGCCGACCACCTTGTCCATCAGCGTGCCCGGGCTGCCCGGCCCGCAGGTGGGCGGGAACGCGACGAGCCGGAACTGGCCGTACTTGCCGGTGGTGAGGATGACCAGGGTCGCCGGTTTGCCGTCGACGGTCACCGATTTGATCCCGGCCGGTTTCACCGCCGGGTCGAGACCGTTGGCCTGCAGGCACGCGTCGAGGCGCTGCTGGTCACCGAGCGGGCCGAAGTCCCGGGCGCCCATCGCCCCGCCGAGTGCGGCCTCGGGCTGGTCGCTGCGCAGGGCCAGCGGCGAGTCACCCGGCGCCGAGCTCACCGGCGGCTGGGCGATCGGGTTGCCCTCGGTGGGCGACTTGCTGTTCGGCACGGTGATCGCGACCGCGGCCACCGCGGCGGCGGCCGCGGTCAGCAAACCGGCGCCCCAGCCGAGGCGCTGCTTGCGCTTGCGGCGGGCGGCCAGGTCCACGACCGGTGCTACTCCGGCCTGCGCGGGTGCGGCAGCAGCGGTGGCGGCCGGAAAGGCCTGCCGCGCTTCCTCCGCGAGCGCCGCGTCCAGTTTCGCCGCGAACTCCGCGGGCATCGGTTCGACCGGTCCCGCGGACAGCGCCGCGAGGTCGGCCGTGGTCGATTCGAGCGCCTCGATGATCGCCCGGGCCTCCGGGTCCGCGTTCACCCGAGGCCACAGCCGGGCCGCTTCCTGCTCGTCGAGCACGCCGGCATGCAGGTCGGCGAGTACGTCGACAGACCACGGCGGACCGACCGTCTCGCCAATCCCCCGGCTTTCGTCCGTCATCGTCCCTCCCCTTGATGCTGCGTACGCGGCATCGGGTTCGCGCGGTTCGCTGCGCTCCCACGTTTGCTTTCGTGAGTTGGGACGTTCGCTTCTGCATCGGGGTTCCGCAGATGACCAAGAACCTTGGCGAGCTTGGCGCGACCTCGCGCACAACGGCTCTTCACCGTGCCCTCGGCGATGCCGAGCATCGTGGCGGTCTCGGCGACCGAATAGCCCTCGACGTCGACCAGCACGATCGGCGCCCGCTGGTCCTCCGGCAGGTCACCCAGCGCCTCGGCGATGACCAGCCGGGTCTCCCGCTCGGACATCGAGTCGCGCGGGGCGGCCGGTTCGTTGTAGCCGGTCTCGGGCAGCGGCACCGTCGGCCGCGCCTGTCTGCGGCGCACGCGATCGAGGCAGGCGTTCACCACGATCCGGTGCAGCCAGGTGGTCACCTGCGACTCGGCGCGGAAGTTGCCCGCCGCGCGGAAGGCCGAGATGAACGCGTCCTGGAGGGCGTCGGCGGCTTCCTCGGGGTCTCGCAACGTGCGCAGGGCGACGGCCCACATCCGGTCCCGATGACGCCGGACCAGTTCGCTGAACGCGTGCGGATCCCCAGAAGCGTGCGCCGCGATGAGATCGGCGTCCGTGGGTGCGGCTGCGGTCACTCGTCAGAGCCTACTAAGCACGACCAGCGGGCTACTGCGCAGGCAGGAACGCGAGCTCCCCGATCTCCGAGACGAACTCCTTGTTCGAACCACCCAGCTGGGTGATCCACACGATCACGTACTGACCCTGCTGCGGTTGCTGCAGCGTGACCTCGGTGTCCACGCCGGTCAGCTCGCCCGAACCCACCACGCGGGTGTCCGACAGCTCGGCGTTCTTCGAGTCGGCGAGCCGGATCTCGACCTTGGTGCCCGGGCTGTTCGCGGTGATCTTCACCTTGGCCAGGTTGATCGGCTTGTCGAAGGTCGCCAGCAGCCCGACGCCGGGCTTGACCCCGGGGAACTGCTGCTTGTACTGCTCGGTGCGCCAGATCGTGTCCGGTTTGTCGTCGATCGCGTTCTTCGCGCGGCCGGGGTTGTCCCCGTCGCCCTCCGGGTTGTAGACGGCGATCGAGGCCGGTTTCACCGGCGTGCCCGCCTGGCCGGGGGGCGGCCCCGGCGGGGGCGGCTGCGACGCGGGCGGTTGCTCCGGCGGCGGCGCGGCGCTGGACGACGGCTGCGCCACGTTGATCGGTGGGCCGCTCGCGGCCTGGTCGCCCTGGAAGAAGCTGATCGCGAGCATGCCGAGCCAGGCCAGGATGCCGACCGCGGCGACCACCAGCACGGTCACGCCCAGCGCCAGCTTCCGGCGCCGCGCCGAGTCCTTGACCGGTTTCTTGGTCGTCCAGATCGTGCCGTCGGGGTCCTCGGACTCGTCCGCGCCGACCTGCTTGATCAGCTGGGTACGCTCCTCGTCCGCGGCCGCCTGGTCCAGGGCGCGCAGGATGGCCGCGCTGGTCCGGATGCCGCCGTGGCCGCCGTCCTCGATGGTCCGCACGGCGAGCGAGGACAGCGCCGGGGGCACGTTCGGCTGCAACGACCGGGGCGGCACGATGCGCCCGTTCGGCGCGTGCGGCGCCGCCGGGATCGCCGCCGGCCCGCCGGGCAGCGCCCACCGGCCGGTCAGCAGCAGGTACAGCACGCCGCCGAGCGCCTTCACGTCATCGCGCAGGGTCGCGTCCGGCAGCGGGCCGGGGAACGCGAGCCGCAGCGCGCCGTCCGGGGTGAGCCGCAGCCGCTGCGGGTGGTCCAGGCCGAGCACCAGGCCGGAGTGGTGGGCGCGTTCGACCGCTTCGGCGAGCGCCTGCACCATGCGGGCGGCGGTGGCCGGGGCGACCGGGTGTTCGGCGACCAGGTCGACCAGGTCGGTGCCCTTGGTCCATTCGGCGACCACGACGCCGAGCAGGCCTTCGCTGGAGGTGATGCCGCTGCCCAGGCTGAGCACGTCCAGCACCCGGGCCACCCCGTCGTGCGCGAACTTCGCGGCATGCGCGGCGCGTTCCAGGGTGCGGCGGGCCAGCCGGGCGGATTCGGCGTCGGCCGGGTCGCCGACCAGCAGGGTCAGCGCGACATCGCGGCGGAGCTGCCCGTCGCGCGCCCGCCACAGGTGCGCGCCCGCCCGTTCGTCGATGCCGAACTGGGCAAGCAGGCGATAGCGGCCGTCGCCGACGACGCCGCCTGGTGCCAGTGAGCCGCCCCGGGCGCGAACCCCCACCCGGGCTTGACCGGACTGATCACTCCGCTTCGTGTTCACCCTCTACTCCCACGCATCTCATCCGAGGGTACGGGAACACGACGCGTGGCTGGGGAGCCATCTGTGCGTCAAACGTTATCGGCGCTTGATCATCCGGGTGATTCTGCGGGTGACCGGATCCAGTTCGGGGATCTTCAGCGCGATCAGCACGCCGAACGAAACGACGATGCCGACGATGCCCTGCAGGAACAACTTGACCCAGGCGCCCAGCGTGGGGCCGAACGAATCGGGCACCAGCATCCCGGCCAGCGCCGCGGCGGCGACCCCGAGCCCGCTGGCGACCACGGTGAACAGGATCACCCCGAGCACCCGCTTGCTGCGCAGGTTGCCGAGCTTGACCCACAGCCAGACCTGGCCCATCACCGCGCCGACCACGAACACCAGCGAGTTCACCATCATCACGCCGAGGACGACGTTCTCCGGTGCGAGGATCCCGGCGGCCAGGTACAGCAACGGCACCTTCACCCCGGTCATCACGACCATGATCAACGTGGGTGTTCGCGAATCCTTCATCGCGTAGAACACCCGCATCTGCAGCATGACCAGCGCGTACGGCAGCAGGCCGAACGCGGAGATGGCGAGCGCCTGGCCCAGCCGCTCGGCCTCCTCGATCGTGCCCTTGCCCAGCGCGAACAGCGCGACGCCGATCGACGTGCCGGCCACCGCCATCACCGCGGACACCGGCAGCAGGGTCAGCGTGCTCAGCCGCGAGCCGTAGGACAGGTCGCCGATCAGCTTCTTCGTGTCGCCGTCCGCCGCCGCGCGGCTCATCCGCGGCATGATCGCGGTCAGCAGGGACACCCCGATGACGCCGTAGGGCAGCTGGAACAGCAACCAGGCGTTCGAATAAGTCGAGACGCCACCCGCGCTCCCGCTGGTCAGCACCCGGGTGTTGATGATCTGGCCGATCTGGCTCACCACGACGTAGCCGAGGATCCACAGCGCCAGCCCGCCGAACTCCTTGAGCCGCGAGTCGATCCCCCAGCGCCATTTGAACCGGAAGCCGGACCGGCGCAGCGCCGGGATCAGGTAGAGCGCCTGGATCGTCATCGCGGCCAGCACGCCGAGGCCGAGCACCAGCAGCTTCGGATCGCTCATCTTCAGCGGGTCGATCGTGGGATCGCCGGGCACCAGCCAGTACAGGCCGATGGTCACGAAGATGACCAGGTTGTTGATCACCGGCGCCCACTGCGCCGGGCCGAAGATCTGCTTCGCGTTCAGGATCGCCGAGAGCACCGCGTACAGGCCGTAGAACAACAGGCCGGGCAGCAGCAGGTAGGCGAACGCGGTGGCCAGATCGGAGTTGGCCTGGCCGGATTTGTCGATCAGCGTCGAGGTGATCAGCGGCGCGCCGAGCGTGGACACCACCGTGCCGACGGCCAGCACGGTGATCGCCATGGTCAGCAGGCGCTGGGTGTAGGCCTCGCCGCCGTCCTCGTCGTCCTGCGATCGCACCAGCAGCGGCACCACGACACTGGTCAGCACGCCGCCCAGCAGCAGCTCGTTGATGATCAGCGGCAGCGTGTTGGCCACGGTGAACGAGTCGTAGACGACGTGCAGACCGGCGACCCAGGCCAGCATGACCTTCCAGGCGAACCCGGTGATCCGGCTGGTCAGCGTCGCGATCGCCATCCGGCTGCTGGCCTTGACCAGCGACGGCGCGGCCTTCTCGGTGACCTTCGGCTGTAGCCCGCTGACCTCGGCCGGGCTCTCCCCGATCGGTTCGGCCCGGGGGACGTCGACGACCCGGGGCAGCATGCGCGTCGCGAACTCGTCGTACGGCCGCAGCATGTCCGGATCGGCCATCGGCCACCGCACGCCCGGCGGCGTCCCGCGGTCGCGCGGGATGAGCATGGTCGCGTCCTCGCGCGGCGGCGGCTGGGCCTCGCGGCGTTGCTGCTCCTGCTTCCACGGCCGGACCGGCGGCGGCTGCCGCCTCGGGGGTGGCGGTTGACGCCGCCGCGGCCGCGGCGGAGGTTCGGCCGGGCGCAGCTGGCGGGTGGGCTGATCGGCCACCGGTGGCGGCGGCTGCCGGGGCGGCGCCGGTCGCGGGTGGGCGTCGGACGGCTGCGCGCGGTGCCGCGGCGGTTGCTTCGGGGGTGGCGGCTGGCGATCGGGTGGCGGCTGGCGCACCGGTCGCGCGGGAGGCGGCGGAATCCGGTCGGACTGCGGTGGCCGCGCGGCACGGTCGGGCCGCGAGCCCGGCTCTCTGTCCAACACGTGCCCAATCCTCGGCGGGGGTCGCGCCGCCTCGCAGGGCCGGCGGACCTCGGCGGTCAACTCGGTCGAACCAGCGTAGTCCGCGGCGGCCGGGTTGGGAGAATCATGCTGCCTTGCGTGCCCGGATCCGGCGATAAATCCGCCGGCCGGACAGCAGCACCAGCGCCGCCGCGGCCGTGCCGGTCACGATGAGTGTCACCGGCCCGTACTCGTTCGACCTCAAATCGAACGTGGCAGGAGACCCCAGCCGGGTGCCGCCGGGTGTGCTCAAGGACACGTCCACGGTGAACCGCCCGGCGCGCAGGGCTTCCGCCGGGATGGCTTGCTGGAGCCCGCCGTTCGCCGGGATGGGCAGGTCCGGGATCGGGGCCGGGCGCAGGCCGGTGTTGTTCTCCAGGGTGATGCGCACGGTGATGTACACCGGCAGCCGGCTGGAGACGAACACCAGGACCGGGGACGAGCCCGAGGCCAGCGAGTACGGCGTCGCCGGGGGCACCACCGACACCCGGCCGGTCAGCTCGTCGAGCTGGCCGCGCGCGGTGCCGGCCGCCGCCCGGGTGGCTTCGGCCTCGCCGCGCCAGGCCGAAGAGCCGGCCCGCAGCAGGCCGTCGCGGATCGGCTTGACCAGCTGGCCCGGGTCGACCTGGGCCGTCGGATCCACCGACATCGCGCTGCGCACGTCCGCCGCGGCGGAGTCGATGCGGGCCAGTTCGTCGGTCACCTCGGCCGGGGGCTCCGCGGCCACGTCCCGGGCGGTGTAGTTGACCTTGGCCATGCCCGCGACCGGGGCGGTCAGCTGGTTCTGCAGGGGCACCGGCGAGACGAGTCCCCGGTTCTGGAAGTCGGAGATCGCGTTGAGCAGCCGGGTCAGCTCGGCGGCCGGGGCGGTCCAGCGGTGCGGCGGCATGAACAGCAGCGGCTTCGGCGCGCTCTGGGTGCCCGCGCCGGTGAGGCCGCCGCGGAACGCGAGGACCCCGAGCGCGTTCTGGGTCGTGATGTCCGGGTCGTCGGTCGGCCAGATGGTGCCCGCGGCCGCCTCCGGCCGGGTGGCCGGTCCGGCGAGCGCGCTGGTGAGCAGCGAGTCCGCCGGTTGCGCGCGCAGCGGGGTGCCCTCGATCCCCACCACGCTGGTCGCGGGGTGCTTCGCCGTCAGGTTCGCCGAATCGGTGATCACCGCACCGGCGCCGGACTCGGCCAGCACGCCGAGCGAGGCGGAGTCCAGCGAACCGTCCGGCCACACCACGCCGTCCAGCGGCGCGGTGCCGATGAGGTCGCGCACCCGCTGGCGGCCGCCGACCGCGGCCTTGATCAGGTCCGGGCCCGCACCGCGGACCTTGCCCAGCGTGGGCAGGGACGCGTCGGCGTAGGGCAGTTGCAGCACGCACTGCCCCTTGACCAGGCGGGACAGCGCGCCCAGCCAGCGCTTGGCCGCGTCCACCCCGCGGCCGGAGACCAGGCCGCCGGGCGCGGCCACCTGGTAGCCGCGGGTCATCGCGTCCACGGTGTCCAGCAGATCCGGATCCACCGCGAAGCACATCGACCCGGTCAGCGGGGAGCCCTGCGCCGCGGTGACCAGCGCGTCCAGCCGCCCGCCGGGGGCCAGATCGGCGGCGAGCTGATCGTCGGTCAGCACCACCGGGGCGTTGTACGGCGCGGCGACCACGCGGGGCCGGGTGTCCGCGATCGGCCACAGCAGCGACACCGGCGTGGGCTTGTCCGGTTTCGACGGGGACTCCTTGCCCGGCGCGCCGAGCACCGGCAGCAGCATGTTCAGCGCGGCCAGCCGGGCCGGGCCGCCGTACTCCGGGGTGCCGTTGACGTTGACCAGCAACGGGTACACCCCGGGCTTGGTGACCTGCAGGTTCCCCGCCGAGCCGTCCAGCCGGACGGTGATCGACAGCGGGGCCGACTGGTTCGGCTCGAGCTGTTTGGCGACCTCGAACCACCTCGACGGGCCCGCGTCGGTGGCCGGTGGATCGGCCATCGCGGCGGCGAGCTGGCGTTCGGTGCCCTGCCGCTCGCCGAGCTGCAGGCGGGCGGCGATCTCGGTGATCCGGCGGTCGCCGACGTTGGTGACCTTCCCGGAGATGCCCAGCGTGGCCGAGGTCGACGTCAGGTACCGCGGGGTCATCTCGGTGATGTCCAGCTTCAGCCGGGGCGGCTCCTCGGCGGCCCGGGCGCCCGCGACGCCGAAGGGCGCGAGCAGGCCGAGCAGCACCGCGATCAGCGCGGTGGCGGCGAACCGGTTCACTCCGCACCCTCCGCGGCGGGCCGCTCCCGCGCGAACAGCGTGCGCGCCTTGCGCACCAGGGTGCGCTCGTCGGCATAGGCCAGCCGGGTCTCCAGCTCGTCGAGCGGAACCCAGGCCACCTCGGTCACCTCGACGTCCTCGTCGGAGAGTTCGCCGCCGACGGCTTCCAGCAGGAAGTGGTGCACGGTCTTGTGCACCCGGCGACGCTCGGCGACGAACCAGTAGTCGATGGTGCCCAGGGAAGTGAGCACGTGCGCGGAAATCCCGGTCTCCTCCTTAACCTCGCGCACCGCAGTCTGCTCGGTCGTCTCGCCGTCCTCGATGTGGCCCTTCGGCAACGACCAGAGCAGCTTGCCCTGCCGGTCCAGCCTGCCGATCAGCACGGCATTCTCCCGCTCGGCGTCGACGACGAGTCCGCCCGCCGACGTCTCGTCGACGGTGGCCAGCTTCCGGCTTCGGCGGCGCCGCGACCGGCGTCCCGGCTTGGCGCCACCGGAGCGACCGGCCGATCCAGACATGCTGCGATGCTAGAGCAACTCTCCGCGCCGGTACGCTGGCTTCTCGTGTCTGTGTTGATCAGTGTGTGTAGTAAGTGCACTCTTCGGGTGGTTGGTTCCCGGTGAACGAACTCCTCGCCAAGCGGAACGCGGTGACCGAGCTGATGCGCATCTCCCCGCTCGCGGACGAGCTCGCGAAGCTGTTCGCCGACGCCGGTCACCGGCTGTATCTGGTCGGGGGCAGCGTCCGGGACGCCCTGCTCGGCCGGCTGTCCGCCGATCTGGACTTCACCACCGACGCGCGACCGGACCGGGTGCTGGAAATCGTGCGCGACTGGGGGGACGGCGTCTGGGACGTCGGCATCGCGTTCGGCACGGTCGGCGTCACCAAACGCGGATCGACGCTGGAGATCACCACCTTCCGCGCGGACAGCTACGACCGGGTCGGCCGCAACCCGGAGGTCACCTTCGGCGACACGATCGAGGGAGATCTGCTCCGCCGGGACTTCACCGTCAACGCGATGGCGATCGAGTTGACGACAAAGACCTTTGTCGATCCGCACGGCGGCCTGGAAGCGCTCGGCCGGAAGCTGCTGGACCCCCCGGCCACCCCCGCCGAGTCGTTCGCCGACGATCCGCTGCGGATGATGCGCGCGGCCCGGTTCGTCTCCCAGCTCGGGTTCACCCCGGCGCCGCGGGTGGTCGAGGCGATGACCGAGATGTCCGAGCAGATCACCCGGATCACCGCCGAGCGGGTGCAGACCGAGCTGTCCAAGCTGATCACCGGGAAGGACCCGCGGCGCGGGCTCGAGCTGATGGTGGAGACCGGGCTCGCCGACCACGTGCTGCCCGAGGTGCCGGGCATGCGGCTCGCGATCGACGAGCACCACCAGCACAAGGACGTCTACCAGCACTCGCTGACCGTGCTCGAACAGGCGATCGCGCTGGAGAAGCGGGACGACCCGGAAGCCGAGCCGGATCTGGTCCTGCGGCTCGCCGCGCTGCTGCACGACATCGGCAAACCGGCGACGCGGCGGTTCGAACCGGGTGGCGGGGTGAGCTTCCACCACCACGAGGTGGTCGGCGCGAAGATGACCCGCAAACGCCTGCGCGCGCTGAAGTACTCGAAGCAGATCGTGGACGACGTGGCCCAGCTGGTGTTCCTGCACCTGCGGTTCCACGGGTACGGCAAGGGCGAGTGGACCGATTCCGCGGTCCGGCGGTACGTCACCGACGCCGGTGAGCTGCTGCAGCGGCTGCACAAGCTGGTGCGCGCCGACTGCACCACCCGCAACAAGCGCAAGGCCGCCGCGTTGCAGCGCACCTACGACGACCTCGAGGAGCGGATCGCCCGGATCGCCGCCGAGGAGGACCTCGCGCGCGTCCGGCCCGACCTGGACGGCAACGAGATCATGAAGCTGCTCGGGCTGCCGCCGGGGCCGATGGTCGGCAAGGCGTGGAAGTTCCTCAAGGACCTGCGCCTGGACCGGGGACCGCTGGACCACGACGAGGCGGTGCGCGCGCTGTACGAGTGGGCCCGGGAGAACGGTCTCGAGCCCCCGGCCTGACGTGCGGAATTCCGCGGCGGGCGGTCGTGGCGGATACTTTGCTCACCCCTTCCCCGCCCCGCCCGGAGCATCCGATGTCGACCGAGGCACCCCGGCAGCCGAGTCGCGCCAACTTCCTGCTGACGCTGTTGCGCCGCGGCGCACCGGCGGTGGCCACCGCGCCGACCGAGCTGTCCGACGAGGTCGCCGATCCGACGCCGATGCGCGCGCTGCGCCGGATCCAGCACATGGCCGGGCCGGTCGACGCCGCCGCGCGGGACGGGCTGCTGCTGCGGGCCGCCCGGTACGTGGCGCTGGTCCCGCTGGTGTACCGGATCCTCGCGGTGCCCGGCGCGCTGAGCGTGTTCCTCGCCGCGGGGCACGGCGGCACCGCGCCGGTGGTGGCGGTCGCGGTGTGCTCGGTGCTGCTCAACGTGTTCGGCGGGGCGTGGCTGCTGCGGGCGGCCCCGTTCCGCGGCGATCACGCGGCGCGGCTGCTGATCGCGGACGTGGGGTTCACCGTGGTGGCGAACCTGGTGGTGGCCGCGGCCGTGCCGCCTCCGGCGTTCGCCGACGCCATGCTCGTCCCGGGCAAGCACCTGCTGGGCGCGATCGCGCTGCTCACCCTCGCGCTCGGCGTGCCCTACGGCTTCGCGCTGCTCGCGCTGAGCATTCCGTTGCGGGGAGCCATGTTCTGGTTGAACACCGGGCGGTTCGACGTGGCGGGCGCGTTCTCCGGATTCGGCACCATGCTCGGCGTGCTGTTCACCGCCGCCGGGGCGCTCGCGCTGATCGGCCTCGGCACCCGGCTCGCGCTGGCGTACGGGATTCGCAACGGCCGCCTCGCCGAGCGGGCCCAGCAGCACCGCAGGCTGCACGACACCGTGTTGCAGACGCTGGAAACCCTGGCGCTGCCGGGGACCGGGGACGCCGAACGGCAACTGGTCGAACTGCGCCGGATGGCGCGGGCCCAGGCCGTGGAACTGCGGCAGACCATCGAATCCGCGGCGGCCGGGGCGGCCGAGGCCGGATCCCGCCCGCTGGGCGAGAAACTCGCCGCGCTCGTCGCCGAAATGGCGTTGGACGGGTTGCGCGCCCAGCTGGTGATCGCCGAACTCGACCACGACACGCTGTCCGAGGTCCGGCAGATCGCGCTGCGCGACGCGGTGCGGGAAGCGTTGCGCAACACGGTGAAACACGCGGGAACCGACCAGGTGGTGGTGCGGGTCGAGGAGCGCGGCGACGGGATCGCGGCGATCGTGCGCGACCACGGCCACGGGTTCAGCGAGGATTCCCGGCCCGCCGGATTCGGGATCAGCGAGTCGATCACCGCCCGGCTGGCCGAGGTCGGCGGCACCGCGCGCGTCGAGTCGGCGCCGGGCAGCGGCACCCGGGTCACGCTGTGGGTTCCCTGCTGGGCAAACGGGTCACCCGGTCGGTGAACCGCCTCGGGCGAGGTATCTTCGACCCCATGCCCGGCAGCTACGACGAACTCGAGAAACGGGTTACCGCGCTTGAGAACAAGCTCGCCGAGGTCGAGCAGGACGCAGTCGTCGCACGGGTGCTGGCAGATGGCGTCAACCGTGCTGTGTCTGGGCCGCGGACCGAGGGCGACTGAGCCCCTAATCGGGTTCCGTGTTGATCATTTCCCTGCCAGGGTGGGGGGATGGGGTCTGAACAGCTACTCGTCGACGCCCTGTCGGCGTTGCGGAACGACGACCGGTCCGCGGCCGCGAAGTACGCGGCGGCGGCCGCGGAGGAAGGCTCGCGGCTCGGCGCGGAACTCGCGCTGCACCTGGACACCGCGACCGACCGCGCGGTGTACGACCAACCGGCCGCGTTCACCACGTTCGTCCGGGGCGGCGGCAACGTCGAACTGTACGAACGGCTCAGCGACGCGCTGGCCCGGCGGTACGACCAGCTCCGCCCGGCGACCCTGCTCGACGTCGGCTGCGGCGACGGGCTCGCGCTCGGTCCCGCGCTGGAACGCACCGCGCAGATCCCGGCCACGGTCGACGTGGTGGAACCGTCGGCCGCGCTGCTGGACGCGGCGAAGGCGCGGCTGGCCGAATCCGGGCTGATCTTCGAACTGCGCACCTGGCACGCGACCGCGCAGGACTTCTTCGCCCGCCTCGCCGACGGCCGCCGCTGGCACCTCGCCCAGTCCACGTTCGCCCTGCAGTCCCTGCCCCCGGACGAGCGTGCGGGCGTGCTACGCGCGTTGCGGGAGACCACCGAGGAACTGGTCCTCGCCGAGTTCGACACCCCCGAATACCCCGAGGGCAGCCCCGAGCACCTGCGTTCGCTGGTCACCCGGTACGAACGCGGCATCGCCGAGTACGGCGCCGACGCGCGCCTGGTGGCGCAGGGGTTCATGCTGCCGATGCTGCTCGGGCAGGCGGCCCCGACCGGTGGGCGCAACAACTGGGAGCACCCCGCCGAGCAGTGGCGCCGCCAGCTCGGCGAGGCGGGCTTCACCTACCTCACCACCGAGGAGATCGCCGACTACTGGTGGGCGCCCGCGGTGCTCATCCGCGCTCGGTGACCCGGTCCAGCGCGCCGGTTTCCAGGTGCTGGCCGATCGGGCGGGGCAGCAGGTAGGCGACCGCGCCGCCGGGCATCGGCCCCCACGGCAGGGTCACCCCGGTGAGCACCCGCAGCGGCCGGGTCACCCGGTACGCCTGCCGCAGTGCCTCGCGCTCGGCGGCCAGCGAGGTTTCCGGGAACCGCGCCGACTCGTCGTGCACCAGGTTCCCGGCCTCGTTGCCGAACCGCACGACCGCGGCGCCCGCCGGGAGCACGATCATCCGCTTGGCGCGGAAGAAGTGCAGCGGCGGCTCGCCGCGCAGCGGCAGGATCGGCCAGTCCGTGGGGTGGCCCTGTTCGGCCTCGGGCGGCGTGCTGCCCGCCCGGGCCGGGTACAGCAGCAGCGTGCCGAGCAGGAACCGCGCCGCCTCCTCGACGTGCGCGAAGTACGCGGGTTCGCCGCCGTCCGGGGCGCCGACCTCCCAGCTGCTCTCGGTGCGGCGCAGCGACCACACGCCTTCGCCGAGCTCACCGATCCGGTACGCGGATTCGGCCACGCCGTAGTCGGTCAGCCGCCGCTGCAGCACGGTGAGGACCTCGGACGCGCGCAGCCCGGCACGCGGTTCGCCGCCGCGGTCGACCAGGGTCGGCGCGTCCGGCTGGGCCAGATCGTCCGGGGACTGCGGCGGGTACGGCTGCCCGAGCAACTCGGCCTCGGCGGTCGCGCGCAGCCGCTCGCCAACATACGGCGGCCGGTGGGCGTTGGCCCGGATGTGCTCGAGCAGGTCCGGCTCCGGCGGTACCCCGTACTTGCGCAGGTAGTGCGGCACCGCGGCGGGCCAGATCCAGCTGCCGTCGGTGTGGAACGCGTCCGGCACGTCCTGCTGCGGGGCGTTCGCGAAGACGTCCGGCAACCGCGCCGGGCGGGCCAGCGCCACCGGGGACCGGTACAGGTAGTCCAGCACGCCGCGCATCTCCTCGGGCGGCACCGGCGGCCGGTTGACCACCGTTTTCTCGCCCTCGGGATGGGCGTCCACCACCCGGGCCACGCGGAACGTCACGTCCAGCGGCAGCCCGGCCTTCGCCGCGAGCCACGGCGGAACGTGCTTGCGGTCGCGCGGGAAGAGCGCGAGTTCCACGCCGAACGCGCGGGTGGTCGGCCGCCCGCCCTCGTTCGGCGGCTGCCGCCAGAGCGGTTCGGCGTCCGCGTCGAAGTCGAAGTCGAAGTTGGACGCCGAGTCCAGGGTGAACGTGCCCTGGAACCAGGTGCCGGTGCCGGGGGCGTACATCGCCGAGCGCAGCCCGGCGAACAGCTCGCCGAGCCGCGGCGGCGCCGGGAGCGAGAGCACCTGGTCGCCGGCCTCGCCGAGGATCGCGCGGATCTCCAGTTCGGCGTAGTCGCCGACCTGGCGGAACTGCGCGCCGACCCGTTGCCAGCCCGCGGGCATCAGGCCCCGCAGGGTGCGCCCGATCGCGCGCAGGTAGGCGCCCTGGTCGCCGGAGCCGGGTTCCGGGCGGGCCGCGCCTTCGGCGAGGAAGTCGTGGCGTTCCTGCCACAGCGCGGTGATCTCGTCCGGGGTCGCGGTCACGCTGCCCTCGACCAGGCCGAGCTGCTTCGCGCGCACCTCGTCCTGGCCGGTCCAGCGCAGCGTCAGCGGCCCGCCTTCGGACTGCGGCGCCACCCGGTAGAACTCGTCGTCGAACAGGCAGTGCGTCTGCAGGCTGAACGTGGACGCGGCCTCGGCCTCCGGCACCACCTTGGCGGGCCGGGAGTTCCATTCGGTGTCGAACCCGGGCGGAGCCTCCTCGCCGGGGAGCGCGACGAGCAGCACCGTGCCGTCCGAGGTGGACCGTTGCGCGCCGTAGACCTCGCCCTGCCAGGCGGCATACAGCCCGTCCGGACGGTCGGCCGCCTCAACTCGATAACGCACGCCTCTCCCCCTGCTTCAACCCGTGTCAAACTCGCGTCAAATCTAGTCTGTGTCTTTTTCGAGCGCGCCTACGGATTCGCGTAGCCGGGTCGCGCCGTGTTCTGAGAGGTCACCGACCTGTCTAGGGCGACCCGCCTCCACGAATCCGTGCCTTCGGCGGGCGCGCGCGTGGCGACGTCGGGACGAATCCCCCATCAGAGCCACCTCCTAGTCGGCCGGATATCTCACCAACCACCGGTCGTCCGTCGGCGGGTGAGGGCCGAATTCGGCGAGCGCGTCCTCGGCGAGCCGCGTGATGACGTCCCGCAGCTCCAGCCGCTCGAGCCAGCGCGGCTCCAGCGCCGCTTCGCCGTAGCGGGCGCCGACGATGTTGCCGCACACCGCGCCGGTCGAGTCGCTGTCGCCGCTGTGGTTCACCGCGACCAGCAGCGCGCTGTTCGGATCGGCGGTGACCAGCGCCGCGTACACCGCGATCGCGAGGGCGGTCTCGCCCACGTTGCCGCCGCCGAGGGTGGCCACCTTCTCCGGGGTCGGCGGGCCCTGCGCGGCGAGCGCGACCGCCGCGTCCAGCGCGGCCACCTGTTCCTCGTGGCCCGGCCAGCCGAGCAGCAGGTTCCGGGCCAGGGTGAGCGCGGCGTCCAGGCCGGCGCCGCGCAGCAGCTGCTGCACGATCACCCCGAGCGCGCCCGCGGAGAGGTACCCGCTCGGGTGGCTGTGCGTGAGCGCGGCGCTGATCGCGCCCGCCTCGAACACCTCGCGGGGATCCGCCGACCACAGCGCGACCGGGGCCGCTCGCATGACCCCGCCGCAGCCCTTCGAGTTGTTCAGGGTGTGCGTGAACGTGCCCAGTTCACCGGTCTTGCCGTAGCCCTTGAGCGCGAAGAAGCAGGTCGCGCCGGGCGCCCGGCGGCGGTGCAGGCCGTCCACGGTGACCAGCCAGCCACCCGGCGCGTCCTCGTTCCGCTCGGGCCCGCGGGCCTTCTCCCACGGCACGCCCTGGGTGTGCAGCCAGCGCTGGTAGCCCTGCTGCAACGCGTACCGCACGTCGGCGGATCCGGTCCGGCGGGCCCGCGCGTGCGCGCGGATCAGCGCCTCGGCGGTGAACAGCGTCATCTGGGTGTCGTCGGTGATCGTGCCGACGCCGTCGTAGGCGGGGATGAAGTCGGTGAGCCCGGCCGCGGTGGTGAGTTCCCGGATCCGCTCGATCGGTTTGGATTCGATCGGCGCGCCGAGGGCGTCCCCGATGGCCCCGGCGAGCAGGCAGCCGCGCCAGCGTTCGGCCGACACCGCGCCGGTCGCGTTCGCGGGCATGCGGACCGTGGTCGACGCGGTCCCGGTCGCCGGGCGCAGGACGTCCGGATCGGCCGCGCCGACCGGGTCCCGGACCAGGAACCGGCGGCCGTCCGCGTCGACCCCGACGTGCAGTTCCACCCGGTGCACCGAAACCGGCTGGTTGAGCGGCGCGGGCCGCCCGTCGATCTCCCGCTGCCGCCGCACGAGCCGCGCCAGCACGGCGAGATCGTTGTCGCTGAGCCAGTGATCCCCTGCCATGTTCAGGTCCGCGGATAGCGCCGCTGCTCCCAGTCGGCCAGCTCGCCCGGCTCCCGGACCACGCCGAACCGGTTGAAGTGCCAGTGCGCGTCCGCGGCCACGTTCTCCACCAGGCCCAGCCGAGGCAGCCCGGCGAGCCAGGATTCGGGCAGCCCCGGCACCCCGCCGCGGGCCCCGGCCATCGCGCCGGCGAGCGCCGCGACCAGCGGATCGCCGCCCGCGGCGCGCAGCGCGAGTTCGGGGTCGTAGTGCCGTTTCGCCGCGGCGAACAGCGCGCGCCCGAGGACGGAAAGCGGCTCGCGGCCGTCGCCGAGGGTGGCCGCCTGCGCGAGATCGTCGGCGTCCCGCTGCTCCCGCAGGGCCAGCACGGTCCGGGCGAGCCCGGTGGCGGGGCCTTCCGCGCGGGTCAGCTCCTGGAGCCGGATGTGGACCGGGAGCGCGAACGCGTCGGTGTCGAGCAGCCGCCAGAACAGCCACACCACGGTGTCCACCGCGGTCGCGGTGTCCTGATCGGTCACGCCGAGCAGGTCGCGGGCGACGGCCCGCGGGTACTCCTCGCCCGCCTCGGCCAGCGGGGTGCCCCCGGCCAGGGTCGCGGCGAGCGCGGTCACCAGCGGCGAACCGGTCGCCGGGCCACCGTCTTCGGCGAGCGCGGTGGCCAGCCAGCCGTCCGTCCGCACCGGGGGCGGGAAACCGGGCGGGATCGTCCCGTCCTCGTTGATCTGCGGGAGACCGCGCAGCACCATGTCGGTGACGGTCAGCAGCTGCCGGGTGAGCGGGCCGAGCCGAACCTCGGACGACAGGGCCCGCGCCTCCCCGGCGGCGAATCCGACGAACGCGCCGACGATCCGGTGCCACGCGAAGTTGCCGTCCTGGGCGGCCCGCGCGGAGAACTTGCCGAACGTCCACGGCACCGGCCGGGGCGCGCCCGCGTCGTCGTAGTGCGTGATCAGCCCGTTGGCGGCCAGATCTTCCGGCCAGGCCGGTTCGCGGCCCTCCCGGAGCCCGCGCAGGTTGCGGAAGTTCCACGCGAAACCGCGCGCGTAGGCGAGGCATTCGTCGACGGTCAGCTCGTAGCCCCGGTTCCGGGCCTGCGCGGCGACCGTGGCCAGGTTCCGGTCCAGCAGCTGCGGCGAGCCGAGCCCGAACTCCCCGGTCAGCTGCTCGGTCGCCGCGGTGACCCGGGGGTCGATCTCGGCCGAGACCTCGTCGACGTACCGGCCACCCGGTTTGCGCCCGGTCGCCGCCGCGGCCAGTTCGTCGTGGTGGAACTCCTCGGCCAGCGGGCGGCCGGGGTCGAGCAGCAGACCGGCGCCGGGCGCCAGCAGGTCCCCTGCCTTGAGCCGCCGCCACCGGGTGTACCCGGCGGTGACCCGCACCGACGAGCTGAACACCGGGTGGTCGACCGCGTCGCCGTAACGCGGCCGGGTCACCGGGTCGCCCCGCTCGTCGAGCGGGGCCAGGACCTCGGTGTCGAGCAGGCGGCGGACGAACGTGGCCCGGTCGATCAGGTCCGACCGGTAGTAGTTGGCCAGGCTTTCCGCCGGGGTGCGCGGAACCGGCCAGCCCCGCCACACCGGCTCCGGGATCTCGTCGAAGTCGGCGGGCTCGTCCTCGTCGACCGGTCCGCCCCCGTCGGCCATCAGCTCGGTGGCGTACCGGATCTCGCCGCCGTCGTCGGGCACCAGCACGACCGGGGTCGGGAAGATGCCCTTGCCGATGTCCTCGCCGTCCAGGAACGCGGCCGCGTTGAACGGCACGGTCCAGCCGTCCGCGCCCCGGGCCACCAGGTCCCGCTGCACGCGCAGCGCGGAATCGCCGACGGTGAGATCGCCTTCCGGGGAGTCGCGCAGCCACGCCTCGACCCGGGCGATCGCCTCTTCCGCGTCCATTACTTCCCTCACCATCCCGGGTACCGCTCTCGCCAGTCGTCCCGTTGCCCCAGCGCCGAATGCCGGTCGAAGTGCCAGAACGCGTCCGTGGCGACGGTTTCGATCAGATACCGCAGTTCCAGCCGCTCCACCCACCGCTGCGGCAGGCCGGGAATCCCGAGCCGGGCGCCGAGCAGCGCCCCGGCCAGGGCCCCGGTGAGCGCGCTGCGGCCGGAGTGGTTCACCGCGCGCAGCAGCGCCTTCTCCGGGTAGTTCTCGTAACCGGAGACCGCGGCCAGCGCGCGGCCGAGCACGGACGGCGTGTCCTGCCCGTCGCCGATCCGTTCCGGATCGCGCAGCCGCGGCAGCCCCTTGGTCTTGAGGTTCGGCACCGCCTCGGCCACCAGGTTCCGGACCGGTTCGCCCCCGGGTTCGGCGGCGACCTGGCGGGCCAGCGCCCAAGCCGGGAACGCGAACTCGTCCTTGGTCAGCGCCCGGTCGAACAGGTCCGCCAGGAACGCGGCGGCCGCCAGATCGGTTTCCTCGGCGTGCGTCAGCCCGGCGAGCAGCCGCACCGCCTGCCGGGCGCCGCCGGTCAGCCCGCTGCCGGGGCCGCCCTCGGTGAGCGCGGCGGGCAGCGCGGGCAGCAGCGCCGACGGTCCGGTGAGGTTCGGCGGCTGGTCCAGCGCCCCGGCGAGCCCGGCCGGTTCGGGATGCCGCTGGGCCCACAGCCCGGGCACCCGGACCAGCCAGCCGTCGGCCTGGTCGTAGGGCACGCCCTGGGTGTCCAGCCAGCGCCGCAGGCCACCCCGGGCGACCTCGGCGAACCGCTCCTGCGCGGCCGGGTCCTCGCGGTGCGGGCTGCGGATCACCGATTCGGTGAAGAACAGCAGCCGCTGGGTCAGCGAACCGATCTGGCCGGGACGTTCGAAGGCCGTCTCGAAATCGGTGACGCCCCGCTCGCCGAACTTCGCCCGGATCTCGGCCAGGCTCAGCGTGTCGACGGCCGCGCCGAGCGCCTCGCCGATCGCGAACCCGACGTACGCGCCGGTGACGCGCTGCCAGCCGTGGCGGAACCCGGGCAGGTCGACGGCGAAGTACTTGCCGAACGTGTCCACCCGCGGTTCGACCCGGCCCTGGTTGTCGTAGCCGGGGGCGAGGCCGTGCGCCGCCAGGTCCTCCGGCCAGGCCGGGGGGTCGGGCTGCCGCGACCGGCGGACCCAGGTCTCGCCGACCACGGTCAGCTCGCATTCGGCCGGGGTGAGTGCGTACCCGCGCTTGCGGGCCTTCTCGGCGGCGGACAGCGGCGGGTCGACCGGTTCGTTCAAGCCGAGTTTGGCGGCGGTTTCGGCGGCGAGCCGGGCGAGGTCGGCCTCGGCCTCCGGGCACCGGCCGTGCACGTCGACCTGGGGCGTGTGCCGGGGGAACTCGGCCAGGGCCCCGGCGAGTTCGGCGGCGGTGACCTGCTCGTAGACCCCGGGCCCCTTGATCGCCACGCTCATCGGGGGCTGGAACGAGGTCAGCGTGCTCGCGTCCATCTTCCACCAGCCGTGCAGGCGCGGCGGCAGGAAGCGGGGTGCGGTGGCGACCTCGAGTTCGTTGCGGTCGGCGTGGAAGTACTGCCGGGGCGTCCGGCCGGTCGCCAGGTCCAGGGGTGCGTAGAACTCGCACGCGAGCAGCCCGATCAGCAGGCGTTCCCGGTCCAGCCAGCCGACGCCGTGGAACTGCAGCAGGTACTCGAGCGGGTTCTCCGGTCGCGGGAAACCGCGGCGGATCGGGCCGGGCGTGTACTCGGGGTTCTCCCGTTCCTCCCCGGTCGGGCGGCCGTCCTCGCCGACCTTCGCCCAGCCCGCGACCGCCTGCTTCGGGACACCGAGGTGGCCGAGGCCGGATTCGGCGTACTCCGGATCGACGATCTCGCGCCAGGTCTCCTCGCCCGGGTAGGTGACCGGGACGCTCAGCCCGCCGGGATGCGGATGCGCCTGGCGCAGTTCGCCGTCCGGTTCGCGCACGATCAGCTTCGGCTGGGGGAAGATCTCCTGGTCGTCCCGGCCCTGGTCGAGGTAGGCGACCGTGTTGTACGGCACCGCCCAGCCCTCCGGGACGCGCAGCACCCGATCGCGGTCCACCCGCAGCGCGACCCCGCCGGGTTCGGACATCTCCGGCCCGTGCACCGCCCGCAGCCACTGCTCGACCTTGGCTACCGCTTCCGCCGGTTCCACTACGACTCCTCGATCAGACTGCCCTCGGACACATGCTCGCCGATCGTCTTCGGCAGCACGTACGCGATCGCCCCGCCGGGGAGGTTCGCCCACGGAATGGTGATGCCGGTGACCGCGTGCAACGTGCGCTGGAGCCGGTACTCCCGCGCCTGGACTTCCCGCTCCAGAGGCAGGGACGTGGTGGCAAACCGTACTCCACGGCGGTGCAGCAGGTTGCCGGTTTCGTCGCCGAACCGCCGCAGGACGGTACCGGCGGCCAGCTGGATGACCCGTTTGTTCCGGAGCAGGGTGAGCGGCGGTTCGCCGTCGACCGGCTGGATCGGCCAGTCGCCCAGTTCCCGCGCGGTTTCCAGCGGGGTCTCCCGGCCCGCTGTGCGCCGCGCCGGGTGCAGCAGGAGCGCGCCGAGCAGGTGCTGCGCCGCGTCGGCGAGCCGGGTGAACCGCACCGGATCGACCGGTTCGCCGCCCGCGTGCCGCGCGACCTCCCAGCCCGCGGCCGTGCCGTTCAGGCACCACGCGCCGTCGGCCCGTTCGCCGATGCGGTAGGCGTCCGGCCAGATGCCGTGCTCGTCGAGGCGGGCCGCGAGCACGGTCAGCAGGTCCTCGTCCGCCAGCGCCGGGTTCGGCTGGACTTCGCGTTCGGCGGCCAGTTCCGCGGGCGCCTTCGCCAGGTCCCCGGGCTCGGGCGCGGGGCGCGGGCGGCCGAGCAGGTCGGCGGCGACCGTGCGGCGCACCAGGTGCTCGACGTACGGCGGCTGGAAGTTCAGCCCGCGGATGTGCTCGACCAGCTCGTTCTCCGGCGGCGTGCCGTACTTGCGCAGGTAGTGCGGCACCGACGCGTGCCAGACCCAGGTGCCGTCGGTGTGGTAGGTCTCCGGCACGTCCGGGGCGGCGTCCGGGGCGAAGATGTCCGGTCCGGGCCGGTTCCCGCTGAGCACCGCCGGTTCCCGCTCCAGGTAGCGCAGCACGAGCGGGACCTCCGCCTCGGGCAGCGGCGGCCGGTCGACGACCGGCGGCTCGCCCTCGGTGTACGCGTCCACCACGCGCGCGTGGTGGAAGGTCCGGCTCAGCGGGGCGCCGGAGAGCAGCCGCCACCAGTCGGGCACGTGCTCGGGCGTCCGGGGGAAGTCGGCCAGTTCCTTGGCGAACACGCCCGCCGGATCCTCCGGCGGCCGCCGCCACACCGGTTCGGCGTCCAGCGCGAAGTCGAAATCGAACGCCCCGGAATCGTCGAGGGTGTACCGCGCCTGCAGCCAGGCGCCGCGGTCCGGTTCGTACATCCCGGCGCGCAGTTCGCCGAGCAGCGCGGCGAGTTCGCCGGGTGCCGGGATCTCGTGGTCACCGGCGTAAAGCTCGACCTCGGTGTGCGCGCCCGCCTGCCGGAAGCCGGCCTCGAGCCGCTGCCAGCCGGTCGGCGCGTGGTCGCGCAGCAACCGGCCGATCCGGGCGAGCAGCGCCCGATGCGGGTCCCCTCCTCGGTCAGGCTGATCCATCGCTCCCACGTCTCCTGCCGCGCCCCGATCGGCGATCACTCTAGTCAGCCCGTCCTCGCCTCGAGCCGCGTTCGCCGAGATCGAACCTGCCGGATGTGCCGTCCCGCCCGGCCGCTCTGTGAAAAGATGCGGACTGTCCAGGCTCGGACGGCGCGCATCCGGGTGCCCCTCGGTGTCGGTGAGGTTTCTCATTGGTCAGTAATCCACATTCCCAGCTGGTCACGCTGCCTTCCGGGGCCCGCCAGTTCCGCGCGGTCGTCGGCTGGGAACACCGATTCGGCCCGGCGCACTGCCTGGCCCGGCTGCACCTGCCGGGCTCGGGCGGCGCCCCGATCGCGGTGGTGTCCGAGATCCGGACCAACGAGCGAGCCCAGGGGATCGGCAGCGAGTTCCCGGCCGTCGCGGACGCCGTGCTCGCGGCGCTGCCGCCCGAGGTCGAGGTGGCCCCGGGGGACCTCGTGTGGCTCGCCCACTTCGGCGAGTTCTCCTCGTTCGAAGCGCTCGACGCACCCGAGCGGTTCCTCCGGATCGACCTCGACTGGGACGGCGAGCACTACCGGGGGGACGTCTCCGGGCACCACATCCTCAAGCGCGCCGACGCCGCGGAACTGCTCCACGGCGTGGAACTCGATCCGGTCCCGCGGGTGCTCGAGGAACTCGGCTGGCGCTACTGACCTGATCACCGGACGTCCCCGGGCATCGGCCAGGGCGCGAGGCGCTCGTACTCCCGGGCCATCCGCAGGAGCAGGTCCTCGCGGTCGTGCCGGGCGACCACGTGCAGCCCGGCCGGGCAGCCGTCTTCGGTGAACCCCGCCGGGATGCTGATCGCGGGATGCCCGCTCAGGTTGAACGCCCAGGTGAGGCTGGTGTTCATCCGGCTGCCGGGGCCTTCGTGGCCGTGCGGCGGCCCCGGCGTGACCGGGGTGAGCAGCAGCTCGGCCCGGCCGAACAGCTCGGCGAGGCGGCGGTCGTTCTCCGCCCGCAGTGCGTTCGCGGGCGCGTGGTCGGCGGCGGGGTCGCGCAGCGCCGGCCAGGCGGGTTCGGGATCGAGCAGTTCCACCGGCTCCTCGATGAGATCCAGTGCGCCCGCCCCGGCCAGTCGCTCGGTGGCCGCCCGGGCGAGTGCGGCGACCGGCCGATCGGTGTCGGCGTAACCGAGGGTCGCCGACCAGGTGGCCACCGGAAGCCGATCGTCGGCCGCCGCCACCGGGCGATCGAGCACGACCGCGAGGGCACGGGCGGCGTCCGCGGCGGTCCGGGTGACCGGGCCCGGTGCGGTGAACCCGGCCGGATCCTTCGACGGCAGCGCGCCACCGGTCACCTTGATCCCGAGAACTCCGCACCACGCGGCGGGAATCCGGGTGGACCCGGCGCCGTCGGTCCCGGTCGCCAGCGGGACGATCCCGGCCGCGACCGCCGCCGCCGAACCCGCCGACGATCCGCCGGGTGTCCGGTCGGCCCGCCAGGGATTCGCGGTCGGCCCGCGGTCGGTCTCGCCCCAGGTCTGCCACGGCGTCGAGCGCCCGGGGACCGAGGTGGCGCCGATCGGGACGCAGCCCGCGGCGACCAGCCGCCGGACCTGGAGCGAGCCGGTCCCTTCCCAGGCCTTGACCCCGATCGGCACCCCGGCCAGGGGCAGGTCCTCGCCCGCGCCGGCGCGCCGATCGATCTCGGCCGCCGCGGCCTTCGCCTCCTCCGGCCAGTGCTCGCGGAAGGCGCGCAGGCGGTCGTCGACTTCGCGCAGGCGCTCGAAGGCCGCGTCCACCACCGCCACCGCGGACAACGCGCCGGTGGTGACCAGTTCGGCGATCCGGGACGCGGTGAGCCCGCGGTACCGCTGGGCGCCGATCACCGCTCGGGGCGGTCGGCCGGGAGCACGACTTTCCACGGCGGCAGCTCGGGGTTGACTTCCTTGCGCACCAGGCGTTCCAGCAGGATCGCCATCTCCACCGGGCCGATCCCGCCCGGCACCGGGGTGACCAGGCCCGGGGTGGCGGAGGATTCCCGCCGCACGTCCCCGGTGACCGAGGAGCCGTCCGGGCTGGGCACGAACCCGGAGTCCACGACCAGCCGGTGCTCCGGCCGCAGGTGCTCGTCGCCGAGGATGCGCGGGGCGCCGGTCACCGAGATGACCACGTCCGCCTCGCGGACCCGGCCGAGGTCGTCGCCCGCGTCCAGTTCGATGATGTGCACGCCCTCGTGCTGGCGGATCTGGTGCATCACGCCCCGCCCGACGAAGCCGCGGGCGCCGACCACGGCGACCGTCGGCTGGTCGGCGAGGAACGGCTCCACCACGCGGCTGATGCCGTCCGCGGTGGCGCAGGCCGGGTAGGCCGAACCGGTGTCGTGCGGCAGGATCGCGTCGATGTCCTTGTCCGGGGACAGATCGGCGACGTAACCCTGGAATTCCGGCGGGGCCGGGAGCTGCACGATGATCGCGGTGTGCGCGTCGCTTTCGTTGTACCGCTCGAGCATCGCGGCGAACTCGGCCGGGGTGGTGCCGGGTGGCAGCTCGTGGTGGTCGATGCCGAACCCGAGCGCGCCGATGTTCTTCACCTTCTGGTTGGCGGACACGCGGGACGCGTCCATCCGCGCGTTCCACGCGGGATCGGCGTCGGGGTCCTGGGCGAAGCGAATGATCGCGACCCGGCGGCCCATCGGCTCGATCAGGTGCCGGTACTCGCGCTGGTAGGCCTCCCGGATGTCGGCGAGGATCGCGCGCCCCGAGATCTGGTTGGGCTCGTCGACCCGAAGCTCCGTCCGGACCTCGCCCGGCAGCGGCGGGGTGTCGTCGGTCCGCGGCGGAACCGGCTGCTGGTGCTCGTCCCGGTCGCCGCCGCTTTCGTCCCGGTGGTGCGGATCGGAAGGATCGGAGGGGGCGGCGCCGTAGCCGCCGTCGTGCGGAACCGCGGCCGCGCGCGAGACGCCCGCGGGCGGGGTGGTCCCGGGCTGGCGGCCGTGCCCCGCCGGGGAGTCCGGCATGGCGACCGGCTGGGACACCGAGGGCACCGGGCGCCCGTCCGGCCCGATCCGGGACGGCTGCGCGTTCTCCGGCAGCGCGTACTCCAGTCGCGGATCCCGCGGGCGGGCGTAGTCGACGCGCGGGTCGACCGGGGTGGCACTCTCCGGCCGGGAGTATTCGACCCGCGGATCCACCGGGCGTTCGGACCGGTGCTGCCCGGTCGCCTCCTCGTCGCGGTGGCGGGGGCCGCGATCCGCCGGTTCCTCGTGCCGGGTCGCGGGGTCGTCGGTCTTCTTGGCGTGTTCGGTTTCCGCGTGGTCCTCGTCGCGGCGCTGGAAGTCCTCGCGGGGATCGCGGGGCCGGTCGCCGGGATCGGCGTCGGTGTCCTTCGGCTCGTGGTGTTTCGAGCCGAGATCCGTCGTGTCGTGGTCCTTCGGCTCGGCCGGGGTGTGTGCCTGCGCGGGTTCGGCGTCCGGTTTCGTGTCCGGTTTCGCGTGCTGGGGCGCCGCGGCCCCGTCGCTGTGCTCCAGCGAGCCGAACGGCAGCAGGTGCATCCGGACCGCCGGTTGCGGCAGGTGCATCAGGGTGCCGCTCTGCGGATCGAGGAACGCCACGCCTTCGCTGGTGTGGGTCACCATCGCCACGTGGCCGAACTCGTTCCCGTACGGATCGAGGTACTTCACCGCGATCACCGCGTGCGATCCGACCGGCTGCTGCCGCATCTCGCGGATCACGCTGTCGTAGTCGCCGTGCTGCTGCCATTCGCCGCCGAGCTGCTGCCGCACGTAATCGCGGGTGCCGAGGGTGCCCATCTCGTGCGGCAGGATCGGTCCGGCGTGCGCGTCGATGCCGAGCAGGCGTTGCGCGTAGGCGACCACGGCACGGGTGCAGTTGGTCTGGTAGCCGTTGGCGAACGCGTCCGGGGTGTGGAAGTTCGGGTTCACCGCGGGCAGCTGCGGATGCCGCTCGCCGACGTAGGCCGCCTGCTGGTGCGGGTTCGCGGTACCGGCGTGGATCGCCGGTTCGCCGGGCGGGTTGGTGGCCTGCGCCAGCGGTGACCAGTCGTGCCCGCCCGCCGCCGGATCCGGCAGGGCCGCCGGGTGGTCGCCCGGATCGCCGTAGCCGTCGAGCCGGTCGGCCACGGCCGAGTGCTCGGCTTCCGCCGGGCCGCGGTCGGTGGAACGGGGTTCCTCCGGGCTTTCGCCGAACGCGTCGAGGAACCGGTTGGCCTGCCGCTGCCGGACTTCTTCGGCTTCCTGCGCGAACCGTTCGCGCCGCTCGGTCATCTTCTGCTTGGTCGCCTCGGGGTCGAGGTGGCGCGGATCGCCGGGGGCGATCTCCTCCGCGTGGATGACCCACTTCTGGCGGCCGTTGTCGAGGGTGACCAGTTCCTTGCTGTGCACCAGCAGTTGCGTGCCGGGCCGGGACAGCGCCTCGCGCTCGCCGGGGTTCTCCGCGAGCCCCGAGATGTCCTTCGCGGTCCTGGACTGGATGTGCAGTTCGACGTCCTGGCCGAACTTCGAGCGCGTCTGGCCCTCGTCCTTGATCGACGCGCTGGTCAGCGTCGGCTCGACGGTGATCTGGCCCGGTTCGTAGTGCCCGGCCGCGAGTTCGGCGAGCCGCCGGTCCCCGCTGAAGTCGATGCCGCGGATCAGCTCGCCGTGGAAGTCGGGCAGTTCCCGCAGCCCGGCGACCACCGCGCGCACCTGGTGCCGACCTTGTTCGAAGGTTTCGTGGCTTTCGCCGACGCGGTGCGTTTCGTTGGCGTGGTAGGCGATCTCGCTGCGCGTGTAGCCGTGGACCGCGACCGCGCCCTCGTCGGACATGTGGGCGTACGCCGGGTTTTCGTCCCGCAGGCGCAGCGCCTTGTCCCGGGCTCCCTCGAAGTGGTCCCCGAGCGCCTCGCGGACGCTCGCGGTGTCGGCGCGGGTGGCACGGTGTTCGGGATCGAACAGGTAGTCCTCGCTCGGGGACTGCCCGGCGTGGTCGATCCGTTCGTTCGGTTCCTGTTCGGTGCGGTCGGCCGCGGGTTCGTCCGGCTTCGCCGGTTCTTCGGCACGGGCTGGTTCCTCGGTGCGCGGCGCGGAATCGGTGTCCGGTTTCTGCTCGGTGTGCGCGGACTCCGGCTCGCCGCGCGTGCCCTGGTGCGCCGCGTCCGGCGCCTCCGCGCGGTGGTACGGCAGCAGGCTCACCGTCGCCGGGTTGGGCGGCAGGCTGGCCAGCCGGTTGCGCTGCGGATCGACGATCGCGACCCCGTGTTCGGTGTGCACCACGGAAACCACGTGGCCGCGCCGGCGCGGGTACGACTCCGGCGAACCGGGTGTGGCGTTCGGGTCCGGCGGCACGTCGTACTGGTAGGCCAGCACCGCACGCGACCCGACCGGCTGGCGAGCGACCTCGTTGATCGCGCTCGCGAAGTCCTGGTTGTGGTGCTGCCACTGCCCGCCGAGGCTCTGCTGCAGGTACTCCAGCGTGCCCTTGCCGCGCATCTCGTGCGGCAGCACCGGTTCCGCGGGATGCGAGTTGCCCTGCAGGTGGTGTTCGAACGCCTCCACCGACCGCGTGCAGTTGGTCCGGAAACCGTTGTCCATCGCGCCCGGCGCGTAGAACTCGCGCGCGTTGACCCCGGCCATCCCGGGGAACTGGTCGCGCAGGAAGCGCACCTGCTGCTGCGGGGTTTCCGCGGTCCCGGCGTGGATCGCGGGCACGCCCGGCGGGTGGGTGGTCTGGTTGAGCCCGGACCAGCCGCCCTCGGGCTCGCCCATGTTCGGCTTGTCCTCGGGCTCGGGCGTGTGCGCCGGGGTCGGTTCCGGCTGCGCGTCCGGCGGGTCGAACGGGTTCAGCAGGGCCTTGATGTCGTTGCGCGGCGGGGTGGCGACCTCCTCGTCCGCGGCCCGGGCCCGGCGCTCGTCCATCTTCTGGCGCGCGGTGTCCGGGTCGAGGTAGCGCGGGTCGCCCGGCGCGATCTCCTCGGCGTGGATGACCCACTTCTGCTTGCCGCCGGGGAGGGTGACCAGTTCCTTGCTGTGCACCAGGAGCTGGGTGCCCGGCTTGTAGAGCACCTCCCGTTCCTTCTGGACCGACGCGAGGTCGGAGATGTCGCGGCCGGTCTTCGACCGCACGCGCAGCTCGACCTCGCCGGGGAACGCGCTGTTGCGGTGTTCCGGGGTGACCCGCGACGAGCTGTTGAACTGCGTTTCGACGGTGATCTGGCCCGGCTCGTAGTGCCCGGCGACCAGCGCGGCCTTGTGCGGGTTGTTCTCGCAGTGGATCGTGCGGACGGTCTCGCCCTCGAACCGCGGCAGCTCGTTGAGGCCCGAGACGATCGCGCGCGCCTGGTGCACCAGATGGGCCAGCTCGGGGCTGCCGGTGCGCAGCGCGTCGTTGAGCGCGCGGAAGACCTCGTGCCGGGTGTAGCTGTGCACGGCGTAGGCGCCGTCGTCGGACATGTGCCGCAGCGACGCGAGCTGGTCGCGCCGCAGCAGCGCTTCGCGGTAGACCTGCTCGTGCCGCAGTTCGCCGTTGTGGTTGACGATCCCGGTGTCCAGCTGGGTCTCCTCCAGCTGGGCGAAGTCCTCGCGCCGGTCGGTGCGGAAGCCCTCGGGGTCGGCCAGGTACGCCTCGTCCGGATGGATCCGGGTGCCCTCGCCGAACTCGTGCCGCTGACCGGCGCCGGTCTCCGCGTGCTGCTGCTGGTCCTGGTGGTCCCGCTGCTGTTCGCGGGTGTCCCGCTGGTCCTGGGCCTCCTGGCGCTCTTGGTGGTCCTGGCGTTCCTGGGTGTCCTGCCGGTCGTGCGGCGGCTGCTGCTCGGCTTCCGGGGTGCGCTCGGCCCACTGCACGCGCGGATCCTGTGCGCGCGCCGGAACGTCCGGCCGGGTCTGCGGCGGCTGGGCCGGGATGTCCGGACGCGTTTGCGGCGGCTGCGCGGGCGGTTCCTGGCCGCGCGACGGCCAGCCACCGGCCCGCGGATCCGGAACCTGCGGCCCGCCCGGACCGGGGCGGGGACCGCCCTGGCGCGGGTCGAAGCCCTGCGGCGGTCCTTGCGGACGCGGACCGGGACCCGGCGGCGGCAGCGGGCCGCGGCCACCCGGTCCGGGTGGTGGCGGGCCCTGTGGCCGCGGCGGGGGCGGCGGCCCCTGCGGGCGCGGACCCGGGCCGTAGTTCTGCGGTCCGCCGGGACGCTGCGGGTATCCGGGCGGTGGCGGCCCCTGGGGCCGGGGCGGAGGCGGTGGCATGGGCGGCGGGCCCTGGCGCGCCCCCGGCGGGATGTGTTGCGGCGGTCCTTGGGGTGGGAAACCGCGCTGCTGCGGATGTCCCGGGGGCGGTGGTCCGGGCTGGCGGGGCGGTTGCGGACCGCCCGGGCGGCCACCGCCGTTCGGGCCGCCGGGCTGGCCGCCACCCGGCATCGGCTGGGGCGGCGGGAAGCCGCCCGGTGGCGGGCCCTGGTGCTGCGGGGCCGGGCCCTGCTGCGGAGGCGGCTGGTTCTCCGGACGTCCGGGTGTCCCGTCCGGCCGCTGACCGAAACCGGGGGTGAACCCGGCCGCGGTGACGGCGTCCTGCCGGGGGTTGGGGTGCTGCCCGCCCGGCGAACCGGGGCCGAAACCACCGGGTGGCGCCTGGCCGTACCCACCCGAGGCCGGGGCGTGTCCGGTCGACGCGGCCGGGGCCTGGCCGTAGCCGCCGGAACCCGAACTCGGGGCGTGCGAAGCGGATCCGCCGCCGGCGGAACCGGGGCTGCCCCCGGCCGGGGCGCCACCCATCGGGGCGCCGCCCGGCTGACCGCCGGGCTGGTTGCCGGGGCTGGAGGTGCCCCCGCCGTCGGGAGTGCCGTGCTGCTGGGCCGCCGCGGCGGGCTGCTGCTGCGCGGGGGCGGCCGTGTGCTGACCGGCGTCCGGTCCGCTCTCCGGGCGATCGAGGGTGACCGCGGACTGCGACGAGACGTGCTCGCTCCCCCGCGGCGGCTGCGCTTCCGGATCCGGGGTGTGGTGCGGCGCGCCACCGGAGTCCCCGCCGGACGAGGCGTGGTGAGCGGGCGGATCGGCGGTGGCCGAGGGCGCCGGAGAATGCGTCGCCGGGGCGGGCGAGGTGTCCGGCGCGGACCGGGTCGAGGCGGCGTCCGAACGCGAACCGGTGTCCCCGGGCGAACCGGAGTCCGTCCGCGGGGCGGGATCGGATCGCGTGCCGGGGTCCGCGTGGCCGGAACCCCGGGTGTCCGGCGCACCGGGATCGGCCGGGGCGGACCGGGTAGAGGGATCGGAGTCCGCCCGCGAACCGGAATCCGGCCGCGATCCCGAGTCCGAAGTGGACCCGGGATCCGGCTGGGAACCCGGGTCGGACCGCGAACCGGAATCGGAACGGGAGCCCGAGTCCGGACGGGAACCGGAGTCGGGGGGAGCGGAGGCCGGATCCGAACCGGGTGCGGGGCCGGCGGGGTCACCGCCGCTCGGATCCGGCGAACCGCCGTCCGGCGTGTGCGGGGTGTTCGGGCTGTTGATGCCCTTGAAGTGGTCCTTCGCGCCGTCGACGCCGCTGCTGACCGCACCGGCGGAGGCGCCCTTGGCGACATCGGAGAGGGAGAGGTCCTCCCCGGTGACCACGGCCTGGCCGACCGTGCTCGCCGCGCCTTCTGCGGCGCCCTGCACCATCTTGCCGGGGACGCTGAAGCCCTCGTCGCCGCGCATCTTCTTGCTGATGCCGCCGCTGGCCGCGCCGACCGCACCGTCGACGGCGCCGCCGATCGCGCCGTCCTTGGTCTTGCCCCAGTCCCATTCCTTGCGGTCGCCCTTGGCCATCTGCACGCCCTGGATCCCGGCGTCCATGGCCACGTTCATGGCCACGTTCTTGCCGACTTCCTTGGCGAGCTTCTTCAGGCCCTCCTTGAGGAACTTCTCCAGCAGCTCCTTGGCGAGCTTCTTGAAGCCCTCCTGCATCAGCTTCTGGAGCAGCTGCCGGAAGATCATCTGGACGGTCATCCGGGTGGCCACCTGCGCGGGCACGATCCCGGCCGTCGACGCGCCGAAACTGGGCGCGGCGGCCGCGATCATCGCCGCGATCTGCGCGGCCAGGATGATCAGCGAGATGATGATCATGTACTTCGTGTACTCGACGTCCAGCGCGGTCTGGTCGCACGAGTCGCCGAGCGCCTTGGTGGCCTCGGCCAGGGATTTGAAGTAGGCCTCGTCGCCCTGGACGAACTTGTTCCAGTTCTCCTTGAAGGCTTCGGCGGAGTCGCCGGTCCAGGTGCCCAGGACCGCCTCGGCGGCCTGGTTGCCGTTGGTGATGATCGGTTCGAGGGCCTTGGACGCGGTGTGCCAGGCGTCGCGCAGCTCACGCAGCTTGTCCTCGTCGCCCTCGGGCCAGCTCTCCCCCACGACGATCGGCAGCAGCCATTTGACCGCGTCGGGCATCTCCATACCCATGCGCTACGGCCCCTTGCTGCTGATGTTCTTCATGGCCTCCGCGTTTCTCGCGTCATGCCCCTCGGCGCCGGACTCCACGTTCTTCCGGAGCCCGGCCACGCCCTGGGCGAGGGTGCCGAACGCCTCGACGGCCTGCTGCGCGCCGGGCACGTAGTCCTTCGCGAACTCCTTGCCGGATTCGTCGCCGCCCCAGCACTCCCCGGCGGCCTGCAGCGCGCTCTCCAGTTCCCGCTTGGCGGCGTTCAACCCGTCCACCACCGGTCCGAATCGCCCGGCGCCCGTCTTGACGGCGTCCGGGTCCATCGTGAAGCCGCTGCCCTCCGGCATCAGTCACGCCCCCTGGTCAGCCAGCTGTCCGGCGGTTCTTCGTCCTCTTCTTCCGGCGTCGGACGTGCTCGCCGCGTGCTCGGTTTCGGCGGGGGCGGCGGTGTGGGTCGGCTCACAGGCGGCGGGGGCGGTGGCGCCGACTGCCCGCTCTGCATGATCGAACCGGCGTTCGGGTCCTCGAACGATTCGGCGCGGTCCAGCGGCGCGGGCGCGGCTTCCGGTTCCGGCGGGCGGTAGTCGGGGATCTCCGGCAGCAGGCCCTTGAGCGACGGCGCGCCCTCGATGAAGTCGGACAGGTCCGGCAGGTCTTCGGTGAGCGGGCGCATCAGCTCGGCGACCTGCTGCTTGACCTGCAGCGTCCCGCGTCGCACCAGGTCCTGGACCGTGCGCGCGAGCGATTCCGGGTTGCTGCGCTCGAAGGTGTTCGGGGCGAACCGCAACTGGCTGAGCACGCCGGCCGCGTCGACGGTGACCGTGACCAGGCCGTCCGGGGAGGTCAGCGTGGCCGTCGCCTGCGCCGCGGCGGCCTGGGCCTCGTGGAGCTGCTCGGTCTGCCGGTTGAACTGCTCGAGCAGCTCGTCGACCTGGTTCTTCATCGCGGCGTTGCGCGCTTCGAGACTCGCGCGATCGTCGCCAGGCGTGGTCACTCCGGCCCCCGGGGATGGTGGGTTTGTTCGAACACGCGTCACCCTAATGGCAAGGCGAATGGACCAATCGAGGTTCCATTCAAAGGGGCGACGATCGTTCGCTTTCGCGAATCACGCTGCTCGGTCGCGGCGCGCGACGGCCAGGTAACCCGCCGCGCCGAGCAGGTAGCAGAAGGTGGCGATGATCAGCAACGCGGGCGAGTGGCCGTCGAGCGGGGTGAGCGCGGCCGCGCCGGAGACCGCGGCGACCAGGGTGAGGTTGAACAAGGTGTCGTAGAGCGTGAACACCCGGCCGACGGCTTCGTCGCCGATGTCCTGCTGGATCGCCGAGTCGACGCACAGCTTGAGCACCTGCCCGGCGAAGGTGATCGCGAACGAGGCGAGCAGCGCGGTCGGCAGCACCATCGGCAGGCCGAGCCCGGCCTGCGCGGCGGCGGCCGCGACGAGCGCGCCGAGGACCGCGCGGTGCCGCCCGAAGCGGCGGACCAGCCGGGGCGTCAGGAAACCGGCGAGCAGGGTGCCCGCCCCCGCCATCAGCGCCATCTGGCCGAGTCCGGGCAGCCCGGCGCGGAAGAGCCCGAGGTCGGTGAACGAGTACCGCATCAGCAGCACGGTCAGCAGCAGCGAGATGCCGTACGCGGCGCGGTGCGCGAACAGCGCGACGAACCCGGCGGTGACCCGCGGCGCGCCCAGGGCGGCCCGGGCCCCGTCGACGTATCCCCGCGCCACCGCCAGCACCGGGTCCGCCGGTTCGTCCACTGTGGACGGGCCGAGGCTGCCGCGGGCGAACTGGGCGGCGATCGCCGCGGAGGCCACCGTGAAGACGACCGCGACCGAGGTGGTCCAGGCCGAACCGACGTCCCCGGAGCCGAGCACCGCGCGCAGGCCGATCGCGCAACCGCCGCCGAGCACGGCGACCATCGCGCCGGTGGTGGTGGCGATGGCGTTGGCGGAGACGAGGGTGTTCACCGGCACCACGTGCGGCAGCGAGGCGGACAGCCCGGAGCCGACGAACCGCGAGATCCCCTCGGCGACCAGGGCCAGCGCGAACAGCCCGGCGCCCTCGCCCCCGGTGCCGACGACGATCGCGGTGGCCGCGATCGCGGCCGTGCGCAGGAGGTTCGCGAAGACCAGGGTGCGGCGGCGGTCCCACCGGTCGAGCAGTGCCCCGGCGAACGGCCCGATGAAGGAGTAAGGGAGGAGGAGCACGGCGAAGCCGCCCGCGATGGTCAGCGGATCGGCGGCCCGTTCGGGGTTGAACAGCACCGCCCCGGCGAGCCCGGCGCGGAAGATCCCGTCCGCCCACTGCGAGGCGAACCGGGCGAACAGCAGCCGCCGGAACCCCGGCATCGCCAGGAACGCGCGCAGGCCCGGCCGGTCGACCCGGGAACCCGCGGAGTCCGCCTGTGTAGTCACAAGCCCCGAGCTTAAGACCCGCGAGCGAGGTTCCGGTAAACCCAGCGTGCCGACTTGTTCACTGATTGCCGAAAGCGGAACGGGGTCCCATCGAGCGAGACCCCGTTCCGCAGACGAAAGTGGCACGACGCACTTGGTCGCCTCTCGGCGGCGTGGCGCAGTGTGGCTCCTGCCGAACGGTATTCCACAAAGGCTCTTCTCAAGTGGGCCCGGGGGACACGGAGTGCGCCGGCCACCCAATAGAACGGAAGGACTAGGCGTGTTGTTCCCGTGCGCCGCGACTTCTTTCCGGCGTCGGTGGGATCATGGGGCGCGTGTCAGCGGACGCCGAGGTTGAGCCGGGAACACTCCTGGTCGCTGCCCCCACGATGTTCGATCCCAATTTCCGCCGGACGGTGGTCTTCATCATCGATCACCGGGACGAGGGCACCCTCGGGGTGGTGCTCAACCGGCCGAGCGAGGTACCGGTGGACGACGTGCTGCCCAGCTGGGGCCGCCACGTCGTCGAGCCGCAGGCGGTGTTCGTCGGCGGCCCGGTGGAGAAGAAGACCGCGTTGTGCCTCGCCGCGCTCCGCACCGGGGAGACCGCGGCCGCGGTGCCCGGGCTGATCGCGGTGCGCGGCCCGGTGGCGCTGGTCGATCTGGACGCGGATCCGGATCTGCTGGTGCCGAAGGTCCGCGGGCTGCGGGTGTTCGCCGGGTACGCGGGCTGGGATTCGGGTCAGCTCGCCGGGGAGATCGGCCGCGGTGACTGGCTGATCGTCCCGGCGCTGCCGAGCGACGTGCTCGCGACGCCGGAACGGGATCTCTGGGGTCAGGTGCTGCGCCGCCAGGGCGTGCCGACCGCGCTGCTGGCCACCCACCCGGGCGACCTCCAGCGCAACTGAGTCAGTTGGCTTCGGCGGGCGCGGCCTTGGTCAGGGCGGAACAACCGCCGCACGCGCAACCGGAGCAACCGGCGGGACGGGCCGCCGGGGGCGGGACCGCGGCCGCCGCGCGGTGCCCGAGCACGCCACCGGCCGCGAGCAGCGCGAACGCGCCGACCAGGCCGACCGCGGCCGCGGTGATCGTGCCGCCGAGGGTCGGCATGACGAGCCCGGCGACGCCACCGAGGACGCCGACCGCGCCGCCGATCATGGTCGGCAGGCCGGCCACCTTGTTCCCGATCCGGAACGCCTCGTCGCTGCGCAGGGTGGCCGCGGTGCGGACCCCGGTCGCGCGGTCCCGCGGCAGCTTCTCCCGCCAGCCGAGCAGGCCGCCCCAGCCGACGAGGACACCGAAGAACACGGGAACCAGCGCGATCACGATCACGGGTTTCAGGATAAGCGTCATCTGACGGCAACTTCGCCGATACCCTGGTCGGTTGTGCTACACGCCATGTCACGACGCGTACTCGCAGCCGCCCTGATCGGGTCGCTGTCCCTCACACTCATGAGTGGTCTGCCCGCGGCCGCCGCCGACAGCGGTCACTCCGTGCGCCTGCTCGGCGAGCAGATCGTGCCGAACGGCCTCGTCTTCGACGGGACCACGGTCGGCGGGCTCTCCAGCATCGACTACGACCCGCGCACCGGGCAGTACGTGTTCATCTGCGACGACCGATCGGCGCTGCAGCCCGCCCGCTTCTACACCGCGAAGTTCGACGTCACCGCGCACGGCCCCGGCCCGGTCACCTTCACCGGCACCCGGCCGCTGCTGCGCCCGGACGGCACGACGTACCCGCCGCTGGCGAAGAACGACCAGAGCCAGCCGCAGAACATGCGGACCGTCGACCCCGAGGAACTGCGGGTCGATCCGTGGTCCGGTGACTACTTCTGGTCCCAGGAGGGCGAGCGGAACGCCACCACGCTGATCGATCCGTCGCTGCGGGAGGCGAAACGCGACGGCCGGTACGTCCGCGACCTGCCGATCCCGGCCAACGAGAAGATCACCCCCGAGGCCGGGCCCCGGCAGAACCTGGTGCTGGAGGGCCTGACCTTCGCCGGGCTCGGCTCGCTGGTGGTCTCCTCGGTCGAAGGTCCCCTGCTCCAGGACGGCCCGGACGCCACCACCGAGCACGGCGCGCTCAACCGGCTCACCATGCAGAGCCGGTTCGGCCGGGTGCTCGCCCAGTACGCCTACCCCGAGGAGCCGGTGTTCGCCGCGCCGAAGCCGCCGGGCGGGTTCGCCACCACCGGCGTCTCCTCGATCCTGGCCGCCGATCCGGTCGACCCGACCCGGTTCCTGGTCATGGAGCGCTCGTTCGTCACCGGAGCCGGCAACAAGATCCGGATCTACGAGATCGACACCTTGGGCGCGACCAACGTGCTGAACGTGCCGTCCCTGTCCGCGGGAGGCGTGAAACCCGTGCGGAAGCGGCTGCTCACCGACCTCGGCACGCTCGGATTGTCCACAGTGGACAACGTGGAGGGGATGACCTGGGGCCCGCGGCTGCCCGGCGGCGAGCGCACCCTGCTGCTGATCAGCGACAACAACTTCGCGCCGACCCAGGTGACCCAGCTCGTCGCGCTGGCGGTCCGGTAGGCAACCCGTTCGACGTGCCCGTTACCATGAGTCCGTGAGCATCGCACGCCTGCTCCTTAGCCGGCCGCGCTGACCGCGAGAAGCGGCCCAGCGCGGCGACCCCTCATGCCACCGGCTGGGGGGTCGACTCATTTCTGCGGGTCCCGGGCGAACAGGCGAACTACACGGAGGAACCGGCCATGACCGAGGCGACCGACGCGGCTCCCGCGCACCGCTACACCGCGGAGCTGGCGGGCCAGCTCGAGCAGCGCTGGCAGGACTACTGGGCCGATCACGGCACCTACCACGCGCCGAACCCGGTCGGCCCGCTCGCCGCGGACGACATCCCCTCGGACAAGCTGTTCGTGCAGGACATGTTCCCGTACCCGTCCGGCGCGGGCCTGCACGTCGGCCATCCGCTGGGCTTCATCGGCACCGACGTGTTCGCCCGGTACCACCGGATGATCGGCCGCAACGTGCTGCACACGATGGGCTTCGACGCGTTCGGCCTGCCCGCCGAGCAGTTCGCGGTGCAGACCGGCGAGCATCCGCGCAAGACCACCGAGGCCAATATGCGGACCTACCTGCGGCAGATCCGCAGGCTGGGCCTGGGCCACGACGAGCGCCGCCGGATCGCCACGATCGACCCCGAGTACTACAAGTGGACGCAGTGGATCTTCCTGCGGATCTACAACTCCTGGTACGACGAGAAGCAGGACAAGGCGCGGCCGATCGTCGAGCTGGAGGCCGAGTACGCGCAGGACAAGCGCCGCACCCCGGACGGCCGCGGCTGGTGCGAGCTGACCCGCGCCGAGCAACTGGAGATCCTGGACTCGCACCGCCTGGCCTACATCTCCGAGGCGCCGGTGAACTGGTGCCCCGGCCTGGGCACCGTGCTGTCCAACGAGGAGGTCACCGCCGAAGGCCGCAGCGAGCGCGGCAACTTCCCGGTGTTCCGGCGCAACCTGCGCCAGTGGATGATGCGGATCACCGCGTACGCGGACCGCCTGGTGGACGACCTGGACCGGCTGGACTGGCCGGAGAAGGTCAAGACCATGCAGCGGAACTGGATCGGCCGCTCGCACGGCGCGCGGGTCAGGTTCCCGGCGGGATCGGCCGCCATCGAGGTGTTCACCACCCGCCCGGACACCCTGTTCGGCGCCACCTACCTGGTGCTGGCCCCGGAGCATCCGCTGGTCGACGAGCTGACCGCGAAGGAATGGGCCGACGGCGTCGACGAGCGGTGGACCGGCGGCGCGGCGACCCCGGCCGAGGCCGTCGCCGAGTACCGGCGCGCGGCCTCCCGCAAGTCCGAGCTGGACCGGCAGGAGAACAAGGACAAGACCGGCGTGTTCACCGGCTCGCACGCGGTGAACCCGGTGACCGGCGAGGAGATTCCGATCTTCGTCGCCGACTACGTGCTGATGGGTTACGGCACCGGCGCGATCATGGCGGTGCCCGGTCAGGACCAGCGCGACTGGGACTTCGCGGAGAAGTTCGGCCTGCGGATCATCCGGACCGTCCAGCCGAGCGAGGGCTTCGACGGCAAGGCGTTCACCGGCGACGGCCCGGCGGTCAATTCCGGCTTCCTGGACGGCATGGGCGTCACCGAGGCCAAGAAGACGATCATCGAATGGCTGGAGGAGCACGGGCACGGCAACGGCACCGTGCAGTACAAACTGCGCGACTGGCTGTTCTCCCGCCAGCGGTACTGGGGCGAACCGTTCCCGGTGGTGTACGACGAGGACGGCCGCGTGCACCCGCTGCCGGACAGCATGCTGCCGGTGGAACTGCCCGAGGTCGACGACTACTCGCCGAAGACCTTCGACCCCGAGGACGCCGACAGCGAACCGTCGCCGCCGCTGTCCCGGGCGACCGACTGGGTCGAGGTGACCCTGGACCTGGGCGACGGGCCGAAGACGTACCGGCGCGACACCAACACCATGCCCAACTGGGCGGGGTCCTGCTGGTACCAGATGCGCTACATCGATCCGGTCAACGACGAGAAGCTGGTCGATCCGGAGAACGAGCGCTACTGGGTGGGCCCGCGCCCGGCCGAGCACGGCGCCGCCGACCCGGGCGGCGTCGACCTGTACATCGGCGGGGTCGAGCACGCGGTGCTGCACCTGCTGTACTCGCGGTTCTGGCAGAAGGTGCTCTTCGATCTGGGGCACGTGTCCGCCGAGGAGCCGTACCGGCGGCTGTACAACCAGGGCTACATCCAGGCGTTCGCCTACACCGATTCCCGCGGTGTCTACGTCCCGGCCGAGAAGGTCGAGGAGTCCGGCGGAAAGTTCTTCTACGAAGGCGAAGAAGTCACCCAGGAATACGGGAAGATGGGCAAGAGCCTGAAGAACGTCGTCACCCCGGACGAGATGTCCGAGAACTACGGGGCCGACACGTTCCGGTTCTACGAGATGGCCATGGGGCCGCTGGACGTCTCCCGCCCGTGGGCCACCAAGGACGTGGTGGGCGCGCACCGGTTCCTGCAGCGGCTGTGGCGGCTGGTGGTCGACGAGAGCACCGGCGAGCCGCGAGTGTCCGATTCGGACAGTGCCACCGACGAGGACCGCAAGCAGCTGCACAAGGCGATCGCCGGGGTGCGCGAGGACTACGCGGAGATGCGGTTCAACACCGCGGGCGCGAAGCTGATCGAGCTGAACAACTACCTGACCAAGACCTACGGCACGGCCGCGGCCACCCCGCGGGAACTGGCCGAGCCGCTGGTGCTGATGCTGGCGCCGCTGTGCCCGCACGTCGCCGAGGAGCTGTGGCAGCGCCTGGGCCACCCCGATTCCCTGGCGCACGGGCCGTTCCCGGTGGTGGACGAGAAGTACCTGGTCGAGGACACCGTGGAGTACCCGATCCAGGTCAACGGCAAGGTCCGCTCGCGGGTCACCGTGCCCGCCGGCGCGGGTCAGGACGACGTGCGGGCCGCCGCACTGGCGGACGAGAAGATCGTCGCGCTGCTGGAGGGCGCCGAGCCGCGCAAGGTGATCGTGGTGCCCGGTCGCCTGGTCAACGTGGTGCGCTAGCTCATTCGAGGGTGAGGCCGATCTCGCGCGCGAGATCGGCCAGCATCGCGTCGAACAGCGCGTCCGGTTTGGAGACCGGGATCGGGTAGTTGCCGAACACCTCGAGGGTGACGTGCCCGTACAGCCGCGCCCAGAACTGGATCATCACGTAGGTGGTGCCCAGGTCGAGCTTGTCGGCCGGGAAGTCCAGGCCGGACTCGCCGAGCACGGTGAGCAGCTCTTCCTTGAACGCGGTGAGGTCGTCGCGGAGTTCGGCGGGCACCGCCTCGACCGGCGGCAGGGCCAGGTCGTGGCTGGCCAGCACCCGGCCCGCGGCGGTCAGGAAGATCCGGCCGAACGGTTCGTCCACCCGGTTCAGCGTGGCCACGCTGCCCGCCGCGGAGCCGACTCCCCCGGTCGGTGACGCGAAGACGAGCGTGAACTCCTTGGTGTGGGTCAGCGCCCACCGGCGGAAGCCCTTGCAGATCGCGAACAGCTGGAGCATGCCGTTGTCGGAGAAGGGGGCGATCTCCTCGGCCAGCTCGGCCGCGAGATCGGCGCACACGTCCAGCCGGAGGTGCTCGATCAGGTCGTCCCGGGAACCGTAGTAGCGGTAGAGCGCGGGCGCGGTGATGCCGAGCTCGCGGGCGATGGCGCGCAGGGTGACCGCTTCCGGTCCCTGTTCGATCAACAGCGTGCGGGCGGTCTGCCGGATGTCGTGATCGGTCGCCGCCCGCACGCGACCCCGCCGCGTCGGCTTGTCCATTCCCCGCATTCTAGGAGCTCGGGGCACTTCGTTTTCCCAAAACACGGATGACCCGCGAAACGGGTGTGGTTCACCCGTTCGCGCACCACGATCGGCACGGCTGTGCCACACTCGGTCGCCGAACGGTCACCGACACCGAACAGGGAGGGTTCGCGTGACGAGCGCCGAGCAGCTCTTCAGCGACTACGAAGCCAAACTGGCCGCCGCCCGGCAGAAGGCCGACGTGATGCGCGCCGAAATGGCGAACGTGCAGGTCAGCGAGCGGAGCAAGGACGGGCAGATCGTCGTCGAGGTGAACCACCTCGGCAACCTGACCGGCCTGCGGATCGGCCCGAACGCCCGCGCCAAACCCGACCTGGCCGAAGAGATCCTGCGCACGGTTCAGCTCGCCCAGAGCAAACTCGCCACCGCGGTCCAGACCGGCGTCCCGTCCATCGCGGGCACCGAGACCATGGGCGAACTCGTGCACCAGCTGCGCGAGACCTACCCCGAACCCGAGCCCGAAGGCTACGTCGAAGGCGGCGGCGGGCACGGCGACACCACCGGCCAGACCGAACGCCGATTCGGCCCCGAAGACGAGGACCCACCCGCCCCGCCACCACCGGCCCCGAAACCCCGCCCCCAACGCCCACCCACCGACGAGGGCCACGACGACGACTACTTCTCCAGCGGAGGCTTCGTCCATGACTGACGACGGCTTCCACGTCGACCCGGAAGAGATCGACGCCCACGCGAAACAGGTCGAAGCCACCTACGGCGAACTCACCACCGCCCTCGAAGCCGCCCACCAGCGCATGGACGAAGGCGGCTTCGGCCTGATCGGCACGGTGCTCGGATTGGGCCTTTGGTGCAACAACACGATGGAGCGCGCCACGGAGACCCTGCAGGCCGCCGCGGATGCGGGGAAACGACATGTCGACACCGTGCACCAGTGGGCTCAGGTCAAACGCGTTGACGAGGAGAGCGTGCAGAACCTGTTGAAGAAGGCGGAAGCCCATGGCTGAGAACGCGGTCGTCAATGAGGCCAAGGGTGAGACGACCGCGGAGAAGCATCCGGTCGCGCACGCGCTCGAGGGCGCTGGGATGGCTCAGGACTTCATCGGCGGCACGGAAAAGATTCTCAGCGGTGACTGGACCGAGGGACTGCTGGACCTGGCAGCCGGTGGTCTCGACATCAAGGAACTCATCAAGGACCCGATGCAGGCCTTGGTGAGCATGGGGCTCGGCTGGGTGATCGAGCACGTCAGCTTCTTGAAGGAACCGCTGGACTGGCTCACCGGTAACCAGGACACGCTGGACCTCACCGTGCAGACCTGGCAGAAGATCAGCGAGCACATCCAGAAGACCGCGGAAGACCTCACCGAGAGCGCGCGAAAAGACTGCGCGCATTGGGAAGGGGCGGCAGCTGACGAGTACCGCGCATACCTGCAGGATCAGATCAATCTCTATGTGGGGCTCTCCGAAGGCGCCAAAGGTGTCTCCGGGCTCGTCGACATCTGCAAGTCCATCCTCAACGTCGTGCGGACCATCATCCGTGATCTGATCGCGGACGCGCTCGCCAAAATCATCAAGATCCTCACCCGGTACCCGCCGCCTGCCTATCCGGCTGCTCTTGCCGCCGAGGGGGTCCCGTTCGCGGTGGAGAAGGCGACCGAGGCGATGTCCTGGGTGCAGAAACTCACCAGGGTCTTCCAGAAGGCGATGAACCACATCGCCAAACTCGGGAAACTACTGGGCGACGCGGCCCGGTATCTCGGGCGTCAGCTGGCGCACAACACGGGCGTGGTCTTTGACAACACGATCAAGACGATGCGTGAGCTCGGCACCGAAGCCGGTAGGGCCGCTATGAAAGACGCGGCCAAGGAGGCGTCGCAGGAGTCCGCCAAGAAATTGGGTAAGGACGTCGCCATCGAGGGCGGCAAGGAGATGGGCAAGACGATCCTGAAGAACTGGGTCGACGGGGCGACCGCGTCGGACACGGACCCGGACAAGCAGCCCAGCGGCCACGAATCCGCGGAAAAGAACAAGCACGATTGGCAGGAGACACGGATCTCGCCGGATGGCTCTACGCGGCGGATTTCGGGGAAAATTGACTGAGTCAGTTGTCATCGACAAATCCGAGCGGCGCAGTTGGCTGGTTGCCGTCGTGGCGCTGCTCCCGGCGGCGCTCGGGACGTACTGGGTTTATGGCGCGGCCACCGACAGTTGGGGCTACGGAATTCTCGGTGTGTTCACCGGCGGAGCCCTGGGCTTGGCCGCACTGGGGTGCGCGATTGCCATGCTCCGGCGCGCTTTCGCGCGTCCCGTGCCGGGAGCCGTCGTCATCGACGCGACCGGAATTCGCTGGACCAGTGCGGATCGGGTGGCGTGGTCGATGGCGTGGACGGAGATCGCCGGGGTTCGGCTCACCCGGCAACCTCGTGCCCACGCGAGACCGACGGGGCCGATCGAGACCTACCAGTTCACGGTGCTGTTGAACTCGGCTGCTTTCCGCAAGCGGCACACCAAGCTGAAGGGCGCCTGGCGCGGCGGGCACGCGCTTTCGTACACGGTCGAAGCCACGCTGTCGGAAACGGAAGCGCAGGAGGTGCGGCAGGCGGCCGAGCGTCTTGGTCGTGTCGAGGTGCACGGCGAGGACGTTCCGCGCCCGAAACGCCCGTCGGAAACGCCCGCGGTGGCGGTTTCCTCCCCCGTGGAGCCCGCGACGGCGTGGACGGAGTCGCGCGTCGAAACGTCGGCGCGGAGCATCGTGGTGCGTCCTGACGCGGTAGCTCCCCGGCGCGCGGCGATGGTCGGTGCCGCTTTCGCCGGAGTCGCACTCATCGCCCTGGCACTGACCCGGATAGTCCCGCAGGTGCCGGTCCAGTTGTTCGCGGGCATCACGGCCGCCGCTGTCATGGGTGTTTTCGGCACCACCCTCTGGTACCTGGGCTGGAACCAGAAGGAGTCGCTGCGGAGCAAGGTGACGCTCACCGAGGACCGGTTTCAGTGGTACGGGTCCTGGAAACCGCGGTGGTGGACCGGAGAACAAGCGGAATTCGGTGTGCGCTGGCCGGAACTCCGGGAGGTACGCCTGGTGACCGTGCGGTCGGGGAGGAAGGCCGTTCGCGTGGTCGAACTGGTGCCCGGGGATCAGGAATTCGCCGGGCGCCACCCGGAAATGGAGTTCCTGCGAAGGGCGCGGATCAAGGTCGGTAGCAGCCTCCTGCCCCATTCCGACGGTGCCTTCAGGTTGCCGGACAAGTTCAGCCCGGCTGGTGCGGCGCGGCTGGCCGAGGCCGTGGAAACCGTCCGGCCCGGGATGTTGCGGCGGCTGCCCGCGTAGGGAAGGGCGCCGCCGGCACCGATCACTCGGGGGGCTACGCGATCGGTGCCGGCGACCCGATGCCCTTCCGACGACCTGGGTGGCCGTCGTCGGACAACGCGGCCGCGCGAACGCGGCGGCGTGACTGGAGAGCCCACCTGCCTCCCGAAGTGACGGCTCGGGGGTGGATATACCCCGATCGGGTGATGGCAAGCAAGCATCTGCCTAAGTGTCGCATTCCGGGCTGGATAAGTTACAAAGTTCTTCACATTTGCATACGTGCCCTTGGTTCCCCGTGGTGAAAGAAGCTCGTGGCAGGCTGTGACCATGACCCATGACGTGCTCGTGGTCGGTTCGGCCAACGCGGACCTGGTGGTCGCGGCGGACCGACGGCCTGGTGGAGGGGAGACGGTACTCGGGGGCGACACGGACATTTCTCCGGGGGGCAAGGGAGCCAACACCGCGGTCGCCGCGGCCCGGCTCGGCGCCTCCGTCGCGTTCCTCGGCGCGCTCGGCGACGACGCCTACGCGAGCCTCCTGCTCGATTCCCTGCGCGCCGCCGGGGTGCACACCGGACTGGTCAAAACCGCCGACCGCCCCACCGGCATCGCCTACATCACCGTCACCCCGGACGGCGAGAACTCGATCCTGGTCTCCCCCGGCGCGAACGGCGCCGTCGAGCCCGGCGACGTCGACGGCGCGCTCGCCGGGGCCCGGGTCATGGTCGCCTCGATGGAGATCCCGATCCCCACGGTCGAGCACGCCGTGGCAGCCGCGTCGGCGGCCGGGGTGCGCACCCTGCTCAACCTGTCCCCGGTGGCCCAGGTGCGCCCGGAGACGCTGGCCGCGCTGGACGTCCTCCTGGTCAACGAGCACGAGGCGGCCTGGCTGCTGGGCGACGACAACCCCGGCGACCTCCTCCGGCTCGGCCCCCGGTCGGCCGTGGTCACCCTCGGCGCGCGGGGTGCGCTGGTGGTCACCGCGGACGGGGTCACCGAGGTCTCCTCACCGAAGGTCGAGGCCGTCGACAGCACCGGCGCGGGCGACGCGTTCGCCGGCGCGCTGGCCGCCGCGCTCGCCGGGGGCGCCGAACTGGCCGAAGCCGCCCGGCGGGCGGTCCGGGTCGCCGCGATCTCGGTGACCCGCCACGGCGCGCAGCCCTCCTACCCGACGGCCGCCGAGCTGTAGCGGAATGGCGCCTCGCGGGCCCGCGTTGCCAAAAGGTATGAGCGAGCTTGCGAGCGAATCATTCAACGCTGCGCATCTGGCGAATGCCACGCGGAGCGTCCGCGAAGCGGGCGCATGAGCCCCGCCACCTTCGGTTCCGCCTGGCGACGCGGTTATCTCGCGCAGTTGCGCGCCCTGCTGGCGGCGCGGCGACCCGGTGAGCTGGAGATCATGCCGCTCGCCGACGCGCTCGCCGCGTTGGGCCACGACGGCGAGACCGATCTCGGGATGGCCGAGGTGCCGGTGCCCGCGATCGTCGGCACGGTCGCCCGCGCCGGGGACTTCGACCGGGACTTCCGCCCGCGCAACCGCGCGCTGCGGCACCGGTGGCAGGCGCTCGCCGAGACCTGCGCCGAGCTGCCGCCGGTCCGGCTGGTGCGGATCGGCGAGCTGTACTTCGTCGAGGACGGGCACCACCGGGTGTCCATCGTGCGGGCCCGCGGGCAGTCGACCGTGTCCGCCCGGGTGCGCAAGATCTGCACGATCTCGTGCGCCACCCGCTGCCTCACCGTCGCCGATCTCCCGGCCAAGACCGCCGAACGCATGTTCCTGCAACGCGTCCCGCTGCCCGACGACGTGCGCTGGGGACTCTGGCTGGACCACCCCGCGGACTGGGCGCGGCTGGCCGATTCCGCGGAGGCGTGGGGGTTCCGCCGCGGCATCGCGGACCGCGCCGAACTCGCCGAGGCGTGGTGGACGCACGAGGTGCTGCCGCTAACGGAAGCGCTCCGGCGGCGCGGAGTGGGCCCGGAACCCTACGATGTCCGCGCCTACCTGCGGGCACTCGCGGCCCGGGACGAACTCGGCGGCACGGGATCCGTCGAGCTGGTTGTCGAGCGGCTCCGGCGGGACTTCAATGTGGACTGTTGATCGCCTAGGTGGAACGGTATGGTCTAGACCATGTCTCAGAAGCGTCTGACGGGTGTCGCGGTGAGCCCGGGCCGGGCCAGCGGCCCGGTCGTGCGGGTGGCCGAGCCGCTCGGCGAACCCCCGAGCACCCCGTCCCCGGAGGATCCGCACGCCGAAGCCGCGCGGATCGCCCCGGCGGCGCAGGCGGTGGTGACCCGCCTGGAGACGCTCGCCGAATCGGCGACCGGTGACGCGGCCACCATCCTGCAGACCACCGCCGCGATGGCCGGGGACCCCGCGCTGGTCAGCCAGGCCGAACAGCTGGTGGCCACCGAGCGCCTGCCCGCCGCGCGCGCGATCTTCCAGGCGGCCGACGGGTTCGCCAAGGCCCTCGCCGCCGCGGGCGGGTACCTGGCCGAGCGCGTGCGCGACATCGAGGACGTGCGCGACCGGATCGTCGCCGAACTGCTCGGCGTCACACCCCCCGGCGTGCCCGAGCTGACCGGGCCGAGCGTGCTGGTCGCCCGCGACCTCGCGCCCGCGGACACCGCGGGACTCGACCCGAAGCAGGTGCTCGCCCTGGTCACCGAGGAGGGCGGTCCGACCAGCCACACCGCGATCCTGGCCCGCGCGCTCGGCATCCCGGCCGTGGTCGCGGTCCGCGGCGTGCTCGAACTGGACGCCGAGGCGCTGGCCGTGGACGGCGACGCGGGCGCCGTCGAGGTCGCCGATCCGGACGCGCCGGTGGTCGCCGCGACCGCGAGCGGCCCGGTCGCCTGGGACGGCGCCGGGCGGACCGCCGACGGGCACCGGGTCAAGGTGCTCGGCAACGTCGGCTCGGCCAGCGACGCGCGGGCCGCGGCGGAGGCGGGCGCCGAAGGCGTCGGGCTGTTCCGCACCGAGTTCTGCTACCTCGACGCCCCGGCCGAACCGGACGTGGCCGCGCAGCGGACCGCCTACGCCGCCGTGCTGGCACCCTTCCGCGGGAAACCGGTCATCGTGCGGACGCTGGACGCGGGCGCCGACAAACCGCTCGCCTTCCTGTCGCCGGAGGACGAGCCGAACCCCGCCCTCGGCGTGCGGGGCGTGCGGATCGCCTTCGACCGCCCGGACGTGCTGGACCGCCAGCTCGAAGCCATCGCGGGCGCCGCCGCGGAGTCCGGCGCCGAGGTGTCGGTGATGGCGCCGATGGTCGCCACCGCGGCGGAGGCCGCCTGGTTCGCCGAGCGGGTGCGGGCGGCCGGGATCGCGCGGGCCGGGGTGATGATCGAGATCCCGGCGGCCGCGCTGGCCACGGCCGAGATCCTCGCCGAGGTGGACTTCGTCTCGGTCGGCACCAACGACCTCGCCCAGTACACCTTCGCCGCCGACCGGCAGCTCGGCGCGGTCGCCGCGCTGAACGATCCGTGGCAGCCCGCGCTGCTGCGCCTGCTCGGCGCGGTCGGCGACGCGGCCGAGGCCACCGGGAAACCGGCCGGGGTGTGCGGGGAGGCCGCCGCCGATCCGCTCCTGGCACGGGTGCTCACCGGGCTCGGGCTGACCAGCCTGTCGATGAACGCGGCCGCCGTGCGCGCGGTCGGGGCGAGCCTGGCCGAGGTGACGTTCGAGCAGTGCGCGGCCGCCGCGCGGGCCGCGCTCGCCGCGCCCGATCCGGCGGCGGCGAAGGCAGCGGTCAGGGCCGCGACCAGCTGATCCGGAACGGCCACTGGACCACCAGCCCGCCCAGCCGGAAGATCCACGGCCTGCGGATCTCCACCGATCCGGCGCGGACGTTGCCGGTGACGGCGAAATGCGTGCCGTTCCCGCGCCGGTCGTACCCGGTCCGGTCGGTCAGCTTGCCCGCCAGCACCTCCACGTCTTCGCTGGACACCGTGGCGTTCCACGGCACCAGCAGCCGGACCGAACCCGCCGCCACATCCAGCCGGAGGTGGACCGTGCGGTGCGGGATCCGGGCCTCGGTGAAGTCGAGGTCGGTGGCGCCCATCCGGTTGCGGATCACCAGTTCCCCGGGCACGTGCCAGTCGCCGCGGCGCCTGGTGGCGGACATCGTGGTCTTCAGCTCGAGCCGTTCCGGCGGTGCGGGGGCGGCGGTCTCGGCGTGCACCAGGCCGGGCAGATCGGCGAGGACGGCGTTGAGTTCGCCGCGGGTGCGGGCGGCCAGCGCGGTGTCGGTGCGCTCGGCGAACTCCTCGAGCGTGAGCAGGCCCCGGCCGACCGCCTTCTGCAGCAGGGCGGTCACATGTTCGCGTTCGGCGTCGGAGACGCGAAGTCCGCGGGGATCGGGGGTATGTGTGGCCACGCCCTCAGAATGCACCCCACCGGAGCCGTTTTGGGTTGCGAATGGTCAAACCGCCGCCGACGACTCGGCCGGTGAGCACGAACCGCGGCGAGCCCTGCCCCGGCGAACGCGTCTTGTCGTCCAGTGAACCCCATTTGACCTCGGAGATCGCGTTCGCGTCGACCGAGGCGTACTCGGGGACGATCAGTTCCGCGCCACCCCATTTGAGGTTCAGTTTGATGTGCACGACCGGTGTGGTGAGCTGGGCCTCGGTGAAGTCCAGCTCGACGCTGCCGAACTTGTTGACCACCGACAGCTCGCCGGGCACCACCCACGCGCCGCGGCGGACCAGGTTCGAGCCCTTCGCGCGCAGCTCCAGCCGGTCGCTTACGAAACCGGGCGGCGGCGGTGGCGCCATCGCGCTCGCGGGCCGCGCGTCGTAGTGGATCAGGCCGGGCAGATCGGCGAGGACGGCGTTGAGTTCGCCGCGGGTGCGGGCGGCCAGCGCGGTGTCCGTGCGCTCGGTGAACTCGTCGAGATCGAGCATGCCGCGGCCGATGGCCTTCTGCAGAACGCCGACGACGTGCTCCCGTTCGGCGTCGGAGACGCGCAGATCCCGCGGGCTCAGCGGTCTCGTGCCGGTCCTCGCCTGATCATCACCCATAGGAACCATGTTATGGGCGGCCCGGACCTGGTAAATCCGGGAAAAACCCTGAACCGGGGAGGAGTGCCGACCATGGGCCGCCGCGTCGCCGTGCCGCTCCTCGGTTTCCTGCTCACCGCCTGCGCCACCACCCCGCCCGCCCCGGCTCCGGCGCCACCCGCCCCACTGCCCACGCCGGGCGCGTTGCACGGGACGCCGCCGCGGGAACCGACCGGCCTGCGCCTGCTGCTGCCGACCGCGCCCCCGGTCCTGTTCGACGTGGACGCCGGAACCGCCCGGCCGATCCCGGGCGTTCCGCCGGGTGACCGGGTCACCGCGGTCTTCCGCGCCGGGCGCACCCCGGTGATCACCTCGGCGGCGCGCTGCGGGCCGTCCTGCGTCGAACCCGCCGAGGTGCTGGTCGCCGAACCGGATCGGCCGGTGCGCTCGCTCGGCCGCGCCCGCAGCGCCGGCCCGGCCGAGGGGGCCGCGGTCTGGCTGATCCGCGACGACGGCGACGACCAGTGCCGCCTGCAGCGGGTCGCGCTCACCGGGGCCGAGGCCGACGCCGGGCGGCCCGCCAGCTGCGAGACCGCCGTGCGCGGCGAAGGGCCCGCGGGCCTGCTCATCACCGTGCAGGCCGGGCGCCCGCAGGCCGAGGACGTGCTCGTCGAACCGGAAACCGGGCGGACCGTGCAGCAGGCCCCGCGGATCGCCGCGATGGCCGGGCAGCGGCTGGTGCTCACCGAACTCACCGAGTTCAGCGTGCTGGACCTGCCCACCGGCGCGCGGCGGAAGATCGCGCGCCCGGTGCCGAACGGCTCCCCCGGCCCGGCCGTGGCCAGCCGGGACGGGCGCTACCTCGCCGTGCCGATCGAAGATCCGGCGTGGCAGGCGGGGGCGACCCGGGTCCTGGATCTCTGGGTGCTGGAACTGGACACGCTGCGCTGGCTGCGGACCCCGGCCATGCCGATCGCCACCGAGTTCGACGCGGCCGCGCTGGACTGGACCGAATCCGGAACGCTCGTGCTCACCGGTGAACTCCCCGGCGTCGCGCTCTGGCGGCCCGGCGCGGACACCTGGACGCTCACCGCGACCGCCCCGCCCGGCGAGCGCGGCGACTCCGTCGCGGTGGTCTAGCCCTCCTCCTCGGAATCCAGCCCGTGCTCGATCGCGTACCGGGCCAGCTCGACCCGGTTGTGCAGCTGGAGTTTGCGCAACGTCGACTGCACGTGGTTCTCCACGGTCCGGTGCGAGATGACCAGCTTCTCCGCGATCTGGCGCGCGGTCAGCCCCTTCGCGACCTGGCGCAGCACGTCCGTCTCGCGCTCGGTGAGCCGCGGCGGCGGGTCGCCGTCGGCGGGTGCGTCGGCCATCCGCCGGTACTCGCCGAGCACCAGCCCGGCAAGTCCGGCGGTGAACACCGGATCCCCGGCCGCGGTCCGGCGCACCGCGTCCACCAGTTCGGCCGCCGACGCCGATTTCACCAGGTACCCGGACGCCCCGGCCTTGACCGCTTCCAGGACGTCGTCGTGCGCGCCGCTCGCGGACAGCACCAGCACTCGGGTCTCCGGCAGCTCGCCGGTGATCTCCCGGGTCGCCGCCACCCCGGAGGTGGCGCCCAGGTTGAGGTCCATCAGCACCACGTCCGGGCGCACCGCGCGGGCGATGCGCACCGCGGCGTCGCCGTCCGGGGCGGTCGCGGCCACCTCGAAACCGTTCTCGGCGAGATCCCGGGCCACCCCGTCCCGCCAGATCGGGTGATCGTCCACGACCATCACGGAGATCGAAGTCTCGGTCATCGTGCTCCCCTTCCCGTCCGCGGCACCCGGACCTCCCATTCGGTCCCCGCACCCGGTGAGGTCTCCAGCGTGATGGTGCCACCCAGTTCGGCAACCCGGCCCCGGATCGACTTCGCGACACCCAGATGTCCCTGCGCTTCCGCCCGTGCCAAGCGGCCCGCCGGGATGCCCGGGCCGTCGTCCCGCACGGTCACCACGACCTCGTCGCCGAGATCCTCCAGCAGCACCCACGCCCGCGCGTCCGGCCCGGCATGCTTGTCCACATTGGACAGAGCCTCGCGGACGACGGCGGCCAGTTCTTCGGTGGTGCGCGCGGGCAGTTCGACCTTGCCCGCCGGGGCGGCCACCTGAACCTTCGACGTGGCCAGCAGTTGCAGCGCGGCGCGCAGGTCCGCGGTGCCGTTCGCACCGGTGCGGGCCGGTTCGGTGCTGACCAGCGAGCGCAGCGCGATCTCCTGCTCCCCGGCCAGTTCCGCGAGTTCGGCCGCCTCCCCGCCCAGTTCGGCGCCGCGCCGCCGGACCCGGGCGAGCACCTGCAGCACGCTGTCGTGGATGGACCGGGCCAGCCGTTCCCGTTCCGCGGTCGCCGCCTCGGTGCGCAAAGCCTGCGCGAGCGCGGCCGCCGAGCGGCGGGCGATGGTCGCGGCCATGCCGACCAGCAGGCCGCTCGCGACCAGCAGCACGCCGTCGCGCGCCACGTCCAGATCGAAGTCCAGCCGCGCGAGGCCGGTGGCGGCGGCGACCACGAGCCCGCCCAGAATCCCGCCGCTCGCGCCGAACCGCGCGCCCGCGGCGAGCGGCGGCACGGCCGCCCACACCGTGGTGATCAGCGGAGCGTCCACGGCGTACTGCGCGTCGGACAGGATCAGCGGCGAGGTCAGCATCAACCCGCAGGTGAGCAGCAGGTCGGCGACCACGAACCAGTTGCCGCGCAACGATTCCCGCGCGTAGACCACCCCGGTCACCGCGGTCCAGGCGGTCATCGCGCCCAGCACGGTCCAGGCGAGCCACGGCCGCGCGAAGTCGTCGCGGTGCACCACCACCGCGCCGAGGGCGAACAGCAGCGTCAGCACCCGCAGCACGACCGTCGCCAGCCACAGCGGGGTGGCCGGATCCCGGTCCGCCGGACCGGTCACGGGGTCTCGGCGGACTGCCCGCCTTGTTCCTCGTCCTCTTCCGGCGTCCGCTCGTTGGGCCGCGCGCCCTGGTCGTGCAGGACGTCGACCTCCTCCGGCACCGGATCGACCTCGTGCAGCAGCGACCGGATCCCCGCGTTGAGCACGGCGAGCAGCGGCACCGCCAGCAACGCGCCCGCGATCCCGGCCGCGACCAGGCCGCCGGTGATGGCCAGCACCACGGCGAGCGGATGCAGCCGGACCGCGCGGCCGAGCAGGAGCGGTTGCAGCACATGGCTTTCCAGCTGCATCACGCCGATCACCACGGCCAGCACGATCAGCGCGGTGATGAATCCCTTGGTCACCAAGGCGATCAGCACCGCGACCGTCCCGGCGACCACCGCGCCGATGATCGGGACGAACGCGAGCAGGAAGACCAGGGTGGCCAGCGGGACCACCAGCGGCACCCCGAGGATGGCCACCCCGATGCCGATACCGACCGCGTCCACCACGGCGACCAGCGCGGTCGCGCGGACGTAGCTGACCAGCGAGGCGAACCCGCGGCGGCCCGCCACGTCGACCCGGCTGCGCACCCGCTGCGGGACGCCCTTCACCAGGAAGCCCCAGATCTGGTCACCACCGGCCAGGAAGAAGATGAGGATGAACAGCGTGAGCACGAACCCGGTGAGGATCTCGCCGACCGTGCTCGCGGTGGTCAGCGCGCTGTTGGTGAGTGCCGCCTGGTTGTCCTTGAGGAAGCTGAACGCCTTGTCGATGAACTCCTGGATCTGTTCCTGGCGCAGGTGAATCGGGCCGTTGACCAGCCAGTTCTTGATCTGGTCGAGGCTTTCGTTGAGTTGCTTCTGCAGTTCCGGCAGGCCGTCGGTGAACTGGATGATCACGAAGGTGAGCAGCCCGCCGAGCAACCCGAGGCCCCCGATGAGCACGATCGCGGCGGCCAGCCCGCGCGGGAACTTCGCCTTGACCAGCTGCGCCACCGCGGGCGCGAGCAGGGCGGCGAGCAGCAGCGCGATGGACAGCGGGATGACCACCACGGACAGGTAGCCGACCAGCCAGATGATCACGTACAGCGCGGCGATCACCACGAGGAAGCGCCAGGACAGCGCGGCGCTGACGCGCAGCGACCGCGGTACCAGGGTGGTGACGTCCGCTTCCTCGGACAGGACCGGGCTTTTCGCGGCTGTGCCTTCGCGCTCGCTCACGCGGCACACAGTATCGGTCCGGTCTGACGGGACGGGGGCGGAAACACCCGCCGCCGGGACCGGTGAAGAAATTACCAGGGTGAAGTTCGCCCGGGTGGCCCTTGACAGTGGCGAATCTACCGACTCCCGAGTAACCACGCCTCGCCTTTGATGATCACTTTTCGTGATACCCGGCCACACGGAGTGTTCTTCACACGATCGTGCAGTCAAGTCGTGTCAAAGATGCGGGGCCCTTCCGGTGTTTGTTTACCTCGACGCCGCAAGGACTTCTGGCACTACTCGACGGGAGCGCGGTGACGAGGGCAGCGGCGGAGCGGCAGCGGGGCGTGGCACACGCCCTCCGCTGGTGTGCGCGCGCCCTCCTGGTGGTCGCCGGCACCGCGATCGCGTGGGCGATCGCCAGCGCCACCGCGAACGCCGCCGCCGACACCGTGCACAGCACCCCGGCCGCCGAGACGAACGACGGCGACACCACCTCGGCCACCGTCGCGGCCGTCGGCAGCGTCAACGACGTCACCTGGGGCGTGTCCGACTTCGTCGGCGCGACCGGCGGCACCGTCGCCCACGTGGTGCGGCCGGTCGGCAAGGTCGCCGAACCCGCGCCGCTCAGGCACCGCGCGCACCGCGTGCTCGCCCCCGACTTCGCCGACGCGGACGTGGCCGGCGAGGTCGGCGGTGCGGTCCACCATCTCGCCGAGGACGCCGTGCTGCGCCCGGTGCAGCGCACCCTCGGCACGGTCGAGCACCTGGTGCGCGAGCCCGCCGAGACCCCGCGGGTGATCGACCAGGCGCTGACCCCGGCCAAGGACTTCGGTAAGACGGTGTGGAGCGTCCTGCACGCGGGCGGCCACGACCTGCTCCCGCTCCCCGAGCTGACCGGCGACCGCGCCGAGCGACCGGCCGTCCCCGGCGGTCCCCAGCCACCGGCCGACGCCGTCACCCCGCCCGCGCCGAACGCGGCGCCGGAGGCGTCCGCCGATCCGTTCGGCGCCGTCTGGTCCGCCGCACGCGGTGTCCTGGTTCGAGACGCCGCTCCGCATGTCGAGCACCCGGCCAAGCGTGACCTTCCGCTGCCGTTCGCTCCGGTGCGCGTGCCGCTCGCGCCGCTCACCGCGCCCAACGCCCCCGGCGGTTCTTCTGCCGGTGGTCACTTCGACGGCTCGCTGATCGGTCTGCCGACCGGTGTTCCCAGCGCGGCCGATTCCGCCGCGGCCGGTTCGGTCCGGTCCGGCGTCCGGCACGTGATGGTCGAACCGGGCGCGCAGCCCGGCGTCACGCCTGACTGATTCGGTCGCGGGGTAGCAACCGACGCACCCCGCGTCGCCGCACCACTCCTTTTCGTGCGGCCGTGCGTGCTTCCCCGCCCTCGCCCCCCGCAAACGCCCGCTGAGCGCGTGCGCGGTTTCCGGGCGCCCCGGGCGCCCGCCCCATAAAGCCCGCAAGGGAACCCCAAGAAAAAGGAGAACCATTCCAATGCAAACCTGGGCGAAGCGCGGACTCCAGACCGCGCTGGTCACGGGTGGTTTGCTGATGCTGGGTACCGGCATCGCTTCCGCTGACGAACGGGTCGCAGGGCCCGACCAACCGGCCGGTCCGCTGGACGTCACCCTCGGCGCACCGCTGCAGTTCAAGGACAACGCGCTCGGCCTGCCGGTCGTCGGGACGGTCAAGCTCCCCGACGCCGAGGTCCCGCTGTCCACCAAACCGCTGACCGCTCCGGTCAACGGCGTGGCCAAGGCCGCGGAGCCGGTCGCCAAGGCGACCGCGAAGGCCGCCAAGGGCGGCGACGCGAAGGCGGACGCCCAGCAGGCCCCTTCGGGTGACCTGCTCAAGGGCAACAAGGTCACCGGCGACCTGGCCGTGCCGATCCAGTTCTGCGGCAACGCGATCGGGGTCGTCGGCGACGCCAAGGTCGAGGGCGCGGACTGCACCCAGACCTACGAGCACCACCAGGACGTCACGACCAGCGGCGAGAAGTCCGGCATCGCCGGGAACGTCGTCGCGCTGGACTGGGCCGCGCCCGTGCAGATCGCGGGTAACGGCGTCGGCGCCCTCGGCGGCAGCGGGAGCACGAACGGCACGGCCAGCCAGAGCGCGGTCGAGACCGGCAACGTCACCACCACCGGCCAGGGCTCCGGCACCTCCGGCAACGTGGCGGCCCCGGCGCTCGCGACGCCGATCCAGATCACCGGCAACGCCGCGTCCTGGCCGCTGGCCAACGGCTACAGCGACTTCGCCGCGGACACCAGCGCGGAGTCCGGCGGCTACATCGTCACCGACGGCGAGGGCGGGTCCACCTCCGGGAACGTGGCCGGTGCACCGATCGCGCTGCCGGTGAAGTTCAACGGGAACGCCGCCGCCGCGTGGGGTTCCGACGCCGACGCGGTGTCGAACTCCTCGGCGGACGCCAAGGCCGGGGGCACCACCCCGGGCATCAACAACATCGACAGCTACATCCAGACGGGCGGGGACAACTCGTTCGTCGACGGCAACATCATCCAGCCGCAGGGCTCGCTGCTCGCGAACGTCGACAGCGTGGCCGCGTCCTGGATCGGCAACGCCACCACGGGCAACGCGCTCGGCGACGGTGCGACCGCCAGCAGCTCGTCCAGCGAGGTGGAGTCGGGCGGGTTCTCCAGCACCAGCGGGAAGAACTCGGCCGGTTCGGGCAACATCGCCGACCTGCCGGTCGCGCTGCCCGCCGAGCTGTGCGGCATCGGCGGCACCTACATCGGCAACGCGCACGCCGCCTGCGACAACACCGCCGACCTGGAGGCCGGGGACGGCACCTACACCAACGGCGACGGCTCGTTCCTCGGGTCGAACACGGTCACCGGGCAGCTCGCCTCGACCGCGGAGCTGTTCGGCATCGGCGGCTCGCACATCGGGAACGCCTCCGGCACCGCGACCGAGGAGAAGGAGGTCACGGCCGGCGGCTACAACGGCACCACCGGCAACGACGCCTCCGGCTCGGGCAACCTGGTGCAGGTTCCGCTGGCCGTGCCCTTCGAGGTGTTCGGCATCGGCGGCTCCTACATCGGCCAGGGCAAGGGTTCGGCGACCGAGACCAAGGTCGTCGAGGCCGGTGGCGGCGGGAACACCCAGGACGACAACGGCTTCGCCACGTCCAACCTGGTCGCCACCCCGCTGTCGATCCCCGCGCAGGTGTTCGGCATCGGCGGTTCGCACATCGGCCGCGGCGTCGGTGAAGCCACCGCCGACACCACCACCAAGGCCGGTGGCAATGTGCACGCGACCGGTGACAAGGCGGGTGCGGCCGGGAACATCGGCTTCCTGCCGATCGCGCTGCCGCTGCAGGTCCACGGCATCGGCGGGTCGTTCATCGGCACCGGTTCCGGCACCGCCGACAACCTGACCACCTCGACGGCGGGCGGAACCGCCGACACCAGCGGCATGGACGGGGCGGTTTCCGGCAACATCATCCAGGCGCCGTTCGCCGGGGCCGGGGTGCTGTACAGCTCGGCCGCGGGCCTGATCGCCCTCGTCGAGGGCGAGGGCACCAACGACGTCACGGCCACCGCGGGCGGCGACAGCACCACCAACGGTGACGGCGGCGGCGTGACCGGCAACGTCATCAGCGCTCAGATGCTGCCGATCGCCCAGGTCTTCGGCGACGCCGTCGCCGCGGGCGCCAAGGCCACCGGCATCGGGGCGAACGTCACCGAGGCCACCTCGGGCGGCGACATCACCACCTCGGGCGTGAACGGCGGCGGCGCCGGGAACATCATCGATGTTCCGGTGGCCGCGGTGGCCCAGGTCTTCGGCAACGCCATCGCCGCGGCCGGGGTCGCGGACGCGACCGGTGACAACCAGACCACCGGTTCGGTCGGCGGCGCCACCACGACCAGCCCGGCCAACCTCGGTGCACTGTCCGGTGTGGACGGTCAGCTGCCGCTGGGCGCCGTGGTGCAGATCTTCGGCGTTTCGCTGCCGGTGCTCGGGCACGCCCTGGGCGTGGCCACCAACGCCACGGACATCACCGTGGACGAGACCGTGCCGCAGATCAACCTGCCGATCGACGGGTCCGAGCTGTCCCCGACCGCGCTGCCCGCGATGCCCAGCCTGCCGCAGCAGCGGGCCGACGTCCAGGACACCCCGGAGGTCAAGAACCCGGTCAACCTGGGTGGGCTGGACCTGAGCAAGCTGGCTTCCCTGAGGGGGGTCGGCCTGAAGGGGGTCGGCCTGAAGGGGGTCGGCGGCCACGCGGCCCCGCAGGCGGCCGACGTTCCGGCGATCGCCTCGGTGGACTCCAGCCCGGAGGCCATGATGCAGCGGTTCCTCGGCGGCCTGTCCGGCAAGAACCTGCACATCCTGTGAAGCCGATTTCGGCTGACTGATCGAAAGTAGCGGCCGGGCCCGGGAAGCCGTCCCGGGCCCGGCTTTTTCGTGCCGTCAGCCCAGTTGGACCGACCGCTTCGCCAGGCCGTACCAGTAGCCGTCGATCACGGTCTCGGGCGTCGCACCGTCCGCGGCCGCCCCGAGCGAGACGAACAGCGGGGCGAAGTGCTCGATTCGCGGATGCGCGATCGCCGCGGCCGGGGCCTTGTGCTGGAAGTCGAGCAGCGCGTCCAGGTCGCGGGCGGCCAGCGCCCGCTCGCCCCATTCGTCGAATTCGGCCGACCAGTTCGGCGGCGTGCCGTCGGTGCTGCGCACCGAGCGCATCGCGTCCAGGTTGTGCGTGAAGAACCCGCTGCCGATGATCAGCACGCCCTCGTCGCGCAGCGGCGCGAGTTTCCGGCCCAGCTCGAACAGTGCGCGCGGATCCAGGGACGGCATCGAGAGCTGCAGCACCGGGATGTCGGCCTTCGGGAACATCTCCACCAACGGCACGTACGCGCCGTGGTCGAGGCCGCGGTCCGGCGCCTCGTGCACCGGCGTCTTCGGACCGTGCAGCAGCTTGCGGACCCGCGCGGCCAGTTCGGGCGCCCCGGGCGCCGGGTAGGTCACCCGGTAGTAGCGCTCGGGGAATCCCCAGAAGTCGTAGACCAGCGGCACGGTGGTGGTGGCGCCGAGGGTGAGCGGAGCCTCCTCCCAGTGGGCGGAGACCACCAGAATCGCCTTCGGCCTGGCCAGTTTCGCCGACCAACCGGCGAGCTGACGGGTCCACGTGGCGTCATCTGCCAGCGGCGGCGCGCCGTGACTCAGGTAGAGCACGGGCGCGGGAGTTGTGGCGGGCATCCCGGCCTCCGGTGTTTGAATCTTCAACTATATGTGTATCACTACACCGGAGGTCGTGGAAGTATTCCGGCCAAATCGGCGAAGGAGGCGGAGGGCGAGCGATGGCGGATCCGGTGGCCGAGGTGGAGCGCGCGATGATCGCGATCCGGCGGAGCCAGGCGCGCCGGACGCTGTCCCGGCTGGCCCGCGAGCGCGCCGCCGGGGCGCGGCTCGACTCGGCCGTGATCGGTGTTCTCGACGCGGTCGAGGAGGGCGAGCAGCGGGGCGAGGCGAGCACGGTCACCGCGGTCGCCGCCGCGTTGTCCATCGACCAGCCCCGCGCGAGCAGGCTGGTGTCGCGGGCGGTCGACGAGGGGCTGCTGCGCCGCGAAGCCGATCAGGCCGACGGCCGCCGCGCGGTGCTCGTGCTCACCGAGTCCGGGCGCACCCGCATCGACGAAATGCACACCTTCCGGCGCGCGATGTTCGCCGAGGCCATGCGCGACTGGTCCGCGGCGGACCGGGCGACGTTCGGCCGGTTGCTGACCGATTTCGCGCAACGATTCACCGAGCTCGGCCGCTAGTTTCCGGCTGTGGCGGGTGCCTATCATCGGTCATGGTCCCGGTCGGGAACCTCCTGCTCTACGCGGTCGTGGCGACGGCGCCGACGATCGGGTTCTGGCTCGCGCTCCGGCTCGGCCGGGCGGTGCGCACGTTCGTCGCCCGGCGCCGCGCCCCGCGCCCGGAAGGGCTCCCGATCGAACGTCTCGCCGCCGATCTGCGACGAGTGCACCGGGCCCTCACCGAATTCGCCCCCGGCACCCCGGCCACCCGGAGGTACGCCGCCCGCCAGGCCTACGACGCGTTGCTGATGCAGGCGTGCCGCGAGGTGGGGGTGCGGCACCGGCTCGACCGCGTGCCGGAAGGGGTGGACCGCGAGGTCGAGCGGTTGCGGGTCGAACAGGGCCTGCGGGACGCGGGCCTGGTCATCCCCTAGCTGCCGCCGTATCCGTACTGGCCGATCAGCGCGAGCACGTCGGCCGCGGGTCGCACGTCGCCGAACGACCGGTAGATGGTGTGCAGCGTGGCGTTGTGGTCCCGGTCGCGCCGCGCCGCGTTGGCGTCCGCGACCAGGATGACCCGGAAACCGAGCGTGCTCGCGTCCCGGGCCGAGGACTCGCAACACACGTTGGTGACCGTGCCGGTGATGAGGACCGTGTCGATTTCGCGTTCCGCCAGAAGCCGCGGGAGATCGCAGCGCCCGGGGAAGAAGGCGCTGGCGGCGGACTTCTCCACCAGGAGATCGCCTTGCTGCACCGTGAAATCCGGCCACAAGCGCTCGGCCAGGGGGCCGGTGCCGCCGCAGGTCCGGTAGCGCTCGGCGACCTCCGGGCCGAAGAACTCGTCGGTCACCGGCGTGCGCTCACCCGCCGCGGGCAGCACCCAGGCGACCGTGCCACCCGCCGTCCGGAGGGTTTCGGCCAGGCGGCCGATGACGGGCACGATGCCGTGGCAGTACGGATTATCGGCCACGAAGAACGGCACCATGTCGAGCACCACCAGCGCGGTGCGAGCCGGGGTGAGCCGGGTGAACGCGAACCGCCGGCCGCGGCGCGCCTCGTGCCGGGCGTATTCGCGCGCCTCGATCCGCCACGCGTGCCGTTTCATCGATGACCACGGTACCGTAGCTGTACAACGTACATGTACGGGATACAGGGGGTTTGCCATGAGCGACGACCAGCGGCTGCCGTGGGAGCGCGTCAGCGAACAACTCGCCCGCGCCCGCAACTACTGGGTCGGCACCGTCGGGCCGCGCGCGACGCCGCACTCCCGGCCGATGTGGGGGCTCTGGTGGCGGGACGGTTTCGTGTTCAACACCGGCCCGGACGCGGGCACCGCGCGGAACCTCGCCGCCCGGCCGGAGGTGACCGTGCACCTGGAAAGCGCCGAGCACGTCGTCATCGTCGAAGGCGTCGCGGACCGGATCGCCGAACCGGCCGCGCTGCCCGAGGCCGGCGAGCTCGTCGGCGCCTGGACGGCCAAGTACCCGGAGACCCCGGCGGACGCGATCACCTTCGACCGGGCCTTCTTCCTCGTGCGCCCCCGCGCGGTGCTGGCGTGGACGCTCGCCGGATTCCCCGGGGACCTCACCCGGTGGCGGTTCGGCTAGCGGTGCTTGGATAGTCGGTCCAGTTGCCCGGACGACGTTCTCCTGGGAGTGCTCATGTCAGCGGACCTGCCCGGCATCGTCCGATTGCGGGACCGGCGCGAGGCGCTGACCCTGCGCACGATCCTCACCGCGGCGCGCGGGCTTTTCGCCGAACGCGGCTACGCGCGCACCCCGATCCGCCTCATCGCGCGGGAGGCCGGGGTCGCGCCGCAGACCATCTACGCGCATTTCGGTTCCAAGGCGGGCGTGCTCGGCGGGCTCGTCGATCTGCTGGACGACGAAGCCGGTATCCCGGACCTGATGGCCCGCTCGGCGGCGCCGGCGGAGCCCGCCGAGCTGATCGGCCTGCTGGCCCGGGTCAGCCGCCAGGTCCGGGAACGCTGCGGCGACATCGTCACGATCCTGAGTTCGGGCGCCGCGGTCGATCCCGACATCGCGGCCACCCAGGCGGAGGGGGCCCGGCGCAACCGGGCCGGCGTGGAGATGATCGTCGAACGCATCCGCGACGCGGGTGGCGACCTCGACCCCCGCGCCGCCGACATCGCGGTGGCCCTGATGAGCGCGGGCGTCCACGACAGCCTCGTCGTGGACGCCGGTTGGTCCTACGACGACTACGAGGACTGGCTCAGGCACACCCTGGTCACCGCGCTCCTGCGCTGACCAGCGCACCGATTCCTTTCCGCCCGCCCCCGGGTCCGTACCGGTATGGACGCGAACCCAAGGGAACGGAAGGACGACCCGATGACCGCAGAACTCACCGAGGTGGCCCGCGAACTGCTCGACGGGCCGCATGTCGCGATCATCGCGACGGCGAACGCCGACGGCCGCCCGCAGTCCTCGGTCATCTTCGTCAAGCGGGAGGGCGGCACCGTGGTGTTCAGCACCATCAAGGGGCGGCTGAAGACCCGCAACATGCTGCGCGACCCGCGGATCAGCCTGCTGGTGCTGCACCCCGAAGCCAGGCACTACCTGGAGATCCGCGGCACCGTGGAGATCACCGAGGACCCGGAGAAGGTACTCCTGCACGAGATGTACGACCGGTACCTGGCCGGCGCGACCCCACCCCCGGAACCGGAGGCCGAGCGGCTGATCGTCCGGATCACCCCGGAGAAGCTCTACCACTGGCCGCCCGTTCCCGGCGCGGCGTGAGGGTCGGCTTGTGGTGCCTCGCTTCGTGGCGGCGGGTCAGGGGCGCGGCCGTAGGCTGTCGAGGAAGAAGCGGCCGCGCCGGTCGTAGTCCTCGCGCTTGGGCTTGGGCCGGTGACGCAGCACCAGCGCGTTGGCGACGAGGGCCTGGTACAGGTCGTCGACGGTGAAGTCGGCGCGCAGCACGCCGGCCCGGTGCGCTTGCTCGACCAGTGCGGTTCCGGTGGCCCTGCCCGCGTTCCACTGCGCGGTGACCTGCGCGGAGTCGGGGTAGGTCTTGAGATGCACGTCGACCGCCGCGGGTTCCCGGTACTGCAGGTCGCGCAGGTCGGTGACGTAGGTGGCCAGCCGCTCCCACGGGTCGCCGGGCTGCCGGGCCCGGTCGTAGATGGCGCGCATCTCGGCCCCGACGAGTTCGTCGATGACCGCGTCGATGAGGCCCTGGCGGCCGCCGAAGCGGTTGTAGATGGTGGCCTTGCTGACCCCGGCGGTCGCGGCGATCTCCTCCAGGGGCGTGCCCAGGCCACGGCCGTGGAAGGCGGCGATGGCCGCGGCCCGGATCTGGGCGACGTTGCGGGCGGCGTCGGCGCGCAAGGGCGTGGCCGACGCGCCGCCCGGCGTGTTCGCCGTTCCCGCACTGGATGTCACGGGTTCCAGGCTAGCAACTTGACCCTTGCGTCAACTTGACGATAGCGTCAGGTTAGTAGCCAACCCAGGGGAGAGTCGTGGAGTTCACGTCCCATTTGCCTACCGGGCTGCGTGAGCACGCCGAGCGCCGGCTCCGCGAGAACATCGTCGGCTGGTTCACGTCCGTCCGGCCGAGCGGGCAGCCGGACTGCGTGCCCGTGGGGTTCGTCGTCCAGGACGACGACACCATCCTCGTCTACAGCCAGCCGGGAAAAACCAAGCTCCGCAACATCGCCGCGAATCCCCGGGTGACGCTGACGCTCGACGAGACCGCGGCGAGCACCGATGTCATCCGGATCGAGGGCACGGCGAAACACGTCCCCGGCCATCCACCGGCGCCCGAGGTCGCGGCGCACGTGGCGAAGTACGGCGAATACATCGCCTCATCCGGCTTCGGCACGCTCGAATGGTTCGCCGAGGTGTTCTCCGAGGCCATTGTGATCACGCCTACCCGGCTCCACGCGTTCACTCGCGGATAACTGGTATTTTAATACCGCACTTGCTAGACTGGTATTATTATACCGGCTAGGTGGGGGTGCCCATGATCGAACTGAAGACGCCCGCGGAGATCGAACGCATGCGGGTGGCCGGGCGTTTTGTCGCCGAGGTGCTCTCCGAGGTCGGCCGGCTCGCCGACGTGGGCGTCAACCTCTTGGACCTGGAGCACCACGTGCGCGGCATGATCAAACAGCGCGGGGCGGAGTCGTGCTACTGGGACTACGCCCCGTCCTTCGGCAAGGGCCCGTTCCGCAACGTCATCTGCCTGTCGGTCAACGACGCGGTCCTGCACGGACTGCCCCACGACTACACGCTGCGCGACGGGGACGTGCTCACCGCGGACCTCGCGGTCAGCATCGACGGCTGGGCGGCCGACTCGGCGCGCACGATCGTCGTCGGCACCGCCGCCGAAGAGGACCTGCGGATCATCCGCGCCACCGAGGAAGCCTTGGCGGCGGCGATCGAGATGGCACGCCCGGGCAACCGCCTGGGTGACATCTCGGCGGCGATCGGGGCGGTGGCCCGCGACTACGGCTACCCGGTCAACACCGAGTTCGGCGGCCACGGCATCGGCCGCACCATGCACGAGGATCTCCACGTTCCCAACCAGGGCCGGGCGGGCCGCGGCCTGAAGCTCCGGCCGGGGCTGACCCTCGCGCTCGAACCCTGGTTCGCCCGCACGACCGACCGGATCGTTTACGACCCCGACGGCTGGACCATCCGCTCGGCCGACGGCTCGCGCACCGCCCACTCCGAACACACGGTCGCGATCACCGAAGACGGCCCCCTGGTGCTCACCCAGTGCCCGCCACCCGACCCGGACCCAGCCCCGGCGTGAACCCGGCCGAAGCCAATGGGATCCGCTCAGGTGAGGAGTTTCGCGAGCTGGGCCATCTCGGTGGGTGGGTCGATCACCGGCTGGATGAGCAGTTCGTCGATGCCGGCCTGTTCCAGGGTGGTGATGCGGGTGCGAAGGTCGTCGCGGGTGCCGACCAGGGCCAGGGTGTTCATCAGCGAGGGCAGGACCAAGTCGCGGTCCTGCGGTGCGATGCGTCCGAGGTAGTTGGGGTAGAGCTTGGTGTGCCGGTCCGGCGCGGTGGCGGTGGTGCCGCGCCGGTCGAGGAGTCGCCGCACCGCCTCGCGTTCCTCGGGGCCTAGTCGCTCGGCGAAGGCGGGCGTCTCGGCAGCGGTGTCGGCGGCGAAGGCCAGCAGCGACAGGACGAGGTGACCGGTCGCGTCGCGGGCTGCGTCGCTGTAAGGGTCCTCGTCCTCGTCGAGGATGTGGAGTGCGGTGACCACGTAGGAGTCGGGGTGGCGGGGTGTGTCTTGGGCGGCGTGGCGGCGGGCGTCGTGCAGCGCGTGCCAGGCGGTGGGGTCCAGCAGGCCGAAGGAGATGAGGCCGGTGCCGCGGCGACCGGCGACGGCGGCGGCCTTCGGTCCGAGCGCGGCCACCACGAACTCGATCGGGTCGGCGGTGTTCACGTGCGCCCCGGTGTGCAGGAACCGGGTGTCGCGGACCCGGTCGCCTTCGCGGTACTCGGTCGAGCGTCCGGCGCACAGATCCTGCAGCGCGGCGGTGAACTTCTCCAGGGTGGCCGCCGTGGTCGGCGGCATGCCCAGGGTGCGCCGGGCGGTGTTTCCGGTGCCGACCCCGCAGATGATCCGGCCCGGTGCCAGGGCGTTGAGGCTGGCGAACCCGCTCGCGGCGGCCGGGGCCGAACGCAGCGCCGGTGAGGTCACCCCGATGCCGAGCCTGATGCGGCTGGTGGCCTTCGCGCACAGTCCGAGGGCGACAAAGGGGTCGCCGTGGACCATCGGGGTGTCGTTGACCCAGAAACTGTGCAAGCCCAACTCCTCGGCCAGCACGGCGAGGTCCTCCACACCGGGGTGTGCCGTGACCACGACGCCTGCGCGCATGATGCCTCCAACGTGCTGTCCTTGCTTCGGCCGCGTGTCTCACGTGACGCGTCGTGAGCCCCTACAGCTGTGTAGGGTCTCACCGCCGATGGCATGTCGATCTTGAATGACCTGCGGTTTCTCGGATGTCTCACGTAGATGTCACCAAGATCAGTCTCAAATCCGTGGCATTTCTTCGGCTGCGACCGACCTACCCGCGCTGCATCGAGAGGTGTGCATCGTTGCCGGCAACGTGGTGTCGGCCCAGCAGCCCACGGTGGTCACCGAAAGAAGACTCGGTCGTGGCCGGATGGCGTCGGCCGAGAGCTCGCCGCAGTATGGACGCGCCCCTCGGGGGAAGGTACGCACTACTGCACCGTGTGTCGCTTCGTTGAGGCATACTCCATCCAAGTCTGCACGACATATGTCATACTTGACCGATGCGTATGACGCACGCTTTGGTTCAGTTAGCCGCTGCGCTAATGGCCGCACCGAATGATCGACACTGGGGCTACGAGCTGTCGAAGCGGTCCGGCGTCCGGTCTGGTGCGATGTACCCCCGCCTCACTCAGATGCTTGAGCAGGGCTGGCTGGTGGACGGCTGGGAAACCAGAAAGGAGGCCGGTAGTAGGCCGCCTCGCAGGTATTACACCTTGACAACGAAAGGGAGGGTCGAACTCGGAGCGGTGTTGGCAAGGGCCGAGCGGGACCAGCGGTTTCACGGCGTCAATCTGGGGTTTGCGTGACAAAGGAAGTACTTGACCAGGTGGCCACGTGGGGCTTTTCGACAGTGCTGGCGGCAGCTGTCGTCTTTGGCTTTTTCCCTAAGTTTGTTGTGCACATACTTGTCCTGATCTATCCACGAAACCATCCTCGCCGTCTCGAACTTCTAGCCGAACTGGAGGCGATTCCGTGTAGAAAAAGGCTGGTGTGGGTGGCCGAGCAACTCGCTACGGTTCTCTTCGATGGTATTCCAGCCCGCGTCAGCGACGTGCGGGCTCGGCGTCGAATTCGCGCAAGTAAGACCACGACTAGCACGTTGCAGCGCGCGTCGGTGGTCGAGAAGAGTCGGCGTACGCTCAAGAAGGAGTTCTTTCCCAGCGACGTGTTCGAGGCGACCACCCACCCGGACCCAGCGTTCAACCGGTTGCTGATGGCCGATCTCAACGCGACCGAGAAGTACTTCTTCCGTGGTTTCTCCGGGCAACACGCGGCGGCGCGGCTGTTGCTATCCCGCACGGAACGGGAATCTCGCGTAATCATCGCCGATCCGCGCGATGCCGGCTCGATCAACAGACGCGCTCGTTACCTGCTGCGCCACGGACCGGCGGACGACGATTTCGAACAGATCCAGGCACGGCTCGAGGAGGAGATCAAGATCGGGCTAGTCGGGCTGTTTCTAGCCCGCCACCGGTGTGTGCAGGTCGACATCACTGTGATGGCGGACCCGCCGCTGGATCGGCTGGAGTTGTTCGACGACAGCGTGTGGGTGTCGCTCCACGGCGACCAGCACGCCGTGACCGAGGTGTACCCGCGGACGCTGCGGTTCACCGAGGCCTCCTTCATCTATAACATGGAACGGGCCGATTTTCTCCGTATATCGCAGGCGCCCACCGGTCGTCACTTCCGTATCACGCCTGCGACCACGCGGGAGGATTTCCTGGCCCTATCCAAGACGATCACCGGTGTCGTGTTGTCGGACGAGCAGTTCCGCGAGCTGGAAGTGAAATTCGACGCGTTCATGGCGGACTTCTCTCCAGATGTCGAGTTAGGGGCCGAGCTTTCTCATATGCCTGCCCCTCAAACAGGTGCTTAACACGCCCACCGAAACACCATGCGCACCGGACCGGAGGAATTCGGAGTCAGCGGTGTGCAGTCTACAGTGCTATTCTTTGGTAGGTTAACGTTCGAGCGTGCAGGTCAACGTGGACCGTGCCGCCGCGGTTATCGACTAGGTCGCGAAATACGTGGTAGCCGGCGAGGATCGCGTACTCCCAGTCCTGCGCAGAGCGTCGCGACACCTCAAGGTGTGCCGTCATCGCCTGGCACGCCTTAATAGTTTTAGTGGGGATCATTGTGCTGTTGCGAAAGTAGCTGTGGGCCCGGGCGGCGGAGAACACGTAGGCGCTCACGCCCTCCTCTACGGCGATGGCACGGCCGCCGTCCTGCACACGGTCCACGTCGCGGTCGGTGCTGCGCTTGACTCGCAGAAGGCTGCGCATCACCGGTGACCACCCAAGCACTGCCATGTGTGCGAGGTGGAATACGTCGTGGTAGCGGTACTCGTCGTCATCATCGCTGTTGTCGTCGAGTGGATCGCCGATGGGGCTGCTGCCGCGGTGGATGTGCACGACACGTACCGGTGAGCTGCCGCGGTTGTGCGCGACCCTCTCGGTGAATGTCACGTCGAGGGTGCGCGGGAGTTTTTCATGGTCCGCGACGTGGTCGTCGAATAGCGGATGTGGAGGTGGCGTGACCGGACGCAGGAACCGCTCGCGTGTCTTGCGGACGTTATCTGTGAGGATTTCCTCCAGACTTAGGTTGCAGCGCCGCGCTAAGGCTGTCGCATACCAAAACAGGTCCCCTAGCTCTTCACGCACTTCCTCGGAGAATGCCCGGTAACCGGTGCCGTCGCGCCGGTTCTTCTTGTACTCGGCCACGAGACTGCCGACCTCACCAGCCAGCCCCAGCATTGGGAGAACCAGATCGTCTGAGGCGAGCACATCGGTGTCGACGACTGTCTGTTCATAGTCGGTGAGGTTCATCGCACTCCTAACTCCACCACTGCGGCTTGCGGTACGAACGCGACCAGGTAGGCCATCGGCAGCCAGCAGTAGCCACCCAGGCCCCAGTACTCTCCCCAGCTGTTGCGGATGAGCAGGCGGCGGCCCCGCAGCGGATCGGTGGCCGCGCCTACACACAGCACCGCGTGGTAGCCCCCGGGCTGGGCCCGAAGGTCCGGCAATTCCACGTGCCCGTCGTCGTTGGGGACGGCGAATTGTTCAGTCACCTCGACCAGGAGGATGACCGGCGCGCCCGCCGCGAGTTCGTCCTCGACACGGTCCTCGACACCGTCGTGGGCCAGCCGCAATTGCCGGATGGTGGCCGTGGACCATGGCGGCGCGCCCGCTGTCGGGGGCGGGGGTTCAGTGCCGCTGCCCAGGGCGGGGTTGTAAGGCCAGTGATCCAGCGGCGGCTGCCCGAGGTCGGACACTGCTGTTGCGGCGTCGGTCAGGAGCATGCCGTCGTTGCCGGTTTGGCCTCGTTCACTGCAGTACCACCAGATCGCCTCCGGAGCGAAAGGCTCCGGTGGTACGTCGGGGCGTGATCGGGTGGCCTCGTGGCCCCCGGCGACGGCGAAAGCCACGCACAGCGGGCGCGGGCCCTGCGACACGACGTCGGGGGCGAGCAGGCCGCGCAGGTCGACGTCGGGACGAGTCAGGGACGCGGCCAGGCGCGCGGCGCGTGCGGCGGGGCCTCTATTGCTGGTCGAGAACTGTGCGGTCACCGGTCCGTCTCATCCTCTACGCGTGGATCGGTGCTGTCGGTGTCCTCGTCAACTACGTCCTCCTCGCCGAGGTCCACCTGCAGCAAGCGACGTCTGTTCACCACCTCCGGGGACGGCTCGACGGTGGCCTCTACAGTGAAGGTGGCCGCTGGCGCGCTGGCCGGGTCGTGGGGCGCCGCGTAGTACAGCAGGTAGGTGAAACGTCCCTCTGCTTGCGCCTGTAGGACGAGCCATCGTCGTCCAGTCGCCCCAATCCGGGTGGCTTCGGGATCGGAGGGCGCAACGGCCGCGTTCTCCGTTGCCGACGCGGCCGGGTCGTCGGTCGTTGGCGAGGGCACGGCGCCAGCGATGGCGCGCCGGAGCCTCGCGGCACTACGGGTGTCGAGGTCGTTCCCGTCCGCTTGGTATTCGTCGGACACGACCAATAGCTCGTCGTGGGGGCCAGCGTCGGCCATGGGCGTCTGCTGAGCATCGGAGTTGGATTGTGATGCCGGTGGCAGCAGCGCCAATGCGGCGGCCACGTCGGCGCCCGTTCGTCGAACCTCGGTGGTCGGGGCCGACCCAATCGCGTGTGGCGAGGTTGGAGGTGCAAAAGCGGGCGGAGCCGGGCGTGCCCGCAAGGTCGATCGTCGCGCGTTCGCCTCGGCGTCGAGCCAGCGGAAGCCGGTCGTACGATTCTCCGGCAGCCCGATCACGATCTCGTCGTCGATAGCAACCTCGACCCTGTGATGCAGCGACCGCTCGTCGACCGGCCACACGTCCGCCCTGCCATTGCGAGGTCGGTGCCCGTGGGCGAGTTGTTTCTTAATGCTCAACGGCGGCACGCCTAGCAGGGCCTCACGTTCATGGCCGGTGATGAGCCGCAAATTGTCCATCTGACGTATCGCCGCCTCGTAGCTGACGTGCATGTCACGTGCGATCAGGTACGCTTCGACCGGGCTCGGGGGCGTACCGGTACGCACGCCGTAACGGCTCGCCGTGCCGTGGACTAGCGACGGGGGCATCAGGAAGTACGAGGCGAACCACTGTGCGAGCTGTTCACGCTCGGTCCCGCCGTAATGGAACACGTCAGCCTCGGTGTCGAACGCGGTGGGGTTGTGGTCGATGCTCCAGTGCGCGATCTCGTGCGCGGCGGTGTAACGCTGGACCGTCGGCGGCCGCTCAGTAGTGATCATGATGCCTCCGGCGGGCAGTACCACCCCAAGAAGCGACGCAAGCGGCTGGAACACCAACCACAAGTCGAGACGGTCGATCGCGGCGAAGACATCGACCGGCCGGTCTTGATCGATGTCCAGCTCGTCCAGCAGTTCTGCGGCCGCTTGCAGGGCACGGCGGCGGCGACTAAGTGACGGTGAGGGGGCCATCATGGCGCCGATGAACGGGGTGAGTGCTGAGGTCCCTGGGTGAACGACGCAGGCGCCTGACGTCGCCGTCCAGCATCCGAGGGTGGGCCGTCCGCGGCGGCGAGAAACTGTGCGAAGCGCAGTACCTGCTGCTTGTCCCCATCAGACAGATCTGCGGTGGCCCTGTAGAGCGCATTGTCGACTTCGGCGGCGTCATTCTCCTCGCCGAGTAGCCACTGCACGCTCCTGCGGTATAGCCGGGCCAGCCGCCGTAACTCCAGGGCGGTCACATTACGACGGCCCGCCTCCATCGCGATAACACTGGTGCGGGGAATGCCCAGAACTCCGGCGACGTCGTCCTGTGTCAGCCCCAGTGTCTCGCGCCCGGTCCGCAACTGCCGACCAACCAGCTGTTGCTCGGTCGGCTGCTGCTCGGAGCCGCCATGGCCTTCGCGTGCATCACCGGTGTTGTTCATGGGGCGTACTTCCTATTCCAACGACGAAGGCGAGGGCCCAACGGTCCTCGTGGGTGAGTGAAACCGACCAGGTGTCGAGTCGGAGCTCGTGGGCCCGCGCCTCGGCATGACCTCGCAGCAGCAGCGTGGGCATCTGGCCTTCGCCAGCGACGACCTCGACCTCCAACGGGCTGACCTGACCGATTCCCCGGTCCAGCGCCTTCATCGTGGCCTCTTTCGCCGCCCATCGCGATGCCAGCCGGTCGGGGCGGTCCGCGCAGTACAATCGTTCTGCGGCGGTCCACGAACTCTCCAGGAACTCTGCCCCCGATAGCTCGATCATCCGCGTCAGCCGTTCCACGTCGACCATGTCGACACCGGTTCGCAGCAGTATCGCAGTCATCCCGACACTACCTGTGATCGGGCAGAGTCGATCAGTGCGGCAACGCCGCGCCTGCCACCCGCGAACTCTTCTTGGGTGTCGGCCAGAGTGGCCAGCACAGCGAGCTCACCAACGTCGAACCCGGTCTGCTGAGCTAGGAATTCCAGCAGCCGGGCTAGACCGAGCATGTTTCCGTAGGCCTTGGTGACAAGGTACTGGTGGCGGTACACCGCGAGCATGCTGAGTTTGCTGTCCAGCAGGGTCAGGTCGATGTGCACCAGGCACGGGAAACCCCGCTGCCTGCGGTCGGTCGGGGCATACACCTGCAGCCCCACGTCGCCCATGTCCGCAGATTCGGGCTCCGCCGGATCAGCTTCACCGCCGATCGCGATGTCGGAGAGGTTGTAACGCTGGTTGCCCTTTCGTCGCTGGTCGCGAAGGTATTTCACCCGGTCGGCCAGCTGGTTGACGCCCTTAGCCTGTTTTCCAGGCCAGCTGACCATTCGGCCGAAGTACGTGCCGGCCTTATTGCCGTCCGCGCTGCACAACACGTCCAGCATCCCGCTGTAGGCGCCGTAGAGGTCGGCCGCGGCCGCATCCAGGATCGCGGCCTGGCCCGCATCGAGGTCTGGGGACCAAGTCAGGTTCATGTCGCGGTAGAGATCGCGGGGGAATATCGTGTTGGCGACCGTCTCCACCGCGTATACGGTCGTTCCCTTGCGCTTCCCAGGGACCAGCAATTTGTCGACTACCGCGCGGATGGCTGGGTCTTCGGGTGCCAGCGGCTCCACCACGGTGGTGAGGACGTTCGTCCGTCGCCCGCCGCTGTTGTGCACGAGTTCCAGCGTCCGTAGCCACGCTTCGCCGATATTGCCTGCAGGGTCCACGAAGTCACTCATGCCGCACCAGCCACGTCGATCGGGACGATGGCCTGCTGGATCAGCTGCGCGACGCCGCCGACGCTGCGCAAGCTCTCGTTGTCGACCTCTGAGAGCCGCACCAGGCGTCGCTTGAATGCCTTGCCGACGGTTGAGATCACCCACACCGCGGTCATGCTGTCGAGTGCCAGGGTGCCGTCTGTGTATGGCGCGCCCTCGGTCACCTCCTGCAGAGGTCGGCGACGCAGGCACGCCAGCATCTCCAGGATTTCCTTGCCAAGTTCCTCCCGGTTCATCGCCTGCAGGGCGACCGGGTCCAGGTTGATGGCGCTCGGCTGAAGATCGGCGACGTCCGGCACTGGTTGAGCTGTGTCCGGCGACGGGAAGAACAGCGGAGCACCCGAGGTACCCTCCATGTTCTCTGCCATGACATGAGTGTCGGATAATCCGACATCTGTTGTCAAGGGTGCTTCTGGGGTGATCTGGCGGGGGCCGTGCAGTCTGCGCGGACCAGCTCCGCAGTCACGCCAGGCGAAGACCTTCCGCGTAGGTCGACCGCCGAATAGCTTCCGTATACGCGCGATCAGCGCTTAGTAACTACTGTGCCCGGTGCGCTCTCCCACTTCCAGCCAAACTCCGGGCTCGGTCGTTCGTCGCCACGGCCCCGACGCCTGTCAATCCTCGCGATGCCGTACAGGCCGCGGTTCATCCATGCACCGTCTTTTGAGCCGCAGAAAGGTTGACGTCGGCAGAGCGGAGCCTGCACGTATGGCGTGGGGGCTCGGATGACGCGGACGGTCGTGCTACTGGAGAAGGCCCGAATCACGCAGCCGGGAAAGAAGGAAGTCGGTCGTCTCGTCCTGGGCACTGGGCGGCACCTCGACCGTGACGGAGGCGTGTTGTGCGGCGAGCTGGTGGTAACCGCGGCTCACGTCTTCGCGATTGAGGTCGTCGTGCGCGTACGGCGTGGTGAACAGGAAAATCAGGTCGGCGGGCTGGCTCGACCAGATCGCGTCGATCATGCCGAAGAAAGCGGACTCGCTTACGCCCAGGTCAGCAAGATGTCCACCATGCCAACCGTAGGCCACCGTGGACCACCACCACCGATCGAGCACCACGCCGCCGTGCTGGCGCGCGTCGGCCAGTGCCGCGATGTTCTCGGCATGACAGGCCATGTGCAGCAATTGCCGTGCCAACGCCGAGGTGATCGGCTCCCGTTCGGTGAGCTGGTAGATGTTCTCCGTCAGTCCGGTCAGTCCCGACGGCATATGCGTGAACACCGGCGCGGGAGCGTTCCAGTCCAACCCGCCTAACCGTCGCAACTGGGTCGATTTGCCGCTGCGGTCCAGGCCTTCCAACACCACCAGGCAGCCACGCCGCAGGTGCATCGCGCGACGTAGCGTCATCTCTACCCCGTCCGCTTGATGTCAGGTCTGGAGGTTCCACTTCGGAGGGAACCACGCGACGACCGGCTCGGCGACTGGCTCGAACAGCTGTTTGATCCGGCTGCGACCGCTGTGGCCCGCGATGTCAGGGTGAGCCACACGTGCGTACTTGTCTACTTCACAGAACAAGTTCTGGCAGTCGATCAGCTGCAATGGACGGCCGTACAGGCCCGAGAAGTCCAGGCCCAGGCGGTCGAAGTGCTCATGTTGATGATCGGCCATGTATGCGATGACGTCGGCTTCGATGCCATCAGACGCCGGTCCGAAGCATTTGCGGATGCCGTCGCGCGCCCCGGGGCCGGGCACCACGAACTCCATCTCGTCGAAGTCGAAGGCCGCAGAGTAATTCAGATCGATCGCGAACTGGTAACTGAGAAAGTCGCCCATCGCCGGAAAGGTTCGCAACACCTGGAACGCTCCTCGTAGCGATCCGCCGTCCGCGATCTGGCCGCCGATACCACTGGTCATCATCAGCTCCAGCAGCCGCAGGTGGTTGCTGTGCTTGCGGTCGGCACCTAGGGGTGGTGGCGGCACCACATAAGCCGCAGAGTACAGCTTGTGTCCCCTGGCGAAGGCATGACTGAGAACGTTGTCGTAGGCGGCGTAGTCGAACTGCTCCCACGAGATCTCGCCGAATGCCTCCTGCAGCATCTGCCAGGTGGATACGCGGTTGAACATCTTGAACAGCAACGTCCGGAACACCACCTCTTCCAGCTGCTGTGAACCCTGGTAGGAGACGTGACGTATCAGGTACTGGCTCACCCGATCGGCAGCTCGATAACAATTGGTAAAGCGGTGGCGCTGCAAGATCGGGTCGTTGGTCCATGGCCCTGGCGCACCGGCCAGACGGGCCAAGTAGATCGCGTGGCGCATCGCGGCGAAACGCCAATACGTGTCGAACACCGCCGTCGGTCGCAACGTCCGTCCCGCGACACGGATAGTCGACGGGGGTAGCCCCACCCCGTTTTTAGCCTCTGCGGCCATCGTCAGACCAGACAGTTCATCTAGGTGTCGTGTGCTGGTGACCGCAGATCCCATTACTGAGCTCCTCCACATCCAGCGTGACGCGATCCGCGTCACACGTCACACTATACTGGTGCATGGCTCAGGGGACGAGGCGTTGCGGGCACGGTCGTCGGCCGTATTCGGCAATCGCTATGTCGCCGAGGTAGTGATTGCGATCGTGGCTCTGGCCCCGGTGTCGGAGAGCCGCGTTACGGTCCGCATGATTGCCCAGCGTGCTGGGCTTACTGACAGCCTCGTGCGACCGGTGGTGAAGCGCCTGGTTGACGCTGGCCTTCTGGTACCCCGGGAGCAACAACGTCCGCGTGGTCCGAGCTATCACCAGGTCCGAGTGGACCAAGCCGTATGGAAGGCACTCGAGCAGACCTGCCAGCTCCTGTCGAGAAGCAGGTGACTGTCTTCGGTTGTCTCACGACGATGTCGCCAAGATCAAACTGAAACTCAGGGCAATTCGGATGCGGTCTTCGTGGGTACGGTGTCGATGAAAGGTTGAAGGCCTTGCCAGACGCCGTTGGCGGTCCACTGTCGGTAGTAGCTGTGCAGAGTGGCACCGTTGCCGTAGCGGGCTGGGACGCGGCGCCAACCTGTGCCTGTGCGCAGCTTCCAGAGGATTCCATTGATGATCATCCGTCGATGCTGTGGTGGTCTGCCCGTGCTCGACGTGGGAAGTCTTGGTTCGATCCGGCCCCATGCGGTGTTGGTGAGTTCCCCGGGCTGTGGAGGGCCTTCGAGACTGGGGCGCTGGTCTGGGCTCTTCCTCGCGGTGACGGATTCCAAGACGGGATCGCGGATGGGCAGTGCGTCCAAGGCGTCGAGTAAGGCACGGCCAAGGTCGGTGAGTTGGAGTGCCTCGCCTTTGCGCGGGCGCGTGTGTAGAGGGGTTCCGAGGTCACATTCGATGCGAGCGATTTGTGAGGACAGGACCGGCTGCCGCAGGCCGAGGGCTGTGGCAGCCTCGCTGATGGTGCGGAACCGCATTGCTGCTTGGAAACGGCGTAGCCGCGACCAACTACTGGTGCCGTGTACTGCGCGTTGAAGGATCGGCGGGAGGTTGTCCGGGGCCGTGAGTGTCACGGCGGCTGTGCTGGCCGCTCCGCGCGGGCGGAGCGGAATACCGAGTTGCTTGGCGCGCGCGTTCAAACGGGTGACGCTTATTCCTAGTTCTTCGGCCAGGTCACTGAGTGGGCGGCCGCGGTGGAGGTATTGCTCGCGTAGCCAGGCTGCGTCGACGGGGTGTGCGCGATCGGCGGCGTGCTGGATGAGGTCGAACTGGTGTAGGTAGCCCGCGACGAGGGGGCGGGGTAGATCGTTTTCGGCGGCAATCTGGCGTATTGGCTTCCGCTGTGTGACGTGGTGCTCGCGGAGGAAGTCGACGGTCAGCAGATGAGCGGCCCGGTGGCGTGCCTGCGCCGCGGCGAGTTTGGTCCGTGGAGCGGGCTTCAGGCGGCGTGGCATCGGGGCGGTCTGTGGCCGGGCCCTGTGTGCTGCGCGTCGCGATGGCCGGGCAACGGGCAGTGGGTGCTGCTCGAACGCGACGCGCACGTGTTCCAGCGTGGTCCCCAGTTTGACGGCGACCTCCGTCGGCTTCATGCGGCGGACGCAAACGAGGTGCTGAGCGGTGCTGATGTCGATGTCGTCTGGCTCTCGTCCGGGCAGCGTGAGCTTGTCGATGTGGTCGGTGGGTGGTTCCCAGGTCACTGGCTCGTCGATTCCTTTGGCTGCCAGGTAGGTCCTTGCGTACTGATCGAGAGCGGTCAGCAGTGGCGCGGTGAGTGTGAACGGTATTTGGGCGAACGCGGCCAGATGCTGAGCACTTGTCAGGCGCAGGGGTGCAGGGGCGTGCCGGAGTTCGTTTCCCGTGAGCCGCTGGTAGAGGTAACGACGCATCATGAGCAGCCGTGTCTGGGTGCCGGGGTGGGTTGTGGTGGACACACAGATGTCCAGCCAGTCGGCCTCGGGCAGCAGATCGGCGCCGATGACTTCGCGGCGTCGGGCGTAGTCAATGAGGCTTCCGTGTTTGTCGAGGTAGCTGGCGATCTGGCAGAGCGCTGCGAGGGGGCCGTCGCCGCCGTGGCGAATCAGTTTGGCGCAGGTGTAGTGGACGTCGGGTTCCCGCTCGGTGTGCAGCATCTTGATCAAGGGGGCGAATTGGCGCCGGTTAAACCCTGGTAGCAGTAACGCGACTGCCATTGCTGCCCGGAACTTCTCGGTGGAGCGGAAGCCGGTTGGCGGGAGGAATCGGACGGTCCATCCTGGCCAGAGGAGCTGGGGGATGTGCCGGGCTCGGGCGGTGACGTGCCGATCCGCCGGTGGTGGCTGTGGAGTGGAGGTGCAGGATCGGTAGCGCAGGCGGTCGACGGTGCCCAAGCGGGTGTCCATCGCCCGCCAGATGAGCTGCTGAACGCCGGTTGAGCAATTACTCCAACGTTTGCGGACATCGGCCGGGTTGATCAGGTCGACCTGGTCGATGTCGCGATCGATGAGAGTGCGCACGAAGTCGATGGTGGAGTCGTGCTCGGGTTGCTGAAGCAGTCGCGCGGCGCGGCTGAGGGCCGCAGCCGTGACCGCTGCGGACACCGGGGCGAAGGCGCCGTCGTCCTGACTCGTGTGAAGTTCCTGGTCAATCTCCTCGCCGAGGAACAGGAAGTCGCCTGGTCGTGCTCTTCGCAAGATCCAGGACGCCAGACTGCGCAGGTCGTTCAGGACGACTCGGGGCGTGGGATCTGGCCGGGTGTCACCGGCTTCGACGCGGTCCAAGAGTTGGTCAATCCAGGCTTGCGTGTCCAACATCGGACTGCCGAGATCGATCTGCAGGGCCAAGGCCGTGGTCAGATCGGTCCGACACGGATGGCCTCGTTTCGCCATCGGAGTAGGACACAGATGCGGTGGAGTGTCACGGTGGACGGTGATCTTTCCGTAGCGGGTTCGTTTCTGGCACTGTGGGCAGGAGTGCGGTAGCAGCAGGTGATGCCGGGTGCAGGCGAAGGTCCAGGACAGCCGCCAGCGCAGCATCCATCGGCCTCCTCGTTCTTCTAAACATTGCGGGCAGAAGCGAGAGCCTCGGCCTCGTCCCCACAACTGCATGCGGCTGACCGATCGCCGTGTGTCGTTGAGCACCAACGCGTGGCCGTCGTAGCGGCGCAGCGTCATCGCGTGTAGCCGCTGGACCGACAAGCCGGTGATCTGCGCGATGTGCTCCGCTTCCTCGTGATGGAGGTAGACGGTGTGATCAGCAACCTGCTGCCGATAGCTGTGCAGGCCGACCGCCATCAGCATCTGCCCGTAGTCGACACCACATCGGTGGGCATAAGCTTCCAGCCAGGAGTCCAACGGCTCGCTGGGTAGTGGCGCCAGCCGAATCGGCAGCGCGCGTGGCCAGTTCATCCCGCTTTGCGACGGGTTCGCGTGACACGGCTGGTGATTCGTCGGGCATCCATCGCAGCTTCTAGCTCCCGGCGGGCAGTCTCCGCAGCAGCGTCGTTTTTCACACTGTCCAGCAGGTCCTGGCTCAGATGCTCGGCGCGGGTCCGGACAGCTCGCTGGCATCCGCGGTTGATCAGGGTCATCAACGACCCGATATGGCCGGTACTGCGAGCGAACAGGTAGTCGGACAGGTCATCGGCTAGCATCCCGGGGTGCTTCTCCGCCAGCACGAGTCGCTGCTCGATGGCCAGCAGCATCTGCCGCCACTCGTGCCGCCCTTTGTCGGTGTCGATCGTGAAAGGCCGCATGTCCAGCGGGGTGGTGCGCCGGCCGGTCTGCGCCAGTACCGCGTTGGTGTAGGAGTCGCCCTCGGAGAACAGACCGCGTTCGGCCAGGCCGACACCGATGAACACCAGCGTCACCGGGAACTCGTTGGCGATGTACTTGAAGTGGTTGCTGATCTCCACTCCGGATTTCGCCCGCCATCGAAGGAAGTGCAGATCGTCGACAATCAAGACCTTGACCGCGCAGGACAACATGCAATCCAAGGCCCGGTGGGCGAACTGCGCTGTCGTCCCGCTGCTGATTCCGGGGTGTGCGAAGTATTCCAGCATGGCGCGGTTGAAATCTTTCATGCCGGTGTTGCCGGTCAACCCGACCCGGCAGACCGGCCACCGCTCATGGCCCTGCTCGGTGAACTCACCCTCCTCGGCGACTTCTCGCAGATGGAACTGCTTGGCGAATGACAGCACCGAGGTCGTCTTGCCCAGCCCGGGGAACGCGTCGATCGCGATCGCGCCCTTGGCCTTGTCCCCGTCCTGGACGTTGCTGTCCACGATGTCCCACAAATCCTCGTGCAACTCGGCCAGCTGCGGGGTTTTGATCGGGCCGAGGTTGGCGTGCCAGATACGCCGCTGCTTGTTGTAGTCGACGAGCGCGTCATCACCGAGCCGCCGGAGGTCCTTGGTGGTCAGCTGCTTAGGTTGGCGGCGGGTGGAGGCTTCGACGAAGCGGCGCCAGCCTTCCTTGCGTGCCAGGGTGAGGTTGTCCAGCTGAGCGTTGCCTTCCGCTGAGGGGCCCTCGCCCTTGGGCGGTTGCCCGTGGCGTGGTGTGCGGTTCACACGTCCTCCAGGGCATCGGCGTAGAAGTCGTCTTCGATCTCCAGGGCTTCGAGGTCGTCGGCGTCGTCGTCGCCCATCTCCGCCACCGGTTCGTCGTCCACGGCCGTCAGCACTTCACAGGATGCTGTACTGGCCGCCAGCACGCGCGCCACCGACGGCAACGCCGACACCGCCGGCTCCTGGCTCTCCTCGGGCAGGTCGATCGTGGCTTGCTCACGGGACAGCCGTAGCGCCATCCGCCGCTCCGGCAACGTCTTGCCCAGCCCGACGTTCCACCGCTCGAACAAGTCGGCAACCGCGAGCTTGTCGTCGGGATAGGTGTACTTGGACGCGGCCAGTCTGCGCGCGAACAGCAGCGCGTCCTCGCTCAACGGCATCTCCAACGACGGTGCGTGCTCCCACGCAAGGGTGTGCCATCTGCGTGGGGTGTCCAGGTCCCGGAAGTAGACGCGGGTGATGTCGTCCGGGTCCACCTGCACCGGCCACCGCCCCTCACCCTTCCCCGTGTAGGGGCTGGTCTCGTGCTCATAATCCTTGAGCACAGGGCCGTTGTAGCGGCGGCCGTCGATCTCCACCCCGTAATGCTGGATCGTGCGCCACTTGGTCTTGAGGAACTCGTAGCCCAGGTCCGGATCGCGGGGCACCTCGAGGTAGCCCGCCCGTTCCATCCCGTGCTCGAACATCATCGCCGGGGACATCTTCAGTTTCGGCAGATGCGAGTCCAGCAAACTCGAATGCGGCCGGTGGTGATAGACGGTCGCCACCCACTCCCGGATGATCGCTTCGAGTTCGTCGAGGAAGAAGAACGCGTCCGCCTCCGGAGCGAGCCCGCGAGAGTGGACGTCCGGGCCTTTGTAACCCGGCAGCGCCTGCAACAGGTCCTCGCGCAAGGTGCGAAAGAAACGCTCCACCGGCCCCTTGTCCCGGCCCGTGCGCAACCGGGCCGGCTGGATCGAGATCCCCATCCGTCGACACACACTGGTCAAATGCTCCGAGACGTAGATCTTGCCGTGATCGACCACGATCGTCTCCGGCGCCATCGCTGGCCCCGCCGCGCCAGGTCGTTCGATCGCGGCCGGGTCCATCAGCACCGCCTGCGGGATCCCGTGTTCGGGCCAGACCGCATACTCCGGCCACTCCGCCCCCGCCGGGCGCGGCCGAAAGACCTGGTAGAGCACGGATGCCGCGTCCACCGACTTCGTTGACACTGGGGTCAGCCTCAGCCCGACGACACAGCGGTCGTACCAGTCCATCGCGACCGTCAGCTCGGAGTTGATCCATCGCAGCGTGACCGGATCCAGCGCGAACGCATCCAGTCGCGTGGAATCCATCAACACGTACTCCCCCGGCCTCGTCGGCCGCAGTTTTCCGTAAGCCTCGGCCGGCCGGTCAGCAATGTCCCGGTTCCGCTTGGTACTCAACCGAAACGTCGGATGCCGACGCTCCAACCCCTCCAACACCCGAAACGCCGTCGTCCGACTCGGCAATCGCACCGCATCCGACCCGAACCTCGCAGTGATCCGCGCGTTGGCCCGGTCAATGACCATCGTCCGCGACGGCCTCGACTCCCCAGTGTGCTCGACCATCACCTCCAGTGCTGTCTCCACCCACCGCTCGTCGGTTCGCCCAAGCGGCTCGCTCGCCCCACGCTCCCTCTTGGGAGCCAGCCCGGCTTCGCCGTCTCGGCGGAAGTCAGCAATCCAGCGTTTGAGGGTGCGCAGTCCTATTCCAAGCTCGGCCGCCTTCGACTCATATCTGGTCGTCGCCGACAGATGAGGCGCGTATTCGGGACGAGGCTCACTCGCGGCAGCGAGTTCGGCTGTGCCGGACCGGTAGCCGGTAAGTACCTCCCGCACGTGCTCAGCACGCTCCAGCACGCGTTGTCGCTCGGAGTCGGTCAACTCGGCCAGCACCACGGTCGCCGTGTCCTCGGGATCATCTGCGGCAGGTCCAGGCCCGCTCGGGATGACCCGAGCACGGTCAGAGGTCAACAGTTCCCGCAGCGACACCCGAACGATCCGGCGCCCCGTGGCGTTCTTGAGCACAACCTCGTTGCCCGCAGTCGTGCTCAACAGTTCCACGACCTCGACGACCTCGCCGTCGTAGTGAAATCGGGTCCCCACACCAACCCGCACCGCAGTGCTGCTCACTATGACCTCCTCAGCACATGCCCAAGGCTCAATGGTCGAGTCAAATCGACCGTGAAATGCTGCTGCCACAACAGGTGCAGCACGGCCGACCGCACCAACGCCTTTGGCCGCTTCGGCAGGGCCCGAAATGCTGTCCCCAACGTGGCCCCGACCAGGTCTGTCGCGCACAGTTCGTCGAGCACCTCCTGATCGACCAACCAGGCGCGGCGATATCCCGCCAGGAACCGTATGTTCTCCAACTCCGCTTGCGGGGGTTCGCTCCACACTTCGTATCGCCAGCCACGCGACTCCACCGCCCGTTTCGTCCACGCGAACGTGAATGCGTTCTCAGGCTTGGCGACCCGATGCTGCGGCTTCACGTCCACGACGACCGGCCCGGCGTCGGTAAGCAACAGGTAGTCCGGGATGTGCTTGTGCAGGCCCCCATCGACGTCAGCTCGCAAGAGGAATGGCTGGGCAATGATGCGCCGCACCGACACATCGAAGTCAGCGAACAACAACCGCGCCAGTTCCAGCCGCGATTCGTAGATCACAAGATCGTTTTCGGTGGCCGACCAGAAGCTGCCGGAGTAGTGCTTCTGGCCTTTGTGCCAACGAAAAGTCCGCCACGGTACCGCCGAACTCAACAGACCAACATCCACGTCCACCCACGGACAGACCAACTCTGTGTCTTTGGCCGAACGCCGGACATGCACAGATACCGAGCAGGGGTCGGCCACCGCCACCATGGGCTTTCCTCCCGCCTATGGTCGGTGAGGTACCGGAGTGGCCACAGGTACACCGCCTGCGGCGACGAGGTGGCGAGCTCGGGCGGCGAGTCGACGACACCACCCGAACGGCCCAGCGGATCAGAACGGCCGACGGCGAGTCTCGCTTGGATGGCACAAGTGCCATCCAAGTGCCAAGATCATCGAGAAAGTGTCATCGATTCTGGGACCCTACAAGCTGACCGCCTAGCCCTGGGCGAGGTCGGCGAAGCGGCTGTAGTGCAGCTGGTGGGCGACCACGATCGTGCTGGTCGGGCCGGCGCGGTGCTTGGCCAGGATCAGGTCGGCCTCGCCCGCGCGCGGGTCGTCGCGTTCCCAGGCGTCCGGCCGGTTGATCAGGATGACCATGTCGGCGTCCTGCTCCAGGGAGCCGGACTCGCGCAGGTCCGACAGCATCGGCCGCTTGTCGGTGCGCTGTTCCGGGCCGCGGTTCAGCTGGCTGATCGCGATGACCGGGACCTCGATCTCCTTGGCCAGCAGCTTGAGCTGCCGGGAGAACTCGGAGACCTCCTGCTGCCGCGATTCGACGCGCTTCCCGGAGGTCATCAGCTGCATGTAGTCGACGACCACCAGCTTGAGGTCGTTGCGCTGCTTGAGCCGCCGCGCCTTCGCCCGGATCTCCATCATGGTCATGTTCGGCGAGTCGTCGATGAACAGCGGCGCCTCGCTGATCTCGCTCATCCGCCGCGCCAGCCGGGTCCAGTCGTCGTCGGACATCCGGCCACCGCGCATGTCCGCGAGCCGGATCCGGGCCTCGGCCGACAGCATGCGCATGACGATCTCGGTGCGGCTCATCTCCAGCGAGAAGATGACGCTGGTCATGCCGTGCTTGATCGAACACGACCGCGCGAAGTCCAGGCCCAGGGTCGACTTCCCGACACCGGGCCGCGCGGCGACGATGACCATCTGGCCGGCGTGCAGGCCGTTGGTCACCTCGTCCAGGTCCATGAACCCGGTGGGGATGCCCTGCGCGGTGCCGCCGCGGGACGCGATCGCGTCGATCTCGTCCATGGTCGGCTGCAGCAGCTCTTCCAGGGCGACGTAGTCCTCGCTGGTCCGCCGCTCGGTGACCTCGTAGATCGCGGCCTGCGCGCGGTCGACGACCTCGTTGATGTCGGCGCCCTCGTTGTTGTTCGCGCCGTAGCCGTACTGGACGATCCGGGTCCCGGCCTCGACCAGGCGGCGCAGCACCGCCTTCTCCGCGACGATCTCGGCGTAGTAGCCGGCGTTCGCGGCGGTCGGCACGGTGGCGATCAGCGTGTGCAGGTACGGCGCGCCGCCCACCCGGCCCAGCTCGCCGCGGCGTTCCAGCTCGGCGGAGACGGTGATCGGATCGGCCGGTTCGCCGCGGCCGTAGAGGTCGAGGACGCAGTCGTAGACCGCCTGGTGCGCGGGGCGGTAGAAGTCGCCGGGCGACAGCACCTCCACCACGTCGGCGATGGCGTCCTTGGACAGCAGCATGCCGCCGAGCACGGACTGCTCGGCCGCCATGTCCTGGGGTGGCTGGCGTTCGAACTCCCGCGGCCCGGGATCACTCGGGCCGGGGTCGTCCGGTACGTAGCCGGGACCGCGGTCGTCGGTCAGCGCCACCGCTGGGGACACCTCCTCGTTTCGAACACCAGTTCGACTATATCTGCTCCGGACACGGCACGCTAAGTCCCCCATAAGGACCATGGCAAACCGGGTTGGGGACCAGCCTGTGCACTACCTGTGGATGAATCCCGGTAACCCTTCACAGGCTCGCGATCCCCTGTGTACAGCTTGGGGGCAACAACCATCCGATAGTGAGAAATACCAGGTCAGCGCCTGTGTAGAAGCTGTGGAAAACTTTGTTGGAAACCGCTCGGCGTGTCGCGGCGAAGGGCGCGTTCGGCGTGTCGCGCGGCGCGCCGGCGGACCCCGGTGCACGGCGCCTGTGGATGAATGCTACGGACGGTAGACGCGTGACCCGTTGGGCTGAACGGGTGGCCGCCGCTACACCCGGAAGGTCTGCGGTGTTTCCTCGCCGACGGCGTCCGGGGACAGCGCCGCGTAGGCCGCGCGCAGCTTCTCGGCGAGCAGTTGCGGGGTCGCCGGGGTGAACGAGATGAGCGTTTCCCCGCTGCCCGGGACCTCCTCGGTCAGCCAGCGGCCCTCGGTGGTGTCGATGTAGTTCAGCGGCCGGTCCACCCGCTGGCGGGTCCCGCCGCGGCCGCGGGCGGCCACGTACAGGCTGCCGCCGCCGAGCCGGCGCAGCTTGAGCAACCGCCGCAGCTCCTCGGCGTCCTTGCTGCCCGCGCTGGCCTGCCCGCTGCGCAGCACCGTGTAGCCCTCTTCCTGCGCGGTGCTGCTGCTCCGCCCCCCGTCCAGCTCGCTCCGCGGAACCGCGATCGGGCTGCCCCGCCCGGGCGCCAGCTTCGGGATCTGCTCGAGGAAGCCCGCCAGGAGTTCGCTGGGCCGGACCGAGGCCAGGACCACGCCCTCGTGCCGCGGATTGCGGCCGAGCACGAACGCTTCACCGCCCGCGCTGCCGGCGAGCACGGTGTAGTCCACCGCCTTGCCGTCGTAGCCGCCGTTGATCCAGGCGTAGTACTCCACCCGCGGATGCGCCACCGCGTCCAGCGTGGCCGCCAGCCCGGAGTCCATGCCGCGCGGGCCCATCAGGCCGTACTTGGCCAGCTCGGCGTTCGCCTGCTCGTCCTCGGCCCGCTGCGCTTCCTCGCTGTACCAGGTCGGCGTGCCGGCGAGCACGGTGTGCGGTTCGGCGCCACGCCGCCGGATCAGGTTGAGCAGGGTGTCGGTCGTCAACGTGACCTGCTGCTGCAGCACCGTGTGTGTCCCCTTTGGTCCTCGAACGCTCCGGCGGGTGTTACTCGCCGATGACCGGCGGCGCGGTCAGCTCGTCGGTGCCGAACAGCTCGTTCGGGTCGTCGCCGACGAGGAACTTGGCCTGCCGGTCCTCATCTTCCCCGCCTTTGCCGCCGCCCCGGCCGGCACCCATGCCGCCCATCGGCATACCGCCCATCCCGGCGGCCTTGCCCGCGGCGCCCGCCGCACCGGCGCCACCCCGGCCCGCCGCTCCGGCGCCCGCACCCGCGCCACCGGGTGCGGAACCCGTGCTCGCGCCACCCGGGCCGAACCCCGCGCCGCCGGGACCGAAGCCACCGTCCGGACCGAACCCGCCCGCGTCGAGGCCACCCGCACCGCCGGGACCGAACCCGCCCGAACCACCGGGCAGGTTGCTCGAGGGGATCTTGCTCGGCGTGAAGCCCGCGGCGCCGGTGCTGCCGTCGAAGCCGGGGATGTTGCCGGGTTTGTAGTTCCCGCCCGGGATCTCGCCCGGTTTGTAGTTGCCCCCGGGGATGTCGCCGGGCTTGTAGTTGCCACCCGGGATCTCGCCCGGTTTGTAGTTCCCGCCGGGGACCTCACCGGGCTTGTAGTTGCCCCCGGGGATGTTCGGCGTGCCACCCGGCGGGGTGCCGCCTCCCGGCGGGAGGTTCGGCTGACCACCGGGCGGGTAGCCGCCGGGGCCGGGCGGGTAACCGGGCTGCCGCGGGTCCTTCGGATCGGGCTTGCCCTTGTCCTTGCCATCGTCGTCACCGGTGCCGACATCGCCGTCCACCTTGCTGTAGGTGGGCATGCCGTTGGCGTTCGCGGTGCTCGCCTTCACGTACGCGTTGTACGCGTCGACGTTGGCCTGGCCTTTCTTGTTGTAGTCCTCGATCGCGCGGTCGGTGTCGGTGGTCCACGGCGTGATCGAGTTGAGGAAGCTGTTCTGCGGCGGTTCCTTCGGGACCTCCTGCACGTTCGCCTTCACCGTGACGAACGCGCTGTGCTGCTCCCCGAGGTACTTGTCGCTGTCGTTGAGCTTGCCGTGCGAATCGGTCATCCACGCCTTGAGCGGATGCGCGCCGACGTTCTGCGCCTGGGTGCCCGAATCGCCCTTCCAGGCGTCGTCCATGTCCTTGGCGAGGTTGTCGATCGTGGTGATCCGCTGGTCGTAGCAGCCCTTCAACCGGCCCGCGGCCTGCTGGCCCTCACTGATCGAACTCGATCCGGGGCCGGTGACGATCTTCTCCCAGATGTCGTAGCAGTTGATCTTGCGATCGCCTTCGCCCGAGGTGTAGTTGCCGGATTGGTCCCGCGTGGCGTAGGCGGTGGCGCCGTACGCGGCCGCACCCGCGATGATCGGAACGAGAAAAAGCACCATGACGATCAGTCCTTAGGAACGCGCTCGGGCAGCGGTCGACCGCCGCGTGATCTCGGACGCGGCGACCGGCGAGGTGGTTCCGGGCCGGTTCATCACGAACCGCCCTTGAGCGTGGTGACCGCGGCTTCGGCGATCTTCGCGGTCTCCTCGCAGGACTTGGCGACCTGCGGGGAGCCGCCGGAGAAGTAACCCTGGACCAGCATCACCGCCTGGTCGCTCAGGCCGACCCACAGGGTGCAGGAGCCGTCCGAGCGCTGGTCGGAATCCGACCGGAACACGCCCGGGTGCGAGGCGACCGTGGTCTCCTCGAAGTAGGCCGACTGGGCCTTCAGCTCGTAGATGTCGTCCAGGCCGCGGGTGCGGCTCGGGGCGCCCTCGACGCTCACGGTGTTGAACTGGTACTCGGGGTACTTCCAGACGCAGCGGCTCACGTTGTCCGCGGCCTGCTCCGGTTCCCCGGTGGCCAGGCCGAGCCCGGACAGCTGCGAGTCGGCGAGTGCCTTGCACGGGTCGCTGAGCAGCTGGGCCGGGTCGATCGGATCGCTCACCCGCGGGGCGGCGCCCGCGCTCGCCGAACTCGAGCCCGCGGCGCCGGTCGAGGCGCTCGGCTGGCCGGTCTTCTTGTCCGAGCAGCCCGCCAGCACCGCGCCCGCGGCGAGCGCGGTCAGGCCGGCGGCGAGGACGCGACGAGGGTTCATGTGGCCTGGTTGCCCGTCTTGGCGAGGCCCGCCCGGGTGTCCGCCTCGTTGGTGGTGATCTTCTTCTGGGCGTTCTGCAGGGCGGTGATGTAGTCCTCGACGTACTTCAGCATCTGCCCGTTCTGCTCGAGGAACGCCTTGCCGGAGGGGTTGGCGCGCTTCTCCCAGTCGCCGCTGGCGAACTCCTTGCCGGGGGCCTTCACCCCGGCCATCAACTCGGCGTCGCGCTTGTCCTTCAGCAGGTCGTCGTGCAGGTCCTGCCACTTCTTGATGATGTCGCCGAGCTTGTCGGCGTCGAATTCGAAGCCCCCGCTCCCGCCGGGTGCGGGCACCGAGACCTTCCCGTTGGCCGGGCCGCCGTACGGGGCATCACCCATGATCGCCCATCCCCTCGTTCACCCTCAGTGAGATTCTAGTTTCCTGGGGCCGTCAGACGTCGTCAAGCCGATCGATCCGCCCCACCGTCCCAGCTTTTCCGACGTGGGAAGGGGTGCGGGCGTTCCCCGGATAGACGAACGGGGCCGCTCCTCCGATGTCGAAAGAGCGGCCCCGTCCTCGTGGTTCGCGCTTACTGCTTGGCCTTGACCTCGAGCCGGACCGAGGCCTGGACGTCCGGGTGCAGCCGGGCGTTGACCTGGTGCTTGCCGACGGTCTTGATGTGGTCGCGCAGGTCGATGACCCGCTTGTCCAGCACCGGGCCACCGGCGGCCTTGATCGCCGAGATGATGTCCGCGGTGGTCACCGAGCCGAACAGCTTCTTCGAGCCCTCGGCCGCCTTCGCGGACAGCTGGATGGTGCCCAGGCCCTCGAGGGTGGCCTTGACCTCCTTGGCGTGGTCCAGGTCCCGGATGCGGCGGCTCTCCTGAGCGCGGCGGATGGTCCGGACGTTCTTCTCGGCGCCCTTGGTGGCCACGATCGCGTACCCGCGCGGGAGCAGGTAGTTGCGGGCGTAGCCGTCCTTGACCTCGACGATGTCGCCGGGGCCGCCGAGGTTCGCGACGTCAGTGGTCAGAATGATCTTCGCCATGACTCCGTGCCCCCTCAGCGAGCGGTCGAGGTGTAGGGCAGCAGCGCCATCTCACGGGAGTTCTTGACCGCGATCGCGATGTCCCGCTGGTGCTGGCTGCAGTTACCGGTGACCCGGCGAGCCCGGATCTTGCCGCGGTCGGAGATGTACTTCCGCAGCAGGTTGGTGTCCTTGTAGTCGATCGACTCCGGACGGCCCTTCTTCTCGGCCTTGCAGAAAACGCAGACCTTCTTCTTCGGCTTACGAATGGGTGGCTTGGCCACGGTTAACTCCTGGGGTACTTAACAAGTGGTTGGTCTAGAAGGGGGGCTCGTCGGCGAAACCGCCGCCACCACCGCCCGCGGGCGGTGCGGAGCCCCACGGGTCGTCGGCGGGCGCGCCGCCTCCGCCACCCGGGCCGCCGCCGAAACCGCCGCCGCCGCTACCGCGGCTGACCTTGTTCACCTTGGCGGTGGCGTAGCGCAGCGAGGGGCCGATCTCGTCGACCTCGAGCTCGACGACCGTGCGCTTCTCGCCTTCCTTGGTCTCGAACGAGCGCTGCTTGAGCCGCCCCTGCACGACGACGCGCGCACCGCGGGTGAGGCTCTCCGCCACGTTCTCCGCCGCCTGGCGCCAGATGTTGCAGCGCAGGAACAGCGCCTCGCCGTCCTTCCACTCGCCGGACTGGCGGTCGAAGGTGCGGGGGGTGGACGCCACGGTGAAGTTCGCCACGGCCGCGCCGGACGGGGTGAACCGCAGTTCGGGGTCGGCGGTCAGGTTGCCGACGACCGTGATGACGGTGTCTCCTGCCATCGCCTATCGCCTCAGGCTTTCGCGGTCGGCTTGGCTGCGGGCTTCCGAACGAGGCGCGAACCGGGGCGCGGGACCTCGCGGCGCACGACCTTGGTGCGCAGCACGGTCTCCTGCAGCGACAGCTGCCGGTCGAGCTCCTTGACGGCGTCCGGCGTCGAGTTCAGGTCCAGCAGCGCGTAGATGCCCTCGGCGTGCTTCTTGATCTCGTACGCGAGGCGGCGACGGCCCCAGACGTCGACCTTTTCGACGCTGCCGCCGGACGTCCGGATCACGTTGAGAAACGTGTCCAGCGTCGGGGCGACCGTGCGCTCGTCGAGGGTGGGATCGAGGATCACCATGACCTCGTAATGACGCGACACAACCACTCACCTCCTGTGGGCTCAGCGGCCACGGACTGTCCGTGGCAGGAGGGTTGTCCGATCGAGCAGTCTACGTGGCGCTATGCGCGGCGCAGCACCCAGGTGCGGACCAGCGCGGCGGTGACGCCGGCGAGCGCGACGACGGCGAGCAGCATGGGCAGCTGCACGGTGTCGCGCGAGGAGTCGGCGGCCAGCGCGTCGGCCTGCCCGGCGTTGCGCACGTCGGCCTGGCCGGGCGCGGCGTTGCCGTCCTGGCCGAGGATGCCGAACTCGGGCGACTGCTGGCCGGGGATCGGCGCGCCGGTCGGGTACCGCGCGCCGGGCGGCAGGGCGGCACCGGGAGTGGCGGCCGGGATGTTGCTGTAGTCGCGCGGCGGGGCGATGCCACCGGCGCCGGAGCCCGGGAGGCTGCCGCCGGTGCCGGGGGCGGCGGTGCCCGGGCGACCGGGGTGACCGCCGGCAGGCTGCTGCGACGAAGTGGTCGGCGGCACCCAGTTGCTCTGGATGGTCAGCCCGCAGGTCCCGGCGAGCTTGTTCTTGATGAAATTCAGGTTCTCGGTCGGGTTGGTGGCGGGCCACCAACCCAGCGCCGGGTTGCCCTTGATCCGCGCGCCCACCAGCTCGGCGACCTGCGCGCCGCTGAACTGCGTGGTGCCGCTGCCGGGCACGGCCCCGGCCTCGACCGGCCCGCCGTTGTTCACCGCGGTGGCCAGCTTGTCCGGGTCGACACCGTTGAGGACGAACACCTTCTGCTTCGCGGCGCTGCGCACGATCTCGGCGAGCGGGGTGGAGTTGATCGCCACCGCGTCCCCAGGCGAACCGGTGACCCCGCCGGTGCAGTTCGGCGCGAGCTGGGTCGAGGCCGAAGCGGTGCCCCCGGTGAGGAACGCGCTGCCGGTCATGATCGCCGCGATCGCGGCGCCGCCCAGGGCCTTGCGGACGATCCGGGATTGCAGTTTCCGCACGAGCACTTTCCTTCGGTCGTATCGAGGGCAGAAAGGTTCCACGGTAAACAACGAGCCGAGACGCTCGAAGATACTAGCCGGTAATTTTCCGCAGCACCCAGGTCCGCACCAGGGCCGCGCTCACGCCGGAAAGCGCCAGCACCGCGAGCAGCACCGGGAAGCCGACGCCGTCACCGGCACCGCCGGGCAGCGCCTCGGCGTTGCCCGCGTTCTGGATTCCGGGATTGCCCGCGCTCTGCTTGCCGTCCTGGCCGAGGATGCCGAATTCCGGCGCGTATCCCGGGATCTGGCCGCCGTACCGGACGCCCGGCGAGGGTGCGAACAGGCCCGCGGTCGCGTACGGGAGTCCGCTGTAGTCGCGCATTCCGGCCCAGCCGCCGCCGAAGCTGGCCGGGAGGATCCCGAAACTCGCCGGGTCGCCGCCGAGGACCGGGCTGGTGGATTCCGGGAGATGACCGCCCGGCGCGGGCCCGCCGACCTGACCACCCGGAGTGTTCGTGCCGTTGCCCGGCGGGGTCTGCGGCGAACCGTTGGCGGGTGGCTTCTGCGAGGATCCGCCCGGTTTGAGGGCGCCGCCGACCGCGTCCCCGAACGCTTTCGCGCCGTTGGTGACGGCCTGGTTGACCGCGCTCGCGCCGGATTCCACCGGGGACGCGGCGGTGTTGACCCCGGTCACGGTGACCGAGCAGATCTTGGTGAGCACGGACCCGACGATCGGGATCGCTTTGGAGAGCGTCTTGGTGCCCAGCGAGATGAACCCGAGGTCGAGGGCCGGAAGGGTGCCCTTGGGCAGGCCGAGCAGGCTGGACGGATCGACGCGGATCGCGTCGCCGGGCTTGCCGGTGATCGTGCTGCCGCAACTCCCGGTGATGACCGTCGCCTCGGCCGTGCCCGGTGCGGCCAGCGCCGCCGAGCCCGCGAGTACGAAGGCCGCCGCACCGACCGCTGTCGCCCTGCGAGTTCGCCCTTGCATCAGTTGCCCCTCCAGCGCCTTTGCTCTGGTCGACCTCTTAAGGACAACGACGCTAACGGGGCCAGGTGACGCGGGCATACCGCGACGACCCGCGCAAACGGGTGGAAACGCGGTGACGCAGTGTGAAGGTTTGGCGCCGGACGGTCCTACGCGGCCTTGCGGCGCATCCAGCTCCGCACCAGCGCTGCGGCCACCAGGGCCAGCGCGAGCACGGCGAGCAGCAGCGGCAGCCGCGCGGGCGGGTTGGCGGCGGGCAGCGCTTCCGCGGTGCCGGAGTTCTGCGCGACCACGTTCGGCGGCGGCGGGGTCTCCGGGCTGAGGCCGGGCGCGACCGGCGGGATGATGCCCGGGGCGGTCAGCGGCAGGGTCGCCGAGATCGCGGTGCCGACGCGGGGGAAGGCGGAGACCGGGGCGAACACGTCCGGGTTGAACGGGTTGCTCACCACCGGGCTGACCTGGTCCCCACCCGGCTTGCCGGGGTTCGGTGGAGTGGGTTTGCCAGGAGTCGGCGGGATAGGCTTGCCCGGCCCCGGCTTGTGGTCCGGCGGGGCGGGCTCGTTGTCGTCGCCGGGAAGCGCTGATTCCAGCGCGCCAGCCACCCCGTTGCCCGCAGTCTTCGCGGTGTCGCAGACGACCGTGGCGGCTTCGTTGACCACGGGCACATTGCTCAGGCCGAGCCCGTGCACGAGGTCCGAGACCGGGAGGGAAAGCAGCGGTTTGCCGTCTTTCCCGGCGCCGGTCGATTCACTGCCCAGGCCGAGGTCCAGCAGGCCGGGCTTGTCGACCAGCGCGCCGACGTCGACCGTCACCGGCCGCCCGTCCTTGTCCTTCAGCGTGGCGTGGCAGTCGCCGTGGAGGAGCGGATCCGGGCCGGGTGCGGCGCTCGCGGTACCGGGCAGGACCAGTGCGGCGGAAGCCGCCACCGCGAAACCCAGTGTGCTGACCCGACGTGCGGTCTTCCCCATGTGTCGCCCTCCGGCATCCCGACGCTGCCTCACGGAACGCGCTCACCGTACTCCACCTGCGTGACCGCTGTCCTTCGAGTTGGGAAATTCCCGTCCAGTGGGTCGCCTGTAGCGTCGCGGCATGCGAATTGGTGCTCATGTCCGGGACGACGATCCGCTCACCGCCGCGCTCGATCGGGGCGCCGAGGTCATGCAGTTCTTCCTCTCCGATCCGCAGGGCTGGAAGGCGCCGGTCCGGCACGCGAACGCGGACGCCATCATCGCGTCCGATGTGGACGTCTTCATCCACTCGCCATACGTGCTGAACGTGGCGTCGCTGAACAACCGCATCCGCATCCCGTCCCGCAAATCCGTGCTGCAGCAGGCGAAGGGCGCCGCCGGCATCGGCGCGAAGGGCCTGATCGTGCACGGCGGGCACGTGCGCCAGGGCGAGGACGCGGCCGAGGGGTTCGCCAACTGGCGCAAGCTCTTCGAACGCCAGGCCGCGGACGGCGGGTTCCCGGTGCCGATCCTGATCGAGAACACCGCGGGCGGGGACAACGCGATGGCCCGGCACCTCGACGCGCTGGCCCGGTTGTGGGACGAGGTGGGCGAGTTCGATCCCGGGTTCTGCCTGGACACCTGCCACGCCTTCGCGGCGGGCTGGGAGCTGGACGGCGTGGTGGACCGGGTCAAGGCCATCACCGGACGGATCGACCTGGTGCACCTGAACAACTCCCGCGACGAGTTCGGTTCCACCCGGGACCGGCACGCGAACGTCGTCGGCGGGGACGGCACGATCGACCCGGAGGTGCTGGTTCAGGTCGCGGCCGAGGCGGGAGCGCCGGTGATCGTGGAGACGCCGGACGAAGGCCAGGCCGCGGACATCGCGTACGTGCGGGAGGCAGTGCGGAAGTGACCGCGAGGCGAATCGCCGCGGTGCTGGTGCTGCTGTGCGGGGTCACCCTCGCGCTCGGCTTCGCCAACAAGGACCGTTGCACCGGACCGTTCTTCAGCGAATCGGGGCGCAGCGAGCCGGACTACGGGCAGCGCAACTTCGCCGATTTCTGCTACTCCGACATCCAGTTCCTGTGGCAGGGCCGGGATGTCGACAAGCACGTCTTCCCCTATGTCGGCGGCGGGCTCAACGAACGCGGCGATCCGGTCGGCGGCACCGTCGAGTACCCGGTCCTCACCGGGATGCTGATCTGGGCCGGGGCCGCGTTCGCCAACACCGACGCCGGTTTCCTCGCGCTCTCGGCACTGCTGCTCGCCCCCTTCGGCCTGCTCACCGGGTGGCTGCTGGGACGGCTCGCGGGCTGGCGCGCGCTGCTGTGGGCGATCGGGCCGCCGCTGGTGCTGTACGCCTTCCACAACTGGGACCTGGCCGCGGTGGCCGCCTCGGTGGCGGCCTTCGCGGTCCTGCTGCTGAAGGACGACTGGTCGTTGCGGCGGCGGGCGACCGCGGCCGCCGTGCTGCTCGGCCTCGGGTTCGCGCTGAAGCTGTACCCGGCGCTGTTCGTGGCGCCGCTCGCGTTGTACGTGCTCACCGGCGGGCGGGCCGGGAAGGAAGGCGATCCGGCGAGCCCGTGGCTGGATGTGCGGGGCGCGCTGCGGGTGGTCGCGGTCGCGCTCGGCACCGCGGTCGCGGTGAACCTGCCGTTCGCGCTCGCCGGGTTCCGGGGCTGGTGGGCGTCGTTCGAGTTCCAGGCGGACCGGAAGATCGACGTCACCACGAACTCGCTGTGGTACTGGGCGTTCCGGCCGGAGTCGGATCCGGACAAGGCGGGTTTCCAGTCCTTGGTCGGCGTGCTGTCCCCGGTGCTGGTGCTCGCCTCGTTCGCGCTGGCCTGCGTGCTCGGCTGGCGCCGCTACCGGCGCGAGGGCGAGTTCCCGTTCCTGCCGGTGTGCGCGGCCATGCTGTGCGGATTCCTGTTGCTGCACAAGGTGCACTCGCCGCAGTACACGTTGTGGCTGCTGCCGATGTTCGTGCTGGTGCGGGTCCGGCTGCCGTGGGTGTTCGCCTACTTCGCCGCCGATCTGGCGCTGGGCATCGGGCTCTTCCGCTGGTTCGGCGCGTTGCAGACCGGCCACGGCTCGGGCATTTACGACGGGTTCGCCGCGCAGGCGGTGATGATCGGCGTCTGGGGCCGGGCCGCGCTGCTGGCCGGGCTGTTCTTCGCCTTCCTCGCCGCCGAGCCGGTGCGACCGCGGGAACCGCGTCTCCCCCGCGGGAGGGGGCCGGTTCGCCCCGCGGCGGGAGGGTTCGCGGCCGGTTCCGCGCGAGAGTCGATCCCGTAGTCACGGACCGCACCCAGGTCCGGTGAGAGGGAGGAACTCCATGCGCATCAAGGGATCTCGTGCGACCAGGATCATGTTCGCCGTGCTGGCCGGGGTCGGCACCGCGCTCGTGGCGGCCACCCCGGCGCACGCGGACGCCCCGGCGGGACCCACGATCCCGCCCGCGTCGACCGTCGCCGGGTCCGGCGGGCTCGTGCTCGACTTCCCCGGCTTCCAGGGCGACCCGGTGCGGTTCTCGATCGCCGCGCACGGGCAGCTCACCCAGGCCAAGGGCCGGTTCCACGTGAATCATCGGCGGGCGGACGGGGCGCCGTTCGGCGAGTTCGGCGGCCGGGTCGACTGCGTGGCCACGCAGGGGAACGTGTCCGTGGTGACCGGGATCGTCGAAACGGCCGAGCTGCCGGGCCTGCCTGGGGTGAACGTGGTCGGCAAGCGGGTCGGCCTGACCGTGCAGGACAACGGGCCGCGCGGGGACCGGATCGGCTGGAGCTGGGCGTTCGCCGGATTCGAGCACGACGCGCTGCCGTGCAGCGGGACCGTCCCGTTCTACCCGCTGAGCTCGGGCGGGCTGCTGGTGCGCTGAGGCCACCGGATCGGGGGGAAGGTGACGACGTCGCGGGCGCGGTCGAGCACCCCGCCCGCGGGGTCGTCGTCCCCGTTCAGCCGGACCAGATCGGTGGCCGGGCGGTAGATCTCGCGGATCACCAGCACGCACAGCGCGAGCACCGCGAGGTCCCGGATCACCACGGTGCCCAGGAACCAGCCCTCGGGCAGGCCCTTCTTGTCCTCGCCGAGGTAGTAGAACATCCGCGGCGCCCAGACCAGCGCGTCGATCAGCATCCAGCCGAGGATCGGTTTCCAGCGCGGGATCGCCAGCACGGCCAGCGGCACCAGCCACAGCGAATACTGCGGGCTCCACACCTTGTTGGTGAGCAGGAACGCGGCGACCACCAGGAAACCCAGCTGCGCCACCCGGGGCCGGGTCGGCGCGGTCAGCGCGAGGTAGGCCACGCCCGCGCAGCAGATCAGGAACAGCCCGCCGCTCACGATGTTCAGCCAGATCGGCGTCTCGCCCCGGGCCAGCGGCCCGTCGAACCCGGTCCAGCCGGTGAAGTAGGAGATGACGTTGTACAGCGAGTCGGGGTCCATCCCGCGCTCGGTGTTGAGGCGGAAGAACTCGCGCCACCCGGTCGGCAGGGTCAGCGCGAACGGGACATTCACCACGAGCCAGGTGCCCACGGTCGCGCCCGCGGTCTTGCCGAACTCGCGCAGTTTCCCGGCGCGCAGGCACAGCACGAGCAGCGGGCCGAGCAGGAACAACGGGTAGAGCTTGGCCGCCGCGCCCAGCCCGAGCAGGATTCCGGCGAGCCACGGTCTGCGCCGCGCCCAGGCGAGCATGCCGGTCGCCGCGAACGCCGCGGACATCGCGTCGAAGTTGGTGAACGCGTGCACGATGACCAGCGGGGAGAGCGCGACCAGCGCGGCGTCCCACGGTCTGCGTCCCGCGATCCGGTTCACCGCCCACACGGTCGCCAGCCACGCCACGGCCAGGAAGAACGCGGTGATGTTGAAGTAGACCGCGACCGGGATCGCGCTCGGCAACCAGCCGGAGCCGGCGATCGCGAGCCAGCCGTGCGTGAGCTTCGCGTTGACCCACTGGAAGAGCCCGGTCAGCACCGGGTACTCCATGTACCGGTCGTGCGCGTTCGGGGTGCCCTCGTCGTCGACCCATTTGGTGGCGTACGGGAACGTGTCCGGGTTGTTCAGCCGTTCCGCGCCGTAGAGCGGGACGATGTCGGAGTAGCACATCGCCACGTACGGCCGGCCGGATCGCCAGTCCAGTTCGGCCTGGCCCTGGTCGTTGGTGAACTGCTGGATGCAGCCCGCCTTGCCGAACCAGCCGAACACCAGGGTGAGCATCGCGAGCAGCAGCACCACGCGCAGCGGTGACCAGAACCAGTGGCGGCCCACCGCGGCGTGGTCGCCCAGCGGTCCGCCGATCGGCCGGGTGGCCGCGGCGACCAGCGGCTCGGTCCGGCTCGGCGCCACTCTCTGCCGCGCGTCGAGGGACTCGGGCGCGGATGTGGCGTTCTGCTCGGTCGGCCTGGGCACTCGCGGGATGTTAGTTCCACCGGGGTCGCCCCCAGGTGAACCGCCCGTCAATTCGGCTCGGCGGCAGCGGGAGCAGGCGCTCAGCCGCGCTTCCGCGCGCCCGGCCAGATCGAGCAACCGCACGAGATCGGCCAGCCCGATCCCGAGCAGGCGCGCGGCCCGTTCGCCGATCTCCACCAGGGTGCGGGGTTTACCGAAAGACTCTTGCCCCGCCCGAAAACAGGTTTGTCCACATCGGCCTCATCCTGTGGACAACCCCGCTTTTTCCGAGGCGCCAGCCCCCGGCCCCGGTAGACTGGTGCAGGGCTCGGCCCCCGGGACGGGTGGGGGGTGCCTTAGGTATGGGGCGCGCGGTTGGTGGGGAAAGGTCGGGCGGTTCCGGCGGCTGGGCAGGGGAAATCCTCGCTGTTGTCTAATTGGCCGCATGGCTTCTCCTGAGTTGCGCGTCGGCATCCTCGGCTACGGCGTCGGCGGGCAGCGGTTCCACGCCCCGCTGGTGGCCGCGACCCCGGGCCTCGCGGTGTCCGCGATCGTCACCGGCAATCCCGAACGCGCCGACCGGGCCCGCGCGGCGTACCCGGAGGCCGCCGTGCTGCCGGACGCCGACGCGCTCTTCGCCCGCGCCGCGGACCTGGATCTGGTCGTGGTGAGCACGCCGAACCGGACCCACGTGCCGCTCGCGCTCCGCGCGATCGAGGCGGGCAAACCGGTGGTGGTGGACAAGCCGTTCGCGCCGACCGCCGCCGAGGCCGAGCGGGTCGTCCGCGCCGCCGACGCGGGCGTGGGGCTGACCGTGTTCCAGAACCGCCGCTACGACTCGGACTTCCTGACCGTGCGCAAGATCCTGGACTCGGGCCGCCTCGGCGAGGTGTTCCGGTTCGAATCCCGCTACGACCGCTGGGTGCCGAAGCCGAAGGACAACTGGCGCGAGTTCGGCGATCCGGCCGAGGCGGGCGGGCTGCTCTACGACCTCGGCGCGCACATCGTCGACCAGGCGCTGCAGCTGTTCGGCCCGGCGGCCGAGGTGTACGCCGAACTCGACCGGCGACGGCCCGGGGTCGCCGTGGACGACGACACGTTCGTCGCGCTGCACCACGAAAACGGCGTGCGCTCGCACCTGTGGGCTTCCGCGCTGGCCGCGACCCGCAACCCGCGGTTCCGGGTGCTCGGCGAGCGCGCCACGTTCACCAAGTACGGGCTCGACGTGCAGGAGCCGCAGGTGCTCGCGGGCTTGCGGCCCGGCGATCCCGGCTGGGGCGTGGAACCCGAATCCGACGCCGGAGTGCTCGGCGTCGGCGAGGACACCGAACGCGTGCCCACCGAAACCGGGCGCTACGAACGCTTCTACGCCGAGGTCCGCGACGCCGTGCTCGGCGCGGGCGCCTTCCCGGTCGATCCGGCGAGTTCGCTCGCCGCCCTCCGCGTGATCGAAGCCGCCCGCCTCGCCGCCGCCGAGCGCCGAGTGGTTTCACTCCGCGCCTAGCTCCCGGGAGCCGGGCTCGGCTAACCCGATTCCCGCGTGCCCGGGATCAGGCCGCCGTTGTTGTTGCCCGGCCCGCCGAGCCCGGGATCCGGGAAGCCGGTCGGCCGCCCGGTAGGCCGCGACGGCGTCGAGGTGTCGGTGTCCGGCGGTTCGGTCGGGGTCGAGGTGTCCGGCGGCGGCGTGCTCGTGCTCGGCGGCGTGGACGTGCTGGGCGGCGGTTTCGGGCTCGACGGCGGCGCGGAGACCGCCTGCTTGCCGATCGGCTTGACGCTCTCGAACTTCTCGTTCGGCTTGCCCTTGAGGAAGTCCTCCATGAACTTCTCCCACATCTTGCCGGGCAGGCCGCTGCCGTAGATCGGCTTGTGGGTCGTCGAGTCGATGAGCGCGATCGACGGGTTGGCGAACGTGCCCACCCAGGTGGCCACCGAGATGGACGGCGAGTAGCCGACCATCCAGGCCTGGTTGTTGTCCTTGGTGGTGCCGCCGACCGCCTGGTGCGTACCGGTCTTCCCCGCGCATTCGTGCCCGTTCGGGCAGTTCAGCTTCGAACGCGGGACCACCGGGATCAGTGATTCGGTGACGTTGCCCGCGATCTGCTTGCTCTTCTCGGAGTTGGGGTCGAACGCGGGCTGGGCACTCGGCGTGACCTCGAGGACCGTTTCGTCGCTGGGCGTGGTGACCTTCGAGACGAAGTGCTGCTCGTTGCGCATGCCCTGGTTCGCGAAGGTGGCGTACGCGGCCGCCATGTCCTCCACGGTGACCTGCGTCTTGCCACCGCCGATGGCGATGTTGAAGTCGCCGTTGGCCATGGTCTCCGCGCCGTTGCCGTTCTTCTCCGGGATGCCCGCCTGCTTCGCGGCCTCGATCACCGGCGGCACGCTGAGGTAGTTGCTGACCATGTCGGTGAAGACCGAGTTGACCGACTTCTCCATGCCCTCGGCCACCGTGCACTGCGAGCTGTCGCAGTCGGTCACGTTGTTGACGCCCTTGGGGAAGCCGGGGAACTTCTGCCCGGACTTGCCCTCGTACGTCTCGCCGAGTCCCTTGCCCTTCTGCAGCAACGCGACCAGGTCGAACGGCTTGAACGACGACCCCGGGTTGCGCGGGGTGGCGGCGCCGTCGCGCGCGTCCTCTTTGGTGTTCGGGCCGCCGTAGTAGGCGATCACCCCGCCGGTCTTCGGGTCCACCGCGACCAGCGCCTTCCCGATCTGGTCCTCGGGCTTGAAGTGCTGGTCCTTCATCACCTCGTTGACCGCGTTCTCCGCGAGCTTCTGCGCGTTCGGGTCGATCGTGGTGTAGATCTTGTAGCCGCCCGCCTGGATCTTCTCCTCCGGGTAGCCCCGGGCCAGCATCTCGGCCTTCACCCTGGCCTGGATGAGCGCGTTCGGGCCCTTGATCAGCTGCGGCTTGCTGTCCTCCGGCGGGATCAGGTTGGGGAACTGGGCCGCCGCGCGGTCGGTCTTGGACAGCCAGTTGTTGGCCACCATCTGGTCCAGCACGTAGTTCCAGCGGCGGTGCATGTACTCGACGTTCTTGTCCTTGCCCGGTCCCTGGATCATCCCGGCCAGCAGCGCGGCCTCGGACGCGTTGAGGTCCTTGACGTCCTTGCCGAAGTAGCCCTTCGCCGCGGTCTGGATGCCCCAGGCGCTGCGCCCGAAGAAGATCGTGTTCAGGTACGCGGTGATGATGTCCCGCTTGTCCTGGGTCTGGTTCATCTTGAACGACTTCACCAGCTCGAGCGCCTTACGGGTGAGCGTGGGGTCCTCGTTCTCGGTGGCCTTCTTGATGTACTGCTGCGAGATGGTGGACCCGCCGCCGGTGCCGCCGGTGACGTTGTTCCAGACCGCGCCCAGGATGCCCTTGAGGTCGAAACCGTTGTTGGTCTCGAACGAGGAGTCCTCCGCCGCGTACACGGCGTGCTTGACCACGTCCGGGATCTCCTCGGGCTTGAGCAGCTGCCGGTTGCCGCCCGCCGGGACCTCCTTACCCATCTCGGTGTTGTTCGCGTAGAAGTAGGTGACGACCTGGTTCTGCCGCGCGGCCACCTCTTCCGGGGTGGGCACGTCGACGACGAAGTAGGCGACGGTGAACGCCACTGCGGGCAGCACCACGAACAGGCCGAACAGCACGTAGAGGGTCCGGCGGACGATCTTCCAACGCCGCTTCTTGCGCTGTTTCGCGGTCAGCACCGGCTTTTTCTTCTTGCCGTCCGGTTCCTCGTCGCCCGGTTCGTCGTCCGGGCCGAACTCGTTGAACCGCGCCTGCTCACCGGAGTGCCAGTCGTCGTGTCCATCGTCGTAACCGTCGTCGTATCCGGACAGCCCGGCGCCGTTGTGCTCGTGGGTGAGCAGCTCCGGTTCCCGGTCGTTCGGGCCGATCCGTTCACCGATCATCCCGGTCGGCTGCTCGACCTGGGGACGCCGCGGGGGCGGCGGCGGAGGCGGCGGCCGGTAGCCGCCGTTCTGCGGGGGCCGCCCGCCGCGCGGCGGGCCGCCCGGTGGCGGACCCTGCGGCCGCCGGCCCGGTGGCGGGGGTGGCGGCGGGACCTGGCGGACGTGACGTGTGCCACGAGGGGCGTCGGGGTCGCCGCCACCGGGCCACCGCGGAGCCTGTTCGTCCCCGGTCGGCCACTGCGGAGGCTGCGGGGCCGCCTGCCGCACGCGCCGGGGCGGTTCGTCCCCGGTCGGCCACTGGGGTGCCTGCTCGTCGCCGGTCGGCCACTGGGCATGGCGGTATGCATCAGGCTCCTGACCAGGCCAGGAGCGGTTGCGATGGTCGTTCACGAATGAGCCTCCCAGACCGGCGAGTCGGGGTTCGCCGTTCTGCGGTCAACAACTGCGCCTCTCGCTGCCGTCACTGTCCCGCTGTCCTTCGCGACGGACGTTGCGGGGTCCCTGTGCCCAGGACGTATGACTGCACCAGGTGGTTCCAGCCGCACGACCGGCAGACCTCCACCACGTAGACGGTGAACTCCTCGAACAGCGCGGCCATCCGCTGGAGTTCCGCCGTCGTGCGCGCCGAGCCGGCGACGTGCTTGAGCTCGTCGCCGTACACCCAGGAGACCAGTGTCAGGGCTTCCTTCCGGCACACCGGACAGCTGACGTCGCTCGGTTCACCGTGGAACTTCGCCGCTCTGAGCAGGTACGGAGTGGCGTCGCAGACGTCCATGGTGCCGACGCGACCGGAGTAGACGCCGGCGAGCAGCGCACGGCGCTGCAACGCGTAGTCCACGACCTGCCGCTGGTTTCGCACGCTGACAGAGTACGTGTCCGGCAAGGGGGCGACATGAGCCGTTCTGCCTAGTGATCGTCAGGACGCGCGGGACACGCCGACGATTTGGTAACTCTCTGGTGAATTTCATCACCGTAATTCGGCCGAGGTAGTGCTTCCCGAAAGGTTAGGTACACCACTTCGATGTATCGGCGCGATATAATGGCCGGGTAGGTTGCGCTAGTCACCAAGCGGTATCCAGGGCAACGCACCGCTTGGCCGTTTGTTCCCGGAAGGGGGTGCACTGTGCTGGAGTTCGCGATCCTCGGACTGCTGCACGAAGCGCCCATGCACGGCTACGTGCTGCGCAAACGGCTCCACGACACCCTCGGCATGTTCCGCACGTTCTCGTACGGCTCGCTGTACCCGACCCTGAGGCGGTTGCAGCGGGCCGGCTTCATCGTGGAAGAACTGGACGAGGTCGCCCGGGAGGCCGGCCGATCCCAGACCAGAACGTGGGGCAAGCGCGCCCGCCGGGTCTACAAGCTCACCGCGGAGGGCAAGGAACACTTCGCCGAACTCCTCGGTGACGCGGGCCCGCAGACCTGGGACGACGAAGGTTTCGGCGTCCACCTGGCGTTCTTTTCCCGGACACCGGCCGACGTCAGGATGCGCATATTGGAAGGCCGCCGCCGTCGCGTCGAGGAACGCCGTGAAGGGCTTCGCGCCGCCCTGGCCAGGGCCGAGGAAAAGATCGACCGCTACACCCGCGAACTGCACCGGCTGGGTCTGGAGAGCAGCGAGCGGGAGGTGCGTTGGCTCAACGAGCTGATCGCGCACGAACAAGCCGAGCAGCGCGGCCAGCAGGCCTGAGCCGCGGGACGCGGGTTCGGCGAGCACCTACTACACAGATAACGAGCTAAGGAGAAACCGGCATGGGCGAGAACCGCCGGAAAGTTCGGGTGGCCATCGTTGGCGTCGGCAACTGCGCGGCATCGCTGGTGCAGGGCGTCCAGTACTACCGCGACGCCGACCCCGACTCGCGTGTGCCCGGCTTGATGCACGTGCAGTTCGGCGACTACCACGTGGGTGACGTGGAGTTCGTCGCCGCGTTCGACGTGGACGCGAAGAAGGTCGGCCGCGATCTTTCGGAAGCCATCGTGGCCAGCGAGAACAACACCATCAAGTTCGCCGAGGTGCCGCCGCTCGGCGTCACCGTGCAGCGCGGGCACACCCTGGACGGGCTCGGCCGGTTCTACCGGGAGACCATCGAGGAGTCCGACGAGGCGCCGGTCGACATGGTGGCCGCGTTGCGCGACGCCAAGGTGGACGTGCTGGTCTCCTACCTGCCGGTGGGCTCGGACGAAGCCGACAAGTTCTACGCGCAGGCCGCGATCGACGCCCGGGTGGCGTTCGTGAACGCGCTGCCGGTGTTCATCGCGTCGGACCCGGAGTGGGCGGAGAAGTTCACCCAGGCCGGGGTGCCGATCGTCGGCGACGACATCAAGTCCCAGGTCGGCGCGACCATCACGCACCGCGTGCTGGCCAAGCTGTTCGAGGACCGCGGCGTCCAGCTCGACCGCACCATGCAGCTCAACGTGGGCGGCAACATGGACTTCCTGAACATGAAGGAGCTCGAGCGCCTGGAGTCCAAGAAGATCTCCAAGACCCAGGCGGTCACCTCGCAGGTCGACCGGGAGCTCGGCAAGGGCAATGTCCACATCGGACCGTCGGACTACGTGCAGTGGCTGGATGACCGCAAGTGGGCCTATGTGCGGCTGGAGGGCCGCGCCTTCGGTGACGTGCCGCTGAACCTGGAGTACAAGCTCGAGGTGTGGGACTCGCCGAACTCGGCGGGCATCATCATCGACGCCGTGCGCGCCGCGAAGATCGCGGCCGACCGCGGCATCGGCGGCCCGATCCTGTCCGCCTCCTCCTACTTCATGAAGTCGCCGCCGGTGCAGTACAACGACTCCGAGGCACGCGACGCGGTGGAGAAGTTCATCCGCGGCGAAGTCGACCGGTAGTCCTGCCGCTGGTCCGCACGAACGGCCCGTTCATCGCAGAATTCGCGGTGAACGGGCCGTTCGTGCAGGTCAGGGCTTGCCTTTGAGCCCCGCTCGGGCACACTGGAACTCGTCCTCCCCAGGACTCAGCGACCCGCGAAGGAAAGGAGGAGTGCCATGGCCGAGCCGCTGACTGTCCCCTCGGAGTTCGATCCGCTGGTGGAGTTCTACGGGATGTGGAACACCGAGCTGGCCGAGCACTACCTGCCGATCCCCCGGGTGCACGCGCACAAATACGAGTGCCTGGGGGGCTACCTCATCATGAGCCCGTACGAAGGTGCGGCGAATTCCTATGGCGAGATAAGACTCGGAGTCATCCTCGATGGTTCTGTTCGAAGCGCGGGGCTACTGCCCTACGGCACGGTCAACGTGCGGTTCTCGTCGGACACCTGGACCCAGCCCGATCTGACGATCTTGAAAGAATCCGCGCGGGGTGCCACCTGGGTGCCCGCCGATCGGGTGCTGATGCCGATCGAGTTCGTGTCCCCGTCCAGCCGCAGGCGAGATCGCATCGACAAGCCGCACTTGTGCGCCGCGGCCGGAGTCCCGTGGTACCTCCGGGTTGAGATCAACTACGCAGCCCGGTATGTCGCGCTTCGCCTCGGCCGCCTCGACGGCGACCACTACGTGGATCACGCGACCGCGCGCGGCGGTCAGCGGTTCGCGATCGATGAACCGATCAAGCTGGACTTCGACCCCGCCGAGCTACTGGAGCCCTGAGGGCAGGCCGAGGGCGGCGGGGAGGTCGCCGATCCCGTCGAGCACCGCGGTCGCCTTCGCCAGGACTTCCGGATCCGGCGGGAAATGCGGGTTGGGCGCCGCGTACACGGTCATGCCCGCGTTCATCGCCGCGCGCAGCCCGTTCGTGGTGTCTTCGACGGCCGCGCACTCTCTCGCGACCACGCCCAGTTGACGAGCGGCTTCCAGGTAGACGTCCGGCGCCGGTTTGCCCGCGGCCACCTGTTCGCTGGAGACCGCGACCCGCACCAGCTCGCCGAGTCCGGTGGCGTCGAGGAAAGCCTTGATCAGCACCGGCGGCGAGGAGCTGGCGATCGCCACCGGGTAGCGCGCGCCGACCGCGCGCACGGTCTCGGTGGCGCCCGGCAGCACCGGCGGGCCGTCCGCGTAGGCCTGGACCATCCGCTCGACCACCACCTCGGCGATCCGTTCCGGAGTCAGCCGCGCGCCCAGCTCCTCGACCAGGTACCGCGCCCACTCGGGGGTGCTCATGCCCTGCTGCGCCCGGGTCGCCTCGGCGGTCCAGGCGCCGCCGTGCTCGGCGACCACCGAGCGCCGCACCTCGTCCCAGGTCTGCTCGGAGTCGACCAGCACGCCGTCGAGATCGAAAACCACCGCGTCCATGCCGCGACGGTACCTGTGCCTGAAATTACTTCGACACCCTAAGCAATATTAGTTAGCCTGGCTAAGTGACTTCCGGAGTAGCCGAACTGGCCCACGAACTGCGCCCGCTGGTATTCCGGCTCTACTACGTCGTGCGGCGGCAGACCCCGCAGCACCAGCTCACCCTCACCCAGGGCTCGGTCCTTTCCGAACTCATCGCGCGCGGCCCGCGCCGGATGACCGCGCTGGCCGAGCTCGAGGGGGTGCGGCTGCCGTCGATGACCGACGTGGTCGGTCGCCTGGAGCGTCTCGGCCTGGTCAGCCGCGCCCGGGATCCCGAGGACGGTCGCGCGGTGCTGGTGCGGGTCACCGCCGAAGGCGAGCGGTACTACGACGAAATCGTGGTCGCCCGGGAGGAGTTCCTGCGCGAGCGGCTGGCCGCGCTGGATCCCGGTGAGCGCGTGGCGATCGACGCGGCGCTGCCCGCGCTGCGCCGGCTGCTCGAACCCGCGAACGAGAAGAAGGAGGAACTGATCCCCGGTGAGTGAGCGTCATTCGAGCCTGCTGGACGCGGTCAAGGGACAGCCCAAGCAGGTGTGGATCACCGCGGGCGCCGCGGTCATCGCGTTCATGGGCATCGGCCTGGTGGACCCGATCCTGCTGTCCATCGCCGAGGGGCTGCACGCCACGCCGTCCGAGGTGACCCTGCTCTTCTCCTCGTACCTGGGCGTCCAGGTGCTCGCGATGCTGATCACCGGCGCGGCGAGCGCGCGGTTCGGCGCCAAGCGCACCGTGCTCGCCGGGCTGACCCTGATCGTCGCCGCGACCGCGCTGTGCGCCGCCGCCGGGTCGATCGAGCAGCTGGTCGGGTTGCGCGCGGTGTGGGGGCTGGGCAACGCGTTCTTCATCGCGACCGCGCTGTCGGTGATCGTCGGCGCGGCCACCGGCGGGCAGGCCGGGGCGATCCTGCTCTACGAGGCGGCGCTCGGCGTCGGCCTGGCGGTGGGCCCGCTGCTGGGCGCCCTGCTCGGCAGCATCTCCTGGCGCGGGCCGTTCCTCGGCACGGCGGTGCTGATGGCCGGTGCGCTGGTGCTCTGCGCGGTGTACCTGGCCGGGGACGCCCACGAGAAACGGGCGCGGATCCGCCTGCTCGACCCGCTGCGCGCGCTCGGGCACGCGGGCCTGCTGCGCACGTCGATCGGCTCGGCGCTCTACACCGCGGCCTTCTTCGCGGTGCTGGCCTGGTCGCCGTTCGTGCTGAAGTGGAACGCGATCGCCGTCGGCCTGGTGTTCTGCGGCTGGGGCGTGTGCGTCGCCGTCGCGGGCGTGCTGCTCGCGCCGAAGCTGGCGGGCAAGCTCGGTGAGCGGCACGCGACCGTGGTCGCCGTTCTCGGCTACGCGCTGCTCATGCTGGTGATGGCGGTTCCGAGCAAACCGCTGCTGGTCGTCGCGATCATCGCCTCCGGTCTGGTCTCCGGGCTGCTGAACACGCTGTTCACCGGTACCGCGATGTCGATCAGCGACGCGCCCCGGCCGGTGGCCAGCGCGGGTTACAACTTCTGCCGCTGGCTCGGCGGCGCCGCGGCCGCGACCCTGGTCGGTCATGTCGCGGAGTGGTTCGGTTCGCCGCAGGCCCCGTTCGTGGTGGCCGCCGTGCTGTGCCTGCTCGCCGGGGGCCTGCTTGCCGTGCGGCAGCGCGCACGCGACCCGCACGACGTGCCCGCGGAAGCCGCGCTCGTCGGTGAGGAGTTCTGAAGCTCCGGGTGAACAACGGGCCAACGAACGGTAGTACCGATCGCCGGCCCGTTGCCTTAGCGTCGGAGCTCCGAACTGGTGTCGGAGGTCCGGTGCGGGTGTCGAACTCGGCGACTTCGGAGAGTGATCGAACGGATATTCGCGTTCGCGCGTTGTTCACCTGAATGTCCTAGTCGCCTTGTTTTGGTTGCTTAGCGTCGGGCCGTTCCCCGACTGAGTGACCTGGAGGCCTTGTGTCAGTCGAGCCTGGGCGGCTGCTGCCCTTGTTCGCCCACCACCCCGGTGGCCGTTCGCCCATCACGTGCGAGTACCGCTGCGGCAACGCGTGCGCGCATGAAGCCCCGAACGAGTCCGGCAACGCATACTTCGGCGACGTGGTCAAGGACGTGGTCTCCCGCCGCGGCGCGCTCAAGGCCGGTGCGGTGATGGCCGCGGCCGCCGGCGGGTTCGCCGCCCTGTCCGGCAGCGCGGCCGCCGAGCCCGCGACCCCCGCCGCGCCCGGTGTCGCGGGTGGTGCGGGGCGGAGTGTGCCGGGCACCGACTTCGACCCGGTGCCGCCCAACACGGCCGACGCGGTGACCATCCCGGACGGGTACGCGCAGAGCGTGGTGATCCGCTGGGGCGACCCGGTGGTGCCCGGCGCGCCGAAGTTCGACTTCACCAAGCAGACCGCGGCCGCGCAGGAGAAGCAGTTCGGCTACAACAACGACTTCACCGGCCTGATCCCGCAGGACCCGCTGGGCATCCGGAACCTGCTCGTGGTCAACCACGAGTACACCACCGAGGTGCACATGTTCCCGGCCGACCAGTACGACCCCGACAACCCGACCGAGGAGCAGGCCAGGATCGCCTGGGCCGCGCACGGGCTGTCGGTGGTGCAGACCTTCCGCGACCCGGTGGGCGGCGCGCTGCGCGCCGTGCCCAGCCCGTACAACCGCCGCATCACGCTGAACACCCCGTTCGAGGTGCGCGGGCCGGCCGCCGGGTCGAAGTTCCTGAAGACCTCGGCCGATCCGACCGGCAAGAAGGTCTTCGGCACCCAGAACAACTGCTCCGGCGGCGTGACGCCGTGGGGCACGGTGCTCTCCGGTGAGGAGAACTTCAACCAGTACTTCGCCAACGCGGACAGCGTCACCGATCCGGTCGCGAAGGCTCGGCAGGCGCGGTACGGGCTCAAGGGCACGGCGAGCACCCGCAAGTGGGAGCGCTTCGACAAGCGCTGGGACATCGCCCAGGAACCCAACGAGCCCAACCGCTTCGGCTGGGTGGTGGAGATCGACCCGAACGACCCGAACTCCACGCCGATCAAGCACACCCACCTCGGCCGGTTCAAGCACGAGGCCGCGAACATCAAGATCACCGCCGACGGCCGGGTGGCGGTGTACTCCGGTGACGACGAGCGCTTCGACTACATCTACAAGTACGTCTCGAAGGGCAAGTACAAGAAGGGCAAGAGCGCGCACGCCCGGCGGCACAACTCGGCGCTGCTGGACGACGGCACGCTGTACGTCGCCAGGTTCACCGGCGACAGCCCGGCCGCCGAGATCGACGGCAGCGGCAAGCTCCCGGCCGACGGCGAGTTCGACGGCACCGGCGAGTGGATCCCGCTGGCCAGCGGCAATCAGTCCTTTGTGGACGGTTTCACCGCGGAGGAGGTGTACGTCTTCACCCGGCTCGCCGCGGACAAGGCGGGCGCGACGAAGATGGACCGCCCGGAGGACATCGAGCCGAACCCGGTGAACGGCCGGATCTACGCGGCGCTGACCAACAACACCGACCGCGGAGCGACCGGAAAGGCCGGTGCGGACGAGGCGAACCCGCGCAACCGCAACAAGAACGGCCACGTCCTGGAGTGGGAGGAGGCCAACGGCGACGCCGCGTCGACGAAGTTCTCCTGGCGCCTGCTGCTGGTCTGCGGCGACCCGAAGGCCGCGGACACCTACTTCGGCGGCTTCCCGAAGGACCAGGTGAGCCCGATCTCCTGCCCGGACAACGTCGCCTTCGACCGGCACGGGAACCTGTGGATCTCCACCGACGGCAACGCCCTCGGCGCCAACGACGGCCTGTTCTCGGTGCCGGTCACCGGGCCCGAGCGCGGGCACGTCAAGCAGTTCCTCTCGGTGCCGGTCGGGGCGGAGACCTGCGGCCCGGTGATCACCGACCACCTGGTGCTGGTCGCGGTCCAGCACCCCGGCGAGGACGCGCCGAGTTCGGCGAACCCCACCTCGCACTGGCCCGACGGCGGCGCCTCCCAGCCCCGCCCGTCGATCGTCTCGGTGTGGAAGAAGGGCCGCTGGGGCACGGTCGGCCAGATCGGCCGCCGCTAGACCCGGCAGCGGCCGCACCCGCCGCGGGCTCGGGCGCGGCGGGCGCGGTCACTCCCGGCTCGCGCTCGCCTTGGGTTTCGCGCCCAGGGCGAGCGCGACGCAGGCGGCGGCGATCATGCACCCGCCGACCGCCCACATCCCGGCGCGCTGCGTGCCGGTCAGGTCCCGCAGCCAGCCGGTGAGGTAGGGCGCGGCGAATCCGCTGATGTTGCCCAGCGAGTTGATCAGCGCGATACCGCCGGCGGCCGCCGCCCCGGACAGGAAGTTCGACGGCAGCGCCCAGAACGTGGGCAGCGCGGCGCACACCCCGGTCGCGCACACGGTCACCGCGACCATGGCGGCGAACGGATTGCCCAGGTACAGCGCGATCGGGATGGCCGCCCCGCCGAGCAGCATCGGCAGCGCGACATGCCATTTCCGCTCGCCGGTGCGGTCCCCGTGCCGCGCCCAGAGCACCATCGCCACCGCGCCGATCACATAGGGGATCGCGTTGATCAACCCGGACTGGGTCGTGGTGAAACTCGTGCCGAACTGCTCGGCGAACCCCTTGATGATGGTGGGCAGGAAGAACCCGAGCGCGTACAGGCCGTAGGCGATTCCGAAGTAGACGAACGCCAGCGCGAGGATTCGCGGATGGGTGAGCGCCTTGCGCAGCGGCCAGTGGTGCTCGGCCTCGGTGGCGCGCCGCTCCGCGTCGAGTTCGGCGGCCAGCCAGTCCCGTTCGGCGGCGGTGAGCCAGTTCGCCTTCTCCGGCCGGTCGGTCAGGTAGAACCAGGTCACCACCGCGAGCAGGATCGCGGGCACGCCCTCGACCAGGAACATGAACCGCCACCCGGACAGCCCGAACACGCCGTGGCCGTGCGCGATCAGCAGGCTGGACAGCGTGGACCCGATCGCGGTGGACACCGGCACCGCCGCCATGAACAGCGCCACCGCCTTCGCCCGTTGCGACGCCGGGAACCAGTAGGTCAGGTACAGGATGATCCCGGGAAAGAAGCCCGCCTCGGCGACCCCGAGCAGGAACCGCAGGATGATCAGCGTGGTCGCGTTCGGCACGAACGCCATGACCGTGGCCACCACACCCCAGGTGATCATGATCCGCGCCATCCAGCGCCGCGCGCCGAACCGGTGCAGCGCGAGGTTGCTCGGCACCTCGAGCACCAGGTAGCCGAGGAAGAACACCCCGGAGGCGAACCCGAACGCGGTCGCGCTCAGCCCCAGTTCCTTGTTCATCCCGTTCGGCGCGGCGAAGCCGATGTTGACCCGGTCGAGGTAGTTCACGAAGTACAGCAGCGCCAGGAACGGCATGATCCGCAGCGCGACCTTGGCGAGCACGCGGTTGCCCGGTTGGATCTTCGTCGAGTCCATTCGGGCATCTCATGCCGCGAAGAGCGGCGAGTCAAGCGGCCGCCTAGGGTTTGTCCCATGGCGGACACCCCACTCGCGCTCGTCACCGGCGCCACCCGCGGCATCGGCGCCGCCGTCGCACACGCCCTCGAACCGACCCACCGGGTACTGCTCGGCGGCCGCGACGCGGACACCCTCACCGAACGGGCCGCCGAACTGCCCGGCGCGCGGCCGTGGCCGGTGGACCTGACCGACCCCGAGGCGCTGCGCACCGCGACCGCCGAGATCGGCGCACTGGACGTGCTGGTGCATTCGGCGGGCGTGGCCGAACTCGGCACGGTCGAGCAGGCCCCCACCGCGGCGTGGCGGAAGAACTACGAGGTCAACGTGCTCGCCGTGGTGGAGCTGACCCGCCTGCTGCTCCCCACGCTGCGCGCCGCCCGGGGACACGTGGTGCTGATCAACTCCGGCCAAGGCCTGACCGCCCGCGAAGGCTGGGGCCCGTACGCGGCCAGCAAGTTCGCCCTGCGCGCCTTCGCCGACGTGCTGCGCGCCGAGGAGGAGCCGCACGGCGTGCGGGTGACCTCGGTGTTCCCCGGCCGCACCGACACCGAGATGCAGCGCGACATCATCGCGGGCGAAGGCAAGGACTACGCGCCGGAGCAGTACCTGCGTCCGGATTCGGTGGCCACCGCCGTCCTGGCCGCGGTCTCCGCGACCCCGGACGCCCACCTCACCGAACTCGTGCTCCGCCCCCGCCCGGCCCGCTAGCCGGAGGTTCGCCCGAACCCGGCCACCTCGAACGATGTCGGCGTGACGAGCGGTCCGGCCCCCTCGGCGGCGAAGCGAACCCGGCGCGCTCCCGCCGATCCCGACCGATCCCGGCCAGCGGACGTCGCCGAGTTCCACGGTCAGCGCGCGCGGTCGGGGTTCGCCCGGAGCCACTCGTCGAGCAGGTCGGCCTTCGCGGTGCGGCCGAGCAACCGGTAGGCCCGTGCCCAGACCGCCGGATCGGCCAGGGGCAGGCCCCGCCAGTGCCCGGTGACCCGGGTCGGCAGCGCCTCGACGCCGGTCGCCGTCCGGATCGCGAAACCGACCAGCACGTCCACCGGCCCTTCGTCGACCGCGAACCGCTCCCGCGTCGCGTAGGGGCCGTCGCGCACGGTGTCCGGCCGGAACGTCAGCCCGGTGTCGCCCAGCGCCGACCGCACCACCTCGGCCGGCGCCTCGGTCGTGACGTCCCAGTCGTGCACCACCGAGCCGAGCCCGAGCGCGGCGAGCAGGCCGGATCCACCCACCGCCGCCTCGGCGCCCCGCGCCGCCAGCGCGTCCAGCACCACCCGCACCGGAGCGACCGGCGGTAGCGCGGGCTCGGTCACCCGCGGATCCGCGCCGCCGCCTCGGCCACGCCGTGCTGCACCTTGTCCCGGTCCACCCGCAGCGACTCGCCTTCGCCGACCACCTGTTCCCCCGCCACCCAGACATCGCGCACCCGGCGGGATCCGGCTCCCCACACCAGGTTCGCCAGCAGCTGCTCGTCCGGTACGTCCAGCCCGGTGGCGAACGCGGGATCGTCGACGTCGACGTGCACGAGATCGGCCCACCGGCCGGTCTCGAGCGCCCCGATGTCGTTTCGCCCCAGCGCTTCCGCGCCACCCCGGGTGCCCAGCAGCAGGGCGTCCCGCGCGCCGAGCACCGTGGAGTCCTGTGTGGACAGACGGGCCAGCATCGCGGTCAGTTGCACCTCCTCCCAAAGATCGAGATCGTCGTTGCTCGCGGGCCCGTCGGTGCCGAGCCCGATCGGGACCGACGCGGCGCGCAGGTCGGTCAGCCGCGCGATACCGGACGCCAGCTTGGCGTTGGACCCGGGGCAGTGCGCGACACCCACGCCCCGCGCGGCGAACAGGGCGATGTCCTCATCGGACAGATGCACCGCGTGCGCCGCGATGATCCGGCCGTCGAGCATGCCCACCTTGTCCAGCAGCAGGGGCACCGAACCGTGCTCGGCGCGCTGGCGCGCGTCCTCGTCCGGCGCCTCCGCCACGTGGATCTGCACCAGCGCCCCGCGCGCGGCGGCCGATTCGGCGGTCAGCCGCAGCGCTTCCTCCGGCAGCATGTACGCGGAATGGGCCGCGTAGGACAGTTCGACGCGTTCCCCGGGGCCGAAACGCAATCCGTCCGCCGCGATCCAGCGCTCGGTCTCAGTGATCATCGCGTGCCAGTCGAGGCCGGGCAGGTCGATGATCGGCGAGCCGAGCAGCACCCGCCCACCGGTGGCGAGCACGGCCTCGGTCATCTGTTCGGCGTGGAAGTACATCTCGGCGCTGGTGGTGACGCCGTGACGCAACATCTCCAGCGAACCCAGGGTCATCCCCACCCGCACGTCGTCCGGCCGCAGGTTCGCCTCGGCGGGCCAGATCACCTCCCGCAGCCAGCGCAGCAGCGGAAGTTCGCCGCCCATCCCCCGCAGCAGTGTCATCGGGCTGTGCGCGTGTGTGTTCACCAAGCCCGGCAACAGGATTCCGGGCAGGGTGGTGACCAGCGCACCCTCCGGGGAAGGCGCACCGGCCGCCGGACCGCAGTAGGCGATCCGGCCGTCGTCGTCGATGTCCACCACGCCGTCCCGGATGACCGAGCAGGCCGGGTCGGCGGGGAGAACGATGGGGGCACGGAGTCGGCGGGTGTTCATGCGGCCATCCTGCCCGATTCCGGCGACGGTCCGCGGCGATGGATCGATTTTGTCCACAGGCGGCCTGCTCGGGGTCGAGTTGTCCACAGATTTCCCGCGCACCCCTTTTCCGGGGCGTGGCCCGATAAAATGGAGTGGGGTCGCCCCCCAGGGAGTGGTGGGGGGTGGGGTTTCAGTTCTCGTCCATCAGGCCGGAGCGCCAGGCCCAGGCGGCGATTTCCACGCGGTTGCGGGCGTCGATCTTGCCCTGCACCGATGCCAGATGTGTTTTCACCGTGGACAGCGAAAGAAACAGCTCCGCGCCGATTTCGGTGTTCGTCAGGCCGCGGGCGGCGGCGCGGACCACGTCCAGTTCGCGTGCGGTGAGCGGTTCGTTCGGCGGCCGCACGTCCCGTTTGGCGGTGGCGCCGTCGAAATGTTTCAGCAGGCGCACGGTGATCTGCGGGGAGACCAGCGCGTCACCGCGATCCGCGGCGCGGATGGCCTCGATCAGCAGTGCCGGGCCGGCGTCCTTGAGCAGGAAGCCGCTCGCGCCGTTGCGCAGGGCGGTGTGCACGTACTCGTCCAGGTCGAACGTGGTCACCACGACCACCTTGAGCGGGTCGGCGACATCGGGGCCGGCCAGCTGCCGGGTCACCTCCAGGCCGTCCAGGCCCGGCATGCGGATGTCCAGCAGGCACACGTCCGGCCGCAGCTCACGCGCCTTGCCCACCGCGGCGACGCCGTCCGCGACATCGGCGACCACCTCGATGTCGTCCTGCGCGTCGAGGATCATCCGGAAACCAATGCGCACCATGTCCTGGTCGTCCGCGATCAGCACCCGGATCATTCCACTCCTTCCAGCGGCAACCACGCCTCGACCCGCCAGCCGCCGTCCGGCGCCGGCCCCGCGGCGAGCCGGCCGTGCAGCAGCTCGACCCGCTCGCGCATCCCGATCAAACCGTAGCCGCCCGACCCACCGGCCGGTCGCTGGTCCTGGCCGCGGCCGTCGTCGTCGATCCGGAGGTGCAGTTCTTCCCCGGCGATCTCGGCGAGCACGGTCGCGCCGCGCGCGCCCGCGGCGTGCTTCCCGATGTTGGTCAGCGATTCCTGCACCAGCCGCAACGCGGAACGCGCCACCTCCTGCGGCACCGCCCGCGGCAGGTCCAGGTCGACCTCGGTGGGCACGCCGTGGTTGGCGCCGTCGACCAGCCGCCGCAGGTCGGCCGCGAGGTCCGTGGTGGCCTGCTCGCTGAACCCGCTGCTCCCGGCGGGCGCGTCCCCGCGCATGCTGCGCACCAGCCGCCGCATCGCGGCGAGCGCCTCGGTGCCCGCGTCCTCGATCCGGTCCAGCGCGTCCATTGCGAGCTTGGGATCCTTGCCGCCCATCATCTTCGCGGCCTGGGCCTGCACCACGATTCCGGTCACGTGGTGCGCGACCACGTCGTGCAGTTCGCGCGCCAGCGCCATGCGTTCGGAGGTCTGCGCGTCGGTGACCGCCGACTGCACCACCTGCGCGCGCTCGGAGTCCCGGGAGCGCAGGAACATCCCGACCGCCACCGAGATCCCCAGCAGCAGGCTGGCCGCGACGAAGTTCTGCCGGATGGTGGACAGGCCGCCGTACTTCTCGTTCGTCAGCGAGGCGATCGCGACGACCGCCGTCAGCAGGCCGATGCACCACCACGCGCGCGCCGGTTTCACGTACCGGACGAGGATCGCCACCACGGCCATCCCGGCCCCGATCTGCGTGGTCGGCACCCCGCCCGGCATGGGGTAACGCGAGCCCAGGTTGAGCACCTCGTTCCCCACCGCCGAGAAGAACACCACGGCCGACACACCCAGCGCGGCGGGCACCGGATGCCGCGAGGCCAGGACCGCCAGCCCGGCGGCCGCGATCGAGCACAGCACGAGCGGGAACGCCCGCACCCCGCCGTTGACCGCCGAGGCCAGCTCGAAGAACAGCAGGAACGAGAGCCCGCCGAGCAGCGGCCATTGCCCGCGCAGGAGTTCGGCCAGCCGGTTGGGTTTCTGCTTCGGATGCGGCCGCCGCCCCTGCAACCCGAACACCACCGCCGCGATGAGCAGCGCCAGCCCGGCCACCAGCGAAATGGTGAACTTGTCCGAGTTCAGCTCCGTGTACTCGGACCGCCCGGCCACCGCCAGCAGGCAGGCCACCACCAGCGAGCTCACCGCGCAGAACGCCACCCCGGGCCGCACCCGGCGCACGCACAGGTACACCAGTTCGAACCCCGCCACCGTCTCGGCGAGCGAGATGTTGGCCAGCAACGGCGTGTACGGAACGGCGTCGGACAGCCGGATCAGCACGGTCGAGACCACCAGTGCCCCGGCCCCGGCGAACGCGGCGACCGCCGCCCGGGAACGCGCCCACAGCGCGCACGCCGACATCGCGACGATGCCGGGCAGCATCGCCAGATCGACTCCGCGCGGACCGGTGTCGTCGACGCTCGCGGGCAGCAGGATCGCCAGGTCCACGATGAACGCGGCCAGCAACACGACACCGGACAGGCCGAGCCAGCGCAGGATCGCGCTGACCCGTGCGGAGGCGTCGTTCGGGGCGGGCACACCGTGACGTTAGAGGATTCCCGCGCGGGCGCACCTTGGCCGCCTGGCCACCGCGGGTCGGCCGATCGGCCGACCCTTCGCCCGCGCCTGATGGCCGTCTGCCCGAAGTGGACACTCCGCGGTTTCGGCGACGCTGCGTCCCGAGCAATTCGCCAGCGAAAAACCGAAGGAGAACGTGGTGACTTCAGCATGGCCGACCGGGGCGCCGGTACTTTCCGGCCGCGGACTGGTCAAGCGGTACGGCGACCAGCACGCGCTCGCCGGGATCGACATCGACATCCAGCCGGGTGAGGCGGTCGCGATCGTCGGCCCGTCGGGTTCCGGCAAGACCTCGCTGCTGCACGTGCTCGCCGGGATCCTGCGCGCCGACGCCGGCGAGATCACCCTGTCCGGCCGCCGGATCGACCAGCTCGGCGAGAAGAAGCGCAGCGAACTGCGCCGCCGCGAGTTCGGGTTCGTGTTCCAGTCCGGGATGCTCGTCGCGGAGCTGACCGCCGAGGAGAACGCGGCCCTGCCGCTGCTGCTCGGCGGCGCCGGTCGCCGCGAGTCCATCGCCGCCGCCCGCGAGTGGCTGGGCAAGCTGGGCTTGCGCGGCAAGGAAACCCGGCGCCCGGGCCAGCTTTCCGGCGGTGAGGCGCAGCGGGTCGCGATCGCGCGGGCGCTGACCCACCGGCCGAAGGTGATCTTCGCCGACGAGCCCACCGGCGCCCTGGACACCCGGACCGGTCGCGACACCATGAACGCGCTGCTGGTCGCCGCCGCGGACACCGGCGCCGCGGTGATCGTCGTGACGCACGACCGCGAACTCGCCGACTCGCTGCCGCGGACCGTGGCCATCCGCGACGGGCTCATCGCCACCAAGGTCGCCGCATGAACGCCCTGAAGATCGCGTTCCGGGTGCTGCGCGTCGACCGGCGGACCCGTACCTCGGCGATCCTGACCGCGGTCGGCGTGGCGGTGGCGACCGGTCTGGTGCTGCTCCTGGTGAGCCTGCCGTTCGCCACCCAGGCCCGCGCGCAGCGTGCGCTCTGGCAGGAGCAGCCGCATTCGATCTCCGGTCCGGACAAGGCCGCGCTGCTCTACGCCACCAGCAGCGACTACTCACACGGCGAGAAGATCACCCGGGTCGACGTGGCCGCCGTCGCCGATCCGTCCACAGTGGAGCTTCCACCGGGGATCGGGAAACTCCCCGGACCGGGCGAGGTCCTGGTCTCACCGGAACTCGGCAAGCGGCTGCACGGCCTGCCCGGCTCCGAACTCGCCGACCGCTTCGGGGCGAAACCGGTCGGCGCGCTCGGCCCGGACGCCCTCCAGTTCCCGGAGCAGCTGGTCGCGCTGGTCGGGCACACGCCCGAGGACATGCCGGAAAGCGGGATGCCGATCGCCGGGTTCGGCACCGGGACCGCGGAACCGGATCCGCTGCTCGAGCTGCTCGCCGGGGTCGGCGTGGTCGTCCTGCTGGTGCCGAGCCTGGTGCTGGTGGCCTCGTCCGCGCGGCTCACCGCGGCCCGCCGGGAACGCCGCCTCGCCGCGTTGCGCCTGGCCGGGGCGACCCCGGGCCAGGTGAGCGGGATGGTCGCCGCGGAAACCGCGCTCAGCGCGGTCGGCGGCGCGCTGCTCGGGCTGGCGATCAGCCCGGCCCTGCACGGGCTGGCCACGCTGGTGCCGTGGGCGGGCGGCACCTGGCAGGCGAGCGACTTCACCCTGCCCGGCCCGCTCACCGCGGCGATCGTGGTGGCCATCCCGGTGCTGGTGGTGCTGGCGGGGGTGCTCGGGCTGCGCCGCGTGGTCCGGTCCCCGCTCGGCGCGGCCGGGCGGCACGCGCCGAAGGCGCCGCACTGGTGGCGGCTGCTCGCCCTGCCCGCCGCCGGTTTGGTGTTCTTCTTCGCCATCTCGACCACCAAGAGCGCCGGGGGCCCGAGTTTCGTCTTCCTCGGCCTGGCCCTCGTGGTCGGGTCCGCGGCGGTGGTCGGCCCGTGGGTGACCGCCGCGGTCGGCGGCACGTTCGTCCGCGTCTGGCGCCGGCCCGCCGGGCTGCTGGCCGGGCGGCGGCTGCGCGACGATCCGAAGGGCGCCTACCGGGCTTCGGCCGGGGTCGTGCTCGCGGTCTTCGCCGGATCGATGGCGCTGACCCTGCTGCCCAGTTTCGAGTCCATGGCCGGCGGCGGCCGGTCCTTCCAGGATTCGGTGCTCTACGTGGACACCGACGCGGCGCACGCGGGGCCGATGGTGGACAAGGCCAACGCCGAACTCGCGCGCTACGGCCTGGCCGAACGCGCCACGCCGATCGGCGAGGCCACGGTGACCGACACCAACGGCTCCAGCGTGCGCGCCCTGGTGATGCCGTGCGCGAAGGCCGCCGAACTGACCCGGTTCGACCTCGCCGGGGCGTGCGGCGGGCCGGGCGTCTACAGCACGGTCCCGTTGAACGTGTCGAACCTGTCGGTGAGCGCGCGGTACGGGCAACCGGGCGCGCCCCTCGCGGTGGGCACGCCGCTGCACCAGCTCCCGCGGGGTTCGTCCGAGCTCTACGGTTCCGCGATCGTCGACCCGTCCGTGGTGCCCGCCGGGGTGGTCCCGGACGACGTCACGGTCGCCGTGCCCAGCACCGCCGCCAACCGCGAGGTGGTGCGCACCGCGCTGGTCGGCGCCGCGGCCGGGGCCCAGGTGCAGAGCCGGGAACTGCGCCTGGAGAGCCAGCAGACGCAGCTGTCCGATCTGCGCCGGGTCACCGTGATCGGGCTGGTCGCCGCGGGCGTGCTCGCCGGATGCAGCGCGGCCGTCGCGACCGCGGGTTCGGTGATGGACCGGCGCCGGACGTTCGGCGCGCTGATGGCCGCCGGGACGCCGGTCCGGGTGCTCGCCCGGGCGCTGCGCACCGAGGCCGCGCTGCCCGCGCTGGTCGCGACGATCGGGGCCGGGGTGACCGGTGTGCTCGTCGGGCTCGGCCTGTTCAGCATGGTCAACCAGGGATCGATCGTGCTGAGCCCGTGGATCCTGGCGCCGGTGGTGCTCGGCGTCGGGGTGGCGGTGCTCGCCGCGTCGGTGTGCACACCCGCCCTCAACCGCGTCCGCTCCGAACCACTCGCGGACGAATAGGCCAGGGGGTCGCGCCCCGGTCGCCCTCTCGTCGGGGGGAGGGCGACCGGGGCTTCACACCTTTTCGAAGATCAGGTCCCGGCTGATCCGGCCCTCTTCCCGGGCCCGGCTCTCGAACTTGGTCACCGGGCGCCAGCCCGGCCGGGGCGCCCAGTCCGGATGCCGGTTCCGCAGGGCGGGCTCGGCCGAGCACACCTCGAGCATCTGCTCCGCGTAGTGCTCCCAGTCGGTCGCCAGGTGCAGGGTCCCGCCGGTCGCCAGCCGGGACGCCACCAGCGCCACGAACTCCGGTTGCACCAGCCGCCGCTTGTGGTGCCGCTTCTTCGGCCACGGATCCGGGAAGAAGATCCGCACCCCGGACAGCGACTCCGGGGCGATGTGCTCGGTCAGCAGCACCACCGCGTCCCCGTTGAGCAGGCGCAGGTTCCGCACCCGCAGCCGCTCGGCGCGCAGCATCAGCTGACCCAGCCCGGCCTCGTACACCTCGACCGCGACGTAGTTGACCTCGGGTGCGGCCGCCGCGAGCTGCGAAGTGGTCTCGCCCATCCCGGAGCCGATCTCCAGCAGCACCGGCGCGGGGCGGGCGAACCAGTCCGCGAAATCGATCGGGCCCGGGGGCAGTTCGGAAACCTTCCAGCCCATCGACGGCCAGAGTTCGTCCCAGGCCCGTTGCTGGGCGACGGTCATCCGCCCGCCGCGCTGGACGTAACTGACCACGCTGCGCATGCGCGGCCGCTGCTCGCTCTCCAAAACCCCGCTCAACTTCCCGTTCGATCCCAGGAAGTCGCACGATAGCCGGGGCTCAGCGAACGGCTTCGAACTCCCCCAGCCGGGCGCGCAGCCCGGCCAGACCGGCGACCGCGATCGGTGCCGGGGTGGTGCCGCTGTGTGCGGGCAGCACGTCGATCCAGCCCGGATGCCGGTCGGTGTTGAGCACCGTGGTCGGGATCCGGTGCCCGGACGGGCCCCGCTCGGACGGCATGAACTCCCAGTACCCGGACTCGCCGTCGGCGGCCCACGGCACGTACTCCCAGCCCGGCCGGCGGCTGAGCAGCTGCGCCACCCGGTCCTCGACGCGGAACCCGTCGTCCCGCGATTCCAGTTCGCCCTTCGCGACCGCCCGCAGCCACCACGGCGCGGGAACGGGATCGCCGCCCGCGCTCATCGAGCGGAACAGGGCCAGGACGTGGTCCTCCGGCGCGCGGTGCACCCAGGCCTGGCGGATCTCGGACGGTTTGGTCGCGGTGGCCGCGATCCGGGGAAGTTCGATCGCCTGCGACCATTCCAGACCGACCATGGGCTCAAGCCGGGGCCGGGGCAGACTGGGCCGGACCGCGGGACGTTCGACTTCTCGACCGATATCCACCGTCAAGGGTCACCTCCGTAGAGCTGCGTGACGGGATTGCTCGTTTCCGTTCCGATACCTCGAATATCGCCTGGTGACGGCCGCGCGTCCGCTCGCTGTGAGGCGGCCCACGCGGTCTTAACGTGGTCTTAATCCGCCGCCCTGCGGTATTGCGACACGTTACGTCGTATTGATCTCGCGAAACGTTACTTCGGGCAAATCGGACAGCTGATCAGGAGTCGCGGCGATCGGTGACCAGCACCCCGGCGGCGAACAGCGCCAGGCAGAGGGCCGCGAAGTACAGGCCGTAGCCGAGCGGGCCCATCGGCAGGTCGCCCAGCTTCATCGCGGACATGGCGAAGTCGCTGCCGGTGAACTGGCCCGCGGCGAAGAACGGCATCCACTTGTAGAGGTCGTCCCCGATCCCGGGGATGAGGAGCACCAGCCCCTCGACGAGCTGGGTCCACACGAGCACCACGGCGAGCGCGAAGCCGGTGTTGCGCAGCAGCAGGCCGACGCCCACCCCGAGCAGCCCGGTGAGCAGGAAGAGCGGGGCCTGCCCGGCCACCGCGCGCCAGTCCGCGCCGCTGTTCAGCGCCAGGTCGACGTCCGGGGCGAGCAGCGTGCCGATCAGCCACGCGCCGAATCCGACGACCAGCCCGACCAGCGCGGACCAGGCGCCGACCACCACGCCCTTGGCCAGCAGTGCGGGTTTCCGGCTGGGCACCGCCTGGAAGGTGATGCGCATGGTGCCCCAGTTGAACTCGGTCGACGCGGCGAGCACGGCCAGCACCAGGATCACCGTGCGGCCGAAGGACGCGGCCACCTGGGTGTTCGCCACGGACATGCTGACCTCTTCGCCGGACAGCCCGACGAACAGGGCGGTGAAGCCGAGCGACGCGGCGATCGCGATCGCGGTGCACCACCACGGCGCCCGGGTGCTGAACAGCTTGATCCGCTCGGCGGTCAGCAAACTCATCGGACGACCTCCCCGGTGTGGAACTCCACGGCGTCCCCGGTGAGTTGCATGAAGGCCGCCTCCAGCGATCCCCGTTGCGGGCTCAGTTCGTGCAGCGTGGCGCCCGCCGCGAAGGCGAGCTCGCCGATCTCGTCACTGTCCAAATGGGACACCAGCAGGGCGCCGTCCTCCTCGCGGAACTCGGCGTCGCGTTCGGTCAGGGCCGTGCGCAGCGCGTCCAGCTGCGGGCTGCGCACACGCACGGTGTGCTCGGTGGCGCGGGCGATGAAGTCCTCGGTCGTCCCCTGGTAGATCAGCTGACCCTTGCCGATCACCACCAGGTCCTGCGCGGTCTGCGCCATCTCGGACAGCAGGTGGCTGGACACGAAGACGGTGCGGCCCTCGTCGGCCAGCGCGTGCATGAGCTCGCGGATCCACCGGATGCCCTCGGGATCGAGCCCGTTGACCGGTTCGTCGAACAGCAGCACCCGCGGATCACCCAGCAGCGCGACCGCGATGCCCAGCCGCTGCAGCATGCCGAGCGAGAACCCGCCCGCCTTCTTCTTCGCCACCCCGCTCAGCCCGACCAGGTGCAGCACCTCGTCCACCCGGGCCCGGGGGATCTTGTTCGTGGCGGCGATCCAGCGGAGGTGATCGCGGGCCGAGCGGCCGGGATGGCGCAACCCGGCGTCCAGCAGGGCGCCGACCGTCCGAAGTGGATCGCGCAGCTGCCGGTAGTGCTTGCCGTCGATGAGCACGCGCCCCGCGGTCGGGCGGTCGAGGCCGAGGACCATCCGCATGGTGGTCGACTTGCCGGCGCCGTTCGGGCCGAGGAACCCGGTCACCCGCCCCGCGTTCACCGTGAACGACAGATCGTCCACCGCGAGCGTGCTGCCGTAGCGCTTGGTGAGCCCGGTTGCCTCGATCATGTCCGCATCCTTCCAGCCCCGGCGGCGGAGGGCGAATGCTCGTACGGGTAAGGCCCGGGTCGCCCCCCGAAAGGCGACCCGGGCCTTCTTTCCCCTATCCGGTGGTTGCCGCTCCCCGTTTTTCGCGACGGTCTCCGGAGTTTTCCCTGTGGTGGTCTCTCACGCGTCGCGCTTCTTCGCGACGCCGATCGCGATGGCCAGCATGACCAGTGCGAATCCGGCGAAGTAGGCCAGCGCCCAGGCCGGGCTCAGCGTCGAGGTGGACAGCGGCGGGCCGTCCATCTCGGCGCCCCGGGCGGCGCCGTCGCCGGTGAGGAACTTGTTGGCCACGTTGAACGGCAGCCAGTTGTAGATGTCGTCGCCGACGCTGGGGATGAGCCGGACCAGGCTCTCCACGGCGAGGGTGTAGATCATCAGCAGCGCGATGGCGCCGGCGCTGTGCCGGACCAGGACGCCGACCGCGATCGCGATCACCGCGGCCAGCGCGTAGACCACGCCGACCCCGGCCACGTTGATCCATTCGGCCGCGCTGTTGAGCGCGAAGTCGGCGTTCGGCTTGATCACGTTGGCGATGCCCCACGAGCCGAAGGCGGACAGCTCGCCGATGACCAGTGCGAGCGCGGCGACGACACCGGTCTTGGCCAGCAGCGCCGCGGCCCGGTTCGGAACCGCCTGGAAGGTGGTGCGGATGGTGTTGAAGCGGTATTCGGTGGTCACCGCGAGCGCGGCCAGCACCATGATGACCGGCAGGCCGAACTGGTAGCCGAACTGCGTGCTGGCGACCGTGCCGGCGCCGCTGTCCGCGGTGCCGGTGATGAGCGCGGCGAAGCCGATGGTGACCGCCAGCGCGATGAGCGCGCACCACCACGGCGATCGGGTGGTGAACAGCTTGATGCGTTCCACTGCGAGCAGAGTCATGGTCTTCTCGAATCTCCTGGCTGGTCAGCGGCCGGTGGGCGCGAGCACCTGGGTGGCCTCGGCTTCCAGTCCGGTGTGGTACTCGACGGCGTCCCCGGTGATCTGCATGAACGCCTGCTCCAGCGAGCCGGTCTGCGGGCTCAGCTCGTGCAGCACGATGCCGTTGTTGGCGGCCAGTTCGCCGATCTTCTCACTGTCCAATCCGGACACGACGAGGCCGCCCTCGGGGTCGGGGGTGATGCCCGCGCTGGCCGAGCGCAGCGCACCGGCCAGCTGGTCGAGCTGCGGGCTGCGCACCTTCACCGTGTTCTCCGCCGCCCGGGCGACGAAGTCCTTGGTGCTGCTCTGCGAGATCAGCTGCCCCTTGCCGATCACCACGAGCTGGGAGGCGGTCAGCGCCATTTCCGAGAGCAGGTGGCTGGACACGAACACCGTGCGGCCCTCGTCGGCCAGCCGGTGCATGAACTTCCGGATCCACAGGATGCCCTCGGGGTCCAGGCCGTTGACCGGCTCGTCGAACAGCAGCACCTCCGGGTCCCCCAGCAACGCCCCGGCGATCCCCAGCCGCTGCGACATGCCCAGCGAGAAGCCCCCGGCCCGCTTGCCCGCCACCGAGGTGAGGCCGACGGTCTCCAGCACCTCGTCCACCCGGCGCGCGGGCAGCTTGTTCGACTTCGCCATCCACGCCAGGTGCGCCCGCGCCGAGCGGTTCGGGTGCACCCACTTCGCGTCCAGCAGCGCGCCGACCGTGCGCAGCGGGTGCTTCAGTTCGTGGTAGCGCTTTCCGGCAATCGTCACATGCCCGGAAGTGGGATTGTCCAAACCGAGAATCATGCGCATGGTTGTCGATTTTCCGGCGCCATTCGGGCCGAGAAAACCGGTCACCCGACCGGCTTCAACGCTGAACGACAGATTGTTCACCGCCAGCGTCTTGCCATACCGCTTAGTGAGGCCTGCCGCCTCGATCATGTCTCCTCCTGGCTGCGGTTTCTCCCCCGCGGTGACGCGTGGTGGATCGGTGTCCTACTGAGCGTGGCGCCGATGCCGATTCATTGCGACTGACGTCATCTTTTCGGATTCACAGGTGGAAGCGCGTCATCCTGCAGGCCGAACTTTCACCCCGACTCGGGTAGTACTTTGGGCCATTTTCCGGCGGTAGGCGATCGGTGATGACCCTGAATAGACCCTGATCCCCGGCGCGGGTGCGACCAGGGTCACCCCCGGCTTGCCGAAGTTAATGAACGGTGCTTCAATAACTCCATGGCGCGACCACGCAGCATCACCGACGAGCGGTTGCTCACCGCGACCGGCGAGGTGATCGGCCGGCACGGGCCCGGGTTCACGCTCGCGCAGGTCGCCGAGGAGGCGGGGGTCGCGGTCGGCACCGTGGCCCACCGGTTCGGTTCGAAACTGGGCCTGCTGCGGGCGCTGAGCAGGGAGAACACCCGGCAGGTGGTCGAGCGGATGCGGGCGCTGGCCGAGCATCCGGACGGTCCGGTGGCCGGGCTGCGGGCGGCGCTCGTCTGCGTATACGACCTGCTCGGGGACGCGGAGACGGCGGCGAACCACCTGGGGCAACTGGGGGTGGACATCGGCGATCCCGAACTGCGGGCGCTGCTCGGCGAGCACTTCACCGCGGTGGAGCGGGAACTGCGGGTGCTCGTGCGGGCCGCGCAGCTGCCCGGGGCGCCGCCGGTGAACCGGGCCGCGCGTGCGCTGTTGTCGGTGATCAACGGGGTCGCGATCGACTGGTCGATCCGGCCCGAGGGCCCCCTGGTCGACCGGCTGGAAGAAGACATCGACGCGGTGCTGGCGGGCTGGCGCTGAGAATGGGGACCGAGCGGTGAACAAGGATCTGACGGGCAAGGTCGCGGTGGTCACCGGGGCGACCCGGGGCTGCGGCCGGGCGATCGCGGTCGAACTGGGCCGGGCGGGGGCGACGGTGTTCGTCACCGGGCGGACCACCCGGTCGGCGGGGTCGCCGATGAAGCGAGCGGAGACCATCGAGGACACCGCGGAACTGGTCGACGCGGCGGGCGGACGCGGGATCGCGGTGCGCTGCGACTTCACCTCGGTGTCCGATGTGGACTCCCTGCGGGATCGTATCGAGTCCGAAGTAGACGGACAGCTGGACGTGCTCGTCGATGACGTGTGGGGCGGGGATCCGTTCGTCGACTTCGATTCGGCGTACTGGGAGTCCTCACTCGACAACGCGCTGCTGGTGGTCCGCAACGCGGTGGACACCCATCTGATCGCGCTGCACCGCCTGCTGCCGCTGGTGGTGCGGCGGCCGGGCGGGCTGGTCATCGAGGTCACCGACGGCGACAACGACGACTACGTGGGTGCCGGGATCCCGTACTACCTGGCCAAGTGCAGCATCCGGGCGATCGGCCGGGCACTGGGCGCGGAATTGCCGAAGCACGGGTGCACTGGGCTGACCGTGACCCCGGGTTTCCTGCGGTCGGAGTTCATGCTGGACCATTTCGGGGTCACCGAGGAGAACTGGCGGGACGCGGTGACCGATCCGGGCAATCCGCACGGCCCCGATTTCGCGATCTCGGAAACCCCGTCCTACCTGGGCCGCGGTGTCGCCGCCCTGGCGGCCGATCCGGAGGTCTCCCGCTTCGCCGGGAAAACCCTCGCCTCGTGGACCCTCATGCACGAATACGGTTTCACCGACGTCGACGGTTCCCAGCCCGACTTCGGCCGCTGGATGACCGAAGTCCGCGACCGCGGCCTCAACCCCGCCACCACCGACCCGTCGCCCTACCGCTGACCCCGAAAGTGGCGGCACTTTCGGGCTCCTCCTTCCCGAAAGTGCCGCCACTTTCGGATATCCACAGGCGTCGCCGGATGTGGACAACTCAGGGCTTGATGATCTTGGTCCGGGATTCTGGTCAGGGTCTACCGGCATGCTGAATTACGTGGCTCGCACAGATGTTCTCGATCCCGGCGACTTGACTGGCCCTTTCCTCGGCGGGCAAGCCGTCAGTGAGGGTTGGTTGTCCAAGGAACAGCTCTACTCTCCGCTGTTCCGACGGCTTTTCCACCGGGTCCACGTACCGGCAGGAATTCCACTCACTCATGAGTTGCGCTGTGCGGCGGCGGCACTGGTCGCGCCACCGGACGCAGTGCTCACGGGATGTTCGGCCGCCGTGGTGCGGGGTTTCGGTCTGGTGACCGAGCGGGAGCCGGTCGAATTCATCGTGCCGGAGCGGGCGAGGTTCATCGCCCAGCGCGGCATGCACATCCGGCGAACCAAGTATCCCGATATCGACAGCGAGCCGTGGCGGGACATCGGCCTGGCCACACCGCTGCGCATGGCCTTCGACATCCTGATCAACACTCGGCTGCACAGATCGCTGCCCCGCGTAGTCGGACTGCTGGACGTGCTCGTGCGCGGCGGAGCCGTGGACCTGGCTGCCCTCGCGACGTTCGTCAAACGGCGCCACGACCACGGCGTGGTTCGTGCGCGCAAGGCACTGGAGCTGGCCGATTCCCGCGCGGAGTCGATTCCCGAATCCGAACTGAGGGTCTGGCTTCGGCTCGGCGGGCTAGAACCCGAGGTGCAGTTCGAGGTCTATGAGCGGGGTCTGTTCCTCGGTCGCCTGGATCTGGCCTTTCCTCGATGCAAGCTCGCGGTCGAGTACGACGGGGAATGGCACGGCGAAGGCGACCAACCGAGGCTGGACGCCGAGCGCCGAGCGAGAATGCGTGCGGTCGGCTGGGATTTCGTCGTGGTCACCAAGGACCAGCTCTACGGCGACCCGGCGGGGGTGGTGGACCTCGTGCGCGACCAGCTGGCCCGAAAGCGCGCGCACTTTCGGGATCGGCGGAGGGGCTAGGTGAGGCCGGGGCGGGTGAGGCCGGTTTCGTAGGCGAGGACGACGGCTTGCACCCGGTCGCGCAGGTTCAGTTTCGACAGGATCCGGCCCACGTGGGTTTTCACGGTGGCTTCGGAGAGGAACAGGGTTTCCGCGATTTCCAGGTTCGACATGCCCTTGGCGATCAGCACCAGCACTTCCCGTTCCCGGTCGGTCAGCGCGCTCAGCACCGATTCGTCCCGCAACGGCCGCCCGCCGGCGCCGATGAACCGGTCCAGCAGCCGCCGGGTGACGCTCGGCGACACCACCGCGTCCCCGCTGGCCACCGCCCGCAGCGCCGACACCAGGTGGTCCGGCGGCGTGTCCTTCAGCAGGAACCCGCTCGCCCCGCTCTGCAACGCGGCGTACACGTATTCGTCCAGGTCGAACGTGGTCATCACCAGCACCCGGGCGGTCCCGGCGTCGACGATCCGCTTGGTCGCCTCGACCCCGTCCAGCACCGGCATCCGCACGTCCATCAGCACCACGTCCGGCCGGGTTTCCGCGGCCAGCCGCACGGCCTCCTCGCCGTCCCCGGCCTCGCCGACGATGTCGATGTCCGGCTGGGCGCTCAGCACCATCCGGAACCCGACCCGCATCAACTCCTGGTCGTCCACGACCACAACCCGCATCACGGCGCCAACCTAACCGGCAACGTGGCGTGCACCCGCCACCCGCCACCCGGTCGGGGGCCCACCTCCAGCGAGCCGCCGAACACGTGCGCCCGTTCCCGCATCCCGATCAGCCCGTTCCCGCCGGGCATCGGCCCGGTCGCCGGGATCAGCGCCGGGGAGCGGCCCCCGCCGTCGTCGGTGACCTCGACGTCCACCACTTCCCCGTCCTGCCGGATCCGCACCTCGGCCCGCGCGCCCCGGCCGGCGTGTTTCAGCGTGTTCGTCAGCGATTCCTGCACGATCCGGTACACCCCGAGCGACACCCCGGCGGGCAGCCCGGTCAGCGAGCCTTCCAGGTCGAGCCGCACCGGCACCCCCGCCGCGCGGACCCGGTCGGCGAGTTCGGCGAGCGAATCGGCCCCCGGCTGCGGCACCCGCGGCTCCCCCTGGGCGTGGTCGTTGCGCAGGACGTCCAGCAGCCGCCGCAGTTCGGCCAGCGCCTCCCGCCCGGTCTCGGAAATGGTCCGCACCGCCCGTTCCGCGAGTTCGGGATTCGACCGGATCGCGTACGAGGCGCCGTCCGCCTGCACCACCATGACGCTGACCGCGTGCGCCACCACGTCGTGCAGTTCGCGCGCGATGCGGCCGCGTTCCTCGCCGACGGCGAGCCGGGTCGCCTGGTCCCGTTCGGTCTCCAGCAGGTGCAACCTGGCCTCCACTTCCGCGTGGTACGCGCGCCGCGCGCCGACGAACTCCCCGAGCACCCAGCAGAACGCCAGGGTCAGCCCGAGCATCAGCGCCTCGGCGGGCAGGTCGTTCGGGGTGTCCAGCATCAGTTGCACGCCGCTGACCACGAACGTCGCGACGAGGTAGAGCGCGCCGCGCCGCCGCCCGGCGTAGACGACCACCGTGTACACCATGATCGCCCCGCCGAGGAAGCTCGCGACCCCGAGCTTCAGGACGCTGTGCGGCACCCCGACCAGCAGCACCAGGTACGCGGCCGTCAGCGGGTACTTCCGCCGGAACACCAGCGGCGTCACGATCGCGATGCCCAGCGGCAGCGTGACGTACCAGGCGGGCAGCGGCGGTTCATCCTCGACCGCGTCTCCGACCAGCAACAGCAGGTCGAACAGGGCGAGCGTCACCGCGATGAGGCTGTCGCCGACCATCGGGTGCGCCCGCATCCAGAGACTCAGCCGTCGCACGCCAGCAGCCTATGTCCGGCGCCGCCGGTCCCGCGTCGCCCGGCGGTAGCACGCTGGGTGCGACCGGAGGATGACACTCATGGCACGATTCACGCCGGGGAAGGACGCGGTTCGACGGGAGGGCACGGACTCGTGACGGCAGCCACGGAGCAGGGCCACCTCGCTGGCCCGCTGTCGGTCTCGGTCGCCAACCTGTGCCGGCGCCTGCAGCCGCAGGTCTCCGCGCGCACGGCCGCCGGGTTCGCCGAGGTCATGCGCCGGCTCGGCGCGCCGCTGCAGGTGGCCGTCGCCGGCCGGATCAAGTCCGGGAAGTCCACCCTGGTCAACGCGCTGATCGGCCGCCGGGTCGCGCCGACCGACGTCGGCGAGTGCACCCGCCTGGTCACCCGCTTCCAGTACGGCACGGTCGACCGGATCGAGGTCGTCTTCAACGACGGCCGCAAGCAGGTGCTGCCGTTCGCGCCGGACGGGATGATCCCGGCCGAGCTGGGCGTGGACATCGCCGAGGTCTCGCACATCGAGGCCTACCTGACCAACGCCGTGCTGCAGGGCATGACCGTGATCGACACCCCGGGCCTCGGCTCGCTGGACGCCGCGTCGGTCTCCCGGACCGAGCAGCTGCTCGGCGCCGCCAAGCACCGCGCGGACGACGAGGACGAGGAAGGCTCCGACGAGCTCGACGACACCTCCCGCAACGCGGTCGCCGGCGCCGAGGCCGTGCTCTACGTGGTCACCCAGGGCATCCGGGCCGACGACCAGCAGGCGCTGGCCGCGTTCACCGCCGCCACGGCGAGCCGCGAGGCGGGCCCGGTGAACGCGATCGCCGTGCTGAACAAGGCGGACACCATCGCGCCGGAGTCGGTCGAGGGCGCCGACGGGGCGGAGGACCCGGTGTGGGCCGCCGCGCGGATCCTCGCCGAGAAGCAGGCCGCCACGCTCAAACCGCGGGTGGCCGACGTGCTCCCGGTCATCGGGCTGATCGCCGAATCCGCCGAGTCCGGCGGTTTCACCTCGGCCGACGCCGAAGCCCTCCGCCAACTGTCCACATTGGACGACGACATCCTGGACACGATGTTGCTCTCGGCGGACATCTTCACCAGCTGGGAATGCGAGGTGCCGAGCGGGACCCGGCTGCGGCTGCTGGAGAAACTCGACCTCTACGGCGTTCGCCGGGCGGTGACCGCGATCCGGGCGGAACCGCGGATCACCGCGGGGGCCCTGCGCCGCACCCTGCTCGACGCCTCCGGCCTGGCCGCCGTGCGGGCGCGCCTGAACGTGGTGTTCGCCGCGCGCGCGGACGGCATCAAGGCGGCGGCCGCGCTCGCCTCGGTGACCGCGCTCGCGCACGCGTCCGGCGACCCGGCCGAGCGCCAGCGCGTGCACGACGCCATCGAGGTGCTGCTGGCCAAACCCGAGGCGCACCAGCTCCGGCTGCTGGAGGCGCTCACCCTGGTCGCCTCCGGCGCGGTCGACATGCCCGAGGACCTGGTCGAAGAGGTCCTGCGGGTGGGCAGCAACGCCGATCTCGGCGCCCAGCTGGGCATGCCCGGCCGCCCCCGCCCCGAACTCGCGGCCTTCGCGCTGGAGCGCGCGGGCTGGTGGCGCTCGTTCGCTTCCTTCGGCGCGACACCCGCGCAGAGCCGCGTCGCGCACGTCGTGCACCGCGCCTACTTCCTCATCTGGCAACAACTCCGCGAGAACTGACTGGCTACGCCCAGTGCCACCCCGACCCCGGGTTGTTAGCCCGAGCGCGCGGTCTAATAATGGGGCCCTATGCAGGCCGACAGTTCGGGGACGCAGATGACGGGTCAGGCCGGAACAGAAACAACCGTGGCGGAGCCCAAGTGGGTGCAGATCGGCTCGTGGATCATCTGCCCGGTGCTCGGAGCCGTGGCGGGTTACCTGCTGCGGCTGCTCGCGGGCTGGGTGGTGAACCTGCCCTGGGTTCCCTTCGAGGGCCCGCTCAAGCTGTACAACTCGATCCCGGAACCGGCGCGGACCCTCGGCGCGATCGCCATCGGTGTGATCGCCGGGCTGGTGTTCGCGTTCTTCTGGGCGCAGGACCGGCTTTTCGTCACCATCTCCGCCGAGCGCGTCGGCCTCAAGCGCGGGGACACCGAAAACCACCTCGAGCGCCCGGCGATCAGCTCGGTCTTCCTCGACGGCAAGAAGCTCGTGTTCCTCGGCGAGTCGGGTGAGGAACTGGCCCGCGAAACCTGGGAGATGAACAACGAGCGGCTGCGCGAGGTCTTCCGGGAGCACGGGTATCCGTGGCACGACGGCGGCGATCCGTACGCGGGCGAGTACAAGCTCTGGGTCGAGGACACCCCCGATCTCCCGGGTTCGGCGAACGCGTTGCTCAAGGCCCGCAAGCGGGCGCAGGAGAAGCGCGAAACCGACGAGGCGGCGGAGATGCGCCGCGAACTGGTCAAGCTCGGCGTCGTGGTGCGCGACGACAACAAGCGCCAGTACTACCGGTTGGCCAAGCAGAACTAGCGCGTGCGCACCGTCGATCCGGTCCGGCACGAGGCCCGGCGCCGCCACATCGTCGAGGCGGCCGCGGTCTGCTTCGCGCGCAAGGGTTTCGAGAAGACCACGACCGCCGAGATCCGCACCGCGGCCGGGATCAGCACGGGCAGCCTGTTCCACTACTTCCCCAGCAAGCGGGCGATCTTCCGGGCGGTCTTCGAACTCGACGGCGAGGAGACCGCCCGGAAGATCGCGGAAGCCGGGAACGCCGCGGACCCGTGGGCGGCGATCCTGGACCTGGTCGATTTCCTGACCGCCCCGCTCGCCGATCCCGCGGTGGCCGGGCTCGCGGTCGAGGCCGTGGCGCAAGCCGGGCGGGACCCCGAGTTCGCCGCGCTGATCACCCGCAACGACCACGCCCTGCGCGAGGGCCTGGCCGGACTGCTCCGGCGGGCGGCCGCGCAGCACCGGATCGACCAGGACCTCGACCCCGCCACGGCCGCGACCTGGATCGTGACGCTCGTCGACGCGCTGTACTCGCGGGCGAGCATGGACCCGGACTTCACACTCTCCGGGCAACTGCCCATACTTCGGTTGGTCCTGACCAGATTCCTGCAGGGGCGGTGACGGGTGGCTGCGTGGTTCCGCAGGGACGCGCCGGACGAGAATCCGGACGACGAGCCGACCGGGCAGATCCCGGCCAGGGTCATCGCCGAACTGGCCGCCGAGACCGAAGCGGAATCCGAAGCGGGCGAACCCGGAACCGATCCGGACACCGGCGCGTCGAAACCCGGTGTGGAACCCGTACCCGCACTCGCCCCGGCCGGTCCCGGCTCCCTCGAACAGGCGCTGGCCGACCGCCAGGCGCTGATCCAGCTCTGCCTCTACGCGCTGGATCGGGCGCGCAGCGGCGGGGTGGTCGAGCGCATCGAACAAGGACTCGCCGGAATCGGGGTGACCGCGCTGCGCCCGGACGGCCAGCGGTTCGACCCGGCCCGGCACGAAGCGGGGGGCGCGGTGGAGACCGAGGACGCGGCGCTGGACGGGGTCGTCGCGGAGACCGAGGTGGTCGGCTTCGCCGAGGGCGACCGCCTGCTGCGGGCCCCGATTGTCACGGTGTACACGCTGCGCGCGAGCAGATTGGGCTAGGGTTTCACAATTGTGAGCGCCCCCTCCTCGGTCCGCGGTCTCGGCCTGCCCGCCCAGGTCAAACAGGCCCGCGAAGCCCTGCTCGCGCTGCTGCGCGACGCCGATCCGCGGGCCGCCGCCTGGGTGGAGGACATCCGCCGCACCCGGCCGAAACTGCCGTCGGTGGTCGTGGTCGGGGAAACCAACCGGGGCAAGAGCTCGCTGGTGAACGCCCTGCTCGCCACGCCGGGGTTGTCCCCGGTCGACGCGGACGTCGCCACCGCCACCTACCTCGCCTTCGCGCACGCCGAGCAGTGGGCCGCGCAGGCGTGCTATCCCGGTCAGCTCGCGCCGGTCGCGGTTCCGCTCGAGGAACTCGTCCGCTGGGTGTCCGCGTCGCACGAGCTGCCGGAAGGCCAGCTCCCGCCGCGGTACGTCGAGGTGAGCGGCCCCATCCCGCTCCTGGAACGTCTGTCCATTGTGGATACTCCGGGAGTCGGCGGACTGGACTCGGTGCACGGCGAGCTCGCGATGGAGGCCGCGGCCAACGCGACCGCCCTGCTCTTCGTGGTGGACGCCTCCGCCCCCTTCACCTCGACCGAACTGCAGTTCCTGCGCAACATGGGCGACCGGGTCGAGACCGTGCTGTTCGCGCTGTCGAAGACCGATCAGTTCCGCGGCTGGCGGGAGATCCTGGAAGCCGACCGCCGCCTGCTCGCCGAACACGCGCCCCGGTTCGCCGACGCGATGATCCATCCGGTTTCCGCGCGCATGTTCGAGATGGCGGCCAAGGCACCGAACGAGCAGGCCGCCGCCATGCTGCGGGAACGGTCCGGGGTGGCCCAGTTGCAGGGCGCCCTGCAGGAACTGCTCGTCGGCCGGTCGGCGATGCTCGGCGAGGCCAATACGCTGCGGGCGCTGTCCAGCGCGCTCGGCGAGCAGCACACGAAACTTCTCGGCGAGCGCCGCGCGCTGTCCTCGGGCGAGGCCGAGGCCGAATCGCTGCGCGAGCGCCGGGACGTCCTGACCGCCGAGCGCCGGTCGTCGACCCGCGGGTGGCAGCTCAAGCTCCGCGGGGAGATCCAGCGGACCCGGGTCGAGATCGGGCACGAGGGCGCCCGCCAGATGCGTGACGCGCAGGCCCACTTCCGGCAGCGGATCGACGCGGCGAAGCGCGACCAGCTCGCCGAACTGCCGCAGCAGGTGGACCTCGCGCTGCAGAGCATCTCGCACCAGGTCTCGGTCGCGCTGGCCGAACGGCTCAACCAGGTCACCAACGTCGCGCTGGCCGAACTGTTCTCGGCCGAGGAACTCGACGTCATCCGCGCCCAGTTCGCCCGCGCCGGCGGGCCGCCCGTGGTGCTGCGGCCGCCGGACAAGCGCCCGCCGACCGCCGAGGACAAGCTGCTGGTGTTCATGGGGGTCTCCGGCGGGGTCGGCGCGGGCAAGGTCGCCGCGCTGCCGCTGGCCGGGGTGGCGATCCTCAACCCGGTGGTGCTCCCGGCGACGATCATCATCGGCCTCGGCGCGGGCTGGTGGATGGCGCGGACCCGGCGGCACGCGGCCGACAAGCAGCACCTGAAGCAGTGGCTCGTCGAATCGATCGCGGACGCCCGGTCCACCCTGGACCAGCTCGTCGCCGAGCAGCTGATCGAAGCCGAACAGCAGTTGTCGCTGGCCCTCGACGAAGCGCTCGGCCGGCGCATCGACGCGATCGAGGCCGAACTGAAGGAAGTCGACAAGGCCATCAAGATGGGCGCCCAGGAACGGGCGAAGCAGCTCGCCGTGGTCGGCAAGCGGCTCAAGGAGGTCGCCGAGGGCCGGGATCGGGCCGAAGCGCTGCTTGCCCGGATCCGCACGCTGCGCGACCAGGGGTGAACCGATGACTTATCCGCCAGGTCAGCCGGGACCGTACGGCCAGCAACCGCCGTACGGTCAGCAACCGGGCGGCCAGCCCTACTACGGCCGGCAGCCGGGGCCGTACGGCTACGGTCCGCCGCCGAAGAAGAGCAACACCGGGCTCATCATCGGCCTGGTGATCGGCTTGGTGGTCCTGCTCGGCGGTGGCGCGGCCGCGGTGATCCTGCTGCTCGGCGACTCGGGACCGGACTCCGATCCGGTGCCGGTCGCGCAGGCCTACGCCGACGCGGTCAACAGCCGGGACGTCAACGCGATGGCCAACGTGCTGTGCGACGCGCCGACCGACAAGGAGAAGCAGGACTGGCTCGCCGGGCTGAACCAGAAGTCGGTGCGCATCCTGCGGGTGGAGAAGCAGAGCGAGGGCGGGACCTCGGCTTACGTGCTGCTCCACTACACCCAGCGCGGTTCGCGCCCGGAGTCGAAGCTGATGCTCGCGCTGGACTGGAAGGGCGAGCGGTGGTGCCACCAAGGCTTCCTCTCCACTACCGGGTTGCCCAGCTAGCGGATCGGTTGTGCACGGGAACCGAACCGGCCTACGGTGAGTCATAATTCTCGACAGCGCAAACGGAGAGCCTCAAAGAGGGGGAGTTCGGCGTGTGGGTCGACGAGAGTGGCGGCACGGAAACCACCGACACGGGCGCCTCGGGTGAGATGGAAGTCACCGTCGAGGGTCAGGAGTACACCGCGCAGGTGAACTTCGACATCGACGAAGACGGCACCAACGACACCGTGCGCATCGAGAACGAGGACGGCACGATCACCGGGTACACCGACACCGACGGTGATGGTGACGCCGACCAGTACCTGCACATCGACGCACAGGGCAACGTCCTGGAGAGCGCGCGGTTCGACGAGGCCAGCGGCGACTGGATCGCCACCGACGGCGGTGGCCAGGACAGCACCGACTCCCAGACCAGCTCCAGCGGCGGGATCACCGCGGACATGCGGGAGGGGGACGTCAACGTCGGCCCGGCCACGGTGGACTCCAACCACGACGGCACCAACGACACCGCGGTCGTGGAGGACTCCGAGGGCAACACCCGGATGTTCACCGACGTCGACGGCGACGGGAAGGCCGACGTCCAGACGATCATCACGCCGGACGGCGAGACGCACACCTACAACCACACCGGCGACGGCGAGTGGACCGAGGTCCCGGGCGCCAGCGGCGTGGTGGGTGGCGACGCCGCACCGGCCGCGGACAGCGACGCGGTCTGGGGCGGGGGCGGCCACGACACCGTCGAGGGCGTCGCCAAGATCGACTCGGCGACCGGTCAGTGGATCAGCCAGAACTGATCCGCGCTCCGAATTCCCGAAGGCCCGGCACGGCTTCCCCGTGCCGGGCCTTTGTTTTCGTTGCCCCATTGGTGGGAGACGGGCGTCACAATTCGGCGGCGAGTCGCGCTCATTTCCGGATCGGAAAACGCCGCCGCGGGGACGTATCGCCGGATTGTCCAAGTCGCCGAACAGGAAAGTCTTTCTCTCTGGCCCGATTCAGCAAGATCTGAATCGATTCCCTTATCGTTCCTGTGAGAGAACCGACAGGCCAGCCCTCGGTTACCTGCCGGTCACCCGGCTACTCTCGGAGAATCCCAAAATCTGCACACCGGTTCGCAGCCGGTGTGCGAAGCCATTCGGTCGCCGGCAAAGGAGCCCGCATCCGGACAACGTCGTTCGGTGTGGGCTCTTGTCGTCGGAGTCAAGGAGAAGAGATGACTGCAGTAGCCATCCCCGGACTGGACAAAGCGCCGACCTCGCACAGTGGCGTGCTGTCCTGGGTGCGGGAGGTCGCTGAGCTGACCACCCCGGACCGAGTGGTGTGGGTGGACGGCTCCGACGAAGAAGCCGCACGGATCAACGCCGAACTCGTCGAAGCCGGCACGTTCGTGCCGCTGAAGTCGAAGCCGAACTCCTACTGGGCCGCCTCGGACCCGAGCGACGTCGCGCGGGTCGAGGAGCGCACCTTCATCTGCTCCGAAAAGGAGGAGGACGCCGGGCCGACCAACCACTGGATGGACCCGGTCGAGATGAAGGCGACCATGACCGAGCTCTACCGGGGCTGTATGCGCGGTCGCACCATGTACGTCATCCCGTTCTGCATGGGACCGCTCGGCGACGAGAACCCGAAGCTCGGCATCGAGATCACCGACTTCGCCTACGTGGTGGCGTCGATGCGGGTGATGACCCGGGCCGGTAAGGCCGCTTTGGACAAGTTCGTCACCGAGGACGGCACCGAACGGGACTTCGTGCCCGCGCTGCACTCGGTCGGCAAGCCGCTGGAGCCGGGCGAGCAGGACGTGCCGTGGCCGTGCAACGACACCAAGTACATCACGCACTTCCCGGAGACCCGCACGATCTGGAGCTACGGCTCGGGCTACGGCGGAAACTCGTTGCTGGGCAAGAAGTGCTACTCGCTGCGCATCGGTTCGGTGATCGCGCGCGACGAGGGCTGGCTCGCCGAGCACATGCTGATCCTCAAGCTGATCTCCCCGGAGAACAAGGCGTACTACGTCGCGGCCGCGTTCCCGAGCGCCTGCGGCAAGACCAACCTCGCCATGCTGCAGCCGACGATTCCCGGCTGGCGCGCGGAAACCCTCGGCGACGACATCGCGTGGATGCGGTTCGGCGAGGACGGCCGCCTCTACGCGGTCAACCCGGAGTTCGGCTTCTTCGGCGTGGCGCCGGGCACCGACTACCACACCAACCCGAACGCGATGCGCACCATCGAGCAGGGCAACACCGTGTTCACCAACGTCGCGCTGACCGACGACGGGGACATCTGGTGGGAGGGCATGGAGAACACGCCCGCGCACGCGACCTCGTGGAAGAAGCAGGACTGGACCCCGGATTCCGAGGAGAAGGCCGCGCACCCGAACTCGCGGTACTGCACGCCGATGTCGCAGTGCCCGATCCTCGCGCCGGAGTGGGACGACCCGAAGGGCGTGCCGATCTCGGCGATCCTGTTCGGCGGCCGCCGCAAGACCACGGTCCCGCTGGTGAACGAGGCCCGCGACTGGCAGCACGGGGTGTTCATGGGCGCGACCATGTCGTCGGAGAAGACCGCGGCCGCGGCCGGCACGGTCGGCGAGGTGCGCCGCGACCCGATGGCCATGCTGCCGTTCCTCGGCTACCACGCCGGTGACTACTTCCAGCACTGGCTGGACCTCGGCAAGAACGCCGACGCGGCGAAGCTGCCGAAGATCTTCTACGTGAACTGGTTCCGCCGCGGCGAGGACAAGCGGTTCCTGTGGCCGGGATTCGGCGAGAACTCACGCGTGCTCAAGTGGATCATCGAGCGGATCGAGGGCAAGGCGTCGGCCGTGGAGACCCCGGTCGGGTTCGTGCCGCGCGCCGAGGACCTGGACACCGAGGGCCTGACCGAGCCGATCGAGGACATCCAGGCCGCGCTCGAGGTGCGCCCCGAGGAGTGGCGCGAGGAGCTGCCGCTGATCGAGGAGTGGTTCGCGAAGATCGGCGACAAGGTGCCGTCCGCGCTGCGTGACGAGCTGGAGGCCCTCCGCCAGCGCCTCGGCTGACTCGCCCGCGCTTTCATGAGGGGACCCCTCCGGACAGAATTCGTCTGGAGGGGTCCCCTCATGAAATCAGGCGGGGAACGAGGGTGTCGACGAGCGCTTTGATCTCCTGGGCGCAGGAGAGGTAGGCCTCGGCGGCCTGGCCGCCCGGATCGTCGACGTCCTCCCAGGGTTCGAGGTGCGCGGCGGCGGGGTTCAGCGCGGCGACCCGATCGCGCAGCGGTTCCGGACCGGCGGGCAGGTCGCGGGCCAGGCGTTTCAGGGTGACGGCTTTCGCGGCGCCGGTGGGCAGGCGGCGCCGGACGTACCGGACGTTGTCGGTTTCCAGGCCGACGATCACGTCCGCCGCCGCGACGTGATCCGCCCGCAACTGGGTCGGCGAATGGCCGTGGTGGTCGAGGCCGACCGAGATCAGCGCGTCCCGGGTGCGGAACGACATCGGCAGTCCTTCGAGGACGATCGTGCCCGCGGTGACCACCCGCAGCGCCGGGCACGCGGCCGCCACCAACCGGCCCGCGAGCACCGAACGGGTCGCGTTCCCGTTGCACACGAACAGAAGCGTCCCGAGTGGATGCACCAGAACATCATGCACGGCCGGGTGCGCCGGGTGTAGATATGGATCATGACCTCGCACCCGTTCCGCTTCGGTGTCAACATGCTCGTCCCGTCCTCCCGCGAAGAATGGGTGGCGAAATGCCGCCGGGCCGAGGAACTCGGCTACGACGTGGTCACGGTCGCCGACCACCTCGGCATGCCCGCGCCCTTCCCCGCGCTGGTGCTCGCGGCCGAGGCCACCGAACGCGTGCGCCTGGGCACCTTCGTGCTGAACGCGCCGTTCTACAACCCGGCGCTGCTCGCCCGGGACGTGGCCGCGACCGACCAGCTCACCGGCGGCCGGATCGAACTCGGCCTCGGCGCGGGATACGTGCGGGCCGAGTTCGAAGCGGCGGGGATGCCGTTCCCGCCCGCGCGCGAACGCGTGGACCACCTGGAACGCACCATCCTCGAGCTGAAGCGCCTTTACGCCGATCCCGGGTACCAGCCGCGACCCAGCCAGGACCCGGGACCGCCGCTGCTGCTCGCCGGGCGCGGCGACCGCCTGCTCCGGCTCGCCGCCGAACACGCCCGGATCATCGCCTTCTCCGGCGCCGCCCCGAGCCGCGACGGCGAGTTCCCGGCCCTGGCCGACGCGGACGCGGTCGACGAACGCGTCGAGTACGTCCGCGGCCTGCTCGGTGACCGCGCCGAGGAGACCGAGTTCAACATCCTGGTGCTGCGGCTGGTGGCCCCCGGCGAGCGCGAGGCCTTCCTCGAGGAGGCCCGGCCGTACCTGGGCGACATCGCCGGGGACCGGATCGACGAGATGCCCACGTTCCTGTTCGGCACCCCGGAACGGATGGCCGAACGGCTGCGGGAACGCCGCGAACGGTTCGGGTTCAGCTATCTGAACGTGACCGAGGACAACATGGAGAAGTTCGCGCCGGTCATGGAAGCCCTGCGCTGAGCCGGATCAGTCCCGTTCGCCGCGGGCGCTGGAGGTGTCCTCCCCGCGCCGGAACGCCGCGCTCAGCACCGCGTCGATCGGTCCACTGAGGACGGACGAGGTGGCGGACGCCAGCGGGGTCCACCACGGTTCCACGGATTTCGGCCGCCGCACGATCGCGTCGCACACCACCGCGCCGGCGCGGTCCGGGGACATGGCGGGAACCCGCCGCAGGCTCGGCGTCGGCGCGCTCATCCGGGTGCGCACGAGTCCCATGTAGACATTCGTGGTGGCGATGCCGTCCCCGCGGACCTCCAGGGCCATGCTGCGCATCCACACGTCCAGCGCGGCCTTCGACGCCTGGTAGGCGCCCCAGCGCGGGGCCGGGGGCATGCCGCGCACGCCCTGGGTGGACACCGTGACGACGTGGCCGGACCGCCGGGCGCGCATCGACGGCAGCAGGCCGAGGGTGAGCCGGACCGGGGCCAGGTAGTTGATGCCGATGGTGCGCTCGAAGTCCTGCGGCCGGTCGTAGGACAGTTCGACGGAGCGCCGGATGGACTTGCCCGCGTTGTTGACCAGCACGTCGACGTGGCCGTGCTCGTCGAGCACCCGTTTGACCAGCCCGTCGATCTCGTCGCCGTCGGTCAGGTCGACCGGGTGGACGTGCGCCGTGCCGCCCGCCGCCGTGATGCCGCGGGCCACCTCGGCGAGCCGATCCTCGGTGCGGGCGACCAGCAGCACGGTGGCCCCGGCCGCGCCCAGCTGCCGCGCGGTCGCCTCGCCGATGCCGAAGGACGCGCCGGTGACCAGCACGGTCCGGCCGCGCACCGCGCGGGCCAGCTCCTCGCGGGTCGACCGGGGATGCATGGTGACCAGGCGGTTCGCCGATCGCCAGGCGGCCCGGCGTGCGCGGTCCAGCGGGGACATGGGGCCTCCCAGTTGAGATAACGCCACTATGTGAATAGGAACGTAATCTGGGTAGTGTCGAATTGTCAACGGATACGATCGAGCCCATGCCCCGCCTGACCCGTGCCGAAAGCCAGGCCCGCACGCGCGAGCGGTTGATCGAAACCGCGCGCGAGCTGTTCCTGCGCGACGGCTACCTCGCGACCTCGCTGTCCAAGGTCGCCGAGGAAGCGGGCTACTCCACCGGCGCGGTGTACTCGAACTTCGAGGGCAAGAGCGCGCTCGCGCTGGTCGTGCTGGACCGGATCCGCGACGAGACGCTGAGCGCGGTCGCGGAGATCTTCGCCGAGGAAGGCGACATCGAGGAGAAGCTGACCGCGTTCGAGAAGTGGGCGGAGACCACATTGGACGGTGGCTGGCCCCGGGTGGAGCTGGAGTTCGCGCTGGAGGCGCGGCAGGAGCCCGCCCTGGTCGGCGCGCTCGCCGACCGGCAGCGCTCGCTGGTCGGCCTGATCGCGAAGTCGATCGACCGGCAGCTGCCCCGGCTCGGCCTGGACGGGCTGCTGCCGTCGAAGGCGCTGGCCCGGAGCTTGGTGAGCCTCGCGGTCGGGGTGGCGATCCAGCGGATGGTCGACCCGAAGGTGCCGGTCTCCGGCCTCACCGACCTGATCCGCGCCGCCTTGGCCGCCACCCCCCGCCGCTAGGTGCGCACTTTCGGGTGACCCGAGGTATCCACAACGGGTCTGTCCGGTCCCTTGGGATAAGCGCGGTCAGGCCGAGAGGGGTGGGGCGTTGGAGACCGAGGTGGCGTCGCGGAGGGCGTCGAGCGGGAGGCCGACGGCGTCGGCGACGGCGACGACCGTGAAGAACGCCGGGGTGGGGATGCGCCCGGTCTCGATCTTGCGCAGGGTCTCCACCGAGATCCCGGCCTCGGCGGCCACCTGCACCATGCTCCGCTCGCCCCGCGCCGCGCGGAGGGCGGAGCCGAGGCGCTCGCCGCGCTCGCGTTCGGCTTCGGTCAGCGGCACTCGCACCATGCCGCCAATAGTAGTACCCAACTTGCCCACAGCCTGTGGACAACTCTGTGCACAGCCTGTGGAGGCCAACCGCTCGCAACCAGAAAGCAATCCGGAGTTTCGCAACGCTCCGCATGGTCGCCACGTCTGACTGAGTGACGGCGGCCACCCGGTCGCCGCGCGGACCGGGCGAAAGGAGGTCCGAATGTTGCTCGCCGCAGCCGCGATGCTGGTCCTCGCGCTGGGTGCCGTGCTGCTCGTGGTGCTCACCGAATTCCTCGGATCGGCGTCCGCCGGACCGGACGAGCCGGGCGCCCACGAAGAGGGCCCCGCCGAGCCGGAGCTCGACGGGGCCCAACAGCCGCGTACGCCCTAGTTGGCGGGCGGCACCGGAAGCGGCATGCCCGGCAGGCTCTGGTCGTTCGGGACGATCCCGTCGACCAGGTACTGCTCCACGACCTTGTCCACAGCCGCGTTCCCGCCGGCGTAGATGCCGTGGTCACCCTCGTTGGTGACGGTGATCATCCGCGAACCGGCGAACGCCTGGTGCGCCCGGGTGGCGCCCTCGATCGGGGTGGCCGGGTCGTGCGTCGACTGCACGATCAGCACCGGGGACACGCCCTTGCCGTCCAGCACGGGCAGCGGCCTCGGCTGGTTCTTCCAGAAGATGCACGGCTGGATCAGCCAGCCCGCGCCCAGCAGCGGCAGGTCCTGGTCGATGAGCCGCTGCGACTGCTTGATCACGCTCGAGCGGTTCCCGGTCCACGGCCCCTCGTTGCAGGGGATGGTCCAGAAGCTCGCGTCGTACGCGTCGTCGTAGTCGCTCGGCACCATCAGCGGCTGCGGGCCGCTCGCCTTCTCGTCGGCCTTGCGGGCCTTGACCTGCTGCGCGGCGGCGGTCTTCTGGTCGGCCGGGGCGGTGCCCTGGGTCAGCGTGCGCACGTTGACCAGGTAGGAAGCCAGGCCGGGGAAGGCCCGCTTGCTGTAGATCTGCGACGCGATGTACGAGTCCAGCTCGTTCGCCGACAGCTTCTTGCCGTCGATCTCCACCGGGTTCTGGGTCAGCGCGTAGCGGACCTGCTCGTAGGTCTGCCGGGCCGCCTCACCGGTGGCGCCGAAGTGGTACTTGTTGTCGTAGGTCGCCATCCACGGCAGGAAGTCCTGCCGCCAGCGCCGCTCGAAGCCCAGCGGCTGCCAGTCGAACGACTTCTGCCAGGTCGTGGTGAACTCGGTCGCCGAGTCCAGCACGAACTTGTCCGCCCGCGTCGGGAACGCCTGCGCGTAGTGCGAGCCCAGCCAGGTGCCCGCCGAGTAGCCGACCCAGTTGATCTTGTCGCGCTTGAGCAGCACGCGCAGCAGGTCGATGTCCTTGACCGTCTGGTACGTGTTGATCAGCGGGCCCAGCTCGCCGGACTTGGCCTGGCAGGAGTTCGCCGCGTACTTGGTGGCGTCCAGGATCAGGTTCAGGTTCGGGCGGCTGCGGTCCCGCGGGTCCAGGCTGCTGCCGGTGCCGATCGCGCCACCGCACGTGATGTTCGTGCTCTTGCCGGTGCCGCGCGGGTCGAAGCCGACGATCTCCTGGTGCGCCCGCAGCTTGGCCTGGTTGCGCAGGCGCGCCGGGAAGCTCCGGCCGGGCGCGCCGGGGCCGCCGGGGTTGGTGACGACGCTGGCGGTCGCCTGCCCGGTCGCCTTGAGGCGGCTGACCGCGATGGTGAGGTCGATCTTGTCCTCGGTGCGGTCCCAGTTGCGCGGCGACTGGTAGGTGGCGCATTCGATGCCTTCGGCCCCGGGCGGCGGCGGGGCCGGGAGCTCGTCACCGGTGCACTTGTGCCAGTCGAGCGTCTGGTCGGCGTAGCGCGCCGGGATGTTCGTGGAGTTCAGCGGTTGTCCGGCCGGACCGGCGGCGAAGGCCGGAGTGAACCCCGCCAGCATGGTGCCGGCCACGGCCGGAATCACCATCGCATAGCGCAGTCTTGTCATACTTTGCCCCTTTTTGGTTAATGGCATTCGAAGCGCGGCGGGCCCGACTCCAGCCCCCTCACCTCGCAAAACGCCGCAGGTGCCCTCGCGACTGGTACTTGATATCTGCCACCGAGCCCGGAAGCAACCGCCCTTGGTCGGGTGCCTGGGTGTCATTTTGGCAACGGCCCAGTGCCGATTCCGCGTAATGGGCGATTCACCGGAACCTGTGTTTCGGCGAAACAGACCAGATACGTGTTGCCGTTCGCGTACTGCTCCGCGCCGGGCCAGCGCCAGGCGTAGAAGACCTCCACGCGGCCGTCCGGGATGCCGAGATAACCGTCGACGCGGGGTTTGCAGTGCGGCTGGCCGAGCTGGTTGACGGCGTCGGCCGACGGCGGCGCCCCGCCCGGCGCACCCAGGCTGAGCACCCCGGGCACGCTCTCCGCGACGTGCGGCGTGTCGCACGGGACCCGCCGCAGCGCCGGGCCGCTGGCCTTCGCCGACGAGCAGAGCTGGAACCGGAACATCCCGTCACCGCTCAACGCGCCGCGCAACGATCCGGTCCGGGGCGCCGCCTTGCCGTCCAGGCCCAGGTCGGACACCCCGCACAGCCGCCAGCGCTGGCCCTGGTCCCACTGCTCGCGGGTGGGCCAGCCCAGCCACGCGTCCAGCGAGGTCGCCGGGAACTCGGCGCTGCCCAGGTAGCCGGGCAGCACCGCGTAGCAGCCCGGCAACTCCGCGCGGAGCACGGCCGCGGGCTCCGGGTAGGCGGCCCCGGGCCCGGCGGCGAGCGTGCCGACCGCGGTGATCTCGATGGTGTGCGGTTCGGTGCAGGGCAGCGGCGCGATGCCGGTGTCCCGGACGCACTGACCCGCCTGCGGCAGCACGGTCCGCTTCGGCGCGGAGTCGTCGGCGACCGACGCGGGATGCGGCAGCGGCTGGGCGGTGCCACCGGTCGTGCTCGTGCAGGCACCCAGCGCCACCAGGGCGAGCGCCAGCGCACCAACCAGGCGCCAACGCCCGCCGCCCATCACGCACCCCCCGGATTTGTGAACCTCGCCAGACTTTAGCGAGGCGCTGATCAAATCGATATCGGACTGGCGTGACGTGACCCGTCCGAGGTCTTAGGGTCAAGCGGCATTATTCGCCGGGAACCGCGTCAAGAGTGAGGCCGCATGTCGACTGGTAAGGCGGGCGGGAAGGTGAGCGGGCTGCAGTTCAGCCCGTGGAACCTCCTGCTCCTGCTCCCCCTGTGGATCCTGATCACCCCGTTGTACAACCGCACGGGGCCGGCCTTGTTCGGCATGCCGTTCTTCTACTGGTGCCAGTTCCTCGGCATCGCCCTCGGCGTGGTGTGCACCTCGATCGTGTACGTCAAGACGAAGTCGAAGCCGACGGTCGCCAAACCGGACACCACGGACGTCGACGAACTCGACGAGGGGAGCGCCCGGTGAACGACCTGCACTGGACCGAGCTGATCATCTTCGTGCTGTTGTTCGCGGTGGTCACCGTGCTCGGGTTCGTGGCCGCGCGGTGGAAGGCCGGGGCCACCCTGGACCACCTGGACGAATGGGGGCTCGGCGGCCGGAAGTTCGGCTCCTGGATCACCTGGTTCCTGATCGGCGGCGACCTCTACACCGCGTACACCTTCGTCGCGGTGCCCGCGCTGCTGTTCAGTGCCGGGGCGACCGGGTTCTTCGCGCTGCCCTACACGATCATCGCGTACCCGATCGTCTTCCTGCCGCTGCTGCGGTTGTGGTCGGTTTCCCGCGCGCGCGGTTACGTCACGCCCGCCGACTTCGTGCGCGGGCGCTACGGCTCCTCGGTGCTCGCGCTGCTGGTCGCCATCACCGGGATCGTGGCGACCATGCCCTACATCGCGCTGCAGCTGGTGGGCCTGGAATCGGTGCTGCGGACCCTGGGTTTCAACGGTTCCGGGATCCTCGGCCACCTGCCGCTGCTGATCGCGTTCGTCGTGCTGGCCGTGTACACCTACCAGTCCGGCCTGCGCGCCCCCGCGCTGATCGCGTTCGTCAAGGACATCCTGATCTACATCGTGATCATCGTCGCGGTGCTCTACCTGCCGAGCAAACTCGGTGGCTGGGACGTGATCTTCGGCGCGGCGGACAAGAAGTTCACCGAATCGAAGGCGGCCAGCGACGGCATTCTGCTCAACGCCAACAACCAGCTGCAGTACGCCACGCTCGCGCTCGGGTCCGCGCTGGCGCTGTTCCTGTACCCGCATTCGGTGACCGGCGTGCTGGCCTCGCGCGGGCGGAACGTGATCAAGCGGAACATGTCCGCGCTGCCCGCGTATTCGTTGCTGCTGGGCCTGCTCGCGCTGCTCGGTTACGTCGCGGTCGCCGCGGGCACCAAGGCGCTGACCAACCAGGCGACCGGCCGCGCCGACACGAACACGATCGTGCCCAAGCTGTTCGAGGAGCAGTTCCCGTCCTGGTTCGCCGGGATCGCGTTCGCCGCGATCGGGATCGGCGCCCTGGTCCCGGCGGCGATCATGTCGATCGCGGCGGCGAACCTGTGGACCCGCAACGTCTACAAGGAGTACATCAAGCGGGACGCCACCCCGCGGCAGCAGGCGAAGCAGGCCAAACTCGCCTCGCTGATCGTGAAGTTCGGCGCGGTGGCGTTCATTCTCTTCATCGACCCGCAGTTCTCCATCGATCTGCAGCTGATCGGCGGGGTGATGATCCTGCAGACGCTGCCCGCGGTCGCGATCGCGTTGTACACGCGCTGGTTCCACCTCTGGGGCCTGGTCGCGGGCTGGGTCGTCGGGATGGGCTGGGGCATGCTGCTGCTCTACGACATCCCGAACCCGGCGAGCGGCAAGCTGCACTTCGGCGGCTCCGCCCTCGCGCTGGAGAAGATCAACCTGTTCGGCTGGCATCCGTTCGGCGGTTCCCAGGTGCAGATCTACGTCGGCGTGGTGGCCCTGCTGGCCAACCTGATCGTGGCCGCGATCGTCACCTTCATCGCCCGCGCGGTGAAGGCGGCCAACGGCACCGACGAAACCGAGGGCGTCGACTACCACGTGGACGAGGACGACAAGGACCTGCGGCCGATCGCCGTGCACTAGCCGGGAGCTGGGGGAAAGGAGGGCCCGGTGACGTCGGTTCGCCCAGCCGGGTTCGCACGTGTCGTCGGCGCCGGGGTCGTCGGCACCACCGTCGAGTTCTTCGACTTCTTCCTGTACGCCGCCGCGGCGACCGCGATCTTCCCGAAGGTGTTCTTCCCGAACACCGTCGGCCTGCTCGGGGTGCTCGCCGCGCTGGTCACCTACGCGCTCGGGTTCTTCGCGCGGCCGCTCGGCGGGGTGATCTTCGGGCACTTCGGCGACAAACTGGGCCGCAAGCGGCTGCTGGTGATCAGCCTGCTGATGATGGGCGTCGCCTCGGCGCTGATCGGCGTGCTGCCCGGTTACGCGCAGATCGGGATCACCGCGCCGATCCTGCTCACCGTGCTGCGCCTGGTACAGGGGTTCGCGCTCGGCGGGGAGTTCGGCGGCGCGGTGATCCTGGTGGCCGAGCACGGTCCCCCGGCGCGCCGCGGGTTCTGGACCGCGTGGCCGCAGACCGGCGGCCCGCTCGGCAACCTGCTCGCGAACGGCGCGCTGACCCTGGTGGCCTGGCTGACCACGGACGCGCAGTACGGCTCGTGGGGCTGGCGATTGCCGTTCCTCGCCTCCCTGGTGATTGTCGCGATTGGACTGTGGATCCGGTTGCGGGTGGAGGAATCCCCGCTGTTCGCCGAGACCGCGAAGGCGGAGAAGACCGCGCGCGCCCCGATCCTGGCGGTGTTCGCCCGCCATCCGCGCCCGCTGTTCAGCGCGTTCGCCGCGCGGCTCGGCGAGAACGCGGCGTTCTACGTGTTCACCATCTTCCTGCTGGTCTACGCGCAGCACATCGGCGTGCCCAAGGGGGTGGCGACCGGCGCGGTCACCGTGGGTTCGGTGGTGCAGGTGCTCGGCATGCTCGCGGGCGGGGCGCTGTCCGACCGGTTCGGCCGCCGCGCGGTCGCGGTCGTCGCCGCGGTGCTCGCCGCCGGGTGGACGCCCGCGTTCTTCGGCCTGGTGGGGAGCAAGGACCAGGCGGCGGTGTTCGTCGCGGTGGCGGTCGGGTTGCTGCTGCACGGCGTGCTCACCGGGGCCCAGTCGGCGTTCTACGCGGAACTGTTCACCACCGAACTGCGGTACTCCGGGGTTTCGCTCGGGTACCAGGCGGCCACCGTGTTCTCCGGCGCGGCGGCCCCGCTGCTCGGCACCGCGTTCCTGCGCGGTACCGGTACCGCGGTTCCGGTGGTGCTCATGCTGGTGGGCTGCCTGGCGCTGACGGTCGTGGGAATGCTGGTGGCCGGGGAGACTCGGCGGACCCGGCTCTGAGGATGGCGGCCCGGGAGACCAGGTAGAGCACGCAGCCGTTGAGCAGGTGCCAGAGGAAATGCGTGCCGATTGGCAGGTGGCCGCACACCGCGTGGTCCGCGGTCCGCAACGACAGGGAAACCGCGAAGATCCCGCCCACCACCGCGAACCGTGACCAGTCCGGGTCGCGGCGGGCGGCCAGGATCGCGGCGAGCCCGAACAGGCCGAGCAACGCGGGCAGGTAGCCGCCGCCCGCGTATGCGACCGGGACGGCGAAGGCGGTGAACAGCGGTGCCGCGAGCCAGGCGAACCGCCACCGCACGCCGAGGAAGACCCGCGTGAAGCAGACCGCGTAGTAGAGCACGAACACGAGGATGAAACCGGTGTCGGCGGCGGCGCCCCAGCGGGTGGCGAAGGTGTGGAACGCCGTGCTGGCGGCGAAAACCAGCCCGACCAGGGGCCCGAGCGCACGCACCGGCCCGGGCGAGTTCCGGCCGAGCCGCCAGATCGCGACCGTGGCGACCAGGAACGCCAGGTTGCTCACCGCGTTGAGCGGTTCGCCCCAGAACCCCGGTGCCACGCGTTCGCAGTAGCCGTCGACGTACTCGGTCCAGCTCACCCGTCCCGGTCTATCAGCTCGAGGTCAACGGCACCTGAACACTCGGCGAGGCGGCGGCGGAGGAACCGGCGCTGCGGTTCGGCGGCGGGCAGGGTGAGCGCGTGGCGGAAGTACGCGGCCGCCCGGTCCGGTTCGCCCGCCCGCGACCAGAGCGTGCCGAGCGCCGCCGGGAGCAGCGCGTACCCGGCGAGCCGCGGATGATCCTCCAGCCGCTCCAGTTCGGCGATCCCTTCGGGCACCCCGTGCGCCATGGCCAGCGCGATCGCCCGGTTCAGCCGGGCGACCGGGGAATCCCGCAGTTCGAGCAGCCGGTCGTAGAGCCCGAGGACGCGCGGCCAGTCGGTTTCCGCCGCGGTGTGGCAGACCGCGATGGCCGCTTCCACGTGGTACGCGGACTCCGCGGGCCCGGTGCAGGCGGCGGCGAAGACCCGGATGCCTTCGGCGATCATCGCGTGGTCCCAGCGGTCGCGGTCCTGCTCGCCGAGCAGGAGGAGGTCGCCGTCCGCGTCGACGCGCGCGGGCAGGCGGCTGCCCTGCAGCAGCATCAACGCGAGCAGGGCACGCGCGCGGGGCAGTTCGGTGCGGCGGTCGGTGAGCAGCAGGCGGCACAGCCGGATGGCCTCGCCGCACAGTTCCCCGCGTACCGCCACCTCGCCGACCGTGGCGTCGTAGCCCTCGTTGAACAGCAGGTACAGCACCGAAAGCACACTGTCCACTCTGGACTCAAGGGTTTCCGGGCCGGGCAGTTCGACCGGCTGCCCGGCCGCGCGCAACCAGCGTTTGGCCCGGGCCAGCCGTTGTTCCACGGTGGCCGGTCGGGTCAGCAGCGCGGCCGCGATCTCGCGCACGCCGAGCCCGCCGACGGTTTTCAGGGTGAGCGCCACCCGGGACGCCGGGGGCAGTTCGGGATGGCAGCACAGCACCATCAGCGCGAGTTCGTCGTCCCCGGCGCGGACCTCGTCGGCACAGCCGAGCCCGGCCAGCGCGGGCAGTTTGGCGCGCAGCGTGTCCTCGCGGCGCAACAGGTCCACGGCCCGGTTGCGCGCGGTCCGGAACAGCCAGCCGCCCGGATTCTCCGGCACCCCGCTCTGCGGCCAGATCCGCAACGCCTGCACCAGCGCGTCGGCGACCGCGTCCTCGGCCAGATCCAGCCGTTCCGGCCCGAGGACGCGGGCCAGCGTGGCGGTGATCCGCCCGGCGCTGTGCCGGAACAGGTGCTCCACCACGCCGGCCGGTGCGGTCACCGCAGGGTCACCTCCCGGACCTCCAGGAATCCGTAGTCGAGGTGCGGATGCGTGCGGAACACCGCGATCGCCTCGTCCAGGTCGGCCGCCTCGATCTCGGCGTACCCGCCGATCACCTCGGCTGCCTCGGCGAACGGCCCGTCGCTGACCAGCACGTCGCTTTCCTTCTTGCGGAGGACCTTCGCTTCCGACGCGAGGCCCACGCCGCCGCGGTACCGGCCCTGGGCGCGGACTTCTTCGTCCCAGGCGGCGTACCGTTCCAGGGCCCGCTCCGCCAGTTCGGGATCGGCCCAGTCCGGATGCTCACCGCCGCCGACCGCGAACCCCACGAACCTCGGCATCACGCCTCACATCCCGCTTCGCCGATCTTGCGGACCTCCATCGAACCGAAGTCCAGATGCGGGTGGCTGCCGAAGATCTTCTCCGCCTCGTCCAGATCCGCCGCCTCGATCACCAGGAATCCCCCGACGATCTCGGCGGCCTCGGTGTACGGCCCGTCGCTGGCCTCGAGTTCGCCCCCGGCCCGGCGCAGCACCCGGCTCTTGCTGACGGACAGGCCGCCGCCGCCCACCGGGTTGCCCGCCTTGTCCAGGTCTTCGCTCCAGGCGAGGTAGCGCTCCAGCGTGCGCTGCGCCTCGTCCGGGCTCATCCCGGCCCGCGCTTGGCCGGCCTCCCGCAGGAAGGCCACGTATTTCGGCATGTCTCCTCCAACCTTCGAGGTGTCAAAGCGCTACCTAGACGAACGAGCGCGCCGGGAACTGACACCGCTAGCGTGGCAGTCATGAGCGATCAGGTGAGCAGATTCCCGGTCGTCGAACCGGACGGGTTGCCCGAGGACCTGCGCGAGCGGATCGGGGCGATCGCGGAGAAGTCCGGGTTCGTGCCGAACATCTTCCGCGCGCTGGGGCACCGCCCGGCCGAGCTGCGGGCGTTCCTGGACTACCACGACGCGTTGATGGAACGGTCCGAAGGGCTGAGCAAGGCCGAGCGGGAACTGGTCGTGGTGGCGACCTCGGGCGCGAACCACTGCACCTACTGCGTGGTCGCGCACGGCGCGATCCTGCGCATCCGGGCGAAGGACCCCCAGCTCGCCGACCGCGTGTCCAGCAACCCGTGGCAGGTGGAGCTGGACGAGCGCGGCCGCGCGATCGTGGACCTCGCGCTGGCCCTGGCGCACGACTCGGCGACCTTCGGCGAACCCGATCTGGACGCGGCCCGGGCCGCCGGGCTCACCGACGACGAGATCTGGGACGTCGGCGCGATCACCGCGCTGTTCGCGATGTCCAACCGGCTCGCGCACCTCACGGCGCTGCGCCCGAACGACGAGTTCTACCTGCTCGGGCGCGTGCCGCGCTAGAACCGGTAGAACGCGGTGTGCAGGTCCCGCTGAACCTCGTACATCCGGATCACCCAGGCCAGCAGGCGCGAGATCAGCCGCCGCGGATGCCGGTACGCGCGCACCCAGAGCGAGGGCACGTGCGGCGGGATCCGCGGATCGGGCCGCGGGGTGAACGCGTCGCCGGTGAGCACGACGACGGTGTGCCCGTGCGGGCAGGCGCCGGTCACCGAGATCATCCCGGGGGCGAGGTTGTGTACCCAGTCGACCTCGTCCACACCGAGTAAGGTCCGGCGATCGCAGGTCGGGCAGTACACGACGAACACGGTTACAACTCCAACCGCCAGAACTGCTTGGTCAGCTCGGGCCCGAATCCGTGTTCCGGCGCCTGCGACACGAGCTGGAATCCGGCCCGCTGGTAGATCTTGCGGGCGGCGGTGAGCACGGAGATCGTCCACAGCTCGACCGCGCTGTGCCCGCTCGCGCGGGCGAATTCGATGCATTCGGCGACCAGGCGCCTGCCGACGCCGAGCCCCCGTGCGCTCGGTTCCACAATCAGTAAACGCAGCTGGGCGGTCTTCTCATCCCGCCCGGGCATGCAGAACACGCTGCCGACCCGCTCGCCGTCGACTTCGGCGATCCAGCCCGCCTGCCGCGGGTTGCCCCGGCCCTCCAGGAAGTCGGCGGCGACCTTGGCGACCAGCGCCTCGAACCGGGCGTCCCACCCGTACTCCTCGGTGTACAACGCCCCGTGCCGCTGCACGACCCAGCCCAGGTCCCCCGCCCGCGGCGGCCGCAACACCAGCGTCGGATCCCGGCGTTGCTCCCCGACCAGCTTGCTGACGGTGTCCATCGACCGCAGCAGCCGCTGCTGGTCGTCCTCGGTCAACCGCCGCAGCAGGCCCCCGATCTGATCCTGCGTCCGATCTTCGAGCGACCGCTGGGCCGCCCGCCCCTCCTCGGTCAACCAGGCGATCTGCCGCCGCGCGTCCTCCGGCGACCGATCCCGCCGGAGCAACCCCCGGGACTCCAGCTTCCCCAGCAACCGGCTCGCATAGCCCCCGTCGAGCCCCAGCTCCCGCCGCAGATCGGCGACCTCGGTGACCTCCCGCTGCGCCAGCTCGAACAGCACCCGAGCCTCACTCAACGAGAACGGCGTCCCCACCATCTCCTCGTCAAGCACCCCGATAACCCGGGTGTAAAGCCGGTTGAATGCCCTGACCGCCGCAACCCGCTCCGCCAACTCGACGCCATTCACTTGACCACCTCAACCATTTCCCTTGACAAGGTCAAGCATATGGCCACACGTCGGCAACGCAAGTGATTTAAAAGGACTTTCGGGACCGATGCTGGTCCAAGATCATCGCGCCCAGCGCTCGCCAAGGCGCGGAGCTCGTAACGCGGGGGTGTGGGGGGTCGCCCCCCACAACGAACAGGTCGGCGGGAAGCTGCAGGCCCGCCAGGGCCGCAGCGAACACGCCGAATATGGAAACCCCGTGATGCTGCCAGGTCGGGGGTCCGCCAGCATCACGGGGTCAACTGGGGTATCGACGCCGTAGTCGGTGGCGTTACACCCCATGCTCTATGTGTCGTAGGTCACTCGTTTGGGTGGTATTTGCACCCGTTGGTGTGGCCCGGGTCAGCGCATGTGCGGCTGGCGGGCCTGGGCGATCGCGATGAGCTCCTGACGAACGGTCGCGGTGGCCGCGTTGTCGATCGCCCGGTTCAGCGCCCGGCGAGTGCGAGCCTCGGCGCGGCGGGCACGGAGCTTGGCGGCGATGTTGTTCATCGGTTTCGGTATCCCCTTGAGTCTCGGTGGCTGTGCCTCTAGTATGCACCTTTTTTCACAAGGTCGCCAACGATTATCCGGTGACATGGCACACTTGCCGATGAATCGTCGGCGAAGTGGCGGGTTTTCCGATCAAACTTCGTGGCCCTGGTCACGTTGAGGTAACGTCTGGGCCTGTCTGGGCGATTATCGCCAGCAAGCTAGACAGCGCTAGAGAGCCGTATGAGCGGCTAGCGAACCCGAGAAACCGGCCCGGCCTCAGTCGTCGGCGCGGCCGAGCAGGTAGTGCCCGAAGTGCGGCACGGTGAAGGCGATGTGTCCCCGCTCGGCGGAGTACACCAGCCCCTTCTTCATCAGGCTGTCCCGCGCCGGGGACAGCGACGAGGGTTTGCGGCCCAGGTAGACCGCCACGTCCGAGGTGCCCGCGGGTTCGTCCCGGCCCTGGGTCAGCTCGGCCATCGCCAGCAGGTACTCGCGTTCGGCCGGGGTGGCGCGTTCGTACCGCGAGCCGAAGAAGCCGACCGCCAGTTCCGATTCCGCCTCCGGCGCGGCCACCTGGACGTCCTGGACCGTGATCGGGTCCGCGGGCGCCGCGTCCCAGGCGGCCTTGCTGTATGCCTGGATGAAATACGGGTAACCGCCGGACGCGTCGAACAGCGCGTCCAGGGCTTCCGGCTCTATCCCGGCTTCCTCGCGCTCTATCGGGGCGAGCACCGCGTGGTCGGCGTCGCCGCGGTCCAGGCGGTCGATGCGCGCGTACCGGAAGAGCCGCTCGGAGTAGGACTTCGACGCGGACAGCACCGCGGGCACATGCGGCAGCCCGGCGCCGACCACGACCAGCGGTGCGCCCGACTGGGACAGTTCGTGGCACGCGGCGCACAGGGCGGAGACGTCGTCCGGGCCCAGGTCCTGGATCTCGTCGATCAGCAGCGCGACCCCGGTGCCCACGTCCGCGGCGAGCTCGGCGACATCGGTGAACAGCTCCACCAGATCGATCTCGATGTCCCCGGAATCCGCCCGGCCCTGCGCCGCGGGGACGTCGATCCCGGGCTGCCAGCGGTCGCGGAGCTTCGCGTCGGGTTTGTTCGCCCGCAACGCGAACGCCTTGAGCACGGCCAGCACCTGCTCGACCCGGTCCGGCGCCCGGTGCCGCACGGCGAGGTCCCGGATCGCCCGGTGCAGCGCGGCCGACAGCGGCCGGCGCAGTTCGGCGTCCGGGCGCGCCTCGATCTTCCCGGCGCCCCAGCCGTGCCGGACGGCCATCGACCGCAGCTCGCCGAGCAGCACGGTCTTGCCGACCCCGCGCAGTCCGGTCAGCACCAGGCTGCGCTCCGGCCGCCCCCGGGCGACACGTTCCAGCACGACCTCGAACGCCTTGAGTTCGCGCACACGCCCGGCGAGCTCGGGCGGCCGCTGCCCGGCGCCCGGTGCGAAGGGGTTGCGGATCGGGTCCACCCTAGGACCGTATCGACCTTTCTAGCGAAAGCCCGATATTCGTCCAGAATCCGCTACCGGCGTGTCATGAGGGGACCCCTCCTGACGAAAATTGTCCGGAGGGGTCCCCTCATGACAGGTGGGGTTCGGGGAGATGTCACCTGATCGGGGTTTTCGGGGGATGGGTGGGGTGGAAGTGTGGTGGGTGTGCTGAGGGCGTTGAGCAGTGTGGTGGTGGTAGCGGCGGCGGTCGCCGGGCTGACCCCTGGGGCGGCGCAGGCGCGTCCGCGCGGGCAGTTCGACATCCAGGCGCATCGCGGCGGGATCGGGCTCACCGTGGAGAGCACGCTGGCCTCCTTCGAGACCGCGCTCGAACTCGGCGTGACCACGCTTGAGCTCGACCTGCAGATCACCGCCGACGGCCGAGAGGTGATCACGCACGACCGGAAGACCACCCCGGCCAAATGCCGCGACACCGCGCCCGCGACCCCGGGTGACCCGGCGTTCCCCTATGTCGGCAAGTACGTCAAGGACCTCACCTTCGCGCAGGTGCGCACGCTGGACTGCGGCTCGCTGCGCCAGCCGAACTTCCCGAACCAGCAGCTCTCGCCCGGCGCGAAGATGCCGACGCTCGCCGAAGTGTTCGACCTCGCCCGGCGGCACCGCGCGTGGGGAATCCGCTTCAACATCGAGACCAAGGTCGAGGCCGCCGCGCCGCGGGAGACCGCGCCGCGCGAGTGGTTCGTGCACCGGGCCGCGCACGAGATCAACCGGTCCGGTTTCGCGCGCAACGTCACCATCCAGAGCTTCGACTGGGGCGCGCTGATGCTGATGCGCGAGGTCGCGCCGTGGCTGCCGACCGTCGCCCTGACCCAGCCGGAGTTCCTCCAGGCGGGCAAGCCCGGCAAGTCGCCGTGGCTGGGCGGCCTGGACATCGACGACTTCGGCGGCAGCCCGGTCCGCGCGGTCAAATCGTTCGGCGCCCGGGCGCTGTCGCCGGTGCACGGCAACCCGCAGGGCGGGACCGTGAACGACCCCGGCTACCAGCCGTTCACCACCAAGGCCCTGGTCGGCGAGGCGCACCGCGCGGGTCTGAAGGTGATCCCGTGGACGGTCGACGATCCGGCGACGATGCACAAGCTCATCGACGACGGCGTGGACGGCATCATCACCGACTACCCGGACCGGCTGCGCGAGGTCGCCGCCGCCCGCGGCTTCCGGCTCCCGCGCGCCTATCCCTGACCGGACATGAACGCGGCGACCCGGTCGGACAGATCGCGGATGCCGGTGTTGTCCCGGCGGCGGTCGGCCTCGTTCTTCAGCGGCCGCATCCGGTCCCGGGCCCGGGACGAGGTCAGGCGCCCGGCCATTTCCAGGGCCCGGACGCCGACCGCGGCGGCCTCGTCCAGATCGCCTTCCAGCAGGTGGTTCGTGGCCAGCATGATCAGCATGAAAGATCGGCTGCGGGCCATGTTCTCGTCGTAGCCCGCGATGGCCGTGGTGAGCGCGGGGATCGCCGAGCGGGTGTGGCTCAGATCGACGACCCGGGCCAGTTCGGTGTACACGGTCGCCCGCATCGCGGAGAAATCGTTGGCGTCGAAGAACCACGCCCACGGCGGCGCCAGATCGGGATCGGCCGCGTCGAGCTGGCTCTCCGCCTGGCCGAGCAGCGACAGCGCCCGGCCGCTGTTGCCCATCCGCGCGTAGGCCCACGCCTGGTTCGCGGAGAGGATGGCGGCGGCGAGCGACGATCCCGCCTCCTTCGCGGAGAGCTGGCCCAGTTCGAAGTGCTCGAGGCTCTCCTCGGGCGCGTCGTGGTGCAGGCGCACCCGGCCCATCCGATAGCAGATGTTCGCCACCAGGCCGTGGTGGTGGCAGTTCGTCGCCAGCCGCAGCGCCTGGTCGAAATGGCCGAGGGACGCGTCGACCAGGCCGATGTCGAAACTCGTCCAGCCCGCGAGGTTGTGCAGATCGGCCAGCGCGACGCACAGCCGGTCGAGCACCTGGTCGTTCGCGGCCGAGGCGAGTAACTGATCCGCACCGGACAACGCGGTGAGCACGGCGTCCCGGCAGGCGCCGCCGCCGTCTCGGTAATCGAGGGCCCGGAATTCCCGGGTGGACTCCTCCAGGCGTTGCACGTCGGCCATGCCGACCCGTCCGGAGGGTGGTGTGGCCCGATTCTCGCTGCGCTCCATCGCTCGCCCCTGACTTCTGGTCTCCAGATGGATCGCCGGGGTCCGGGGCGTGCCCTTGCGAGACCCCATGATGCTGCGCAGAACCGCCACGTGACCAGGTGTCCAGCCACGAAAGCGACCATCCGGGATGGGTATTCAGCCTGTTGGCGGCAACACTCTCGGATTATATTGCGCTATCTAACAAGATCACTAGATTCGATTAGAACCTGCTAGTGCGGATGGGAGTGAAGATGCGCGAGAACGGGTAACTTCGAGGCGACAGGCTCGGACTGGCCAGAGGAAGGCGACGATCGTGATTCTCCGTCGAGTGGCACGCCCACTGCTCGCGTCCATCTTCATCTTCGGCGGGATCGGGGCGCTGCGGGACAGCGAAGGGCACGCGCAGGCCGCGAAGCCCCTGATCGACAAGACCCTCGGCCCGCGCGCCGGTTCGCTGCCGGACGCGGTGCCCACCGATCCGGTGACGCTGATCCGGATCGACGGGCTGGTCAAGATCGGCGCCGGTACCGCGCTGGCGTTCGGCAAGGCGCCCCGGCTGGCCTCGCTGGCCCTGCTGGGCAGCCTGGTGCCGACCACCCTGGCCGGCCACGCGTTCTGGGAGAAGCAGGAACCGGCCGACCGCCAGGAACAGCTGATCCACTTCCTGAAGAACGCCGGGCTGGCGGGTGGCCTGCTGCTCGCGGCCGGGGACACCGGCGGCAAGCCCTCGCTCGGCTGGCGGGCCCGCCGCGCCGCGAAGAAGGCCGGCAAGCAGGTGCAGGAGAGCACCGGCCACGCCCGCCGCCGGACGGTGTTCCTGGCCGGACGCGCGAGCAAGGCCGTGGAATCCGCCCTGCCCGGCTGACCCGGCCGAACGGGTCGTGAGTGGACAGACCGGTTCTAACCGGTCAAAACACTCACGACCCCTTTCAGGGTCCGGTTAGCGGCTGGCCACGCGGCGGTAGCGGGCGGCGGCCAGTGGCGCGAAGATCGCGATGATCGCCACGCAGCACAGGATGGCGTAGAGCGCGGCGTGCTCGGCGGGCCAGCCGGCCGTCGGCTCGCCGAACCGGTTGCCGAACAGGTCCCGGGTCGCGTTGATGACCGCGGTGAACGGGTTCCACTCCGCGACCACTTCCAGGAACCCGGGCAGCTTGTCGGCGGGGACGAACGCGGACGAGATGAAGCTGAGCGGGAACATCCAGATCAGCCCCGCGCTCTGCGCGACCTCGACGCTGCGCGCCACCAGCCCGATCAGCGCGCCCACCCAGGACAGCGCCCACGCGAACATCAGCATCACCAGGTAGCCGAGCACCGCGTCCCCGAAGCTGCCCCGGATCCGCCAGCCGACGATCAGCCCGCACGCCGACATCACGATCAGCGCGATCACGCTGACCATCAGATCGGACGTGGTGCGGCCGAAGATCACCGCGAACCGGGACATCGGCAGCGAGCGGAACCGGTCGATGATCCCCTTCTGCAGGTCGTTCGCGAACCCGATCACGGTGAACGCCGAGTTGAACGCGACCGTCTGCGCGAAGATCCCGGCGATCAGGAACTCGCGGTAGGCCGCGCCGCCCGCCTCGCCGCCGATCGCGTCGCCGAAGACGTATGCGAACAGCAGCACGAACATGATCGGCTGCACGGTGGCCGCCATCAGCCAGTCCGGGTTGCGCCGGACGTTCATCAGGTTCCGCCAGGTGACGACCCCGCCGTCGGAGAACGCCTTCGCGACCGCGTTCATCGGGCCTCCTCCCCCGTCTCCTCCGCACCATGGCCGGTGAGCGTGAGGAACACGTCGTCCAGCGTGGGCCGGTGCAGGGCGACGTCCTGCACGGTGATGCTCTGCGCGTCCAGGCGGCGCAGCGCCTCGATCAGCGCCTTGGTGCCGGTGTCCACCAGCACGTCGACCTTGCGCAGGTGCGGGTCGACGTGCGGTTCGCCGGTGCCCACCTCGGCGAGCACGCTGGCGGTGGCGGCCAGTTCCGCCGGCTCGCCGACCACCAGTTCCAGGCGCTCGCCGCCGGTCTGGCGTTTCAGCTCGTCGGCCGTGCCGCGCGCGATGACCTTCCCCTTGTCGATCACCACGATCCCGTCGGCGAGCTGATCGGCCTCCTCGAGGTACTGGGTGGTGAGCAGCACGGTCGCGCCGTCCGCGACGAGTTCCTTGATCACCGCCCAGGTGTCGATCCGCCCGCGCGGATCGAGCCCGGTGGTCGGCTCGTCCAGCACCACCACGGCCGGTTCGGCGACCAGCGCACCGGCCAGGTCGAGGCGGCGCCGCATCCCGCCGGAGTACCCCTTGGCCGGGCGGTCGCCCGCCTCCTCCAGCGCGAACCGCGACAGCAGCTCGCGGGCGCGCTTGCGCGCGGCGGCCCGGCCGCGGCCGTACAACCGGCCGACCATGTACAGGTTCTCGAACCCGGTCAGGTTCTCGTCGACCGCGGCGTACTGGCCGGACAGCCCGATCACCCGCCGGACCTTCTCCGGTTCGGCGAGCACGTCGTGCCCGGCCACCCAGGCCCGGCCGGAATCCGGCCGGAGCAGGGTGGTCAGGATGCGGACGGTGGTCGTCTTGCCGGCGCCGTTCGGCCCGAGCAGGCCGAGCACTTGCCCGTGCGGGATCTCCAGGTCGACGCCGTCCAGGGCGCGGGTCGACCGGTACGTCTTGACCAGCGCCTCGGTGCGCACCGCGACGGTTTCGGGCATGCCGCCACCCCCTGTCCGGTTTGGATGCCGGTCAGGGTATGCGGTGGCACCGACAAAGTCGCACTGTTTACTTCTCCAGGATCGCCGTGATCCCCTGGCCTCCCGCCGCGCAGATGGAGATCAGGCCCCGGCCGGAACCCTTCTCGTTCAGCAGCTTCGCCAGCGTCGCCACGATCCGCCCGCCGGTCGCGGCGAACGGGTGCCCGGCGGCCAGCGACGAGCCGTTCACGTTCAGCTTCGCGCGGTCGATCGAGCCGAGCGGCGAGTCCAGCCCGAGCTTCTCCTTGGCGAAGGCGTCGTCCTCCCACGCCTTCAGGGTGCAGAGCACCTGGGACGCGAACGCCTCGTGGATCTCGTAGAAGTCGAAGTCCTGCAAGGTCAGCCCGGCCTTGGCGAGCATCCGCGGCACCGCGTACGCCGGGGCCATCAGCAGGCCCTCGCCACCGTGCACGTAGTCCACGGCCGCGGTCTGCGAGATCGTCAGGTACGCCAGCACCGGCAGGTTGCGGGCCGCCGCCCATTCCTCGGTGGCCAGCAGCACGGTCGACGCGCCGTCGGACAGCGGGGTGGAGTTGGCCGCAGTCATCGTGCCCTCGGGGCCGCCGAAGACCGGCTTGAGCTTGGCCAGCTTCTCCACGGTCGAGTCGCCGCGCAGGTTCTGGTCGCGGGAGAGCTTGAGGAACGGTGTCACCAGATCGTCGAAGAAGCCGCGGTCGTAGGCCGCCGCGAGCCGCTGGTGGCTGGTCGCGGCCAGTTCGTCCTGGGCTTCGCGGGTGATCTCCCATTCCTTGGCGGTGATCGCCGCGTGCTCGCCCATGGACAGCCCGGTGCGCGGTTCGGAGTTGCGCGGGATCGCCGGGACGATGTGGCCGGGGCGGATCTTGGCGACGAGCTTGAGCCGGTCGCCGAGCGTCTTGGCGGCGTTCAGCTGGATCAGGATCCGGCGCAGGTCCTCGTTCACCGGCAGCGGGGCGTCGCTGGTGGTGTCCACGCCGCCGGCGATCGCCGAGTCGATCTGGCCGAGCGCGATCTTGTTCGCCACGTTGACGATCGCCTGCAGGCCGGTGCCGCAGGCCATCTGCACGTCCGAGGCGGGCGTCTCCGGGGCGAGCTTGCTGCCCAGCACGCATTCGCGCGCGAGGTTGAAGTCCTTGGAGTGCTTGAGCACCGCGCCGGCCGCGACCTCGCCGATCACCTCGCCCTGCAGGCCGTACCGGCTGACCAGGCCGTCCAGCGCGGCGGTGAGCATGTCCTGGTTGGAGGCGTTCGCGTACGGGCCGTTGGACCGCGCGAACGGGATCCGGTTGCCGCCGATGATCGCCACCTTGCGGACGCCGGAGTTCGCCGCGGCCGCCTTGGCCTTGGCGGTGCCGCCCTTCGCCGTGCTCCTGGTCGAGCGAGCCCGTCCGCTCGCCGGCTTCTCCGCTGAGCTCATCGCTTCCTCCAGCGCCGAAATGTTTCTGGTCATCCGTGATGTGGAACCCAGTATCGAGTGTAACCTACCCGCGAGTAGGTTAGACTGCGCAGTGACGGAACCGGCACACGGAAGGCATCGGCGATGGCTGACAGGTACCAACAGTTCACCAAGACCCCGGTGGGGAAGTTCCTGGTGCCGAAGCTCGGCCTGCCGAATCCGGCCACCCTGCGCCGGTACCAGCCGGGGCAGCCACCCCTCGAGGGTCCCGCACTTCTGGGCGCCGCGCCGGGCGGACGGCTGGAGAAGACGGTGAAGACCCAGCTCGCCGACGCGGGCATCGACGTGGTCACCGAGGCGGCGGGCGACCAGAAGTACGGCGCGCTGGTGTTCGACGCGACCGGGGTGACCGATCCGAAGCAGCTGCGCGAGGTCTACAAGTTCTTCCAGCCGGTGATCCGCCGGGTCGGCTACTGCGGCCGGGTGGTCGTGCTGGGCACCCCGCCGGAACTGGCCGAGGGCCGCGAGCGGGTCGCCCAGCGCGCGCTCGAGGGGTTCGTCCGCTCGGTGGCCAAGGAACTGAAGCGCGGCGCGACCGCGCAGCTGGTCTACGTCGCGACCGGCGCCGAGGAGGCCACCGAGTCGACCCTGCGCTTCCTGCTGTCGGCCAAATCGGCGTTCGTCGACGCCCAGGTGATCCGGATCGGCGCGGTCGGCCAGGCGCAGGTCACCGCGCCGGAGAGCTGGGACAAGCCGCTCGCCGGGAAGGTCGCCCTGGTCACCGGCGCGTCGCGGGGCATCGGCGCGGCCATCGCCGAGGTGCTCGCCCGCGACGGCGCGCACGTCGTGGCGCTGGACATCCCGGCGCAGGGCGCGGACCTGTCCAAGACGGCCAACAAGGTCGGCGGGACCGCGCTGCAGCTGGACATCACCGCCGCGGACGCGCCGGAGAAGCTCGCCGAGCACCTCACCCAGCGCCACGGCGGCGTGGACATCGTGGTGCACAACGCGGGCATCACCCGGGACAAGACGCTCGGCAACCTCACCGAGGGCGGCTGGGACTCGGTCATCGCGGTGAACCTGGCCTCGCAGCTCGCGGTCAACGACAAGCTGCTCGCCGACAAGGTGCTGCACGACGGCGGCCGGATCATCGGCGTCTCGTCGATCGCCGGGATCGCCGGGAACGTGGGGCAGACCAACTACGCCACCAGCAAGGCGGGCGTGATCGGCATGGTCAACGTGGGCGCCCCGGTGCTCGCCGAGCGCGGCGGCACGATCAACGCGGTCGCCCCCGGGTTCATCGAGACCAAGATGACCGCCGCAGTGCCGCTGTTCATCCGCGAGGCCGGGCGGCGGCTGTCCAGCCTCGGCCAGGGCGGCCTGCCGGTGGACGTCGCCGAGACCATCGCCTGGTACGCCAACCCCGCCTCGGCCGCGGTCAACGGCAACGTGGTCCGCGTCTGCGGCCAGGCCCTGCTGGGAGCGTGACGCGATGGCCGTCAAGGAACTGACCTCGTCCCCGAGCCTCGGCTCGCTCTACCCGAAGGCGCTGCTCGGCGGCCTGGGCGGTGGCGGGAAACCGGTGGGCACGCCGCTGCCGGACACCGAGTACGTGCGCCACGGCGTGGTCGTCGACCCGAAGGAGCTCGCCGCGTACAACCACGTGTGCGGGTTCGGGCTGACCGACGCGCTCCCGGCGACCTACCCGCACATCCTCGCGTTCCCGCTGCAGATGGCGCTGATGACCGAGAAGGGGTTCCCCTTCCCGCTGCTGGGCATGGTGCACGTGGCGAACCGGATCACCCAGCGCCGCCCGGTGACCCTGGACGAGCCGTTCACGCTGCGGGTGCGCGCGGAGAACCTGCGGCCGCACGAGAAGGGCACCCAGTTCGACGTGATCAGCGAACTGGTGCCGGACCGCGCTTCCGCCGCGGACGAAGGTCCGGTGTGGACGGACGTGAGCACCTACCTGCGCCGCGGCGCGGGGGCCTCCGGCGGCGAGGGCGGCAAGAAGGAGCAACTGGCCCCGCCTTCGCCGAACGCGGTCTGGCACGTGCCCGGCGACATCGGCCGCCGGTACGCCGAGGTGTCCGGCGACCGGAACCCGATCCACCTGCACCCGTTGACCGCCAAGGCGTTCGGGTTCCCGGCGGCGATCGCGCACGGCATGTGGACGAAGGCCCACAGCCTGGCGTCCTTCGAAGGCCGGTTGCCGGAGGCGTTCACCGTCGAGGTCCGGTTCAAGCAGCCGGTGCTGCTGCCCGCCCGGGCCGCGTTCACCTCCTGGCGGACCGACGGCGGCTGGACGTTCGAACTCTGGAACGCCCGCAAACCCAAACCGCACCTGGAAGGCGCCATCACCCCGGCCTGAGTGGCGGCTACTGCGCGGGTTTCCAGACGTCGCCCTCGACGAGGTCGTTGAAACCGAGCCAGATCAGGTTCATCAGCCAGGAGGCCAGCACGCCGTCGCTGACGTCGGAGTGGTCGAGCCACCAGTCCGCGAGGGACTCGGCGGCTCCGACGAGCGCGGCGGCCATGCCCTCACCGGAGAACTCGGCCTGCTCGCCGAGTCCCTTGCGGGTGCCCGCCGACACCACCAGCGCGGCCACCAGTTCGATCGCGCGGGTGCGCATCGCGGTGATCTCCGCGGCGAACTCCCCGCCGACGGTCAGCGCCTGCCGGTGCAGCACGGTCCACGAGTCGCGGTACTCGGCGACGAACTTGTAGAACGAGCGGAGGCCGTGCCACAGCTGCATGTCCGGGGCGAGTTCGGGCCGCACCCCGCCCTGGATGGCTTCCAGCAGCCGGGTGGCCTCCCGGCGGATGCACTTGGTGAAGAGGTCCTCCTTCGAGCCGAGGTAGGTGTAGATCATCGGCTTCGAGACGCCCGCCACCTCGGAGATCTCGTCCATCGACGCCGAGTGGTAGCCGTAGCGGGAGAAAACCTCGACCGCGGCGTCCAGGATCTGCCGTTCCCGGACTGCCCTCGGCAGCCGGCGTGCACGTTCCGGTGGACGCTGTGCTTGCTCTGTCACGCGGCCCTCCTTTCGCGCCAAAACGTTACCTGTACCGCAGGTGGACGTGTGGTTTCGCCGCACGAGTAGGCAGCTTGCCCACTAACCTACTCGCGCGTAAACTTACGGGTCGGTAGGTATGGCGGGGAGGCGTGATGGCCGACGACACCGGACTGGCGGGGCTGGATTTGTTCGATCTCAAGGGAAAGGCCCTGGTCGACGCGCTCGAGCGGATCGACCCGGCCGGGCCGGAGATCGCGTCCTTGGACGTGAACGAACTCGCCGCCGCCGTGGACCCCGCCGATCTCGGCCAGGACGACTTCCGCCGCCTGCTCGCGGCGCTGGTCCGGGTGGCCGAAGCCGCCCCCGCGCTCGATCTGGGCAAGGTCGATCCGCGCCATTTCGCGAAACTCGTCGCGCGTGCCTCGAAGGCGCAACTGGACCGGGTCGTGGCCGAGCCCGCCCTGCGCGAGCGGGTGCTCGGCGAGATCTTCGACCGGATGCGATCGCACATCAGACCCGATCGGGCGAAGAACGTGCACGCGGTGGTGCACTGGCGGCTGACCGGCGGCTCCGGTGCGGGCGGCTACGACCGGTACGAGACGGTCATCGCGGACGGCGGCTGCACGGTGAGCCGCGAGATGCGCGAGCAGCCGCGGGTGACCATCACCGTCGGCCCGACCGATTTCTTCAAACTGATCACCCACCAGGCGACACCGGCGGTTTTGTTCGTCACCGGAAAAATCAAGGTGAAAGGCGATCTCGCATTCGCGGCCGGGTTGATCGGATTCTTCGACCTTCCCAAACCAGATTAGGCCGGTACACTCGTTGCCCGTGTCCCCGCGAAAGCTGGTGCGCCGCTGGCGGAAACGGCTTCGGGTTTCCCGGCGGCCCCGAGTGATCACCCGAACACAGCGCGACGAGCACGCGATCAACGCGTTCGCGCGCAGGCTCGACCTGGGCAAGCTGAGCCCCGAGCAGTTCATCCAGCTGCTGGAGACGCTGCACATGCTGGGCACGAGCGGGGCCGGGGTGGAACTGCCCTCGCTCACCACGGAGACCCTGGTCGACCTGGTGCAGCGGGCGTCGCGCGAGCAGATCAAGGCGATCGCCGAACACGCGGAATTACGCTCGGTGTTCCTCGACGAGATATTCCGGAGAATGTCCGATCATTTTGTCGCGGACCGGGCGAAGCATGTCAACATCGTGGTCGGCTGGCGATTTTCCGATGGTGACGGAGAAGACGGATTCGATCGCTTCCAGACGGTGATCGAGGACGGTTTCTGCGTTTCCAGCGCCGATCTCGGCCGCACTCCGGACACCACCATCACGGTTTCCGCGGAGGATTTCATCCGAATGGCGACCGGAATCACCGCGGCGGCGACGATGTTCGTGACCGGACGGGTCCGGGTCAAGGGCGAATACGCCCCCGCGGTGCGGCTGAGCAGCTACTTCGACATTCCTACCCCGCGTCGATGACCGGATGCGAGCGCGGCGGGCGCTGCTCGTCCACGACCTCGCTGTCCACCACGATCACCCCGCCCGGGGCGGAGTACCCCACCGGGGCGCGCTTCTCGATCCGGCGCAGCCACGCCCGGCGGACCAGGCCGCGGCTCGGCGGCAGCAGCAGGAGCAGACCGGCCAGGTCGCTGACGAATCCGGGCAGCATGATCAGCACGCCGCCGAGGGCGATCAGCATCCCGTCGGTGATCTCGGCGTGCGCGGGCTTCCCGGCCCGGGCGGTCGCCACGAACGCGCGCATCGCGCGGGCGCCCTCGCGCCGGGCCAGCCACGAACCGAGGAACGCCCCGGCCAGCAGCAGGCCGATGGTCCCGAGGAAACCGATGGCCGAGCTCACCGCCCAGACGGCGGCCACCTCGGCAACCACATAGAGCAGCAGCACAACAGCCATACCGCGACAACGAACGACCTGTCCGTTTTGCTCCCCGCAGGTCAGGCGGGGGAACTAAGGTCACCGTCCGTGTGGAGTTGGTGGGGGCACGGGGACCCGAAGATCCTGGCCGGGATGACGGCGGCCGCCCTGCTGCTGGTGATCATCCTCGGGCGGATGCGGCGCCGCGGTGCGGGAATCCGGTTCTCCGGCGAAACCGGCCGCCAGCCGAGCACGATCCTCGGGTCGGTGTCGCGCTGGCTCTTCTTCGCCGTGGTGGTGGCCGCCGGGGTGACCAGCGGGCTGCTCTGGCTGTTCGGCTGGCCCCGGCTGCCTCCGGCGAACACGTTCGGCACCGCGCAGGTGCTGGATCTGCTCAAGATCGCGCTGGCCGTGGTCGCCGGGCTGGGCGGGGTGGTGCTGCTCGCGGTCAACCTGCGCAAGCAACGGGTCACCGAGGCCGAACACGGGCTGGCGCGCGCCCGGGACGAGCGGGAGCAGGCGCAGAGCTACAACGAGCGGTTCGGCACGGCCGCCGAGCAACTCGCGCACGAGAACGCGGCGGTGCGGCTCGCCGGGGTCTACGCGATGGCCGGGCTCGCCGACGACTGGCAGGACAACCGCCAGATCTGCGTCGACGTGCTGTGCGGATACCTGCGGCTGCCCCGGGACGGCGAGGACACGGTGGAGCGGAAGGTGCGGCAGACCCTGCTGCGGCTGCTCGGCGACCGCCTCTCCGGCGAGTGGTGGCGGGTGGGCCACGATCTCGACCTCGACCTGACCGCCGCCGGGTTCACCGATGTCGATCTGATCAGGACCTTCCCGATCGGCCGGGTGCGGCTGGAACAGGCGCTGTTCGAGGGCGAACACACCGTGCTCGGCCCGCCCGGGGCGCGGGCGGGCGACTTCCGCGACGCGGTGTTCCGAGCCGGGGAGACCCGGTTCGAGGTGTCGTGTTCGCTGGTGGGTGCCCGGTTCGAAGGCGGGGTGGTGCTCATCTCCGGCGAGCGGGCCGCGGGCGAGAACTTCGCGCTGGCCGACTGCCGGTTCGAGCGCACCCGGATCGTGGTCACCGGGCCGCAGTGGCGGCACGGTGACGTGGTCTTCGGCCGGTGCGAGTTCCACGAGTGCGCGTTCGACTTCACCGGGCTCACCGCGGAGCGGCCGAGCGTGGCGGAGAGCGAGGCGCGCCTGGTCATCGAGGATTCGCTGCTGACCGGCGGCGAGTTCGATCTGCGCGAGGCCGTGCAGCGCGAGCACGTCCTGTGGCTGCGCGACTGCGAACTCGACCGGGTCCGGTTCCACGCCGAAACCGGGGACGGGCCGGTCAAGCAGCTCAACGTCAGCGGGCTGACGCTCACCGGCACCACGCTGCCGGAGCGGCACGTGCGTTACCGCGAGCGCACCCGAGCCAGGTAGGCCGCCGCTTCCCGCGGGCTGCTCAGCAGGATCTGCCGCGTCCCGCCGCCGTGTTCGGCCAGGTGCGCGAACATCCGGCGGCGACCGGCGTGCGGCCAGGTCCAGATCCAGCGCAGGAACTCGGGATCGAAGCGTTCGGGGCAGCCCGGCGCCTGCTCGCCGCCGCGGATCGTGCGGCGCAGCGCCCGGCGCAGGCAGGTCCGGCGCGGGAAGTCCAGCAGGATCACGGTGTCCGCCGCGGCGAGCCGGATGTCCATGGTGCCGCCGTAGTTCCCGTCCAGGATCCAGCGGTCCGCCGCGACCAGCCCGCGCTGGATCCGGCGCCATTCCGCGCGTTCGGTCGGCACCCAGCCCGGTCGCCAGAACAACCGGTCGAGATGGGTCACCGGCAGGCCGAGGATTTCCCCGAGCCGGCGGGAGAAGGTCGACTTCCCGGCGCCCCCGCAGCCGATCACCGCGATTCGTCGCATCGGTTTCAGGCCGGCGCCCGCAGCGTCGACGCGGTGCTCAGGCCGAGCACGATCGGCGCCGCGATCCACAGCGTCACCCCGGCGCCGAGCACGATGAGCCCGACCAGCAGCAGATCGGGGCCCTGGACGAGCTGGCCGACCAGTCCCGCGGGGATCAGCACGCCGAGGATCGACACCTCGCCCACGTTGTCGTAGGCCACCATCCGGCCGGTGACCGTCCGGACCATCGCGGCGGCGGCCAGCAGCATCACCAGCCCGAGCTGCCACGACCACGGCACGCCGAGCAGCAGCACCAGCCCGAGCCACAGCGCCAGCAGCACGGTGAGCACCGCGACCGCGGTCAGTTTGAGCGCGCGTTCGGAGCAGTTGAGCCAGCGGCGGAGCCCGGGCACCCGGCGCAGTTCGGCCAGCGACGCGGCCATCGGCAGGGTCGCCAGGTAACCGCCGATCCCGATCAGCCACACCAGGTTCAACGCCGGGAACACCTGGTGCAGCACGGCCACACCGACCGCGAGCAACGCCACCAGCGGCAGCGTCCGCCCGCGGGCGAGCACCCCGGCCAGCACGAACCGGGCGAGCACGAACCGTCCACTGAGGACGGTCGCCCAGCGGATCGGGCGCCCGGCGGGCAGCAGGGCCCAGACGTCGAGGAAGGTCATCGAGGTGCGGCGGACCATGCGCTCGGTGAACCGGTCGACCAGCTCGCGGCGGCCGGTGCCGGTCGTGGTCCGCGTTCCCGGCAGCAGCGCGCACGCCACCGCGGCGGCCGCCGCCACGATCGCGATCGGCCACAGCGTCGCGGGTTGCGATCCGGTCAGCGCGAGCACGGCGAGTGGCAGCGGCACCAGGTTCTCCGCCCACCGCACCACCGGCCCGGTGCGGCGGTGGGCGGTGACCAGGGCGAGCAGCGCGGTGGCGGCGAACAGCGCGCACGCCACCGGTACCAGGGCCGGGGACCAGCCGAGCAGCAGCGCGCTGACCAGCGTCGCGTAGACGACCGCGCCGAACCGGCCCGCCCACGCGAGCAGGAGCTGACCGCCGATCCGCCGCGGCCGGGAGCCGTCGAAGTCGGCCCAGGTCAGCCGGGCCGGATCGGCCCACGCGAAACTCCGCCGCAGCAGGGAACGCCAGGCCAGCGCGAGCCCGACGCAGAGCACCGCGAGGCTGGCCAGATCGGTGACCGGGGTGTCGCCGAGCAGTTCCGCGCGCACGACCGCGGTGTTGTAGAACGGCGACCCGAGCACGCCGAGCGCCACGAACGCGGCCACCAAGCGGCTGGCGGCCTCGTCGGAGTTCCTGCCGAGCCAGCGCTTCATGTGAAGTCCACGATGGAATCGGCGACCTGGTCGACCAGCGGCCGGAAGTGGCTGGCGGCGACCACCGCGGCCCCGGCGCGGGTGCTCTCGGTGATCAGGTCCGCGAGCCACTCCCGGCCCTCGGCGTCGAGCGCGCGTTCCGGTTCGTCGAGCAGCAGCACCTCGTGCGGCCGCGCGACGCAGCCCAGCAGGAGCAGGCGGCGCCGCTGCCCCGCGGACAGCTGCCCGGCCGGGACGTCGATGCGGTGGTCCAGCCCGGCGAACGCGAGCAGCCGCCCCGGATCGGCCTGGACCTCCACCCCGGGGAACGACCGCAGCAGCAGGTCCAGGTGCTGGCGCGGGGTGAGCTCGTCGAACAGCGCCGAATCGTCGAGCAGCACCGACACCCGCCGCCGGAACGCGGGCGACCGCTCGTCCGGCGGCGTGCCGCAGACGGTCACCGTGCCCTCGGTCGGCGCTTGCGAGCCGTACAGGCAGCGCAGCAGGGTCGACTTCCCGGCGCCGTTCGGCCCGGTCAGCACCGCGCACTCGCCTTCACCCACCACGAGATCCAGCTCGCGGAACAGCCAGTCCTCCCCGGCCGCGACGCCCAGTTCCTCCGCGAGGATGGTCATCGGCTTCCCTCCCGTTCGGCCACCAGAAAGACCCGCCGGATCATGCAGTCGTTGGTCGCCTTCATCTCCTCGATGCGCGAGCGCAGTTCCGCGGGATCCCGCCCGGATTCGGCGGCGAGTTCCTCGACCTCGTCGAGCAGGAGTTCGGTGGTCCTGGCCTGCCGTTCCCGCCACGCCTCGGTTTCGGCGTATTCGCGCACGGTGAACCCGGCCGCTTCCAGCAGCGGCCGGTGGTCGGGCACCTGCGGCGGCCGGCCCACCGGCTGCGAGTGGTAGTCCCAGGTGGTCAGGCACAGGCGGCCACCGGGCTCCAGGACGCGGGCGAACTCCCGCAGGGCACTCGCCTTGTCTTCGGCGAACAGCAGCGCGTCGACGCTCATCGCCGCCCGCGCGCTCGCGTCCGGCAGGCCCAGCGCGTCGAACGAACCGACGCGGTACTCGGCCCGTTCGCCGAGCCCCAGGGCCGCCGCGCGCTCGCGGGCGCTCGCCAGCGCGGGTTCCGCGATGTCGACGCCGAGCAGCCGGGCGCCGGTCCGGGCCGCCACCCACAGGCCCGGGCCACCCCGGCCGCACCCCGCGTCCACCAGGAGCGCGCCCGGCGCCAGCCGCAGCTCGGCGTCGAACTTCTCCAGTTCGGTCACCGACAGGTAGCTGTGGATGCCGAGCCCGGCCGGGTACTCGTCGCCGTAGACGCGCGCCCAGATCCGTTCGGTCACCGCGGAGGCCGGGCGCGCGAAGGTCTCGCTGAACCGCGAAACCCAGTACGGATCGAGCACGTGTTCCCCTCTCCAGCCCGCAGTGTGAACAACTCCGCATACCGCCCGCCGAGTTCCATCGGCTGCTCGCGGGCGGCGATTCCGGCCAGCTTTCCACGTTCGAGCAACAGGATCGTGCCGACTCGGCGAACAGTGAGGTTCCGGCGGCGTCTCGGGTGGCGGCGGGGTGTCCTCGACGACCAGCCGCCGCTGCCGCCGTGTCCCCGCAGATCCTGGGCGAGGACGTGGCGACCGCCAGCCGTGCCGCGAAGCCGTCCCAGGTGCGAGCGGTGCTGCCCAACGCGTGGAGCAGCACCACGGGTACGCCGCCGCGGGTGCCGACTTCGCGGAAAGCGAGCGTCGCGGAACCGTGATCATGATCGGGTCGTTGGCCGGTCATGGACATGCTCCTGGTCGTGGCGATCTCGATCCCGGGTTTGTTCCTGCTGCTCTTCTTCGCGGTGATCTTCGAGCTGTTCGGCGGCTGGCTGGGCCGGTTCCGGTGGATCCCGTGGAAGCCGCGGCGGGGCGAGAACAGCTCCTCCGGCCTGGGCGGCGGCAAGCGGATGGCCGCCGCGCTGGGCACCGAGGAGATGTTCGCCTTCCTCTACCAAACCAAGCGCAACGAGCTGCGGCAGCGCGATGTCGAACTGGTGATGTCCCAGGAGGAGGACGACGGCGCCCCGCCCCGCAGCCGGATCGACCTGGAGCGGGGTACCGCGTACCTGAAGCTGCCGCCTAGTAAGTGAAGGCGATCGCCGGATCGGCGAGCAGCGCGCCGACGTCGGCGAGGTACTCCGCGCCCTGCTGACCGTCGATCAACCGGTGGTCGAAGCTCAGCGCGAGCTGCAGCACCTTGCGGACCTTGATCTCCCCGTCCACCACCCACGGGGTGTCCTTGATCGAGCCGAACGCGAGGATCGCCGACTCACCGGGGGTGATGATCGGCGTCCCGGTGTCCACCCCGAGCACGCCCACGTTGCTGATGGTGATCGTGCCGTTGATCATGTCGCCGGGTGTGGTCTTGCCCGCGCGCGCGGTGGCCGTGAGTTCTTCCAGCGCCCGCGCCAGCTCCAGGAGCGAAAGCCCGTCCGCGTCCCGGATCTTCGGCACGATCAGCCCGCGCGGAGTCGCCGCGGCCACGCCCAGGTGGACGTAGTCCTTGTAGACGATCTCCTGGTTCTCCTCGTCCCACACCGCGTTGACGTCCGGCGTCCGCTTCGCCGCCAGGCACATGGCCTTGGCCGCGAACGCCAGCGGGGTCAGCTTCACGCCCGCGAACTCCGGGCTGTTCTTCAGCTTCGCCCGCAGTTCCATCATCGGCGTGACGTCGACGGTGAGGAACTCGGTGACGTGCGGCGCGGTGAACTTGCTGGCCACCATGGCCTGCGCGGTCTTCTTGCGCACACCCTTGATCGGCACCCGGCGCTCCCGGGTCGCCGGGTCGTAACCCTCCACAGTGGACGGTGTGTCGGCGGGTGCCCCGCTCGCCGCCCGCCGCACGTCGTCGCGGGTGATCACGCCGCCGTCCGCCGACCCGGTCAGCGAGTGCAGATCGACGCCGAGGTCCTTGGCGAGCTTGCGCACCGGCGGCTTCGCCAGCGGCACGTACCCACCCCTGGGCTCCGGCGCGCTCGGTGCCGGAGCGCTCGGCGCCGGGGCCACAGCCGCCGCGGGCGGTTGCGCGGCGGGCGGTTCGGCGGTGGTTTCCTTGCGCGGACGCCGTTTGGCGACGACCTTCTTCGAGCCGTAGCCGACGAGGGGTTTCATCTCCTCTTCTTCGGCAGGTTCCTCGGCCGCGGCGGCGGAGCCGTTGGCCGAGGGCGCGGGCGCCGCCGTGCCGTTCGGGTCCACGTCGATGGTGAGGATCGGGGTGCCGACCTCGACGGTCTGCCCCGGCTCGACGTGCAGCTCGGTGACCACACCCGCCCACGGGATCGGGAGTTCCACCGCGGCCTTCGCGGTCTCCACCTCGACCACGATCTGGTTGACCGTCACCTCGTCGCCCGGCTTTACGTGCCAGGTGAGGATGTCGGCCTCGGTCAGCCCCTCCGCCGTGTCGGCAAGGGGAAACTGCTTGTACTCGGGCATCTGTGCGAATCCCCCTTCACCAGCTGAGCGAACGGTCGACGGCGTGCAGCACCCGGTCCAGATCGGGGAGGTACTCCTCCTCGAGCTTGCTCGGCGGGTACGGCGTGTCGAATCCGGTCACCCGGAGGACGGGGGCCTCCAGCGAGTAGAAGCATTCCTGTTGCACGCGCGCGGCGATTTCCGAGGTGAGCGACGACTCCGACGGCGCCTCGCTGACCGCGATGAGGCGGCCGGTGCGGCGCACCGATTCGAAGACCGGGCCGAGGTCGAGCGGGGACAGGGTGCGCAGGTCGATCACCTCGAGCGAGGTGCCCTCCTCGGCGGCCGCGGTCGCGGCGTCCAGGCAGACCTTCACCGACGGCCCGTAGGCGACCACCGTCGCCGCGGTGCCCTGGCGGACCACCCGGGAGGCGAACAGCGGATCGGGCGTGGCCGCGGTGTCCACCTCGGCGCGCACGGCGCCCGAGTGGTACAGCCGCTTCGGTTCGAAGAACAGCACCGGATCGTCGCAGGCGATGGCCTGCTGGATCATCCAGTACGCGTCGGCGGGGTTGGAGCAGGAGACCACCTTCAACCCGGGAATGTGCGAGAACAGCGATTCCGGCGATTCGGAGTGGTGCTCCACCGCGCCGATCCCGCCGCCGAACGGCACCCGGATGACCACCGGCATCTTGATCCGGCCCTGCGAACGGTAGTGCAGTTTCGCGAGCTGGCTGGAGATCTGGTCGAAGCCGGGGAAGATGAACCCCTCGAACTGGATCTCGCACACCGGGCGGAACCCGCGCACGGCCAGCCCGACCGCGGTGCCGATGATCCCGGACTCGGCGAGCGGGGTGTCCAGCACGCGCTGCTCGCCGAAGTCCTTCTGCAGCCCGTCGGTGATCCGGAAGACGCCGCCGAGCTTGCCGACGTCCTCCCCGAGAATGATCACCTTGTCGTCGGCTTCCATCGCCGTGCGCAGGCCCAGGTTCAGGCCCTTGCCGATGGTCAGCTTCTGCACGGTCGAGTGCGCACTGTCTACTGTGGACTTAACCGGCGCGGCCATCAGTGACCACCCGCCTCGGCGAACCCGGCGAGGTAGGCCAGGTACTCCTCGCGCTGGGCGTCCAGCACCGGCGACGGCTCGGCGTAGACCTCGCTGAAGATCCGCTCCGGCGGCGGATCGGGCATGTTGAAGCAGAAGTCGCGCAGGTCCGCGGCGAAGTCGTCGGCCTCGGCCTGGACCTTGTCGAAGAAGTCCTGATCCGCCAGGCCGTTGCGGGCCAGGTGCACGCGGACCCGCTCGATCGGGTCCTTGTGCTTCCACACCTCGAGCTCCTCGGAGAGCCGGTAGCGGGTGGGGTCGTCGGTCGTGGTGTGCGCGTCCATCCGGTAGGTGAACGCCTCGATCAGCACCGGGCCGTTGCCGTGGCGGCATTCGTCGAGCGCCCAGCGGGTCACCGCGAGGCAGGCCAGCACGTCGTTGCCGTCGACACGGATGCCGGGGAAGCCGTAACCGCGGGCGCGCTGGTAGAGCGGGAGCCGCGACTGGCGCTCGGTCGGTTCGGAGATCGCCCACTGGTTGTTCTGGCAGAAGAACACCAGCGGCGCGTCGTACACCGCGGCCCAGACGAAGCCCTCGTGCACGTCGCCCTGGCTGGTCGCGCCGTCGCCGAAGTAGACGATGGTCGCCTCGCCGTCGTCGTCGCCGACCTTGCCCTCGAACTTCTGGCCCATCGCGTAGCCGGCCGCGTTGAGCACCTGGTTGCCGATGACGATCGTGTACGGGTGGAAGCCGTGGGCCTGGAAGTCCCAGCCGCTCTGGTCGCTGCACCGGAAGATCCCGAGCAGCTCCTTGAAGTCGACGCCGCGGGTGAACGCCACGCCGTGCTCGCGGTAGCTGGGGAAGGCCATGTCCCGCTTCCGCAGGGCCCGGCCGGAGCCGATCTGCGCGGCTTCCTGGCCGAGCAGCGGAACCCAGATGCCCAGCTGCCCCTGCCGCTGCATCGCGTTGGACTCGCGGTCGGCACGCCGGACCAGCACCATGTCGCGGTACAGCCCGCGCAGCACTTCGGCATCGACGTCGGCGACGTAGGAGTCGAATTGCGGCGAGTCGACACGCTCGCCCTCGGGGGTCAGCAGCTGAGTGAGCTCAGCGCCGCCTTCGTTCGTTGCTCGCAAACCCGCAATCACCTGTTCTCGGGACGGTTGTGCCGCTTGTGCGGCGGGCCCGGCGCCAGGCTCAGGGTGCGTCCACTGTTCGGCAGAGGACATGCGCTTGTCTCCTCGGTGTCAGTGCCGCGCAGCCGCTTGTGGCGGCCGCAACGACGGCGCCGACGGGCTCCTGCGCATCGGGTCCGAAGCGCTCGGGTCACCGTCGGCGGTGACGGTTCACGCGGCCATCCTGGCATGGACTGGGCTGTTCTGGTGAGTCGCCGATGCTGATTTGTTGCTGAGAAACCAGTGTTGAGCTGGGAAAACGCTTGGAAGCCCGACGATGTGCCCGCCGAAAGTCGGGGGTTCAAGCCAGGCTCGACATGGCGGTCGGGCGTGCTCCGGGCGGTGGCGGGAGTGCGTCACCGCGTACGCCGGCGACCGAGAGTGTGACGTGCGCCACCGCGTGTTCGTGTCACGATCGTGGGATGGACCCGCACCTCCTCCGGGACACCGTGCGGCAGGCCTGGAGCGGTGCAGCCCTGGCCGGCCTGCGCGAGTTCGTCCGCATCCCCGCGCTCTCGCCCGCCTTCGACGCCGACTGGGTCCACCACAAGAACCTGCACGCCGCGGTCGCGCTGGTCGGCGACTGGCTGGAGTCCCGCCTGGCGCCGACCATGAGAATCGAAGTCGTGCAGCTCGAGGGGCGGACCCCGCTGCTGCTGGCCGACCTCCCGGCGACCGGGGACGCGACGAACGCCGACACCGTGGTGATCTACGGGCACCTGGACAAGCAGCCGCCCGCCGGGGTGTGGTCGCCCGGCCTCGATCCGTGGACACCGGTGGAAAAGGACGGCCGCCTCTACGGGCGCGGCGCGGGCGACGACGGCTACGCGGCGTTCGCGGCGGCCACCGCGCTGGAGGCGCTGCACGCGGCGGGCGGCGCGCATGCCCGGACCGTGCTGCTGCTGGAGACCAGCGAGGAGTCCGGCAGCCCGGACCTGGCCGCGTACCTGGCGCACCTGCGCGACGACCTCGGCCGGGTCGGGCTGGTCGTCTGCCTGGACACCGCGGGCGGCGACTACGAGCGGTTGTGGCTGGCCACCTCGCTGCGCGGGATCGCGTTCCTCGACCTGACCGTGCGGGTGCTGAAGGCCGGGGTGCACTCCGGGCACGCGAGCGGCGTGGTCGCGAGTTCGTTCCGGATCCTGCGGGAACTGCTGGACCGCATCGAGGATCCGCGCACGGGCGCGATCCGGCTGCCCGAACTGCTCGCCGAGGTGCCGCCGGACCGGCTCGCCGAGGTGCGGGCGGCGGTCGCCGAGGGCCTGCTCGTGCCGGAGATCCCGCTGGCCGAGGGCGTCCGGCCGGTCGCCGACGATCCGGTCGAGCTGATCCTCGGCAACACCTGGCGGACCACGCTCTCGATCACCGGCGCGGACGGGCTGCCGGGCCTCGCCGACGCCGGGAACGTGCTGCGCCCCTACACCAGCCTGAAGCTCAGCCTGCGGTTGCCGCCCACGGTCGACGGCCCGGCCGCGCTCGCGGCGGTCGAACGCGCGCTGCGCGCGGACGTGCCGTTCGGCGCGCGGGCCGAGATCACCCGCACCGGCGCGGCCACCGGCTGGAACGCGCCGCCGCTCGCCCCCTGGCTGAAGTCCACTTTGGACGAAACGAGTGCCGTGGTGTTCGGGAAGCCGTGGCGCGCGAACGGGCTGGGCGGGACGATCCCGTTCCTCGGGCTGTTCGCGCGGGCCTATCCGGACGCCCAGTTCGTGGCCACCGGTCCGCGCGGGCCGGGGAACAACGCGCACGTACCGGACGAATGGCTGCATCTCGTCCAGACCGAACGGGTCACCGAGGCGATCGCCCGCATCCTGCATTCGCACGCCTTCTCGTGATGGCAGGATGGCGGACGTGGAGCAGCGAACCGTACGCGAAACCGTCCTGACCAACTGGGCCGGCGAGGTTCTCCCGAGCCTGTCCGGCCTGGTCGAGATCCCCGCCCTGTCCCCGGCCTTCGACGCCGACTGGGCGCGAACCGGTCAGCTGGCGGCGGCGATCGACCACGTGCGGAACTGGCTCGCCGCGCGACCGATCCCGGGCGCGAAGATCGAGGTCGTCGAGTTGCCGGGGCACACTCCGGTGCTGCTGCTCGACGTGCCCGCGAGCGAGGGCGCCGAGGACAAGGGAACCGTGCTGCTCTACGGCCACCTGGACAAGCAGCCCCCGGTCGGCGGCTGGTCCGAAGGGCTCGGGCCGTGGACGCCGGTGATCCGGGGCGACCGGCTCTACGGCCGCGGTTCGGCGGATGACGGGTATGCGGGATACGCGGCGGCGACCGCGCTCGAGGCGATCCGCGCCGGGGGCGGCAAGCACGCGCGGGCGGTCGTGCTGCTGGAAACCGGTGAGGAATCGGGCAGCCCGGACCTGCCGGTGTACCTGGAGCACCTGGCCGAGCGGCTCGGCGAGGTGTCGTTCGTGATCTGCCTGGACTCCGGCGGCAACGACTACGAGCGGTTGTGGCTGACCACCAGCCTGCGCGGCCTGGTGCAGGTGCACGCCACCGTGCGGGTGCTCGAATCGGCGCAGCACTCCGGGCTGGCCAGCGGCGTGGTGCCGAGTTCGTTCCGGATCCTGCGGCAGCTGCTCGACCGGATCGAGGACTCGGCGACCGGTGAGATCAAGCTCGCCGAGCTGAACGTGGACGTCCCGGCGAACCGCCTGGCCGAGGCCCGGGCGACCGCCGAGGTCTCGCCGGGTGCGATCCGCACCGCGTTCCCGGTGGCGCGGGGCATGCGCACGGTGTCCGACGACGACGTGGAACTCCTGCTCAACAACAGCTGGCGGCCGACCCTTTCGGTCATCGGCGCCGCCGGGTTCCCCGAGCCCGCGAACGCCGGGAACGTCCTGCGCGACGCGACCACGCTCGCGCTGAGCTTCCGGCTGCCGCCGACCGCGGACTCGGCGGCCGCGCTGAACGCGGTCGAGAAGGCGCTCACCACGGACGTTCCGTACGGGGCGACCGTGGAGCTGGGCGGCGTGGAACACGCGGGCGGCTGGAACGCGCCGGACGCGGCACCCTGGCTGGCGAACGCGCTGGAGCTGGTGAGCGACCGGGTCTTCGGCCGGCCGTGGCGAAGCGTCGGCCTCGGCGGCTCGATCCCGTTCATGGGACTGCTCGCGGAGAAGTACCCGGCAGCCCAGTTCCTGGTCACCGGCGCCCTGGGCCCGGATTCCAACGCCCACGTGCCCGACGAATGGCTCCACCTGCCCCAGGCACAACGCGTCACCGAAGCCGTCGCCCACATCCTGCACGCCCACGCCACCGGCTGACCCGGCCGGTCACGTTCATGAGGGGACCCCTCCAGACAAAATTCGTCTGGAGGGGTCCCCTCATGAAAGCTTCGCGGGGTCAGGCTCCGGCGAAGCGGGTGAGGCCGGTGGTGAGGGTGGTGAGGAGTTCGGTGTAGCGCTGGTAGCTGAACGGGGTTTCCGAGTTCCACCCGATCAGGCGGCCCGCCTTGACCGCCGGGAGCTGCGACCAGGTCGGGTTGCCGGTCAGGTCGTTCGGGGTGAGCGCGCCGAAGCGGTTGTCGTAGAGGATCACGTCCGCCGGGTAGCGGCCCGCGTTCTCCCAGCTCAGCTGCTCGTAGAAGCCGGTCGAATCCGGATTCTCCGGCACCACGAGATGCAGGCCCTGCTTGGTGAGGTGGTTGGTGATCGGCAGCGCGGGCGGGTAGATCGCCCACAACGCGTCCTTCGCCGCGGAAACCGCGAGCACCTTGAGCCCGGACGCCTTCTTGGCGGCCGCCGCGAACTCGGCGTTCGCCCGCTCGTAGGCCGCCTTCGCCTGGGTCACCGCGGGCGCGTCGACGTCCGCGCCGAGCGCCTTGGCCAGCGCGGCGAACTTCGCGATCCCGTCCGGCATCGCGATCTCCTTGAGCTGCAGACCCACGCTCGGCGCGACCTTGTCGATCTGCGGCGCCTGCTCCTTCGGCACGTACCACAGCTCGTCCGGCAGGTACATCACGCTGATCAGCAACTGCGGGTTGAGCGAGACGTACTTGTCGTAGTTGAACTCGCCCCACACGTTGCCCAGCGAGGTCACCGTGTTCAGGTCCACCGCGCCGACCTGCGGATCCGGTTTGCCGTCGGGCAGCTTCGACGGGCCGAACACGCCGATCGGCCGCACGCCGAAGTCCCACAGCGCGGCGGCCGCGGTCACCTGCGCGACGATCCGGGTCGGCCGCTCGCCTTCGAGCTTGCGGCCCCGGTCGTCGGTGAAGGTCCAGGTGCCGCCGCCCCCGGCGGCTTTGTCGTCCTGGTAGCCACAGGCGGTCAGTGCGGCGAGCGCGCCCGCCCCGGCCGTGCCGAGGAGGAATCCGCGCCGGGAGAGCTGGTTACGGAGAGGGGTCACGGCCACAGGTTAGCCTTACCTTAATCTGATGACCATGGTGACGATCACCTCGCCCGCTCCGCCGCGCATCCGGCGGCCTCCGCGGGCATTGATCCTGCTCAGCGCCGTGGCCGCGTTGGTGGCCGTGGTGCTGCTGTCCATCGCGATCGGCTCGAACAGGCTTACGCTGAGTGAGGTCCTGCACGGTCTCTTCGCCAATTCGGGTGGTTACGAGGACGCGGTCATCCGCGGCGACCGGCTGCCGCGCACCCTGCTCGGCGTCGGGGTCGGGATGGCGCTCGGCCTCGCCGGAGCCCTGATGCAGGCGGTCACCCGGAACCCGGTCGCCGACCCCGGGCTGCTCGGCATCAACCACGGCGCCGCGGTCGCGATCGTCGCCGCCTCGGCCGGGCTCGGTATCACGCAGCCCGGCCAGCTCGTGTGGTTCGCGTTCGCGGGCGCGCTGCTCGGCACCGCGCTGGTCTACGCGGTCGGCGGCGGCCGCGGCGCGACCAGCCCGATCCGGCTGGCGCTGGCCGGGGTCGCGATCCAGGCGGCGTTCGTCGGGTTCAACCAGGCCATGCAGGTGATCAACACGCACAACCTCGATCAGATGCGGTTCTGGCTGGTCGGTTCGCTGGCCAACCGGGACGTCGGCGCGTTCGGCGGGCTGATCCCGTTCTTCCTCGCCGGGGTCGTGCTGGCGCTGGTGCTCGGGCGCGCGCTGAACGCGATCGCACTCGGCGAGGACGCCGCGCGAGGGCTCGGCGCGAACCCCGCGTTCACCCGGCTCGCGAGCATGGTCGCGGTCGGCCTGCTGTGCGCCGCGGCGACCGCGGCCTGCGGGCCGATCGCGTTCGTGGGCTTGATGATTCCGCACCTGGCGCGGTTGCTGGCCGGGCAGGACGAGCGGTGGGTGCTGCTCCTGTCGCTGATCCTCGCGCCGGTGCTGCTGCTCGGCTGCGATGTGCTCGGCCGGGTGCTCGGCTCGCCCGGCGAGGTGCAGGTCGGGATCATGACCGACATCGTGGGCGGCCTCGCGTTCGTGCTCGTGGTGCGGCGGCTGAAGGCGGTGCGGCGATGAAGCGCTCGGCCGTGGTGATCACCGGGTTCGTCCTGGTGACGCTCGTGCTCGCGGTGTTGTCGGTGGGCACCGGCGACTACCACCTGACCCCGGCCGAGGTGCTGGAAACCCTTGCCGGGCAAGGAACCAAGGCCCAGTACCTGGTCGTCACGGGCCGCCTGCCGCGCGTGCTGGTCGCCATCCTGGTCGGCGCCGCGCTCGGGCTCGCCGGGACGGTTTTCCAGACGCTGACCCGGAATCCCCTGGGCAGCCCGGACATCCTCGGCTTCACCACCGGGGCGGCGACCGGCGGCGTCGCGACGATTCTGTTGTTCGGCGGTTCGCCCGCGCTGGTCGCCGTCGGCGCGCTGATCGGCGGGCTGCTCACCGCCGCGCTGGTGATGGCGTTGTGCGCGCCGCAGGGTTTGCGGAGCGGGCGGCTGGTGCTGATCGGCATCGCGCTCAGCGCGGTGCTCGTCGGCGTGGAGTCGTACCTGCTGACCCGCGCGCTCACCGCGAACGCCGGTGCCGCGACCACGTGGCTGGTCGGCAACCTCGCGGGCCGCGACTGGAACTACTTCGTCCCGATCGCCGCCGCGCTGGTGATCCTGATCCCCGCGGTGCTCGTGCTGGGGCGGCCCCTGCGCATGCTGGAAATGGGCGATGACGCGGCCATCGGCATCGGCGTCGCGGTGGGCCGGGTGCGCCCGGCGCTGTTCGGGCTGGCGGTCGCCCTGGTCGCGGTCGCCGTCGCCACCGCGGGCCCGATCCCGTTCATCGCCCTGTGCGCCCCGCAAGTGGCCCGCCGCCTCACCCGGCGCCCCGGCCCGAACCTGCTGGCCTCCCTGTGCCTGGGCGCGTTGCTCGTGGTCGCCGCCGACTACCTGGGCCAACGCCTCCTGGACGCCTCGCTGTTGCCGGTCGGCGTAGTCGCGGCGGCCCTGGGCGGCGTCTACTTGATCGCGATCCTCATCCTCCAACGCCGCCGCAGGTATAGCATTTGCTAAACTTGCTGGGTGGCCGTCGAGGAGTGGGAAGTCTATGTCGTCGATGAGGTCCTTGGGTGGATCGAGCACCTCGACGACGCGACGCACGCACGGGTTGTGCAGGCGATCGACGCGTTAGCCGAGGGCGGTCCCGGTCTGGGGCGACCGCTGGTCGACACGATCATCGGCTCCCAGATTCAGAACCTGAAGGAGTTGCGGCCTGGTACCGTGCGAATCCTATTCGTGTTTGATCCGTGGCGGTCCAGCGTCCTTCTGGTCGCGGGTGACAAGGCCGGGCAGTGGAATGCCTGGTATCGGCACGCGATTCCCTTGGCCGAGCAACGGTATGAGATCTATCTGAAGCAACGTCAGGCAGAAGAGGAGGGCAGGTCATGACCGGATATACACGTTGGAAGGACGTTCGCACGGCACACGTCGAACGCGCCGGTGGCGAGGAAGCCGTCGAAGCTGGCAAGCAGGAACTGCTCGCGACGGTCCAAGGGCATCGCTTGGCCGAAATCCGTCGCAACCGTGGCCTGACCCAGCAGCAGATCGCCGACCGGATGGGGGTCACCAAGGGCCGCGTCTCCCAGATCGAGCAGGGCAAGATCTCGGGTCAGGATGTGCTGGTCCGCTATGCCGCCGCCCTTGGCGGCAGGCTCCACCAAGCGATCTACTTCGACGACGGCGACATCGCGGCTATCGCCTGACCCTCAGCCTGGTCATGAACGCCCGCCACTGCGCCGGAGGGAAGGAAAGCACGCCCGACCCCGGGTTCTTGGAATCCCGCACGGCCACAGACGGCGACCTGAAGGCGACCTCGACACACTCCTGTCCACCTGCGCCAGTGCTGTAGCTGCTCTTGCGCCAGATCAGGTCGGTGGTGTCTCCGGCGGCCATCTCGATCCGTTCTTCAATCGCTCCAGATCGCTTGCCACGGTGGCAAGCCACTCCGGCGATTGTCGCCCATCCAGGGCGAGTTCGGCCAGCCTGGCGAGGATCTTCTGGTAGTGAGCGATCTGTTCGGGATCTTCGAGAAAGAGACTGACCGCTTCGGTTTGCACGTACACCAGTGGCCGATGTTCGATGTACCGCAGCAACCAGAACGAACCTCCCAGAACACCGCCCGGGCAAGCCGACTCCGGGATCACCCGTAGCACCGCTCGCCCGGCAGAACCGGTGAGGAGCAGGTGCAGGATCTGTTCATGCATCACGCTCGGCCCGCCGACCATCGTGCGCACCGCTTGCTCGTGCAGGAAGAAGGTGAACCGAGGAGGCTGCGGCCGGTGCAGCACGTGTTGCCGAGCGCGCCGGGCCCGAACCCGAGTTTCGATGTCATCTTCGGCAAACATCCCAGCTGATCTGAAAACCGCGCGGGCGTAGTCCTCGGTCTGCAGGATTCCTGGGATGAGCTGGGGCTCGAAGCCGGTGATCGAGTTGGCCAGGTTCTCCTGCACTGCCAGCGAACGCAACTCGTCGGGGAGGCGCTCGCCGTGCGTTCGGAGCCGGTAGGCATCGTCGGTTTCGTGGACCAGGTTCAGGACTCGCAGGGTCTTCTCCCGCGAGGCGCCGCAGTGGAGGAGGAATGAGGTCACGTCGAATTCGGTGGCGCCCTTGGCATCCGTCTCCATGCGGAAGACCTTGTTGGGCGAGCACTCCATCCGGTCCGCCAGGTCCCGCACCGACAGGTTCGCGAGCTTGCGGGCATCAGCCAGTTCGTCGGCGAGTTCGCGGCGTCGGGGCGAGGTGGACCGATCCGGTTTTCCGGGCATAACCAGAACCTAGAACCGCTGGTCAGCACGGTGTCCGCACGGCACGCCGAATCACCGCAACGGATGGCCGCGTGCGCCCGGCGGGGACACGCTGGTCCGGTCGTGAACGTGTAACTCGCTTGCCTGAGTGTGCAACTCGGTTACCGGAGTGTGCGACTCGCGGGGTCAGGCGAGGCGGGTCAGTTGGACCGAGACGTCCAGGGTGGATTGGCCGCCGCTGGTGAAGATTCCCTTCAGGGGCGCCACATCGGCGTAGTCTCGGCCGGTGGCGACCCAGACGTGGCGGGGGCCGACGGGAATCGCGTTGGTCGGGTCGTGGGCCCACCAGCCGCCGGTCCACGCGTCGATCCACGCATGGCTCTCGCCCGCGACGGTTTCGCCGAGTTTGGCTTCCGGGCGGGTGTGCAGGTAACCCGAGACGTACCGGGCGGGGATGCCGATCGCGCGCAGCATCACCAGGGTCACGTGCGCGTAGTCCTGGCACACGCCTTCGCGGGCCTGCCAGGCATCGGTCGCGGTGCTGTGCACGCCGGTGGTGCCCGGCTGGTACTTCAGCTGCTCGTGCACCCAGTCGCAGATCGCGAGCACGGCGTCCGCGGGATCCTTGCCCTTGCGCAGATCCCGCGCGACCCCGGCGAGTTCCCGGTCGCGCGGGGTGTACTTGGTCGGGGTCAGGAACTCCGTGTGCTCGTCGACCACGGCGTCCGACCGCAGATCGCGCCAGCTCGCCTCGTGGATCGGCTCGCTGGCGTCGGCGGTTTCCACCACCGAGGTCGCCAGCACGGTGAACTCGGTGTGCGGCGCGTGCAGGTCGAACGAGGTGACCACCGCGCCCCAGTAATCGGTGTACCGGTAGGCGCGGGTCGCCGGGGTGGTCTCCACGCGCGTGGCGACCACGTTCTGCCGCCGGTCCGAACGCGGGGTCAGCCGGGCCTCGTTGTACGACTGCGTCGCCGGTGTCTCGTAGCGGTAACCGGTGCTGTGCACCACCCGCACGCGCCAACTGTCGTTCACAGCGAAACCTCCGCCCCGCGCCACGCCACCCACGGCGACGTGTGGAAGTACTGCATCGACACCGCTTCCCCGACATCCCGGATCGAGTTCTGCAGCGCGCCCAGCCGCCGCGGCAGGTCCTCCAGCAGGTCCGACGGGCGCAGGAACTCCAGCTCGCTGCGGGCCCGGCCGAGCAGCCGCAGCGCCTCGGCCTTCTCGTTCCCGCGCGTGTTCAGGCTCGGGTCCAGCTCGCGCAGGCAGTCCTCGGCCTGCCGCAGCGCGTGGAACACCGACCGCGGGAACAGCGTGTCCCGCAACAGGAACTGCACCACCCGCCCCGCGTCCAGCGCGCCGCGGAACGTGCGCAGGTAGGTGTCCTGCGCGCCCGCCGAGCGCAGCACGGTGATCCACCCCGGCGAAGACGCGCGATCGTGCACCCGGGACAGCAGCAGCCGCACCACCATGTCCGCGCGTTCGATCGACCGCCCGAGCACCAGGAACAGCCAGCCGTCGTCGCGGCTCATCGTGGAATCCGCCAGCCCGGCGAACATCGCCGCACGTTCCTCCACAAAGGACAGAAACGCGTGCGGCCCGGCGCGGCGGGCGTACCGCTGCCGGTCGGGCACCGCGTTCCAGGTGGCGTTCAGGCATTCCCACAGCTCGGTCGAAACCACCTCGCGCGCGCCGCGGGTGTTCTCCCGCGCCGAGTTGATCGACCCGACGATCGAGGCCGCGTTCTCCTTCGAATACGCGACCAGTTCGGTCAGCTTCCACACGTCCAGTTCGATCTCGCCGGGCACGATCCCCAGCACCGCGAGCAGCTGGCGGCTCGCGGTGTCCGGATCGATGGTGGCGTCCTCCAGCAGCTGGTGGACCGAGACGTTGAGAATCCGCGCCGTGTCGTCGGCGCGCTCGACGTACCGGCCGATCCAGTACAACGATTCGGCGTTGCGGGCGAGCACGGTGGCCTCCTCACTATGCCTGTTGCTGCTGTTGCTGCTGAGCGGTGGTCAGCTCCGGCCCCTGCTCCGCGACCATTCCGTCCACAGTAGACGCCGAACCCAGCGCCGGTTGCTCCAGCTCGCGTTCCGCGCTGGACGACTTCGCCGCGAGCACCCAGGTGTCCTTGGAGCCACCGCCCTGGGAGGAGTTCACCACGAGGCTGCCCTCGCGCAGCGCCACCCGGGTGAGCCCGCCGGGCAGCACGAAGATCTCCTTGCCGTCGTTGACCGCGAACGGCCGCAGGTCCACGTGCCGGGGCGCCAGGTGCTGATCCACTTTGGACGGAACCGTGGAGAGCTGGACGACCGGCTGGGCGATCCAGCCGCGCCGGTGCGCCTTGACCTTGCGCCGGATGGTGGCCAGCTCCTTGGCCGAGGCGTCCGGGCCGAACACGATCCCGTAGCCGCCCGACCCCTCGACCGGTTTGATCACCAGCTCGTCGAGGTGGGCGAGCACGTGGTCCAGCTCGTCCGGCAGCCAGCAGCGGTAGGTGTCCACATTGGGCAGCAGCGGCTTCTCGTTCAGGTAGTACTTCACCAGATCCGGCACGTAGGTGTAGACGAGCTTGTCGTCGCCGACGCCGTTGCCGACCGCGTTCGCGATCACCACGTTGCCCGCGCGGGCCGCGTTCAGGATCCCGGCCACGCCGAGCACGGAATCCGGGCGGTAGTGCACCGGATCCAGGAACTCGTCGTCGATGCGCCGGTAGATCACGTCGACCGGCCGCTCGCCCTCGGTGGTGCGCAGGTAGACCACGTTGTCCCGGCAGAACATGTCGCGGCCCTCGACCAGTTCCACGCCCATCAGCCGGGCCAGCAGGGAATGCTCGAAGTACGCGGAGTTGTGCACGCCCGGGGTGAGCACGACGACCGTCGGATCGGCCACGTTCGGCGCGGCCGCCGCCCGCAGCGCGCGCAGCAGGTGCGCGGCGTAGTCGCCGACCGGGCGCACCCGGTGCTGCGCGAACAGGTCCGGGAACACGCGCGCCATGGTGCGCCGGTTCTCCATCACGTAGGACACCCCGGACGGGTTGCGCAGGTTGTCCTCCAGCACGCGGAACGTCCCGGCCTCGTCGCGGACCAGATCGATCCCGGCCACGTGGATGCGCACGCCGTTGGGCGGGTTGATGCCGAACGCCTCGCGCTGGAAGTGCGAGCACGAGGTGATCAGGCGCCGGGGCACCACCCGGTCGCGCAGGATCTGGGCGTCCCCGTAGACGTCGGCCAGGAACGCCTCCAGCGCGCGAACCCGTTGCGCCACACCGCGTTCCAGCTTGCCCCACTCCGCGGGCGCGACCACGCGCGGCACCAGGTCGAGCGGGAAGGGCCGTTCCTGCCCGGACAGCGAGAACGTGATCCCCTGGTCCACCATCGCCCGGTCCAGCGCCTCGGCCCGCGCGGTGAGATCGGACGAGTCCAGCCGGGCGATCGATTCGTACAGCGCGCGGTACGGCGAGCGCACCACGCCGTCCGGCGCGAACATCTCGTCGTACGCGCCGGCGTGCGGGCGCGAAGGGGCGAGGTAACCGTCGAACTGCGCGCCCGGGTGGCCGTTCCGCCGCGAGGTCCGGGCGCGAGCCCGGCGGCCGGAGGGCGGCAGCCGGGGTGTCGAGTTGCCGCTCATCCGGTCATCCTCGCTCACCGTGCGCGTTCTCGTCGATGCGGTAGAGCACACCGCCCGCCGAGACCACGACGATCCGCCCGCGCGAGTCCGGTGCGGCGGCCGCCTGCCAGCCCGCGTTCGGCTCGCCGGTCAGGCCGCCCGCGTCGGAGCGGCCGACGCCGGTGAGCCCGCCCCCGGTCACGGTCCCCGCGTCGTCGGTCACCAGCACGCAGTCGGCCCGCTTCCCGTCGACCACCGCCCAGCCCGTCAGCAGCGGCGCCCGCGTGTCGACAACGCCTTTTGTCGACAAAGGACCAGACGGTCCGGGCAGCGGGCGCGGGGATTCCGGCGGCACCCGGTCGCCGAGTTCGCGGCCGCCGCAGCCCAGCGTGAAGTCGCCGGTGAACGGATAGGCGCCCAGCGACCGCGCGGCCGGGACGACGGCCGGGTTGATCCGCAGCTCGGCCAGCGCCGCCGGATCGTTCACGCGTAGCGCGTAGGCCACCGTGCCGAGCGATTCGTAGCTCGCGCGCACCTGGTTGACCTGCGTGTACCCGGTGATCTCGGTGACCAGGCCGACGGCCGCGACCGCGGCGACCAGCCACCCCGGTCGCGGGTTCCAGCGCAGCGCGGCCAGGGCGAGCGCGGCGCACGCGGCGAGCCCGCCGACCAGCGAGTACCGGCTGAGCAGGCCCACGTTCGTGCCCGATCCGGTCGTCCGGCCGAGCGCCAGCAGCAGGGCCAGCGCCACCGCGCACAGGCCGAGCCCCAGCCAGCCCGCCTGATCGGCCGCCCGCGCCCGCACGGCCGCCCGCCCGCAGTACGCCAGCACGCCGAGGACCAGCACCCCGGCGGCGATCGCCACCCACGCGACCCCGGGTGACCACATGGATCCGAGGCTCGCGCCGAACACGGCGAGCCGATGCCCGGGCTCGAACCCGGAGGTGGCCGCCGCCTGCGCCCCGGCGGGGCGGGTGAGCAGCCAGAACGCGAGCACCGCGGCGCCGAGTGCCACCGGGGCCGCCACCCGCCACCAGGCGTCCCGCCGCAGCCACGCGACCAGGCCGATCGCGAACCAGGCCGGGAAGGCCACCCCGAACGACAGCGACCCGATCGCCGCCGCGGCCAGCGCGGGCCAGAACCGGCCGCGGTGCGCGCACACCACGGCGAGGACCAGGAAGAACAGCGCGGGCGCCCAGCTCGCGCCGTTCGTGCCCTGCAACCACAGTTCGATGCCGTGCGCGGACAGCAGCAGGAACGCGAACCCGGCGGTCAGCGCGGTCCGGCGCACCGCGCCGAGCGACTCGGGCAGCAGCGACCGCAACAGCAGCACGACCGCCGCCAGCAGGGCGACGGTGAGCAGGGTGAGCGCCCGGTTGTCCCCGCCCGCGAGCCCGGCGTCGCCCCAGAACAGCAGGGACGGCAGCGCGAACGGCTGCTCCAGGTGGTAGCTGAACAGCGCGCCCGGGATCAGCGAGCCGTCGTCCGCGGTGACCTTCGCCAGGACGTGCCAGTAATCCAGCAGCACGTGCAGCCGCGGCGCCTGGACGGCCTGCCAGGTGACCAGGGCGAACGGCACCGCGGCGAGCAGCCACAGCTCGTTGATCAGCCAGCGCTGGTCGGTGCTGGTTTCCACCCCGGAACCCCTCGCGTCGCGTGCCGCTGAAAGCCTAGTGGCGGGTGCTCCGAATGGCCGAAAGGCGAACCCACCGCAACGGGGCCGTAACTTCGCAATGCTGGGCATCGGTTCAGATGAGTGGCAGTATGCGGGCACTCGACCGGTATGAACTACTAGGAGTGACACCGTGGCGCGATCAAAACTCAAAGCGCTCGCCCTGCTGCCCGCGCTCGCGCTCACCGCCGCGCTGACCGCGTGCGGCGAAGGAGGAGGAACGGCCGCCGGGGGTGTCCAGCTGGTCCAGCAGGGCAGTCTCACCACCTGCACGCACCTGCCGTACGCGCCCTTCCAGGTGAAGCAGGGCGATCAGATCGTCGGCTTCGACGTCGAACTGGTGGACCTGGTCGCGAAGAAACTCGATGTCAAGCAGAACATCGTGGACATCGCCTTCGAGAACATCGAATCCGGCGAATCCATGAACAGCGGCCAGTGCGATCTCGCCGCCGCCGGGATGACCATCAACGACAAGCGCAAGGAGAAGTTCGACTTCTCCGACCCCTATTTCGAGGCCACCCAGGCGCTGCTGGTGAAGAAGGGCTCCGGGATCAACGACCTGTCCCAGCTCGCCGGGAAGAAGGTGGGCGTGCAGTCGGCCACCACCGGCGCCGACTACACCAAGGAGAAGGCGCCGGGCGCGGAGATCGTCACCTTCGACGACCTCGCCCTGCTCGAGCAGGCGGTGAAGAACGGCAGCGTCGCCGCCGGGGTGAACGACAACGGCGTGCTCTACGACTTCGTGAAGACCAACCAGGACACCGAGGTCGCCAAGGAGTTCAAGACCAACGAGTTCTACGGGATCGGCGTCAAGAAGGGCAACACCGCCCTCCTGCAGCAGATCAACGACGTGCTCAAGGCTTCCGTGCAGGACAAATCTTACGAGCAGATCTACCAGAAGTGGTTCGGCAAAGCCCCCACCTGGCTGCCCGGCGGTCCGACCGCGGCCCCCGCGAGCAAGTGACGTCGCCGCTGTGGCCGGTGCTCTCCCAGCACCGGCCACAGTGCTGTTGAAGGAGTGACATGGCACTGAGCCGTCGCCAACGGCGCAAAGCTTTCCGCGGCGCCCAATATGTTCTGTTGCTGGTCATCGTCGCGGTGGTCGCGTTCGCCGCCAACTGGGACCGGATCGGCAAGGCGTTCTTCGACCTCGACGTCGCCGCGAAGCAGTTCCCCGACGTGATCACCGTGGCGCTGAAGAACACCATCGTGTTCACCGCGCTCGGGTTCGCGCTCGGCCTCGGACTCGGGCTGCTGCTCGCGCTGATGCGGCTGTCCTCGGTCGGCCCGTACCGCTGGTTCGCCCGCGGCTACATCGAGTTCTTCCGCGGCCTGCCCGCGCTGCTGATCTTCCTGGCGGTCGGCATCGGCGTGCCGACCGCGTTCTCCACCCAGGTGCCGCGCAACATCGCGATCATGCTGTCGCTGGGGATCGTGTCCTCGGCGTACATGGCGGAGACGATCCGGGCCGGGATCCAGGCGGTCCCGCGCGGCCAGGTCGAGGCGGCGCGCTCGCTGGGCATGTCCCCGACCCGGTCGATGATCACCATCGTGATCCCGCAGGCGTTCCGGATCATCCTGCCGCCGCTGGCCAACGAGCTGATCATGCTGACCAAGGACTCGTCGCTGGCGTTCCTGCTCGGCACCACGCCGTTGCAGCAGGAACTCGCGCAGTTCAGCCGCCAGGCCCTGCTGGAAGCCAAGGGGCTGACGCCGATCGTCGTGGCGGGCCTGTGCTACCTGGTCATCACGATCCCGTTGTCGATCCTGCAGCAGCGGCTGGAAAAGAAATACGGTGCCGGCGTGCCCGGTGGAGGAACGGTATGACGAGCGAGACCGTGATCGAGGTTTCCGGGCTGCACAAGGCTTTCGGCGAACTCGAAGTGCTCAAGGGCGTCGACCTCGACGTGCGCCGGGGGCAGGTGGTCTGCATCATCGGGCCGTCCGGCTCGGGCAAGTCGACCCTGTTGCGCTGCGTGAACCTGTTGGAGGAACCCAATTCCGGCAAGGTCGTGGTGAACGGCCACGAGCTGACCGACGAGGACTGCGACCTCGACGGCGCCCGCCGCTCGATCGGCATGGTGTTCCAGTCGTTCAATCTCTTCGCGCACCTGTCCGTGCTGAACAACCTCACGGTCGCGCAGCGCAAGGTGCTCAAGCGCAACAAGGAGGACGCCGAGCGGATCGCGCGGGACAACCTGAAGAAGGTCGGCCTGGCGGAGAAGGAATCCTCGATGCCCGCCCAGCTCTCCGGCGGCCAGCAGCAGCGGGTGGCGATCGCGCGGGCGCTGTCCATGGAACCGGACGTGATGCTGTTCGACGAGCCGACCTCCGCGCTGGACCCGGAACTGGTCGGGGACGTGCTCAGCGTGATGCGCCAGCTCGCCGAAGAGGGCATGACCATGCTCGTGGTCACCCACGAGATGCAGTTCGCCCGCGAGGTGGCCGACAAGGTGCTGTTCATGGACGGCGGCGTGGTCGTCGAACAGGGGCCGCCTTCGCAGGTCATCGGCAATCCGCGGCACAAGCGCACGCAGACGTTCCTCTCCCGGGTGCTCAACCCGACGCACGTGGACGAGTAGCAGATCACGTGCTGTAGGAACTTTTGCCGTTGTGCGATCGTCCAAGCACGGTGTGTACTCCACCTGGCCGATTGCGCGGCAGGCGCATGATCCACTTCGCTGGGGCGGCCGGGTGGGGAGTCCGTGCACGCCGAGCAGAGGAGTTCGTTCATGCCGACGTTCCGACGGGGGTCGCGGGACAGCGGAGGCATCGAGGACGGTCAGATGACGCCGACGGAAAACGGGTTGCCCCAGCTGGACCCGTTCGCCGGGGTCCCGGACAAGCGGTACGAACTGAAGGCCGAGGACCTGCTCAAACAGGTCGCGGAACCGGGTTCGGTCGGGTTGCTGCGCTGGCGCAAGCAGGACACGACCGCGCCGATCGTGACGGTCGAGGACCGGTACATCACCGGGCGGCTGGACATGCGCGCGGCCGACCTGGACTACCTGTTCCGCTTCGAGCGCTGCCGGTTCGAGTACCCGCCGGACGTGCGCGAGGCGAAACTGCTCGGGCTGGTCTTCCGCAAGTGCTGGCTGCCCGGGCTGAAGGCGCGAAACTTCCGCAGCGCCAACGACGTCCGGCTGATCCGGTCGATCGTGCAGGTCGATTCGGACAACGACAGCAACCCGGAGACCACCATCCGGCGCAGCTCCGACCGCGAACGCGGGATGCCGGACGCCGCGGTGAACCTGACCGACGCGGTGATCGACGGTTCGGTCGTGCTGACCCGGACCCGGATCCTGCATTCGCGCGGCAAGGCGATCCAGGCGGACCGGCTGGTGGTCACCGGGGCGCTGCTCGCCTACCGGCTCGAGGCCGACGGCGAGGTCCGGGTGCCCGGCCTGCGGACCGGCGGTAACGTCAACTTCTCCGGCGCCTCACTGTCCAATCCGGACGGTTTCGCGCTGAACGGGAACGGGCTGCACATCGGCGGGAGCCTGCTCTGCGAGGTCGACACCTACGGCCCGGTCAGCCAGCGCAAGGCGTTCGAGGCCACCGGGATCCTGTACCTGCCCAGCGCGCGGGTGGACAGCGACATCGTGCTGCGCGGCGCGAAACTGCGGATGAACCAGCACGGCCGGATCGCGGTCGAGGCGTGGACGTCGAAGGATCCCTACCTCGATCCGCGGCCGGTGCTGGTCGCCGACCGGGTGCGGGTGGACGGCAACCTCGAACTGTCCGACGGGCTGGACGCGAACGGCACCCTCCGCATGATCAACGGCAAGGTGGGCGGCTCGCTGCGGCTGGCCCGCGCGAAGATCGAAGTCGCGCGGCGCGAGGGAATCCCGTACTACGACCGGGCTTTGCACCTGGACGGCAGCGAGATCGACGGCGACATCGAGGCGACCGCGCTGAACGTCCCGTCCGGGCAGCTCCGGCTGGCGGACGTGACCGTGCGCGGGAACGTGCTGGCGTCCAACGCCCGGTTCAAACACCGCGAGCGGGACGTGTTCTCCGCGCGGCGCACCAAGATCTCCGGAAACCTGCACCTCGCCGACGCGAAGGTGGAGGGCACCCTGCGGCTGCAGGGCCTCGAGGTCGGCGGCAGTATTTACCTCTACGGCACCACGGTGACCCAGCCGTCGCTGCGCGGGCACACCCGGTTCTCGGTGGACATCCGGACCGCGCGGATCGGCCGTGATCTGGTGATGGCCGCGAACCAGGATCGGCCGTTCCTCGCCGAGGGCGGGGTCATCCTCGACGGTGCGACCATCGCCCGCCGCCTCGACCTGGACGGCGCGAAACTCGGCGCCTCGGCACAGGATTCCGCGGCGCTGGACGCCAGTGACGTGGGCGCGGACGAGTTCCTGCTGACCCCCGCGGAACCGCCCGCGGGCCGGATCGTGCTGCGGCGCGCGCATTGCGGGACGTTGAGCGACAACGCCGAACTGTGGGAGGCGCAGGGCGGAATCGAACTGGAGGACTTCCGCTACGACGTGATGAAGCGGCCGATCGGGATCAAGGACGATCGGGCCGTCGACCGGCGGATCGAGCAGCTGCGGCAGGCGATGGGCGGCTACCGGCCCGGGCCGTACGACCAGCTCGCCGCGATGTTGCGCAACAGCGGGAACGAGGAACACGCCTCGACGGTGTTGTTCAAGAAGCAGCAGTTCCGGTACCGCTCGCTCGCCGACGGCTACCGGTTCTTCGCGCCGCTGGTGTTGTTGTGGAGCTGGCTGCAGCGGTCCATGGTCGGCTACGGGTACCGGCCGATCCGGGCGGTCGGCTGGCTGCTCATGCTGCTGGTGACCGGCAGCGTGTGGTTCGGCGTGCGGGACGATCCGTGCGTCAACGATCCGAACGTGCAGCACAACGGCGACCGGTGCGTGGTGAACCGCGACGATTCCGGGCTGCAGTGGAATCCGGTGCTCTACACGGTGGATCTGCTGGTGCCGATCGTCGACTTCGGCAACAAGGGCCGGTGGTACATGACCGGCGCGGACCGCTGGGTGTCCGCGGGGCTGACCGGCGCGGGCTGGGTCCTGGCCACCACGGTCGCGGCGGGCGCGAGCCGCATGGTGCGCCGCGAGACTTGACGGGTGCGCGCCGACATACATACTGTCCGTATGTCCCGGGTCCGCGATGAAGCGAGGTGCGCATGACCGCCGTCCAGTCCCCGCCGAGCGCGACCGGTCAGATCGACGTCAAGGCTCCGGCGCACCGGGTGTATTCGCTGATCAGCGACCTGCCGACGATGGCCGGATGCGCCGAGGAGTACGCCGGTCACCGCTGGCTCGACGGCGCCACCTCGGCCCGGGTGGGCGCGCGGTTCCGCGGCCGGAACCAGCGCGGTTTCCGGCGCTGGAGCACCCTGTCCACGATCACCGACGCGGACGCGGGCAGCCGGTTCGCGTTCGAGGTGACGTTCCTCGGGTTCCCGATCGCCCGCTGGCAGTACGACCTGGAGCCGGCGGGTGACGGCTGCCGGGTGACCGAAAGCACCTGGGACCGGCGGCCCGCCTGGCTGCGTTACCCGACCTCCCTGGCCACCGGCGTCTGGAACCGCGCGGAGACCAACACCGGCAACATCGCCACCACGCTCGCCCGCCTGAAATCCCGCGCCGAAACGGAGTAACGGCTGCCGCCGCGTCGGCGATTGTCCCCAGGTAGCGCCCGGTTCGGGTGGTGTTCCCCAGGCAACGCGGAAAGTGCGGTTCATGCGGTTTCGACTTCCCTCGGCCCTGTTGCCCTGTTGCGTGCTCGCCCTGGCGGCCTGCGGCCCGGAAGAACCGGCGCCCCCGGCGAGCCCGGCCCCGGTCACCACGACGACGAGCCCGCCGACCTCGGCCGAGGCTTTCCTGCCCCCGGCCAACCCGCACGCGGGCAAGCAGCCCGTCCTCGCCACCCTCACCGAACCCGTCGGCCGCTGAACCACCCGACTGGGTGTCCCAGGTCGTGGGATGCCGGGAAGACAAGGGAACGTGCCCGCGTTGACTTGTGTTTGTGAGTGCTACCAAGCCAAGTGCGCGCGTCCGGGCTCCCGAGCTGGCGGGGCGTGACTGGATCAACACCGGGGGCGAGCGGATCGCGCTGGCCGAACTGCGCGGCCGGATCGTGCTGCTCGACTTCTGGACCTCCGGCTGCGTCAACTGCCTGCACGTGCTGGACGAACTGCGGCCGCTGGAGGACGAGTTCGCCGATGTCCTGGTGACGATCGGCGTGCATTCGCCGAAGTTCCAGCACGAGGGTGAGGCCGCGGCGATCGAGGCCGCGGTCAGCCGGTACGGCGTCGGGCACCCCGTGCTCAACGATCCGGATCTCACCACCTGGCAGCAGTACGCGGTCAAGGCCTGGCCGACCCTGGTGCTCATCGACCCCGAGGGCTACGTCGTGCACACCGCGGCGGGCGAGGGCCATGGCGAGGCGCTGCGCCGCGTGCTCACCGAGCTGGTCGCCGCGCACGAAGCGAAGGGCACCCTGCGCCGCGGCGGCAGCCCGTACGTTCCGGCCGAGGAAAGCGAAGCGGAACTGCGGTTCCCGAGCAAGGCAGTGTCCACAGTAGAGGGCCGGGTGCTGGTCGCGGACACCGCGCACCACTCCGTGGTCGAGTTCGCCTCGGACGGCGAGACCGTGATCCGCCGGTTCGGCAGCGGCGAGCGCGGTTCGGCCGACGGCGCGTTCGACCGGGCGAGCTTCACCGAACCGTCCGGGATCACCCTGCTCCCCGCCGAGGTCGCGGAAAAGGTCGGTTACCACGCCGTGGTCGCGGACACCGCCGGACACCTGTTGCGCGGCATCGACTTGCGCACCGGCGAAGTGTCCACAGTGGCCGGTACCGGCAAGCAGTGGCGGGACGGCGCCGACTCCGGCAAGGCCCGCGAGGTCGACCTCACCAGCCCGTGGGACGTGACCTGGTGGACGCCCGCGGGCGGGGTCGTGGTCGCGATGGCCGGGAACCACACGCTCGGCCTGTTCGATCCGATCACCGGCACGATCTCCCGGTTCGCCGGGACGACCGTCGAGGGCCTGCGCGACGGCGACGCGGCCGAGGCGTTCTTCGCGCAGACCTCCGGCCTCGCCGTCCAGGGCGGGAAGCTGTGGCTCGCCGACGCGGAAACCTCGGCGCTGCGCTGGATCCAGCCCGAGGGCGACGGTTTCACCGTGCACACCGCCGTCGGCACCGACCTGTTCTCCTTCGGCCACCGCGACGGCAAGGCCGCCGAGGCCCTGCTCCAGCACCCGCTCGGCGTCGCCGTGCTGCCGGACGGGTCGATCGGCATCGCGGACACCTACAACGGCGCCATCCGCCGATACGACCCGGCCAGCGGCGAGGTGTCCACCCTCGCCGACGGCCTCGCCGAGCCGTCGGGCCTGCTGGTCACCGACGACGTGCTGCTCGTGGTCGAATCCGCCGCGCACCGCCTGCGCTCGCTCCCGGACGCCGCGGCCCGCAAGGTCGCCGGGGACGCCCACGCGGTTCGCCGCCCGCCGACCGTGCTGGCCCCGGGCAAGCTGGAGTTCAGCGTGGTGTTCGCCCCGCCGCCCGGCGAGAAGCTCGACGACCGCTACGGCCCGTCCACCCGCCTGGAGATCAGCGCGTCCCCGCCCGAACTGCTCGCCGAGGGCGCGGGGGTCACCACCGAACTGACCCGGACGATCCGCCTCGCCGAGGGGGTCACCGACGGTGTGTTGCAGATCGTCGCGCAGGCCGCGAGCTGCGACGACGGCGCCGAGCACCCGGCCTGCCGGGTCACCAGGCAGGACTGGGGCGTGCCGGTGCGCCTGCGGCAGGGGGCGGACAGCAGCCTGCGACTGATCCTCGCCGGTCAGGGTGGGTCGTGAGTGTTCGGGCCGGTTAGAACCCGGCCGGAACACTCACGACCCCAAATTCGGTTCCCTGGTCCGCAGGGGACACGTTCCGGCGGGACGTAACATGGTCCGGGTGTCCGAAAGCAAACTCGAGATCCAGATGCTGCACGACCGCGTCCTGGTCCGGCTCTCGGCCGACGAGGGGGAACGCCGCAGCTCCGGCGGCATCGTGATACCCGCCACCGCACAAGTCGCGCGCCGATTGGCGTGGGGTGATGTACTGGGCGTCGGCAACAATGTGCGGAACGTGAAGGTGAGCGACCGGGTGCTGTTCAACCCCGAGGACCAGCTGGAGGTGGAGGTCCAGGGCGAGGCGTACGTCGTCATGCGCGAACGGGACATTCACGCCGTCGCCACCGAGCGCACCGAACACGGAACCGGGTTGTATTTGTAGGGAGCGTCAGGCGGAGGGGCAAGGCTAGTGCGGGACGAACACTACTGGCCGGACTGGGATTCCGATCCCGTGGGGAGAACGGGCGAGCAGCCCGCGGCGGACCCGCCTACCTCGGTCATCGACGACGACCCGCTCCGCGCGGACGAGAACGACGAAGAACTCGTCGAGGAACTCCTCGAAGGCGAGCTGGTCGAACCCCCGATGACGCCCGCGCGCCGGTTCCGCAAGGGGCTGGGCAAGGCGTTCATGATCACCGGCGGTGTGATCGCGCTGCTCGTGGTCGTCTACGCGGCGGACCTGATGATCAACGCGGGCGATGTGCCGCGCGGCGTGACCGTGGTCGGCGTGGACGTCGGCGGGATGAACCACCGGGACGCCGAAGCCAAGCTGCGCAAGGAACTCGAGCCGAGGCTGACCCAGCCCGTGCTGGTCCGCGGCGGGGACGTCGACGCGCGGCTGAACCCGGTCACCTCCGGCCTCGGCCTGGACTGGCCGGGCACCCTGGAGCAGGCCGGGCACCAGCCGCTCAACCCGATCACCCGGGTCATGTCGTTCTTCACCAAGCGCGAGGTCGGCGTGGCCACCCGGACCGAGCCGAAGGCGCTCGCCCGCGCCCTCACCGAACTCGCCGAGAGCCAGCTCAACCACGTGCCGACCGAGGGCAGCATCGGGTTCATGGCGATCCCGGGCAGCGACGGCGGGGTCACCCCTTACCCGATCGAACCGCGCCAGGGGCAGTCGCTCGGCAACCTCGACAAGGCGGCGGAGATCGTCAAGGACGGCTGGCTCAAAACCGGCGGGGTCGAGGTGCCGGTGGACGTGACGCCGGTGAAGGCCACCTCGCCCGGGGTGCACGCCGCGCTGGACCGGATCGTGGCCCCGGCGGTCGCGAAACCGGTGAACGTGAAGGCCCAGGGCAAGGACGTCCCGCTCAAACCGGACGCGATCGCCGCCGCGTTCGGGTTCCGCGCCCGCGACGACGGCGGCCTGGACGTGCTGGTCGACCAGTTGAAACTGCAGCAGGGCCTGGAACCGCAGCTCGCCGACACGGAGCAGGAGGGCAAGGACGCGCAGATCGTCTTCGCCGGGGCCGGGCCGACCGTGGTGCCGTCCGAGGACGCGCGGAAGATCAGCTGGGTCAACACGTTCAAGCCGTTCATGGAGATCCTCGCCCGGCCCGAGGGCCGCGACCTGCCGGTCGCCTACGAAGTGAAGAAGCCGGACCTGACCACCGAGGCGGCGGGCGCGCTGGGGATCAAGGAGGTCGTCGGCGAGTACACCACCGGCGGGTTCTCCGGCGACGTGGCCGCGAACGTGCGGGCGATCGCGGGCAAGGTGAACGGGGCCGTGGTGAAACCGGGCGACGTGTTCAGCCTGGACGGCACGACCGGGCCGCGAACCGGATCGCAGGGATTCGTGGTGGCGCCGGTGAACGAGGACGGCACCGGGGCGCGGGTGATCGGCGGCGGCGTCTCGCAGTTCACGTCGACGCTGTACAACGCGGCCTACCTGGCCGGGTTGAAGGACGCCGGGCACACCGAGCATTCGTACTATATGGACCGTTACCCGGCGGGGCGGGACGCGAAGTCGTTGCGAGAAGACGGGTCCACTGTGGATCTGCGGTTCACCAACGACGCGCCGACCGGGGTGGCGATCCAGGCGATGGCTTCCGGGAACGCGGTGACCGTGAAGATCTGGGGCACCAAGCGCTACCGGGTGGAGAGCGTGGGCGGCGGCCGTTCGGAGCTGACCCCGCCGCCGATCCAGCCGGGTCCGCCCGGCTGCCAGCCTTCCTCCGGCCAGCCCGGCTTCAACACCACCGACACCCGGATCCTCTACGACCTGGCTTCCGGCAACGAAGTCCGTCGCGAAACCCGCTCGGTCCACTACGCCCCGCGCCCCCTGGTGATCTGCTAAAGGAGCACCAGGCACCCCCGGGCTTCGAGGTCGGGGAGCCAGGCCGGGAGGGCGAGGTGCTTGTTCCAGCGCAGATCCAGCTTGTCCAGTTTGGACAGTCCGGCGAGTTCGCCGGGCAACTCGGTGAGGCCGTTGTCGCGGAGGTCGAGCTGGCGGAGTTCGCCCAGCTCGCCGATCGATCGGGGCAACCTGGTGATTCGGTTGCCGCGCAGGTGAAGTTCGCGCAATGCCGTGAGATCGCCTATCGATTCGGGTAGTGAGCCCAGTTCGTTGTGGTACAGGCGAAGTTCCCGCAGCGAGGCCAGCCCGCCGATCGACTCGGGCAACGAAGTCAACTGGTTGTCGGTGAAACCGAGGTAACGCAGCTTTCCCAGGCGGCACAACGACTCCGGGAAGGTCGTGAGCTGGTTGTCGCTGAGGTACAGGTACTCCGTCAGATTCGGCAGCGAGCCGAGTTCGTCCGGCAGCGCGGTCAGCCGGTTGTGCCCGAGATCCAGGGTGTGCACAAAGGACAGCCGTCCGATCGACGGTGAGATCTCGGTGAGCCGGTTGCCCGCGAGGTTGAGCACGCGCAGCTCGGTCAGCTCCCACAGCGATTCGGGTACCGCGTCCAGCTCGTTCGCGTACAGGCTCAGGTGCCGCAGCCGGGTGGCCCGTGTCAAAAGTTCGGGGAACCGGGTGAACCGGTTGCGGTCGAGGTCGAGCCGTTCGATCCCGGCCCAGTCCTCGTCCGGCAGTTCGGTGAGTCCGCGCCCGCTGAGATCCAACCATCGCCCGCCCATGACCGAGGACACTACCGGTGGTAGCCGTCCGCGCCGGATCCGATACCTTACGTGACCGCTCCTACCGCTAGCTCAACCCAGGAGGTCTGGTGCTATCTCGAAAGTCGTTGCCGGTCAAGGTGTTCGCCGCTTGGGCGGCGGTGTCCGCGACCGCGCTGGCCACACCCGCCATCGCGAGCGCGGCTGCGGTGGAACCCGCGCTGGTGCACGCCTCGCCCAACAACGGCTGCAAGCTCAACGTGCGGGCGGGCACCGCGGTGACCGCGGCCCTGTTGCACACGCTGACCTGCGCGAACTACACGACCTGCGCGCACGCCGAGGCCGGGCAGCCGCCGTGCGGGCCGTACCTGACCGGCGGGACGTACACCTGCGTCGGCCCGGACGGCAAGCAGGTCACCGACACCCGCTGGGCCGAGGTCGTCTGGCGCGCGCCGCAGACCGCGTACGTCTCGGTGGCGTGTTCGGCGTTCCGGAGCTGACGCGCCCTCGAGACGAGCAGGGCCGGTGCACCGCGGTGGCGCACCGGCCCTGCTCGTGTTCGCGGCTAAGACCCGCTGCCGACCTTCCGCCGTCCCCACAGGCCGGCGACCAGCGTGACGCCGATCGCGGCCACGACGATCTGGAAGATCAACTCGATCCAGTCGATGCCCTTGGTGTCCGCGACGCCGAACAGCCGTGCGATGGCCGTCCCGATGAACGCCGCCGCGATGCCGACCAGGATGGTCAGCCAGATCGGGATGTTCTGCTTGCCCGGGGCGAAGAGCCGCCCCAGCACGCCCAGAACCAAGCCGATCACGATCGCGCTGATGATGCCGCCGATGCTCATGGCCACTCCCTTCCCGTGCGAATACCTCGCAGCCTCGCACCGCTGCGGACTACCCGCTAGAGCAAGCACGCAACCGGGTGAGCGAAATATCTGTTGAAGCGTATATACGCCTTATGTGATATTTCCGGTATGGACGTCTTCGAGGCGGTGGCCGAACCGAGCCGCCGGGTGCTGCTGGACCTGCTGGCCGAGGGCGACCGGGCCGCGGGCGAGCTGGTGGCGAGCCTGCCCGGCCTCACCCAGCCCGCGGTGTCCCGGCACCTGCGCATCCTGCGCGAGGCCGGGCTGGTCGAGGTTCGCCCGGACGGGCAGCGGCGCATCTACGCGCTGCGGGCCGCCGGGCTGATCGCGATCGACAACTGGATCGCCCGGTACCGGCGCCACTGGCCGCGCCACCGCGACGCGCCCGCCTGGTCCGACTGACCCCCGATTTCATGAGGGGACCCCTCCAGACGAAATTCGTCCGGAGGGGTCCCCTCATGGAAGGTGAAGCCCGGATCAGAAGGCGGCTTCGGGGACGTCCATCAGGTCGTTGTCGGCGGCCTCGACGATCGCCCGGCGGGCGGTCAGCTCCGGCAGCACGGTCTTCGCGAAGAAGGAGGCCACGGCCACCTTGCCCTCGTAGAACGGCTTGTCCTTGGCGGAGGCCGCACCGTCCAGTTTGGTCAGCGCGATCTCGGCCTGCTTGAGCAACTGCCAGCCGACCAGCAGGTCGCCCGCGGACATCAGCAGCCGCACGGTGTGCTGGCCGACCTTGTTGATGTTCTGCGGGTCCTCCTGCGAGGCGGTCAGGTTGCCGATCAGCGAGCCGAGCATGCCCTGGGTGTCCTCCAGGGCCTGCTTGAGCAGCTCGCGCTCGCCCTTCAGGCGGCCGTTGCCCGCCTCGGACTCGATGAACTTGGTGATCTCACCGGCCACGTAAGCGAGCGCCTGGCCCTTGTCGCGGACGATCTTCCGGAAGAAGAAGTCCAGCGACTGGATCGCCGTGGTGCCCTCGTACAGCGAGTCGATCTTCGCGTCGCGGATGTACTGCTCGATCGGGTAGTCCTGCAGGAAGCCGGAGCCACCCAGGGTCTGCAGCGACTGCACGAGCTGCTCGGTCGCGCGCTCGGAGCCGACGCCCTTGACGATCGGCAGCAGCAGGTCGTTGACGCGCTCGGCGAGCTTCAGCGCTTCCTCGTCGCCGTCCCGCGTCCACAGCTGGTCCTGGAAGGACGCCGTGTAGAGGTAGACCGCGCGGAGACCCTCGGCGTACGCCTTCTGCAGCATGAGCGAGCGGCGGACATCCGGGTGGTGGGTGATCGTCACGCGCGGCGCGGTCTTGTTGAGCATGTTCGGCAGGTCGGCGCCCTGCACGCGCTCCTTGGCGTACTCCAGCGCGTTCAGGTAACCGGTCGACAGCGTGGCGATCGCCTTGGTGCCGACCATCATCCGCGCGTACTCGATGACCTGGAACATCTGCGCGATGCCGTCGTGCACCTCGCCGAGCAGCCAGCCCTGGGCCGGGACGCCGTGCTGGCCGAAGGTCAGCTCGCAGGTCGTCGAGGCCTTGATGCCCATCTTGTGCTCGACGTTGGTCACGAAGGCGCCGTTGCGCTCGCCGAGTTCGCCGGTGTTCGTGTCGAAGTGGAACTTCGGCACCAGGTACAGGGACAGGCCCTTGGTGCCGGGCTTGGTCTCGATGCCCGGGCCCTCGGGGCGGGCCAGCACCAGGTGCATGATGTTCTCGGTCAGATCCTGATCACCCGAAGTGATGAACCGCTTCACGCCGTCCAGGTGCCAGGAGCCGTCCTCCTGCAGCACGGCCTTGGTGCGCCCGGCGCCCACGTCCGAACCGGCGTCCGGCTCGGTGAGCACCATGGTGGCGCCCCAGGCCCGGTCGATCATGAGCTGGGCCCAGCGCTTCTGCTCGTCGGTCCCGTTCTTGTCGATGATCATCGCGAAGTTCGGGCCCGCCATGTACATGAACAGCGGCGGGTTCGCGCCGAGGATCAGCTCGGAGGCCGCCCACTGCACGGTCGGGGGCAGGCCGAGGCCGCCGAGGTGGTTCGGCAGGCCCAGCCGCCACCACTCGCCGTCCCAGAGCTGCTGGTAGCTCTTCTTGAAGGACTCGGGCAGCGTGGCCGAGAAGGTCTTGGGGTCGTACACCGGCGGGTTGCGGTCGGCGTCGGCGAAGGAATCGGCCAGCGGGCCGACGGCGAGGTTGTTCAGCTCGGAGAGCGCGCCACGGGCGGTCTCCTCGTCGGAATCCTCCAGCACGCCCTTGCCGAGGCGGTCCTGGACGCCGAGGACCTCGAAGAGATTGAACTCCAGGTCCCGGACGTTGCTCTTGTAGTGGCCCATGTCGTCGCTCCGTCTGTACTCGGGTTTCCGGCTGGGCACAACGTTCCCCTACTGGCCGGTAACATCAGGATATTACCTGCGGGTAACTGGCGGCAAGTAAATCCACACCCTTGTGACAAAGGGATCCCTAGAGTTGTGTGGTTTGGACCACAGGGATTACTAGCCGTGGTGGCCGTGTGCCCGGCCAGAGGGGATGTCAGGCAGCGTCCCGAGGGTGTCGTTCGGCTGCGTGATGAGAATCCCGCTCCGGAACGCGGTCGTCACCGCGTGGGTGCGGTCGCGTGCGGACAGTTTGCGCAGGATGCTCTTCACGTGGGTGCGCACGGTTTCCACCGACAGGTACAGGACCTTCGCGATCGCCGAGTTCTCCAGCCCTTCGGCGACCAGCTGCAGCACCTGGTACTCGCGCCGGGACAGCGGCATCTGCGGCCGCGTCGACGGCTGCGGCTCCGGCTCCCCGGGAGGCCGCGCGGGCTGACGCTTCGGGCGGGCGGTCAGCGCGGCCAGCGCCGGGTCCAGGTAGCGGCGGTCCACATAGGCCCGCCGGATCGCTTCGGCGAGCCGGCGCGGTTCGGTCGAACGCGGCACCGCGGCGTGCGCCCCGGCGGCGATGGCCGTGGCCAGGAAGCGCGGATTGCGGGACGCCTCGCGCACCAGCACCACGATGAGCAGCGCGGGATCGCCGGTGGCCAGCAGTTTCGTCAGGTGGCAGTTCGGATCGAGGCCGGAGTCGATGAGCACCACGTCCGGCCGCAACTGCTCCCCCAGTTGCAGCGCGCTGTGGTGGTTGGCGGCGTGCCCCACCCAGTGCAGCCCCTGCGTGCGATGCACGAGGGCCGACAGGCCGTCGCGGAAGATCGGGATCGGGTCGATTGCGGCCACGCCGAGGCTCCGGCCCCCGGGTTGGGGCCTTCCCGGCTCGATGCTGCGCGTCATGGGCACTCCGTCTCCGCATGTCGGGCCCGTTTCCGACGCCTTGCGGCGGCCGTTCCCCACGGCCCCGCGACGCGCCTGGCACCGTCGACCGCTCCCCCCTGCTGGGACCGGTCCGGGTCCGACACCTCTTGATCGTCTGATTCGCGAGGTCGGAGTTCGTGACGCGATATCCCCCTCACGGGGGTGAGACGGCCCACCAGGACCTCTCTCGGTAGCAGGTCGAGGCACATCGGCCCGATTTTGTGGCCGAACCGTTGCCTGACCGGGCGCGCGTGCTACTCAGAGTTGACTGGCCTCGCGCAACCGGCCGAACTCCTCGGCCAATGTGGTGGCGGTCCAGTGCGCGTTCAGGCCACTCGGGTTGGGCAGCAGCCACACCCGCGTGTCGCCGAACCGTTCCGGTTGCGGGCCGACGGTCGCCTTCGGACGGTCGAACGCCGTCCGGTACGCGGTGATCCCGACGACGGCCAGCCACCGCGGCCGGTACCGGCCGACCTTGCGGGCCAGTTCGGCGCCGCCCGCGCGCAGTTCCCCGGCGGTCAGCTCGTCGGCCCGGGCGGTCGCGCGCGCGACGACGTTCGTGATGCCGAGCCCGAGCCGCAGCAGCTCGCCCTGCTCACTGGGGTCGAGTCGCCGCGGGGTGAAGCCGCCGCCGTGCAGCGCGGGCCAGAACCGGTTGCCCGGCCGGGCGAAGTGGTAGCCGGTCGCTCCGGAGTACAGGCCGGGATTGATGCCGCAGAACAGCACCCGCAGGTCCGGCGCGATGACGTCGTCGATCGTGGTGCCGTGCGCGGCGGCGAGTTGTTCCCTGGTCGGCCGGATCACGTCCGCAAGTGTGCCCGGCCGGCGCCGGTGGTAACCGGGCGCCATGACGAGCCGGGTACTCGCGATCGCCCTCGACTGCCACGACCCCGAACCGCTCGCCCGCTTCTGGTGCGCGGCGCTGGGCTACGCGGTGGTCAAACGCTGGACCGACGCCCACGGGGTCGAATACCTGGAGCTGGCCGCGGACGGCGAGCCGATGCTCCTGCTCCAGCCGGTGGGCGAGGACAAGGTGGTGAAGAACCGGATGCACCTCGACCTCGAACCGCGCACGGGCGGTCAGCGGGAGGAGGTGGAGCGGCTGGTCGGGCTGGGCGCCCGCGTGGTGTCCGACGAGCCGGAGTTCCCGTGGATCGTGCTCGCCGACCCGGAAGGCAACGAGTTCTGCGTGCTCCCGCGGAGTTGATCAACCCGGCGATTCGGGCATGGCGGGGGTGGCCAAGCCGGTACCCGGTGCGTACCCTGTGTGATCTGCCTTACAAGGCGACCGGCAAAGGGGGCGGGCGTGGAACTGGCTATCGTCATCGGCCTCGTGGTGCTGATCTTCACGGCGGCCGCCGCGACGGTCGCCTTCCAGGATCGGCGAACCGCGCGGCGGGAGGCCGTCCGCAGGCAGGCCCGGCTAGCGCGTCTGGGCGAAGTCGACCCCCTCGCGCCGCAGCGGCTGCGTGTCGACCGCTGAAACCTTGGTGCGGCGCAGCGCGAGGAACAGCGCGGCCGCGGTCCAGCCCAGCGCGGCGCCGGTGGTGTTGGTGATCATGTCGTCCACGTCGAAGATCCGGTAGACGAACGGCGCGGTGCCGAAGTTCGCGGTGAGCTGGGTGATCTCGATGGCCAGCGAGGCCGCGAACCCGATCGCCGTGGCGCCGGTGAAACCGCGGCGCCAGAGCAGCCGGGCGAAGATGCCGAGCGGCACGAACAGCAGCACGTTCATCGCGGCCTGCTCGAACGCCAGCGTGCGGAAGGCGTTCTCGAAGCCGGCGGCCAGATCGTGCCTGTGCAGTTCGGTGCCGACATCGGTGATCCACTGGAACGGGACGAGCTGCACGGTCTGCTCCAGCCGCCGCGTGTGCGGGCCCGGCAGCGGCAGCAGCACGACCGCGACGGCGAGGCAGCCGTAGAGGATGAGCGCGCCGGTCGCGGTCACCCGCCGGAAGTCGACCCGGCCGAACCGGGAGTGGTGCACGAGCAACTGCGGGACGAGGACCGTCGCCCAGATCGCGACGAACCCGAGCAACCCGTATTCGAGGGCGATGACCTGCGCGTTTGTCATGCCATCGACGTTATGGATCGTGGGGTCCGGCCACTTCGGTCGAAGGGCCCGGCGCCCGGGGCGGGGATCGGCCGTTCGGCCGATGCGGCGCGAGCCGATCGGCGCCGGAAAATCCGTGGCTGCCGGGCGGGTGCGCGTGTGATTCTGCGGCCATGGTGCACGTGGAGCGGCTGACCGTCGAGGAGTGGGCCCTGCTGCGCGAGGTCCGCCTGCGCGCCCTGGCCGACGCGCCCGCGTCGTTCGCGTCCTCGCACGAACGCGAGGCCGGGCTCATCGAGGCCGAATGGCGGGGCTGGCTGGGCAAGGCCGCGTGGTTCGTCGCGCGGGACGCCGGGCGGCCGATCGGGCTGGTGGGTGGCATTCCTGACCCGGCCGAGTGGTTCCTGATCTCGATGTGGGTCGCCCCGGAGGGCCGGGGCAGCGGGGTGGCCGCCCGGTTGATCGGCGCGGTCGTCGACGCGGCTGCCGCGGACCGGGCGGAGGCGGTCGCCCTGCGGGTCAACGAGCACAACGCGGCCGCGCGGCGGGTCTACGAACGGTTCGGGTTCGTGGCCACCGGGGAATGGGAAACGCTGCCCCGGGCCGATGCCTACCGGCGCGAGCGGATGCGGTTGCCGGTCGCGGCAGTATCTACCCATGGGTAGCATTTCCGGGTTACTCTGCGGTAATGGACAAGGTCGTCTATGAGCGCACCGGCGACGGGGAGCCGCTGGTCCTGATCCACGGGGTCGGGCACCGGCGGCAGGCCTGGGCGCCGGTGGTGCCGCTGCTCGCCCCGCGGCGCGAGGTGATCGCGATCGACCTGCCGGGATTCGGCGAGTCGCCGCCGCACGGCGGTTCCTACTCGCTGGCGGCGTCGATCGAGGTCCTCGGCGAGTTCTTCGTCCGGCTGGGCTTGGACCGGCCGCATGTCGCGGGCAATTCACTCGGCGGGCTGCTGTCCCTGGCCCTCGGCGAGGCGGGACTGGTGCGCAGCGTGACGGCGTTGTCCCCGGCGGGCCTGTGGACACCCCGCGAGGGCCGCTATGTCCTCGCGATCCTGCGTGCCCACCGGATGATCGCGGAGCGGCTCGGCGAGCGCGGCGCGCGGCGACTGGCCGCCACCGCGGCGGGCCGGACCCTGATGGGCGGCATGATCTTCGCGAAACCGTGGCGGTTCACCCCGGAGGCGATCGTCGGGGACGCGCGGGCGTTCGGCTCGGCGCCCGGATTCGCGCCGACGATCGCCGAGGGCAGGGGTTTCCGGTTCGCCGGGCGCGTGCCGGACATCCCGGTGACCATCGCCTGGGGCGATCGCGACCTGATCCTGCGCCGTCCCAAGGCCGCCGACCTGCGGCGGATCAGCCCGCGGGCCGAACTCGTGCGCCTGCCCGGCTGCGGGCACACCCCGATGATCGACGCGCCGGAACTGGTCGCCCGGGTGCTGCTGGAGGGCAGCGCCGCGGCGCTGCGCGCCGAGGTCCCCGCCTGATTCGTGCCCGAGCCGCCGCCTTTCGACCCTGGTGATCGCCGGTTCCACCAGGCAGGATGCGGCGATGATCTCGATCCGACGAGCAGCCGCGGTCGCGGTGACCGCCCTGGCCGCCACCGCGGCGGCGGCCACCCCCGCCTCCGCCCAGGCCCCGGACCCGGTCACGGACGTCCGGCTCATCGCCTTCAACGATCTGCACGGCAACCTCGAACCGCCCGCGGGCTCCTCCGGGCGGGTCACCCTGCCGGACGGGAAGACCGTGGACGCCGGTGGCGCGGCGTACCTGGCCACGCACGTCCAGCGGCTGCGCGGGGAGGCCCCGAACTCGCTGGTGCTGTCCGCCGGCGACAACATCGGCGCGTCGCCGGTGATCTCCGCGCTGTTCCACGACGAGCCGACCGTCGACTTCCTGAACCAGCTGGGCGTCGGGGCTTCGGTGGTCGGGAACCACGAATTCGACGAGGGATACCGGGAACTGCGGCGGATGCGGTTCGGCGGCTGCCATCCGGAAGACGGCTGCCAGTTCCGGAGTTCCTTCGGCGGCGCCGAGTTCCCGTTCCTCGGCGCGAACGTGGCGTTCGACAACGGGTTTCCCGCGCTGCTGCCGTTCACGGTGAAGTTCTCCGGCGGCGTGCCGATCGGGATCATCGGGGTCACGCTGAAGGACCTGCCCGCGGTGGTGACGCCGGAGGCGATCAAGGGGCTGAAGTTCGGCGACGAGGTGGCCGCGATCGACCGGACCGCCGACCTGCTGGACAGGCTCGGCGTCCGGGCCCAGGTCGTGCTGATGCACCAAGGCGACAACACCGAGGGCGGCGGCCCGGACGACTGCCGCCTGGCACCCGGGCCCGCGGCGGCGATCGCGGCGCGAGCTTCGTCCAAAGTGGACGCCATCTTCACCGGGCACAGCCACCAGCAGTACAACTGCGCGATCAACGATCCGGCGGGCAACCCGCGACCGGTGATCCAGGGCGCCTCGTTCGGCCGGTTGCTGTCCGTTGTGGACCTCCGCGTCGACCGGCGGACCCGGGACGTGGTGCGCGCGGAAACCAAGGCGCACAACGAGATCGTCACCCGCGACGTGGCGCCGGACGCCGGCGTGACCAAGCTGATCGACGAGGCGAAGACCAAGGCCGCGCCGATCGCGAACCGCCCGGTCGGCACGATCACCGCCGACCTGCTCAAAACCGGCGGCCCCTCGGGTGAATCGGCGCTCGGCGACGTGATCGCGGACGCCCAGCTCGCGGCGACCGCGTCGAACAGCGCCCAGGTCGCGCTCACCAACCCGGGCGGCATCCGGGCCGATCTGGTCCACAAGTCGTCGCCGGGCGGGGAGGGCGACGGCGTGGTGACCTACGGCGAGGCGTTCACCGTGCAGCCGTTCGGGAACATCATGCAGACGATCACGCTGACCGGGGCGAACCTGAAAGCCGTGCTGGAGCAGCAATGGCAGCCGAACGGGACCCGCATCCTGCAGGTCTCGTCGAGCCTGCGCTACGCGTACTCCGCGGCGGCGCCGATCGGCTCGAAGGTCTCGAACCTGGCCATCGCCGGGAAACCGGTCGATCCGGAGGGTTCGTACCGGGTTTCGGTGAACAACTTCCTCGCCGCGGGCGGGGACGGGTTCACCGAGTTCACCAAGGGCACCAACCTCACCGGCGGCCCGGTCGACCTGGACGCGCTGCTCGCCTACCTGGGCGCGCACCCGAACCTCGCGCCCCCGCCCGCCGATCGGATCACCGCGTTGCCGTAGCCGCTCGTGTCCGGAACAGTGGGGCAACCGGAAGGAGGCGGGATGACGACCTGGGACGAGGTGGTGGCGCTGGCGAAGCGGCTGCCGGAGGTCGAGGAGTCGACCTCGTACCGGACGCCGTCGCTCAAGGTCGCCGGGAAGAGCTTCGCCCGCCTGCGGACCGAAGCCGAAGGTGGCCTGGTGCTGATGTGCGACCTGGACGAGAAGGAGGCCCTGCTGGCGTCCGGCGACCCGGCGTTCTACACGACCCCGCACTACGACGGCTACGGCGCGATCCTGGTCGACCTCGAGCGCGTCGACCCCGAGCAGCTGACCGAACTCCTCGAAGACGCCTGGCGCCGCAAAGCCCCGGCCAAACTGCGGAAGACCTTCGACGCGAGCTGAACCCCGTGCTCCCGGTTCTGAGTGTGCGACTCGCTTGCCGGAGTGTGGAGTTCGCTTGCCTGAGCGTGTAGTTCGGCTACCGGAACGGGGAGCACGCGGCCTCTCAAGACGAAAGCCCCGGGTCTACAGTGGACGGCTGTTGACCTGGGGCTTTCGACGGAGAGCGGATGACGGGAATCGAACCCGCGTTCTCAGCTTGGGAAGCTGATGTTCTACCATTGAACTACATCCGCAGTGTGTCGTGAGCATACTATGCCGCTCCGATCGCTTGCGAAGGGCTTCCCCGTAACTCGAGGCTTGACTACCGCGCGGGCAAGTGACAACACTTGTTGTCGATGTCGTTCTGCGAGGTGAGTGCCGTGGTTGACGAGCCTGAGTTGTTCCGGCAGGGCGGGTTCCGGCTGGCGTCGAGGTTGTTCATCGAGGGGGACATCCGCGGGGACGAGCGGCAGGTTCGGCGCTTGCGGGAGTTCGCGCAGGCGGAGGATCCGCTCGCCGACGCGGTGGTGGCGATGATCCGCGGCCGGAAGGCCGGGGAGGGGCGGCAACTGTTCGAGCGGGCGCTCAAACACGGCATCGAGGCGCTCGACGAGCCGCCCGGGGAACTGGTCGACTTCTTCGCGAGCGTCGAGCGGACCCCGTACTGGGTCGACTTCGCCCGGATCGAGCGCGGCGCCCGGGCGATCACGCGGACCGGGCTGCTCGGGCTCTTCCCGCTCGGCGACATGTCGTTGATGGGCGGGTACCTCGCCTCGCGGGCGACGAAAGCACTGGTCGGCACCGGCGAGATCGAATACATGGCATCCCGCCGCCTGGTCGAGACGGCGACCTGGTGGATCGACGTGACCACGCCCGGCAACCTGCGCCGCGGCGAGAGCGGGTACGCCTCCGCGCTCCGGGTCCGGCTGGTCCACGCGCACGTTCGCGCGGCGATGAACCGGCGCGAGGACTGGGACTACTCGGCTTGGGATCGGCCGATCAACCAGGTTCAGACCACCGGGACGCTGCTGCTGTTCTCGCTGGTGTTCGTGTTCGGGGTGCAGCTGCTGGGCATCCGGTTCACCGAGCGGGAACGCGCGGACATCCTGCACCTCTGGCGGTATGTCGGCTGGCTGATGGGCATCGACGAGGAACTCCTGCCCGCGAACGAGGGCGACGCCTGGCGGCTGCTCTGGCTGCTCGCGGCGACCGAGTTCATCCCCGACGAGGACTCCAAACGGCTCGCGCGGGCACTGCTCAAGTCCCACGCGGAGATCGGCAACGGGCGCGGCGCGATCGGGAAGGTGCTCGCGCACGTCTCGGTGCGGGTGCATTCGTCGATCAGCCGCCTGGTCCTCGGCAAGGTCAACGCCGACTTCCTCGAGCTGCCCAACGATCCGGTCGCGCAGGCGGCGGTGCTGGCCGCGGCCGCGGTGAACTTCGCCGCGGAGACCGTCCGCCGCCGGGTTCCCGGGGCGACCGCGTTGCAGGAACGCATCGGCCACGCGGGGCGGAAAACCTACGTCGAGCGGCTCGGGAAGCTGTTCAATCCGGACACCACGTACGGCTCCCACATGCGGACCGAACCTCGGCGAGCCGCCTGAACCCCGTATGGTGGGCGCGTGCTGCTCAGTGACCGCGACCTCCGCAAACAGCTCGAAGACGGACGGCTCGGGGTGGACCCGTTCGACCCCGCGATGCTGCAACCGTCCAGCATCGACGTGCGGCTGGACCGCTTCTTCCGGGTCTTCAACAACACGAAGTACACCCACATCGATCCGCAGCTCCAGCAGGACGAGCTGACGTCGCTGGTGGAGAAGGACGGCGAGGACCCGTTCGTCCTCCACCCGGGTGAGTTCGTGCTGGGCTCCACCTACGAACTGGTCACGCTGCCCGACGACCTCGCGGGGCGGCTCGAGGGCAAGTCCTCGCTCGGGCGGCTCGGGCTGCTGACCCACTCGACGGCCGGGTTCATCGACCCGGGGTTCAGCGGGCACATCACGCTCGAACTGTCGAACGTCGCGAACCTGCCGATCACCCTGTGGCCCGGGATGAAGATCGGCCAGCTCTGCCTGTTCATGCTGAACAGCCCGGCCGAGCACCCGTACGGCTCTACCCAGGCCGGGTCGCGCTACCAGGGGCAACGCGGTCCGACCCCGAGCCGGGCGTACAAGAACTTCCACCGGACGAACACCCGGCGCTGACCGGTTCCCGCAAACCCCGCGCGAGGAACCAGGCCAGCGCGGCCAAAGCCAGCAGGGAACCCAGCGCGACCTGGAGCGAGGTGGCGTCGGCGAGCGCGCCGACGGCCGGGGTGGCGACCCCGCCGATGCTGACCGCGAGGCCGAGGGTGACCCCGCTCGCCGTGCCGACCCGGTTCGGCAGGTAGTCCTGCCCGAGCGTGATGTGCAGCGAGAACGGCACGTACAGCGCGATCCCGGTGGCCGCGACGAACGGGTACAACCCGTAACCCGGGACGAACACCACCCCGGCGAGCATCGGGATCACGGCCGCGTAGGCGATCCGCACCGTCCGGATCCGGCCCCACCGGACCGCGAGCCGCCCGCCCAGCACGGTGCCGACCGCGCCCCCGGCGAACAGCACGAACAGCGCGACGGCGCCGGAAACGCCGTGCTCCCCCGCGTAGAGGGCGACGAACGCGCTCAGGCCCACGTAGATGATCGACCGGCAGACGACCACCGCCGACAGCCGGAGGAAGGCGGGCCAGTCGTCCCGGCCGGACCGCGCGCCCTGCGCCCGGTCCGCGGCGTCCCCGCGGCTCAGCGAGCGCAGCACGGTGAGCGTCAGCAGCACACCGAGGGCCGCCGAGCCCAGCAGCAGCGGGGTCGCGGCCAGCCCGCCCGCGGCCAGGATCGGGGTGACAACCAAGGGCGCCAGCGCGAAACCGATGTTGCCGCCGAGGGAGAACCAGCTCATCGCGCCGTGGCCGCCCCGGCTGACCACGCGCGCCAGCCGGGCGGCCTCGGGGTGGTAGGCCGCGACGCCGACGCCGCTCAACGCGATGGCCAGCCAGGTCACGAGGTACGAGTCGCTCAGCCCGCTCGCCGCGAGCCCGAGCCCGGCGGTGCTCATGCTCACCGGGAGCAGCCACGGCATCGCGCGGCGATCGGTCAACACCCCGAAAAGTGGTTGCACCACCGAGGAAAGCAGCGTCGCCGCCAGCATGATCCCGGACACCGCCAGGTACCCGTAATGCCGCTGCGCCACCAGTACCGGCACCACCGCGGGCACGGCTCCCTGGTAGAAGTCGACGCTCGCGTGCCCGATCGACAGCAGGGTCACGGCCCCGCGTTCACTCCGCATGAACTGATCTTCGAGCGCCGCGGGGCTGGCCGACTTCCGATAAAATGCCGTTCTATGTCGATTCCCCGCCATGATCCGCGGGCCCCGACCGGGATCCGCCCGCTGGCGGCCGGGGCCGGGATCGACGCGCACTGGCACGACGACCACCAGATCGTCTACGCCGGGCGGGGTGTGCTGTCGGTCCGGACCGATGCGGGGAGCTGGGTCGCCCCGGCCACCCGGGCGATCTGGGTTCCGGCCAGGACGGTGCACGAGCACCGCGCGCACGGCACCACCGATCTGCACATCGTGGGCCTGCCGGTCACCGACAACCCGCTGCGCCTCGAAGCGCCCGCGGTCCTCGCGGTCAGCCCGCTCCTGCGCGAACTGATCCTCGCCTACACCCGGGCCGCGGACACCCAGAACGCCGAGCGCCGCCGGATGCGCGCGGTGCTGCTGGACCAGCTCCGGCACTCGCCCCAGCAGCCCCTGCACCTGCCCGAAGCCCGCGACCCCCGGCTGGCCGCGATCTGCGCGCTCCTGCGGGAAGATCCCGCGGACAACCGGACGCTGGCCGAACTGGGCGCCGCGACCGGGGCCAGCGACCGGACGTTGAGCAGGCTGTGCCGGGCGGAACTCGGCATGACCTTCCCGCAGTGGCGCACCCAGCTGCGCCTGCAGCGGGCGCTTTTCCTGCTGGCCGAGGACGTTCCGGTGACCGCGGTCGCGCACCGCTGCGGCTGGGCGTCCACGAGCGCGTTCATCGACGTCTTCCGCACCGCGTTCGGGCACACCCCGGGCGCCCACAACCGCTAGGCGGCCACGCGTTCCGCCCATTCGATGTGGTGGTTCCACGTCCACGAGGTGTCCGGCATGTCCCCGCTCTTGCGGAACGCCCGGGCGATGAAGAAGTCCCGCACCAGCCGGCCGATCGGGCCGACGGCCTTCGCGTCGCCGTTGCGCTTGCCCTCCACCACGATCGCCTCCACCCGGTCGCGCCGCAGCCGCTCGTAGGCGGCGAACGCCGCGTCGATCCCGTCGACGTCCCGCAGGCACCGAGCCAGGGTCACCGCGTCCTCGAGCGCCATCGACGCGCCCTGGCCGGAGGCGGGCGAAACGGCGTGCGCCGCGTCGCCGATGATCACCATCCGGTCGCGGTGCCAGATCGGCACGTTCGGGAAGTCGTAGGTCGCCCACGGCCGGAAGATCTCCGGCGTCGCCTCGATGATCCGAACCGCTGGGGTCCGGTCGGCCCGGAACAGCCGGATCAGCTCCGCCCGCCACTGCTCGTCGGTGATCGCCGCCAGTTCGGCGGCGGTCGGCGCCACCGCGCGGGCCGGGTTCGCGAACCACCACACCCGGCCGTCCGGATGCGTGAAGTAGCCGAAGAAGCACCGCCGCCCGAAGATCATGTTCGCCACGCCCGGTTCGGCGCCGATCCGCACGCCCGAGGCGAATCCGCCGGTGTTGAGCAGGCCCAGGTACCGGGCCCGCGGCGCGTCCGGGTCGAGCAGCGTGCGGACCCGCGAGTGCAGCCCGTCCGCGCCGATCAGCAGGTCGCCCTCGGCGTGGCTGCCGTCCGCGAACTTCGCGCGCACGCCGCCGCCGGTCCGTTCGGCGTCCACCAGCCGCCGGTCGTAGCGCACCTCGACGCCCTCGCGCTCGGCCTCCTCGCGCAGCGCGGTGTACAGATCCGCGCGCAGGAACGTCTGGTAGACCGTGCCGTCCTCGGCCGAGCCGAACGGGAACTCGCCCAGCTTCTTCCCGCTCGCCCCGAGGTGCATCGCCATCCGCGGGGTGTCCAGCCCCTTGTCCACCAGCCTGTCCTTGAGCCCGATCGCGTCCAGCGCGTCCAGGCCGTTCACCGCCACGGTGAGGAAGGCGCCGACGCCGTCCGCGGTCCGGTCGTAGGCCTCGTACACCACCGGTTCGAGCCCGGCCTTCTTCAGCGCGATCGCGGTCACCGTCCCCGCGACGCCGCCCCCGATGATCAATGCCCGTGCCATGTCCCTCTCCAGTCGAGTCTCTTAGTTGCAGAGTTATTCGATTGAGCTAAATATTCGGGTATGGTGAGAGATGTGTCAAGCGCGAAGCCGGAAGCCATCGAGAAACTGCTGGACGCCGCCCGGGTGCTGTCCACCGAGACGGTCATGTTCCACACCGCGATCGCCGCCGCCAGCGGGCTTTCGGCGACCGAGTCCAAGGCCGCCGACTTCCTCGCGCGCCTCGGCCCGCTCACCCCCAAGGAGCTCGCCGAGCATTCCGGCCTCGCGCCCGCCTCGGTGACCGCCCTGATCGACCGGCTGGAGCGCAAGGGCGTCGTCAGCCGCAAACCGCATCCGGCGGACCGCCGCAAGGTCCTGGTGGAACTGGACGAGCGGAAGTCCGCGGCCGCCGCGCCGCGGTGGGACTACCTGGTGTCCTCGGTCGCCGAGCTCTGCGCGCGGTACAGCGCGGAACAACTGCGGACGATCACCGAGTTCGTCACCGAGGCGGCGGCCATCACGCACCGGGCCACCGCACGGCTCACCGGGAACGAATCCGAGCGGCAGGTGCGGCGAACGGACGTATGATGTTGGGCTGAATGTCGGTTATCGCCGTTATCGTTCGGTGATAATTTCTTCGCCCGTGTCCGCCCTGAACCAACGTCATCGACCGCTGCTCGTCGCGCTCAGCGTGGTGCTCGGGGTGGTGTTGGCGGCGGGCGGTTTCCTGTTCCTGCGCGGCCCCGCGGACGACCCCGGACTGCGGATCACCGTGCCCGACACGCAGTACAAACGCGACGCCGCGCCTTTCCTGGCGGGTGCGGCGCAAGGAGTCCCGGGTACGCCGAGTTCGTCGGCCCCGGCCGCCCCGGCTCCGGCCACCACGACTACGCCGCCCACCACGACGACCACCCCGCCGCCGTCGTCCTCGAAGGCCCCGGAACCGCCGCCCAGCACGAAACCGAACCCGCCGAAACCCGCGGACGGCTCGTTCGGCGGGCAGGTCCTCGCCCTGGTCAACACCGAACGCGCGAAGGCGGGTTGCGGCGCGCTGTCCGCCGACGACCGGCTGACCGCCGCCGCGCAGGGCCACAGCGACGACATGGCCGAGCGGAACTACTTCTCGCACACCACACCCGACGGCGTCACCTTCGACCAGCGCATCAAGAAGGCCGGTTACCCGAGCCCCGCCGCCGAGAACATCGCGAAGGGTTCGGCCACCGCCGAGCAGACCATGCGCATGTGGATGAACTCCGACGGCCACCGCCGGAACATCCTCAACTGCTCGTTCAAGAAGCTGGGCGTCGGCGTCACCAAGGACGGCTGGTACTGGACCCAGAACTTCGGCTACTAGATGGACCCGAAGTCGCCGTGGCGGCCCGCGCCGCTCGCGAACCGCTGTGCCCCGGCCAGGGCGTCGGCGCCGAGCGAGACCAGGCCGTGCCGGAACTCCCCGGCGATCGCCTCCGCCTCGGACAGCCCCTCGGATTCGAGCAGGGACAACCGGTCCTGGCGCATACACGTCTGCGGGAACCGGGCGATGTCCGCGGCCAGCGCTTCCGCCGCCGCGCGGGATTCGCCGACCGGCACCACCCGGTTGACCAGGCCCATCGACAACGCCTCCGCCGCGTCCACCCCGCGGCCGGTGAGCACCAGGTCCATCGCCCGGCTCACCCCGATCAGCCGGGGCAGCCGCACGGTGCCGCCGTCGATCAGCGGGACGCCCCAGCGGCGGCAGTAGACGCCGAGCACCGCGTCCTCCTCGGCGACCCGGAGATCGCACCACAGCGCGAGTTCCAGCCCGCCCGCCACGGCGTGCCCGGCGATCGCCGCGATCACCGGTTTGCCCAGCCGCATCCGGGTCGGCCCCATCGGGCCGTCGCCGCCCTCGGTGAGCGAGTTGCCCCGGTCGGTGCCGACGGATTTGAGGTCCGCCCCGGCGCAGAAGGCGCCGCCTTCGCCCCACAGCACGGCGACCGAGGCGTCCGGATCCGCGTCGAACTCGCGGAAGGCCTTCGCCAGGGCGGCGGCCGTCGGCCCGTCCACCGCGTTGCGCTTCTCCGGCTGAGCCAGGATGACCGTGGTGACCGCGCCTTCGCGTTCCACTCGTACCGACATCAGGTGTCCTTTCGTGGCCGGGAACCGTAGTCGCCGAACGGGTCGTCGCGTTCCCGCACGGCCTGCCGGAAACCGACCCGCCCGGCGCGGGCCACGAAGTCCTGGCCCTCCTGGGTGTGCCGGGCGACCCCGTCCAGCAGCGTGCCGAGCGTGCGCGACGAGGTGAACCCCATGTTCTCCACGGTCTGGTTGCACAGCAGTTTGAGCATCTCGGTCTGGTTGCCCGGCAGCATCGCCATCCGCCGGGCCAGCGCGGTCGCGTGGCCGAGCAGTTCGCCGTCCGGGACGGTCTCCAGGATCAGCCCGATCTCGGCCGCGGTCTTCGCCGGGATCTCGTCCCCGGTCAGCAGGTACCGCTTGGCCTTCTCGAAACCCATGCGGTACACCCACATCGCGGTGGTCGGCGTGCCCCACACCCGCGACGGCGGGTACCCGAAGCTCGCGTTCTCCGCGGCCACCACGATGTCCGCGCACAGCACCAGGTCCGTGCCGCCGGCGATGCACCAGCCGTGCACCGCGGCGATGGTCGGTTTCGCCGCGTACCAGAGCTTCAGGTACACATCGACGAAACTCGACATCATCCGGTAGTCCAGCGCGGAATCCCAGACGCGCTCGGCGCTTTCCGCCTTCGCCTGGTACTCGGTCGACCAGTCCAGCCCGTAGCCCGCGCAGAACGCGGGGCCGTCGGCGCGCAGCAGCATCACCCGCACCTCGGGATCCGCGTCCGCCTCGTCGATCGCGCGGGCCAGCGCGTCCCGCAGCTCCGGCGTGATCGTGTTGTACGCCTCCGGGCGGGCCAGGATGATCGACCGGACGCCCGCTTCGGTCTCGGTCCGGATCGGTGCGTTCACGCGGCCACCCGGGTGCGCTCGACGATCGCCGCGGTGTCCACACCGGATGGAAGGGTGCCGAACGCGATGCCCCAGTCGCCGCCGAAGCGGGACGCGCAGAACGCGTCGGCCACCGCCGGATGCCCGTGCCGGACGAGCAGGGAACCCTGCAGCACCAGGGCCATGGTCTCGACCAGGCGCCGCGCCCGGTACTGGATGTCGTCCAGATTGGACAGTTCCTTGCCCAGGTGCGCGATCGCGTCGTCGAGCCGCTGGTCGGCCCCGTGCGCCTGGCCGACCTCGGTGAAGAACGCCTCCACCGACTCCGGTTGCTTCGCCATGGCGCGCAACGCGTCCAGTGCGGCCACGTTGCCCGAGCCCTCCCAGATCGACATGAGCGGCGCCTCCCGGTACAGCCGCGGCATCCCGGATTCCTCGACGTAACCGTTGCCGCCCAGGCATTCCAGCGCCTCGGCGGCGTGCACCGGGGCGCGCTTGCACACCCAGTACTTGGTCACCGCGAGCCCGAGGCGCCGGAACGCGGCCTCGTTCTCGTCGCCGTTCACGGCCCGGTCGGTGGCCCCGGCCAGCCGCATCGCCACCGTGGTCGCGGCCTCGGCCTCCACGGCGAGGTCGGCGAGCACGTTGGCCATCAGCGGCTGGTCGGCCAGGTGCGCGCCGAACGCCTGGCGGTGCCGGGCGTGGTGGGCGGCCTGCACGACGCCGAACCGCATCGAGGTCGCCGAGCCGATCGCGCAGTCCAGCCGGGTCATGTTGACCATCTCGATGATGGTCGGCACGCCGCGGCCCTCCGCGCCGACCAGCCAGCCGACCGCCTCGTCGTACTCGATCTCGGAGGAGGCGTTGGACTTGTTGCCCAGCTTGTCCTTCAGCCGCTGCAGGTGCAGGCGGTTGCGGGTGCCGTCGGGCAGCACGCGGGGCAGCAGGAAGCAGGACAGCCCGCCGGGCGCCTGGGCCAGGGTGAGGAACATGTCGCACATCGGCGCCGAGGTGAACCACTTGTGCCCGGTGATCCGGTACGTGCCGTCGGGCGCCGGGACCGCGCGGGTGGTGTTCGCGCGGACGTCCGAACCGCCCTGCTTCTCGGTCATCGACATCCCGGCGAGCACGCCGCGTTTCGTGCCGGGCTCGCGCAGGCCGAAGTCGTAGTGCTCGGAGGCCAGCAGCGGTTCGTACTTCGCGGCGAGTTCGGGGGCGTGCCGCAGCGCGGGCACCGCCGCGTAGGTCATCGAGATCGGGCACAGGTGGCCGGGTTCGGCCTGGCCCCACAGGTACATCTTCGCCGCGCGGGCGACGTGCGCGCCCGCGCGGTCCTGCCGCCAGGGCGCGGCGTGCAGGCCGTGCCTGAGGCCGAGGGTCATCAGCTCGTGCCAGGCCGGGTGGAACTCGACCTCGTCGACGCGGTGGCCGTACCGGTCGTGCGTGTGCAGCACCGGCGGGTTGTCGTTGGCCTGGCGGCCCCAGGTCTGCACCCGCTCGCTGCCCGCGAGCGCGCCGAGTTCGCGGATCTCCGGCTCGGCCCACTCCGCGCCTTCCCGGCGCAAACCGTCCAGCAGGGCCGGATCCTGTGCCACGTCGTAGTCGACGAGTGGCGGTACCTGGTTGGTGACCTCATGCGTCGCGGGCATGTTCGCCTCCTAGGGCACGAAGGATGAAGGTGTTGAGTTCGGGGATCGCCGCGGCGTTCCCGGAGGTGAGCGGGCCGATCAGCACCTCGGCCGCCGCGCCGACGATCGCGGCCGCGGTGAGTTCGGCGTCCTGGGGCGGGAGCACGCCGGTGCGCACGCCCTCGGCGATGTGCCTCGCGGCCAGGTCGCGGAAGGTGCGCCGGAACACCAGGCGTTCCTCCTCGACCGGGGCGTCCACCGGTTCGGCGAGCAGGGCGTAGGCCAGCCGAGGCGATTTGAGCGCGCGGTTGGCGAACGTCTCGATCACCGCGACGACCCGTTCGGTGGCGTCGCCGGGCCGCATCGACGCGGCCTGCACCGCCGCGACCTCCCGGGTGACCACCACCCGGAAGAGTTCGGCGACCAGTTCCCCCTTTCCGGGGAAATGCCGGTAGACGCTGCCGGTCGCGATCCCGGCCCGCGCGGCGACGGCGGCCACCGAACAACCGGCATACCCGTGGTCGGCGAGCAGTTCGATGGCGGCGTCCAGGATCGCGGCGCGCTGGGTGTCCATGCGCTCCTGGATCCGCGGGGTACGGCGGTAGGGCACCTAAGGAGTGAACCACTGATTCACTGCTTCACACAAGGTTGCGGCCGCCGGTACCTTCGAAATATGCGCCTGCCCGACCGCTTGGCCCGGTTCAATCGGCACGTGACCAACCCGATCCAGCGCCTGTGGGCGGGGCAACTGCCGGGGTTCGGGATCATCGAGCACACCGGCCGCAAATCCGGGAAGCGGTACCGCACGCCGATCAACGTCTTCCGCGTGGCGGACGGGTTCGCGATCTTCCTCACCTACGGCCCGGACCGGGACTGGGTGCGCAACCTCAAGGCCGCGGGCGGGGGCGGGCTGGTGCACCGCGGGCGCACCCTGGAGATCACCGACCCGGTGGTGGTGACCGCCGAGGAGGCGCTGGAGTTCCTGCCGCCGCGGCCGTCCGCGTTGCTGCGCCGCCTCGGCCTCAGCCACGTGCTGCGGGTGCGCGCCCCGTCCTGACGGCTAGGAGTCGGCGCGTTTCAAAGCCGCGTGTTCACGCTCGAGACGACCAGGCGCGCACTATGAAACACAGCCTAGGAGTCGGCGCGCTCGGAGTTCCAGCGCTGCGCGATGTCCCCGTAGCGTTCGAGCACCGCGGCCCGCAGTTCCGGATCGGTGCGCGGCACCGGTTCGACGAACACCTCGGTCACGTCGTGGAACCGTTCGCGCAGCTCGCTCGCGAGCCGCACGCACACCCGTTCGAGATCGGCCGCGCTGAGCGAATCGTCGAAGTCGGCGCGGGTGCAGACCAGGACCTGATCGGTGCCCATGAGCATGGTCTGCAGGTCGACGACCACCTCGATTTCCGGTGCGGCGGCGAGCGCGTTGCGGATGCGCCGCACCAGGGCCGGGTCCGCCTGGCGGCCGATCAGCAGGCCCCGGTTGGTGCGGCCGAGCAGGTAGGCGACCATCGCGAGCAGCACGCCGATCAGGATCGACGCGAGACCGTCCCAGAACGCGGAGCCGGTCAGCTGGTGCAGCCCGATCCCGGCGAACGCGAGCAGGATGCCGACCAGTGCGGCGGAATCCTCGAACAGCACGGTCTTCGGCGCCGGATCGTCGATCAGCCGCAGGTACTCGGCCATGGACCGGTTCTCCTGCTTGGCTTCCCGGCGGACCTGCCGGATCGCTTGCAGCCAGGACACCGATTCCATCGCGAACGCCAGCGCTAGCACGAGGTAGCCGACGATCGGGCTGGACTGCTCCACCGGTTCGCCGAACACCGTGCTGAAGCCCTCGTAGAAGGAGAACATCGCGCCCGAGGCGAAGATCGACACGGCGGCCAGCAGGGCCCAGAAATAGCGTTCCTTGCCGTAGCCGAACGGATGCTTGCGGTCGGCCGGACGTTCCGAGCGGCGCAGCGCGGTGAGCAGCAGCAGTTCGGTGATGGTGTCGGCGACCGAATGCGCGGCCTCGGACAGCATCGCGCCGGAGCCGGTGATCATGCCGGCGATCGCCTTCATGATCGCGATCGCGAGGTTCACCCCGCCCGCGAGCAGCACGGTCAGGGTGCTCTCGCCACCGGGCTCCGGTTCGTCTGCCACCGGCCGATCGTAAGCCGCTACAGCCGCCGCAGCCCGTCCAGAACACGCTGCATGAGGACCATCGGGGGACGCCCGTCCGCGGCGGTCGCGCTTTCGTGGATGTGCACCAGCTCCAGCTCGGCCAGGTCGCTGAGCAGGACCCGCGCCACGCCCAGCGGCACGCACAGGCCCGCCGCGACCTCGGCCACCGAACGCGGATGCGCGCAGATCACCCGCACCGGCTGGTACTCGGTGTGCCGCGCCGCGCCCTCCCAGCGCGCGCCCGGGCGCACCGACACCAGCGTCTCGATCGCCAGCTCGCGCGCGCCCCGGGTGCGGCCCCGGGTCAGCACGTACGGGCGTACCCGGGTGCGCGGCTCCTCGCCGTGGTCCGGGCCGTCGTCGACGAGGACGAAGTCCGGGGCGAAGGTCCGCGGTTCGGGCGACGGTCGCGGGGCGGGCGGTTCGGGCTCGGGTTCTTCCTCGGGCTCCGCGTACCGTTCGAGGACCTTGGCCGACGGGAACCTCGCCCCCGAGCGGCCTACGTCGGGTCGTTCCGGTTCCGGCTCGGTTTCGCAGTCCTCCGCGTCCTCTTCTGGATCCTCGTAGTGATCTTCGTAGTGTTCGAGGACCTTGGCCGAGGGAAACCGCGCCCCCGAACGGCCTACCTCGGACGTCCGCTTCGCACCGGTCCGGTGCCGCTTTCCGGCGCGGCCCTTCCCCGGTTCGCCGGGAGATTCGCGCATGCTCGTACCTTCATCTGCTCGCAGGCGGGTTCAGTCCCTGATGAGAACAGTGATCGCCCGCGGGCAACACCGACAGCGAGCGTCGGCACACGATACGCCCGAATACGGGTGCCTCCGGAAGTCCTTACCGTCACTAGTTGGCCCAGAGCAGCGAAGGTCAGCCATTCGGACCAATACTTTCCGCCGTTTTCCCTCCGTCTATTGTGGAATTGTTTCACGTGTTAACAATCCGGAAATCTTCCGTTATTTTTCAGGTACACGTGATGATGGGGTTCGCCCAGTCGGCGTGGTCGTAGTCGATGCCGTCACCGGCGGTCGCCACGACCAGCCGGAGCCGTTCCGCCCCGGTGAGGTCGGCGGTGAGCTGTTTCCCGGCGGTGGCGCCGGTGAGCAGGCCGCTGTCGGCGACCTTGGCGCCGTCGGCGTACACCTCGAACACCACCGATCCGCGGTCCGCCGCCGTTTCGTCGTCCACGCCGGCGCTCGCGGCGAACCGGGTGCAGCGGCGGCCCAGGTAGAAGGAGAGATCGCTGCGTGCGTGCGTGCCGAAACCCTTCGCGTAGGTGACGCCGTTGATGGTCAGGGTTCGGCCGTCACCGGCGGCCTGTTCGCCGTTGCTGCGGTCTTTTTCCACCGGGCCCCAGGAGTTCGCCGCGGTTTCCGCGCCGAGGTCGGACAGGTGCGTGGTTCCGGCGGGCGGCACGGTCGCGGCGCCCTGCTTGTGTACCCGGTAGAGAACCGTGCCGTGGCCCGGAACCGAGGCGCTGATCGGCCCGCCGGTGATCTTCGTCGCCTTGGTCCACAAATCCTTGAGCTGGAAGGAAGGCGCGCCGCCGATCCCGATCTCCGCGGTGGACGTGCTGATCGTGGCGGCCGAGGTGTTCTCGTTGAACAGCGCGACCGCGACATCGCCGTCGGCCAGCGGTTTCGCGATCACGTAGTGCCCGCCGGAGGCCTTGACCTGGCGGCCCTGCAGACCGCGCGGATCCTGGTCGACCGCGATCACGTCCTTGTTCAGCAGGGTCCGGAAGTTCTCGTCGGAGACCTTGCGCAGATCGGCGCCGATGAGCAGCGGCGCGGCCATGATCGACCACAGGCTGAAATGGCTGCGGTATTCGGCCGGGGTCATTCCGCCGTTGCCGACTTCGAGCATGTCCGGGTCGTTCCACGCGCCGGGTTTCGCGTAAGGCGCCAGCGGCAGGTTCTTCTTGAAGATCGAAACCATGCTCGACCAGTTGTCCGAGATGTCCCCGGTGGTGCGCCACAGGTTGCCGACGTTTTCCGCCCAGTTCCACGGTTTGTTCTCGCCCCATTCGCAGATCGAGAAGACAATGGGGCGGCCGGTGTTCTTCAGCGCGTCGCGCATTTTCGGGTAACGCTGTTTCGCGTCCACGCCCTGGTTGTTGCAGTTGTCGTATTTCAGGTAGTCCACGCCCCAGGAGGCGAACAGGTTCGCGTCCTGCTGCTCGTGGTCCAGGCCGCCCGGAAAACCCGCGCTGTTGCAGGTCTTCGTCCCGGCGCTGGTGTAGATGCCGAACTTCAGGCCCTTCGCGTGCACGTAGTCCGCGAGGTATTTGATGCCGCGCGGGAAGCGCACCGGATCCGGTTCCAGATCACCCTGCGCGTTGCGCTGCGTCTTGGCCCAGCAGTCGTCGAGGTTCACGTAGGTGTAGCCCGCGTCCCGCAGGTCCCTGGTCACGAACAGATCGGCGGTGTCGAGCACCATTTTCTCGTTGAATTCCGCGCGGCAGTGCGTGGTGTTCCAGTTGTTGAAGCCCATCGGCGGGGTGCGGGCCAGGCCGTTCTCCAGCGCCAGCGCGGGCGGCGCGGAGCCGAAGGTGACCAGGCCGCCCGCGGTCAGCAGGGCGGCCGCGGCGGCGGTCAGGAGTTTGCGGAATACATCGCATCTCTTGGCGGACATCGTCGTCCTCCGCGTACGTTGACCCAGTTGGACTGGACCAATGTACGGAAATACATCAGATGTCTGTACCGCCTGTCGGGTGGTGTGCCGCTCCCGCAGGACCGAAACCGCGTCCCCAGTCGTAAACCTGGATCTCCCCGCCGGGCTGGAGGCGGACGTAGCCGACCGGAACGCGATGCGTGTGGTGGTAGGCCTTCGCGCAGGCGTCCTGGAGGAGTAGCACGGGCGAGACCCGGAGGGCGACGCAGAGGTGGACGAACGCTTCCAGGCCGAGGCCCTGCTTGCCGTTCTCGACTCGGCACAGCGTCGACGTGGAAATCTCGTGGCCCATGCGCCCGCACACCTGTCGCAGCGAGAGCTCGCTTTCCTGGCGGGCACGGGCCAACTCGGTGCCGACCGCTACGGCGAGATCGCGGTCGGCGGGAAGATAGGTCAACGTTCTTCGTTCCGTTCTCGTCGTACGCGGATGATCAACTCGGCGACCGAGGGGTGGTGGGGAGCCCGCCGGGGCCCGTGGCCGAGGAACGCGAGCACGCAGAACATCGGCCCGAGACCGACGATCAAGGCGTACGCGGCAAGCCAGTTCACGACTGCTCGGACCCGCGATAATCGGCGTCCTCGTGCAGCAGCTCACCGAGATCCACCAACAGCGTCGCGAACGTGTGCTGCCGCTCGGCGCTCAGCTTCCCGTCGAGCAGTGCGCGTACCACCCCCGGCACCTGCCCGTTGACCGCCTCGAGTGCACTCACCAACGCCCGCGTCTGAAGGTTCATGCTGGTGATCCTGGCTCTCGAGTCCGCCTGTGCGTCACCATGTGTAGATCGTTTTCACACAGTCCGTCACCTATGGCTAGGCTGGGAGCAGCAGCCGAGTGTGGAGGCGTCCGGTCATGGCGCGTGAACCCGAAGCAGTCGCCGAGCTGAGGCGAGCCCTCGGTGAGCGCCTGGCCGCCCTCCGCACGGCGGCCGATCTGACGCAGTCGCAACTGGCGAAGGCCGCGTTCTGCGACCGCACGAGAATCGCGCATATCGAGAAAGGCCGGGCTCGCGCTGACGAACACTTCTGGCGAACGGTTGATCAGGCGCTGAGCGCGGGCGGTGCGCTGCTGAACTCCTTCCATCAACTGGCAGCGGCGAAGCAGGAGGGCGAGCAGAGAGAGCGTGCTTCCCGGCTCGCCGTGGCCCGGGCCAAGTCAGGCGGCGACGAGATGGCCGCACTCGAACTCGCGCGGCGGGTGTCCGCAAGCGATGTCGGCGCGGAGACGTTGTCCCGGCTGGAAGGGATGTTCGACGAACTGGCCGTGGCCTATCCGGTCACCCCACCCACGCTGCTCCTGGCCCGGCTGCGTGAGCAACTCGTGTACGTCACTGAACTCCTCGACGCACGGAAGACACTCGCCGAGCATCGCCGCCTGCTGATTGTCGGCGCGTGGCTGTCGCTGCTCACCGCAACCGTCCACATTGATCTCAAGCAGACCGCCGCCGCGCGGGCGCGCCTGCGCACGGCATCGAGCCTCGCGCGGCACGCCGAGGAGAACGAGATCCGCGCGTGGTGCTACGAAACCGAAGCTTGGCGCGCCCTCTCGGAAGGGGCCTACGGTCAAGCGCTCGCGCTGTCCCAGGCCGCGCAGGACCTGGCACCCGCCGGAACTTCGGTCGCCATCCAGTCCGCGGCCCAGGAAGGTCGGGTTCGGGCCCGGCTCGGGGAATCGCGCGAGACCTACGCGGCGATCAACCGCGTGCACAAACTGGTCGGTCCGCTTGAACGGCCGGACTGCCCGGAACACCACTACCGCTACGATCCCGCGAAATCCTTGGCCTACACCGCCACCACACTCGCCTGGACTGGCGACCCGGCGGCCGAGGACTATGCCCGGGAAGTGCTTGCGCGGCTGAATCCGGGCGATGATGTCGCCAAGTGGCCGCGCCGGGTGGCCACGGCGAACCTTGATCTCGCCTTGACCCTGGTAGCCGGTGAGCGGCTCGACGAGGCTTGCGATGCCGCGCAGCGGGCGATCCTCTCTGGTCGCGTGGTGCCGTCGAACCACTGGCGCGCCGCCGAGGTCGTGGCCGCCGTCGAGGCACGGCGGGTTCCCGAGGCGCGCGATCTGCGCGAGGCATACGAAGACCTGACAAGAGCGGCAGCCACGTGACCGGGCAGGTGTTGTACCTGGTGGTCTGCGGGGCGGGTCCCGCGAAGCGGATCGACGTGATGGTGCGGCTCGCGCAGGAGGAAGGGTGGGTCGTGCATTGCATCGCGACCCCGGCTGCCGCCGAGCATTTCCTGGATCTGGCCGCGCTCGCCGAGTTGACCGGGAATCCGGTGCGCACCACCTACCGCAAAGCGGGTGACCGGTCCTTGCCGCCAGCCGACGCAGTGATCGTGGTTCCGGCGACCTACAACACGATCAACAAATGGGCGGCCGGGATCGCCGACACCTACGCGCTCAACCAGCTCGCCGAGTTGACCGGGCTCGGGGTGCGGATCGTGGTGTTGCCGTTCGTGAACCGGGCGCTGGCGGCCAACCGGGTCTTCGTCCGCAGCGTCGAGGCATTGCGGGCGGAAGGGGTCCGGGTGCTCTTCGGGCCCGGCGAGTTCGAACCGCATCCGCCGCGTACCGGAGATCGCGTGCTCGATACCTATCCGTGGAAGCTCGCATTGGCCGCCGCCACGGCGAAGTAGTTAGTCCTTTGAGACGAATCAGTCGAGCTGGGCCTCGAGGCCGTCGAGGAGGTAGCGCAGGCCGGTGGCGTAGCTGCCGTCCCAGTCGTCGTCGTAGAAGTAGCCGTTCGCGGCCAGGGTCGGGTAGCGGCCGTCGGCTCGGAGCAGTTCCTGGCCCGCGCGGCGTTCCTCGTCGGTGACGTGCAGGGCCGTCTGGGAGGCCGCCGCGCCGAAGACGTGGTTGTACAGCGCCCAGGTCGCCGCGGCGAGCCGGTCGCCGGTGAATCCGGCACTGGCCAAAGTGGACTGCAGGATTTCCATCCAGGCCAGGAAGTTCGGGCCGATGGTCGGTCGTCGCCGGGCCGGGACGGCGGCCGCCCAGGGGTGGGCCAGCAGCGCGGCCCGCCACGCGGTCAGCACCTCGGTGACGTTCGCGCGCCAGCCGGACGCTTTCGGAGTCCCGGGCGGCGCCTCGCCGAAGATCGCGTCGACGGCGAGGTCGATCACGTCGTCCTTGGTGTCGACATGCCAGTAAAGCGATGGGGCGACGATCCCGAGCCGGTCGGCGAGCCGCCGCATGGTGAGCCGGTCGATCCCCTCCTCGTCGAGCAGGGCGACGGCCGCCTCCACGATGCGCGCGAGCGTCAGCGGCGGCTCCTCCTTGGCGGTGCGCCGGGGCCGCAGCCAGACACTCCGCACCCCGCCCTCTTTGCGCTGGTCAACCACTGTTTCCGCCTCGTCTCGCTGAGCTGGTCGTCCGGACCGGTCGGGCCAGTGTAGTACGGTGTTCACAGTGGCTAACATTGTTAGGGAACCCCGTACATAGTTAGGTAGGTGGTCGAATGGGGGACGGCACGAAAGTCGCCGGGCGGCGCTGGTGGACGTTGCCGGTGGTGAGCGCGGCCCAGCTCCTGGTGGTCCTGGACGGCACGATCGTGAACATCGCGCTGCCCTCGGCGCAGCACGATCTCGGCATGTCGGTCACCGGCAGGCAGTGGGTGATCACCGCGTATGCGCTGGCCTTCGGCGGCCTGCTGCTGATCGGCGGCCGGATCAGCAGCACCTTCGGCCACCGGCGCACGTTCGCCGTCGGCCTGGCGGGGTTCGCCGCCGCGTCCGCGCTGGGCGGGGCCGCGGCCGACCCCGGCATGCTGTTCGGGGCGCGGGCCCTGCAGGGCGTGTTCGCCGCCGCGCTCGCGCCCGCCGGGTTGTCGTTGCTGACGACCACGTTCACCGAACCCCGGGAACGCGGCCGGGCGTTCGGGGTCTTCGCCGCGGTCGGCGCCGCGGGTTCGGCCGTCGGCCTGGTCGCGGGCGGGCTGCTGACCGAGTACACGAGCTGGCGGTGGTGCCTCTACATCAACGTCCCGGTCGCGGTGCTCGCCGTGCTCGGCACCTCGTTCGTGCCCCGGGACCACCCCGTTCGCGGCGGTGGGCGCCTCGACCTCAAGGGCGCCCTGCTGTCCGCCGCGGGGTTCGCCGCGGTGGTGTACGCGTTCAGCCGGGCCGAATCGCTCGGCTGGGGTTCGCCGATCGTGGTGGCCCTGCTGACCGCCGGTGTCCTGCTGCTGGCCGCATTCGTCGCGGTCGAGGTCCGGGCGCCGCGGCCGTTGCTGCCGATGCGGGTGCTCGGGCACCGCGCCCGCGCCGGTGCGTTCCTCGCGATCACCTTGATGTTCGTCGCGATGTTCGGCTTCTACCTGTTCGTGAGCTACTACACGCAGACCGTCCTCGGCTATTCGCCGGTCCAGGCGGGCCTGACGCTGATCATCAACGCCCTGTCCGTCCTTTGTGGATCGATGCTGATCGCCGGGCGGCTGCACGGCCGCGTCGCGCCCGCGGTGCTGATCGTGTCCGGGCTGATCGCGGCGGCCGCCGGGATGTTCGTTCTGACCTGGCTGACCCCGCAGAGCACCGGGGTGCTGCCGGGTTACCTGGCGCCCGCACTGGTCCTCACCGGGCTCGGTCTCGGCTGCGTCATGTCCCCGACCGCCAGCCTGGCCACCGCGGACCTGCGCGGGGACGACATCGGCGCCGCGTCGGCGGCCTACAACGCCGCCCAGCAACTCGGAGCGGCGCTGGGCACCGCGTTGCTCAACACCGCCGAGCTCACCGTCGCCGTCGTGATCCTGCTCGCCGCCGCCTGCCTCACCGCACCGCTGATCAAGACCCGCGCGGTCGCGACCGCGCCGTAGAAAGGAAACAACCATGGGTACCGACGATTTCGTGCCGGTCATCGACCTGTCCGCCAGGAACACCGAGCGCGGCCGGGCAGCCCTGGCCGAGGAAATCGGCAGGTCTTGCGAGAGTTCGGGATTCTTCACCATCGTGGGTCACGGAGTGCCGCGGTCACTCGTCGACCGCATGTACACCACGACGAACGCCTTCTTCACCTTGCCCGACGCGGAGAAGGAGCTGATCGCGAACCGACCCGGGGTGTCCGGGTTTCGCCGTTCCGGCGGAACCACCGCCCGCGGTTCCGGCCAGGAGACGCCCCCCGATCTCTGCGAGGCGTTCGGCGTGCACGTGACGGGGGAGCTGAGCGACGCCGAACGCGCGAAGCTCGGCGACTACTGGGCCCCGTGGCAGCTGGCCAACCTCTGGCCGGGCGAGCCCGCCGATTTCCGGGCGACCTGGTGGGAGTACCTGGACGCCATGACGCGGCTGTCCGCGGATCTCCTGCGCTTGTTCGCGCTCGCACTGGAACTGGACGAAGACTTCTTCGCGGACAAGTTCGACCGCCACGTGTCGTCACTGGTCGCCAACTACTACTACCCCCAGCTCGAGCCGCCGCTGCCCGGTCAGCTCCGGCGGGGCGCGCACACCGACTGGGGCAGCCTGACCGTCCTCTACCAGCAGGACGATCTCGGCGGTCTGCAGGTGCTCCGGAAAACGGGCGAGTGGTGCGACGTCCCCGCCATCCCGGGCAGTTTCGTGGTCAACATCGGCGACCTGATGGCTTTCTGGACCGGCGGCCGGTGGGTGTCGACCCTGCACCGGGTGGTCAATCCGGAACGCGGCAACACCTCGTCCCGGATCTCGATCCCGTTCTTCTACCAGCCCAACCACGACGCTTCGATCGAACCCCTGCGAACCGGCCGCGTGACGGCCGGGGAATGGATCGCGAACAAGATGCGGAGGACCTTCGAATGAAAGAGATCATCACCGCGCTGGAGAACGCGTGGAACACCGGTGACGAGGTCGCGTGGGCGGAGATCTTCACCGAGGACGCGGATCTGGTGGACGTCCTGGGGCGGGTGCAGCGCGGCCGGGACGTGATCGTCGAAAAGGTCGGGGAGATCCTCCGGACCATCTACCGGGGCAGCCGGATCGAGTTCCGGCACCTGGATGACCGGGCACTCGCCGACGGCTTCGTCCTGTCGCACACGGAATCGGTTCTGCGTGTGCCGGAAGGAAACCTGGCCGGGGACATCCACAGCACGCAGACGATCGTCCACCGGAACGGGAAGATCGTGGCGTTCCACAACACCATCCAGGGCGACTTCGCCGAGTTCAGCGGCCAGCGCTGAAAGCGAAAGGCCCCGCCACCGGACACCGGCGGCGGGGCCTCTCGCGTCGGGCTACTTGTCCTGGTCCGGCAACGGGGTGCCGGAGGCGACCTTGTCGGTCGGGACGTCCTCGGCCTCGGCGGGCCGCTCGCCGCGCTTCACCGCGGACAGCAGCAGTTGCGCCACATCGATCACCTCGACGTTCTCGCTCGCCTTGCCGTCGTTCTGGCGGGCGGTCACGCCGTCGGTGAGCATGACCCGGCAGAACGGGCAACCGGTGGCGATCTTCGACGGCGCGGTGCCCAGCGCCTCGTCGACCCGGTCGATGTTGATCCGCTTGCCGATCTTCTCTTCCATCCACATCCGCGCGCCGCCGGCGCCGCAGCACATCGACCGGTCGCCGTGCCGCGGCATCTCCCGCAGCGAGGCGCCCGCCGCGCCGACCAGTTCCCGCGGCGCGTCGTAGACCTTGTTGTGCCGCCCCAGGTAGCACGGGTCGTGGTAGGTCACGTCGTCCGCGACCGGCGCCACCGGCACCAGGCGCTTCTCCCGCACCAGGCGGTTGAGCAGCTGGGTGTGGTGCACGACCTCGTACTGCCCGCCGATCTCCGGGTACTCGTTGGCCAGCGAGTTGAAGCAGTGCGCGCAGGTCACCACGATCTTGCGCTGCAACGGATCCCGGTCCTCGAACACCGAGTTCAGCACCTCGACGTTCTGCTGCGCGAGCATCTGGAACAGGAACTCGTTCCCGGCGCGGCGGGCCGGGTCGCCGGTGCAGGTCTCCTCCGGGCCGAGCACCTTGTACCGCACGTCCGCGATGTGCAGCAGCTCGGCCACCGCGCGGGTGGTCTTCTTCGCGCGGTCCTCGAACGCGCCCGCGCAGCCGACCCAGAACAGGTACTCGGCGTCGCCCAGCTCGCCGTCGAACACCGGGACCTCGAAGTCCAGGTCCTCGGTCCACTGCAGGCGGTCCTTGGCGTTCTGGCCCCAGGGGTTGCCCTTGTTCTCCAGGTTCTTGAACATCCCGTTCAGCTCGCTCGGGAAGTTCGATTCGATCATCACCTGGTAGCGGCGCATGTCGACGATGTGGTCCACGTGCTCGATGTCCACCGGGCACTGCTCGACGCAGGCGCCGCAGGTGGTGCACGACCACAGCACCTCGGGGTCGATGACGCCCAGCTCGTCCGCGCCGCCGATCAGCGGGCGCTCGGCTTCGGCCAGTGCGAGCACGTCGATTCCGGCATGGGGATCGTCGCCGGTCAGGCCGATCTCCTCGCCGGCCATGTCCTTCTTGCCGCCCGCGAGCAGGTAGGGCGCCTTCGCGTAGGCGTGGTCGCGCAGCTGCGTGATGACCAGCTTCGGCGACAGCGGCTTACCGGTGTTCCAGGCCGGGCACTGCGACTGGCAGCGGCCGCATTCGGTGCAGGTGGTGAAGTCCAGCCAGCCCTTCCAGCTGAAGTCCTCGATCTTGCCCGCGCCGAAGACGTCGGACTCCGGATCGGCTTCCTCGAAGTCGAGCGGCTTGCCCTCGCTCATCATCGGCTTGAGCTTGCCCAGCGCCACGCCGCCGTCGGCCTCGCGCTTGAAGTAGATGTTGAAGAAGGCGGAGAACCGGTGCCAGGCGACCCCCATGGTCATGTTCCGGGAGACGACGTACACCCAGACCATCGCGCTCATCAGCTTGATGAACGCCATGATCGACACGAACGTCGTGCTCGCCGGGAGCAGGTGCCCGACCGGGTTGGACACGAACGCGGCCCAGGTCGGCGTCTCGTGCACGCCCAGCGCGGCCTTGCCCGCGCGGACACCGAGGATGCCCAGGCCCTCGATGACCACCACGGCCTCGACGAAGTAGGCCGCCCTGAAGTTCGATCCGGCGAACCGCGACTGGCGGTCGGCGCGGCGCGGGTGGTTGAGCTGGCGGATGATCGCCAGCGCGACGCCGCCCACCACCGTGCCCACGCCGAGGATCTCCATCAGCAGGTGCCACAGCGACCAGTCGTCCAGGATCGGCCAGCCCCAGGTCGGGACGAACACCTCGCCGTAGGCCTCGAACAGGGCCAGCGAACCGAGCAGGAAGCCCCACATGACCAGCCAGTGCCACGGGCCGACGTGGCGGAACTTGTTCATCCGCGTGTGCGCGGCGAACTCCTTGATCATGGTGGTCAGCCGGGGCACGAACGGGCCGTTGCGCGTGCCGTCGGGCTGCCCGAGGCGGATCACGCGGACGAACCGCGCGATCGTGGCCACGAACATGGCCCACGGGACGACGCTGACCGCGACGGCGATCAGCCCGAGCGTGAGTTGTACAGCGCCCATCGGTGGGTGCCCTTCGTCCGAATGTGGTGGGTCCGGGGAGCGTAACGCTCCTTACTGATGAGTAACCCATTGGCGAGGCCCAAGTCCCACCGATGTGGTGTACGCCTCGCGTGCTTTCGGGACGATCGTTCAGATAGTTTGGAGAGGTGATCGGATACCTTTGGCTGATCGGTGCCATCCTCGCCGAAGTCACCGCTACGGTTTCGCTGAAACTCTCCGAGGGCTTCACGAAGGTGGTCCCCTCGACCCTGGTGGTGCTCGGCTACGCCTTCGCGTTCTTCGCGCTGTCCCGGGTGCTCAAGGCCGGGCTGCCGATCGGCGTGGTCTACGCGGTCTGGGCGGCGGCCGGGGTCGCGCTGGTCGCCCTGATCGGCGCGCTGTTCCTGGCCGAACCGCTGGGCCCGCTCGCGATCGCCGGGCTCGTGCTGGTGATCGCCGGGGTGGTGTTGCTGGAGATCGGAACCTCGCAGTGAAGGCGCAACCGGACGGACGCAAGGCGCGCGGCGAGAAGCGGCGCGCCGAGATCATCGACGCGACCTTGCGGGTGATCGAGCGCGACGGCGTCGCCGGGGTCACCCACCGCACGGTCGCCGCCGAGGCGGGCGTGCCGACCACGTCCACCACGTACCACTTCGCCAGCCTGGACGACCTGCTGGTGGCCACCCTGATCTCGTGCGCGCGGGACATGGCGACCGAGGTCTACTGGATGATCGACCGGGCCCGCTCGCGCGGCAGCCGGGGCGCCGAGGAGGTCGCCGCGCTGCTCGCGGAGGCGCTCGGTCCCCGGCGCGGGCGGACCATGGCCGAGTACGAGCTGTACCTGCTCGCCGCCCGCCGGCCCGCGCTGCGCCCGGCCGCCCGGCGCTGGCTGGACGTGCTCACCTCGATGGTCCGGCACGACGACGAGGTCGCGTTCCGGGTCTTCCTCGCGGGCATCGACGGGCTGCTCATCCAGGGGCTCATCGACGACGAACCGCCGACCGCCGAAGAACTCCGCCCGGTGGTGGACTACCTGCTCAAGCCGCATTGAGCCGCATGGCTCGCCAGTAGAGCAGACCCGGGACCGCCAGGCCCAGCAGCCAGGCGACGTCGGCGCCGCCGAGCAGCGGCACGGCGACGCCGGTGAACAGGCCCTCGACATTGGCGAACGGGATCTGCACGACGATCCCGGCGACATAGGCGAGCAGCGCGGGCGCCGACCAGCGGCCGTACCGGCCGTCCGGGTCGTAGATCGCCTCGAGGTCGTAGTTCTCCTTGCGCACCAAGTAGAAGTCGACCAGGTTGATGGCGCTCCACGGGGTCAGGAAGTACAGCAGGAAGTGCAGGAACAGCACGAAGTTGGCGAGGAACTCCCCTCGCCCGAGCACGGCGACCACCCCGCCGAGCACGCCGAACAGCCCGATGTAGACGATCCGCGCGGTCGCCGACAGCGCGACGCGGCGGCTGAACGCGGTCAGCGTGGTCGCCACGGTCATGTAGCCGCCGTAGATGTTGAGCACGTTCACGGTGAACTTGCCCAGCGCGATCGCGCACAGCAGCGGCACCACCAGCGCCTCGCCGCCGAGCCCCACCACGTACGCGACCTCGTGCCCCTTGAACGCCTTCCCGGCCAGGGCGTAGGCGAGCGCGCCGAACGACATCGCCCACACGGCGCCGAGCACGGTCCCGCCGTAGGTCCACCAGAACGTCGACCGCACCGAGGTCGCCGTCGGCAGGTAGCGCGAGGTGTCCGCGACATACGGCCCGAAGGTCAGCTGCCAGGACGCGGTGAGCGACAGCGCCAGCAGGAAGGCGGGGAAGTCCAGCGCCGGATCGCGCAGCAGCGCGCCGAGATCGTGGCCGGACACCAGCCGGATCGACAGGTACACGAACACGATCACCGACAGCGCCGACGCGAGCCGCCCGAACCGGTGGATCAGCCGGTACCCGACGATCGCGATCAGCGCGGTCGCCAGCGCGTACACCGGGATGCTCACGTCCACCGGCAGCCCGGTGATCTGGGCGACCGCCTGCCCGCCGAGCACGTTCCCGCTGGCGAAGTAGCCCAGGTACATCAGCACCACGAGCACCAGCGGCAGCACCGCGCCGTACACCCCGAACTGGGCCCGCGATTGGATCATCTGCGGGATCCCGAGCTTCGGGCCCTGGGCGGCGTGCAATGCCATCGGCACGCCGCCCAGCGCGTTGCCCGCGACGATCGCTACCAGCGCCCACAGCGGGTGCAGGCCGACCAGCACGGTCAGCGCGCCGGTGACCGCCGAGGTGATCTGCATGTTGGCGGCGAACCAGAGCGCGAACAGGCTCCGGGGATGCCCGTGCCGTTCGGCCTCGGGAACCGGGTCGATGGACCGCCGCTCGATCGCCGCCGTTGCCCCCAAGGCGCCGGATCAGCCCTTGTTCTCGTAGACCGGGGTGAGGATCGCGCGGCCCAGGGAGTGGCCGAAGAGGTTGAAGCCGAGGAACGCGGGCGTGGCGTTCTCATCCACCTCGAGCCGCTCCACGTCCACCGCGTGCACCGCGAAGAAGTACCGGTGCGGGCCGTGGCCGGGCGGCGGCGCGGCGCCGAGGAACTGCTTGACCCCGCCGTCGTTCTTCAACGTGATCGCGCCCTCGGGCAGCCCGGAACCGCTGGCGTCCCCCGCGCCGGAGGTCAGTTCGGTGACCGACACCGGGATGTTGAACACCGCCCAGTGCCAGAATCCGCTCGCGGTGGGCGCGTCCGGGTCGAAGCAGGTCACCGCGAAGCTCTTGGTCTCCGCCGGGAAACCCGCCCAGGCCAGATGCGGCGACCGGTCCTCCCCACCCGCGCCGAAGATGCCGCTCAGATGCGGCGTGGCGAGGGTTTCGCCGTCGGCCACGTCGTTGCTGCGCACGGTGAACGAGGGCACCGCGGGCAGGAAGTCGTACGGGTTGGGTGGCTGGGGCATGCTTCCTCCGTAACTGTCAGGGGACGGCTCGCGCCGCCAGGCTAGCGCCGGTGGGGACCGAGTGGGGGTAGGGGAAGCCTCAGGGGCGATTCGGGGGTTCACCCGGATGCCACGTACGCCCGGCGCCCCTTAGCTTTCTTCTGGCGAGAAACTTGAACGGGGAGGACGCATGGCACGCCCGGCTCTGGCGATCGGCGGTATCGCGTTGATCGGCGTCGGCGTCGTGATGGCGCTCGGCTGGTGGTGGCCCTCGTCGGCGACCGCGGAGGGGCAGGTGGACCAGCAGATCCGGGCGGTCCGGCTGGAGAGCGACTCGGGGAACGTGGCGATCCGGGTCGCCGACGTGCGTTCCGCGACGGTGAAGCAGACCTTCGACTACCGCTGGACCAAACCGGGCGACTCCTACCGCATCGAGGGCGATCAGCTCGTCCTCGCCGACTGCGGCTGGAACTGCTCGGTCGACTACGACGTCGTGGTGCCGCGCGGGGTCCGGGTGCTGGGGAAGGCCGATTCCGGTGACATCTCGATCGAGGGCGCGGATTCGGTCGACGTGCGGGCCGACTCCGGGGCGATCAAGGTGCGCGAGATCGCCGGCGAGGTCAAGGCGAAGGCGGATTCGGGCGATATCGAACTGAGCGGGGTCGGGCAGGACGTCACGGTCCAGGCCAGTTCGGGGACCGTCCGCGGCGACCGGCTGCGCGGGAAGGTCGACGCGGAGGTGGATTCCGGTGACATCGTGCTGAGCCTCCTGGTCGCGCAGAACGTGCGCGCACAGGCCGACAGCGGCTCGATCGAGCTGAACGTTCCGAACGATCGCTACCTGGTCAAGGGCGACACCGACAGCGGCAGCCGGACCATCGGCGTGCCCGAGGAACCGTCCGCGGCCCATGTGCTCGACCTGAGCACCGACAGCGGCGACGTCACCGTCAAGGCCGCTTGAGAACTTCCGAGGAGACTGACGAAAAACCATGGGTAAAGCGGAAAAGCGGGTGCTGGGCGCGATTTTGCTGGGCGCGGTCACCGTCTTCGCGCTCGGCGCGTGCGGCGACGGGCGGATCGGCCCGGCGAGCACCGCCGACGACGGTCAGCCGGTGCCCGAGCAGATCACCGCCGTGCGGTTCGACGTGCCCGCCGGGGACGTGCGGATCCGGGTCGAGCCGGGCGCGCCGGTGTCGTTCCGGCGGCACCTGGAGTACCACGGGAACAAGCCCGGCGCCTCGCACCGCGTCGAGGGCGGCACGCTGGTCCTGGCGAGCTGCGGGAACAACTGCGCGGTGGACTACGACCTGGTGGTGCCCGCGCGGCTGCCGATCTCCGGCACCGCGGCGGCCGGGGCGGTCGAGGTGACCGGCGCCCGGACCGCCGACGTGCGGGCCGCCGCGGGGAAGGTGACCCTGCGGGACGTGGCGGGCGAGGCGAAGGTCGACTCCGCCGCGGGTGACGTGGACCTGACGTTGAGCACCCCGGCCGCGGTGAAGGTGAAGGCCGCGGCCGGTTCGATCGTGGTCTCCGTACCGGGCGGGCCGTACCGCGTCGACTCGCAGGCGATGGCGGGCAGGACCTCGGTCGGCGTGCCGACGGATCCCGGCGCGGCGAACGTGCTCGACCTGCGCAGCAGCGCGGGCGACATCACGGTGAAGGCCGCATGATCCGCGAGCTCGCCCTCGCCGCCCTGCTCGCCCCGGTGACCCCGGCCGCCGCGGACGGCGGTCTGCACTGGACGCCCTGCGCGACTCCGCAGACCGCGCCGCGCCTGGAATGCGCGAGCCTGGAGGTGCCGGTCGACTGGGCGCGTCCCGACGGCGCGAAACTCACCCTGAAGCTCAACCGGCTGCCCGCGCGCAAACCCGCCGAGCGGATCGGGCCGATCTTCGTGAACCCCGGCGGGCCGGGCGGGGCGACCACCGATGTGGTGGCCTACAACGGGATGATCGCCGGATACCCGGAAACCCAGGCGCTGGCCGACCGGTTCGACATCATCGGTTTCGATCCGCGCGGGGTCGGCGGCAGCGCGCCGGTCCGCTGCGGCACCGCGAAACTGCACGATCCCGGTGTCTCCGCGTTTCCCCGCGACCGGGCGGGTTTCGACGCGCTGGTCGCGTTCAACCGGGCGGCCGGGCGCGCCTGCCTCGAGGGCACCGGCCCGCTGCTCGGGCACGTCGACACGATCAGCGTGGCGCGGGACATGGACGCGATCCGCGCCGCGCTGGGCGAGGCCGAGGTCTCCTTCTACGGCACCTCGTACGGCACCGAGATCGGCGAGATCTACGCGGACCTGTTCGGCGCGCACCTGCGGTCGATGGTGCTGGACGCGCCGGTCGACCACGCGCTGCCGAGCACGCGCGCGGCGGTCGACGAGGCCGCCGCCACCGAGGACGCGTTCACCCGTTTCGCCGCGTGGTGCCGCGGGAACCCGGAGTGCGCGGTGTCCGGTTCGGACGTTCCCCGGCTCGTCGACGGGCTGTTCGCCGCACCCGTCCCGGCCCGCGAACTGGGCCGGGACGCGACCGCCGAGGAGTTGTCGAACGGGATCTACGGTTACCTGAACCTGTGGGCGACCTGGCCGATGCTCGGCACCGCGCTGGCCGCGGCGACCGCGCCCCAGCCGGACGCGTCCGCCCTGCTGAAGGCCGCCCGGTTCACGGGTCCGGACTACCCGGCCTACCGGGCGGTCGGCTGCCAGGACTTCGCGGCCCCGCTCGGGCCGCGGGACGTGGCGCGGCAGGAGCACGCGATGCGCGCGGCCGCGCCGAGGATGTGGCGGTACGCCGAGTTCTGGGACTTCGCGAGCGGCTGCGCGGGCTGGCCGGTGCCGCCCGCGAACCCGCCCGCGCCGCGCCTGGTCACCGGGGTCCCGCCGGTGCTCGTCATCGGCGGGACGCACGATCCGGCGACCCCGCTGCCGTGGGCGCGCGGGCTGTCCCGGCGCATCGCGGGCAGCGCGCTGCTGATCGACGAGCGGGACGGGCACAGCGCCCTGCTCAACTCGCCGTGCGGCCGGGCCCGGGCGGCGGACTACCTGGTGAGCGGTGTCACCCCGGCCCCCGGCGCGATCTGCGCGCCCAGCCGGGAACAAGGACGCGAACCCGCTCGTTAGACTGGCAGAAAGGTTGAGTGCGGCAGGCTCAAGTCTGGTTTGACTAGGTCGGCGCGCTCCGGATACAACTTGAGTAGTACCCGCTCAAGGCGGGCGCATACCTGCAGCTCAAACACGGTACACAGGAGGAACGCACAATGGCGCGAGCGGTCGGCATCGACCTCGGCACGACGAACTCGGTCGTGGCCGTCCTGGAGGGCGGCGAGCCGACGGTCATCGCCAACTCGGAAGGTTCCCGCACCACCCCGTCCATCGTGGCCTTCGCCAAGAACGGCGAGGTCCTCACCGGCCAGCCGGCGAAGAACCAGGCCGTCACGAACGTCGACCGGACCATCCGTTCGGTGAAGCGGCACATCGGCACCGACTGGAAGACCGAGATCGACGGCAAGTCGTACACGGCCCAGGAGATCAGCGCGCGCGTGCTGATGAAGCTCAAGCGCGACGCGGAGTCCTACCTCGGCGAGGAGATCACCGACGCGGTGATCACCGTTCCGGCGTACTTCGAGGACGCCCAGCGGCAGGCCACCAAGGAGGCCGGGCAGATCGCCGGCCTGAACGTGCTGCGCATCGTCAACGAGCCCACCGCCGCGGCCCTGGCCTACGGCCTGGACAAGGGCGAGAAGGAGCAGACCATCCTGGTCTTCGACCTCGGTGGCGGCACCTTCGACGTCTCGCTGCTGGAGATCGGTGAGGGCGTGGTCGAGGTCCGCGCCACCAGCGGTGACAACCACCTCGGTGGCGACGACTGGGACGAGCGGATCGTCAGCTGGCTGGTGGACAAGTTCAAGGCGTCCAACGGCATCGACCTGACCAAGGACAAGATGGCGCTGCAGCGCATCCGTGAGGCGGCGGAGAAGGCGAAGATCGAGCTGTCCAGCTCGAACAGCGCCAACATCAACCTGCCCTACATCACGGTCGACGCGGACAAGAACCCGCTGTTCCTGGACGAGAACCTGTCCCGCGCCGAGTTCCAGCGGATCACCTCCGACCTGCTGGACCGCACCAAGGCCCCGTTCAACAACGTCATCCGCGACGCGGGCATCTCGGTCGGCGACATCGACCACGTGGTGCTCGTCGGTGGTTCCACCCGGATGCCGGCGGTGGCCGACCTGGTCAAGGAGCTGACCGGCGGTCGCGAGCCGAACAAGGGCGTGAACCCGGACGAGGTCGTCGCGGTCGGCGCGGCGCTGCAGGCCGGTGTGCTCAAGGGCGAGGTCAAGGACGTCCTGCTGCTGGACGTCACCCCCCTGTCGCTGGGCATCGAGACCAAGGGCGGCGTGTTCACCAAGCTCATCGAGCGCAACACCACGATCCCGACCAAGCGTTCGGAGATCTTCTCCACCGCGGACGACAACCAGCCGTCGGTGCAGATCCAGGTGTTCCAGGGTGAGCGCGAGATCGCCGCGCACAACAAGAAGCTCGGCATGTTCGAGCTGACCGGGCTGCCCCCGGCGCCGCGCGGCGTGCCGCAGATCGAGGTCACCTTCGACATCGACGCGAACGGCATCGTGCACGTCACCGCGAAGGACCTGGGCACCAACAAGGAACAGTCGATGACCATCACCGGTGGCTCCGCGCTGCCGAAGGAGGACATCGACCGGATGGTCAAGGACGCCGAGGCGCACGCGGAAGAGGACAAGAAGCGCCGCGAGGAGGCGGAGACCCGCAACCAGGCCGAGACGCTGGTCTACCAGACCGAGAAGTTCGTCAAGGACAACGACGACAAGCTGCCCGACGAGCTCAAGGGCAAGGTCAAGACCGCGATCGACGAGGCCAACGAGGCGCTCAAGGGCACCGACACCGCCAAGATCCGCGAGTCGATCGAGAAGCTGAACGCCGCCTCGCAGGAACTGGGCACCGCGCTCTACGCGAACGCGCAGGGCGCCGAGGGCGCCTCGGCCCCGAATGACGCGGGCGCCGCCGGTGCGGCCGGGAGCACCGGTGCCGCCGGTGGTTCGGCCAAGGCCGATGACGTGGTGGACGCCGAGATCGTCGACGAGGACCCGAAGAAGTGACCGAACACTACGACGACAACGAACGCCGGGAGCCGCAGGAGCCCGTAGTGGTACGAGATCGTCGCAAGATCGACCCGGAGACCGGGGAGCTGCGCGAGCAGCAGCCGGAGGCGCCCGAGGGCGCCCCCGGCCCCGGCCTTGGCGAGTCCACTGTGGACGAGGCCGTTTCGGCGCAGTCCGACGTGGAGAAGCAGCTGGCCGAGCGCACCGCCGATCTGCAGCGGCTCCAGGCGGAGTACGCCAACTACCGCAAGCGGGTGGAACGCGACCGCGAGGCCGTGGTCGCCACGGCCAAGGCCTCGGTGGTGGGCGATCTGCTGCCGCTGCTCGACGACCTGGAGCGGGCCGAGCAGCACGGCGACCTCACCGGCGCCTTCAAGGCGGTGGCGGACAAGCTGGTCGCCGGGCTGCAGCGGGCCGGGCTCGAGCCGTTCGGCGCCGAGGGCGAAGCCTTCGACCCGAGCGTGCACGAGGCCGTCCAGCACTCCACTTCGTCCGAAGTGGACGGACCGACGGTGACCACCGTGCTGCGGCGCGGGTACCGGTTCGGCGATCGGGTCCTGCGGGCGGCGCTGGTCGGGGTCACCGACCACGAACCGGCCGCGGCGGAACCGGCCGGGGAGCCGGTGGACCCGCCGGTCGGCGGCGAGCTGCCGATCGACGGCGAGCTGGCCGATGAGAACACCCAACAACACTGACGCGAAAGGAGGAGACGCCCGATGAGCGCTCGGGAGTGGATCGGCAAGGACTTCTACCGTGAACTGGGCGTCTCCTCCGACGCCACCGCGGACGAGATCAAGAAGGCGTACCGCAAGCTGGCCCGGGAGAACCACCCGGACGCCAACCCCGGCAACGACGAGGCCGAGAAGAAGTTCAAGGCGGTCTCCGAGGCCTACGGCGTGCTGTCGGACGCGGGCAAGCGCAAGGAGTACGACGAGGCCCGGCGGCTGTTCGGCTCCGGCGGCGCCGGGGGCTTCGGCTTCCCCGGTGGCGGCGGCGCGGGCGGTTTCGACCTGGGCGACCTGTTCGGCCAGCAGGCCGGAGCCGGTCAGCAGGGCGGTTTCGGTGGACTGGGCGACATCCTCGGCGGCCTGTTCGGCCGGCGGGGCGGTGGCGCCGCGGCGAACCGCGCCCAGCGCGGCTCGGACGTGGAAACCGACGTCCGGATCGACTTCACCGAGGCGGTGAAGGGCGCCACGCTGCCGCTGCGCCTGTCCAGCCCGGCCACCTGCGGGACGTGCGGTGGCAACGGCGCGAAGCCCGGCACCACCCCGCGCACCTGCCCGACCTGCAGCGGCGCCGGGCTGGTGAGCCGGAGCCAGGGGGCGTTCGCGTTCTCCGAACCGTGCCGGGACTGCCGCGGCCGCGGCCAGATCATCGACGACCCGTGCCCGGAATGCGGCGGCGAGGGCATCAGCACCCGCACCCGCACGCTGACCGTGCGGATCCCGGCCGGGGTCGACGACAACCAGCGCATCCGCCTGGCCGGTCAGGGCGAACCGGGCCGCGGCGGCGCGCCCGCGGGCGATCTGTACGTCCGCGTGCACGTCTCGCCGCATCCGGTCTTCGGCCGGTCCGGCAACGATCTGACCATCACCGTTCCGGTTTCCTTCCCGGAACTCGCCATCGGCGGCACCATCACCGTGCCGACGCTCGAATCGAAGGTCTCCCTCAAGGTGCCCGCGGGCACCGCGAGCGGGCGGGTGCTGCGGGTGCGGGGCAAGGGCATCACCAAACGGGACGGGACCCAGGGCGATCTGCTGGTGACCCTCCAGGTCGCCGTGCCGTCCCGGTTGGACGACGAGGAGAAGTCGGCCCTGGAAACCTTCGCCAAGGCGGCCGCCGACCACGATCCGCGGCCGGAGATCACTCAGATGCTCAAGGATCGGAGCTGATCATGGTATTCGGTGGCGGATTGCCCGGCGGCCTGCCGGGCGGCGCGGACGAGGACACCCCGGTCTTCGTGATCTCCGTGGCCGCCCAGCTGTCCGGCCTGCACGCGCAAACCCTGCGTTCCTACGACCGGCTCGGCCTGGTCTCCCCGGGCCGCACCTCGGGCGGCGGGCGGCGCTACTCGATGCGCGACATCGCCCTGCTGCGCGAGGTGCAACGACTGTCCCAGGAGGACGGTGTGAACCTCGCCGGGGTCAAACGGATCATCGAGCTGGAGAACCAGGTCGACGCCCTGCGGTCCCGGGTCGCCGAACTGACCGAGGAACTGGCCGCCGCCTACGCCGCCGCCGAACAGGCCGCGGCCGCCGTGCACGCCTCGTACCGCAAGGATCTGGTCCCGGTGCAGCACCAGACCGCCCTGGTCGTCTGGAAACCCAAGCGCCGCTAGCCGAGGATGCGGGTCAGCGCGCGCCGTAGTTCGTGTTCCGGCCGCGGGGGCAGGGTGCGGGCGCGCCAGGCGACGAATCCGTCCGGCCGGACCAGGGTCGCGCCGGTTCCGGTGATGCCGTAGGTGCCGGCGAACCGGTTTTCCGGGTCGTGGAGTTCGGCGCCGATGTGGTGGACGTTCAGGTCGATGCCGGCCGCTGCCGCCGCCGTTTTGGCCGCCGCGACCCAGTCCGCGCCGTCCGGGCCGATCAGCAGGGCGAAGGCGCCGGTGCACAAGTCCGTTGTGGACAGTCGTACGCCCGCCCGCTCCAGCCAGACGTGCGGTGCGCGCACGCCCGGGCGGCCGCTCGGCTCGCGCGGGTCTTCGAGCGGCGCGTCCGGGGCGGGCGCCTCGGACAGGATCGCCGCGGAGTCGTACCGGTAGCCGAAGATCATGCTCAGGTCGTCGACCTTCGTGGCCTCCTCGCCGGTTCCGGCCTGGCGGTCGTGGAGGAGCCGCATCGCGGTTTCCAGCGTTTTCCGCGCGACCGGTCGGCGCTCTTCCTGGTAGGTGTCCAGGAGCGCCGGTCCCGCTTGGCCGTGGACCACGGCGGCCAGTTTCCACGCCAGGTTGTGCGCGTCGGCGATGCCGGTGCTGGCGCCGTAGGAACCCGAGGGCGGGAAGACGTGGGCCGCGTCACCGGCGAAGAACACCCGGCCGCTCCGGTACCGGTGCGCGACCCATCCGCCGATCGTGCTGTGCGAGACCTTCTGCGGCCATCCGGGGACCGGAGGCACGAGGGTGAGCTCCAGGTCCGGATCCCCGACCGCGATGCGGGCCAGTTCGGCGCAGCGTTCCTCGGAGAAGTCCTCGGGGCGCTCGCCCAGCTCCGGGTGGTAGGGCGCCCCGAACATCCACCGGCCGAACTTCCGCAGCGGCACCAGGACCGTGCCTCGCGTCGGCCGATCGAGGTAGGCGAGCAGGAACCGGCGTCCGCGCAGCGCGGCGGTGAGGTCGGCGTCGAAGACGAAGTACACGCCCGGGTGCGGAGCGACGGGCTGGTCCGCGCCGATGCCGAGCCGGTCGCGGATGCCCGCGCGGTGGCCGTCCGCGGCGACCAGGTAGTCGGCGAGGATGCGGTGTTCGGCGCCGCTGCCGCCCTCGCGCACCACGGCCCGCACCCCGTCGGCGCCGGAGTCGAAGGAGACCAGCTCGGTGTCGAACCGCACGTCGACCCCGCCGCGTTCGGCCTCGGCGCGCAGGATGTTCTCCAGTTCGTCCTGGTCGATCATCGCCCAGTCGGCGGGGCTCATGGTCGACGGTGGCCGGAGGTGGGAGAGCACGTCGACGCGGAAGCGTTCCGCACCGGCCAACGTGTCCGCGCCGATCATCTCCGGCAGCTCGGCCAGGATCGATGTGCGGGCCCGGATTTCCCCTTCCAGGCCGAGGGCGCGGTAGATCTCCATCGTGCGCGGGTTGAACGCCCGCGCCTGGGGCATGATCGCCGTGGACGGGTGCCGTTCCACCAGGATCGGGCGAACCCCAAGGCGCGCAAGGAAAAGCGCCGTGGACAGGCCGGTGGTGCCGCCTCCCACGACGAGGACGGCGGTGCTGCGGTCGTTCGGTTCGGTCATCGTTGCCTCTGTCGCTGTTCCACTGCCGGGCGGTCACCTCGGCACCCTCATAATCAACTGCACTCATTACTGTGTCAACTGTTTGTTTGATTAAGTGCACCAGGCAGATGGGACTGTCAGATGTGTGTATGATCGTGCGGTGTCCCCGTCGAAACCCCGCCGATCCCCCAGGCCGCAGGAGCGGCAACGCGATCCGGAGCGCACCCGCAAACTCATCCTGGACGCGGCGGCCGCCGAATTCGCCGCGCACGGGTTCGCGGGCGCCCGGGTCAGCGCGATCGCCGCCCGGGCGGGCGTCAACCAGCAGCTGATCTCGTACTACTTCGACAGCAAGGAAGGCCTCTACCGGGCCATCTCGGAAGGCTGGCGGGAACGCCAGAGCGAACTGGTGACGCCGGGCACGCCGCTGCCCGAGCAGATCCGCCGGTACGCGTTGGAGGCGCTGCACAATCCGGAAGGCGTCCGGATGCTGGCGTGGGGCGGCCTGGAGTACTCCGGGCCGGAAACCGATCCCGACCACGCGCCCCGCGCGGACCGGATGCAGGACAGCATCGACGAGATCCGCGCCCTGCAGGTGGCCGGCCGGCTGCCGGACGAGGTGGACCCGGCCTGCCTGACCATCATGCTGATGGCCGCCGCGATGGCGACCACCACGCTCCCGCACGTCATCGAAGGCGTCTGCCGGGTCGATCCCGGCTCCCCCGAGTTCCTCCGCCACTACGCCGACCAGGTCGCCCTGCTCACCCGCCTCCTCGGCCTCGACCCCACCTGACGAACGCCAGGATCTTGAGTCGCACAGCGGGTTTTCTCGGTGTGTGGCGTGGTGCCGTGCTCGTGGGGTGCCCGGATGTCGGGCTCGCCTACCGAGATGGGGAACTCGGTGTGCCGAAACGGGGAACTCGCACGTCCGAAACGAGGGACTCGCGGCAGGTGGGGTCCGTCTGCCGCGAGTTCCCCGTTCCGGGAGTAGGCGAGCATCAATGCGGCCTTCGGTGCACGCGGGAAGGCAAGGTTCCCCACGCCGCATCGAGCACGCGAACTACACGTCCAGGCACGCGAAGTACACACTCGGAACCACCCGTCCCGCCGCTCGCCGACCGGGCAGCGGGCTCAGCGGAGGTGGTCTTGGAAGAAGCCGAGCACTCGGCGCCAGGAGTCTTCGCTGGATTCGTGGTGGTAGTGGAAACCGACGACCTTGAGCAGCACGTTGAACGGGCCCAGCGGGAACTTGTTGGCGAAGCTGTGCCCGGCGTCCGGGTACTCCTTCACGTCGTGCGGGATGTCGCGGGCGGTCAGCTCCGATTCCAGTTTGGCGGCGGCGCCCTTGAGGATCGGGTCGCGGCGGCCGAAGCTGGCGACGATCGGGCAGGCTCCATCCAAAATGGACAGATCCTTGGGGAGTTCGCCGTAGTAGGGGGCCGAGGCGTCGAAATCGCGGGTGGCGGCGACCAGGGCGAAGCCGCCGCCCATGCAGAAGCCCACCACGCCGACCTTGCCGGTGCAGTCGTCCCGGTCGGCGAGCAGGGTGCGGGTGGCGTCGATGTCCTCGAACGACCGGCCGCGGGCGGCGGTCAGGTCGCGGAAGACGGTCTTGACGCAGCGGGTGAAGCCCCCGCGGGAGTACAGGTTCGGCGCGACGGCCAGGTACCCCGACTCGGCGAACCGGTCGGTGATGCGGCGGGTGTCCGCGCTCATCCCGGCCAGGTCGTGGATCACGACGACGCCCGGCCACGGGCCGTCCCCCTGGCGCTGGGGCTGGGCGAGGTACCCCTTGACCGGACCGGCGGGTGCGGGGATCTGAAGCTCCATGTCAGCGGAGACTACTCGCGGGTAGCGTGATTAGTCGATGGTGAACGGGTCGTACTTGATCTGGTCCAGCGCGGTCCCCGCGACCAGCATCCGGGAGACGGTGGCCCGGATCATCGCCGGGGAACCGGAGACCAGCACGTCGTGGCCGGGCCAGGCGCCGTGCCGGGTGACCGCCTCGGCCAGCGTGCCGTGCTCGCATCCGGCCAGCCCGGGCCCGCGTTCCACCACCGGGGTCACGGTCAGCCACGGATTCGTCGAGGCGAGCGCGCGCAGGCTCTCCAGGTTGTACAGCTCCTCGCGGGTGTGCCCGCCGTAGAACAGGCGCACCTTGGGGTTCTCCCCCCACTGCGACAGCTCGTCCAGCAGCGACTGCAGCGGCGCGACCCCGGTGCCCCCGGCGATCATCAGCACCTCGCGGCCGGACTCCCGGTCCACGCTCATCCGCCCCAGCGGCGGCCCGAACCGCCACACGTCCCCGTCCTGGGTATGGCTCACGATCGCCCGGGACACCCAGCCGCCCTCGACCGCGCGGACGTGGAACTCCATCGAGCCGTCCTCGCGCGGGGCGTTCGCCGGGGACAGGTACCGCCACAGCCGCGGCCGCTGCGGGACCTCCACGCTGAGGTACTGCCCGGCGCGGAAGGGGATCGCCTGCTCGGGCTCCAGGCGGACCAGCGCGAGGTCCCAGCTCAGGCGCCGGTGCTCGGCGACGGTCGCGGTCCACGACGGCGGGTTGGTGTCGGCGGCGGCCGCCTCCTGCATGGACCGCGCGATGATCGTGTACGCCTCGGCCCAAGCCCGCTCGACGTCGGGCGTCCAGTCGTCGCCGAGGAACTTCTTCAGCGCCGCCAGCAGCGCGGTGCCGACGGCCTCGTAGTGCCGCGGGATCACGCCGAACTTGCGGTGGTCGCGGCCGAGCTGGCGCAGAAAGGGCACCAGGTCGTCCGGCCGGTCCACCATCTGCACCACGTGCACCAGCGCGCGCACCAGGCGCCCGCGCTGGACTTCCATGTTGATCGGGAAGAAGTCGCGGGTGGCCGGGGCGAGGGTGAACAGCATCCCGTAGAAGAACTGCGAGATCTCCGGTGTGTACGGCTCCGCCTTCTTCCAGGCATCCCGGATCAGCCGCACCATCGCGGTGACGGCGGGGGGTGCTTCCCGGTGTACCGAAGACGACCGGGGGACGGGGCTGACCGCGTCGGCTGTCATCGTTCCTCGGCGCTCACAGGTCTTCGCTCACCTCTTGATCCACACCCCGATTATTCACGAAAGGTCCCCGATCGGGCGTCACCCGATCGTGGCAGGCCAGGAGTCCGCAAGGGGCTGCGAATTCTGGTGAATATTCCACTTCTTGACGCATGCACCCGGCCGAAAGAATCGGCAGGCCGGTAGAGAGTAGCTCCCGGCGGGGCTTCCGCTCCCAGGGTTGCTCCGGACGGGTGGCACTCCCGGGCCGCGGCGTGGGGTAGCTCACCGTTCACATAGTTGTAGTAAGCAAGCAATCGGCGATAAACTTGTATGGCACAACCAAGTGGGAGGTGTCCCGGTATGGGTCCTGGTGACGAGGCCAGCCTGGAGCTCATGCGCCAGCTCCGCGCCTCCGCTCAGCTGCAGCACGGCTGGATCGCGCAGACCTGGCAGGACGAGAGCGGCCTGCACCCCGCGGCGGCCATGCTGCTCGCCGATCTCGCCAAGCACGGGGAATCCCGCCCGTCCGAACTCGCCAAGCGGCGGATGGTGGACGTCTCGGTGATCAGCCGGCAGATCGCGCAGCTCACCGCGGCCGGGTTCATCGACCGGCGCCCGGCGCCCGAGGACGGCCGCGCGGCGCTGATCCGCGTCTCCGAACGCGGCGAGCGGGAGCTGCTGCGCTGGCGCGAACTCCAGACCGAGTTCCTGCGCAAGGCGCTGCACAACTGGGACGAATCCGAGGTGCACGCACTGACCGAGCGGCTGGCCGCGATGAACGACGACCTCCGCGCCGCGCTCGGTGCGCCACCGGTGCCGTGTCAAACCGGAAAGCTGGGAAGTAGTTGACCGAAACCGAACCGATGACCCATCGGCAGATCATGCGCGCCTTCTCCGGGCTGCTGCTGGCCCTGCTGGTGGCGATCCTGTCCTCCACGATCGTCTCGAACGCGCTGCCGACCATCCTCGCCGACCTGGACGGCTCGCAGAGCCAGTACACCTGGGTGGTCACCGCGACGCTGCTGACCTCGACCGCGACCACGCCGATCTGGGGCAAACTCGCCGACCTGTTCAGCAAGAAACTGCTGTACCAGCTGGCGATCGTGATCTTCACCGCCGGTTCGGCGCTCGGCGGGATCGCGCAGTCGATGCCCGAGCTGATCGCCTTCCGCGCGCTGCAGGGCGTCGGCATGGGCGGGCTGCAGGCCCTGATCCAGGTGGTGATCGCGGCGATGATCGCGCCGCGTGACCGCGGCCGGTACTCCGGGTACATCGGCGCGACCTTCGCCGTGGCCACGGTGTCCGGGCCGCTGGTCGGCGGCCTGATCGTGGACTCCCCGCTCGGCTGGCGCTGGTGCTTCTGGGTGTGCGTGCCGATCGCCGTGCTCGCGTTCGTGGTGCTCGGCAAGACACTTCACCTGCCGGTGGTCAAGCGCCCGGTGAAGATCGACTGGTTCGGCGCGACCCTGCTGGTCGGCGGCGTGGCGCTGCTGCTGATCTGGGTTTCGCTGGCCGGGAAGAGCTTCGGCTGGCTGTCCTGGTCGACCGTGCTCTACGTGGGCGGCGCGCTGGTGGCGCTCGCGCTGGCCGTGTTCGTCGAATCGCGGGTCAGCGAGCCGGTGGTCCCGCTGCGCCTGTTCCGTAGCCCGACCTTCACGCTGGCGGTGCTCGGCACCCTGGCCGTGGGCACGGCGATGTTCGGCGGCGCGGTGTTCCTCGGGCAGTACTACCAGATCTCCCGGGGCTTCTCGCCGACGCACGCGGGCCTGATGACGCTGCCGATGGTGCTCGGGCTGTTCCTGTCCTCGACGATCGCGGGCCAGATCATCTCGCGCACCGGGAAGACCAAGCCCTTCCTGCTGTTCGGCGCGATCACCCTGCCGGTCGGCCTGTTCCTGCTGAGCACCGTGGACCACACCACGAACCTGACGTTGATGGGGGTCTACCTCGCGCTGATGGGCATCGGCGTCGGCTGCCTGATGCAGAACCTGGTGCTGGTCGTGCAGAACACCGTCGGCATGCGGGACATGGGCTCGGCGTCCTCGGTGGTCACCTTCTTCCGCACGCTCGGCGGGTCCGCCGGGGTCTCCGCGCTCGGCGCGGTGCTGGCCACGCGGGTCTCGGCGAACATCACGTCCTCGCTCGCCGCACTGGGCGTGCCCGCCGGGCACGCGGTGGGCTCCGGCGGCGGCACGCTCAACGTGGGCGCGCTGCCCGGGCCGATCCAGCAGATCGTGCGCGCCGCCTACGGGGACGCGACCGGGAAGATCTTCCTGATCGCGGGCTTCGTCTCCCTGGTGACCCTGGTGGCCGTGCTGTTCCTGCGCGAGACCCCGCTGCGCTCGACGCTGGACGCGGTTCCGGCGGGCGCGACGGTGACCGGGGCGGTCCGCACCCCCGGCGGGCGCGCGGTGGGCGGCGCGACCGTGGTGCTCACCGATCCGCGCGGCGAAGTGGTGGCCTCCGGGCTGACCGGCGGGGACGGCGGCTACCGCCTGGACGGCTTGGCGGCGGGCACCTACGCGCTGACCGCGACCGCCGCGGACCACCAGCCGGTCGCCGTCCCGTTGTCCGTACCCGCCGGTGAGCGGGTGGACCGCGACGTCGAACTCGGCGGGCGGCATCGGCTCGGGGTCGCGGCCGGTCACCCAGGTAGCTGAACTCCGATCCCGGGGCGTCTTCGGTGCGGCGGGGGCATCGAAGGCGCCCTTCTGCATCTTTTCAGGGTTGAGCGGAACACACTCAACTTTTCTGACGTTGTACCTGTCGACAGCGGTTGTGGTGGGCTGTCATCAGGCACGCTAGACATGAGGTGAGGGATGGACGCGTTCAACCCGACGACGAAGACCCAGCAGGCCATTTCGTCGGCGGCGCAGGCGGCCGCCGTCGCGGGGAATCCGGACATCGCGCCGTCGCACCTGCTCGGCGCGTTGCTGGCGCAGAGTGACGGGATCGCGGGGCCGCTACTGACCGCGGTCGGGGCCGATCCGGAACAGGTGCACAAGGAACTCGAGCCGATCAGCCAGGCGCTGCCGTCGGCGACCGGGGCGACGGTGTCCACCCCGCAGTTCAACACCCAGGCGCTCAAATCGCTGACGCACGCCCAGAAGCTCGCGACCGAGATGGGCGACGAGTACGTGTCGACCGAGCACCTGCTGGCCGGCCTCGCCACCGAGGGCGGCCAGGTGGCCGAGCTGCTCAAGCGGCACGGCGCCACGCCGGACGCGCTGCGCGAGGCGTTCACCAAGGTGCGCGGGTCGGCGCGGATCACCAGCCCGGACCCGGAGGGCACCTTCAAGGCGCTGGAGAAGTACGGCGTCGACCTCACCGACCGGGCGCGCCAGGGCGAGCTGGACCCGGTGATCGGCCGGGACGCCGAGATCCGGCGCGTGGTGCAGGTGCTGTCCCGCCGGACCAAGAACAACCCGGTGCTGATCGGCGAACCGGGCGTCGGCAAGACGGCGATCGTGGAGGGCCTGGCCCAGCGGATCGTCGCCGGGGACGTGCCGGAGTCGTTGCGCGGCAAGCGGGTGGTCGCCCTGGACCTGGGGTCGATGGTGGCCGGGGCCAAGTTCCGCGGTGAGTTCGAGGAACGGCTCAAGGCCGTGCTCAAGGAGATCACCGAATCCGGGGGCCAGGTCATCACGTTCATCGACGAGCTGCACACGATCGTCGGCGCGGGGAGCTCGGGCACTGACTCCTCCATGGACGCGGGAAACATGATCAAGCCGATGCTCGCCCGCGGCGAGCTGCGCATGGTCGGCGCGACCACGCTGGACGAGTACCGCGAGCACATCGAGAAGGACGCCGCGCTGGAGCGGCGCTTCCAGCAGGTGCTCGTCGGCGAACCGTCCGTCGAGGACACCATCGGCATCCTGCGCGGGCTCAAGGAGCGCTACGAGGTGCACCACGGTGTCCGGATCACCGACGCCGCCCTGGTCTCCGCGGCCACGCTGTCCGACCGGTACATCACCGCCCGGTTCCTGCCGGACAAGGCGATCGACCTGGTCGACGAGGCCGCGTCCCGGCTGCGCATGGAGATCGACTCGCGGCCGGTGGAGATCGACGAGGTGGAACGCGCGGTCCGGCGGCTGGAGATCGAGGAGATGGCGCTGGCGAAGGAGAGCGACGCCGCCTCCCGCGAACGGCTGGCCGCGCTGCGCGCCGAACTCGCCGAGAAGCGCGAGGAGCTGTCCGCGCTGACCGCGCGCTGGCAGAACGAGAAGGGCTCGATCGAGAAGGTCCGCGAACTCAAGGAGCAGCTGGAACAGCTGCGCGGCGAGGCCGACCGGGCCGAACGCGACGCCGATCTGGGCCGGGCCGCCGAGCTGCGGTACGGCAAGATCCCCGCGCTGGAGAAGGAACTCGAGGCGGCGACGGCGGCCACCGAGCCGTCCGCGCAGGCCGAGGTGATGCTCAAGGAGGAGGTCGGCGCGGACGACGTGGCCGACGTGGTGAGCGCGTGGACCGGCATCCCGGCCGGCCGGTTGCTGGAAGGCGAGACCGGCAAGCTGCTGCGGATGGAGGAAGAACTCGGCAAGCGGGTCATCGGGCAGCCCGAGGCGGTCACCGCGGTGTCCGACGCGGTGCGCCGCGCGCGGGCCGGGGTCGCCGACCCGGACCGGCCGACCGGTTCGTTCCTGTTCCTCGGGCCGACCGGCGTCGGCAAGACCGAGCTGGCCAAGGCGCTCGCCGAGTTCCTGTTCGACGACGAGCGCGCGATGCAGCGCATCGACATGAGCGAGTACTCCGAGAAGCACTCGGTGGCCCGCCTGGTCGGCGCGCCGCCCGGATACGTCGGCTACGACCAGGGCGGTCAGCTCACCGAGTCGGTGCGGCGGCGGCCGTACTCCGTGGTGCTGCTGGACGAGGTGGAGAAGGCGCATCCGGACGTGTTCGACGTGCTGCTGCAGGTGCTCGACGACGGTCGCCTGACCGACGGCCAGGGCCGCACGGTCGACTTCCGGAACACCATCCTGGTGCTCACGTCGAACCTCGGCTCGCAGGCCATCGCCGACGCGTCGCTGGACGAGCGGCAGCGCAAGGAAGCCGTGCTGTCGGTGGTGCAGCGCCACTTCAAGCCGGAGTTCCTGAACCGGCTGGACGATCTGGTGGTGTTCCACTCGCTCGGCACCGAGCAGCTCACCTCGATCGTGGACATCCAGGTCGCCCGGCTGGCCCAGCGGCTGGCGCAGCGCAGGCTCACCCTGGACGTCACGCCGGGGGCGCGGGAATGGCTGGCGCTCAACGGGTTCGACCCGATCTACGGCGCGCGGCCGCTGCGGCGGCTGGTGCAGTCGGCGATCGGCGACCAGCTCGCGAAGAAGCTCCTCGCGGGCGAGATCCGGGACGGCGACACCGTGCGCGTCGACATCCCGGCGCTGGAGGCGAGCGACTCCCTCACCGTCACCCGCGCCGGGTAACCAGCACTTTGTCGGCTGAGTGCGACCGCACTCAGCCGACAAAGTGCGACCGGAATGCCCCGAAGGGGTGATGGGACACCGGCCCGGTGATCTTTGCGTGCCGAGGTCGAGGGCTACCCTTGGTCCGTGGGTATTCCGGCGTGGATCTGGTTCGTCATCGCCGCCGTGGCACTGGTGGCGGGACTCGCACTGCTCGCGACCGACCGGGCCAGGGAGGGCTCGCGCAACCGGGAACGGATGCGCTGGGCCGACCTGCGCGGCTGGCAGTTCATCGAGGAGGACGAGAACCTCCCGAGACAGTGGGCGGGTGGCGCGATCGGCTACTTCGGCGCCGAGGCCGCGGTGAACGTCGTCGCGGGCTCCACCTTCACCTCGGACGGCCGGCGCCCGGTGTTCGTCTTCGACATCGAGTCGAACGGCCAGATCCCCGCGGTCGTGGTCGCGGTCCGGTGCAACCGGGTGCACCCGGTGCTGGTGGAACTCTGGCTGGCCAGCGTCCCGTTCCAGCGCGCGGAAATGCCCGAGCTGCTCGGCCCGGTCGGCCAGCGGTACGCGTTCGCCGACGACTCCGAGGGCGCTCGCGCGCTGATCACCCAGGAACTGGTGGACGCCGCCGACGCGCTCGGCGGGGATGTCGGCGTGGCGTGGCTGGAGAACGAATGGGTGCTGGCCAGCGCGGCGCCGAACGTCGGCCCGTCGCGGCTGGAGCGGCTGCTGCGCGACCTCGGCGAGATCGCCGACATCGTGGACCCGTTCGACGAGGACTACCGCCCCGGCCGCCACTGGCAGGGCGGCGAGTCCGGCGCGGCGACCGCGATCGAGGAGCACGGCGCTCCCCGGCAGCCCGGGAACTGAAGAGCTGGTACGCGCAAGGGCCCCGCCTCATTTCCGCGCCGAGGCGGGGCCCTCGCTCACCCCCGGGATAGGTCCTTCACGACCCCAGTGACGGCGTGATGTTCAGCGGCGGCGCGCCGAGGGACAGCCCGCCGCCGAGCGGTGCCTGGCGCAGCAGCCGCAGGCTCGCCTTGGCCTCGTGCGACACCGACGCCGCGTGCTGCGCCGCCGGCGCTTCCGGCACACCGTCCTTTGTGGACTCGTGCACGAGGTCGGAGGCCGCCGCCTCGGTCCGCAGATCGCCGGAGACCTGCACGACGTTCTCGATGCCGACCTCGCCGCCGGTGTGGTCGGTGACCAGGCCCTGCACCGAGCCGCCGGTCGCCGATTCGGCGCCGCCGTCCGGGGTCGAGGTCGCGTCGTGCGTGGCGACCAGGTCGAGCGTGCCGGACTGGGACGAGGTGCCCTTGGCCGACAGCGGACCGAGGTGCCCCTCGGCGGCGTGCCGCTGCTCGAACTCGCCCGCGATCGCCTGCTCCACGGTCCCGGCGGCGGTGCCGTCCTCGTCGCGGAGCACGTCCAGGGTGCCGGTGAAGCAGCCGCGCCCGGCCTGGGCGGATTCGATCTCGCCGCCCGCCGCCGGGGTGAACCAGAAGCCGTGCCCCGAACCGCGCGACGCCTTGCCCTCGCCGAAGAACTCGGACACCACGTGCGCGTTGCCGCGGGCGTCCCGGGTGAGCGCCGCGTTCCGGGTCAGCACGGCGTCGGCGGCGTCCTCGGTGACGGTCGAACCGCCCACGCCGTCGGCGGGCCCGATCAGGGTGGTCGTCGCGTCGGAACCCCCGAGGTGGTGGCTATCCTGGGTGTGCCCTTCCGCGGCGCCGGTCGCCGGATCGGTGGTGAGGCCCTCGTCGTGGCTGCCGGCGCCTTCCAGGTGCTGCGTGTTGGTACTCAGTGCCCCGGACGTCTCGCTCACCGATGCCGTGGCCACCTCGGTCCGGTCGGCGGTGAATCCCGCCGCCCCGCCGGCGGTGTCGAGCACACCTTCCGCGGCGGTTTCCGTGGTGTGGGTCGCGTTCTGGTCGCCGAGTCGGTAAACGTCTTCAGTCATCGCAGCCAGAGAACTCCTGAGAGAAGAGACGGGTTCGGAGCCGGAGGGATGATGGTCGGCGGGCGTGGCCGCCCAGCTGGTGGCCGGACCGGCCAGTAGCAGCGCGAACGGCGCCGCACCGGCAACGATCCTGGGGAGAGGGACTGCCCTCGACTTGCGGTGCTTCCCCATGGAAGTGCGTCCTCACGTAGTCCTGACCTCGAAGTAATCCGAAGTGATGTTGATTACTCCGAACGGCGGTACGGACGATACTTCCTGTGGTTCTTCGTTGCGCAACCGAGGTCACCTCACCACTCTGGGTTACTACTAACCGTGCATGACCTGCGGTTTCGGTAGCAAATCGATCACCGAGCGGTAGCGTGGCGGCCATGCCCATCGCCTTGATAACCGGAGCCAGTGCCGGAATCGGCGCCGAGTTCGCCCGAAAGCTCGCCGCCGAGGGGTACGACCTGGTGCTGGTCGCCCGCGACCGCCCCCGCCTCGACGCCCTCGCGGAAGAACTGGCAGAACGGCACCGCGTCACCGCCGAGGTCCTGCCCGCCGACCTGTCCACGGTCGAGGGCCGCGCGGTCGTCGAGGAGCGCGTCGCCGGAACCCCGATCGAACTTCTGGTGAACAACGCCGGCTTCGGGCTCAACGGGGAGTTCTGGACGATCCCGCCCGAGGACCTGCAGAACCAGCTCGACGTGAACGTGACCGCCGTGCTGCGGCTGACCCGCGCCGCGTTGCCCGGCATGATCGACCGCGGCCGCGGTGACGTGATCAACGTGTCCAGCGTGGCCGGGTTCTTCTCCGGCCGCGGCTCCACCTACACCGCGAGCAAGACCTGGGTCACCGCGTTCAGCGAGGGCATCGCCACCTCGCTGCCCGAAGGCGTGCGGATCCTGGCGCTCTGCCCCGGGCTCACCACGACCGAGTTCCACGAACGCGCGGGGCTGATCAAACCGGGCGCGCAGCGGTTCTGGCTGAGTCCTGGTCAGGTGGTCACCGAGGCGCTCCGGGATCTGCGGCGCGGCAAGGTGGTGTCCATCCCGAGCCTGCACTGGAAGCTGCTCGTCGCGGTCGCGAACTTCATCCCGCGCGGGCTGCGCGGCCGGTTCGGCGGCCGCGGCCGCACGTGAATCCGCACGGCGGGTAGGGCTGTCCCCACCACGAATCCGCTCGCTGGCCCCATGGGATCGATGTTGCTCGCTCCCTAGCGTTTTTCCCAGAGATCGCGCAGGTGGCGCGAGGGGAAAACCGGGAGCGGACGTGAGTTCACCAGGCGGCGAGGCCATCCGGCTCGAGTCGGTGCGCAAGATCTACGGCAAGGGCGATTCCGGCGTGGTGGCGCTCGGCGGCGTCACCATCGGCTTCGGCGCCGGCAGTTTCACCGCGGTGATGGGGCCGTCCGGATCGGGCAAGAGCACCTTCCTGCACTGCGCGGCCGGGCTGGACCGGCCGACTTCGGGTTCGGTCGTGCTGGACGGCCAGGAACTGAGCGGGCTGAACGAAACCGCGCTCACCAAGCTGCGCCGCGACCGGATCGGCTTCATCTTCCAGGCGTTCAACCTGCTGCCCGCGCTGACCGTGCGGGAGAACGTGACCGTGCCGCTGCGGCTGGCCGGGCGCCGCCCGGATCGGCGCCAGGTCGACGCGGTGCTCGCGCGGGTCGGGCTGACCGAACGGCAGAAGCACCTGCCCGGCGAGCTTTCCGGCGGGCAGCAGCAGCGCGTGGCGATCGCCCGCGCGCTGGTCGCCCGGCCCGCGGTGATCTTCGCCGACGAGCCGACCGGCGCGCTGGACACCCGGACCGCGGCCGAGGTCCTGCACCTGCTGGCCGAATCCGCCCGCGCCGCGGGGCAGACGATCGTGATGGTGACGCACGATCCGGTCGCCGCCTCGTACGCCGACCGGGTCGTCTTCCTCGCCGACGGGCAACTCGTCGGCCAGTTGCTCTCGCCGACCGCCGACGCGGTGGCCGAGCGGATGACCCACCTCGGCGCCTGGGCCGAGCGGCGGCACGCGTTCGCCGGGGGCGCGTGATGCTGCGGCTGGCCCTGCGCACCCTCCGCCTGCGCAAGGGCGGATTCGCGGCGACCTTCGTCGCGATGTTCTTCGGCGCCATGATCGTGCTGGCCTGCGGCGGCCTGATGGAGACCGGGATCCGCACCGCGGTTCCGCCGCAACGGCTCGCCGCCACGCCGATCGTGGTCAGCGGCGACCAGACCTACGAAATCGTCAAGGACGTTCCGTCCGATCCCGACGAGGACCCGGACACCAAGAACGCCACGCTGTCCGAACGGGTGCGGATCGACTCCGGGCTGGTGGCGAAGGTCCAGGCCGTGCCGGGGGTGGCCGAGGCGATCGGCGAGGTGTCCTTCCCGGCGACCCTGCTGCGGGAGAACCGGCCCGTGCGGACGGATTCGCTCGGCCACGGCTGGGGGTCGGCCCGGCTCACCCCGTACGCGCTGACCGCGGGCCAGGCGCCCGGACCCGGCGAGGTCGTGCTGGACGGCCCGCTGGCCTCCGGCGTCGGAGTCGGTGACCGCGTCCGGCTCGCCGTGCGGGGGACCGCGGAAACCTTCCGCGTCTCCGGAATCGCCGCCGGGGCCGCGAATCCGAGCGTGCCCGCGGTGTTCTTCGCCGACTCCGACGCGGCCCGGCTGGCCGGGCATCCCGGCCGGGTCGACACGATCGGCGTGCTGCCCGCGCCCGGCACCGACCCCGCCGCGCTCGAACCCCGCGTGGTGGGCGCTCTGCGGGGGGCGCCGGTGACCGTGCTGACCGGTGACGACCGCGGGGTGGCCGAGTTCCCGGAAGTACTGGCGAGCGGGGAGAAGCTGATCGTGCTGGCCGCGGTGTGCGGCGGGCTGGCGGCCCTGGTCGCGATGTTCGTGGTGGCCGGGACGCTCGCCTTGTCCTTGCAGCAGCGGCAGCGCGAACTGGCCCTGCTGCGGGCGATCGGCACCACCCCGCGCCAGCTGCGCCGGATGGTGCTCGGCGAGGCGATGATCGTTTCGCTGCTCGCGACCGGGATCGCCGCGGTGCTCGGTTCGGTCCTCGGGCGCTGGCTGTTCGACCAGCTCGTCGCCCACGACGTGGTGCCCGCGCCGCTGGCCTTCCACTCCGGCTGGATCCCGGCCGTCGCCGCCGCGGGGGTGGCGATCCTCGCGGCCTTGGCCGCCGCGATCTTCGCGGCCCGGCGCGCGGCGAACACCCGGCCCACCGAGGCGCTCGCCGAGGCGGCCGTGCAGCGCCGCTGGCTCACCCCGACCCGGGCGATCCTCGCGGTGCTGTGCTTCGGCGGCGGGCTCGCGCTCGCGATCGTCACGGCCGCCGTGATGACCGGTCCGGTCGCGGCGAGCACCGCGGGCCCGTCGGTGATGCTCTGGGCGATCGGCCTCGCGCTGATCAGCCCCGGGATCACCCGGGTCCTGATGGCGATCCTGCGGTGGCCGCTGCGCGCGCTGACCGGGGTGAACGGGCATCTCGCGACGCTCAACGCCCGCAGCCGGGTGGTCGCGATGGCGGCGGCGGTCACCCCGATCATGCTGGCCACCGGGATCGCCACCGCGAACATCTACCTGCAGACGACCCAGGTCGCCGCGGCCGAGGAGGCGTACACGAGCGGTCTGCGCGCGGACGCCGTGGTGGCCTCGACGACCGGCGGCCTCGCCCCCGGCCTGACCGAGCGCGTGCGGGAACTGCCCGGCGTCGCGGGCGCTTCGGCGTTCGTCACCAGCAACGTGCTCGTCGACTCGCCGTTCGTGGCGTCGCAGGACGACGAAGGCATGCCGGTGCAAGGGGTTTCCGCGGACGGGGTCACGGCGACGTCGGCGATCGGCGTCACCGCGGGCGCGTTGACGGCCCTGCGCGGGGACACGGTCGCGGTGCCCGCGGAGTTCGCCCGCGAGATCGGCCGCGGCGTCGGCGACCAGCTCACCCTGCGCATGGGCGACCGGACGCCGGTCACCGCGCGGATCGTCGCGCTCCTCGAGACCAAGCCCGGCGCGGAAATGTTCCTCATGCCCGCGGACCTGGTCGCCGCGCACACGACCGGCGGGCTGGCGCGGCAGATCCTGGTCCGCGCCGAGCCCGGCGCCGATCTGACCGCGACCCTGCGGGAGTTCGCCGCGGCGCAGCCCGGGGTGGTGGTCGGCGACCGCGGCATGCTGATCGCCGCGCACGCCAAGGGGCAGGAGATCGGCGCCTGGGTGAACTACCTGCTGGTCGGGATGATCATGGCGTACACCGCGATCTCGGTGGTGAACACGCTGGTGATGGCGACCGTGCGGCGGCGCCGGGAGTTCGGGCTGCAACGGCTCACCGGCGCGACGCGGTCGCAGGTGCTGCGCATGATGTCCGCGGAGGGCGTGCTGATCGCGCTCGTCGGCGTGCTGCTCGGCACGGTCGTCGCGGCCGCCGCGCTCGTCCCGTTCACCCTCGTGGTCAGCGATTCGCTGCTGCCGTCCGGTCCACTGTGGATATACCTCGCGGTGATCGGCGTGGCCGGTGCGCTGACCATGGTCGCGACCTTGGTGCCGTCCTGGGTGGCGACGCGGGGACGTCCGGCAGAGGCGACCGTCACCAACGACTGATGTGCGTGTCGGCGGGTTCACCGCGGGTGTTGTGCAAGACTCTCTGCCCGTGGTGAAACCCGGTCTGGACCAAGCGGCGAAACTCGAACTGGCGCGGCTCGTCACCGAGCTTTCCGTGGTGCACGGCACCGTGACCCTGGCTTCCGGCAAAACGGCCGACTACTACGTGGATCTGCGCCGGGCGACCCTGCACCACGCGGCGGCGCCATTGATCGGGAAGCTGCTCCGCCAGCTCACCGGCGACTGGGATTACGTCGCCGTCGGCGGCCTGACCCTGGGCGCCGATCCGGTGGCGACCGCGATGCTGCACTCCGCCGCGGCCGACGGCGTGGTGCTCGACGCGTTCGTGGTGCGCAAGGACGCCAAGCAGCACGGCCTGCAGCGGCGGATCGAGGGCATGGAGGTCGCCGGGCAGCGGGTGCTGGCCGTGGAGGACACCTCGACCACCGGCGGCAGCGTGCTCACCGCGGTCGAAGCGCTGAACGAGGCGGGCGCGAAGGTGGTCGGCGTGGCGACGGTCGTCGACCGCGACACCGGCGCCCGCGAGGCCATCGAGCAGGCGGGCCTGGCCTACCGCACCCTGCTCACCCTGGACGACCTCGGCCTCTCCTGACCCCATGGCCCCGGAAGTGCTGCCACTTCCGGGGCCGACGGGGCACCAGGTCAGTCCTTCTTGAAGACGTCCTTGACCTTTTCCACGGCGTCCTTGACCCCGGCCTTGGCCTGGTCGAGCTTGCCCTCGCCCTCGAGCCGCTCGTCGCCGGTCACCTTGCCCGCGGCCTCCTTGGCCTTGCCGCCGAGATCGTCGGCCTTGTTCTCGAACTTGTCGCTCAATGCCATGTCGGTCCTCCCGATTTCGCGGCGCCCCGGCTGGGCGCCGCCCTGATGGGTGGACAGGGCCGCCAGGGGATTCGTCACGGGCCGGAGCGGCTTTACGCTGGTGAGCAGCGTCACCCGGGCGTCCGCGTGACGTTTTCCCCGCGGCCGTGTCCGGACGAAGGTGGCGATGACGACTTCGACGAGCGCCGAGCATGCGGCGGGCCCGCCGCTGGACGACGTCACCCTGGTCGCCCGGGCGCGGGAAGGCGACGTGCGCGCGTACGAGCAACTGGTGCTGCGGTACCAGGGCCCGATGTTCCGCCTCGCGGTGCGCATGCTGGCGAACCGGGGCGACGCGGAAGACGTGGTGCAGGAGGTCTTCCTGACCGCGTGGCGGAGGCTGGGCCAGCTGCAGGAGGACGCGGCCTTCGTCGGCTGGTTGTACCGGACCACCACGAACCGGTGCCTGAACGCGCTGCGGGCGCGGAAACCCTTGGTGGAGGTCGATTTCGAGGGCACCGAGTCACCGGTCCGCGAGGCCCAGCCGGAGCAGGCCGCGCAGGTGAGCGAGCAACTGGCCGCGCTGACCGAGGCGCTCAAGGAGCTGACCGCGGAACAACGCGCCTGCTGGCTCCTGCGCGAGGTGCACGGTCGCTCCTACGAGGAGATCGGTGAGATCGTCGGAACGAGCAGTACCGCGGTACGGGGCCGCATCGCGCGGGCCCGGGCACAGCTGGCGGAGGTGATGCGGCCATGGCGGTGAACCGCGCGAAAGGCGGGTACGAGCTGCCGTGCGAGCGGGACCTGGAGCAGGTCTGGGACCGGCTCGACGAGGTCGAAGCCGGCCGCGCCGATCAGCACGAGCTGACCTGCCCGCACTGCCGGACCGCCCGGGAAAGCCTGCGCGCGCTGCGCGACGCCACCCGGGAACTGGCCGACCACGACGAGCCGCCGCCGGAGGGCCTGACCAGCCGGATCATGTCCGCGGTGCGGGCCGAGATGCGGCGCGGGCACATGGTCAGCCTGCCCACGCCCGAACCGGGCAAGCTCGAGGTGAGCGAGCAGGCGGTCGCGGTCGTGCTGCGCTACGCCGCCGACGCGGTGGACGGGGTCCGCGGGCGCCGCTGCCGGGTGCGCACGGTCGGCCTGGGCGAACTCGGCGAGAGCCTGGTCGAGGTGGAACTCGCGGTCGCGGTGAGCTACCGCAACGTCGACGCCGATCGGGCGTTGTCCGAAGTGCGGGAACGCGTCGGCGCGGCCGCCGCGGCCCGGGTGGGGCTGCGGCTGGTCCGCCTGGACCTGCTGGTGGACGACATCTACGACGACCAGGAAACCGAATGACGGCGGATCTGACCGAGTTCGTCATCAGCGACACCGTGGTCGCCGCCGTGGCGGCCAGTGCCGCGGCGGCCACGTCCGGGGTGGTCCGCCTGGAACCGGGCCTGCTCGGCCTGGTCGGTTCCTGGGGCCGGGCGGCGAAACAGCGGTGGAAGGGGCTCACGCCCGCGCCCGCGGACGGGGTGACCGTGGACATCGAGGACGGGGTCGTCTCGGTGCGCGTCGAACTGTCCGTCTCCGGCCAGGACCAGGCCGCCGCGGTCGGTCAGGCCGTGCAGCGGGCCGTGGCCCGCGCGGTCACCGACGCGACCGGGCTGCCGGTCGCGTCGGTTTCAGTGTCCATTATGGACATCGAACCGGAGGAGAGATGACGTCGGCGAACGAGGTCACCGAGAAGCTGCTCGCCGCGGTGCGCGCGGTGCCCGGGCTCAAACCGGCAGTGCCCGCGGTGCAACCTGTCACTTCTTGGATCCCTTGGGACTGGGAAGGTCTGGCCGTCGACCTGGACGAGGACCTGGTGCGGATCCAGCTGATCGCCACCCGGCTGCCGCTGCCGCCGCTGCTGGAGCGGGCCGCCGAGGCCGTGCGCCCGGCGCTCGCCGGAACCCCGTGGGAAGGCGCCCGGCTCCGGCTCGAGGTGACCGAATTGGACGGTTCCGCGCTCACCTCCGGGTGAGTCGCGCGCCACACGAACGGGTCGTGACGTTTCCCCGGGTGCCGTGTCTATCCCGACGAAGGACCACGAAGTCCTTCAATGACAACGACATTCACCGGCACACGAGGGAGTTCGCCATGGCGGAGACCAAGACCACCGACGTGACCAAGCAGCCGACCGCGGGCCCGGACGCCGGCGCGCTGGTCACCAAGCAGGGCGCGACCACGATCGCGGACACCGTGGTGCAGAAGATCGCGGGCCTGGCCGCGCGGGAGGTCAGCGGCGTGCACGATCTGGGCGGTGGTGCGGCGCGGGCGTTCGGCGCGCTGCGCGAACGGATCCCGGGCGCCAGCGCCAGCGCGAGCCAGGGCGTCTCGGTGGAGGTCGGCGAGAAGCAGGCCGCGGTGGACCTGCAGCTCCTGGTGGACTACGGCGTGTCGATCGCGGACCTGGCGCGGGCGGTGCGGCGCAACGTGATCAGCGCGATCGAGCAGATGACCGGCCTCGAGGTGGTCGAGGTCAACATCAACGTGAACGACGTGCACATCCCGGGTGAGGACGACGACGAGGGCACCTCGGACCGCGTCCAGTGACCCGCCGGGCCGCCGCGCGGTCGGGGCGCGGCGGCCCTCAATCTTGTTGGGAGGCACCATGAACGGCACTTCGATCGGCCTGGTCACCGGGCTGGCGCTCGGTTTCGCGGCCGCGTTCGGCGGGTTCGCCGCCTTCGTGATCGTGCTCGTCCTCGGCGCGCTCGGCCTGCTGGCCGGGCGCTGGGCGGACGGCGAACTGGACCTGTCCGCGCTGACCGGGCTCGCCCGCGACCGGGGGTCCCGGTGAGCGAACGCGGGCGGACCAGCATCGAACCCCGGGTGGTGGAACGGATCGCCGCCCGCGCGGTCACCGAGGAGCTGCGGCGCCCGGCGCGCGTGCGGGCCCGCCTCGAGGGGGACGCGGCCACACTGGACGTCAAGCTCACGGTCGGCTACCCGGATTCGGTGGCCGAGGCGACCGAACGCACCCGCGCGCATCTCGTGCGGCGCACCGGCGAGCTCACCGGGTTCACCGTGCCGCGGGTGGACATCGTGGTCACCGGCCTGGACGCCGGGGACCGGCGGACCAGGAGGGTGCGATGATCCGCCGCCCGCGCCGGGTGCTCCCGGCCGCCGCGGTCGCGCTGGTCCTGCTCGCGGGATGCGTGGTGATCACGATCGCGTGCGTCCAGACCCTGCTCGGCCAGTCGCCGGTGGTCCGCTACGAGCAACTGACCGGGCTCGCGCGGTGGAACGAACTCCCGGTCGCGGTCGGCGGCGGGGCCGCCGCCGCGCTCGGGTGCGTGCTGGTGTTCCTCGCGGTGTCGCCGGGCCGCCCGGTGGTAGTGCCGCTGACCGGCACGGACATCGATTCCGGTACCACGCGGAGCGGTCTGCGGCGGGCACTGGCCGACACCGCGGCCGGGGTCGACGGGGTGTCCGCGGTGCGGCTCCGGCTGCGGCGCCGGAAGGTCACCGCCGCGGTCCGCACCGGGCGCGCGACCACCGGCGGCCTGGCCGACGCGGTGCGCGGCGCCCTCGACGCCCGCCTCGACGAGATCGCCCCGGTCACCCGGCCGCGCGTCCGGGTCAAGGTGCGGAGTTCGCGATGACCAATGCCAACCGGCCCGCCCGTCTCAACCGTTCGCTGCTCGCGCTGACCGGGATCGTGCTGCTCGCCGGGGGCGGATTCGCGCTCGCGACGCATTTCGGCGCGCTGCGCGTGCTCGATCCGGCCGCCTCCCTCTTGCCCGGTGGCATGCTCCCGGCCTGGGCCTACTACGCGGCCGCCGCGGTCGCCGTGCTGCTCGGCCTGCTGTGCCTGCGCTGGCTGGCCGCCCAGGCGTTCCGGCGCCCGAAGTCCGGCACCTGGCGGCTGGAACGCGAACCCGCGCTCGGCAGCACCCGCCTGGACGCCGCCATCGCGGTGAAACCGCTGGTCGGCGAGGTCGAGGACTATCCCGGGGTGCACGCGGTGACCGCGACCCTCGCGGGGGAACGGGACCGGCCCGAACTGCACCTGGTCGTCGGCGCCGAGCGCGGGGCCGCCCTCGGCGAGCTCCGGGGCCGGATCGCCGGGGAGGCGGTGCCGCGGCTGCGCCGGGCACTGGACCTCGACGCGCTGCCCGCGGTGGTGGAGTTCCGGCTCACGCGGAAATCCGGTGCCAGAATCCGCTGATCGGCGTACCTTCGATAGTGGTCAATAGATCACTTTGTCGATCGGTTCTCAGGTTTCGTGGAGTACCGTCGGGGGTAGTCAATGGGGGTTGGCGAACGGGGGTGCAGGGCAGATGGCGGCCTTCCTGGCGCATCTCACCGTGGGGGTTCACGTTCTCGCGCTGCTGTACATCGGCTTCGGCGGGTTTCTCGCCTGGCGCTGGCCGAAGACGCTGTTCGTGCACGTGTTCTTCGCCCTGTGGGGCATTCTGGTGAACGTCTTCCCGATTCCGTGCCCGCTGACCGCGCTGGAGAACTACTTCCGCCACCAGCAGGGCCTCGGTGACCTGCCCGGCGGCTTCAACGAATATTACATTTACGACACGGTGTTCCCGCGCGAGATGATGCCGTTCATCGCCGTCGTGGCGCTGGCCGTGGTGACCATCTCGTACGTCGGCGCCTACCTGCGGTGGAAGCACCGTGAACAAACCGGCGACGCACCGGCCCACCGCATCAGCCTCGGCTGAGACAGAATCGTCGGGTGGTCTACGTCTTCATCGCCCTCGGCGCGATCATCCTGCTCGGCCTGGTCATCGGGCTCGCCCGGCGGCCGAAGGCCCAAGCCGCCCAGCAAGCGCATGTCGACGCCGTGCGCTCGACGGCCGTCGGTTTCGGCTGGCAGATCGACCAGGTGGCGCTCGGCGATCTGTACCGGCGGCTGCCCCAGCTCGGCTCGGTGCTGGGCAACGACGAGAGCGGGGTCCGGGTCACCGCGCAGCTGTCCGGCCAGTGGCGGGGCGTGCCGATCTGCGCGGCGCAGATCAGCTACGCGACCGAGGGGATGGCCACCCGGACCTGGCACACCGCGACGCTGCTGCTGGTCAAGCGGCCGTTCGCCGGGCCGGAGATCATGGTCGGCCCGCAGCAGCGGTGGTCCTGGATCGACACCAAGATCGGCTACCCGCCGTTCGACGAGCGGTTCCACGTGTACGCCCCGAACGAGCAGGCCGCCCGCGAGGTGCTCACCCCGGCGCTGGCCGGGCACCTGGTCGCCGACGCGCGGATGGCCGACCGGGTGCTCTTCTTCGGCGGGGCGGAGGTCGCGACCCTGTTCCCCGGTCCGCTCACCCAGCAGCAGGTGCTCACCGCGCTCGGGGACCTGCTGGTGGAGGTCGTGCAGCGGATGGGCGTCCGATGACCGAGGCCGGGCCGACCGAATGGGTCGCGCGCGAGGAGGTCGGCGTCGGCCCGTGGGAGGGCGCGTGGCCGGCGGATGAGCGGTACGACCCGGAACTGCTGGCGCACGGCGACCGCCGCAACGTCGTGGACGCCTACCGGTACTGGCGCCGCGAGGCGATCGTGTCCGATGTGGACAAGAGGCGGCACCCGTTCCACGTGGCGATCGAGAACTTCCAGCACGACCACAACATCGGGACCGTGGTGCGCACGGCGAACGCGTTCGCCGCGGCGGCCGTGCACATCGTCGGGCGGCGGCGCTGGAACCGGCGCGGCGCGATGGTGACCGACCGGTACCAGCACCTGCACCACCATGCCGATGTCGAGACGCTGCTCGCCTTCGCCGCGGCGGAAGGACTTGACGTGGTGGCGGTGGACAACACCCCGGGTGCGCGGCCGGTGGAAACCGCCGAACTGCCCCGGCACTGCGTGCTCCTCTTCGGACAGGAAGGCCCGGGCCTGTCCCCGGCGGCCCAGGATGCGGCCGGGCTGGTGGTGTCCATCGCCCAGTTCGGCACGACCCGTTCGATCAACGCGGGCGTGGCCGCCGGAATCGTCATGCACACCTGGATCCGCCAGCACGCCGACCTCACCACCTCCTGGGGGTCGTGAGTGTTCAGGCCGGTCAGAGCGGGTTCTCATTTGGTCGCCTACTTGTGACCTGGCGTTTCCGTTCGACGAGCCGCACTTGGCCGACAAAGCGTGAACCCGCGCTGGGTGGTGGTGCTCGGAGGTACCCAATGCGGCGTTCGGTACCTTCAACGCCCCGAAAGCCACATTGGTGTCCTCCGGGCACCCCGACGAGCACGGCCTCGTTGCGGTCCCCTCTTGGCCGACAAAGTGCGACGAGCATCGGGGTGGCAGCCAGGCGGCGCCTGCACGCCCAGACCGGTCACCGTCTCCTGTAAGGGAACCAAGTCTGGGGGTCGTGAGCGTTCCGGCCGGTTAGAACCGGCCGCACCACTCACGACCCCGGATCACGAATTGCGGGGTCAATCCAGGGTGGCGGCGGCTTCGAGGAGGAGCCAGGCGCCGAGCTGCACCGAGAGGTCGCGGGCCGGATGCCCGGGCGGTAACGGAAGTTCCGGCGCCGGGTCCGTCCACTCCGGACTGAACAGGGGGCCGTAGGGAGCGTCCACGGCACCCTGCCAGCACGCTTCGGCGCTGGTGAGCACGAGTTCCCGGGCCAGCGAGGCATCCGCGCCGGGTGGCAGCCGGAGCGCGGCGAGTGCCAGGTACCGGGCCAGGATTCCGGCGAACAGCCCGCCGTCCCCGCCGCCCTGCCCGCGCAGCACCCCGCCCGGCGCGCAGTGCCCGGCCACCGCGCGGATCGTCCGCCCCGCCTGGTCCGCTTCGGACAGTTCGAGGCACGCGCCGAGGAAAACTCCTTGGCAGTAGGTGTAAACCAGCCGCACGGTCTCGCCGGTGTCGACGCGCAGGCCGTCCCACACCACGCCGGTGTCCGGATCCACCAGGTGCTCGGACATCCAGTCCAGGAGTTCCCGGGCGCGCTGCCGTTGCCCGGCCCGGGCGTGCAGGATCGCGGCCGGACCGTTCGCCGGGACGTTCTTGAACGCGTCACCGCGCCGCCACCGGATCCCGCCGCCCGCGTCCGCCGTCCAGCCCTCCCGCAACCGCTCGAGGATGGTGCGCAACGGGCCGTCCGTGCCGCCGATCGGCGCGCGCTGCAGCGCCAGGCCGAGCCACGCGATGTCGTCGTAGTACTCGTTGGTCCAACGGCCGAAGTTGCGCAGCCGCACCGAACGCGCGAACCGGTCGAGCACCGCGACCCGCGCGGCCTCCGGGCGGCGCGCCTGCGCGTCGACGAGGCAGTCCAGCAGATGCGCCTGCCACCAGTAGTTCCAGTGCCAGTGCAGCCGCTGCCCGGGATCCGGCGGCCACCCGCTGCGCCCGAGCGCGGTCCACGGCAACCCCCACACCCTGCGCAGATGCCGCCCGATGATCGCCCGTTCGGCCGCCGCCGCCCGCTCCGCCGCAGTCATGCCTCCCATGATCTCGCGACCCTGGACATACCGCTCGGTATGTGTACCGTGAGCCCATGACCACGGCACACGTCACGTGTCCCCTGTGCGAGGCCACCTGCGGGCTGACCGTCGCGCTCGACGGCGACCGGGTCACCGGTGTCCGGGGCGACGCCGAGGACGTCTTCTCCCGCGGCTACCTCTGCCCGAAAGGCGCCTCGCTGGGGGCGCTGCACCACGATCCGGACCGGCTGCGCGCGCCGCTGGTCAAGCGGGACGGCGAGTTCGCCGAGGTCGGCTGGGACGAGGCGTTCGCCGAGATCGACCGGCGCCTGCGCCCCATCCTCGACGACGACCGCGACGCGGTGGCCGTCTACGCGGGCAATCCGGCGGCGCACAACCTCGCCGCCACCCTGTACGGACCCGTGCTGTACAAGGCGATCGGCACGCGGAACGTCTACACGGCCGGGACCGTGGACCAGATCCCCAAGCACTTCTCCGCCGGATACCTGTTCGGGCACGGGTTCTCGATCCCGGTGCCCGACCTCGACCGCACCGAACACCTGCTCGTGCTCGGCGCGAATCCGTTGGTGTCCAACGGAAGCCTGATGACCGCCGCCGACGTGCGCGGGCGGCTGCGCGCGATCCGGGAGCGCGGCGGCAAGATCGTCGTGGTCGATCCGCGCCGGTCCCGCACCGCGCGGGCCGCCGACGAGCACCACGCGATCCGGCCGGGCACCGACGCGTTGCTGCTGTTCGCCATGGTGCACGTGCTGTTCGCCGAGAACCTGGTCGCGCCGGGCCGCCTCGCCGGACACGTCACCGGCGTGGACGACGTGCGCGAGCTGGCGCGCCCGTTCACCCCGGAGGCGGTCGCCCCGGCCACCGGGATCGACGCGTCCGAGATCCGCCGGATGACCCGGGAACTGGCCGCCGCCGGGCGGGCCGCGGTGTACGGCCGGATCGGCACCACCACGCAGGCGTTCGGCACGCTCGCGAGCTGGCTGGTCGACGTGCTGAACGTGCTGACCGGCAACCTGGACCGCGAGGGCGGCGCGATGTTCCCGCTCGCCGCCGCCGGGCAGCCGAACAGCGCATCCGGGAAACGGCGGCCGTTCACCACCGGCCGCTGGAAGACACGGGTGCGCGAACTGCCCGAGGTGTTCGGCGAGGTGCCGGTCGCCACGCTCGCCGACGAGATCGTCACGCCCGGCCCGGGCCGGGTGCGCGCGCTGCTGACGGTCTGCGGGAACCCGTGCCTGAGCACCCCGAACGCGCAGCGGCTCGCGGAAGCGTTGGGGCAGCTGGACTTCATGGTGTCGCTGGATGTGTACCTGAACGAGACCACGCGGCACGCCGACGTCATCCTGCCCGGGCCGACACCGTTGGAACGGCCGCACTACGACCTCGCGCTGTACCAGCTCGCGGTGCGCAACGTGGCGAACTGGACCCCGGCCGCGCTGCCGAGCGAGCTGCCGCAGGAATGGCAGACCTTGTTGCGGCTCACCGGAATCGTCACCGGGCAGGGCCCGGAGGCGGACCTCGAAGCGCTCGACGAGTTCGTGGCGGCCACGATCGCGCGGCGCGGCGGCGTGGATCCGGCGCTCGCGGGCGATCGGCGTGGCCCGGAACGCCTGGTGGACCTGATGTTGCGCGGCGGGCCCTACGATCTGACCCTGGCCGATCTGGAGGCGGCGCCGCACGGAGTCGACCTCGGCCCGCTGCGGCCGCGCGTCCCGGAAATCCTGAGCACGGCGAGCGGAAAGATCGAGCTGGCGCCCGAGGCGATCACCGCGGACGTGCCGCGGCTGGCCGCCGAACTCGCGCGCGTGCCGGACGGCCTGGTCCTCATCGGGCGGCGGCACCTGAGTTCGAACAACTCGTGGATGCACAACCTGGAACCGTTGGTACGCGGCGGAAATCGCTGCACGGTGCAGGTGCATCCGGCGGACGCGGACCGGCTCGGCCTGATCGACGGCGGCCGCGCGCTGGTGCGTTCGCGGGCGGGGAAGATCGAGGTTCCGGTCGAGGTCACCGAGGAGGTCCGGCCCGGGGTGGTGAGCATCCCGCACGGCTGGGGCCACGACGTGCCGGGCACCCGCACCGCGGTCGCGGCCGCGCACGCCGGGGTGAACTCGAACGTGCTCGCCGACGAGATCCTGCTCGACGCGCTGTCCGGCACCGCCGTCCTCAACGGCATCCCGGTCGAGGTCGGCCCGGCGGCGCCCTGACCGGTCGCGGCACTTTGGGGAAGTGCCGAGGCGGGTCAGCAGCCGCAGGAGGTGCGGTGCATGAAGCGGGGGGCCAGGCGGACGGTTTCCGGTTGCCGGTCCGGGTCGCCGATCCGCGACAGCAGCAGGTGCACCGCCCGGCGCCCGATCTCGGCGGTCGGCTGCGCCATGGTGGTCAGCGGCGGATCCACGATCCGCGCCCATTCCGTGTCGCCGAAACACGCCAGCGCGAGGTCCTCCCCGACCCGCAACCCCCGCCGGTGCACCTCGTAATGCACCCCGACCATCATCGCCTCACCGGCCACGACCAGGGCCGAGGGTCTCGGCCATTCGTCGAGCAGCCGACCGGCCGCCCCGGCCGCGCCACCGGCCGAGGATTCCCCGCAGCTCACCAGTTCCCGGTGCCAGCGCAACCCGGCGCGGCCGAGGCCGAGCCGGTAACCCAGCGCGCGTTCCTCGCTGCTGGCCAGCCGGGGCGCGCCGCTGACCAGCCCGATCCGCCGGTGCCCGCGTTCGGCGAGGTGCCGGACCAGCGCGCACGTCGACTGGATGTTCTCCGCGCCCACCTGGTCCACGTCGTTGCGGTTGGCGACCCGGTCGACCAGCACGGTCGGCACGCCGAGCCGCACGAGTTCGGTGACCACCCCGTCGTCGCCCGCCGCCGGGGCCAGCAGCACCCCGTCCACGCACTGCGCCCGCAGCATGCGCACCACGTCCGCTTCGGTGGCCGCGCTGTCCCCGGTGTCCGCGAGCACCACCGAACAGCCCGCTTCGGTGGCCGCCTTTTCGATGGCGTTCGACAGCTCCGCCGACTGCGGACCGGGATCCAGCGGCATGGCCACGCCGAATCTGTGGGTGACGGGCGCGCCCCAGAACGGAAGCGCTTCGGTAAGTGCGGTCATCGGTCAGGGCCCCTCGTTTTCGCGATGGGCGAAGGTAACCCCGATTCGGGTGTCATCCCATCGTGCACACGGGATATCACCCGATATTCAACTTTGTGGGTGAACGCAACCGCAGGAATTGCGATGTTTGAGTGTCGGTGGTAACCGGATCGTCTCCGGTTTCCGCTCCGGATCGGCTATCCGGGACAGCAGCAGCCGCACCGCCTGCCGCCCGATGGCTTCGATCGGCTGTGCCATCGTGGTGAGCGGCGGATCGACCAGATCGGCCCATTCCACGTCGTCGTAACCGGCCACCGCGACCTCGCGGCCGATGCGCACCCCGCGCCGCCGGGCCTCGTGCAGAACGCCGACCATCATGCTGTCGTTGGCCACCACCAGCGCCGTCGGCGGTTCCGGGGACGACAGCAGCGCGCGGAACGCCTCGGCGCCGCCTTCGCGCGCGGAATGCCCGCTCACCACGAGGGACGCGTCGAACGCCAGCCCGCCGCGGCCGAGCCCCAGCCGGTAACCCAGCGTCCGCTCCTCGCTGGTGGTCAGCCCGGACGCACCAGAGATGAGCCCGATCCGGCGATGCCCCAGCGACGCCAGGTGCTCGGTGAGCGCCGAGGTGGCCTGGATGTTCTCCGCGCCCACCTGGTCCACGTCGGTCCGGGTGGTCAGCCGGTCGACCAGCACGGTCGGCACGCCGAGCGACACCAGTTCGCCGATCACCGCGCCGTCGCCGGGCGCCGGGGTGAGCAGCATGCCCTCGACGCGGCGGGAGCGCAGCGTGCGCACGGTGTCCTGTTCGGTCGCGACCGTGTCGTGGGTGTCGGCGAGCAGCACGGTGTAGCCCGCGGCGGCCGCCTCCCGTTCGATGGCCTGCATCAGCATCGCGAAGTACGGGTTGGCGAGCAGCGAGATCGCGACGCCGATCGACCGGGTGCCGCCGGTGACCAGGGAGCGGGCGATCGCGTCGCCGGTGTAGCCGGTGGCCTCGACCGCGCGCAGCACCGCGGCCCGGGTTTCCGGGGCCACCGCGCGAGTCCCGTTGACCACGTGTGAGACGGTCGTGATCGAGACGCCGGCCAGTTCCGCGATGTCCTTCTGCGTGGGCCGTGTCGACTTCGGCTGCGGCATGCGTCTCCCCTGGTCGAAAGATCACTCGCAAGCGTTTGCGCAAACGCTTGCGTCCTGAGCATAGGCGTGTTTACCGTCCCCGATCAGTTAGGTCTGGGTTTCCTCGAAGTAAGGAAAGACATGAGACACCGTCGTCTCACCGCACTCGCCCTCGCCGGGGCGCTGGCGGTCGCGGCCAGCGGATGCACGGTCGAGCGCCACTGGGGTGGCGGCTCGAACTCCGGTGGCAGCGGAAAGGCCAAGGTCGGCTTGGTGACCAAGACCGACACCAACCCGTACTTCGTCGAACTGCGCAACGCGGCCCGCGCCGCGGCGCAGGCGCAGGGCGCCGAGTTCAGCGCCCTGGCCGGCCAGTTCGACGGCGACAACGACGGCCAGGTCCGGGCCATCGAGAACCTGATGCAGCAGGGCGCCAACACGATCCTCATCACGCCCAGTTCGTCGACCGGGGTGCTGGACGCGATCAAACGCGCCCGCGAAGCCGGGGTGCTGGTCATCGCGCTGGACACCGCGACCGAACCCGCCGAAGCGGTGGACGCCACGTTCGCCACCGACAACTTCGAGGCGGGCCGCCAGCAGGGCGCCTACGTCAAGGCCGCCCTGGCCGGGGCCGCGCCGAAGCTGATGATGATCGACGGGACCGCGGGCAGCACCGTGGACACCCAGCGCCACGGCGGTTTCCTGAACGGCATCGGGCTGGCCGACGGGGCGCCGGAGATCCTCGGCCGGGTGCAGGCCAACGGTGACCAGAGCCTGGCCCAGCAGGGCATGGAGAACCTGCTGCAGCGCACCACCGACATCAACTCCGTCTACACGATGAACGAGCCGATGGGCCGCGGCGCCTTCGCGGCGCTGCAGGCGCGCGGGCTGGCCGACCGGATCGTGATGGGGTCGATCGACGGCGGCTGCGAGGGCGTGCGGAACGTCAAGAGCGGCGAATACGCGGCGACCGTCATGCAGTTCCCGAAGAAGATGGCCGAGCAGGGCGTCACCGCGGCCGTCGAGTACGCGAAGACCGGGAAGAAGCCGAGCGGGTTCATCGGCACCGGGTCCGTGGTGATCACCGACAAGCCGATGCCCGGGATGGACAGCCAGACCACGGACTGGGGCTTGCGGAACTGCTGGGGTGAGAAGAAATGACGGCATTTGAAATCCGGTCGAACGACCGGCCCAGTCTGGGGGAGTTCTTCCTGCGCGCCCCGGCGGTCGGTCCCGCGCTGGCCCTGGTCGTCGCGATCGTGGTGTTCTCGCTGGGCACCGACACCTTCCTCAACCTGGACAACCTTTCCCTGGTGGTGCAGCAGTCGCTGGTGATCGGCACCCTGGCGCTGGGCCAGACGCTGATCATCCTGACCGCCGGGATCGATCTCGCGAACGCGGCCGCCATGGTGCTCGGCACGCTGATCATGGCGAAGCTGTTCGTCGGCGGCGTGGACGGATTCTTCGCACTGCTGCTGGGCATCGCGGCCACCGTGGTGCTCGGCACGGTCACCGGCTCGCTGGTCACCCGGATCAAGCTGCCGCCGTTCATCGTCACGCTCGGCATGCTGACCATGCTCACCGCGACGGCGAAACTCGTCGCCGGTGGTCAGGGCGTGCAGATCGACAGCGGGCTGCTCACCTGGCTCGGCACCCGGCGCTACCTGTTCGGCGGCATCCCGGTCACCTACGGCATGACGCTGGCGCTGCTGATGTACCTGGGCATGTGGTACGCGCTGACGAAAACCGCGTGGGGCAAGCACGTCTACGCGGTCGGCAACGCGCCGGAATCCGCGCGCCTGTCCGGGATCAAGGTCAAGCGCACGATTCTTTCGGTGTACGTGGTGGCCGGGGTGATCTTCGGGATCGCCGCGTGGCAGGCGCTCGGCCGGGTGCCGAACGCCGATCCGAACGCGTTCCAGCTCGGCAACCTGGACTCGATCACCGCGGTCGTGCTCGGCGGCACGAGCCTGTTCGGCGGCCGCGGTTCGGTGATCGGGACCATGCTCGGCGCGCTGATCGTGGCCGTGCTGCGCTCCGGGCTGACGCAGCTCGGCGTGGACGCGCTCTACCAGGACGTGGCGACCGGCGCGCTGGTGATCGCCGCGGTGGCCGTGGACCGTTTCGCGAGGAGGCAGCGATGACCGCCGAACCGACCCTGTCCGCGCGCGGGCTGGTCAAGCGCTACGGCCGGGTGACCGCGATCGACGGCGCGGATTTCGACCTGTACCCGGGCGAGGTGCTGGCCGTGGTCGGCGACAACGGCGCCGGGAAGTCGAGCCTGATCAAGGCGTTGTCCGGCGCGCTGGTGCCGGATGCCGGGGAGATCAAAGTGGACGGTGCGACCGTGCACTTCCGCACCCCGATCGACGCGCGCCGGTACGGCATCGAGACGGTGTACCAGGATCTGGCCGTCGCTCCCGCGCTGGACATCGCGTCGAACATGTTCCTGGGGCGGGAAAAACGGCTCGGCGGGCCGTGGTCGGTGTTCCGGAAGCTGGACACCGCCACCATGCGCACCGAGGCCCAGCGGATCCTCGACGAACTCGGCATCCAGATCAAGTCGATCACGCAACCGGTGGAGACGTTGTCCGGCGGGCAACGGCAGGGCGTGGCGGTGGCACGGGCGGCCGCGTTCGGCACCAAGGCGGTGATCATGGACGAGCCGACCGCGGCGCTCGGCGTCGCCGAGTCCGGCAAGGTGCTCGCGCTGATCGACCGGATCCGCGGGCGCGGGCTACCGGTCGTGCTGATCAGCCACAACATGCCGCACGTGTTCGACATCGCGGACCGGATCCACGTGCACCGGCTCGGCAAGCGGGCGGCCGTCGTGTCTCCGAAGACGCACACCATGAATCAGGTCGTCGGGCTGATCACCGGGGCGCTGCGGATCGGTGCGAGCGGCGAGGTGGAAGAGGTCGAGGCGGCCGTCCACACCGGACTGTCGAGTTGAGCGTGCTGCTGGCCGGGCTGTGCACGGTCGACGTGGTGCAACGCGTCGCCGAACTGCCCGGGCCCGGGGAGAAAACCCAGTCGCTGTCGGTGGAAACCGCCGCGGGCGGCCCGGCGACCAACGCGGCGGTCGCGGTCGCCGCGCTGGGCGGCGAGGCGGTGCTGGCGACCGTGCTCGGCGCGCATCCGCTCGCCGATCTCGCCCGCGCGGACCTCGCCGCGTGCGGCGTCCGGATGCTGGATCTGCTGCCGGACCACCCGGAGCCGCCCGCGGTCAGCGCGGTGACCGTCCGGGACCACGACGGCGAGCGCACGGTCGTCTCCCACAACGCCGCCGCGGCCCCGCACTTGGCCGACGGAGTGCGGGCGCTCGACTTCGTGCGCTTGGCCGACAAAGTGCGGGCGGTGCTGGTGGACGGGCACCATCCGGAGCTGGCGCTGGCGGTCGCGAAATGGGCGCGGGGCAAGGGAATTCCGGTGGTGCTGGATGCCGGGAGCTGGAAGCCGGTGCTCGACGAACTGCTGCCGCTGGTGGACATCGCCGCGTGCTCGGCGCAGTTCCACGCACCCGGCAAGGGACTGCTCGAGCGCGGGGTGCCCGCGGTAATCACCACGCACGGCCCGGACCCGGTCCGCTGGCGGACCGCCGAAGGCTCCGGCGAGGTTCCGGTGCCGCGCGTGACCGCACGCGACACGCTCGGCGCGGGCGACGTCTGGCACGGGGCACTGGCTTACGGCACGGGGCGATTCGGCACGGCGCGGTCCGACCTGCCCGAGCTGATCGAGTTCGCCAACGAGGTGGCCGCGGAGCGGGTGCGCCACGCAGGACCGAGGTCGTGGCTGGCCGCGGTCGCGGAAAAGGGAAGAGGAGTGCGGTGACGGAGACTACGTTCGAAGATCTGCTGGCCCGGGCGCAAACCCTGGTGGCGAGCGGGCGCAGGAGCCTGCTCGGGATCGTCGGCGCGCCCGCGTCCGGCAAGACCACGCTGGCGTGGGGCCTGGCCGACGCGCTGGGGAACCGGGCCGCGGTGGTCGGTATGGACGGTTTCCACCTCGCGCAGGTGGAACTGCGGCGGCTTGGCCGGACCGAACGCAAGGGCGCGCCGGACACCTTCGACGCCGACGGGTACGTGCACCTGCTCCGGCGGCTGCGCGAGGGCACGGAAACCGTGTACGCGCCGGAGTTCCGGCGGGAGATCGAGGAACCGATCGCCGGCGCGGTGCCGGTGCCACCGGACGTCCCGCTGGTGATCACCGAGGGCAACTACCTGCTGCTGGACGAGGAACCGTGGCACGGGGTGCGCCCGCTGCTCGACGAGGTGTGGTTCCTCGCGCCGGACGAACCGGAACGGCTGGAGCGACTGGTCACCCGGCACCGGCGGTACGGGCGTTCCCTGGTGGAGGCGCAGCAGCGGGCCCTCGGCTCGGATCAGCGCAACGCCGACCTGATCGTGGCGACCGCGTCCCGCGCCGATCTGGTGCTGGAGAACATGCCGCTGGTGAACTTCGCGATCTGAGTCAGCTCGCGGACCGCTCCGGCGGCCACCACACCTGCTGCGGCGGGGCGGGGGCGTCGTCGCCGGGGATGTCCGGTTCGTCGATGCCGCGGTACCAGCGTGCCCAGTGCCGGGCGCACAGGCCCTTGGCGATCACGGGGTCGGCGCACTCTTCGCGGCGGCAGGACAGGACTTGTACTGAGCTCCCCACAGGTTTCCCCTTCGTGTCAGCTCCCCCGAGCCGCTGTCCACGTTAGGCGACGAACGGGTGCTCTGGGTGCGAAATTGACAACTCTGGGGCATGTTCGTGACATAAACCGAGCTTTATGTGGACTTTTTCCCTAATGTTCAAGGTATGAGTGGAGTTCTCATCGTCACCGGAGGTAGCCGGGGTATCGGTGCGGCCGTTTGCACGCTCGCGGCGCACCAGGGCTACGACGTCGTGGTCAACTACGTCCACGACGTGGAGGCGGCGGGGCATGTCGTGGACTACGTCAAGCGCTGCGGCCGCCGCGCGCTCGCGGTGCGCGCGGACGTGTCGGTCGAGGAAGAGGTGACCGCCCTGTTCGAAACGGCCGCCGCGCTCGGGCCGATCACCAAGCTGGTGAACAACGCGGGCATCACCGGCCTCACGCCGGGGCGGCTCGACGAGCAGACGGTGAGCTCGGTGCGGCGGGTGTTCGACGTCAACGTCACCGGCGTGTTCCTGTGCGCGCGGGAGGCGGTGCGCCGGATGTCCACACGCTACGGCGGGGGCGGCGGCGCGATCGTGAACATCTCGTCGACGGCCGCGCGGCTCGGGTCGGCGGGCGAGTGGGTGCACTACGCGGCGAGCAAGGCCGCGGTGGAGACCATGACCCTCGGCCTGGCCCAGGAGGTGGCCGGGGAACGAATCCGGGTCAACGCGGTGGCGCCGGGCATGGTCGAGACGCAACTGCACGCCGAGGCGGGCCTGCACGACCGGCTCGAGCGCCTCGCCCCGACGATCCCGCTCGGCCGCCCCGCGCAACCCGCGGAGATCGCCGAAGCCGTGCTGTGGCTGCTCTCCCCGGCGGCCTCGTACGCGACCGGGGCCGTCCTCCCGATCGGCGGCGGCCGCTGACGCCGGATTCCCGCGGCCTCCGGCGCTGAGACCTGATCCGGCCGGCTTGTCAAGGGACTCACCCGCTTGGCGCCCGTGTTGTCCACAGTCGCGGTGTTTGTCCACAGATTTCCGGGTAACCACCCGCCGGAGGTGGTGCTCGGTAGGCTGGTCGTGGGGTCGCCCCCCTGGGAGTGGTGGGGGATTGTTCTTGGTGGGGCGGGGAATCGCCGTTTTCTGGGGAGGCGCGGCGAGTGGTGTCACAACCTTGGCGGGGTTGGGTAACTTTCTTGTTCCCCCGCTTGATCGAGATGTTACGGAGACCGGCCTGAGATGTCCTCGGGTAGAGGGTAGGGAGTAGCAGGCCCGGTAACCGGGAATTCACCGGGGCCGGGTGATTCTGGTTCCGCCGGGGCCGCTTTGATATGCCCCGGAGTGCGACACGAGGGGTGGGAAAGGACGGGCAGTTCCGCATGTCCAAGCTCACGTGTGTGCACCATTTGGCGCTCACGGTGACTGACGTCGACAGAAGCGTGCCGTGGTACGTGCGCGTGCTGGAACTCGAGGAGTTCACGCGCCGCGAGGACCCGGAGACGGGACTGCGCAAGGTGGTCCTGCGCTCGCCGAGCGAGGAGTTCTCCGTGGTGCTCGTGCAGCATCCGGAGAACGAGCGGCGGGCGTTCGACGAGCGCACCACGGGTCTCGACCACGTGGCGTTCAAGGTGTCCTCGCAGAACGAACTCGACCAGTGGGAGGAGCGACTCGTCGAGTACGGGGTGACCTACACGCCCGCGGCCACGTCCCGCACGCTCCCCGGTTCGCGGGTCGTCGTGTTCCGCGACCCCGACGGTATCCAGCTCGAAGTCTGGGCCGACCCGGAACCCTAGGCTGTGTTCATCGTGCGCGCGATCGGATTTGCGTAGCCAGGCCGTGACTTCGCCGGGCCGTCACCTCCGCAGGTCGGCGGCCTGCCTCCACAAATCCGAGGCCTTCGGCCGAGGCGCGCGCCTGGTCACCTCGAGTGGCAGGGCCTGATCTTCCGAGGCACACACCTCAAGCACGAGCGGCCTCCGCGTCGTCGTCCACCGGCTTGCGCATCTCCTGGCGGTAGCGCCACACCCCGTAGCCGGTGCCCACGACGAAGAACGCGATGGACAGCCAGACGACCGCGGTCTTGACCCACGGGAGCACGTCGAGCAGGCCGGCGCCGTAGTAGCCGAGCAGCACCAGCGTCGGCACCCACAGCAGCCCGCCCGCGGTGGTCGCCATCAGGAACCGCCGGTGGTCCATCCGCGCGGCCCCGGCGATCAGCGGCGCCAGGGTGCGGACCCACGGGATCCAGCGCGCCGCGACGATCGCGAAGAAGCCCTTGCGGTCGAGGAACCGGCGCGCGCGGTCCAGGTTGTGCCGGTTGAGCACCTTGCCGCCGCGGCGGGCGATGAACTTGGTGCCGGTGTGCCGGCCGATGTAGTAGCCGACCTGGTTGCCCACGACCGCGACGATCAGCGCCGCCAGGGACAGCAGCCAGGCGTTGGCGTCGGCCCCGTGCTGGGCGAGCACCACGCCGGCGCCGAACAGCAGCGAGTCACCGGGCAGGAACAGGCCCACGATCAGGGCGCATTCGACGAACACGAAGCTCAGCACGATGACCCAGACCAGCAACGGCCCAGCGGTGTCGAGCCAGCTCACGCCGATTCCTGCCGACGCCGCATACACCTCACTCACACTGCGAGCCTACGTGTAACCGACAAAACGCACTCACCTGAACGGTTGATTCGGGGTAAACCAGGTCCCCCACCGGAGTGAGCGGCGCGGACGGGTGCCCGCGCCGCCCCCCGATTTCACAACTCCGGCAGGGTCTCCCCCTGGATGGCCTGGATGTCGAGTTCGATCTTCACGTTGGTGCCGATCGCCGCCACCCCGGCCCGCACCATCGCGTTGTAGTTGATCGCGAAATCGTTGCGGTGCAGCTGGGTTTCCGCGTGGAACGCGGCCCGCGTCCCGCCCCACGGGTCCGGCCCGTAGCCGCCGTAGTGCAGGTCCAGGTCCACCATCCGGCGCTCCCCGTGCAGGGTGAGTTCCCCGGACAACGTCCACGCGTCCGAACCCCGCTGCCGGATCCCGGTGCTGGTGAACGAGATCACCGGGTACACGTCCACGTCCAGGAAGTCCGGCGAGCGCAGGTGGTCGTCGCGCATCTTGATCCCGGTGTCGATCCCCGCGGCCTTGATCTCCGCGTACACCGACGACTGCTCCACCGGCCGCTCGACGACGATCTTCCCGGACACCTCGGTGAACCGCGCCTTGATGCTGGAGATCCCCAGGTGGCGGGCGGTGGCCACGACCGACGAGTGCAGCGGGTCGATCACCCACGGCCCCGGCGACGGGAGCTCGACGGCCCCCGCCACCGGGTTCAGCACGATCTCGCCGAGCGAACCGCTGCCGTCCGAGCCGACCCGCGCGGTGCGCGCGACCGGGGTGTAACCGGCCGCGGTGAGCACCGCCGTGTACACACCCGGGGCGAGCGGTTCGGTGACCGTGGCGCCGCGGGCGTCCGCCGCGACCCGGGCCACCTGCTGCCCGGTCAGGTCGGTGACGGTGAGCACCGCGTGCTCGACCGCCCAGCCCTCGGCCGTCCGGACGTCCGCGCGCAACCCGGTCATGAGCGGTCCACCAGTTCGTCGATCACCTGGTCGTAGCCCAGCCGGACGTCGTGCGTGGCTTCACCGCCCCCGTCCAGGGCGACCGTGCTGGTCGCGGGCGGGTACCCGCTGGCGACCACGGTGTACGAACCCTCGGGCAGGTCGCTGACCACGTAGTGCCCGGAGTCGTCGGTCCGGGCCACGGCGGCCACGTTGCCCTCGGCGTCGAGCACGGTGATCCGCGCGTCCGGCACCGGCCGGTCCCCGTCGGTGCGGGCCGTCCCGGCCAGCAGCACGGCCCCGGCGAGTTCGACGTCGTGGCGCAGCTGCCCGCTGTCCGGCACGGTCAGCGTGACCGCGATCGGCCGCATCCGCTCGGCGCTCGCGACCAGCGTGTAGCTGCCCGCGCCGACCCCGCGGAACGCGTAGCCGCCGTCGGTTTCGGTGATGTACGCGCCGGTCACCTCGCCGCGCTCGTCGGTCAGCGTCACGGTGGCGCCCGCGAGCGGGTTGCCGGTGCCGCTGACCCGGACCACGCCGGTCAGCTCGCCGGAACCGGCCAGCGTGATGTCCAGCGTCGCGGCGGAGTGCGCCGACACGACCACGCTGGACGCCTGCGGCTGGTGCCCGTTGGCCGACACGATCAGCACGTAGGTGCCGCCGCCCGGGGCGTGCACGGTGTAGCTGCCGTCCGGCCCGCCGGTCGCCCGGCCGACCTGGCGGCCCCGCTGGTCGATCAGGGTCAGCGCGGCCCCCGCGACGGACGTGCCGTCATGGCGCCGCACGTGCCCGTGGATCGGCTGCCCGCCGGTGTTCAGCGAGCTGCCCACCCCGGCGCCCGCGACCGCGCTGGTGATCGGCGCGGGCGCGCTCACCTGGTACTCGCCGTGCCCGTTCTCGCTGGGCCGGGCGTGCTTGCCCGCGCCGACGAGTTCGGGTTCGAGCTCCTCTTCGAACGCGGCGTCCGCGTCGGCGACCAGTTCCTCACGGGCCGAGTCCTCCTCGACGTCGTCGAGCAGCGCCTCGCCGCCCTCCATCGCGGCCGCGGCGGGCGCGGGCCCACCGGCCAGCGGGATCTCCCGCATGAACAGCAGCACGATGAACGCCAGCGCCGCGACCCCGGCGGCCACGTAGAACACCGTGTTGATCGAATCGGTGAAGCCGATCAGCACCGGCGTCCGGATCTGCTCGGGCAGGTCCTGGATGCCGCTGGTGTTGGACTGCAGGTCGCCGAGCTGGCCACCCGCACCGGCCGGGGCGTTGCCGCCGAACGCCTTGGTGATGTTGCCCGGCAGCACGTTGAACAGGATGGTCAGGAACACCGCGACGCCCGCGGTACCACCGATCTGGCGGAAGAAGGTCGCCGAAGCGGTGGACACGCCCATGTCCCGGCGCGGCCCGGCGTTCTGCACCGCGATGATCAGCGTCTGCATGCAGCCACCGAGGCCGAGGCCGATGATGGCCGCGTAGACCAGCGGGTGCCAGAGCGCGCTGTTGTACTCGACCTGCGCGAACAGCAGCGCGCCGACCGCGATCAGGAAGGTGCCGATCACCGGGAACATCTTGTACCTGCCGGTCTTGCCGGTGATCTGACCGGAGATGACCGACCCGCTCATGATGCCGCCCATCAGCGGGATCATCAGCAGACCCGACTCGGTGGGCGTGTAACCCTGCACCACCTGCAGGTACTGCGGGATCATCATGATCGCGCCGAACATCGCGACACCGACGATGAAGCCGCCGAGGATCGCGACGCTGAAGGTGGCGTTGCGGAACAGCCGCAGCGGGATGAGCGCCTCGTCCTTCATCACGTGCTCGATGAACAGGAACAGGACGATCCCGACCGCGCCGATCGCGTAGCAGACCACCGCGCCGGTGGAGCCCCAGCCCCACTTGTTGCCCTGCTCGGCGATGATCAGCAGCGGCACCACGGCGACCGCCAGGGCGAGCCCGCCCCACCAGTCGATGCGGTGGTCGTGCCGCTCGGTCGGCACGTTCAGCACCTTGGCGACGACGAACAGCGCGACGATCCCGATCGGCACGTTGATCAGGAACACCCAGCGCCAGCCGTCGATCCCGGCCAGGTCGTCGATCCCGGCGAACAGGCCGCCGAGCACCGGGCCGAGCACGGTCGAGATGCCGAACACGGCCAGGAAGAAGCCCTGGTAGCGGGCGCGTTCCCGGGGCGGCACGATATCGCCGAGGATGGTCATCGCCAGCGACATCAGGCCACCGGCGCCGAGTCCCTGCACCGCGCGGAACGCGGCGAGCTGGTACATCGACTGCGCGAACGTGGACGCGATCGAGCCGATCAGGAAGATCGAGATCGCGAGCAGGTAGAACGGCTTGCGGCCGTAGATGTCGGACAGCTTGCCGTAGAGCGGCGTGGCGATCGTCGACGTGATCAGGTACGCGGTGGTGATCCACGCCTGCAGGTCGAAGCCGTGCAGGTCGTTGGCGATCCGGACGATCGAGGTGCCGACGATGGTCTGGTCGAGCGCGGCCAGGAACATGCCCGACATCAGCCCGATCAGGATGGTGACGATCTGCCGGTGCGTGAGCCCCGGGCCGTCCCCGGCTGTCTGTGGTGGTTTCTCCACGGTGGTACTCATGCGTGGGCCCCCTTGTTCGGTGTTCTCGGTGTGGTCTGCGGCTGCACCGCGTCGGCCAGTTGCGGGGCGTGCGCCTCGATCCCGGCGTTCAGGCGGGCGAAGAGGGCGTTCAGCGTCTGCCGGTCCTCCTCGGGCCAGTCGGCGAGCACTTCGGCGAGCCACTGGTTGCGCTGCTTGCGGTTCTCCTCGAAGACCCGGAGCCCCTCGGCGGTCGGCGCGAGCAGGCACGCGCGGCCGTCCTCGGGATCGGCCTGGCGTTCCACCAGCCCGTGCTGGACGAGCGTGCTGCTCTGCCGGCTGATCGTGGAGATCTCGGCGTGCAGTGACTCGGCGAGGCGGCTGGTCCGCTGCGGCCCGTCGTAGATCAGGCAGAAGAGGATCGCGTACGCCGAGCGTTCGATGCCGTCCGGTCCCTGCTTGGCGACCTGCGACTTCGCGCGGTTGATCAGGCGTACGAAGCGGACGAGCTCGTGCCCGAGCTGATCCGCGAGATCCAGCTCGGCCTTCGTCCGGGTCCCCTCGTCCGGGGGCGCGGTGGTGCGCTTGGGAGGTGCCATCACCAGGGTCTTTCGTGGAGAATGTCTTATTTGGCGGCTGCAACTAGTTGCCCAGAGCAAGGATGCACCCGAGGTGGTTGGTTGCGCCACTCAAATAATCAAGCTGTGCCGCAAGACACTTTAGTTGTCACACGCAAGTGTGTTCCTTCGTGCCCTTTGCCCGTTTCATCCGGATCGAGCCGAGCGGTTCACCGTTGCGCCACACCGCGACTACCCAGGTTCCGGGCGTCGCACGCACCCGGTCGAGAAAGTCCTCGGCGCACGCGCGGGTGTACCGGACGAACCACTCCTGCCGGTGCTGCGCGCGGTGCTCGAACCCCCACCCCTGATCCTGTACGACCTCGGTGTATTCGAGCACGCGGGTTTCCGCGTCGATCTCGCGCCGGTACTCGATCCGGTGCCAGTAATCCCAGTTCACCATTGCCCTGAATGTCCCGCCGCAACGGCAAGGTGCTCTGGGCATGCTGTAATTACAGGTGACTCTCCGTACAATCGAGTGAGGTTTCGTCGATGACAACGCTGGTGAGTCCGCCATTCGTGCGTCGGGAACTGGGCCGAGTGCTCAAGTCGCTTCGCGAGCGAGCCCGGCTGTCTTTTTCGGAGGCTCACCGGCGGCTTGAGTTCTCTTCGGCCACCTTGAGCCGTATCGAGACCGGCAAGACCGCCCCTACCGTCCACACGGCACGCAGCATGCTCGACCTCTACCTGGTTCCCGCGAACGAATGGGACGAGGTGCTCGATCTGGTTCGGCAGTCGAAGGCGAGTCCTTGGTGGAAGAAGTACATGGCGCCCCGCCATGGGCGGTACCCCTCGATGGCGCTCGGTTTTACCGAGCTGGAAGCGGCCGCAGGTGAGCTGAGTTCCTTCGAACTGGCCTATCTGCCCGGCCATTTCCAGACCTCGGCCTATGCGCGTGAGGTCCTGCGTGCGTCGCTGCTGGATCGGAGTCCCCAGCACTTCGAGAACCAGGTCGCGTTGCGCTTGGAGCGCCAGCGGCGCCTCTTCGAGGTCGAGAACCCAGCACGACTGCACTCGATAATCGACGAGTCGGCGCTCCTGAGGCGTATCGGATCACCCGAGTTGATGGTCGAGCAGCTGGCGAAGATCGAGCAGCTGGCTGGCTTGCCCAGCGTTACCGTGCAGATCGTCCCCAGTTCGACAGGGGTCCACCTCGGGTTCGCTGGTGTTTTCACGATCTTGACATTCCCCAGTCCCGAGGAGCCGAACCTGGTGTACCTCGAGCATGCCGCAGGTTCCGAGAAGATCGACCGGCCGGATCAGGTCGAGATTTTCGAGCGGACCTTCGCCTCGATACTCGGGCGGGCGCTCGATCCAGCGGAGTCGATCGCGCTGCTGGGCGAACTGCGAGCCGATCTGGAGCGACATGGCTGGCGCTGACCGCGGCTATGCGAGTCCCGCGTTCCCGTCGCGCGAGTCCCGCGTTTCGGTAGGCCGAGTTCCGCGTTCTGGTCGCTCGAGTTCTGCGTTCGGGACGCTGGTCAGCACTTGGCCGACAAGGTGCGGGCGGCGTAAGGGAACCGCCAACACGCCCGAGGCTTGCAGGGATCCCGGGCGTGCTGGCCGGTGGTGTGTGCGTGTTGGCCGTCCGGGGGTGGTCAGTCGGGGCGGCCTACTTGGGTGTTGGAGAGGTCGAGGCCGATGGCGAAGTCGGCGGAGTAGCCGTTCCCGCTGGCCGTCGGGCGGAGCGTCATCTGGGCGCCGCCGTTGCGGTAGATGAAGTCCTGGCCGTTGGTGGTGTCCGCCGGGCCCTTGCGCCGGTACGGTTCGGTTCGCAGGTAGGCCGCGTTGAACTGGTCCGTGAAGTACAGCTGCGAGGTGAACTCGTACGGCCTGCCGTTGGTGCCGGTGGTGCGGATCTTGATGTGGATGTGGATCGTGCGGCCCTGGTACCAGCCCGGGAGGATCGTGACGAACTGGGCCTTCCCTTCCGGGTTGGTGAGCTGGTAGCCACGCAGGAACTTCCGGCCGGAGCTGCCCTGCGAGGGGATGTCCGAGTACACCCCGAAGGCGTCGCACTGCCAGAGGTCCACCATCGCGTTCGGCAGCGGCGAGCACTGCTGCTGGCGGATCTGCTGCACGGTGAAGTTGAGCGTCAGCACCGTGCCGGCGACCGCCTGCCCGGTGGAGGGCTCGATGCGGATGTCCGAGCGGTTGAGCTTCTCGTCGACGAAGTAGGGACCTTCCATCTGCTCCGGCTTGGCGACGCAGTCGAGCGTGCACACCTCGGGTGCGTCTGACGTGGTGGCCGCGCTGGCCATGGTGGAGCCCGCGGCGGTGAGCGTCGCGCCCGCGGCGCCGAGCAGGATCAGCGCCTGCCGCCGACCGAGAATACGGCCGACCGGCTCGTCGTCGTCATGCATGAAATATTCCTTTCGGGCATAACATTCGCAATGCGGTGGGAGAAGAGAATTGCGCGCGGTCGGTGGATCGGTTGGCGAAGGCCGCGCACAAAGGATTCTGCAAGACGGCGCGCCCCGCAGTCGAGATATCTCACCCTGCTGCAGCCATTACTAAATGGGGTTCCGGAAATTGATGGTCGTGAGTGTTTATGCCGGGGTCATAACCGGTCGGCGAGGCTGGGCACGGTGGTCGCCCTGCCGCGCCTGGCCCGTCGAGCCACTCTTCACAGAGTTCAGAAACTTTCAGAATAATGTAAAATGACCTCATGTCGGAGTCGTCTGCTTACCCGCCGCGGGACGAACGGGCCGTCGCCCGGTTCGTCGAGAACGCCGCGAAATCCTTCGCTGACCTGGGATTCCCGCGGATGGCCGGGCGTGTGCTGATGGCGCTGATGTCCGCCGACGAGGACGGGCTCACCTCCGCCGAACTCGCCGAGCGGATCAACGCGAGCCCGCCCGCGGTCTCCAGTGCCGTGCGGTTCCTCATCCGCGCCCAGGTGGTCGACGTGCTTCCGGTCCCCGGATCCCGGCGCGACCGGTACCGGCTCGCCGACGACACCTGGTACACCTCGGCCGCCGCCGAGGGCGGCATCTTCAAACTCTTCGGCGACCTCGCCGAAAGCGGCGTGCGCGCGCTCGGCGGGCCGCGCACGCCGTCCGGCCGCCGCGTCGCCGAGATGCGCGACTTCAACCGGTTCATCCAGCGCGCGCTCACCGACCTCCGCGAACGCTGGCTCGCCACGCGACCCAAACGGGTCTAGACCACCCGGAGCGGTAAGCGCTATACATCTGACCTATGTGGCGATCGGTTACCGCGCTCCTGGCTACCACGACCCTGCTCCTCCTCGGCTCCCCGCCCGCCGATGCGGCCCTGCTCTGGAACGGCGACGCGGCCCTCGGCAAGGGCGTGTTCGCCAACATCGGCGGCGAATGCGCGAGTCCCGGTGACGTCACGGCGGTCGACGACGCCGACCGCGGCAAGGTGTGGCGCTACCGCAAACCCGGCGGCCTCAACCGCTGCGAAAGCCGGGGCATCAAGGTCGGCGGCAAGGAGTACACGTTCCGCAATGGTCAGACCTATTACCTCGGTTGGTCGAGCAAGCTCACCAGCACGGTGAACAACAACGCGAACTTCCAGTGGAAGTCCTACGGCAACCACACGCAGAACTACCCGGTGGTGCTCAAGGTGATCGACGGCCGGTTCGCGCTCCTGCAGCGGCAGCCGAACGAAACCCGGATCATCTGGCGCACCCCGCTCGCCGCGAACACCTGGCACCGCGTGGTGCTCGGCCTGCACCTGTCCGACCAGCTCAAGGGCGGCTGGGTCGAGTTGTACTACGACGGCGTCCAGCAGACCTTCGACGGCGGTTCGAAGCGCTGGCCTTGCCGGACCTTCGACGACGAGAACCACCCGAAGTGGGGCGTCTACGGCGCCCGCGACGACGCGGTCACCCAGTTCGTCGACGACCTGAAGATCGGCACCGCTTATTCGGATGTCGCGGGCGGCTGAACCGGGCATCATGGGCGCATGGTCACTGGGGAACTCGTCAAACTGCGCGCGCTGGAACCCGAGGACGCCGACGCCTTCTGGCGCTGGCACAACGATCCGGAGGTGGTCCGCTGGCTGAGCGCCGACTACCCCGAATCGCTCGCGCAGACCCGCAAGCGGTTCGCCGACCGCGAGCCGAACTCCCACGCGAAGGTCACCTTCGGCATCGAGACCCTGGCCGAGGGCAAACTGATCGGCACCTGCACGCTGCGCGACGCGACGCCGGAAACCGCGCGCGCCGAGGTGGACCTCTACCTCGGCGAGAAGGACCACTGGGGCGGCGGCTACGGCACCGACGCGATGCGCACGCTGTGCCGGTACGGCTTCGAGGTCATGCGGCTGCATTCGATCGCGCTGTGGGTGGTCGCGGAGAACGCGGCCGCGATCCGCGTGTACGAGAAGCTCGGTTTCCAGGTGGACGGCCGCCACCGCGACTCGTTCCGCGGTGAAGGCCGGTGGCACGACATGCTCCTGATGAGCCTGCTCGAAGGCGAACTCACCTGAACGGAATGCGGCGGCCGTTTCCGGCGTTGGGCAGGTCATGGCGGAGCACGCGTGGGACGAGTCCCTGGACAAGCTGCTGACCGAGGGACGGCTGGGGGTGCTGGCCACCCTCAAACGGGACGGTCGCCCGCAGCTGTCGAACGTCACCTATCGCTACGACGGCGACACCATCCGGGTGTCGGTCACCGACGACCGGGCCAAGACCAAGAACCTGCGCCGCGATCCGCGCGCCAGCCTGCACGTGTCCACAAAGGACGGCTGGGGTTACGCGGTCGCCGAGGGGACCGCGGACCTCTCCGCGGTGGCGCGGGATCCGCACGACGAGGCGGTCGAGGAACTGATCGAGCTGTACCGGGACGTCCAGGGCGAGCACCCCGACTGGGACGAGTACCGCGCGGCGATGGTGCACGACAAGCGGCTCGTGCTGCGACTGCGGGTCGAGAAGGTCTACGGGTGGGTGCGCTGACCCGCGCCGAGCCGGTCCAGTACTTCGTCCAAAGAGGACAGTAGTGCCGTGCTGTCCTCGCCCAGCGTGCCGCGCAGGTAGAGCCCGTCGCCGACGACCGCGATCAAATCCGCGGTGAGCGGGTCGTCGACGTGTTCGGCGAGCGCCTCGCGCCACCGGGCCTCGTAGCGCTTCGACGCGGTCAGGACCTTCGGGTCGTGGCCCATGAGCCGGAACGTGGCGAGCGTCGCCCGGTGCAGCGGGTTGTCCATCGACGCGTCGGTCGCCGAGGTGCGCAGGTAGAACCGGATCAGCCCCTCGGGCGCGTTGCGCGCCTCCTCCAGATCGCGCGTGGTCAGCTCGTCGACCCGGTCCAGCAGGCCGTCGAGCAGGGCGTCCTTCGAACCGAAGTGGTAGAGCAGGCCGCCCTTGGACACCCCGGCCTCGGCGGCGACCGCCTCCAGGGTCACCGCGGCCGGGCCGTGGTCGATGAGGAACTTCACGTACGCGTCCAGGATGCGGTCGCGGGCTGACGGTTTCGGCATGGCTTGACTGTACCGTCCGGACGGTCTACATTCAATCCTGAAACTGTACCGTCCGGACTGTTTAGCTTGAGGAGTGTGCGCCATGGTCAAGGCAGGGCGCAGACAGTGGTTCGCGCTCGGCGTGCTGGTGCTTCCGGTGCTCCTGATCAGCGTGGACATGACCGTGCTCGGCTTCGCGCTGCCCTATCTCAGCGAGGACCTGGCGCCGACCAGCGCCCAGCAGCTGTGGATCGTGGACATCTACTCGTTCGTCCTCGGTGGCCTGCTGGTGCTGATGGGCACCCTCGGCGACCGGATCGGCCGCCGGAAGCTCCTGCTCGCCGGGGGCGTCGCGTTCGGTGCGGCCTCGGTGCTCGCGGCGTTCTCCACCAGCCCCGAGATGCTGATCGCCGCGCGTGCGCTGCTCGGCCTCGGCGGCGCGACGCTGATGCCGTCGACGCTTTCGCTGATCCGCAGCATCTTCACCGACGCCGGTCAGCGGCGGATCGCCATCGGCACGTGGAGCGCGGGCTTCTCCGGCGGGATGGCGGTCGGCCCGGTCGTCGGCGGCTGGCTGCTCGAGCACTTCTGGTGGGGCTCGGTGTTCCTGATCAACGTGCCGGTCATGGTGCTGCTGCTGGTGCTCGGCCCGGTGCTGCTCCCGGAGGCGAAGGACCCGAAGCCGGGCCGCTTCGACCTGCTCTCCGCGGTGCTGTCGCTGGCCACCATGCTGCCGATCGTCTACGGCATCAAGACGATCGCCGAGCACGGCCTGAACTGGACCGCGGCCGGGACGATCGTCCTCGGGCTCGCGCTCGGCACGGTGTTCGTGCTGCGCCAGCGGGCGCTGGCCGAGCCGATGATCGACCTCGACCTGTTCCGCGAGCGGGCGTTCAGCGCCTCGATCGCGACCAACCTGCTCGGGGTGTTCGCGCTGGTCGGCCTGCTGTTCCTGGTGCCGCAGTACCTGCAGCTGGTGCTCGGCCTGCGGCCGATGACCGCGGCGCTGTGGCTGCTGCCGGAGACCGCGGCCGGGGTGGCCGGTGCGCTGCTCGCACCGGTGCTGGCCCGGCACATCCGCCCGTCGACGCTGATCGGCGGCGGGTTGCTGGCCGCGGCCGCCTCGTTCGCCGCGCTGACCCAGATCGGCGTGACGTCCGGGCTGGCCCTGCTGGTGGTGGCGTTCGCGCTGCTCTCCGGCGGGGTGGCGCTGTCCGAGACGCTGACCAACGACCTGATCATCTCCGCCGCGCCGCCGCAGCGGGCCGGGGCCGCCTCGGCGATCTCGGAGACCGGGTTCGAGCTGGGCGGGGCGCTGGGCACCGCGATCCTGGGCAGCCTGGCCACCGCGGTCTACCGCGGCGGGCTGCCCGGGGACGCGCCGGAAGCCGCGCGGGAGACGCTCGGCGGCGCGGTCGCCGCGGCCGGTCAGCTGCCCGGCCCGGCCGGGGAGTCGCTGCTCGCCGCGGCCAAGGAGGCCTTCGTGCAGGGCATGCACGTGACCGCGGTGGTCGGGGCCGTGCTGCTCGCCTACGCGGGCATCCAGGCCACTCTCCTTCTGCGGAAAAAAAATTCCACCAAGCGAGAGAGTTCTCGTATTACGGTAGGGGTATGAGCAACGAAGCCCTGCTGGCGAAACTCCGCGACGAGCTCGGCAAGGACGCCGTGCTCACCGACAGCGACGTCACCGGCAGCTACGCCCGCGACATGATGCCGCTCGCCCCGGTCGGGCGGCCGCTCGCGGTCGTGCTGCCGGTCGACGTCGCCGGGGTGCAGGCGACCGTGCGTGCCTGCGCCGAGGCGAAGGTGCCGATCGTGCCGAGAGGCGCGGGCAGCGGGCTCTCCGGCGCGGCCAACGCGATCGACGGCTGCGTGATGCTCGTGCTCACCAAGCTCAACGAGATCGTCGAGATCGACGCCGGGAACCGGCTCGCCGTGGTGCAACCGGGCGTGATCAACCTGGACTTCCGCGACGCGGTCGAGAAACACGGGCTGTTCTACCCGCCCGATCCGTCCAGCTACGACTGGTGCACCATCGGCGGGAACCTGTCCACCAACGCCGGCGGGCTGTGCTGCGTGAAGTACGGGGTCACCACGGATTCCGTGCTGGGCCTGGAAGTCGTGCTCGCCGATGGTTCGCTGCTGAAGACCGGGCGCCGCACGGTGAAGGGCGTCGCGGGCTACGACCTGGCGAGGCTGTTCGTCGGCAGCGAGGGGACGCTCGGCGTGATCACCCAGGCCACGGTCGCGCTGAAGCCGTTGCCGCAGGCGCCCGCGACCCTGGTCGCCGGGTTCACCAGCACCGAGGCGGCCGGGGAGGCGGTGGCCCGGGTGGTCCGCGAGGGCCTGGTCCCGTCGCTGCTGGAGATCATGGACGCCGCGTCGATCAAGGCGTCCGAGGCGTACCTGAAGACCGACATCGGCGCCGGTTCGGACTGCCGCGCGCTGCTGCTCGCCCAGTCCGACTCCGGCGGCGAGGTGGCGCGGCGCGAACTGGCCGCCCTCGAGCAGATCTGCCTCGACTGCGGTTCGGACATGACGTACGCGACCGACGACCTCGCCGAGGGCAACATGCTGCTGCAGGCGCGCCGGGTCGTGCTCACCGCGCTCGAGCTCTACGGCGTGTGGCTCACCGACGACGTGTCCGTGCCGCGCACCCGGATCGCCGAGCTGATCGCCGGATGCGAGCGGATCAGCGAGGAGGTGGGCCTGCGGATCGCCGTGGTCGGGCACGCCGGGGACGGCAACATGCACCCGACGATCGTCTACGCGCCGGACGATCCGGACGAGTTCGCCCGCGCGCGGAAGGCGTTCGACGCCATCCTCGAGGTCGGGCTCTCGCTCGGCGGCACGGTGACCGGCGAGCACGGCGTCGGCAAGATCAAACGCGAATGGCTGGAACGGGAGATCGGCCCGGTCGGGATGAAGGTGCACCGCCAGATCAAGACCGCGCTCGACCCGGACAACCTGTTCAACCCGGGCTCGATGTTCTCGCTGGCCTGACTAGTCGGCTTCGACGCGCGGGATCTGCTGGGTCACCTCGGCGTCCCGCGCGGCGGCCAGCTTCTTCTCCTTGCGGTTCTTGAAGTACTCGATGACGATCGGCAGCACCGAGACCAGCACGATCAGGATGAAGATCGCCTCGATGTTGGTCTTGATGAAGGTGATGTTGCCGAGCAGCGCGCCGAGCGCGGTGATCCCGGCGGCCCACAGGATGCCGCCGATCACCGTGTAGGTGAAGTACGTCCGCGGGTTCATCCGGCCGATCCCGGCGATCCAGGTGATGAACGTGCGCACGAACGGCACGAACCGGGCCAGCACGACCGCCTTGGGGCCGTGCTTCTCCAGGAACGCGTGTGTCTTGTCCACGTACTCCTGTTTGAAGAACTTGGAATCCGGCCGTTTGAACAGCGCCGGTCCCGCCTTGTAGCCGATGAAGTAGCCGACCACGTTGCCCAGCAGCGCGGCGACCGTGACCAGCAGGCACACCAGCCACAGCGGGGCGTGGATGGATCCCTGCGCGACGAACAGGCCGGCGGTGAACAGCAGCGAATCGCCCGGGAGGACCGGGAAGATGCTGCTCTCGATGAAGATGACCAGGCACAACCCGACGATCACGTACGCACCGAACTCGGTGAGCAGCCATTCCGGGTTGAGGAACTTGGGCATCAGGGCCAGCGTCTGCGTGGTCTCAGCGAGGATCACGCCAATAAACGGTACAGGGTGACCCTGTGTGAATCGTGAGAGCTACGGCGCGGCACTCACGACCCCCGGTTCCCAGTGTCCTCCCGTGTGCACGGGAACCCTGCCGTGGCGGGGAAGTACCGCCGCGATGCGGCCCGAAAGTGCGCGCGCTTTCGACGCGGCTCACGACCCAGCACCCGGCGGCCTCGCCCCGTCCAGGCGAGCAGGTCGCTCTGGCGGAAAAGTGCCGCCCCGCCAGCGCTCACGCGTCAGAGCAGGGTCAGCAGCCCGGCGACCGAGCCGGCGGCGAGGCCGAGCAGGACGGCGAGCAGCAGGATCCAGTGCGCGCCGACCGGGGTGTGGACCGTCTCCTGGCGGGTGACCTCCGCGCGCTGCCGCTCGGTCGCGGATTCGGCGAGCGCGTCCAGGGCGGCCCGTTCCCGTTCCAGGGAACCCGCGTCCGCGCCGGACAGCAGCCCGTAGCTCGGCGGGGGCGCGGAGTCGCCGCCGGAGAACACGGGGATCGCGCGGGGCGGCCGCAGCGCCTCGGTGCGGTCGGTGGCCTCGGACCGCCCGGCGGCGGGCAGCGGCCCGGGATCCGCGGCGAGTTGCGCCAGGGGCGCGGATTCCGGGGCGGACGGGTGCGCGGGCGCGCTGCGGGCCTGCGCGCGCAGCGCCTCGGCCAGCAGGCGCTCCGGATCGGTGTCGTCGGCCTTGCTTTCGGAGGCTTCGGTTTCGACGGGCGCGTCGCCGCCGCGCTGGGCAGGTTCCGGCTCGGCCTCGTTCACGGCCTCTTCCGGGGCTTTGTCGGACTCGCTCATCGGCTCCCAGCGTAGCTAGGCGAGCAGACCGGAACGCCGCCAGATCCGTTCGGTGGGGCCGCCGATCAGATCGGCCTCGGACAGGAAGCCCACCACCCGGGAGGCGCCGTGCTGCGCGGCGGCCTTGCGGTGCGGGTTCTCCCACGCCTGCCGCCGCGCCTCCCGCGGGTCCAGGCCCGCGCGCTTGTACTGCAACGGGCGGGTCAGCGTGGTCGCCAGCAGCATGGCGCCCTCGGCGGCGACCAGGCGCGCGAACTCCTTGTCGAACCGGCTCGCCTTGACCATGCCGCGCAGCAGGTCCTCGCGGGCGTACCGGACGTGCCGCGCCTCCTCGGTGACGTGGATCCGCATCACCGCGCGCACGATCGGCTGCAGGTTCTCGTCGCGCATGGTGTCGCGCTGCAGGACGTCGAACACCTCCTCGCCCATCAGCGTGGCGGCCCACATCGACGGTCCCCGCAGGATGAACGGCAGCACCTGGCCGAGCGCGTACCAGTGCAGCGGCTGGCGGTACGGGCGTCCGCCCGCCTTCTCGATCAGCCGCCCGAACATGGTCGAGTGGCGGCATTCGTCGGCGACCTCGGTGTACGCGTAGTGCACGTGCCGGGTGGTCGGATCCTGCCGGTAGGTCATCCGCAGCAGCATCTGCATCAGGATGGTCTCGAACCAGATCCCGACGCTGATCGTGTTGACCATCTCCTGTTTGGACAGTTCGATGCGCTGCTGCTGCGTCATCCGGTCCCACAGTTCGGTGCCGTACAGGCTGATCAGCTGCTCGGGAATGAAGAACTTGTCCGGGTGCAGCGGTGCGTCCCAGTCGATGTCCACGTCCGGGTCGTAGGAGAGCTTCGCCGACGACAGCTGCAGCCGCTGCGCGGTGGTCTCCCGGTTCGGGACCTCGGTCCGACGGTTCATCTGCCGCTCCTCCCCGTATCGGAGTACACGTCAAACGTTAGAACGGCCATTGAAAGAATGGAAGACTAAATCTTCGGCCGGTCGTCGGCGTGCTTGAGCAAGGGGCCGAACCTCGCGTCGAGCCATTCGGTCAGCTCGCGGCTCATCGACTGGGCGAGCAGGGCCGACACCGCGGCCTGGGCCTGCGGCCGCAAACGTTTGGCGCGCTCGGTCAGCTCGGGCACCTCGTCCGAGTTCGGCGTCCAGCCCTCGGTCTTCGGCAGGATGTGCTCGTCGACCAGCTTGAGGAACGACTTCGCCAGCTCGTCGGTGTGCCGCTGGACCTGCTCGGCGATGTCCAGCACGGCCGACAGCGGCACCCCCGCGGCCAGCAGTTCGCGTCCGGCCTGCAGCAGCCGCGGGCTGCGCACGACGATGTGGGCGCCGTCCTGTTCGACCACGCCGAGCCGCAGCACGCGCCGGATGTTCGACGGGGTGGCGTAGCGGCCGAACTCGCGGGCCAGTTCGCTGAGCGAGACCCGCTGGGGCGCCTCGTCGGACCAGGGCTGGGTCAGCACCTCCTCCAGGCCGAGCACGTCGGCCAGGTCGCGGCCCGACTCCCAGGCGGTGATCATCTCGTCGATCTGGGCGAAGGCGTACCCGCGTTTGAGCATCTCGAGGATCAGGCGCAGGCGCGCGAGGTGGGCCTCGGTGTAGACCGCGACCCGGCCGCGGCGCATCGGCGGGGGCAGCAGCCCGCGGTCCTGGTACACGCGGACGTTCCCGACGGTGGTGCCCGCCGCGCGTGCGAGGTCGTCTACCCGGTATTCCAGCACCCGGGGAAGTCTAGGAGTGCGGAGCCGGTCCCCGTCGCGGATCGGTTCGCGGCCTCAGGTGCCGGGGACCCATTCGCCTTGGCGCAGGACGCGGGACGGGCGGAGTTCGTCGGTGAGGACGACCAGGTCGGCGGCCAGGCCGGGGCGCAGCGAACCGGTGCGGTCGGCGATGCCGAGCAGCTCGGCCGGGCGGCCCGAGGTCGCGCGGACCGCGTCCAGGATGTCCACCCGGGCGCTGCGCACCAGGTTGCGGAACGCGGTGTCCATGGTCAGCGTGCTGCCCGCGAGCGAACCGTTCTCGGCGAGCGTCGCGACGCCGTCCCGCACGTCGACCTCGAGCTTGCCGAGCCGGTAGCTGCCGTCCTCGGCGTCGGTGGCCGACATCGCGTCGGTGATCAGCACGGTCCGGTCCCTGCCCGCGTGCGTCGCGGCCAGCCGGACCACGGTCGGGTGCAGGTGCACCAGGTCGCAGATCAGCTCGATGGTGATCCGCTCGTCGTCCAGCAGCGCGCCGATCGGGCCGGGCTCGCGGTGGTGCAGCGGGCGCATGCCGTTGAACAGGTGGGTCGCGACGGTCGCGCCCGCGTCGATCGCGGGCAGGATCTGCTCCTCGACGCCGTCGGTGTGGCCGAGCGCCACGATCACCCCGGCCTCGGCGAGCTGGCGCACCGCGCGCACACCGCCGGTCAGCTCGGGCGCGAGGGTGACCATCCGGACCGCGCCGTGGCCCGCGCTGAGCAGGGCGTCGACCGTGGCCGCGTCCGGTTCGCGCAACGCCGCCGGATCGTGCGCGCCGCACCGGGCCCGGGAGATGAACGGGCCCTCCAGGTGGATCCCGGCCAGCTCGCCGTCCTCCACCAGTTCGTTCAGCGCGGCCATCTGGCTGACCAGGGTGCGCACCGGATCGGAGACCAGGCTGGCGAGCATGGTGGTCGTACCGTGCCGCCGGTGCGCGTTGATGGCGCTGACCAGCTCTTTCGTCTCGCCGCTGGAGAACGAGCCGCCCCCGCCGCCGTGGCAGTGGGTGTCGATGAACCCGGGCACCACCAGCGCGCCCGCGACGTCGACGTGCTCGCCCCCGGGCGGGGCGCCGGTTCCCATACCGGAAATCAGTCCCCCGGAGACCGCGAGCCAGCCGTCGTCCAGCAGGCCGTCCGGGGCGGCGATGCGCCCGCCCGTGATCACGAAGTCTCCGGCGTCTCTCACACGCCCTAGCATATTGGTCTAAACCAAGTTCGGGGGAGGAACCCCGGGATTCGAAGCGACGCCGTTATCCGTGGTCCCACTAATTGGGCGCCTGCATGGCTTTCTGCAGCGCTTCGAGGGCGCGGCTGGCGGTGGACTTTACGGTTCCTTTGGAAATCCCGGCGGCTTCGGAGATCTCCGCCTCGGACAGGCCGCCGTAGTACCGCAGCACCAGCACCTCCCGCTGGCGCGGCGGCAGCTTGGACAGCGCGTTGACCACGGCCTGGTGCTCGGTGGACAGCATCGCCAGGCTCTCCGCGGAGCGCGCGTTCACCGCGTGCGGCGGGACGTACTCGCGCGCGGTCTTGCGGCGGCGCAGCACGCTGCGCGATCCGTTCACCACCGCCGTGCGCAGGTAGCCGACGGCGGCCGCGGCGTCGCGCAGCTTGCCCCAGTTGCGGTGCAGTCCGGTGAACGCCTCCTGGACCACGTCCTCCGCGGTGGCCGGCTCGTCGACCAGCAGGATCGCCAGCCGGACCAGGCGCATGCGGTGCGTGCGGTAGAGATCCTCGAGCGTCAGCGGCGCGGCGGCCGCGGGCGCCGGTGGCGGCCCGTCGATCGTGCGCAGGTGCCCGAGCGTGCGCTCCACGCTGCGTTCGGCGCTGCCCTCCGGCATATGTCCCCGTCCGTTCTCGACCCGTTGCTGCGTGTACCCGCGACGCGCGGTCGAGCTGGGTACGGCTTCCTGCGGTGGCGTGCTCACAACACGCTCACGCACGCACAGCGTATCGGGTTGGCCCGGCAGCCTCACAGCCCAAAATTTGGGAAGCACGTCCAGGTGCTGGGCGCCCCCGGGTACGGTCGGGATGGCAGTCGATCGAACCGCGGAGGCGTGATGGCCTGGTACCTGGTGGAAATCCGTTACGTGCAAGAGAAACTGGCCGACGTCCGGCCGCGGCACCGCGAGTTCCTGACCCGGCTGGCCGAGCAGGGGACGGTCGCGGTGGCCGGGCCGCTCGGCGACGACAGCGGCGGGATCTCCCTCTACCAGGCCGACGACGAGAACGCCCTGTACGAGATCATCAACCAGGACCCGTACCACCTCGAGGGCGTGGTCGCCGAGCGGACGGTCCGCGAGTACCGCCCAGTGCTCGGCGCCTGGGTGCCCTGAGGGCCACCGAATAGTGCCCCGCGGGCCGCTATTTGATGGCCGCGCGGCCACCGTGCCCGGTGACCGCGGCGGCCCGCGCGCCGCGTTCTTTGATGTCCGCCAGCGCCGCCTTGTCGGCCGCGGGCACCCGCGACCGCGAGCCCAGCTCGATGATCGGCGGCAGGAACGCCCGGATCAGCTTGAGCCCGCCGACCCAGCGCGGCACGTGGATGGTCCGCGCCCGCCTCAGGATCCCGGCCTCCAGGCAGTCCAGCGCCACCCCGAGCGGGTACGTCTTGCCGATCAGTCCGGGCATCCCGGCGCGCAGCTTGCCGAACACCGGGTGCGCGTCCGCGCTTTCCACCAGATCGGTGCGGATCCAGGTCGGATGCGCGACGCCGACCTTCACCCCGAGGTGGGCGACCTCGGCGCGCAGGCTGTTGCTGAACGCCTCGACCCCCGCCTTCGCGGCCGCGTAGTTCGCCATGCCCGGCGCGTGCGTGATCGCCGCGAGTGAGGAGATCGCGAGCAGGTAGCCCTTGCGCTCGATGACGTGCGGCAGCGTGACCCGGAAGGTCCGCCACACGCCGAGCAGATCGACCTCGATCACCTTCTCGAAGGCGGCCGGATCGACCGAGCGCACGAAACCGGTGGTCGCGATGCCCGCGTTGGCGATCACCACGTCGATCCCGCCGAAGCGCTCCACGACCCCCGCGGTCGCCTGCTCCAGCGCGGTCCAGTCGGTGACGTCGGCCTCCCAGGACGCCGCGTCCGGGCCGATCCGCTCGGCGACCTTGCGCTGCTCCTCGGCTTCCAGCCCGACCAGCGCGACCTTGGCGCCCCGGGCGGCCAGGCGCTCGGCGAGCCCGGCGCCGATGCCGCGCGCCGCGCCGGTGATGAGTACGACCTTGCCGTTGACCTTGCCCTTGCCGGTCAGCAAGGCGAGCGGATTCGCCACGGTGCCTCCTCGATGAGCTCCTCGAGAAGGCACCGTACCTCAACTTACTCCCGGTAGGCTACCCAGAAGTAACTGTTACTTCGAGTTCACGACGACGCGTCGGTGAGCGATTTCAGCTCCTCGTCGCTCAGCTTCAGGCCGACCGCGGGCAGAATGCCCTCGAGCTGCTCCAGGTTTCGCGCGCTGGCGATCGGCGCGGCCACGGTCGGCTGCGCCGCGAGCCAGGCCAGCGAGACGGCCGCCACCGGCACCCGGTGCGCGTCGGCCACCGCGTCCAGCGCGGCGAGCACGCGCTCCCCGCGTTCGTCCAAATAGGACAGTGCCCCACCCGCGCGCGGGCTGTCCCCGGCGGCGTCCTTGGACCGGTACTTCCCGGCGAGGAACCCCTTGGCCAGCCCGTAGTACGGCAGCGTGGACAGGCCCTCGCGGGCGACCAGGGGGGCCAGTTCCTCCTCGAACCCGCGCTCCACCAGGTTGTAGTGCGGCTGCAGGGCGACGTACCGCGCGAAGCCCTCGCGGTCCGAAATGGACAGCGCCTCGGCGAGCCGGTCGGCTTTGTAGTTGGACGCCGCGATGTAGCGGACCTTCCCGGCGCGCACCAGTTCGTCGAACGCGGCGAGCGTCTCCTCCAGCGGGTCGTCCGGGAAGTCGTAGTGCGCGTAGTACAGGTCGATGTGGTCGGTGCGCAGGCGGCGCAGCGAATCCTCGGCCGCCTCCCGGATGTTGGCCGCCGACAGCCCGCGGTGGCGTTCCCACGCGCCGACCTTGGTGGCGATCACCACGTCGTCGCGGCGGCCGCGCCTGGCCAGCCAGTTGCCGATGATCGTCTCGGATTCGCCGCCGGAATTGCCCTCGGCGAAGGCGCTGTACACGTCCGCGGTGTCGACGAAGTTGCCGCCGGCCGCGACATAGGCGTCCAGGACGGCGAAGGACTGGGCCTCGTCGGCGGTCCAGCCGAACACGTTGCCACCCAGATTCAGGCCGTACACCTCAAGTTCACTGTTACCGATTTTCGCCATGGTCCGAACGTAGCGCGGAATGAATCGGCGGGCCGGTGTGGTTGCCCCCGGTATGACTGTGACCTTGGGCAGGATCGGAATCTGGCGGCATTTCGCACAGCTCACCCCGGAGCAGGCCGCCGAGCTGGACGAACTCGGCTTCGGCGCGCTCTGGATCGGCGGCTCACCGGCGGGTGATCTGGAACAGGCGGAAAGCCTGCTGGACGCGACGAAGAACATCGCGGTGGCCACCGGGATCGTGAACATCTGGAAGGACGACGCGGCGACCGTCGCGGCCTCCTACCACCGGATCGCGGCGAAGCATCCGGGCCGGTTCCTGCTCGGCATCGGCGCCGGGCACCGCGAGCACACCCAGGAGTTCGTCAAGCCCTACACCGCGCTCGTGGCGTATCTGGACGAATTGGACGGTCACGGCGTGCCGGTCGAGGACCGGGCACTCGCCGCGCTCGGGCCGAAGGTGGTCGAACTCGCGGGCGACCGCACGGCGGGCGCGCACCCGTACCTGACCATCCCCGAACACACCCGGCAGGCCCGCGAGATCCTCGGCGAGGGTCCGCTGCTCGCGCCGGAACACAAGGTCGTCCTGGAGACCGACCCGGAACGGGCCCGCGCGATCGGCCGCCCGGTGGTCCAGTTCTACCTCTCCCTGACCAACTACACCAGCAACCTCAAGCGCCTCGACTTCACCGAGGAGGATTTCGCGAACGGCGGCAGCGACCGCCTGATCGACGCGCTCGTCCTGCACGGCGACGCGGAGACGATCGCGCGCGGCGCGCGGGCCCACCTCGACGCCGGTGCGGACCACGTGAACCTGCAGGTCCTCACCGCCGACAACGCCGACCCGCTGCCGACCTACCGCGCCCTGGCCGAGGTGCTGCTCTGAGGCCGTGGGTGTTCAGGACGTCACACCCGTCCTGAACACCCACGACCCCGCCAGAAGGCACACGACCGTAGTGCCCACCCGCGCGACCTCGTACGATTCGCCCCGAACCTGGTTTTCAGTTCCGGAGGAGGATCAACGATGCCCATCGCGACCCCCGAGGTCTACGCGGAGATGCTCGACCGGGCGAAGGCGAACGAATTCGCGTTCCCGGCCATCAACGTGACCTCGTCGGAGACCCTGAACGCCGCGCTGCGCGGGTTCGCCGAGGCGGAGAGCGACGGGATCATCCAGTTCTCCACCGGCGGCGCGGAATTCGCGTCGGGGCAGAAGGTCAAGGACATGGTGACCGGCTCGGTCGCGCTCGCCGAATTCGCGCACGTGGTCGCCGCGAAGTACCCGATCAACGTGGCGCTGCACACCGACCACTGCCCGAAGGACAAGCTCGACGGCTTCGTCCGCCCGCTGATCGAGATCTCGGCCGAACGCGTGAACCGCGGCGAGAACCCGCTCTTCCAGTCCCACATGTGGGACGGCTCGGCGATCGACCTCGACGAGAACCTGGAGATCGCGACCGAACTGCTGGCCAAGGCGGCCGCCGCGAAGATCATCCTCGAGGTGGAGATCGGCGTGGTCGGCGGCGAGGAGGACGGCGTCTCCAACGAGATCAACGAGAAGCTCTACACCGCCGAGGGCGACTTCGTGAAAACCGTCGACGCGCTCGGCTCCGGCGACAAGGGCCGCTACCTGCTGGCCGCGACCTTCGGCAACGTGCACGGTGCCTACAAGCCGGGCGCCGTGCGGCTGCGCCCGGACGTGCTCAAGCGCGGCCAGGAGGTCGCCGCCGAGAAGCTCGGCCTGCCGGAGGGTTCGAAGCCGTTCGAACTGGTCTTCCACGGCGGCTCGGGCTCCCTGCTGGAGGAGATCCACGAGGCGGTCTCCTACGGCGTGGTCAAGATGAACGTGGACACCGACACCCAGTACGCGTTCAGCCGCCCGATCGCCGACCACTTCTTCAAGAACTACGACGGGGTGCTCAAGATCGACGGCGAGGTCGGCAACAAGAAGACCTACGACCCGCGCAGCTACCTCAAGGCCGCCGAAGCCGGGATGGCCGCCCGCGTGGTCGAAGCCGCCCAGCACCTCAAGTCAGCAGGCCAGAAGCTGAACTAGTTTCACCTAGCCGGAATCCCCCAATGGGCATTTTTCATCTTGGTTTTTGCTGGTGGGGTGGGGTTGACCGGGTGT